>NZ_JABASQ010000001.1 GCF_016107535.1 Psychrobacter cibarius | reverse complement strand
GATTAATACGCTTAGTTTACCAAGTTTACCTCTACGGTTTCTTCAGCATAGCTCATACGTCAGTAGAGTGCCTATCAGTGATCGTACTATTCGAATGCCTACTGGGTTATCAGACATCGTTAGCGTTTCTCGTAAGCACAATCCAAAATCGCAAATTACGGGTATCATCTCTTACCGTGACGGTCAGTATCTGCAAGTGCTAGAAGGCCCTCATCTGGAAGTAGACAAGTTAATGAGTAAGATAGCTTCTGATCCTAGACATGAAGATCTTTGGGTGTTTTTGGATGTGCGCGTGATCAAACGCAGCTTTAATAATTGGGCTGTGAGCGTGTTTGATTTTGTGGATCAAGACAACTTTTTTAATGCGTTCATTGAGAATAATAGCGCTGTGTTAAACAGCTTTAATGAGTCTCAACAAAGACGTATTCAACCGTTTATTGATATAAAAAAATCTGATACGGTGCCTGAAAAGTATTATGAAGGTAAGGATTTAAGATTACTGGCATGGCCTGATCTCAACAATGAAAGCCAGCCGCAGATGATGATGAACCTGTGTATCAAATTGACTAAAAAGCCTTATTCGTTTAATGCACTAGCGGATAGTGGTGATTTTGGCAGCCATCATCAAGTCACACAGATTATCAGAGAGTTTGATCGTTTAGGTTTATTGAGTGTCACAGAGGCAGCACCGATACATAAGCAAACCGTAAATGAGAAAAAACCTAATAAATTTTATGGTGCGATCAAAAAATTCTTAGGAATGAGGTAAAAAATTGAATTATCAGAAGCTAGCAATCATTGGTGAAGTAGGTGCTGGAAAAACTCGGTTGGTCAAAACCCTAAGCGAGATAAGCCCCATCGAAACAGAAGCAAAATCTAGTATTGATATCGGTAAAGAGTACACGACAGTCGGCATCGATTATGGGCGTATCACTCTGTCTGACGATATGGCACTAGGTATTTACGGTGTGCCAGGTCAAGAGCGTTTTTCTTTTTTATGGGAGTTCGTCAATCAGTCGCTATGGGGATTGCTCATTTTGATTAGATATGGCGAGACACCCGATTATGCCAATTTAGATAAGCTGTTACACTTTTTTGCGCCAGAAAAAAATCAGACCACGTGTATCATTGGTATCACTCATTGCGAGGATGCTGACAAAGATAGCCTTTCAGCACTGGGACAAGAAATAAGAGTGATGTTGATGCAGCATAACGTGGTGGCACCTGTGCTCCATACAGATCCTAGAAACAGAGAGTCCGCCGTGTCTCTGTTGTCATTATTTAATACCCTTAATAATCAAGACTAATGCCAGATATGACTATGTTAAAAGAAAAATTAGACGAAAAATCACCAGCAAAAATAGCGTTATTAAGCCACATGAAAGCATTGTGTGACGCCAATAGAGAAGTCATATTGGTTAGCTTATGCACCACAGATGGCTTTCCCATTAGTTGTTTTTCGATCAGTGAATTGAGCAATCAAACGGACAAGTTTGCAGCGATGAGTAGCACACTATCAGCACTGAGTGATTCATCCGCGAGTCAAATGAAGCAGGGCAAGTGCGACATCACTATCGTCGAAGCCACTGCTGGAAATATGCTATTTGTCAAAACTGACTATATTGGTAAACCTTGTGTATTGACTGTGGTAGCGCAGAATAAGATGGCACTAGCAGAAGCAAGATATAAAACCAAAAAACTGATTGGTGTCATTTCTGCTATCACTGAGTAAGGCGCACAAGTAACCAAGATTGCTGGATTCGGTAGGGCTATAAGCGATAATTCGACTGTGATAGACATGTGATATTATTTGCGTGAGCAAATATCGACACTGTATTCAGATATCGACCTTGTATAAAGGTAATGCCCTGACCTTTGACGGCCATATCTACCAAAACTCAGCATTAGTGGCATTAATTTTGCCATGAATCCTGTGCTTAAGCTTTCTGCCTTCTTCGTCCGTCAGCTCTAGATTGCTTCTTTTGCCCAGACCATATTGTAAAAATTCATGATTTCTCAAATCTGCTAGCGTCTCAAGTAATCCCATTCTGCTCAGATAATCGGGACTGGTACAGAGCGAATAACGAGTCAGCGCCATCCGTTTTGCTTAGTCGCTGGAATCTTGCAGCTCTTAATACTCGACCAGCTCATACCCTTCTTCGATCAAGTCAATGTGTCGATCAGAAAAATCCAACTCAACGTTTAGGACGGGACAGCAGTGCTGTATCTATCGGTGATGGCGCGTAATGAAGAATTTCTATAGTACATTGCGTAGAGGCTAGAGGCTTGTCACGTATTAACTATCGGGTGAATAGGCTGAATTTATGCTGTTGGTTCTATTCTAAAATGAATGGTTCTATTTTGAAGTAAACGGTTCTGCTGTGGTTATTTGACGCTATATTTACAGTGTTATTGTTCTGAAATTTAGAGGAGTTAATTACAGTCAATAAATTTTTTTGATAGCTTATTTTTTATAACTTGTTCTTTGATAGCGTAATATACAAAGCACCACTTAACGGATTGTTGAGCGGTGCTTTTTTGAGTCAAAATATCAGTTTTTAGGTACTAATTCTAACGGTACTGAGCTTAAATATACTATCAAGGATAAATAGTTAGGCTTGGCTTTTTTTACGACCCATCAAGCTATTAGCTACCCATGCTGGACCAATTAATAAAAATTGTAAGTCTTCAAAAAATGAGGGTTTTTTGCCTTCAATTTTATGACCAATGAACTGTCCAATCCAAGCAACCACAAAAACAGCTGCCCAAACCTTAAAGCCCCATGGTAATAATGCCATTACTGACAAACAAATAAGAATAAACATTCCCATCGCCAAGAATAACGGCGTGGATAGACGCATATAAAATAACAATACCAACGCGCTAAGTACCAAGGTAAACCAAACTGATAGCGACATGCCCATGCCTAACAGGCTGACAAATATAGTAGGAACGCATAGCCAATGGATTTTTTTATTGACTAGGTTTTGATGACTGACAGAATATTCACTAAGCCATTGCTCAAGTGTGCGTTTAGACAGGCGCTTTTGCTGAGTACGAGACATACTAACCTCCATGTTAGTAGATGAATTGAAAAATCTCTCCTATCAGTTGTAGCACTAATTGAGCCAGTCCACCACATTATCTGATAGACGCCACAGTCAAAACCTATAACGTTATCAACATGTTTGCCAATATCTGCGAGCTCTTTGGTTTTATTCTTTTAAGATATCACCACTTATGACCATACAAGATAACCGTTAACCTTGTTCACTGCGCTGCCATTCATACAAACCAATAAAGGCGTTTATTTGATATATCATGGTTTGAATGGCAAAAATGTAATTGCCCGACATTAGATTGACAATAAGCCAGACAAAGTTAACGATAATCCATAACCACCAGTTAAATGAATAGCGCAAAATCATCGCGGCTTGTGCAGTAATGGAGAGGATAAAAGCAATGACGTTGATCCAAAAGAAGGAAATAAATCCTAGGAATTTACTATTATCATCTTCAACCACTGCATAGCCATAGCTGGCGAGTAAATTATTTACCGTGGGGAAAAGTGCGAGACCAATAATAATAAAGGCGGCGGTAATTAACCAAACTGCTTTGCTCGCCGCCTTTGGTATCATGTCGCCATCAGGATCGGTATGTTTTGACCAATAAAAAATACCGTAGACATGGGTGAAAAAGTTGAAAAGTGGCGCGAGCATCAAACCGACTGCACCAGACGTCGCCTGCACGACGACTTCTCCCGCAGTCGCTGCCATTCCCAGCCCGTTGCCCATGACATTTTTGCGAAATGATAGCGAAACCACGCAGACCAAACCAACGAAAGACACGCCCAAATAAAACATATCAAGTGTGGTGTGTTCTGTCGTGAGCCAAAAACCTGCGGATAATGCTATCACCCCGCAAATGAACCAAGTGACAATCCATTGCATCGCCCATTTTCCAGTAATATTATCTAATAGCTGAATACGCATAAAGCCTTTTTCCTTAAAGTATTAAAACTACAATGGGTGCTTATTTTATTTTTTAGTATCATATTATTTTTGTATTATCGCCATCGCTATTTTTACCCTGTCGTCTATTTGCCATAAACATACTGATCGATAAGCAGCAGCGCTTGCTGATAGCGCGCATCATAATCTGGCTGATCCACCATGTGCGGTTTGATATCATGACGAGCAAAAATATCGACAAGACGTCGCTCAAATCGTCCACGCGCCTCAGGCGTGCCCAATGAGCGCATGCCATCATCAATCCACGGCGTATTGTTATCCAGCATAATGGTATGATCTAAGCGAAACTCATCGATACAAGCCGCCACAAAAGGATGGCTGCGACCTTCATATTCTTTACAAAATGCTTGAGTGGTCACAAAATCGGTATCAACGATGGTGACAGGAGCGGTCGCATTAGCCGCCGCATCTCTTATAGCTTGAGCATGCTGAAGGGCAATCGGACCATAGTCATTGTATTGTAGACCGACTTCACTACCGCCCAAATCTGTACCGACATATAAGCGTCCCATCTCTAAAGCAAAGCTGGCGCCATAATAATTGGCCAGTTTATGCACCAATGTGGTCTTACCCGAACTTTCGCCGCCAACAATCGCCACCGTTTTGGTATAGTCGCCGCGCGCTTGCGGGTGAATAGCTGACCAATGCGCGACTGGATTACGAGCGATGGCATAAGAATCAAACTCAGGCTGTAACGGGGTCGTGACGACTGGTATCGATAATCGCTCATAGACATCACTCTGCGCCAATGGGTGGTTTTCTGCGACAAACAAGACTGTATCTGCTGGTAAGTCGAGCGCTGTCGTCAAACGTTGTAGTTTGGCATTGCTGGCGGGAATGTCGATTGTCACATCGACGAAGCTATCATGTAGCGGCAGCTCAATCTCATGAGTGGTATGAATCTGGATAAATGGCAAATCAGCACACGCCATCTGTAGCCAACGTGCTTTATCTTGCAAAGTAATGTCAAAGTCTGGATGAGGTGCTGGATGCGCCATAATGATAATATGCAAGGTTTTCGCTTGTCCTGCCGCAGCCAATATACTGCGCATTTGACCTAAGTGTAGTGGTTCAAAATGTCCAATCATCAATCCTGACTCGTACATAGCTTTCCTTAATTTTTATTCATGCTTCATCGCACTAATTTTATCGATAGACTGCTGGAATATCTGTTATTTACCAGCATGTTATAAAGGTTTAAGGCGATTTACAGGTAGGTTATTGTAAAGGGGTGTTTTTTTATATGACTTTTTTCTGATAAAAATATGACCAAGTTATTAATTTAACTGTGATCGTTTGACTATCTCACCATTTCTGAAGTTCCATCTACACAATATCTATGTGCTGAAAATGGCGAAATATTGGATTTGTAACAACATGTGTAATATGGCAGCAATAAAGCCAATCATGAAACATTTTGAAATAACTATTTAAAATCAGCAGTTTATGAGGTTTTATGACAGATTAGGGCAAGCTTGGTTAGCATAAACTCACAAAGTACGTCTATACGTTCAACAGATAAATATTAAATAGTTGCTATACTTATTCATAAGTTAAGAGGGCTAAGCAGCTTCCTTAATAGAATCAGAAAAAAGCATAACAACAGAAGAAAAAAAGCGAAATTTTAAATAACAATAGAAATGATAGAGAGGTATTTGATTTGGCTAAACTAGCAAAACTACATCGCTCACAGAACAATCGCATGATAGCAGGTGTAATGGGCGGCATTGCCGAATATGTTGGCTGGTCACCGACTTGGGTGAGAGTATTATTCGTGATTATCTCATCTTTGAGTGCAGCAGTACCTGGCATCTTAATTTATATAATTTTATGGATAATTATGCCAAAAGCGACTAATGCATCTTACCAATAAAGTTATTTCGTATTTGCTCGTATCTTTTTAATAGCTTAATAGTAGTACCATTTTAATAGTATCGTTTTGATAGCATTACTATCGAGATTAGTTCAGATAGATTTTTACCAAAAAAAGAGAACAGCAGTTCGACTAAAAAACAAAAAGCCTGACTCATCAGGATACCAAAGACATACCTTTCCTCCTGCCCAGATGCTCGCGCATTTGGGTATTTTTTTATCTGCTACTTTTGTGTCTCCTATATTGCAGCAGTTTGATTATAAATGAGCCTTATAACGACTCATTTAGGTTTGCAGCATAAATTTAATTGATGTAAATATAGATAAAATGGTCAATTTTTAGTAAGGTGAGCAGGCAAATAGAGTCGTTGCCGAATAGGCTATACGAGTGCTATCAAAACTTTATTTATAAATATCCATTCCACAGTGGCTTTACTATGAAAACCCAAACTATGACATCCCAAGCGACAACTCCGATGATAGAAAATACAGACCCTCAACCGATGACGTTTCAGGATTTAATTCTAACCCTACAGAATTATTGGGCAGATAAGGGCTGCGTTATTTTGCAGCCTTATGATATGGAAGTCGGCGCGGGTACTTTTCACACCGCGACATTTTTACGCTCGTTAGGTCCTGAGCGTTGGAATGCTGCTTATGTGCAGCCATCACGTCGTCCAACTGATGGTCGCTACGGTGACAACCCCAACCGTTTGCAGCATTACTATCAGTTTCAAGTGGTGCTAAAGCCAAATCCACCCAATATCCAAGAGCTATATTTGGACTCGCTAAGAGCCATTGGTATTGATCCATTGGTGCACGATGTGCGTTTTGTTGAAGACAACTGGGAGTCGCCAACGCTGGGTGCGTGGGGACTAGGCTGGGAGATTTGGCTCAACGGTATGGAAGTGACGCAATTTACGTACTTCCAGCAAGTAGGCGGTCTTGAGTGCTTCCCGGTGACTGGTGAAATCACTTATGGACTTGAGCGCTTAGCCATGTACGTGCAGGGTGTTGACAGCGTTTACGATTTGGTCTGGGCAGATGGTGAGTTTGGTCGCGTCACTTATGGCGATGTCTTTCATCAAAATGAAGTGGAGCAGTCTACCTATAACTTTGAGCACGCTGATGTGCCAATGATGGGCGAGATGTTTGACTTTTATGAGCAGCAAGCAGATAAGTTGGTTGCCGAAGGTTTGCCACTACCAGCCTACGAGATGGTACTAAAAGCCTCACATGCTTTTAATTTACTCGATGCTCGTGGTGCGATTTCAGTGACTGAACGTCAGCGTTTTATCCTACGTGTGCGTACGCTTGCCCGTAAGGTTGCCATTGGTTACGTTGAAGCACGCGCAAAATTGGGTTTTCCATTGACAGATGAGGCGCATCGTAAAGCGGCGCTTGATAAGTATTTGCCAAAAGAACAAGGTGAAGATAAGTAGTTTTCGTTCTAAATATTAATTTTAGGCACTCGATCATGTTCAGATACCATTGCATTGAGTGCTTTAAGTTTAGTAATAGAGATTTGGAACTGACCGTTACTAGGTCGTTTTTTATTTTTAAATTGCTCCCATACAAGCGAACCTGAGCCATTATATATTTCTTCAAATGTACCATTTGGCATTATTTTAATAATAATTGCATGTTCAGGTTCACTTCGAAAGGCAACAGATTTAGATTGAGTGGCTTTTATCTCAACTTTCAAACCGTCTTTCGTTATAGCGTCGTAGCCTTTGTTACTTGCAGCTAATAGTTCTAGCTCGTAAGCATCTGCTACCAAGCATTCACCTAAGCTACCTACTAAATGACCGTCTGGAGTAAAGTGTCGACCGGGAAACATGTTTTCCAATTCGTTGACGGTGTTGTAAAGCTGTTTGACTAGAGTTTGCAGCTTTTCATGATCTATCATAAATGGTTCCGAAACATAAAAAATAGTGTTCCACAATAATATGATCAACTGTTGATTACCATGATTTTGTTATAATCTACTCAATTTTTAAATATATAAAAAATTCTTAATAAACCGAGATTCCCATGAGTACTATTCTATTTGAACTGGGGTGTGAAGAGCTACCTCCAAAAAGCCTAAAACCGCTACGTGATGCGCTACAAGCGAGTGTCACTGAACAATTAAATGAAGCAGAAATCAGCTTCGATAGTATTAAAGCCTTTGCCGCACCGCGTCGTTTGGCGCTTCAGATTCAGGGCATTAGCGATAAGCAGCCGGATCGCAGTGAGCAAAAACGCGGCCCTGCGATTAAAGCCGCGTTTGATGCGGAAGGTAATCCAACACGTGCAGCGATGGGTTTTGCGAAAGGCTTAGGTATTGAAGCCAGTGAGCTGATAACGATTAACACCGATAAAGGTGATTATGTCGGTTATGAGCAAGTCATTCATGGTCAAGCAACTACTGAACTGTTAGCTGCCATTTTCCAGACAGCACTAGACAATTTACCGATTGCTAAGCGTATGCGTTCAGGTGCCAGCCGCAATGAATTTGTGCGTCCAGTACAATGGGTGGTATTGATGCAAGATAGTACTGTCATTGACGCTACTATCCAAGGCCATCAGACGGGAACACAAACTCGTGGTCATCGCTTCCATAGTCCTAATTATCATGAGATTGCGCACGCCAATGACTACGAAGAATTACTAGGCGGTCTAAAAGTCGTGGCTGATTTTGATAAGCGTCAAATGCTGATCAAAAACCAAGTCAAAGCATTGGCTGATGAAGTTAATTCAGATGCTATCGTGCCACAAGATTTGTTGGATGAAGTCACCGCATTGGTTGATTTTCCCATTGCGCTACGAGCAAGCTTTGAGCCGCGTTTTTTACAGGTGCCGCAAGAAGCGCTTATCTCGACCATGCAAGCGGATCAGAAGTATTTTTGCTTAACTGATAAAGCAGGCAAGTTGCAGCCTTACTTTATTTTTATTACCAATATTGAGTCAAAAGATCCCAATCAAATTATCGAAGGTAATGAGAAAGTCGTGCGTCCGCGTTTGGCCGATGCCGAGTTTTTCTTCTTACAAGACCAGAAGCAGCCATTATTTGCGTTGACAGAAAGCCTCAAAACTCGTGTCTTCCAAGACAAGCTGGGTACGATTTGGGAAAAATCTGAGCGTATTGCCAAGCTTGCCGCCTTTATTGCCGCCTTGATGCAACAGCAGGGTCAGCAGATTGATATCGATGAAACGGTGCGTGCGGGTATTTTGTCAAAAGCAGATTTGGCAAGCTCATTGGTCGGTGAATATCCTGAATTACAAGGTATTGCAGGCACTTATTATGCGCGTTTGAATAATGAGCCTGAAGCAGTGGCTGCCAGTTTAGAAGAGCAGTATTTGCCAAAGTTCAGCGGTGACGTATTACCACAAACACCAATTGGCATTTGCTTAGCATTAGCCGACCGTTTAGATACGCTTGTTGGTATTTTTGCCATTGACCAAGCACCGACGGGTTCAAAAGATCCGTTCAGTCTACGTCGTTCAGCCATCGGTATCTTGCGTATTTTGATCGAAAAGCAATTGCCAATTAATTTGGTAGCGCTCGTTGAGCAAGCGATTAAAGGCTATAGTGACGCTGAAGGCAGCAAGATTGAAAAAATGGGTGATACGTTTACTCAGGTCATGGCATTCTTAAACTCGCGCTATCGTGCGATGTATACCGAACAGGGCGTGAGCGTCGATACCATTCAGGCAGTGCAAGCGATTAACCCGCATATGCCGCTTGATTTTGATCAGCGTATTCGCGCGGTACAAGCCTTTAGCGAATTGTCACAAGCTTCAATGCTTGCTGATTCAAACAAGCGTGTTGCCAATATATTGGCCAAGTCAGAAGTGAGTGTCGCTGATACTGTCGATGAAGCGCTATTGTCTGAATCTGCCGAGCAAAGTTTATATGCAAGTGTGCTGCAAGCGCAGACGGCGGTTAAACCGCTGCTAGAACAAGCTGATTACACACAAGTGTTGCAAACGCTTGCCAGCTTAGATAAGCCGCTGACGCAATTCTTTGATAATGTGATGGTCAACAGTGAAGACGCCGCCCTTAAAAACAACCGCTTAGCGCTGCTTAAGCAAGTACGCGCATTGTTTTTAACCGTCGCTGATATCAGTGAGTTGCAGCTATAGTTTCACTAATATAGATCGCTCACTTTATTTTCTGTTTAATACAAAAACTGGCCCGCTATGGCCAGTTTTTTACACAGTATCATGGCATTTATTGATAAATTACCATGATAAATGGATGGACAATTAACTCGCTAAAGCATAGCACTATAGTCAAGGAATTTTAGAATCGCTACAAGGCGACCGACCGCAGATAGTACACTAAGTACATCTAGGGCGGGTAACACCGTAGCGGTTTAAAAATGCTCTGACTATATCGTCAGTATTGCTGGTTAAGTTATACTGTTCAGACGTATTGAATAATCCGCCAAGCGGCTTTTATCATTCATAGCGCTTACTCATATTCAAAGGAGCACTGCCGTGTTTGCTGTTATCATTATCATCATTGTTATTTGGATAGTAATGTGGGGGTTTTATAAATTTATGTACCCGCGTGCGCCCAAAAGCATGATGCCAAAAAAAGGCGATGTGATCACACCGCGTCAGTGCAATTTTTGTGGCAACAGCTTGGCTGAATACCGCGGCGTCCTTGAAACCAAGCCCAACTTGGCTGCAAATAGTGAGAGTGCTATTGGCGAAAACCAAGCATTGTTTTTTTGTAATTATGAGCATCAAGCAGACTTTCATGCAGGTAAGGTTTATAACCCTGAGGTATAAATAATTGGGTTATGACTTAAGCATAAAAAAGCGCTTGGCTCATCAGAGCGAAGCGCTTATTGTTTCGTCGCTTAATACAGGCTTATAAAACAGACTGTGCGTCTTTCATAATTTTATTTAATAGCGCTTCAGATTGTTTGTCTTGCTGTAGTCGATCTTCATCGCTTCTTTGATTGGTGTGTATTTTTTCATACAAATTCAAGCAGCACAGTACTAAGATACTTTCTTGACTGAGGCTTGGCGCATCTCGTTTGAGATCTAGTGCATGGTTATTGATATACGAGACAGCTGAGAGCAGCTCTTCTTGTTCGTGTACTGGGCAATAAATAGGATAAGTGACACCCGCAATTGCAATATCAACCTTTTTGATTTGTGGTTCAGGGATAGTGGTTTTCACAGTAGCACTCGACGTATTTGAACCAGTTGCAGCGACTGGTTGTGGTTTAGAAGAAATATTCTGCTGTTGGCCATTTTGTGGCTGTTTCTCTATAGAGTTTTTGTGGTCATCGGTCATGATAAATCCTACAATGTTTGGTCAGTAAAATGAGTAATATAAGATATTACCGTTTTGATTTTGTCGGTTTCATTAGCAAGCAGTGATGATCGGTCATCGCTCATTGCCATCACTGATCAGCCTTCTACTTGATCGATGTGGGTTAAGCGTTTTAATACAACTTGTGTACGCTCCGCTGCCAATTGATTCTTTTTCTGCAGCTTACTGTTTTGCTGTTTAATATCGCTATATTGCTGCTTTAATTCATTATTTTGTTGCTGTAACTGGCTGTTTTGTTGTTGCAATTGACTGACCTGTTTTTGCAGTTTGTCTTGCTCTTCGCCTATCATATGATGCGCTTCAGCCAAGCTTTGGTAGCGCTTGTCGAGATCGTTCAATTGTTTTTTGGCACCGTCGCGTTCGCTATGACTAGTGTTGAGCTTGGTCGTTAATGCTGCAAGCTCTTGAGGGTCGCTAACAGGATGCTGTTTGAGGCTGCTAAGTTCAGCACTGACAAGCTGATACTGTTTTTTTATGTCGAGTATCATTTTTTCTAATATTCTAAGTTGATCATACATAGTCAGTTTTTATCCTTAACAAGTAAGCGTGAATGAATTTAGTTCTCTGCGTTTAATAATGCCATAGGTGACCGCATAATATCTATATCAACAAAGTAATTACCTATATTAGGTGTTGTTTGTTTATTTTTATTAGCCATGGTTTGATTGATAATATCAAGCGATGTCTCACACCTATTTTATTCGTCTATTTTTATTTTTTAAGCAATATTTTTTAAGCAATAATCAATCACTAGGATCTTTATTATGAATGACAATATATCTGGCTGGAATACATGGCTGACTGCTTTTGATGACTGGACTGACGTGTCTATCAGCGAAGTGCACGGCTTGATGACAGGGCTTATGACTGCCTGTAATGCGCCTGATGAGCAAGTATGGGCTAAGGTATTTGAGGAGCTCAGTTTTGCGCCTTTACCTGATGAGGCATTGACACTGTTAACAGAAGAAGCGGAAGACACGGTTTTTCAGCTTAAAGACAAAGACGATGCTTATTCTTACACGCCATTAATACCAGATGATGAACATGATTTGTACGAGCGCGTGATGGCATTGAAACAGTGGGCAAATGGTTTTATGACGGGTTTTGGGATTACCGACTGTGGTCTAAGTGGTGACGAAAATGAGATGTTGTCTGATTTGGCTAAAATCGGTGGTATTCGCTTAGAAGATGACGAAAACTTTGAAGGTGGCGAAGAGTCTTATCTGCATATTTATGAGTTTGCGCGCATGGTGCCAGTGAGCTTTGCCACCCGCACGCGTAAACCTGTCAAAGATATTGCCCTGATTGCTGGACTGGCTATCGATGCAAAAACCACCAAAGAGCTGCAGGCAGAAGGCAAGTTACCAAAGCCAATGCCACCAGTCGTTGATGCGATGAATCAAAACCGTCCTTCATAATAAAGACGCTATCGTAAATGCTTTGATATGAGTTGATATTCAACACGTCCTAGTATGAAGTGATAAAAGGAGATGGAGATGATAACTGACAATGATATGATTCATTTACGCCGCTCTATTGAGCTTGCTACTGAAGCTTTCGAGGCGGGCGATGAGCCATTTGGTAGCGTATTAGTCGACGGCGACGGTCATGTGCTGCATGAAGATCGCAATCGTGCCAATTCTGTCGATGCTACTTATCATCCTGAGATTGCCGTTGCTAAATGGGCCGCAGAGAATATGACTACTGACGCGCGTACAAAAGCGGTGGTTTATACCTCAGGCGAACATTGTGCCATGTGCTCCGCTGCTCATGCGTGGGCAGGGCTTGGTCGTATCGTTTATGTCAGCTCATCAAAACAGTTGGATGAATGGATGGAGGAGATGGGCGTAAAATCCTCATCACCAATTAACTCATTAAGTATTCAAGAAGTAGCACCAAATGTACCAGTACAAGGTCCGATTGCAGGCTTGGATGAAGAGGTAAAAGATTTACAAAGGCGTTCATTGCAAAAAAGCTAACGCTTTCTATTTTTACCATTCCAGAAATTACAGTAGCGAAAAATGAGTGCGAGTACTACATCTAATAGGCTTGGAAAATTTAACATCGCTAACCGTATTTCTAAAATCGGTATTATATCGTGATAAGGATATTTCATGACTTCGAACAATAATAATCAGCTCAAAAATACGTCTTACCCTGCGCATAGTATCGATTGGCTAACGCGTTTGATTGGCTTTGATACGGTCAGTCGCCATTCAAATTTAGCCTTGATTAAAGATGTGCAAGCCTACTGTGAACAATTGGGTTTGATAGTAGACTTGACTTTTAATGAAGCCAAAAACAAAGCCAATCTATTCGTTACTGTGCCAGCAGGGGCAAACGCTGACGAAGTCAATCATGGTCTCGTGCTGTCTGGTCATACTGACGTCGTGCCAGTCGACGGGCAAGCATGGACATCAGAGCCTTTTACCGCGACGATACGTGGCAATAAGCTATACGGACGCGGTGCGTGTGATATGAAAGGCTTTATCGCTTGTGCATTGACGTTATTACCACGCGCTGTGCAGTTATCAAATAGCGGTCAGTTACGTCGTCCACTGCATTTAGCATTGTCATTCGATGAAGAAGTGGGCTGTTTGGGTGCGCCATTGATACTGGCAGATTTGAAAGCGCGTGGTATCACACCTGATTATTGTATCGTCGGTGAGCCAACCAATATGACGATGGTTGTGGCACATAAAGGCATTGCCGTTTATCGTTGCCGCGTCCATGGTAAGTCTGCGCATTCGTCATTGACCGCCCAAGGTGTCAATGCTATCAGCTATGCCAGTCGTTTGATTGGTTATGTCGATGAGTTGGCAGAAGAGATTAGTCATCGCAGTGATAATGATGCACTGTTCGATGTGCCTTATTCCACATTGTCTGTAGGCACGATTCGAGGTGGGACGGCAACCAATATTGTCCCCAATCTGTGCGAGTTTACCTTTGACTATCGTAATCTGCCGCATATGACGCAAGAGGATATTCTTGCACCGATTCAAGCGAAAGTGGCAGAATTAAATGCCCAGATGCAGGCACGTGCTGCCGATACTGGCATTGAGCTGATGCAAGAAGAAAGCGTACCGGCAATGACTGATAACGACAGTGCTGAATTGCAATCGTTAATAGCCGCACTGACTGGAGATAACGAGCGTCATAAAGTGGCTTATGCAACTGAGGGCGGGCAATTTACCAATGCTGGTATCCCAACGATTATCTGCGGTCCCGGTAGTATTGAGCAAGCACATAAAGCCGATGAATATGTCGAGCTGAGTGAAATTGAGCGCTGTGATAGTTTTTTACAGAAGTTATTAGACAGCTGTACGATCAATTGATGGATTGAATCAGCAAGTGTTCCTTTCTGTTATCAGCAAGTGACGAGTTAGCAGAAGAGACACCGTCGTTATGGCGGTGTTTATTTTTTAGCAGTTTGGCATTATTACGATAAATTTTTATAAATAACAAAGTAGGGGTTGGTCGATGTCTTGGCATCTGTTTGCAGTATTCTTTGCAAGTACGTTTTTTATTTCAGCGACCCCAGGTCCCAATATGCTGCTCGCGTTTCAGTATGGCATGAACTATGGCGTAAAGCGCACATTGTGGACGCTGGCAGGACTGAGCCTTGGGCTATTTATATTACTGCTTTCGACCCTACTTGGACTCGATGTGATTAGTCGCCAGTCGCCTTGGTTGTTGACAATCATTAAAGCAGTGGGTGCGGCTTATTTAATCTATCTGGGTATTAGCTCTTGGCGCGATGTAGGCGATGGCAGCTTGATGAGTGATGCTCGTGAAATGAGCGAAGAAGTCGCGGCTGAATATTCTATTTCTGACAGTGAAGATACAGCTGGTACACCGCAGCCACGTTCGCTCTCAAGCGAAGCGGTGAGAATCTTGCCAAGCAATGTGACCTTGTTTCGTACAGGTGTATGGGTATCGCTATCCAACCCCAAAGCCATCTTATTTTTTGCCGCTTTCTTCCCCAAATTTATCAATTTTAGTGCGCCGTTATGGCCGCAATATTTTTTATTAACGATAGGGTTGTTCTTAAGTGAAACAATTTGGCAAATCGTTTATACCTTGGGTGGTACAAAGCTGGCAAGTTGGCTCGATGTTGGCAATCGTTTAGCGTGGCTCAATCGTGGTTGCGGCGTCATATTTATCATCATTGCAGCCGCTTTATTGGCTGAAGTCATAAATAGCTTTATGGTTTAAAGGTTTTTTAGTTCTATATTTAAAATAACACTCTCAAAGTAACACTTTTTAAATAACATGATTAATGAAATGTATTTTTTTATTTAATTAAAATTAATTATTGACTTTATTTTTTAAATCGTTATTATTACAACATTGATTTGTTAGCTTGTATCTAGGCGATAAGTCATTCCAATAATTCTGCTACTATTGTTTACAATAATTAGCCACAACCTACGGAGGAATCATCGTGTCCTATTTAACTATCAAGACGTTTTTAAAGATTGAATGTGTAAACTACCTGACAGCAATGACGACTTCGAACAGGTTTGGCTGAATTTATATATAAGCTACTGAGTGATATCCTATTGAATGATATCAACGCATAGTCTTCTGTATCTACTTGCGCTATTCCTCTTCTAAGTCTACCGTGCCAAAATCGCTCTGCGATCGTGCTAAGCCATATTGCGCTTACTGCTGTCTGTTTATCTAACATTTTACTTTACCGCTATTACCAATTAGGTTACTTACGCCATCGTTTAACGTATGCCCTTCTGTATGCATAATTTTTATGCTTTCAATTTTGGTACGGTAAAATCTTCCTTTAAAACGTCCATAATAAACTAACCATGCATTTCTATTAATTTTTCATTTAATAGAAATACGGTATTTTATTGCCTAAATTTTATAGATTATTAAATAACATTATTATTAAACGTTTTGTTTAATTGAGATGGATAAGTAATGTCTAAAAATTGTAAAAATAGATAAATGAAAAATACGTTACATGGTTCCAAAATAATAAAATAGAAAATATAAATTATGAGCATTCAATTAGTATTAAACGAAAATCGTAAACACGGCGTACCAGTCAAAATTTATACCTCGGATGTTGAGCAAGGAGCGATACAGCAACTACGCAATTTAGCCCAGTTGGAGTTTGTACACTCACACATTGCAGTTATGCCTGACGTGCATGTTGGTAAAGGTGCTACAGTCGGTAGTGTGATTCCGACTAAATCAGCCATCATTCCTGCCGCCGTTGGTGTGGATATCGGCTGCGGTATGAATGCGGTGCGTTTGTCACTGACAGCGAGTCATCTGCCTGACAGTTTAAAGTCATTGCGGTCGATCATTGAGCAGCAAGTACCTGTTGGCTTCAACATGCACAAACAAATCCAAGCCAAGAACTCAACGCTTGATCCACTAGGCAAGCGCTTAAAGCCGATTACTGATAAGCATCCAGGTTTGCTCAAAATGCTCAAAGGTTTTGAGCGCACTTGGGCAAAGCAGCTCGGTACACTGGGTGGTGGCAATCATTTCATTGAGCTTTGCTTGGATGAAAACAAAGACGTCTGGGTAATGCTGCACTCTGGAAGTCGCGGTATTGGTAATTGTATTGGCCAGTACTTTATTAACCTTGCCAAAAAAGAGCGTCAATCGCGCTTTGGTCATGTGCCAGATCATGATTTGTCGTACTTTGCTGAAGGGTCTGATAGCTTTGCTGATTATGTTGAAGCGGTGGGCTGGGCGCAGGATTACGCGCTAGAAAATCGCCGTGAGATGATGCGCTTGGTCATCAAGTCATTGCAGTCGCCACAAGCGGGGTTACCGCGATTTCAGTTGACCAAAGAAGCCATCAATTGCCATCATAATTATGTCAATGAAGAGGTGCATTTCGGTGAGCAAGTCTATGTCACTCGTAAAGGTGCGATCAGTGCTTATGCAGGTGAGCTCGGCATTATCCCAGGCTCTATGGGCGCAAAGTCTTTTATTGTGCGCGGTCTAGGCGCAGAGGAATCGTTTTGCTCTTGCTCGCACGGGGCAGGACGACAGATGAGCCGTGGTAAAGCCATGCGAGCGTTCACTATTGATGAGTTAAAAGCGCAGACAGATGGTGTCGAATGTCGCAAAGATAAAGGCGTCATCGATGAAATACCTGGCGCTTATAAAGACATTAATGAAGTAATGGCGAATCAATCTGACTTAGTAGAAGTGGTGCATACGCTGAAGCAGGTGATGTGTATTAAAGGCTAACGAGTTAAACCATAGCGAGCCACGACGATGTCAACCGAGCTAAATGTACTAAGTGTACTATTTGCGCTCGATTTCCTAGTCGTGGCCTCACTATGCCGTCACTCGAACAGACAAAACAGATTGATATATATTAAAAGTATAGGTAACAATATGAGCTTAAAACAAACCTTAAAAAAGGCCAAACAGATTGAGCGGCAGTTAGAACAGCAAGCTGAAACAGGTGCTCAACACTCGCTAGGTACAGTCAAGCCGCGCAACTATTTGGCATTGGATCCACTGTTAAGAAAAGGTGGTATTCACGAAAAGAAAGATATCGATATCGTCCGAAAAAAACGTCGCCGTGAGACCAAGCAGCAATTGCGTCAAACGGACTGGTTTTCGGAGTAGCAGTCGTTCATCTTAATTTTAAATTTAAACAAAAAAAGCCGTTCGCTATGATAGGGAACGGCTTTTTTATTTTTGCTCAAACTTATAATTTAACAGTTACGCCAATACTTCGATTAGCTCACCTTTTACCATATGTGGACTGACGAAATCAGTAATACGTACGCTCACGAGTTTACCTAACATCTCATCCATTCTCTCAACATCATGAGGGAACATAACCGTACGGGTGTTATCTGCCGTACCGATTAAGCAATCAGGATGACGGTTGGCAACTTGCTCCACCAAAACGCGAGTGGTGGTTCCAACCATCTCATGCGTTTTCGCTAGTGTTGAATCAATGATAACTTTTTGGAATTCTGCCAAGCGCTCTTTTTTAGTTTTGAAGCTCACATCATCTGGCAACTCAGCGGCTGGCGTGCCTGGGCGCTTCGAGTAGATAAAGCTGTAAGAATGATCGAAGTTCAATTCTTTGGCTAGATTTAAAGTATCTTGGAAATCTTGATCCGTCTCGCCAGGGAAGCCAATGATAAAGTCACTCGACAAGTGAATATCAGGGCGAATGGCTTTTAGCTTATTAATTTGATTGATATAGACATCAATCGTGTGATTGCGCTTCATCGCTGCCAAGATAGCGTTTGAGCCGCTTTGAACAGGCAAGTGCAAGTGTGATACCAGCTCTGGCAATTGTGCATAGGCATCAATGATGTCATCAGTGAACTCTAGCGGATGGCTGGTCGTATAGCGAATACGCTCAACGCCATCGACATGCGAGACATAGTGCAACAGCTCAGCGAAACGGCAAATGCTGCCATCGTCTTTTTCACCGCGATAGCCGTTGACGTTTTGACCCAATAGGTTGATTTCACGAATACCTTGAGCGGCAAGACTGTCAATTTCAGCCAATACGTCATCAAGTGGGCGTGACAATTCTTCACCGCGGGTATAAGGCACCACGCAAAATGAGCAATACTTCGAGCAGCCTTCCATAATAGAAACAAAAGCTTTAAATCCCTCTACTTTTGGCTCAGGCAAAAAGTCGAATTTTTCAATACTCGGGAAGGATACATCAATCGTACCAATACGATTTTTTGGTGCAATCTCACGCTGTTCATGTGATTGGTCATACAGCTCTGGCAGGCGATGCAAGGTTTGCGGGCCAAACACCATGTCGACATAAGGCGCACGTTTTTGAATGTTGTCGCCTTCTTGCGAAGCTACGCAACCACCGACGCCAATGACGAGGTCAGGACGTTTTTCTTTTAGTTTGCGCCAGCGACCCAATTCTGAAAATACTTTCTCTTGCGCTTTTTCGCGGATAGAGCAGGTATTCATCAGTAGTACGTCGGCCTCATCGATATCATGAGTGACTTCCATACCATGTGAGTCGCCTAGTACGTCAAGCATTTTGCCAGAGTCATAGACATTCATCTGACAGCCCTGCGTGGTGACAAAGACTTTTTTGGTTGCTGATTTTTCGACTGGCGCTTGGGCTGAACTTGATTCTTTGAGTGCAGTGACAGCAGGCGCAGTAGCGGTTGTTTCAGCGACAGCAGTGTCATCGATGCGGGGATTAAATACAGTAACACTCATAAGGATAAGTCCATGATTGACTAAAAATATAGCGTGATAGGTGATTAACAGGTGGCGTATTTTATCACAACCCTATGACAATGTGAAAAATTAGCAGGGTCAATTGTTGGTCGTCATGATAAATTATTTATAACAGTATCAATTGTTTACTGCTACTAATAACGCGTTTGGAAAAATTATGGCTTGCTATCACTTCTATGTTACACCGTGCTATCGTATTTATTAACAAAAGGTAAAGGTGATGGTTGAAAGTGCAACGAGTATAGTATGATGAATGCGACCATATTAGCGCGATTGATTAAATCGCGATTTACGCCGTTTTGGCATTGTTATGCTAAATATATTATTTAGCCAAATCATTTGGACACATTACAAAGAGAGTCAGTATGACAAAGCCGCAGGTTGCTCATAGCATCAAGGATAGAGAATCTATTAAGCAAAATGAAGATGCAAAACGAATGAAAGCAAGGACGCTACGAGTCAGTGCGTTAAGTTTGGCGACAGCAATGAGTGCGCTAGGATTGTCACAGGTGGCTTGTGCTGAGCTGACGTGGGGCGAAGAGGACAGTTATCAGCAAGAAGGCAGCTATCAACAAAACAGTGGCTATCAGTCAGACAATGGTGTGAGCTCATTTACAGCAGCGGCAATTGCGGCAGAACGCGGTGATGTCAGTGCCTTATACAATTATGAGCAAGCCATGAGCGGCGGTTTGTTTGCCATGTATCCCACTTATTGGCGGATGAATTTAGATCTTAATTCGCAAAGTTCGGCGGCAGTGTCACAGTTTGTGCGTCAATATCCAAATACGGTGATGGCAGAAAAGCTGGTGGCGGATTTTGCTGAGACCAAAGCAGGCTCCAATGATTATGCCTCAGTACGCCAAGTTGCGAATTTGATTACCAATGCGGATGCCAGTGAGCGCTGTGCGGTTGCGCTTGGGTTCAATAATGGTGGCGATACTATGCGGGCTATGGCAGCCAAGTCTGAAGTTTGGTTGACGACCAAAAAGCAGCCAGCCTTGTGTGACCAGCTCGCGATGGAGATGAATAATAACGCGCTGATTAGCAATCAGGATCGCGCGGCGCGGCTCAAGCGTATGCTACGCAAAGGCAAAACGGGTGACATTATGGCATTGTCATCACGTTTAGGAACGCCTATTGCTTATTCAGCATTGAGTGAGATTCAACTGAATCCGTCTGCTTTTTTTAGCCGTTTTAGTCGAGAGCCTGCCAGTCAAAACAATCAATACCTATACCTATATGCCATAGGACGCGTTGCTGACAAGTCTTACCGTGAAGCTGCATTACAGTTAGATTTTGATGTTAAGCAAGACAATCAGCGTTCAGTTAAATTGTTGAATGCGGAGACTCGTCGCTATGCGTATCGTATCCTTGGGGTGCAACGTATGAATCATAATACGGATGATGGTTTTAATGCTGAGGCGGTTGACTGGTTCCGCAATAGCCTAGACGAAGATTTTAATTTTGAAGAAGCCGAAGATTATGCCATGGCAGCGATTCGTTTTAGCCGTTGGGATGATGTGGTCGAAGCCATCTCAAAAATGGAGGCTGAAACCCAAAAAAGTGACCAGTGGCAATATTGGCTGGCTCGCGCTTACGAGCAATCGAGCGATGCTAACAAGCGTAATACTGCTAAAAAAATGTATCAAAACTTGGCAAAAAATAATGACTATTATGGCTTAATGGCAAAGGATAAAGTGGGTCAGCGTTTTGATGCCAGTCGTTTGGGTGGTAATAACTTACCAAATGTCAGTACCGCTGATCGCGCACGTGTCATGCAAGATGCCAACTTTGCGCGGGCTTTTGCTCTATATAATGCTGACGCCAGCCGTGCCTATGCCAATCGTGAATGGAACTGGGCGGTAAAGCAGGCGCGCGACAAGCGTGATGATAACTTGATTATTGCCGCTGCTCGTCAAGCCTATGATATGGGCTGGCTCGACCGAGCAATTTATGCCGTTGATAATACTGATAGAGTAGACAGCTTAGCGTTATCACATCCGATGCCGCATCAAGATGCAGTCGTACGTTATAGTCAGTCTGCTGGTATCGATCCTGCTTGGGCTTATGGCATCATGCGTCAAGAAAGTCGCTTTGTTGCATCAGCACGCTCAAATGTTGGTGCCAGTGGTTTGATGCAGGTGATGCCTGACACGGCAAAATACATTGCTCGTAACTTAGGTGAGACCTATAGCGCCAGCCGTGCCAATAGTGGCGATACCAATATTCGTTACGGCACATGGTATATGGGTGATATTTTCGGTAAGCTAAACCGTCAACCTGTGTTGGCAACGGCTGGCTATAATGCGGGTCCGAACAATGCCAAGCGTTGGCAACCAGTATATGGTTCGCTCGCAGCCGACCAGTACGTCGAGTCGATTGCCTTTCCTGAAACCCGTAATTACGTTAAGCACGTGATGGAAAATGCCACCATTTATAGCAGTCTATTAGGTCGTAGTCAGCCTATTAGCCAGCGCATGGGCACGATACCTGCCGCGCTCTAAAGTACTAATGTATAAACCAAAAAAACCATTCGTGAGCAATCATTAATGGTTTTTTCATGTCACTTTATGTCACTTTTGATCGTGCAATCAAAGCTAGCTTTGTCTTGACGCGATGCCGAATTCGACGCCCAACCTCGCTGATGATGACATGCTAACATTGCAATATTTTTGTACTATTGATGCTATCATTAGCTTATGTTTACGTTTCTGCTATAGATTAAAAAAAACGTTTTGCTACCATTGCATCAATTAGTGTCTTTTATACGTGCTTATAATAAGTGCTTATTAATCAACGCACACATTTTTGTTAGCTCTATTCTTAGTTTTATCAGTGTTTATACGTCGAACACTATGAGCTAAACGATAGCCCATGTTTTTATCATTGCTAGATGCCTTCAGCCCCTATGATCAAAAAATATTTTAATCTGCCCCTGTTATTAAAAGTTAGGCATCAGTCATCTATTCAGCAGATGCTCTCGCTATCTACTCTGACGCCAGATTTAAACCAATCAAGCTCGATAACTAATACATCTATGGATAAACTAAATACGACGCTAAGTATCGGTGCATTAGTGATATTGCAAGGCATTATGATGATGCCGGTACATGCCGCGAGCGCTGTTAAGAGTGGACAGCGTGTGTTGATGATTGAGATGACGCCAGCATTGTGTAGCATACAGCCGACGCGTGCCCGTATGCGTCAATGCTTGGAGGGTTATTCGTTGACAGTATCAGGTCTAGATATGGGATATGGTGAGCGCTGCGGACGTGGTAGTGAGCCACGTCTGACACCGTTACAGTTAAAAGTCGTCAACCGTATCATGCCTGATACGACAGTACGTAGCCAAGCTTGGCAGCGTTATGGGGCGTGTAGTCCACTCAGTGCCAGTAGTTATTTTCGCCAGATTACCAATTACGCTGGCGCATTAAAGCTGCCTAATGAGCTTAATACAGGTAATAGCTATACGGTTTCTAAATCTCGATTTATCAGTCAAATGACCCAGCTTAACAGCGGTATGTCCTCAAACAGTATTGATCTGATTTGCCAAGCGGGCAGTCGTCGTCAATCAACATTGACAGATATCCATATTTGTTATGAAGGGAGCGAATTTGGCACATGTCATAATGTTGTGAATAATTGTGGCAGTAAGTTCGTCATTTCGGGTGGGAAATAGTTTTTTTAGCCCATTTAAATGCTTATTGTTTGAATTGAGGACACGCCCTAATAATACTCGCTTATTTTAAGTGTTGTATCCACTGTATACAACGCTTCTCAATGCTGTTATCAGCTGCCTTTTATTGCTTTCTAGCACTTTATCCGTATAGGTTTACAGTAGGTATAAAAATCCTCCCGTATAAAATGTAACAATATAATCGGTGGTCGGCGTCTTATTGTCTCTAGACGATTTGCTGAACGAAGTGCTACACTAGCTCTCGGTTTATGACTGCTATATTCAGTAGGCAAGTCGCTATTTACAACGATAGTCATCCATTAGAACCATCAATCAGAATCATGAATTATCTAATCTATAATTAGGGAGTATTCAATGTCAATGAAACAGCCTTTACGTGTTGCCGTCACTGGTGCCGCTGGTAATATCAGCTATGCTATGTTATTTCGTATTGCATCTGGCGAGATGCTAGGTAAAGATCAGCCAGTTATTTTGCAATTGCTTGAAATCGCTCCAGCACTTGACGCCCTAAAGGGTGTGGTCATGGAATTGGAAGATTGTGCATTCCCTTTATTAGCAGGTATTGTGCAGACTGATGATGCGACCGTTGCATTCAAAGATGTTGACTATGCTCTGCTTGTAGGTTCACGTCCGCGTGGTCCAGGTATGGAACGTAAAGATTTGCTAGAAGCCAACGCTGCGATTTTCTCAGCACAAGGTAAAGCATTGAATGACGTTGCAAGCCGTGACGTAAAAGTATTGGTTGTCGGTAACCCTGCCAACACCAACGCCCTTATCGCTCAGCGCAATGCACCAGATCTTGATCCACGTAACTTCACTGCGATGACTCGTTTAGACCACAACCGTGCCATGGCACAGTTGGCTGGCAAAACTGACAGTACAGTAAATGACGTGAAAAAAATGATCATCTGGGGCAACCATTCATCAACGCAGTATCCTGATCTGACTGCTGCTACTGTCAACGGTAAGCCTGCATTAGATTTGGTTGATCGCGAATGGTACGAAGCGACTTATATCCCAGAAGTACAACAACGCGGTGCTGCAATCATTAAAGCACGCGGTGCATCATCTGCCGCTTCTGCTGCCAACGCGGCCATTGCACATATGCGCACTTGGGCATTGGGTACTGATGAGAACGATTGGGTATCAATGGGCGTTTATTCAAACGGCGAATACGGTATCGCAAAAGGCTTAATCTACTCATTCCCATGCACATGTACTAACGGTGATTGGTCTATCGTAGATGGCGTTGATGTGTCATCAAATTTCTCTAAAGAGAAAATGGCAGCGACTGAGCAAGAGCTTAGCGAAGAACGTGATGCAGTAGCACACCTGCTTCCATAAGCCGCCAATGTCATTATGTCATAAAACTGTTTTATAGAAATTGATCTAAAAAAGCCCTCTACATTAGAGGGCTTTTTTGTGTCTTGTCTGCCTATCAAAATACAATTGATAACGTTAGATACACGTTGATTAACAGCTATTAAAATAAAGCTTGCTACAATAAATGTGTCAATTTAGATAATAAACACAAAGACACTCGTACCATTTAAGGAGAAAATTATGTTGGGTGAACCAGAATACAATATGAATGAATTATTTGCACAGTTGGGACTTGATAGCTCAGATGCAGCGATTGATAGTTTTATTGAAAATAATCAGTTGGATAAAGAAGAGAAGTTGATAGAAGCGAGTATTTGGACAGATAATCAGCGTGCTTTTCTACAAGAAGAATGGGAAAAAGATGCGGAATGGGTAGAGGTCATCGATGACTTAAACGTACGTATGCATCCAGATGCTTAGAAAAACTCCCATTAGATAAAACCCACAAACGTTATAAACGCTGTGGGTTTTTTATAAATTATAAATATCGACGCCCGCATTTAAGCTTACTAGCAATTTAACTGGGCTGCTGCTCTCGCCACTCAATTAATGCTTTTACATCATTATGGATGCCTGTTTTTAATGCTTCTAAGCCATCATAATGTCGTTCACCATGTAAATAATGCAAAAATCGAACCTGTAAAGTTAATCCATATAAATCGGCATTTAATTCTGGGAAATGCACTTCCAAACGCCAATCATGTTGTTTATCGACAGAGGGTCTAGTGCCGATATTGGCTGTCCCAAAGAGGCTATTGGAACGTAATCCTGAGATACCTGATTTGCCATCTATAGCAAATGCCGATAAGCCATCAGCAATCACTTGCCCATCCTCGTCGAGGCTGACGACATCAACAGCAAAGATACCATGCAGGGCAGGTTTTAAACGCTGTAGGTCAATATTTGCAGTAGGAAAGTCCATGGTGCGACCTATTTTATCGCCACCAACGACCATTCCTGTAATCGCATAATCGCGACCAAGTAGCGCATTAGCAGCGTCAATATCACCAGCCAATAGTAAGTCTCGAACGCGAGTAGAGCTGATACGTGCCGCTTTACCACTATCATCGATGACGGTATGTAGATTGGTCACATCTAAGCCATAATTCCGCAAAAACTGACTGTCGCCAGTACGGTCATGACCAAATTTAAAGTCATCACCCAACACCAACGCCTTGACATTTAAGCGCAGGGCTAAAAGATCCGCAAATGCTTGGGCGGATAGCGAGCGAAACTCTGCATCAAATCCTGCCACAATCAAGGTCTCAACGCCATATTTTGCTAACAAAGCTTGTTTTTCAGCGAGATTGGTGAGGCGAGCAGGCGCGGTGGCTGGCGCAAAAAATTCACGAGGCTGTGGCTCAAATATCATGACAGCAGAACCAAGATTTTGTGCATGCGCAATATCACGGACTTGTTCAAGCATCGCTTGATGACCAAGATGGACACCATCGAAGTTACCGATAGTGAGCACACAGGGCGCTAAATCTACTGGGCTAGTATTTGCAGTCAAATTACTGGGCGAGGCAATCAGTTGCTCAAGAAAATAGGTGTTCATAAATTTTCAGCTATGATAGATAAAACCAGATAAAAAACACACCTGTACCAAAATCAATGTGTTTAAAATCAGCCATTATAAAGTAAAATGACCACACTAACATCCTATAGTCTACTGACAATAAAAGTATGGCGCTATCCGCTCTGTCATCTTAAAATACCGTGATATTTGTCCACATACTTCTGTAATGACCCTCTGTATAGATGGATCATCTTGCAACAATTATCACTCATAGACTATTAATTAATAATTACGGAGACCTTATGCCCGTTGCTGCCTTGAATGCTGTACCAACTGTTTTGTTAGAACACTATCTCACTGATGAGTTTGTCGTGCAGCGTGCAAGTAGAGACGACTTGTCAGAGATTTTGGCGATTTACAATCAGACTATTGCAGGTAAGCAAGCCACTGCCAATCTCACCCCAGTGACTTGTGAAGAGCGTGCAGATTGGTTTGATGAGCATATAAACAGTCCGACGCGTCCTATTTATGTCGTAAAAGCGATGCATAAGACCACTCAAAATTCAGCAGAAGCAGAGACAGCAACAATCGTTGCATGGGGTAGCTTTAGCGATTTATATGCACGACCGGCTTATCATATCAGCACTGAGATTAGTGTCTACTTGCATCAGGATTATCACGGTCAAGGATTGGGCAGTTTATTGACCTGCTGGATGTTGACACAAGCGCCAAGCCTAGGCATTCATAATGTGATCGCGCTTATTTTTGCGCACAATCAGCCAAGCTTAGGATTGTTCCGTAAGCTTGGTTTTGAGCAATGGGGATATATGCCAAAAGTGTGTGATATGCAAGGCTTTATCGCTGATGTTGTGATGCTTGGCAAGCCAGTGTCGTCAGATTAATATTAAATTTTGATTGGTATCAAATAAAATCATTGAAGATAAGATAGTTCAAGTTCAAGTGAATTAAGCTAAAATAACTTAAGCTAAAGTGATTTTAAATGAGGATAGCAAAGCGTCTTATCCTAGGATTTTCCATTGACCTTCAATTTTTTGCAGCTGATAGGTCAACGGTGCAGGCGCACTTTGTCCTTTTAACATCAGCTCCCCAATGATGGTGGCACGGGTTTTATCATCGTTATATTGAGTATCGGTAATAGTGACGCCATCGACGGTTTGCTGAAAGGCATACTGGGTTTTAGCCAGCTCTTCTTCGAAGTTTGCCATATCTACTTTATAATATTTAACAGCTTCCTTTACCTCGCCATAATACAAGCTATCTAGTGCTTGCTTTACAGTATCTTCCGGCGTACCAGCTTGGGTGGGATTGGTTACGAGGCTTTTTTGCTTGGTCGCAGAAGTGACTGGGTTGATATTATCACTATCAATCGCCGTTTCAGCTTTACCACTGTCAGCCATCTGCTTGCTGTCAACTGCTGACGTTTGATTAGCAGCGCTATTTTCAGCATCAATGCTTTCATCAGAACTGCCTTCAGCGATGGCTGCCGTATCTTCGGCACTATTAGCTGTCTTATCGTTATCGCTACAAGCACTTAAAAGCAGTCCAGTGCTAAGGACACCAGCGGTCAGGATAGTTGGTAAGCGTAGTAAGGTTGATCGTTTGGTTGTCATTATTAGCCCTCAGATTTCATTTATTCGTTAATGGTTAATTATGGCAACTATCCGCATCATTCACTATCCATTCTCTTACTAAGCTTGTTTTGGTTTCGTAAGTGAAGCTGCTTAACCATGCTTTAGCTGGTGTGGACGGAAACCAGTGGCTAGTAATACCACGCCATAAACCAGTGCCCCCACGGCACACATGATGAGCAAAGCGGCGATACGTCGCCACTGCGCATCATCGCTAGGGAAATAAGGCAGCATGATATAAAGCACGCCAATCATAGCGCTGGTCGCAATCGCAAACTGGGTGAATAATTTTTTCCAATGACTGCCAAAGCGGAAAATATCACGTTTATGTAAGAAGTAATATAATAAGCCTGCGTTCACAAAGGCCGCGCCCGTGGTTGCTAAGGCCAAGCCGCCATGTAGCGGAATCTCTAAGAAATAAAATATACCGATGAAAATGACACTAAAAATCATGTTGGCAAAGACAGAAATGATACCGATTTTTACGGGTGTTCTGGTATCTTGACGGGCAAAAAAAGCAGGGGCAAAGATTTTAATAAGCATAAAGCCTAAAATACCACCAGCCATACTACGTAATGCGAGCGAACTCATCTGCGCATCACGTAAGGTAAATTCACCGCGCAAAAACAGTGCTTGCATCAGTACATCGGCAAGTATAAACAACGCTGCTGATGCCGGAACACCGACTAAAATGATTAAGCGTGCCGCCCAATCGATGGTTTTTTTAAAACTAACATCGTCTTTTTGCGCCTCACTTTTTGATAAACTGGGCAAAATGACTGTACCGATTGCCACGCCAATCAAGCCTAACGGCAGCTCACTCATACGCTCTGCGGCATACAGCCAAGAGACCGAGCCGCCAATCATCAATGAGGCAAAAATGGTATTGAGCAGCAGATTAATCTGAGTGACAGAGACGCCAAAGATAGCAGGCAGCATGAGTTTTAAAATACGGCGAACGCCTTCATGCTGAAAGTCGACCTTGGGTGCGACCAGCAGCTTTTGTTGCCATAGCTGAGGCAGCTGTAGTAAGAATTGCAACAATCCTGCGATAGCGACCGCGTAGCCTAGCGCCATGATAGGAACATCGAACATAGGAGCAAAAATTAATGCGCCACCAATCATGCACAAGTTTAGCAACACTGGTGCAAAGGCAGGCGCAGCAAAGCGTCCGTAGCTTTGTAAAATGCCACTGGCAAAGGCGGTCATAGAAATAAATAGCAAATAAGGAAAGGTCAAACGCAGTAATTCAGCGGTAATAGCAAACTTACCTGGTTGATCCGCAAAACCGGGCGCGAATAAAGTTACGACCCACGGTGCCATTAAAATAACAACCACAGTAAGCATCGACAAAATTAACAACAGAGCGCCTGAAGTACGACTGACTAAGATTTGTACCTGCTGCAAACTATATTTTTCTTTGTATTCGGACAGTACAGGGACGAATGCTTGGCTAAAAGCACCTTCTGCAAACAGACGCCGCAAAAAGTTTGGGATTTTGAAGGCGACTAAAAAGGCATCCATCAGACCACCAGCGCCAAAGACGCCTAACAATACGACATCGCGTACCAGACCTAAAATACGAGACAGCATGGTCATACTACTGACCACCATGGTTGAACGAAATAACCGACTTTTTGCCATGAGAACCTATTGTGCTAATTTGTTTAATGAAGGTTGTTTACTGATGGTTGTTTACTAAGTTGCTGCTATCAAAAAGCTGACGGATTATAGCATTTTCATAATCGAGATAAATGGATTGGATGTGGAATATAAAATGATAAAAAATCGTTGATAAGTAGCGATAATTTTTTAATTGCGACAATCAGATTAAGAATTAAATAGTTTTATAGATGTCATTTAAGAGAATAAATAGCTCGGAGCGTTTATCAATCATAGATTTTCTATAGTTGGTCGTATCATTTGGGTCGAAAGGGATATGTACGCATTCTACTCTTTTTTTGAAAGATATAACTGTCTCGCCATATTCTCTAAGCTTAATTTGAGCGTTGCTATAGCCAAATAGTAGTAATAAAGATTCCGCTTTCGTTAGCTCACTAAAGCTGTCGAATAATTTATTTTGAGCATCTAATAATCCATTAGATTTAGGAAGCGAAGAATCTAAAACTAACCTGCGCCGCCAGTCAGTGGCGAATGCCCAGTAATTCAAAGTGATACTATTAAAGTTCTCTACTTTTTCTGCAACTTCTTTTAACATCTCAAACTCGCATTCTATTTTAGCTTTTTTAAGCTCATTACGATGTTGTGTTGAAGATAATAGAAAAGCAATAACGCCTGCTATCAATGCGCCCAAACCTATTTTCACTGCTGAATCGACCACTTCAATCCAAGTCATAATATTTCCAGTCGATGGTTAATAATTATTAAAGTTAAGTGAGTCTTTTTATTTTAATAGAGCGGCGACCATCTCACGTAATTTTGCCCATTCAAAATAATCACCAGGATCTGTTTTGCGACCAGGGGCAATATCGCTATGACCTGTTAGATGACGACGAGTTTTGGGGTAGGCGGCATAAATGGCACAGACCACTTTTGCAAGTACCTCATATTGTGCGGCGGTGAAGGACACAAAATCAGACCCTTCAAGCTCAATACCGATGCTATAATCATTACATTCAGGGCGACCCAAGTAGCTAGAGCGTCCAGCATGCCACGCGCGCTCATTAAAATTGACAAACTGAGTCATCGTGCCATCACGCTCGATGAATAAGTGAGCCGAAACCTCCGCGCCTTTAATCGTTTGAAAATAGGGATGCGCCGCCCAGTCTAGCTGATTGGTAAATAATGCTTTAACGTAATGGATGCCGTCAGTATCAGACGCTCCGAACTCGTTCGGAGGTAGGCTGATATTATGAATAACAATAGTATCAATAGTCATATCTGTTGGTCGCAGATTGCAGTTTGGTGATGCAAGGTATGTGGCTGCAGATAATCTGCCATCGTTAATCGTTATTGGTGTTATGGACATAATATTCTCTTTTATCATGATATTAATAAGTGGGCATTGACCGCTGGTTGCTAGCCATTTTTCATCAATTAATAGCCAGTCTGATAATAGCTACCTTGATAACAGTAGCTTTGATAGTAACAACTTTGATAACAGCCACTTTAACTAAGATATTTCAATGATCTGGCTCGTATATGGCTTTTGAGGTTATTTTAGTGAACGATTCAATCGGCATTATCAACCAGCCATCAATCACGCTATCGGCGTATGAATAACAACGTGCGAGGTTTTACCCCATGATTCTAAAGTCTAGTTTTTTATCTGTAGATTGTACCCTAACTATTATGAGTCAACGAGCACGTTTACCACTTGCTATTGTAGGATTGCTACTCTCTGCACAAACGCAGGCTATTCTTCCAACGCCAGAATCGTTAGTTACGACAGAGGCATTAGCGCCTACACTGCAAGCTGCCGCAATCGCTAATAATACGCCAGATAATGCCACTCAAGAAGATACTCAAGTACTAAAAAAAAGCAACGCTGAGCAGTTGTTAGCCAAGTGGCGTGAGCAAGCAGCAATACAAAATTTAGCCCAACATACGACATGGCGACGTTTATTGTATTTTTTTGATGATCAAAGGAACTTGATTGGTAAGAAAAAAGACACCAGCATGGTTGATGAGGCTGACTTTTTTTTGAGTGAGCATGGTCGGCAAGACTCGAATGCCGAGCTTGATGCGTTACTCGTCGTCCTCGCTAATGAGGTAGCGACAACGAATAATCGTACTGTCAAAAAAAATACTGCCAACAATTCGGTATTATGTCGTTTTCCAGCGCGTGTACAATGGTTGACCGATACATTGAACATTGATAAAACGGCGCTAAAAGTTGACTGTCCCGAATTGAATGAATGGATGCGGAAGATCGCTCCCGAGCAGTTATCTATCATGTTTGCCCAAGAATATTTAGACAACCCTTTATCGGCCTTTGCTCATACGTTATTGCGTATCGACTCAAAAGCGAGTGTGGCAGATCCGAGCCAGATTCATCACGCGGTTGCGCTGAATTATACGGTTGGTGGTAATCCAAAAGACAATTTTGTGGTGTATGCCATCAAGTCAATGACTGGCGGTTATGACAATCTCATTGAAATTGATCCTTATCCCGCAAGGCTGGCCAAGTATCTGCAAGAAGATGAGCGGGACGCATGGACATATCAATTGGATTTGACACCAGCGGAAGTACAGCAGATTATTTTACACGTTTGGGAAACCAAAGATTTAAAATTGCCGTATTACTTCACCACAGATAACTGTGCGTCTGAGATTTTACGCTTAATTGATGTGGTGCGTCCGCAGCAGCATTTATTGAGTCAGCTGCCTTATGCGGTTATTCCCTCAGATGTCGTGCAGTTGCTTGATGATGAAGGCTTACTTGCCAGCACCAACTATACCCCTGCTGATAGCACTTTACGCCAAGCGCAGTTAAACAAGGTTAAAGAGCAGCGCGAGCAATTCGGCTATCACAACAGCGCAAAACAGACGATCAATGAGATTAAATCTGCCCAACTCAATACGGTTTCGAGCATGTCAGCTGATGGACAGACGTTATTGCAGCCTAATATAGAAGTATCAGATAACAATCCAATAGACAGACATCCGCTGCAACTGGCTCATATGGGACTAGGGCAGCGCGGTGATAATAACTATATCGATTTGGGCTTACGAGCGGGCTATCATGATATTCTCGATCGTCCCTCAGGATTCCCACAGTTTTTTGACTTAGAAGGCGCATCTGCGACTTTGCGCCTGTACGACACCGATAATGACAAAGCCAATCAGCCAAACAGTGTGGTTTTGCAAAATGTGACATTGATTCGTGGGCGCTCATTTAATCCAGTCAATTCTGCCAAAAAAGGCAAAACGTGGGGCGCTAGCATCGAGGCGACGCGTGTGAATGATGGCTCCCAGCAAGACGGTCGCGATCATTTAGTTGGGAGCTTGGGCTATGAATCAGGTTGGTCATGGGCATTTGGTACGCCTCGCACAGGTACAGGCGAGATGCCGCCGCAGCTATGCTATACCTTTTTGTCCGGCACAGCGCAAGCAGGACGCGGTATCAATAAAGGCTTTCGCGTTGGTGCTGGCGTGAATGCAGGCTGTCATTATCAGATTAACAATCAGTTACGCGCGCAGGCTGAATTGCAACTGCCATATTGGTATCATGGCAGCAGCGATGAGTCTAATGCCCGTGGTCATTATTGGCAGCCGATATCGACATTAGGGCTGCAGTATGATATCGATAAAAAACAAGCATTACGCATTAATGCTAACTACGAATGGCAAGATCGTGTTGATGCCAATGAAGACGTACAGCTGTCGTACAGACGCTATTTTTAACACTTATTACTAAAAAGATGTATAGGTTATTAAAAAAATGTATGGGCAGTCATTAGAAATGGCGTTCGAATAAAGGATAAATGATGAGTACGCAAAATTTATTGATTATCGGTCAAGGTGATATTGGTTTGCCAGTCAGCAACCAGCTGGCACAGGACGGCTTGAATGTCACAGGTTTGGCTCGTGGTGAGCGCCATCATTACTCTTTGGATGATCACGCTGAATTTATGCAAGCCGATGCATTGACTCTGACGGCTGAGCAGCTGCAAGATTTTACAGCGATAGCAATTATCGTTACCCCCGATGATTATTCGGCCAGTGGCTATCATAATAGCTACTTAGCAATTAGCCAGCATTTGGCAACGCTTGCGGACAAACTCACCAACCTTTCACGCATTGTTTTTATTTCATCAACGGGTGTTTATGGGCAAGATAATGGCGAATGGATTGATGACAATACCGCGCCTGTGACGCCAGAGCGTGAAGCCTCGCAAGTGATATTGCAAGCAGAACAAGTCCTGCAACAAGGTTTTGGGGATAAAGCCATTATCATTCGTCCAAGCGGTATTTATGGACGCGCGCGTCTCATGCGTTTGCGTAAAGCCCGCGAGCCACAAAAGGAAGCAGTGGCAGCCGCGCATTGGAGCAATCGGATTATGGATCGCGATTTGGTCGCTATCATCGCTAACGTACTGACTATCGATGCGCCCAAGCCCCTTTATATTGCTACTGATTATGCGCCAGTCACGACTTTTGAGCTGGGCGTTTGGTTAAGTCAGCAGATAAATGAAACGCCTCCTGCTCTTGACGATAAAAAAGTAGCGGTTACGGGAAAACGCTTGCACAGTAATATTCCATTAGCTTGGTTGGCATATCCTGATTGGCAAGTCGGTTACCGTGATATTTTGCGTCATCAAGAACAACATCAAGAGTAATATACCAGTTTGATTTAATTAAAATTGTTTTTATATTTTATAGCTTATGGAGATTTCATGACCCAGCCTTCCACTTCTGACACTCATTTACCCAGTACTGATATTACAGCAGTAGGCGGTACAATTTCAGAAGGCAATGCTGAGCAGTCGTCTATCTTGCCAGATAGTACTCAACCTGCGATTGTACATCCTAATTTTGACCCGAGTCGCTTGGCACTTGATCCTGCTAGACCCTTGAGCGATATTCCAGAGCCTGCTAGGCGTCTAAATGGTCAATTGCAACGACTCTATGGACGCTCTGCGCGTTTTTATCAGCCTAAAGAACACAGCTTGTCAAAATGGTCGCTGATTGCTTCAGAAGTATTGGGCGAGCATCTGTCATTATTGCGGGCAGCAGAGCTTGTCGAGTTTCCAGACAGCTTTTATCACAATCACAGCGCGCAACCATTATTATCATCATTAAATGGTATGACTTTGCTCGACATGGCTGATATTCAGCAGGCGCTTCGTGCTTATCCAAAACTGCATCGTTACGGTTTTATACTGAATAGCTCTTCTGTAAGTACCGATACGAGCGTTAGTAGTAATGCTAAAAACACACAGGCTTCTTTCCGTGCATTGACCAAACGGTATAACCCAGATGAGTTGCTCAACAGTGTTTATGCCGAAGATTGGCAGGTGGTGTTGCAGCCGCAGCAATTTGAGACAGGCGAGGGCAGTTTGGCTACTGACATTATGGCGTGTAGCGTTGCTGTCCATGCATTGAGGCAGTGCGAGACACGCAAAAGTATCAATCACCGCTACAGCGCCGCGCAAATCTGTCAGCACATACGCAGTTATCTGCTGAGTCAAATCATTTGTGAGCCATCGCAGCGTCATGCATACCGTCAAATACGCATTTTCACAGGACATGTTATTGTTGCCGCGTATCATTTAGGTTGGGAGATACAAGTGAGCGATGACGGTCAGTGTTATTTTAATCTCTCATCGCGCAGTGGCCTATTGACTCGTTATCCTAACATGCAGGATTACGACATCAATGGTTGGTCAAGCTGATCAATAATGCGTACAATAACGCCAAATTTTTGCTCTTCTTTTTGTCAATAGGAACGCTTCCATGCTTAATGCCTCAATGCCTAATGCGCAACACCCTTCTTTTTCCTCACATCAATTTATCCAACTGGCTTTAGACAATCAAGTTCTCAAATTTGGCGAGTTTGTCCTCAAGTCTGGTCGCATCAGTCCGTATTTTTTTAATGCAGGCTTGCTGGCATCGGGTGAGATGTTGTCGTTGCTCGCGTGTGGTTATGCTGATGCCTTGGCTGAGCAAGTGGCTGCTAGTCATAACGGTACAGATGAGCAGGAGCTGGTGATCTTTGGGGCAGCGTATAAAGGTATTCCTTTTGTGGCAGCAACCGCGCAAGCCTTATGGATTCATCATGGTATCAATGCCAAGTGGGGCTATAACCGTAAAGAAGCCAAAACCCATGGCGAAGGTGGCAACTTAGTAGGCGCTGACGTTAGTGGTAAAGCAGTCTGGGTACTCGATGATGTCATTACCGCTGGTACGGCGATGCGCGAAGTGGTTGAGATTTTAGAGCAAGCGGGCGCTAGCGTTGCTGGTATTATCGTTGCCCTTGACCGTAAAGAAAAAGGTCAGGCTGAGCATTCTGCTATTCAAGAGTTGGCGTCGACATTAGAGGTACCAGTGCGTGCGCTCGTCGATATCGATGATTTAATCAGTTATTTGGCAGATGACCATGGCGTACAAAGCGGTCAGCATAAAGACGCGACCCAACTTGCCAAGATGCAACATTATCGCGCGCAGTACGGCGTATAGTTGGGCACTGAGTTCGAAGCTTTTCTATATTAATAATATAACGTAAGTGAGCCTTATTATGAGCCAAGAAAATCAAAAAAAATCGTTAAACATACTCGTTATTATGGATCCTATCGAGCAGGTTAATTATAAAAAAGACACGACCCTTGCGATGATGTGGTCGGCACAAGACCGTGGGCACAGCCTTGGCTATTGTCAGATTCATGATTTGTGGTTGGATCGTGGGCAACTGATGGTTGATACGCAGCCAGTGACCGTCAAGCGTGATCCTGAAGATTTTTATACACTAGGGGATAAAGCGACAGCGCCAATCAGCGACTATGACGTGGTGTTGATGCGTAAAGATCCGCCGTTTGACATGCGTTTTATTTATGCCACTTATATGCTGGATCATGCCAAAGCTGCAGGCGTGCTAGTGGTCAATGATCCACAAGCGATACGTGATTGTAATGAAAAGCTATTTGCCACGTGGTTTAGCGATTATATGAGCCCAACGATTGTGACCAGTAAACAGGCGCATATTCGCAAGTTTATCGCTGAGCAGCAAGACGTCATTGTTAAGCCATTAGATGGTATGGGCGGCACGGGGATTTTCCGCTTGACTGCTGATAGTCCAAATATCGGCGTCACGCTTGAGATTTTGACTGAGCTTGAAACCTTGCCGATTATGGCGCAGCGTTATTTGCCAGAGATCAAAGAAGGCGATAAGCGCGTGTTGATCGTTGATGGTGAAGTGGTCGATTATAGCTTGGCGCGTATTCCTACCAAAGGCGAGACCCGTGGTAATCTTGCGGCGGGTGGTAGCGGTGTTGCGATGCCGCTCACCGATGTCGAACGTCAAGTGGCAGAAGTCGTGGCACCTATCGTTAAAGAAAAAGGTCTGATGTTCGTTGGGCTCGATTTAATCGGCGGTCGTATTACCGAGATTAATGTCACCAGCCCAACGTGTGTACGTGAGATTGATGATCAATGCGGTACAGATATTGCGACCGATTTTATCATCGCCATTGAGAATAAATTAGCAGTTTGCGCAACACTGTAAGGATAGAGTGATTTATCACTAAGCTATGCGCACAATACTTAAAAAACACTGTGCTAAGATAGATTGATAAACAGCATCTTTTCATAGCACATAAAAAGGCGATAAAACGTCATTTATAAACGATGCTTTTATGATTTTTCGATAGTATTTATAAAAGCCAAGTCGTGATTGCTTGCGGCTTGGATTTTTGTTATTGACAGTGCATAAAGTGCTATATATCAGCCAACGATTTACACTATACTATGCGAGATTTTATAGGGTCATTATTGGCTGGTGACTAAGATGATCATAGGATAATAAGTCCTTCATATAAATAAAGAAAAGATAGGCAGGCGTTCATGAAAGCACCGCATATATTAATGATGGCCGCGGGTACTGGCGGGCATGTGTTCCCAGCGCTGGCAGTGGCTGAGGAATTGACTCAGCGTGGTGCGGTTATTCATTGGCTAGGAACGCCAAATGGTATGGAAAATGGCTTGGTTGCACCGACTGGTTATCCTTTTCATGCGATTGAGATGCAGGGTTTACGCGGTAAAGGAATCGGGCGTTTATTGAAATTGCCAGTGACTTTATTGTCAGCGACGATGGCAGTTATAAAGGTGATTCGTAGTAATCAAATTGACATAGTTGTCGGTTTCGGTGGTTATGTGACAGCACCTGGGGGTATCGCCGCACGTCTGACCAATACGCCTCTGATTATCCATGAACAAAATGCCATTGCAGGCATGAGTAATCGCTATCTATCCAAGATTGCAACCAAGGTGTTGCAAGCATTTGAGGATACCTTTGCCAATAGTGCACAGGATACTAAGCTTGAAACGGTTGGTAACCCAGTACGCAATGCCATCACTGGTGTCTCTGAACCGACGGTGCGTTATGATGTTAATGACAACTCACCGCTCAAATTGTTGGTCGTGGGTGGCTCACTTGGTGCACAAGCCTTAAACGACACTGTACCAAAAGCGCTGGCATTGCTCAATCAGCCTTTTGAAGTGCGTCATCAATGCGGGCGTAACAATGAGGCTGCCACACAAGCGGCTTACGATGAGCAAGACTTGAGTATGCACAAGTTTGTGGTACAGCCTTTTATCGACGATATGGCCGCCGCTTATAATTGGGCAGATGTTATTGTTTGCCGAGCAGGCGCATTGACGGTTACGGAAATCCAGAACGTTGGTATTGCCGCAATTTTTGTACCGCTGCCGCACGCGGTAGATGACCATCAGACTGCTAATGCCCGCACTTTAACCTCACACGATGCGGCGATTTTGTTACCGCAGTCTGAGTTGACAGCGCAGCGTTTGAGCAATGAGCTTGCTGCCCTTAATCGAGAGAAGTGCCTAGCGATGGCCAAAAAAGGCCATGCCCTTGCCAATCGAAGTGCGAGCAAGCAAGTTGCTGATATTATTTGGCAAACGCTGTAGCCTATATTCTTATAACTGACTGTTTTTATTATCAATTATTTTGATACACTAAATTGTATTAGCCTTTAATAAAGAGAAGCCCTATGTCTAACCCTGCGAAAGCTCTACCTAAGCGTTTGATTGAAATACCAGAAATGCGTCGTATTCAGCATTTGCATTTTGTCGGTATTGGTGGCTCGGGGATGTGCGGTATCGCGGAGGTGATGAACAATCAAGGATATCAAGTAAGTGGTTCTGATATTGCTGAGAGCTTAGTGACCAAACGTTTGGCACAGATTGGTATTGATATTGCGATCGGTCATGACTCCAAAAATATTGCCAATGCTGATGTCATCGTTGTATCGTCAGCAATTGATCGCAGCAATCCTGAAGTAAGGGCGGCATTAGAAGCGCGTTTGCCAGTGGTACGCCGTGCCGATATGCTGGGCGAGTTGATGCGTTATCGTCACGGTATCGCTGTTGCTGGCGCTCATGGCAAAACCACGACGACCAGTTTGTTGACTACCATGATGGCAGAAGGGCAACTCGATCCTACCTACGTGATCGGCGGTAAGCTGAATGCATCTGGTAAAAATGCAGCACTTGGTAGCAGTCGTTTCTTGGTGGCAGAAGCCGATGAGTCTGATGCATCGTTTTTATCGTTACATCCGATGGCCGCGATTGTCACCAATATCGATCAAGACCATATGGAAACGTATGAGAATAGTTTTGATAAATTAAAAGCCGCTTATATTCAGTTTTTACAAAACATGCCATTCTACGGTTTGGCGGTGGTCTGCGGTGATGATCCTGAGCTATATGCAATGATCGATGATATCGGTCGTCCAGTATTGACCTTTGGTCTTGAGCCTTTTAACGACGTTCAAGCCATCGACTTGGTGACGGAAGGTACTAAAACTCACTTCACGGTACTGCGCCGTGACCGTGAACCTTTACGTTTGACTCTCAATATTCCTGGTACTCACAACGTTTACAATGCACTTGCTGCTATTACCATGGCGACTGATGAAGGGGTGGATGACGAAGCGATCAAACGCGCTCTGCAAAAATTTGAAGGCGTTGGTCGCCGTTTTGAGCAGCATGCCTCTGTCAGTCTTGATGATGGTAATGTTTTATTGATTGACGATTATGGTCATCACCCAAAAGAAGTCGATGCCACCATTAAAGCGGCGCGTCAAAGTTTTCCTGAACGTCGTTTGGTAATGATGTTTCAGCCGCACCGTTATAGTCGTACCCGAGATTGCTTTGATGATTTCGTTGAAGTACTCTCTAGCGTTGATGAATTATTATTATTAGACGTATATTCAGCAGGTGAAAGCCCAATTACTGGCGCTGATACCAAGTCATTGGCACGTAGTATTCGGTTGCGCGGTGAAGTTGAACCGACGATTATTGACAAGGACAATTTAGCTCCTGTCATGCAGCGTTTATTAAAAGCCAATGACATGCTCATTACTCAAGGTGCAGGTAATGTAGGGCAGATCGCTGTCGACTTGGCTGCCAATAACCTTTACATTAAGTAAGCTAAAAAATTCTAGGAACGATCTTCATGACGACTGATACTAAAGAAAATACCAGCACTCAAAATTCAGATAATTTAGAGAGCAATGATGCCACTCTAAACACGACGACCAGTGATTCAAAAGATGCCAGACAGTTTGGTAAAGTGGCGGTTGTCTACGGCGGCAGTAGCAATGAACGCAGCGTGTCATTAGACAGTGGTGCTGCCGTATTGCAGGCGCTACAAAACCAAGGCGTTGATGCCACTCATTTCGATCCTAAGCATCAAGACATCACAGAGCTACGCGAGTATGACCGCGTGTTTAACGTGTTGCATGGTCGCGGCGGCGAGGATGGTTTGTTGCAAGGTGTGCTGCAATGGTTTGATATTCCGCAGACGGGTTCAGGGATTCTGGCATCAGCGCTGGGTATGGATAAGGTTCGTACCAAGCAATTATGGCAAGGTTGTGGGTTAGCAACCGCGCCATTTTCATTGTTAACAGCTGAGACTGACTGGCAGCAAGTGGTCAACATGCTAGGTTTACCACTTATTATCAAGCCCGTTCATGAAGGCTCCAGTATTGGTATGACCAAGGTCAACAATCTTGACGAGTTGCCAGCGGCTTATGCAACGGCGGTACAGTGCGGTGATGCGGTTATGGCTGAGCGCTGGATTACCGGTCGCGAGTTCACAATCGTCATTATCGACGATGAAGCTTATCCAGTCATTCGTCTTGAACCTGCTGATATTACCAACTTCTACGATTTTGAAGCCAAGTACAATCGTAATGATACCAGCTACTACATTCCCTGTGGTCTGAGTGCTGCTGACGAAAAGCATTTACAAGATCTGAGCCTTGCAGCGTTCCGTGCCGTTGATGCCAAAGGCTGGGGACGCATCGATGCTATGCAAGATGAAGCAGGCAACTTCTGGTTGCTTGAAATCAATACAGTGCCAGGCATGACCAGCCATAGCTTGGTTCCGATGGCAGCCAAGGCTCGAGGCATGGACTTTGATGCATTGTGCTGGCATATTTTAGCGCAGACATTAGAGTGACTGGTATAGCAGTTATTGCTTAAACAGTGATTTAGCAATAGCATTATGAACATTGCTCATTTTTTAGCATTGTTCATAATGCTATTGCTATTTATTGAGACAGTTGTCATTGGTAGGCTGTCTTAATAAACCAGTGACAAAACTTATGAATCATTAGAGTTAAATTTTTCTTATAGCCTGATAATACTACTAGACTAGAACGGGTTAATGTATCACTAGAGCTGCTATACCACAGCGTCATGTAAACTTGTGTAAATTCGTTGTCACTAGTAGGGGTTAAGCTATTGTTTAACCATAAAATACGTTAATATTGTAATTATAGGTCTGTTTTAGTGATATTTCTGTTTTCTATGAATTTAGCTCATAAGTTATTCATAAATTAAGAAAAATGTTACGTTTAAATGAGCATAATGTCATCCTATAAATCGTTTTAGTAAAATATTTTGATAATATGTCAACTTAATAGGCTTCTGCAAAAATATGCAGAGTTACATTTATAAATAGCATGATCAGTTTTATGCAAATATAGGGACAAAGGTCGTTATGGCTCAAACTGTCAACGAGGTAACTGACTTGATGAGTGATAAACCCCGTCGCCCAAACTCTAAGTTCCAAGTACCGACTTCGCTCAAATATTTTTTTATGGTATTGGTACTAGGGTTGCTCGTACTGATATTGATAATGGGTGGAAAAGCGTTGCGTGATGCACCGCCAGCTTCTATCCATGTGAATAATCAGGGTTTGACAGTTACCCAGTATCGCGCATTGCAACAGGTTATGAATCAACAAAAGGTAAGCAGCTTTTTTACCTCTGATTTGCAAGCATTAAGAGATATTACGACGGGTCTGGCTTGGGTTGATCAGGTCAGTATTTCTCGTGATTGGCAACGGGGCATAGTCGTTACCGCATTACCTAAGCAGGCGGTTGCTAATTTTGGTACAGAGCGTTTAGTGGATGCAAAAGGTGCGGTTTTTGTCCCTGCTGATAGTAAAGATCTGACGCAAGAACGCTTCGCCACCTTACAAGGTGAGATAACGCAAGCCCCAGTTATCATGCAGCAGATGCAGCAAGTTAACGACTGGTATGCGCCACTTGGTATGCAAGTCGAAGATATTATCCTGTCACCAAGAATGACTTGGCTGATTCGTTTTGACAATGGACTGCGTGTGATTGTTGATAACGAGAATACTGCGCAAAAGCTGCTGAGTTTAAGTCAGCTGCTCGGCAATCAGTTAAGTGAGCGTCGAGGCGAAATACAGTCTGTAGATTTGCGCTATAAAAATGGTTTTACCATTGCTTGGGATATGGCACAGCCAAAAATTGATGAAGCAAAATAACAATAGATAGCATAAGCAAAAACTGGTTAGCATTTTAGTTTGAGCTATTTTGATAGTTTGTAGCACAGAATATACAACATCATAGCGTGTTGATAACGCTTTTTTTAATGATCTAATGGAGACGTCATTTGGTCTCCTGTTTAGCGATAATTTGTCTGGTACCATGAAAAATACTGAAAATCTGGTTGTTGTCCATCTAAGTGCCACGGCAGTCTATGTCGTCATTGGTAACGTTGTCTCTGCAAAAGACATCCGTATTCTGGGCGTGGGACAAGTCAAAAATAGCGATTTTTACCAAGGTCAAATAAAACACCGTGAACGTCTACAAGGTGCTATTAAACAAGCCATTCAAGAAGCAGAAGATACTGCCAATTGCCGCGTGCACAGTGTGTGGTTGACCTTAGCGACACCGGAATTATCGAGCAAAAATAGTGCAGGCGAGGTACGTGTAGAAGATGAGGCGGTACGTGCCAAAGATATGGTGCAGGCGTTGTCTAATGCCAAGTCACGCGATCTATCATCAGACTACTATCTAATGCATTGCTGTCAGCAGGGTATCTATGTTGATGATCAAGATTTCATGGTGGATGATGCGATCGAAATGATGGCGCATAATATTACTGTGATGTATCACATGATGATGATGCCCGTTGCTAGTCGTCAGAATATCCAAAAATTACTGCAAAGCTGTGATGTTGGTATTGACCACATTGTATTTGATGCAGTGACGAGTGCTGAATATAGTTTGATGAGTGACGAGCGCCAGCAAGGGGTCTGTTTGGTAGATATTGGTGCTAGTACGACCAGTATTTGCGTTTATAAAGAAAACAAGCTCATATTTACCCATTGTATCGCGACAGGCAGCCACGAAGTGACGATGGATATCTCAGCTGATTTTGGTATCTCCATGATTGAAGCTGAAAAGCTGAAAAAAACCCATGGTACTGTCGATGTCAATAGTGTCGATCCCAGCTCGTTCTTTATCTTTAAACCACAAGGAACAGGTGATGAGATTAATATTGGTATCTATAATCTAGCCCGCATTATTGAAGCGCGCTATGTGCAGATATTTACGGAAGTTGCTCGTCAATTGCATGAGGCTGATCTCATCGGCTATATCGACAAAGGTATCGTACTCACAGGTGGCGGTACGGCGATTAAAGGTATGATACCCTTTACCAAAAAATTGCTCAAAATGCCCGTAGTATTAACCAACACTCATCCTGCTATTAGTGCTCATAATCATTTTGATAATGATGAGTCATTTAAGCAGCTAAACAGTCAAGTGAATGATCGTGCTTATCAAACGGCATTTGGTACACTATTATATAGTCAAAGCGAGCAGTTTCGCCGTAGTGAAAAAAGCGAGCCTGAAGCGATTCAAAAAAATCGAGTCACTGGTGTTTTTCAAAGTGCAGGGCAGCGTTTTGCTAGTGTACTCAAAAAGATATTATAATCTGTTAGCAAAACATACTTATATTAAGCAGCATAAGAGTATGCAGCTATATAATAGGCAAGAATACGAAAAGTAACACCCTGTACTATACTGGCATATTTTGGCTAGCACAATTATCTAAGCCATTGCCCTGTTTTATTTAAATACAATTATATATAGTAAGTCGATAGCGCGCCATATAAGTGTGTTACCAAGTATCGACCATCACGCTATCTGCAACTGGAGAAACCTTTTTATGTCAAAATACACCATGCCAGATGATAACCAGCCTCAAAATAACGGCCAAGCAAGCTTCACTGTATTCGGTGTTGGTGGTGGTGGCGGTAATGCGGTTGAACATATGGTACAACAAGGGATTAGAGGTGTAACGTTCGTCTGTGCTAATACGGATAAACAAGCGCTTGATCGTTTAACTGCACCGCATAAATTACAACTTGGCGCAAAAACGAATCGCGGTTTGGGCGCAGGGGCGAACCCAGAAGTTGGGCGTGAAGCAGCAGAGAGCGAAGAAGAAGCCATCCGTGCATTACTCGAACATTCAGACATGGTGTTCATTACTGCTGGTATGGGCGGTGGTACGGGTACGGGTGCAGCGCCTGTGGTTGCTCGTATTGCTAAAGAAATGGAAGTGTTGACAGTTGCCGTCGTGACTACGCCATTTAAGTTTGAAGGTGGCAAACGTATCAAGGCTGCTAAAGCTGGTATTGAGCAATTGACTAATTTCGTTGATTCTATCATTACGATTCCGAATGATAAGTTGATGAGTGTCTATGGCAATATCTCTATGCAGGATGCCTTTAAGAAAGCGGACGATGTGTTATTACATGCAGTTCAAGGTATTGCTGAAACTATCGCTAGTGAAGGTATGATCAATATCGACTTTAACGATATCCGCACTGCTATGACTGCCAAAGGTCATGCGATGATGGGTATTGGTCGTGCTAGCGGCGATGATCGTGCGCGTCAAGCAACTGAGAAAGCCATCAGATCACCCTTACTTGATGACTTGCGTTTAGAAAATGCAAAAGGTCTGTTAGTTAACGTAATTTCTTCTGAATCACTCTCATTGGATGAGATGAGCAAAATCAGTGTTATTGTCGAAGAAATTACAGATATTGACGATGCACATATTTTCTATGGTTCAGTGATTGATGAGAAAATGGGTGATGACTTACATGTCACTGTTATTGCAACGGGTCTGACGTTAGATGAAAACGCTGGGCAAGAGCCAGAAGTAGTCGAGGCACCAGTTCCTTCTGTCAATAGCACTCAGCCTGTTGACCCTAACGTGCATACCAGTGCTTTAAACAGCCAGAAGCAATCGCAAGCTCAGATGTATCAAGAAACGGCTAGTGCTACTCGCTCAAGCGCGCCTCAAGAGCAGGCGAAAACCAAAACCAATAGCATTCAAGACTATCTAAAACGTCAACAAAATAAATAATATTTTCAGATGTTTGGGATAAAAAAAGCCAGTACTAAGTTGCTGGCTTTTTTGTGTGTATAGAAAATGTCCATATATTAGCAAACTGATTCAGCTATGAGCGCGCGCTATTTATAAGAATCGCTTCTCAATGCGAAAATCATCATTAATAAATTGGCGCATAAAACAATTTATGATTGTAACATTTGGCTGTTATTTCCCTGTGTTAACAGGGGAAATGTGATCAATAAGACATGACAACCATCAAAATTTATTGACGATAAGTGTTATCAATCAAGGAGATAAGGAAATTAGCGAGTTTTAACTATGGCGAACTAGGGGCGGGTAATGATACACTATGGCAATTGTAACAAAATATGTGAGAAGACAGCCATGAACCAAAGAACCATAAAAACTGCGATTGCTGTTACAGGTATTGGTCTCCATAGTGGTCAGCCTGTTGACTTAGAGTTTCATCCGCAACCTATTGATACAGGTATTGTTTTCGAGCGTTCTGATATCGAAGGCAGCCAGCCGATTCCAGCCAGTGCTTTTTTAGTACAAGACACTATGATGTCGTCAAACCTAGTGTTTGGTGGCACACGTGTGGGGACGGTCGAGCATTTACTTAGTGCCATTGCAGGACTTGGCGTGGATAACCTTTTAATCCGTGTATCGGCCTCAGAGATACCGATTATGGATGGTAGTGCCGCTCCTTTTGTAGCGTTACTGCTTGACGCAGGATTCTGCGAGCAAGACGCTTTAAAGAAGTTTATAAAAATCGTCAGACCTGTAAGAGTAAAAGTGGATGATAAATGGGCAGAACTGCGTCCTTATGAAGGGTTTGAGCTGAATTTTGAGATTGATTTTGATCATCCTGCTATCGACAAAGATTTTCAGCATGCACAGTTGCAGTTTTCGACGCAAAACTTCATTGAGCAATTGAGTTCAGCCCGTACTTTTGGATTTTTACGAGATATAGAAGCCTTACGTCAGAATAATTTGGCGTTAGGAGGCAGTATGGATAATGCTATTGTTATTGATGAGGCAAATATTCTTAACGAAGAAGGTCTGCGTTTTAATGATGAGTTCGTTCGCCATAAAATTTTGGATGCTTTAGGTGATTTATATTTGATTGGCTATCCGATTTTGGGTCGATTTAATGCTTATAAATCTGGTCACGCGTTAAACAATTTATTGGTACGTGAGATACTATCTGACCATAATAATTTTGAAATTGTAACTTTTGATGACAATGTAACATGCCCAATTCAGTATTTACCTCTCGAAGGTTTGACTGTTGAAGGATGAATACAGGAATATACACGAAGTATCGAAACATTTACGCAATATTACATAATCCGGCTGTAATTACATTCTAATAATATTCGTTTTTTTGAATGTATTGTTTAGATTATTTTAACAATTCTGCTCTAGAGTAGAGAATATCAAAGCTGTGGATAGTTTTTCAATCATCTGTTGGTGACGTTCATAATGTGAACGGAGCTAGCAGGTGATTTTTTTTGTTTGCACCATTACAAAATCGCAGCGTTATCAGCTGATTTTTACGGTTTTGTTTACACAACTTTACATAGTAACATTAATAATTTCAATGATTTGCCAGACGTAAAAGTGCTTTTTTGAGATTTTCATCAGTGGTGACATGCTCTGCGGCCTGTGATATAGTCCGCTTTGTGTTTTGGCTAAGCGCCTGATTTTCATTGGCTTTACTAGATTTTGACAAAGTTGCTGATACTGCTAATAGTTGTTTAGATGAATGATTATCAGCTGAATTTTTAGCGACGACGACGCGAATTTGCTTGAGTTGTTTAAATGTAATTGACTGCTCTGTTAAGACTTGCAAATAAGCGCTCTGCAAATAGCGAATATGATTGGCAGCAGTCATTGAGCCCACACTGAGTATTAATTGCTCGGAGGTGAGGCCTACGACCCAACAGGTATTAAGAATTTCTTCAGGTAGACAATCTACCAATAGCTCTTTTACCTCGTTGGTTGCTTCTATGTATAGCCGCATATTGTCAGCAAGCGTTCGGGGTAGTGCGCTACCAGCAAAAGCTTGATGGTCGATAAGTTGGGCAAGCCGATTTGGCTGTTTTTTTGACATCGTGATGACTCATCTAATAGGTGACAAAATCGATATTCATAATTGACATGCTAAAGGCAATTGATACTGAACGATTTGCGAGACAGTGAACTAAGCGGAATATGGTATTAACTGATAATACCAGCATTAGTCACTACAGAAGAAATAGCGGGCTGTTTTAACAAGGATTTTATCATGTTTTGTAATGATCATCTCCTCTAAACTAATTGATGCTTTGTCACGGATGACGAGCGGTCTTGTATTAACAATAGGTAGTAAATTTATGAAACAAGCTTTATTAATTTTGTCAGTATTGGGAATGGGTATAGCACAGACAAGTGGTGCTGTCGAAACAACCTTTCAACCAAATAATACCTTGAGTCATACCATCACTAACATCTCTGCTTCTGCGAACTACGGTTCTAGCCGCAATATCTATAGCACTAACAGTGGTGCTCATGTATATAGCAATGATGAGATCAGTCAAGCCATTGATAATTTAAGTGCGCATGCCAAGCAAAAAGAATACCAGCTTGCTTCGCTTACCAGCCGTTTGTCTTATGAGCAGCGTCAGCAGCAATCAAGCCGCGCTCCTGATCGCAATTCTGCTCCTGCTATCGCAGCGGCAAGTGCATCGCGAGTAGCGTTATCTAGAAGCTCTGGCTACTGTGCTCGCTATGTACGTAAAGCGCTACAATCAGCAGGTTACGAATTTACGCCTAACCCTTCAGCTTATCAGTATGCCTCTCGCGGCACACTTGCTCAAGCAGGTTTTACCAAGATCAGTAATGATATGCAGCCACAAGTGGGTGACGTCGTTGTTTATAATCGTACGTCAAACCGTCCACATGGTCATATCCAGATCTTTGATGGTAACGATTGGGTATCTGATTTCCGCCAAAACAGCATTAGCCCATACAGTGGCACTTACAGCTATACGACATGGCGTGATTCGCAATATGTCGATGATGCATCAGACCGTGGTATTTACCTCGCGATGGCTGACAAATAATAGCCAGTTAGATGTAACCTAAGTTAAAAGTTTTCTCCAAATCCAGTAATGCTCTTTATAGCGTTGCTGGTTTTTTTTGCGCTTTGAGTTGTGATGCTTAAGTTAAAAGTAGAGTTAAAGCTCAAATTTCGACCAGTGGCTACGATTGTGAAAGTCAGGCGGGGAGGCGTGGTTTGGGGCAAAATATAAAGCAATCTCACCAAACCATAAAATAACGCAAGGATGTATTTGCTCAATCACAGTATTTGCGATGGTGTATTGCTTATTGGATCGTTGGATTACTGGTACATTAAAGCTGCGCTCATAATGATGAGGTTTATTTGCTAGTGATGGATCATTAAATAAAGGATTCTCAACGTACCTTAATGTTGGCTTTACATTATTTATCCAATTAATAGACGCGCGCGCCTGTCCATCAGCTGCATATAAGGGTGTTGGCGGTAAGGTCGCAGGATTACGATAGCTTGCAAATTGATATAGCGCGTAACGACCGTCTGGATTGGCATTAATCTCGATATAGGGCGTTGCCTTTTGAGCATCCGTTAGATTTTCATCATTTGTCAGACGACCAGCGATAAAACACTCAAGGCAAGTCTCTTCCCACAAGTAATTATCGAATCTTACTTGCGCTTGCTGCCACATTGACCAGTTTAGCTGCTTTGCTAGCAGTTGGTTGGGCAGGGTGAGTTGATAGGTTAGCTGTAAGTATAGTGATGGCTGTCGAATAATCTGAGCACGCACATTTATACAGATGCGCTGCAACTCATCCACCGTTACACCCAGTTGCTGCGCATCGTTTACTATGGTTTCGGTGGCCACATAGAGATTGAATGATTGATTCATAAGTTAAGACCCGACAATGAAAATATAGAAGTAACTATAAGAAAAATGGTACCGACTAAGCGAGCTAATATTACACGCTAAGTAAATCTAAAACGAGCAGACAACATAAAAGCCGCGAGCAAGATGCATCGCGGCTTTTATGTCTATCGTCACCATGTGGCTATGATTTGAGTTGATATGGCATACCATACCATACCATCACATCACTCAAACCAGCTAGTCATCACATATTATTGTGCATGACGCGCTAAGTTAGACAATTTTGGGTTGGCGTTTGGATTTTTACGTAGTAACAATGCCATACGACCAATAGAATGAACCAAAGACGCGTTAGCCGCTTTGGCAAGTTCCGCACCGATGACATCGCGCTCTTCTTTTGTGCCAGCAGGCAGCTTTACTTTGATGAGCTCATGATCTGATAGCGCGCGATCAATCTCTTCAGTAATGGTTGGGGTAATACCTTTGTTGCCAATCATGACGATAGGTTTGAGGTCGTGACCAATGCCTCTTAGGCGTTTGATGGTAGCGTTATCGAGTTGCATAGAATTCCTAGGTGTTGGTAAAAATAAAAGACAGTGCTATTAAGAGCAGTTGATGACCATTATAGATAATCTGTGGTCATCTTGCATGAGATCAGCAGGATTTTGCACGATTTTACGTGATGAAAATGTTAAACTGAATGTTTGGGCACATTATAAACGCTACTGTCTGATAAATCAGTGTTTTAACCAATAGAATTTCGCCAGTTTAAGACTGCAAATGTAGAAAAATCTTGATTGATAGCATATTCGAATGAATTTAACCCATATCGAAAGTGCTTCATAAATCTTTTAGCTAATTCAGTAATATGTATGAATGTTTTGCAAAGCAATAGGAGCAGGTATTTTGGCCACGCGTATCGAAAATAAAAAACTGTCAAAGAGTAGTAGCGCTTGGATGAAAGAGCATATTGACGATCATTATGTGCAAAAAGCGCAAAAAGATGGCTATCGTGCCCGTGCCGCCTATAAACTATTAGAAATTAATGAAAAAACCAATATTATTAAAAAAGGCATGACGGTTGTAGATTTGGGCAGTGCTCCAGGCAGTTGGTCTCAAGTGGCAGGTCAGCTAGTAGGCGAAAAAGGCATTTTGATTGCCTCTGATATTCTGCCGATGGATACATTGCCTGATGTGACCTTTATTCAAGGCGACTTTCGCGAAGCAGAAGTGTTTGATGCGATCATGGCAGAGGTTGGTGATAGGCAGGTCGATGTAGTGCTGTCCGATATGGCACCAAATACGGCAGGAAACAGCGCAATCGATCAGCCACGTATGATGTATTTATGCGAGCTGGCAGTGGACTTCGCGCTTGCAACCTTACCAGAAGGTGGCGCACTTATTATGAAAGTGTTTCAAGGTGAAGGCACACAAGAATTACGCAAGCAGATGCAGCAGGATTTTAGTAAAATCCGTAGTATCAAGCCAGGTGCATCACGACCACGGTCAAAAGAGATGTTTTGGATAGCGATTAAATAATCATAACGTCGTTATGTTATAGCCATTGTAAGCGAGATAATGTGTCACCATAACATAGTCTCATGAGCGTATTGAACCCGCTACAATCGTTAACTGAATAATAGCGAAACCTGCTTGAATTATGCAGGTTAGCACCACATATCATGGTATATTAACTTTGTTTCAAGCATATGTTTTAGGCAAAGTCGTCTGACAATAAGCGCCTGATGTGCTCATCTACGATAGATATATAGGTCATTGATATTTATAACTTGTGAAAACAGTCCCCATGCAGCATTTGAGTTGTATGAGTCTGACTTATAAATTTTGGCTATGAATATATTTACTAAAAAATGAGCGATACGTTTATAGACGTCACGTGTTTAATAAACACACCAATAAGTAAGGGATGGGAATAACTAGTGAGCGACATGGTAAAAAATACCTTATTGTGGCTGGTGGTAATCGGCGTTTTGGTGCTGGTGTTTAGCGGCTTTGACCAATCATCCGAGCCGGATAGCCTTAACTACTCTGAGTTTGTGACCGCCGTGTCAGAAAACCAAGTAGCCAGCGTTGAAATCGATGGCGAGCAAATCACCGGCGAAAAGAAAAATGGTTCATCATTTGAGACCATTAGACCAGCTGTGTCAGATGATGAGCTCATGCCATTGCTGCGTGAGAACCAAGTCGAAGTCCAAGGGACTGCCCCAAAACGCCAAAGCGTCTTGATGCAATTACTGATAGCCAGTTTCCCAATTCTATTGATTATTGGTCTGTTTTTATTCTTCATGCGTAACATGCAAGGCGGCGCTGGCGGTAAGGGCGGCGGCCCTATGAGCTTTGGTAAGTCAAAAGCTAAAATGCTGACTGAAGACCAAATCAAGGTGAACTTTGAAGATGTGGCTGGTTGTGAAGAGGCCAAAGAAGAAGTGGTTGAAGTGGTCGAGTTTTTACGCGACCCTGATAAATTTACCAAGCTTGGTGCGACGATTCCACGTGGTATCTTAATGGTAGGCCCTCCAGGTACTGGTAAGACGCTACTAGCAAGAGCCATTGCTGGTGAAGCTAAAGTGCCATTCTTCTCAATCTCAGGTTCTGATTTTGTTGAAATGTTTGTCGGTGTCGGTGCCTCACGTGTACGCGATATGTTCGAACAGGCTAAAAAGAGCGCGCCTTGTATCATCTTTATTGATGAAATTGATGCGGTCGGTCGTCATCGTGGCTCTGGTATGGGTGGCGGTAATGATGAGCGTGAGCAGACACTGAACCAATTATTGGTCGAAATGGATGGTTTTGAAGGCAATGAAGGCGTAATCGTCATTGCCGCGACCAACCGTGCGGATGTGCTTGATAAAGCGCTATTGCGTCCAGGTCGTTTTGACCGTCAGGTACAAGTGGGCTTGCCAGATATCAAAGGCCGTGAACAAATTCTTAAAGTGCATTTGAGAAAGCTGCCGAATACTATCGGTGTGGATGCCAATGCATTGGCTCGCGGTACACCAGGTTTCAGTGGTGCGCAGCTGGCCAACCTTGTCAACGAAGCGGCATTGTTTGCAGCACGTCGCAACAAGACCAGCGTTGATATGAATGACTTTGAAGATGCAAAAGACAAGCTATATATGGGTCCTGAGCGTAAATCAATGGTCATCCGTGAAGAGGAGCGCCGTGCGACCGCTTATCATGAAGCAGGTCATGCCTTAGTCGCTGAGCTACTACCAGGTACCGATCCTGTGCATAAAGTAACGATCATGCCGCGTGGTTTTGCGCTTGGGGTTACTTGGCAGTTGCCAGAGCATGACCAAACCAGTATGTATAAATCAAAAATGCTGAGCGATATTGCTATCTTATTCGGCGGTCGTATCGCTGAAGAAGTCTTTATCAATCAAATGTCGACGGGTGCTTCTAACGACTTCGAACGTGCAACCAAGATGGCTCGCGCCATGGTGACGAAGTACGGTATGTCTGACGCACTTGGTATTATGGTTTATGAAGACGAAGACAGCTCGCAAGGCTATTTTGGCTCTAGCAGTCGTACGATTTCAGAAGCCACGCAGCAAAAGGTCGATGAAGAAGTTCGCCGTATGTTAGAGGAGCAATATGATATCGCGCGCGAATTGATTGAAGGCAATCAAGAAAAAATGCATGCGATGGTAGATGCTCTAATGAAGTGGGAAACGATTGACCGTGATCAGTTGCAAGATATCTTAGCAGGTGAAGACCCTCGTCCACCTAGAGTTTATCAGCACAATGAAGTCAACTTATCGAAAAATGATATTAAAACAACCAACTCAACACCGCCACCGTTACCAGCGATGTAGTTGTCAGTTGATTCATATCCAATAGGAGAAGCCCTTTATCATAAAGGGCTTTTTTTGTTGTCCATATTTCGTGAAGGGTTTAGTACAAAATAGAGTTTACTGGTATCATGAGCACAGCGCATAACAAGCACAGCGCATAACAAGCACAGTGCATAACAAGCACAGTGCATAACAAGCAGTCTGCAATAATTAGAATGTTTTGATGAGAGATAATTTGGTTATGTCCTTATTTCAGCCCTTACCCAGCTATAAGATATCAAGTCGTGATAAAACACTAGATCTATCGCAGCCTCATATTATGGGTATTCTTAATGTCACACCCGATTCGTTTTCAGACGGTGGACAGTTCAATGTGATAGATAAGGCTGTTGCGCATTGTCAGCAAATGATAGAAGAAGGTGCGACTATTATCGACATTGGCGGTGAGTCTACTCGCCCCAATGCGGATGCTGTGGGCACTTCTGAAGAGATGCAACGTGTTGTGCCAGTGGTTCGAGCCATTAGGCAGCAATGCGGGGAGGATATTTGGCTATCCATTGATACCAGTAATCCAGAGGTTATGAAAGCGGCTTTTGACGCTGGTGCTGATATTTGGAATGATGTACGCGCACTCAAACGCGAGGGTGCAGCAGTACTAGCGGCTGAGCTTGATATACCCATCATGCTGATGCACATGCGCGGTGAGCCAACAACGATGAATAATTTGGCACAATATGACGACATCATTAGTGACGTAAGGGCTGAGCTATTATCGCGTATTGACGAAGTAACAAGAATTGGTGTTAAGCGTGAGAAAATTATTATCGATCCAGGCTTTGGTTTTGCTAAAAATTATGAGCATCATTGTGCACTATTAAGCCAGCTTGGCAGGCTACAAGCGCTTGGTTTACCGATGATGTTTGGCATTTCACGCAAGCGTTTTTTAGCGGAAGTATTGAGTAAGAGTGGCGTCGAAGTCGTTGCTACTACTAACGCGGTAGATCGTGATGTGGTAGGTACGGCAGCTAGTATCTTTGCCCTACAGCAAGGCGCTGGCATTATACGCACCCATAATGTGGCGATGATGCAGCAAGCGGTCGCCTTGTGGCGTCAATTATCTGCGCATAATTATCCTTAATCCCAATTTAAAATAATGAGAGTACTTTTATGACCACCCCGATTCAGCCAGAACCAACCAATGAACAGCGCCGCATTATCTATCAAGCACGCCGCGGATTAAAAGAGTTAGACTTTTATATTGACCTTTATGTCAAAGAGATTTACTTAACGGCAGAGCCTGCTGAACAAGAGACGTTTGCAGAAATGCTGACTCATGAAGACCCTGATTTGTTGGATTATTTCACCAATCAAAATCGTCCAGAAAATGAAGAGATATGGGCGTTAGTCAATAAAATTAAAACATGGCGTCATACCAAAGATTTGACTTAAAGACTGATTTAGATATAAAAAATGGTTGTTCAGAGCTGGCATAGCTGGGTCTAAGTAACATAATAGTCTGCCGTTTTTTTTGGTGATAAAATATGACCTTGGCAAATTCGTTGCGTATTGATACGGCTATTCGGCCTGCCAGCTATTTGCGTTTGCTGCTTTATAGTGGGTTGACCGCCGTCATGGTTGTACTGGCATGGCTTGCTTCTTTACTGTTATGGCAATATGTGCTTATTTTAATCGTTACCGCCGCGGTGATTATTTATTTAACATTATCACGACCCATACTGCTGCACCTTAGCCAGCCACCACTTAGCCATCGTGTTGATCAATATTGGCAGCTGCTGCTCCGTACGGGTCGCGGTGATGAGCTATGGCAGGCACAATTAATCGCTGTCTCTGGATATCGATGGGCGATAAGCTTTGAATTCAATGTTATAGAGCCTTATCAGCGCTCTTTATCAGTAACCATCTTTCGAGATCAAGTGAGCCCTGAACAATGGCGAGAGTTGAATATTTTGGCTAGATTGTATTGAGTACTTATAAATAGTGCTTATCAGTGCCATGGTTGAATGTTCAATATGCCTAACATAAACGCCGAAAATACGAGTTAAGACAGCATTTTTTATAGCGCCCAATGAGCAGTTTTTTCCACGAATTTACGAACGCCTACATGTCATAACAAAACACCTATCTGGATAGCGAAAGAGATTTGTTATATTGCAAGAGAATTGTGAATCGCATAAGTAAATCGAGCTGTTGATTAATATATTAAATTAGCAGCGAAGTTTTTAGCGGTTTATAGATAATAAATAATATGACAAAAAGGAATCGAGAATGAGCTTATTAGGGAATTTGGTTAGTCAGGTGGCCCGTCGTGCGATGGATCCTGAAGATGTGCAGCGTAATCCTGTAAATCAACGCATTGATCCACGTCGTACAGGTGGTCTTGGGGATATATTGGGTAGCGTGCTCGGCGGTGGTAGTCAAACTGGTGGCTACAATCCACGCCAGTATGATCGTCAGCCAGACAATGGTTTTGGCTTAGATGATATTCTCGGTGGGTTAACAGGCGGTGGACTCACTGGTGGCAATCAAAGTGGCGGCGTTAATTCTAATGCTGGAGGTCTTGGAGACATATTAGGCAGTGTGCTAGGTGGTCAAGCCATGGGTAGTCAAACGAGAAAATCTGGATTCGGTGGTAAAGGTATGCTAATCGCTGCACTTATGCCAATGGTACTAAGCTGGATCAAACGCAATGGCGGCTTGAGTGGTGCATTATCAAAAATCACAGGTATGGGTTATGAAAACCAAGCGCGTTCTTGGATGAGTAACCAGCAAGACAATGACAACCTTGATCCAAATGATATCAGTCAGTTGTTCGATGAAAATGAGATTCAGCAGGTTGCAGCACATACTGGTGCTAATGACGTAGAAGTCCGTCAAGGTCTTGCTGAATTGCTGCCAGAAGTAATGAATCAGCTGACACCAAGTGGCAATTTGGATAATGAATCTGAAGCCAATGAAGAGATTGATCAAATCATTAATCAACTATCTAGTCGACTAGGTGCGCTAAAATAAATTTATTTTTTAAAGAAAGTCGCAATCGTTAATGCCACAAAGTTAATACTATGAAAAAGAGTACGTTATCCAACGTGCTCTTTTTTATGGCTGTTAGTTTAACCCTACTATTGGTACTCAATTACTGAATATTTACTCTTTGTTCTAAATAGATATGTTAAAAATGGTGAATAATAGAAAAATAATTCTATAAATCTTATAAGATGGTCATATGATTCATTGAGTCTTTTGTCGCAGTGGCTACTTTGATGATCCTTTATATAATATGACTGCGTGATGGTATAAGCATTTATAAGGATACTTAATCATGCCATTTAAGCCTATTCAAGCAGCGGTTGCCATTTTGGTCGGCTTGATCATTTGGTTTGTGATACCAGTGCCTACTGGCGTTACCCCTGCAGCATGGCACATGCTGGCGTTATTCATCGCCACTATTGTCGCCATCATCGGCAAAGTATTACCCATTGGTGCCATTGCTATCATTGCAGTCACCCTAGTCGCACTGACAGGCGTGACTAGTGATAGCCCAGCACAAGCCATTAGTGATGCATTATCAAGCTACTCAAGTCCGTTGATTTGGCTAATTGGTATTGCAGTCATGATATCGCGTGGCTTGATAAAAACGGGTTTGGGTCGACGTATTGCCTATTATTTTATTTCTATTTTTGGTAAAAAAACCATCGGCGTGGCTTATTCTTTGATTGCAGCTGAATTGATGATAGCACCTATTACGCCTTCTAATACGGCACGTGGCGGCGGTATTATTCATCCTATTATGAAGTCTATCGCGCAAAGCTTTCATTCGACGCCAGAAGAAGGCACTCAAAACAAAATTGGTCGCTATTTGGCGATGGTGAACTACCACGCCAATCCTATTACCTCTGGGATGTTTATCACGGCTACTGCGCCCAACCCTCTGGTTGTAGATTTAGTGAATAAAGCCACAGGCGGTGATATTCAGCTGTCATGGACCACTTGGGCAGTGGCGATGTTTGTACCTGGTATGCTATGCCTGCTTGTGATGCCGTTAGTCATTTATATAATTTATCCACCTGATGTTAAAATCACGCCCGATGCAAAAGGTTTTGCCAAGGAAAATTTGGCAGAAATGGGAAAAATAAGTAGCCAAGAAAAAATCATGCTCGGGGTATTTGCTCTGATGCTGTTATTGTGGGCGAATATTCCCGCATTGATGTTAGGTGAGCAATATAGCGTTGATGCTACAACCACAGCATTTATTGGTTTGACGACCTTAATATTGACTGGGGTACTGACTTGGGACGATATTTTAAAAGAGAAGTCAGCATGGGATACCATTATTTGGTTTGGCGCCCTTATTATGATGGCCGCTTATCTTAATAAGCTTGGACTGATAAGCTGGTTCTCTGGCAATATCGAATCGATGATTGGCACGACTGGGCTTGGCTGGATAGGGGCTGTGACTATTTTGACCCTAGTATACTTATATATCCATTACTTCTTTGCTAGTACCACGGCTCATATTACTGCATTATTTGCAGCATTTTATGCGGTGGGTTTAAGCTTGGGCGCACCGCCGATGTTATATGCCCTTATTTTAGCCGCAGCGGGCAACATCATGATGACGCTTACGCATTATGCAACTGGTACTGCGCCAGTCATTTTTAACTCTGGCTATGTGACGTTAAGAGAGTGGTGGAGTATTGGCGCGATTATGAGTGTGGTCAATTTGGTCATCTGGATCGGTGCTGGTTTGATTTGGTGGAAAGTGCTCGGCTATTATTAATAGATCGCTCAAGTCATATTGTCTTATGTACAGATAGGTGTTCTTAAAAAAGGTGAGGGTGGCTTAAAAGCGCTCATCTAATGTGTCTAATGTATAATTGAGCGCGGCAAAACAGATATCGCTCTGAAAGCCTCGATATTGCAAAAACCGTAGCTGCTTTGCTTTGTCTTTTTGTTCAGTGGGGATGTCATCGCCGTACTTCTTAGTGCGCGCTGTGACTGCCAGTTTGAGCCAATCGACACCATCTACCAGATTATCTGCACTATCATCTACAAACTCCCTAAACTCTTCTGACTCTGCATTTGCCATATCGATTAACTCATCGATATTACTGGGCATGGCAATCTTTTTACGATAAAACTCCTGCTTGATACGCCCACGTCCCCGACCTTTACGGATATTTTCACGAATGAGCATGAGCGTCGTGCGATAATCACTTTGGTAGCCTTTTTCTTCAAACTCATCGAGTAGCGCATCAATTTTATCTGGGGCTTGCTCTTTATCAATAAGCTTTTGCTTCAGCTCAGCCTTGCCGTACTCACGGCGCGATAAATAATAAAAAGCTAACCAACGTAAACGACTTTCGGCTTTGACCTCATCTATTTCTGCTTGTCGTTGTTCAGGCGTGCGCAAATAGGCTTTGAGAGCAGCAGGTAGGTTATCCATCTGACTGTCGACTGTGCCATACACAGAAGTGTTGGTAATGGCAGCATCGGTTGTATACTGTGATTCTTTGTTAAATTCATTATCAGTAGCCGCGCTATCGTCTGGTTCACCATGAATATTTTGTTTAACTTCAGCCAGCATCTCTTTGATACTTTGCGCTTCTGGTTGCTGATAAGCAGGCACGTCACTAGGCTCAGGGCTAAAGTTAGCCGCTGGGTGAAAACGTTTTTTACGTTTCTTGGTTTGAGCAGAATTTTTATTGGTAGAAGAGTGAGCCTCAACGGATTCTACTGAAAAGTCAGCATCGTCAGATAATGAGTGGTCTTCATGATAGTAAGTTGAATGTTTGCGCGTCTTAGTTGTTTTTTTAGGATCGCCTTGATAGGAATGCTGAGAAAATTTGGAGGATTCAGAGTGTTTGGAAGATTTGGACGGTTTTTTTGATTTGATAGTAGGACTACTCGCTGAATCGGCATCGGATTCAGCGAGTATTTCAGCTAAGGTTTTAATGTTCATAACAATTTAATTTTCATAACAATTTAATTTTCATAACAAGTCATGATTATTGATAACGATTAATCATTGTGCCGTTATTGTACAGGGTCAGAGACCAACGCTTCATTGGCTTTATCTTCAGCTTTGGTCTCTTTCTTTGATCCAAGCTTTTCTTCACGGATTTTAGCTTCGATTTCCTGCGCAATCGCAGGGTTTTCTTTTAAGAACAGCACAGAATTGGCTTTACCTTGACCGATTTTTTCGTCGCCATAGCTATACCAAGAGCCTGCTTTACCAACCGCACCAATTTCAACACCCAAGTCAATCACTTCGGCTAAGTGGTTGGTACCTTCACCATAAGTAATTTCAAACTCTGCTTGGCGGAAAGGCGGTGCCATTTTGTTTTTGATGACTTTGACACGGGTTTGGTTACCGATGATTTCATCACCATTTTTGACCGCACCGATACGGCGAATGTCCATACGCACTGAGGCGTAGAATTTGAGCGCGTTACCACCAGTCGTGGTCTCAGGGCTACCAAACATCACACCAATTTTCATACGAATTTGGTTGATAAATACCACCATACAGTTAGAGCGTTTGGCGTTACCAGTGATTTTACGTAGTGCTTGGCTCATGAGCCGTGCTTGCAAACCCATATGTGAGTCGCCCATCTCGCCTTCAATCTCTGCGCGCGGCGTCAAGGCAGCGACTGAGTCAATGACAATCATATCGATAGCACCAGAGCGCACCAACATGTCGGTGATTTCAAGTGCTTGCTCACCATTATCAGGCTGAGACAGCAATAGCTCGTCAGTATTCACGCCAAGCTTACGCGCATAAACAGGGTCAAGCGCATGCTCAGCATCGATAAAGGCGCAGGTACCGCCTTGTTTTTGACATTCTGCAATCGCCTGTAGCGTCATGGTCGTTTTACCTGAGCTTTCTGGGCCATAAATCTCTACGATACGGCCTTTTGGTAGACCACCAATGCCAAGTGCAATATCCAGACCCAACGAACCTGTTGATACTACATCGACATCCATAATAGCTGAGTCGTCACCTAAATGCATGATGGTATTCTTACCAAACTGCTTTTCAATTTGACCGAGTGCTGCTTTAAGGGCTTTGGCTTTATTGTCGTCCATACTGGATTCCTTGTCTTCAATCATTGGTTAAAACTATAAATTTGGTATGATAAATAAAATGTTTGTAGCTATGAAGGTTAACGGCTCAATAGTGCTGATGGCTATCTAAATAATAGGCAGCGTTCGTTCAATGTCTATCTATGATGAATGGGTTAGGGTATCGATGATGTAAACAGTAATATAGGATATATCACTCTACTATACAGTAAAATCAAATAACGATAAAAGTAAAATTAAGTTCATAATCAGCGGCAACAGATGTAATTTGTAGGTAAAATTATGCTCGTTAAGCCTTAACTGTTTTCTAAAGTGCGGTTGATTAGATAAGGTGATTATAACAAAAACCAAGGAGCATATAGAGGATTCAATGATGCTAAACGACACTAACTGTCGCATTGTATATAAGTGATAACTTGTGTAGTCTAGTTGCTGAATACATCCTAATTTTGGATAGGATAATGTCGCCCTTTGTCAATAGCATTAAAAGTTGTCCACAAGAAATAAAGCGTCTAAATTTAGCTTTTGTGAAACATCAGTGAGGATTAATTTAATTTAAAAATATATTAAAAATAAATTACAGTATTATGAAATACCGTTTAACTTACTGATTTAAAAGGTTTTTTAAATTGTATAAAAAATGAACGATTTTACCTCATCCTTTGAGCTATCTAGGGAAATTGTTGTCAAGTGCGTACTTATGCACAGGGTTATCCACAGCTTATGGGGAGAACTCATGAATCCCTTATACTATCAATGTTTGAGTAGGTAGGTGACCTGTGAGTGTGGCGCTGGAATATATTTTTTACCGCTATATGTAGCGTTATTTATTTAAAAATTCTATGAAAATAGACGATGTTTCACGTATTAAAAAAAATTATTATTTTTAATGAAAATACTTATAGCTTGTCTATTAAGGGTTGTAGCTGAAAAAAATCAAGTAATGTTGTCATTAGATAATTTGCAAGCACAAAAAAGCGGCTAAATAATTTAGCCGCTATGCAGAAGTCACCGAAGATAAGTGAGCCAAATCTAGTCTTTAATATAGATTAAATCCCAAACGCCATGTCCACTATTTATACCGCGGCGCTCAAATTTGGTCATTGGACGAAAGTCAGGGCGGTCGGTGAAGTGACCTGCGCCTGCTTGATTGGTTAAACCAGTAAAACCGTCTAAAACTTCAACCATCCAGAAGGCATAATGTTCCCAGTCGGTTGCGGTATGGAACCAGCCGCCTTGCTTTAGACTACGAGTCACAATCGCCATGCGTTCAGCACTGACGAAGCGGCGTTTGTGATGGCGCTTTTTTTGCCATGGGTCAGGGAAGTAAAGCTGGATACGATCAATATGGTTTTCTGGTAGTTGCTTGAGCAATTGGATGGCGTCACCGTTGATGATTTTGACATTAGTCAAATTTTGAGTACCTGCCATATAGGCGCATTTACCGATACCTGGCTCGTGCACTTCGATACCAACGAAATTGCGGCTAGGTTCTGCTGCTGCCATCTCAATGAACGAATCACCCAGTCCAAAACCGATCTCTAAGGTAAGCGGTGCTTCACTACCGTTAGGGCTATCAGCGAATAGCGTTCGTAGATTGTCAATACCATCAAGATTGCCATCACCGAAACTGTTATTAACCAGATACTCAGCAAATTCTGGCGCGGTCAGTGCCAGTTCGGCATTTTTATTCATGTGCGTACGTCGTTTCATAAAAGTATTGACGATACGTAGATGTTTGCTTTCTTCAGGCTCACTCTCATTACTAATACGGGATTCAATGTCAGTATGAGTAAGGCTTTCGGTGTTAGTACTGAGGACTTTTTGCTCATCAGTAGTACTCGTACTATCGATGTTATCATTAATATCAGGATGTGGAATCATAGGATTGACAAGGCTTCATAAAATGGGTGATGTATGCTCATTATAAGTTAAATCTATACAGCTGTGAACGGACAATACTTTTTTAATATTGTTATCGTTCATTCAGCATAAAAAAGTAAAAGCGCTGACCTTGTTTGACGTATCACATATAGATTGGCATTCGGTTACCTTGACTTTCTTTTACATTGAATTAACGGTATTTATCTGTCGTTTTACTATTCTGCACATCGGTTTTGGCGTTATCATATAAAGTGAGTAATGGATTTAAATTTTTCTTCATCGTTAATAGGGGTAATCTATGCTATTTATCGAGACGGATTCGCCGCCCCCTTTTTATCAAGAACAGCTGACTCCTGCTAAGCGTACACAACTTGATAAATGGTTCATCGGTCACCGTAGCCAGCATTATTATCTGAAACGTTTTGAGCAGTTCGATGCGCAAGGTTATCTGTCGCCAAAATGGCATTGGGCAGCATTTTTTGTGACGTTTCCTTGGCTCCTCTATCGCAAACGCTATATGGATGCGATTGTCTATAGCGTGGCTGGCTGGTCGTTTATTCAGCTCAATGTGGCACTGGTATTGGTTGCGTTTGAATTTTTGGCAATGTCCTTCATCCCTGATGCTTACCAGATGGCGACACGCATAGGTATTGCCGCGATCATTTGGTTATTTTGGTCGTTCATGGTGGCGCGTTGGACGGATGCGTACTATTACCGCATGGCGCGACGTGAGATTGCAGATGCTATCGATGATTATCCGCGTGATGAAGCAGCGCAAAAGGTGCATCTGCGCCGAGAAGGTGGGGTCAGTTTATTTGGGTTAGGATTGGGGTTTGGTATTTTTGCTTTTGCTTTAATGGTCATTAAGATACAGTTTCTGCCAATTATTGCCAAGCCAAAAGCCAATGAAGTGCTGTTCGATGCGTATGATATAGCCAAAACGGCACAAAATCGTGTGGCACTGATTTATCAACAGACAGGGCAATGTCCAATGGATTTGCCTATCGATACAGGCACTCAGCAGATACGAATTGATATCGATAAAGAGGCCGCTGGCGTAGTAGAAACAGATTGTGCAGTCATTGCGACCATACAAAATGTTCAGTTCCCTATCCGCTATCTAAATCAGCAGACACTGGTTTTTTACCATGTGCCAGACAGCGATAGTTGGAACTGTACAAGTTCACTAAATAAGAAACTGGCACCAGCAAGCTGTATGCCCGATTAGGGCATGTTTGATGATTTAACCATGACACTGACTATTTGTGAATCATCAAACACGCTTTAAAATATATAAATATTTAGGTGTTAGAGTCAGTTGCAACATCGTCCTTTTTATCAACGGGTGTTGCTTTACTTTTTAGCGCGTCATAAAAATCTGTTAAGTCCATTTTTCGGGCTTTATCAATGTCTTCATCAAACAAGCTTTCTAGCTCTGCCATCGCTGATTGTGCGGATTCAATCATGCTGGCTTCATCATCGTAGATCGCTTGCTGACGTTCAATCAGGTCATCGTCGTAATCGCGGAAAGTTTGCACCGTCTCGCGCGCTTTTTCTGGTGAGATGCCAAGCAGTTGTAGCGACTCACGCGACATATCCAAGGACGATAGGTAAGTCTCACGCCAAATATGACGCACACCGACCTCACGTAACCGATAATAATGCTGACGGTCACGTGCCCGTGCCAAGACAATCAAGTCTGGATAGTTTTTACGTAAGTATTGAGCCGTGGTGATAGAGCGTTCTAAATCATCAATGGCCAAAATAAACACACGGGCTTTTTTAATACCAGCCGCGCGCAATATCTCAGGGTTTTTTGGGTCGCCGTAATAGACTTGGTTACCAAATTTACGAACGAAATCGACGCGATTCGCTGAGCGTTCGATGGCGGTAAATTCGATGTTATGCATGCGTAGTACACGACCGATAATCTGACCGACGCGCCCAAAGCCAGCAATAATGACTTGATGTTCATGATCGGGAATGGCATCGTATTCGCGGCTGGGTTTGCTTTTGGCAAATAAAGGCTCACCGATTTTCTCAAGTAACAAAAATGCCAGCGGTGTGAGTGCCATGGAGATAGTGACGATAAGGTTCAGGGTATTGGCAAGCTCAGGTCGTAAGACATTTTGAGCAGTAGCGACACTGAATAAAACAAAAGCAAATTCACCACCTTGAGCGAGCGTCACACCCAGTCTGATACTGGTTGGCCAGCGATTGCCTGATATCTTTGCAATGGCGGTAATGACACCAAATTTGATAGCCATCAATGCCATTGCACAGCCAATGATAAACATAGGTTTTGCCAAGATAAGTTTGACATCAGTCAGCATACCGACCGACATAAAAAATAAGCCAAGTAGCAACCCTTTAAATGGCTCAATACTGGCTTCTAGCTCATGACGATACTCAGAATCTGCGAGCAGTACCCCTGTCAAAAAAGCACCCAATGCCATGGATAAACCAATTTGACCCATCAAAATAGACACACCCATCACGATAAATAGCGCAACGGCGGTCAGCAATTCTGATGCACCACTAGACGCTACAAACTTAAAGAAGGGACGAACGACATAACGACTAGCAAAAATCAGTCCAGCAAAAACCGCAAAAACTTTGCCAAAATAAATCAAATCATAACTTTGTTCGCGCACCCCTGATAGGAAAGGAATGACGGCTAACAATGGGATGACCGCAATATCTTGGAATAATAAAATCGTGAACGCTTCACGACCGTGGGTGCTAGAAAGCTGCTGTTTTTCCGTCAGTATTTGTAGTACAAAAGCTGTGGACGACAAGGCAAGGCCAAAACCGACGATAAAAGCAGTATCGAGCTGTAAGCCAAAAATTTGATGTAACAGCCCCATTAATAATGTGCCAGTCAGACCGACTTGCAAACCACCGAGGACAAATATCGAACGCCGCAGTGCCCATAATCGTGAGGGTTGCAGCTCAAGCCCGATAATGAACAGTAGCATGACCACGCCAAACTCAGAGAAGTGCAACAAGCTCTCAGCATCGCCTGCGACGTCCAGACCACTGGGCCCCAATATCAATCCTGTAATGAGATAACCTAAGACCGTCGCAATGCCAAAACGTTTACCAAGGGGTACAAAGAGCAGGGCTGCTCCTAAGAAGATTGTAGCTTGTAACATTAAATTTGGTGAGCCGGTGGCGGCAGCGAACATCTGGAATCCTTAGCAATCATGATAAAATAAGCAATACAATATGGGCATGGCAAAAATAAAAAATCTTAGCATACGTTATTTTTTACGATAAATCTTCCACACACCATTATCGGCAAGTGGATTGTTATAAGCATCGTTACGGCGCTTACGCGGGGTCTGGCGACTGTCTACGATTTTGAAATCGGGCAGCGCATGGACGATAAGCCCCGTTCGATAAAAACGCACGCGTTCAGGCTCCAGCATCTCGCCCTTGCTATCACGGCAAAATACATAGGCGCGCAAATCAATAAATTCACGATGCGCCACCAAACGCGCCTCATCATCATTATCAAATACTGCACTCATACGCGCAATTTCATCAGCACTATAATCACCACACTTATCAGTAAGCGCACCGACCGAACCGAAGCTTTTGGATTCTTTTGCACGAGTCTTGGTCAAATGTAGCCTTTGAACATGATAGATAAATTGCGGTATCTCAAGGCTGGCTGGTAGCGGCAGATGATCTGGCGGTAGGTTGGCCGCAGGATAAAACGCCATGGCGCGCTCAAGCAGATTATGCCAACGCTGCTGATAGGCTTGGACTTCGGCGATATTGCCTTCATAAATTGGCATGTCACGAACTTGACGCAAAATATCAGGCGGAAACTGCTCATCTCGAAAGCTAGCAATGTCTTCTTGCAATGTTGATAACAATGCTTTGGCATGCTTTTTACCCTCTGCTGAGATAGGGTCATCAATGTGGCTTGGAGCAACAAAAGGAGCTGAGCGTCTCGACATGACAGAAAATAATCCATTAGTGGTAAATTGGGTGCTTCAGCTTTAAGTATACAGAATTTATATGAAAAATATGGCGGCGAGGCTAAATTTCCCATCATTTTTAACATGCCATTACAATGCTAAAAATCGGTGTGATATCAGCTTATTTAAAATAAAGCCTATTTATGTTGGCGCATAATAAGTTATGTTCATGCATGATGATTCATCCGCTGATAGTAAGTTGCGCGGATTATTTAAGACTTTTAGCAAAATAATTTTAAGGGTTTTCGGGGCAGGACTGGCGCTATTATTTGAATTTTAGTTGCTAGTTGCGTCATATATGGCATCTGATTATTTGACATCTGATTATGTAACGCACATCAGGACTGACGTATGAGATTTTTGGATTCGAATCATATTCTTATCGTTGTGGTTAGGTATTTGGTTAATAACAGCGCTTTGGCTAATGTGGTGCATATGGCGTTATGATTGCCACCACTTGATAAAACGTCGCTAATCAATCATAGACGACGTTTAAATTGATATTTAAATGAAGAATGGTCTTTTCAATGTTTAATATCTGACTTTTAATGTCTCATGCTTAATGGTTGTGACCAATATGATTATTACCCTCTGTTTGTTGTTCTGAGATATCGCAGACCAGCGCATCGCTATGTGCCTCAGTCTGCGGATGTGATGCGCTTTCTACCTGAATGGTCGCATGATGGATACCAAGCGTAAGCAAGCTTTGTTCTAAACTGGCAATCAATATGCTTGATTCATGAATACTCATCTCGCCATCGACAACGACGTGACAGGATAAGGCATTTAGACCACTGGTAATACTCCAAACATGCAAATCATGGACTTCTTGTACTTGTGGATGGGTAAGCAGTTTTTTTTCGACATCCACTAAGGATATGCCTTCTGGCGTGCCTTCCATCAAAATATGTACGGAATCACGCACGACGCGATAACCACTAAATAATATCAGTATCGCGACAATCACCGAGGCTGCTGCATCCGCCCAAACCCAGCCGAAGCTCATCATCAAAAGCGCGGCAATGATAGCGGCAACCGAACCCATTAAGTCACTCAATACATGCAGGTAAGCGCTTTGCATATTAAGATTGACTGGTTTTTTACCCGCATTTTTTCCTTGAGTGTCTTCAAGACTGTCTTTATGACTACCAGCATGACTGTGACCATGTGCATCTTCGCCGCGACTGCCTCGATGCATCAGCCAAGCGACCAGAATATTGACCAACATACCGATAGTAGCAACGATAAGCATGCCTTGGGTAGCAATTTCAGGCGGTGTATTGAAGCGCTTAATCGCCTCATAAAAAATCATTAGCGCAATAATGACCAGCGTCGCACCATTGACTGTTGCGACTAAAATCTCAAAGCGTTTATAACCAAACGTCTTTTGATGAGTGGCTGCTTTTTCTCCAATTTTAAATGCCATTAACGTCGCGCCAAGTGCGATTGCATCACTGAGCATGTGACCTGCATCAGATAATAGCGCCAAACTGCCAGTCAGCCAGCCACCGATGGCTTCAATAAACATATAGCCTGTGATAATGATAAAGCTGAACAGCAAGGTGCGCTGATAGCCCTTGGTATCTCGCGGGGCTGTTGTTTGCTCTAAGTGTTCATCGTGATCGTGAGTGGCTTGATTGTTATGAGTGTAGTTGCTCTCATCATCTTTATGCAGATGGTTAGCCACATTAACAGTATCATTCTGATGAGAATGGTTGCCTTGTTCAGCGTTTGATTTATTTTGACTCATAACAACACTCAGAATGACAGAAGAGGAAATTTGATTGCTTATAAGGCTGGGCTTGCTGTACGCGGACTAGCCAGATATAAAGAATTTAGCATATTTAATAAATGCTTGCTGTATCTAGGCAGTAAACCATTGGTTACTATTTCGAATAGCGTTCTTTATGGTGTGTCCTCAATTCAATCAACTATCCTCTAAATGGGCACAAGTCCTAGTAGCGGACAGCGATAAAGTGATAATCCGAATTGAAGAGTGATGGTTAGGCGTTGGCGGCTACCAACCAACAGGGTCGATATCCAAAGTGAGTTTAAGGTACTTGGCACTTGGCAGAGCAAGTACGGGCTGCCACCAGTGCTGTAATACCCGATGTAGTTGCTGTCTGTCTTTGCCTAACAGCAGCAATTGCACATGGTAGCGACTGTTCTTTTTACTCATTGGTGCATCGATAGGTCCTAGTACGGCGAGATTATGTCCATTTGGCAGAATGGCAATGGTATCTTTAAGGGCTTGGGTAGTGGCAGCAAGGGTTTTACCCTCACAGCGTATCAAGGCAGCATAACTATGCGGCGGCAAGCCCATCATTTTACGCTCTTGCAATAGCTCGCGAGCAAAAGACAAATAACCGTCTTTGACCAGTTTTAATAGTAATTCATTATCTGGTTGCAGCGTTTGAATGAGTACACGACCAGATTTATCACCACGACCGGCACGCCCTGCGACTTGAATCATGAGCTGCGCGGTATGTTCCGGCGAGCGAAAGTCGGCGGATAAAAAACCACGATCGGCGTTTGGCAAGCAGACAAGCGTAACATTGGGGAAATGATGACCTTTGGCGACCATCTGCGTGCCAACCAAGATGGCAGGATTGCCTTGATTGATACGCTGATAGATATTCTCCCAGCTGTCTTTACGTCTGGTGGTATCGCGATCAATTTGGATAATGGGATACAACTGTTTGCTGGTTTGCGGATTGGCAAAAATTGCATGCAGGTTTTCGCTGAGCCTTGTCGTGCCCATCCCTTTGGCATCCAAATTTTGACTGCCACAATCAGGGCAAACTGTTGGAATATAGGCTTGCCAATCACAGTGATGGCATTTTAAATAGGAGCTACTATAAGCGTTGTGTTGGGACTGGCTATTGTAATGAACGGTTAAATGGGCGTCGCAGCGCGGGCAATCAGCCTGCCAGCCGCAAGCTTCGCAGAGCAAAACTGGCGCATAGCCGCGGCGGTTTAAAAATATCAATACTTGATCACCCGCTTCTAGTGTTTGCCGTATTGCCCCAATAAGCGCATCGGTCAGCCCAGTATCATAACGCGCGCCGTCGTCCGTTGTTTGTTGATGAGTACTTTGCAGGCGCGCATCAATCAGCTGCATGGTCGCAAGCTTCGCATTACTGGGTCGAGTTTGCAGTTGGCGCTCCACCAGCTTACCGTCATCGACCAGTTTTAGATGCTCAAGAGATGGCGTGGCCGTACCCAATACGACAGGAATATTGGCTTGTAGTCCACGATACAGCGCGACGTCAGCGGCATGATAGCGCAAGGTATCTTGCTGCTTATAAGAACCATCATGCGCTTCATCAACGACAATTAAGCCCAAATCTACAAAGGGATAGAGCACTGCTGAGCGCGTGCCAATAATGATTTGAGCGTGACCGGTACGGCAATCTTGCCAACCTTGTAAGCGATGGGTGTTATTCATACCTGAATGTAGCAAGACGATATGCGCAGCGAAGCGACTGGCGAAACGCGCGCGCGTTTGTGGTGTCAATCCAATCTCTGGTACCAAAATCAACACCTGCTTGCCAGCTTCCAATACGGCTTGCATCGCTTGCAGATAGACTTCTGTCTTGCCACTACCAGTGATGCCATTTAATAAAAATCCCGTGTAGCGATTGGCTTCATGAGCCGCAATAATGGCGGTAACGGCGAGTTGTTGCTCGTCATTGAGATCAAGGGGCATTTTTGCTAATTTAACAGGCGCAGGTGATTGTTTGGGCTGAATATAGCGCTCGATTAAACCTTTGTCTTCGAGCGCCTTTAAAAAAATCCTCTCCATGCCCTCTAGCAATAAAACATCTTCACTCGCGCCGCGCTCGCCATGCAGCTTAAGCATATCAAATTGTTGTTTTTGTTTTTTGGCGTTGGCACGAAAGTCATCGTCGCTTACCTGCGGCAAAATTCGCCAATGGGTAATCAGTAAATCCAGCGGCTTACCTTGACGAACGAGCGTTGGCAGCATGACTGCTAAAACGTCACCAAGCGGGTAGTGATAATAACGCGCCAGCCAATGTGCCAGCTTTAGCATACTGGTCTCTAAAATAGGCTCAGCATCTAAGCATTTATTGATAGGTTTTAGCTTATTAAGTGGCACGCTGCTATTTGCTTCTGGAATATGAGCGACGACGATACCGATTAAAGTTTGACGACCAAAGGATACTTCGACACGGCAGCCAATATGGGGTAAAGGAGGGCTTGATAAGGTGTTTATATCTGCTGGTACGCTATAGTCAAATACCCGATAAAGGGGCACGGGTAGAGCAACTTGTACCAACATAGAATGCGTTCCCAGTTTTCAGGTAAATGTTTTTTGGATAAACAGTTTTTAGGTAAATGGACTTTAGATAACCAGCTTTTAGATAACTAGATCGTAATATTGATAAGAATAATAGCAGTAAGCCCAAATAGTGATATTTGGGCTTACTCTGGCATGCGTTTTTAGCAGTTGCTTTTTTGACGTAACGACTTGAGAATTAAGTATGTCTATGTATTAAGCCTTACCATTTACATGATGATATGGCTTAAGTTACTTAATATATAAAATTGACTCAATCTCGACCACACCGCCTTTAGGTAACGCCGCTACTTGGACGGCTGCACGGGCAGGATATGGCTCGCTCAAATTGGCAACGAACACGTCGTTTAGTGCCGCAAAATCATTTAAATCCGTTAATGACACGTTAAATTTAACCACGTCATTTAAGCTGCCACCAGCCGCTTCACAGATGGCTTTGATGTTTTCGAACACTTGCTCAGCCTGTGCTTTAAAACCTTCTTTTAATTCCATGGTATCAGGGTCAAAACCCAATTGTCCTGAAATATAGACGGTGTTACCGACTTTGACGGCTTGTGAATAAGTACCAACGGCAGCAGGGGCTTTATCAGTTTGAATGGTTTGACGAGTCATATTATATATCCTTTTTATCTTTTTCTGGTTTGGTAGGTAAGGGCGCATTATTCATCATTTACATTTCATTTTTCACCGTGCAAATGATGACACGCTCTACGTTTATTTGCTAAAAATCAAAAAACACAGTTTATCATTATTTCAGGTCTTTCTAAAATTTTCTAAATCCATTATTCAGTGTTCTATTGAGTGAGTGTTGGTGGCGATGTATCACGCGCACTACACCTTGTTACCACCACTACAGCTGATACAGCCTGATGATGTTTGGGAAACCTAGCAAGGAGCGTAGCTCGCGAATGCCTTGAGCTAGATGATTGCGACTGCGAACGATGATATGGATGATGGTGTCACTACTGCGCACGTCTACTTTTTCTACCCCGATATTTAATTGGCGTAAATGATAGATTACTTCAGTAATCTGTTCGTCGCTGAGGGCTATAGATAGTTTTAAATAGGCTGGAAAGCGAATCTTTCCGGTATTTTTTATGTCATGCTCGCCAGCGTCACCTTGTTTTACGGCCTTGTCATTACGCCAGCGCAGTTGTATAACCTGATAAGGATTGTCTTTACGAATATCGTCAAGTGAAAAGCACTTGTGTCGATGAACAACCAGACCGTGACGGGACAAGTGACCGACGATAGGATCACCATAAATAGGATGACAACAATTGGCAAAATCAAGCTCAACCCCAGACGCATTGACTATCAGCTGCTGTGGTTGGGTCATATCATCGCTGTGTTCTTGTGCTTGTAAATCATTGACTTCATCGCTAAACAAGCGAGTTACCACCAGCTGTGGTAATAACGTACCAGAGCTTATTTGCTCAAATAGTTCGGATTTTTCGGTCAAGCCACGCCATTCAGTGAGGTTTTTCCAATCACTATCGGTTAAGTCATCGAGACTTTTTTGATAGGTTTTTAGCGCCCGATCTAAAGCTTGTTGACCATGGTGTTGCTTATCAGCAGGAGACAAATCTTTAAACCAACGCAAAATCTCTTCACGTGCTTTATTGGTCACGACAAATCCTAGCCATTCTGCTTTTGGTTCTGAGTGGCTATTGACTTCTATTTCAACCAGCTGCCCATTCTTAACGACTGTGCCAAGTTTGGCTTTTTTGCCATCGATATTGGCGCCAACGGCTACATTGCCGACCATCGGTCCGACAGCGTAAGCAAAGTCTAGCGCGGTTGCGCCTTGTGGTAGCTCATAAGCGCGACCCTTTGGACTATAACAGATGATTTTACTGGAGTGTAGGTAATCCATCAGCTCATTAATGGTAGAGACTGCCGCTGAAAAGTCTGGGCTATTTTCATCTAAGCTGTCTTCATCGACCAAGTCTTTCATATTGCGTAATGAGGCTTGGATAACCGATTGGCTAACGTCTGAGGCATGCTCTGCGCCGATGACACCAAGCCGCGCTGCGCTTTGCATTTGCTTGGTCAAAATCGTCACTTTGACGACATCGTTATCGCGCTCATAGATAAGCGTGAGTGATTGATTGCCACCCGGTAGCGGACGACGAATATTATCAGCGATATGAGAGTCATCAATCTGGTATTTTTTAATTAAGTAATAGGCCAATTTGTCACAGGCTTCGACATTATCGAGGACAATCTCAAAGGCATAATGACGGAGCAGAGCGTTGATTTCACCGCGATTGCGGAAAAACTGACGGTAGATGACCACGCGATTGTCTAAAACTTTGACCAGACCATTCAACCCCAAATTATTGAGGACAATACTCAAATAGCGATGTATGGCCTCTCTTTGAAAGTTACGCCCAAGCCCGTGCTGTAGTAGCTTGTCAGAAAGTTTGTTGTACATGTCAGAATCAAGGTTACGGTAACAGAGCACCTCAATATAATCGGCAATATCATTAAGCCCCATCAGCCGTGCAAACGGTACATAAAAATCCAACGTTTCTTGTGCTGTGGTGCGTTGTTTTTCTGGGCGTACTGCATCTAGTGTCGACATATTATGTAAGCGGTCAGCAAGCTTAATAATCAATACGCGTGGGTCAGCAAGGGTGGCTGTCAAAATTTTATGAAAGGTGGCTGCTTTGTTTTGCTGTTTATTGTGTGAGGATGATTTTAGCTTAGTCACACCGTCGACCAGTCTCGCCACTATTTTGCCATAGCGCTGCTCAATCTGCTCATCGCTCACCTCGGTGTCTTCGACTGTATCATGCAAAATCGCTGCAATAATCGTATCTCGATCCAAACGAAAACCTGCCAGTATCTCGGCCACCGCAATCGGGTGGGTGATATAAGGCTCTCCTGATTTACGCTTATCTTTGATGTGCGCAAGATCACCGAACTCACAGGCATCAATAATATCACGGCGTTCAGCAGCAGTGAGGTAACCTACTGAGCGCAGTAAATTGTATTGAGCCTCATCGACTAAATGATGGCTGAGTTTGGGTAAGGTTTGACTCATAAAGTAACGATCCTATTTTCCATTACCTGTTTGCCTGACTGTCTATCTATCGGGTAAATGGTGACTGAATGAATGCTGGAATACTATCAATATAAAAAATTTCGAGAAAAAAGATAAAAATAGGTAGACCATCCTCTAATTAATCGTAAATCGCATTCAATGTCAACTGCTAAGCGAACAGGTGCTATAAAAATTTAGAAATTCTAACTCAATGGTAGGTTTTCAGGTATAAATGGTGACTAAAACAGTCAAAGCAATATCACAGCAATTAGCCATTACAACCAAAAAACCACAGCCTATGCTGTGGTCTCTCGTCAATATGTCATCACTGTGTGGATTTGTCTTATAAGGCAGTGATTAGCTTTATAGGCTTCATACGACAAATCTTCAATGCTGTATCTTAATAATACGGTATCTTAATAATACAGTGTCTTAAAAACCATGATCGCCTGACAGTGCCAAATCTAATGAACTGGTGGCAAAGTTGTGCTCTGGCTGATTTAGGATATCGCGAGTGATTTTACCAGCAGCGATTTCACGTAATGCCAATACCGTAGGCTTGTCATTATCCACATCAACCAATGGTTCAGCGATACCTTTAGCCAATTGACGTGCACGTTTGCTTGCCACTAAAATCAGTTCAAAGCGATTATCAACATTATCCAAACAATCTTCAATCGTCACTCGTGCCATATGTAGCTACCTCGGTTGTTTTTATTAGTCACGGAGCTTGCCCGCCACTCAATAAAAATAATATCAAAATATAAAGGGGGATAGCGAGACATTATAGCATTTTTTGCCCAGCCGCGTAGTTGCTTTTTGCGTGTCTATTAACGTATCTATTAATAAGCGCTCATCGACTGAGTTGACAGTAGTATTTCGCTCTTGCTTTACTCTTCTACTTTATTACTAAGTAAATTGCTGATGGTGCGATGATACCGCTGCTGTTGACGCTTAAGCGTCTGCCTGTCCGCCACGATAATGGCTTTTAGCTCAGTCAAAGCGACCTCAAAATTGTCATTAATAATCACAAAATCAAAATGGACATATTGCGCCATCTCAGTCACTGCGCCGGCTAGGCGTTGCTCTATTACCTCCATAGTATCTTGCCCACGCGTCGATAAGCGCTGACGTAAAGTGGCAATGCTTGGCGGTAAAATGAAAATCATAATGGCGTCAGTAAAGATTTTTTTGACTTGTAGTGCGCCCTGCCAATCAATCTCTAAAATAACATCGACGCCTGCTTCTAATTGCGTCCGCACGCTTTGCTCCGAGGTGCCATAGTAATTACCAAAGACCTCAGCATGTTCTAAAAACTTGTTTTCACCGATGGCAGTTACAAATTTTTCGACATCGGTAAAATGATAATGGTGACCATCAATCTCGCCGGGACGCGGCGTGCGCGTGGTGTGTGATACGCTGACGGTTAAGTCATTAGTCGTGGCAAGTAGCTGCTTTACCAGTGAGGTTTTGCCCGTACCTGAGGCAGCGGTAATAATAAATAATGAACCTGTCATACAATTTGTCCTAATGGAGTGTGTGCTAGTCAAATCTGTGCGAGTAAAAGAGCCAAAGCTGTTTTAGTAAACAATTCAAAACTGGTAAAAAGAAAAATCGCCATCATGTATGGCGATAGACATTGTCATCGATGCACTATTATAAACTGCTTTTGTGGCTTTTATTTTAATTAAAGCCGCCTTTGACCAGTCGTTATCATCGAAGCGATCTAAAGATGGCATAGGGCAACTTATTATAAATCACATTTTTAGTGCATTAAGTGCAGTTAACGCTGCCACTATGGATAAATACTTTGAACGTATGAATATGTGTGTGCTTCTAGTTAAAACAGCCTCTAGTACCGTGCTATTTTCAAAGGCAATAAAAGTAAATTATGCTAAAGTAGCGTAATGAATTCATCCCAATTTTTGAGTTAAAGCTTTTGACAGTAATGTCGTGTATTTAAGCTTTAATAATAAATTATCTAATGATAGGCCCTCTTATGCAAATTTATCTTGCCAATCCACGTGGATTTTGTGCTGGTGTGGATCGCGCGATTGCGATTGTGAACGAAGCATTGACACGTTTTGAACCGCCCATTTATGTTCGTCACGAGGTGGTACATAATAAATTTGTCGTCTCTGATTTGGCCAATCGCGGTGCGGTCTTTGTGGAAGAACTTCATGAAGTGCCAGATGGCTCTATCGTTATTTTTTCTGCTCATGGCGTATCAAAAGCTGTCGAAGATGAGGCTGAGCGCCGCGATTTGACCGTATTTGATGCCACTTGTCCGCTGGTCACTAAGGTACATATCGAAGTCGCTAAATTTGCGCAAGAGGGTATGGATGCGGTATTGATTGGGCATGCTGGACATCCTGAAGTGGAAGGCACGATGGGGCGCTTTAACCGTCGCCACGGCGGTCACATTCATTTGGTTGAAAACGAAGCCGATGTGGCAGCATTGAGCGTACAAAATGCCGAGCGTTTGGCATTTGTTACCCAAACGACCTTATCTATGGATGACACAGCGCGCGTCATCGATGCACTGCGTGAAAAATTCCCTAGTATCCAAGGTCCGCGTAAAGACGATATCTGTTATGCCACGCAAAACCGCCAAGATGCGGTAAAAGACTTAGCCAGTCGCTGTGAGGTGGTCTTGGTGGTCGGCTCGCCCAATTCATCAAACTCTAATCGTCTGCGTGAGCTGGCTGAGCGGATGAATTGCCGTGCGTATTTAATCGATAATGCCAGTGAGATGGATAAAAGCTGGTTGGATGGTGTGCAGAGTATCGGCGTCACCGCTGGCGCATCAGCACCCGAAGTATTGATTCAAGAAGTGCTACAGCAGCTGCAAGATTGGGGTGGCGATTTACCGAGTGAGCTATCAGGCATCGAAGAAAATGTCACTTTCAGTCTCCCTAAAGCCTTGCGTATCCCAGTTACCCAAGTGGGTAAATAGATAAGGCTTTGTACAAGACATCTAATAGGTAACGTATAGTAGGGAACGCAAAATGAAAAAGCAAAAAAAAGGATTTGTATTGGCAGAAGCCACTCTCGGTGAGGTTAACAAACAATTGAAAGTGAATTTGTTTGTCATCGTGGTGGTGGGATTCGTGTTAGGTAGTAATATTCTGCATTTTATGCGAGAAAAGAGTGTTTTTTATGGTGTATTAATTGCCGCGATGGTCGTTGCATTATTTTTTGTCATTAAGAGTCGACAGGTTCTTAAACTAAAACAACAAGAGCTTATCAAATAAATCATAGGACAGTCATGTCAGCTTATTATAACTTTATCAAACGCGAACAGCGAGAAGACGGCGTCAACGTCGCACATTATCAGCCAACCAAACATGCCCAAGGGGCTTGGAATGAGCATGAACAGCATATGGCACCAGCGACAGGATTGCTCACGGCTGAGCTCAACGGTTATGCGCCGCAAGAAAACATGCGTATCGCTCGTATCAGTCTAGATATTTTAGGATTGATTCCACTGGATGACTTTACCATTACCACGCGTTGTATTCGTCCGGGCAAGACCATTGAGCTGATTGAATCAGTCATGAGCAGTCGCGGTCGTGATGCGATTATTGCGCGGGCATGGCGTCTAATGACCCAAGATACCAGCGAGATTGCAGGCATTGAAGACCAAAAAGCGGCACATAAGCCCGAAGAGTTGCCCATTTGGGAAGACATGAAAGGCTGGCCGGGCGGGTTTATTGAAAGTGTGCGTTTGGTCGCTGATGATACACAGCGTCGCCCAGGACGCGGTATGGTCTGGATTACTAATGATGTGGAAATGATCGAGGGCAAGCCGACTGATGACTTGGTGCATCTATTGGGCATGGTCGATACGGCCAATGGCGTTGTGCCTCGGCTTGGGCTTGGCTTGTCAGAATTAGAATGGATGTTTCCCAATACGGATTTGCAAATTCATATGCACCGCGCGCCGCAAGGTCGCTGGCTTGGCATCGAAGCGGTGCAGCAGTATGGCAATGATGGCATTGGTTTAACGAGCGCTGTGTTGCATGACGTTCATGGCCCTTTTGGTCGTAGTGAGCAAATTTTGACCATTCGTCCGATGCCGCGTTAATTGCTCGGTGGTATTTAATTAAGCTCTATTTAATATGGTCGATTCGCTTTAAAAAAGTAATAGCAAGACTGATAGAGAGTGCTTGCACTGTTAATATTTATCGATGTTAATAACAACCATCCTAAGGAGTAAAGTATTTGGATGAGTAAAAACAAGTTAAGTGGTTCTGAAAAACAAAACGAAAGCATGTAATTAATTAATTATACAAATCAATGGTAATGGGTTGTAATAGTATCTAACCACAGAACATGACTGTCATTAGACATTACTATGAAAAAAACAAACCATTTTTCGAACAAGCTGACAACTATTCTGGAACTATTAATAGAAGCGTATTCAGAATAGGTTTTGTACTTTAATCCATTTACTATTCACAGGAGTATGACTATGAGCAACGATATGAGCGATAAAAAATGTCCTTATGCACCGACCCAATTGACCATGGGCAATGGTGCACCAGTGGCAGACAATCAAAACAGCATGACCGCCGGCAAACGCGGTCCATTATTGGCGCAAGATGTTTGGCTCAATGAAAAGTTAGGGAATTTCGTCCGTGAAGTGATTCCAGAGCGTCGTATGCATGCCAAAGGTTCTGGTGCGTTCGGTACCTTTACCGTCACTCACGACATCACTAAATATACTCGCGCTGATATCTTTAACGAAGTGGGTAAACAGACTGAAATGTTTGCGCGCTTTAGTACCGTCGCAGGAGAGCGCGGCGCCGCTGATGCCGAGCGTGATATTCGCGGCTTTGCGCTAAAGTTTTATACTGAAGAAGGTAACTGGGACATGGTGGGTAATAATACGCCTGTGTTCTTCTTACGTGATCCGCGCAAATTCCCAGACTTGAATAAAGCGGTCAAACGTGACCCACGCACCAATATGCGTTCGGCGACCAACAACTGGGACTTTTGGACTTTATTACCTGAAGCCTTACATCAAGTTACTATCGTTATGAGTGATCGCGGTCTGCCAGCATCGTATAGAAATATGCATGGTTTTGGCTCGCACACGTATAGTTTTTGGAATGAAGCTAAAGAACGTTTTTGGGTCAAATTCCATTTCCGCACGCAACAAGGTATTAAGAACTTAACCGATGCAGAAGCAGCAGAGGTGGTTGGTTCAGATCGCGAAAGTCATCAAAAAGATTTATATGATGCCATCGAAAATGGTGATTTTCCAAAGTGGAAAATGTATGTGCAAATCATGCCGGAAGCTGAGGCGGATACTGTTCCTTATCATCCGTTTGACTTGACCAAAGTATGGCCAAAAGGGGATTATCCGCTGATTGAAGTGGGTGAGTTTGAGTTAAATAAAAACTCTGACAACTACTTTGTCGATGTGGAACAAGCCGCATTTGCCCCAAGTAATTTAGTACCGGGTATCAGCGTTTCACCAGATAAAATGCTACAAAACCGCTTGGTTAACTATGCTGATGCTCAGCGTTATCGTGTCGGTGTCAATCATCAGCAAATTCCGGTAAATAAGCCGCGTTGCCCTGTGATGAGCAATCATCGTGATGGTCAAGGCCGTGTCGATGATAACTATGGCAGTCGCCCGCATTATGAGCCAAACAGCTTTAGCCAGTGGCAAGAGCAGCCTGATTATGCTGAGCCACCATTAAAAATTGACGGCTATGCGGCGCATTATGACTTCCGTGAAGACGATAGCGATTATTTTAGCCAACCTCGCGCATTGTTTAATTTGATGAGTGCTGAGCAACAACAAGTGCTATTTGAAAACACAGCGAATAATATGGCTGGTGTGCCGGACTTTATTCAGTATCGCCACATTCGCAACTGTAACTGGTGTGATGCTGCTTATGGCGCAGGCGTTGCCAAAGCACTAGGCTTAACGGTTGAAGATGCGATGAATGCTCGTGAGTCAGATCCAGCGCTGCATTTGCCTAGCTGCTTATAGTTGATAGGTCTATCTAAAAACGTATTACTAAATCTATTTGCTGAATATACTTGCTAAACCTATTATCGATATAACGACACCGCCTTAGGAAACTAGGGCGGTGTTTTTGTTGAATTGTGCTTTTTAGCTTGAAATTTTCTGCTGCGCCCCTATTAGTATAAACAGCTTAGCGATATTCGAAATTGAACTGCTTAATTTGTAGCTGAGTAGAGACAGTCAAATGATTGCTATTTTATGATACGTTTTTGACATAAATTAAAGGAGTTTTTTATGAGTGAACAGACCCCAGTTGATAACCAAAAAGTTGATAGCATCAATGTTAATAAAAGCAGCCCAGAATTAAAAAAACATACCTTTGAGGCGGAAGTAGCGCAACTGCTGCATCTAGTCACACATTCGCTTTACTCTAATTCTGATATCTTTGTGCGTGAGCTGGTTTCAAACGCCTCTGATGCTTGTGATAAATTGCGCTTTGAAGCGACCAATGATGGCAGTCTTTATGAAGACGATGGCGAGCTAAAAATTCGCATTGCTGTCGACGAAGACGCCAAAACCATCACCTTTACCGATAATGGTATTGGCATGAATGAAGCCGATGCCATCGAAAACTTGGGTACGATTGCCAAGTCCGGTACTAAAGCATTTTTAGACAAGCTGTCTGAATCACAAAAGCAAGATGGTCAATTAATCGGACAGTTTGGGGTTGGCTTCTATTCAGGTTTTATCGTTGCCGATACGATTAGCGTCGAATCACGCAAAGCGGGCGAACCTGCGGATAAGGGCGTGCGCTGGGTATCAGATGGTACGGGTAGCTTTACTGTTGAACCTATCACGAAAGAAACTCGTGGCACCGCCATTACTTTGCATTTAAAAGAGCAATATAGTGAGGGTGAAGACAGCTATTTAGACCGTGGCAAAATTAAGCAGTTGGTTAATAAATACTCAGACCATATCAGCTTGCCGATTCAGATGCGTAAAGAAGTTTGGCAAGAAGATGTCAAAGAAGATGAGAACGACGACGCACCTGCTGGTGGCGAGATGGTATTGACTGATGAATGGGAAACTATCAACAAAGCCAGCGCGCTATGGACACGTACGGCATCTGAGATTGAAGATGAAGAGTATATCGATTTTTATAAAAATATCACCTATGACATGGACGCGCCACTAGCATGGACGCATAACCGTGTCGAAGGTCGTGTTCAGTATACTCAGCTACTATATATTCCGAAAAAAGCCCCTGTCGATTTATATACTCGTGACCAGCAGCATGGACTAAAGCTATACGTGAAGCGCGTCTTTATTATGGATGAAGCTGAGCAATTATTGCCAATGTACCTGCGTTTCGTCAAAGGGGTCATTGATTCAGCCGACTTGCCATTGAACGTCAGCCGCGAGCTATTACAAGAGTCGCGTGATGTGAAGTCTATCCGCGATGGTAACGCCCGTCGTATTTTGACGTTGCTGGCCAGTCTAGCCAACAGTGAAGACAGTGATAAGCAAGAAAAATTCGCGCAGTTCTACGCTGAATTTGGTGATGTTATCAAAGAAGGCGTTGGCGAAGACATGGGCAATCAAGAACGTATTGCCAAATTGCTACGTTATGCGACCAGTACTCAGGATAGTGTGACCACCAGCTTTGAAGACTATAAAGCGCGTATGAAGGAGGGTCAAAAAGCCATCTATTATCTAACGGCTGACAATCTAGCGGCTGCTAAAAATAGCCCACAGTTAGAGCTGTTTAAAAAGAAAGGCATCGAAGTTATCTTGATGACTAGCCGTGTTGATGAATGGGCAATGAACTTCTTGACCTCATTTGATGAGACACCGCTACAAAACATCGCCAAAGGTGCCGTTGATTTGGGCGACTTGCAAGACGAAGCCGAAAAAGCGGAAGCTGAAAAAGCGCAAGAAACCATGAAGCCAGTCGTTGATAAACTTAAAGCAGCGTTAGGCGAACGTGCCAAAGACGTTAAAGTATCGACGCGTTTGGTTGATAGTCCTGCCTGCCTAGTCGTTGGGGAAGGTGAGCTATCACCACAAATGATTCAGATGCTGAAGCAAATGGGTCAAGATGTGCCAGAGAGCAAGCCGACGTTAGAGGTCAACCCTGATCATCCATTGATTAAAAAGTTAGAGACTAGCGAGCAATCTGACGTCGATTTTGATAAATTGGCGCAAGTAATTTTTGACCAAGCATTGTTAGCAGATGGCGGTCAGTTAGATGATCCAGCCGCTTATCTAAAACGTGTGAATGAGCTTTTGATGAGATAGTAGTGAGTCTTTGATACAGTCATTATTGAGAAAAAAGGAGGTCTTGGATTCAAGATCTCCTTTTTTATATGTTCTTAGCCAAATTTAAGCGAATTTTACAAATCAGCCTTATCCTCTTGACCGACAATCCGTTACAATCGCGTTATATTAGCGAGCTAAACTGTTTAGTCATATTTTTAGTCTTTGCTATTCGTCTCTTAAAATCATCTCATTGTGAATTGCATGTAATCTTGATGTCCATATGCTATATAAAAAATGTGAATTAATGACATTTCGTAGGTAGCTGCCACACCAAAAATCATCATCAACTCACTTTCTTTTCTCGACTGGCTAGAGGTTTAAGTCTTTGTCACTTGCGTCGTTAAAAACCGTATCGCTTCAGCGTTTTTCGCTCAATTTCGCTGCCAATATTATTGCAACCTTGTGGATGCTAGTGGGGTCGACGCGCGCGTTTTCTTGGGTAAAACCTACCTTTATCCAGTTTGCCGTATTTGCACTATTGGCACTCGGTAGTAATGTACTGTTTTCTTGGTTAGCCGCGGAAAATGGCAGTATCTTTAATGAGCAAGGGTTGGTCAGCTACTTGATTTGGCCGATGATAATTTTATTGGGCGGCATCATTTTGGCACGGCGTTCTGGCAATCAAACGTTGGTGTTTGTGCCCGTGGTATTGTGGTTAGTGGCTGATACCTTATCTGCATTATTACAAAGTTTGGTGCAGTTTTTGGGCAGTTATGGTTGGTTGCCAGATTGGAGCTATTCACTTTTACCCATACTGTTTTTGGTGCTGTTTTTATGGCAGACCTTGGCGTTATTATGGATTTTTTCTCGTCGTCTACGCATACCGTGGTGGGAGCGGGTCATTGTATTGGTAGGTGCAGTCGCACTGTTGACGATTTGGCAGCGTAATGTCGCGGATCAGCCTATATTTAAGCAGATTCCTGTAGAGCCTGTTTTAGCCGAAGCGGCATTATATGAGCAGCCTCGTTTGTTACAGCAAGCATTAAATAGTATCGATCCTAGCACTTCGGGCAAGACCGACTGGTATTTTATGGGTGTGGCAGGATTCTCTGGTCAAGACGTTTTTCGCTCTGAGATTAATAAAGTGCGTGAGCTATTCGATGTGCGTTTTGGCACTAGTGGACATTCACTCTCGTTGATCAACAATACTTATAGTTGGCTTGATGAGCCAATCGCTACCAAAACCAGTATTCTGCGTGGATTAAAGAAAATTGGTCAGCAGATGAATGCCGATGAGGATGTGTTATTCCTAACCTTGTCTTCACACGGCAACGAAAATATCATTCAATTAGCAAATCCACCATTAGCAATGGAGAATCTAGACGCCGCATGGTTACGGGAGGCGCTAGACGCTTCAGGTATTCGCTGGCGGGTGATTGTGGTATCTGCCTGCTATTCAGGCTCATTTATCGATGAATTGGCCTCCCCAACCACGGTAGTGATTACTGCATCAGCCGCTGACAAAGCATCGTTTGGCTGCACCAACACAGCTGAGATGACCTATTTTGGGCAAGCGTTTTTTGCTGAAAGCCTGCGTGGTAATACCAGTTTTGAATCTGCCTTTAAAGATGCCCGTTTGCGTGTGAATGAGCGTGAAAGTGCGATGGGTTTTGAACCCTCAGAGCCGCAGATGGTGATTGGTAGTCTGATGGAGACTGCTTTGCCAGCGTTCGAACAAGTATTGTTTGATAAAACCCGACCACCAGTCGCCAGTATTATTAATGACAGTGATCCTATCGCCATTAATGTCGTAGAGGATAGTGCTTCTGGTCAGCCAGTGGCTAATACTGCGATCACTGCCAATTAACAGTAAACCCAAAACCCGCAACCCAAAAATCACGATGAGCCGTATTAAGCTCGTTCAGTCTAGAATCTGTAATACTGACACTCGCTTTCCTTACTACTTTAATTCTTGTGAATGGTATAATGATTGAGTACTAAGTGAGTTTGGAGAAGTACTAGTATTACTTTACCAATGCTTTTTATAAGTCATCGTGTACTTTACTTTGGATAAAAAGGATGTCGCTTATGAACAACTCTTATAAACACAGTTTATCTACCAACTCAAAAATCACGCAGATCAGCGTCAACCGCTGTTTCGATGGTGAGCAGCATTACTATAGCCATCAATCATCATCGACCAAAACGCCGATGACCTTTAGCATTTATCTGCCAGATGAAGCGCTTGCTGGTCGCCGTTGTCCAGCGATTCTATATTTATCAGGTCTCACTTGCAATGCTGATAACGTCACCCACAAAGCGCACTTTCAGCAAAAATGCAGCGAGCTTGGTATGATACTTATCGCGCCTGATACATCACCTCGAAGTAGTGATGACAGCGATGTGCCAAACGACGACCGCTATTTTGTTGGTCAGGGTGCCAGCTATTATGTCGATGCGACGCAAGCACCTTGGTCAGAGCATTTTAATATGCAAAGCTATATTGTTGATGAGTTATATGACTTGTTACGCTCAGAATTTCCTATTGATAGTATCGGCGTGACAGGGCATTCGATGGGCGGTCACGGAGCATTACTATTGGGCTTTAAGTTTCCAGGCAAGTTTGTGAGTGTCTCAGCATTATCGCCTGTGTGCGCGGCCAGTGAGTCGGCATGGGGGCAAGCCGCTTATACAGAATACTTCGGCGATGATAAATCACCATGGGCGCAGGCAGATGCTGTGCAGATGATTGAAAAATCGGGGCAGCAGTATGCAAGTATCTTGGTAGATCAAGGCGCGGCTGATAATTTTTTAGCAGAGGGTCAATTACAAACCACCAAATTACAACGCGCTTGTGACAAAGCCAATCAGCCCTTAACCTTGCGTTATCAAGCGGGTCACGATCATAGCTACTATTTTATCCAAACGGTGATTAACGATCATATTGAGCATCACTGGCGTATGGCACAAATGAGCTAAGTCCAGTATTAGAATGATGATCTGATCGATAAATTGACAGACAGTTACGCTGATTATTTAGTCAAGCGTACTTATTGATATAAAATAGATTCATATAAAATAGAAGTTGGCTGAATATCTGTTAAGCCTCTTTAAAGGTAAGGTTTTATGGCAAGTAATCTGACAGCATTAGTAGCCGATGGTTTGGCTTGTAAGCAGCAAACCGTTCAGTCATCGCTTGCGACCATGCAAGCCGATATGACCGCGGCTCTAAAAAATAATCAGCATGCTGATATTAGTACTGAATCAAATGACAGACAGACACGTTCAGATGAGCTTATCGCAACTGTAGTCAATGAGTCGGGTGATAAAGTGCTAGATGACGCGCAAGTCTCACGAGTAATAGAAATGGCGTGGGAGGACAGAACACCGTTTGCGGCGATAGAGCATAGCTATGGTCTCAATGAAGCAGGCGTGATTAAGCTGATGCGCCAAACGCTAAAGCCGTCATCTTTTCGCTTATGGCGTCAGCGTGTCAGTAATCGCGCGACCAAATATCAAGCTAAGCGAGGCTTCGAGGTCGGTCGTGCTTATTGCAAAACCCAGTATAAGCAGCGCTAGTGGTTTGAGTTCTTAATATTATTGCTTTAAAGGCTCAGTTTTTTAAGCCAGTCCTTAGTTTCTTTTTATTTTATTCGTATTTTATTTCAACAGAATCAGGTAGCTTAACTATGATTATTCCTTCTAAACCTTATCTTATCGCTCCATCAATACTCTCAGCTGATTTTGCACGTCTAGGTGAAGAAGTTGAAAGGGTGTTGGAATCAGGTGCTGATGTGATTCATTTTGATGTAATGGACAACCATTATGTACCCAATCTCACCTTTGGCAGTATGATTTGTAAGGCGCTGCGTGATTATGGGATTGATGCACCAATCGATGTGCATTTGATGGTCTCGCCAGTTGACGGCATGATTGAGCAGTTTTTGGAAGCAGGTGCGAGTGTTATCACTTTTCATCCAGAAGCCAGTGGGCATATTGATCGCTCTTTACAACTGATCAAAGATGGCGGTGCTGAATGTGGTTTAGTATTGAATCCAGCAACGCCATTACATTATTTAGACTATGTGATGGACAAGGTAGATCAAATTTTATTGATGAGCGTCAACCCAGGTTTTGGCGGTCAGTCATTTATTGAAGGGACGTTAGAAAAAGTGCGCCAAGTTCGTCAGCGCATCATCACCAGCGGTCGTGATATCAGATTAGAAGTAGATGGCGGTATCAAAGCCAGTAATATCCGAGCCATTGCCGAAGCGGGTGCTGATATGTTTGTGGCAGGGTCGGCGATCTTTAACCAAGATGACTATAAAGTGGCTATTGATGCTATGCGTGCTGAGCTAGCTTTGGCTAATGGTAACGAATAACCACGGTCTTATGTGACTGGTAAATACGTTCGTCAGTCATTTTCGTCATAAAAGAATAGTAGAAAAATGTGCTGTATAACGGATAACGATGCATAACGGCAAGTTACGTAAAGGTGAAATATGGACACAAAAAACTCAATCAATTCGTCAGAATCACCTGAGTCAGAGCAAAGCACTGAGCAGCCAATTCAGAATGAGATACAGCAACGCAGTCTGGTGCCAAAGGGTATTACTATTGGCTTGGCTGTATTTGCCTTGGTTCTAAGTTTGGCAGGTTACGGCTTTCGGCTAATGGTGGGTGATGATACTGGTGAAGTATTACGTCATGCTGCGATCATTGTGCCTGCATTTATGCTGGGCATTCCCCTGTTTTTTTGGCTAGGTTCGAAGATACTTAACAAAGTCAAAGGCATGCATATAGAGAGCTGGAATGCCATTAGCTTGGGTTATTTAACCTCTTGTATATCGATGCTTTGGTTAATGGGTACTTACAGTTAGAGTCTTATGAGCAGAGATAAAGCTGTTTGGTAAATAGTGCACTGCAATATTTATGATAGGCTGTTTTTATACAATTTTTAATTATTAAGTCACGCGCTGCAAGCGTGACTGGAATTTTACATGAGAATCATACCGACCAAGATTGCCAATATCATCTATCCAAAAGACCTACCCAATGGCTTATTCACCAGCTTAATTATCGCCTGTTTGCTGCTAGGGCTGGCATCATTACGTAACGGTACTGATTTACAAGGCTGGCTCAATGTCATCGAAAACTGGCTGCTTATGCTGTTGATATTTCCGACCGCCACCGCCACTGTAGCCTTACCGTTTAAATATCGAGATCCGACATTAGAGTTAAAGCTCATGTATTATCTCGGCATGTTTGTTGCCTTCTTATTTACTGTGGCAAAATTACGCTACTGGCGCTAATACTATCAGTGATAGCACACCCAAAGAGCCTTTATGTAGAAGACTTATGTGACAAGCCTTGAATTTCAAGACCAAAGCGTCCATTGTATGACTAAGATAGTTTTACCCGTATTACTGTAAAACAATAATGTTGCGGTGCGCGATTTTTCTTGCAAGTATTAGACGGGACAATGAGGAAGCAATTCATGCCATACGATATCGATAATGATATAGAAGTAGATAACGAAAGTACGGATCAATTTGCAGGATTTGCCAAAGAGACTACCCTTGAGTTGGTAGAGGCAGAAGATGGTCGCTTATTGTTACGTGACGCGGAACAAGACGAAGCGCCGCTGATGACCATTGATTTTTCTGAAAAGCTTAAAGAGCTGCTCGGTAGTGACACCCAAGCGATAGGTCAGCATATGATTCATGCCGCGATTCAGGTCATTATGCAAAAGCAGATGAGCCAATGGCATGCGCATGTTTATGACAAAGAGCCGACGCACTATAGTTAGTGATGAGATGGGTTGCTGTTAAGTTGGCTAGTAGTCGTTAATTAAAATAATCATCATTAAAAGTAGCAAGCGTAAAAAAGGGTATATCAATTGATATACCCTTTTTTTTCAAGTAACTTATATATAGAACGTATTTATAAAAATATATTCTATAAATTATAGCAATTATTTGATTTTAGCTTCTTTAAACATCACGTGCTGACGAATTTTTGGATCGAATTTCTTCATTTCCATTTTGCCAGGCATAGTGCGTTTGTTTTTAGTAGTGGTGTAGTAATACCCAGTACCAGCTGTTGATACTAATTTAATTTTATCTCTCATGATAGCTTTCCTGTAAATGAGGGGTCTTCAAACGATAGGTACGGATCTAAAATATTAAGTAACTACATAAGATGTAGCAGAAAAGCAGCTTAAATCACGAAAATTATCGAAATATTAAGCTGCTATTCTTAACTTATACTTTTTGACCTTGTGCGCGCATATCTGCTAACACTTTATCGATACCAAGTTTGTCAATAGTGCGCATACCTTTGGTAGACACACGTAGACGTACAAAACGATTTTCAGACTCTACCCAAAAACGATGGTTATGAAGGTTTGGTAGAAAGCGACGACGGGTTTTGTTGTTTGCGTGCGAAACATTATTACCCACCATAGGGCGCTTTCCAGTCACTTGGCAAACTCGAGACATGGCGAACTCCTAATCTATGAGGTATGAGTTTTTCTCATACCAGTCTGGGCAAGTTGCACGTTTTTGCGGCATGGACACAGCAAGCGGCAGCTTTGCACCAAACAAAACTATATGAATGTTGAGTTGATATTGCTGTTATCTAAAGGCAAATAACAAGCGTACCAATTCAGAAAATTTTAAAGCCGACATTTATACCATAAAAGAGATGAATACTCAAATATTTTTATGATTATTGTCGATCTAAAGGATGGCTATTATACCCTGAAATTCACTGGCTATGTTGTTGATTATTTAATAGTAAAAATTAATTTTTAGTTGTAAGTTATGACAAAAGTCAGTAAAGTTGCTGTTATATATTTAATACAATCTGTTAATACAACGGGTGTTAATGTAAATCTATGTATCATTACCAATCTGTTATGATTCTGTGTAATGATTTTTGTTTATTTGCTCGAATAAATTACTGCTGACGCGGAGTCCAAAACATGTCATATAGCTCATTACCTTTTACCTCTAAATTATTTCAGCTTACGGCGTTAACAATATCACTAACTCTAGCTGGATGTGGTGGTGGCGGTGGCGGTGATACTGTAGATTCTATTGCACCCACTCCTGATACAGGTTTGGTGCAGGTAACCCCTGATGGTCAAATTCCAGGTGATTCTGCTACTAAAGCAAGTGAAATATATATATCTTCCAATTATAGTGGGATTAAAATGACTAAGGGAGCTTCTATAGAAGTGACTGCCTTAGTGTTAGATGCAAACAATGGTAATCTAGCAGAGCAACCTGTAACTTTTAAAATTACTGACCCTAAAGCTACAGGTGTATTTAGTAACTCTCAATCCAAGATTACTACGGATGAAAATGGCAAAGCAGTAATCAGATTAGAGGTGCTAAATCAATTATCTACAGAGCAAAGTGATTATCTTATAAACAATGGATTGATAGTAGAAGCTAGTATTGGTAATGTAACAAAATCTATTAAACTATATGGCTCGAATGACAACGCTGATATTGAAAAACAAAATGTATATGATGTTTTTATCTCCTCTGATAAAAATCAGCTATTGACTGGCCAAGATAAGACAACAGTTAGTATTAGAGTAACTGATAAAAAAGGCGGTATTATTGCAGGAGTGCCTGTCATCGTCAGTATTGCTGATGCTGCATTATATGGCTTGTCATTGAATGGAACTTCTCGGCAGCTCACAGATAATGAAGGGCTAGTCGAAATCGAGCTGATACAAAGTAGAGTAAGTGTTGATGCTCAACTGAACCACGAGAGTGTATTGAACGTTGTTGTTGATGATGGCAAAAACAGTATTGTTGAACAAAACTTACCAATCATAGCTTCAGGTACTCGTGTAAGTAACGTGGTATCTTCTAAGAATGCAGTAAATGCAGGAGATAATTTTAGAGTATCTGGGCAACTCTTAGATGGCGCAGCAAAACCAGTTGCGAATGCTAATTTTATTATTTATAGCAACGATACGGAAGCTGGGGTTGGAAAGTCTGACAATAATGGTAATTTTGCAGTTGACTTAAATGCTTCTAGTTTAAAACCAGTAGATGATAACTATTTATTCGGTCTTGAGGTAAAAGGCGTTGAAGTTAGCCAGCGTATTCCTGATATTTTAACGGTAGTATCTACGAGTAGCTCAAACATAGGGTTTTCTCCAACTACAGATATTATTGTCGGTGATCGACAGAAAGTCATCTTGAGTGTGCCAGATGCTGTTGATGGAGATAGCGTTAATGTCTCAACAAATAAGGGCAAAATATTTGCATCAGTGAATGACGTTCAAGGAAGCTCGCGTCGTACATTGACTGTTACGGGTAAAAAAGTTGAGTTTTATGTAGAATCTAATGTACCTGGAACTGCAACTGTAAGAGCGGAATATGGCAATGATAGTAAAGAGACAGTATTGAGTTTTGTCTCTATCGAGCCGAAAAAATTGATTCTACAGATTGAGCGTGCAGTCTTAAGTGTGGGCGGCTCTACCTCTGTAATGGCTAGAGTTTTGGACAAGGATGATGCTCCTGTCAAAAATGCTATTGTACAGTTTACGACGACCAGAGATGCATCTGGTGGAAGTTTAAGCCAAGCGGTGGCGTATACTGATGATAATGGTCGAGCTGTAACGACTTATAATGCAGGCCAAAACTCAACAAGTACAGATGGTGTTGTCATTGAAGCACAGGTTCAGTCAATTAGATTACCAGATGGTAAGGAAAAAGCAGTAAACACACTCTTAGATAATTCAGCAATCACAGTCCAAACAAAGTCGACCTATATTAGTTTTGCATTTGCAGACAAAGTTTCTGCAGGTAGCAATCAAGTATATTACTTCCAGAAAGGATCAATTAGTGTGCTCAATAGTGCTGGTAAGCCAGCTATTAATCAACCAGTCTCTATTAATTTGATTCCTGATAGTTATTTAAAAGGTGAGTTTAGTATCATTAAGGATATATTTGGCAGGACTGTCTGGTTCCAAGATTCGGTTTCTTGTGGCAAAGAAGATAAAAATAATAATGGCATTTTAGATCCTAATGAAGATTTCAACAATAACGGTCAATTAGATCCTGTTAACGTGGCGGCAGTTATCAATGAGAATGGTCAAGAAGTAACTTCTAGCCAGAATTTTAATTTTATAACAGATGATACTGGTAGAGTAGATTTCTCTATACGTTACCCTAAAGAGTATGCAAACTGGTACAAAGCTAGTGTTACAGTCAATACTAGTGTAGATGGTAGTGAGTCACAGCAATCTCGTGTGATAGGTTTCCCTACTCTAGTAACTGACGTGAATATTGGCATACCAATTCGACCAAACTGGACAAGTCCATTTGGTACTGATTTAAGTTGCTCTAGTTCTAAATAGAATCCATTATAAATACAAAAACCCCCAACCACGCGTTGGGGGTTTTTGTATTTATAATCTCAATAACGAAATACAACCAACTCAATCAGCAAAGTTAGGTAAAAGCGATTAGAATAGTCGGTTTCCTATGCTAATGACCGTATTGAAAGTCAGTAGCAAGTTTAATTTTTTGATTGGGCGCACTATGTCAGACACTGTAACGATTACTTCAGCAAAAAACTCATCTCATAAACTATCTAATAACCTGCCTAACAAGACGGCAATCGATACTGCCACGCTATTGATTAAATGCCGTGACCAAGCCGGTATCGTGCAAGCGGTATCTGAGTTTATTCATCGCTATGGTGCTAATATTATCACTCTCGATCAGTATTCAACTGCTCATGAGGGTGGTCAATATTTTATGCGTTTAGAGTTTGCTTTGGCAGGATTGAGCGAGATCATTGAGAATTTTGAAGCCAGTTTTTCGCATACGGTAGCCAAGCGCCATAACATGGCTTGGCGTTTACATGATAATGCGATTAAGACGAAAGTTGGTATTTTAGTATCAAAGTTTGATCATGCATTGTTGGATTTGTTATGGCGGCATCAGCGAGGTTTACTTGACTGCGAGATTACCTCTGTCGTTAGTAATCACGAAGACTTGCGCCAATCGGTAGAGAACTTCGGTATTACTTTCCATCATGTGCCAGTGACCAAAGACAATAAATCAGAGGCAGAAGAGCAAATTCATGAGTTGATGGCAGGCAATGATTTGCTAGTGTTGGCGCGTTATATGCAGATATTATCGTCTGATTTTGTCAAGCGATGGCCGATGCAAGTCATTAATATTCACCATTCATTTTTGCCTGCATTTGTGGGAGCTGACCCTTATCGTCAGGCTTATGATAAAGGTGTGAAACTCATTGGCGCGACCGCGCATTACGTCACCGCTGAGCTTGATCAAGGCCCTATCATTGAGCAAGATGTACACCGAGTCACTCACCGTCAAGGTGTGACGGAGCTGCGCGCTATTGGTCGTGATATCGAGCGTAATGTCTTGGCACGCGCTGTGAACTGGCATGTACAAAACCGCGTGATTGTAGCGGGTAATAAAACCGTGGTTTTTAATTAGCATTTAATTAGAGCGAGTTCAAATTGAGAAGTGCTGGTTAACAGAAGGTTAAAAAAAGCCGTGAGTATTATTCATTAATACTCACGGCTTTTTTCTGGACCTATTGCTATTGCAGCGCTGATTTTATATCAGCATCTCTAACACAAACTTGCTGCCCACAAAGCCGATGGCTAATAGGATAAAAGCATAGATAGTCATATTGGCGGCACGTTTGCCCCGCCATCCAGCACGCCAGTTACCGACCAGTAGCGCCCCAAACAATAACCAAGACAGCAGGCTAAATACGGTCTTATGCACAATATGCTGCGCCATCAAATCCTCTACATAGATAAAGCCAATGCCCAATGCGATACTTAGTAGGACAAAACCGACCAATAGCATATCGAATAATAGACTCTCCATACTTTGTAGTGATGGTAGTTTATTGACCCAAAAACGATGAATAGAGTGGTGCTTGAGTTCGCGTATTTGTAGGCGCAAAAATAGCGCTTGCACCGCTGCCATCAGCAGCACACAATAGGCGGCAAGTGATAGTAATATATGAGCTTCAAGCCCAATACTGATATTCGTAATGGGTTGATAAGGCGCACGGCCAATATAGCCAATTGTCAACCCTACCAATGCTGTTGGCGCTGCTAGTATGCCCAGACTAACAATGGGGCGATACAAACAAAATAAAAAATAGAAGAACAAAAAGAATAAGCTGATTAAGCTAATGATATTAAAAAGATTGAAGTTTAGCCCGTAAAGCGTCACAACATAAGGATAAAGTAGCGCCGCATGCGCGAGCATGCCGACCATCAATAATCCCAAACTGATGCCTTTATGGATAGGCTTATCCCGAGTCAGTGCCCAACTAAGGTAAGCGCTGACTAAGATATAGGCTAGGCTAGCAAGTAAGAATGCAAAGTGCACAGATATAATGCCTCATCTCATACTGAGCGCAAAATAGCCGCTCAATTTAATGCTAAAGTGGTATTATCGGAATGATTAGAATAATCGTCCAATTTATCATAAAATGGGTGCCAATTGAGCACCAACTTGCTTATTCCTTATAAATGCTTGGCCAAGTTTGCTTGAATGAGCGCTCATATGCCTAGCTTATAAAGCGATTGTCTATAAGTCATAAAGCGCCGCGCCAAGCTTTGGTAATGCTGTATTTGCAAAACCGATATAATTTTGGCATTGTCTTGGTGCTATAGTGTTGATAATAGACTGTTTTTTATCATTGTTTTTATGAAGATACGATTAAATACTTTACAGTATTCCCTAATAATATTTATCCGCTATTTAAGCTGAAGCCAGTTTCACTAAGTATTGTTTTAAGTAAGTATTATTTTAAGTAAGTATTATTTTAAGTAAATATTGTTTTCACCAAGAATTATTTTAACTGAGAGTTATTTATGTTTGATACCTTAACAGAACGTTTATCGTCGAGCCTGCGCAATATCGTCGGTACTGGGCAGTTGACCGAAGACAACATCAAAGATACCCTGCGTGAAGTGCGTATGGCGCTACTAGAAGCCGACGTCGCGCTACCCGTCACCCGTGACTTTGTAAAGCGCGTCAAAGAGCAAGCGCTTGGTGCAGAAGTACTTAAAGAGTTGGCACCGGGGCAAGCCTTTGTCAAAATCGTCCATGACGAGCTGACCGAAATGATGGGCAGTGCCAATCAGCAGCTTGAGATGACGGGTAAGCCACCAGTTGTTTATTTACTGGCTGGTTTGCAAGGGGCAGGTAAAACCACGACTGCCGGTAAATTGGCGAAGTTTTTACAAGAGCGTCATAAGAAAAAAGTGATGCTGGTATCCGCTGACGTCTATCGTCCAGCGGCGATTGCTCAGCTTGAGCAAGTGGCAGGTCAAGTGAATGCCAAGTTTGTTAATTCAAGTAGCGACGAAAACCCGATTGATATTGCGCTGCGTGCTATCGAAGAAGCAAAGATTCAGTACCAAGATATTTTGATTATTGATACCGCTGGTCGTCTGGCTATCGATGAGACTATGATGGCTGAAATTAAGGCGTTAACTGCAGCGGTCAATCCGTCTGAAACGTTATTTGTCGTCGATGCGATGACGGGTCAGGATGCGGCAAATACTGCCAAAGCCTTTAATGATGCGCTGCCATTAACGGGTGTGATTTTAACTAAGACTGATGGTGATGCGCGCGGTGGTGCGGCACTTTCTGTACGTGCGATTACTGGCAAACCAATTAAGTTTTTAGGTCGCGGTGAAAAATTAGACGCGTTAGAGCTGTTCCATCCTGAACGTATCGCTCAACGTATTCTTGGTATGGGTGACGTACTGAGTTTGGTCGAAGAAGTTGAACAAAAAATCGACCGTGATAAAGCCGAAAAAATGGCGAAAAAGATGCAAAAGGGCGGTGATTTCGACCTTGAGGATCTATTGACCCAGTTCCAACAAATGAAAAGCATGGGCGGCATGGCAGGCTTCTTAGATAAGATGCCAGGTATGGGCGGCTCGGATATGCAAAAAGCGGTCGAGGATGCCAAGCCAGAAGAAAAAGTACGTGAGATGGAAGCGTTGATTAATTCGATGACGCCATTTGAGCGCAAAAATCCCGATAAAATTAATCCAAGCCGTAAGCGCCGTATTGCCGCAGGTTCTGGACGTGAGATTCAAGACGTCAATCGTTTGCTTAAACAACACAAGCAAATGGCAAAAATGATGAAAATGATCTCCAAGCCTGAAGGCATCAGTAAAATGATGAAGTCGATGCAAGGGCTAATGGGTGGCGGTGCTGCAGGTGGCGGCGGTGGCGGTCCTTTATTTGGTGGCGGCGGTCAGCAAGGCGGCGTCAAAGATGTGAATCCACAACAAATGGCTAAGCAGATGGGTCTGGATCCAAACAACATGCCAAGCACCGAAGAGATGCAAAAACAAATGCAGGAAATGCAGAATCAAGCGCCAAAAAAGTTTAAAACCCGTTTTTAATTGATAGATGCTTAGATTGCTATAGTATTGAATTCTTAATGAAAACCCCAAGGTGCAAGTCGCTTTGGGGTTTTTTATGTCTGTCATGTTCCCATAAATATTGATGGATTAAATATGAAAATTTATAAATTAATAAAATTTGCCTATCCTAAATGCTATGATAGGCGCTGTTTTATAATGCTAAGTCAATAGGTCGAGGTTATGATGTTTTTAGCAATGGATACCGTGTTTGATCAGTGTTCGATCGCGATTTTAGATGTCAGTGGTCAAGTGCTATCGAGTCATACGGAGACGGGTAAACGCCAGCAAACCCAGCAAATTCTGCCAATGATTGACGCCGCTTTGTCCGAGGCTAAGCTCAACCTTGCTGATTTACAAGCCTTGATATTTAACCGTGGTCCTGGTGCCTTTAGTGGCATACGGATTAATACGGCAGTAGTACAAGCATTGTCTGTCGCCCATGATATTCCTTGTGTCGGAGTCTCAAGCTTACAAGCGATTGCGCAAGCAGCGTATCAAAAATATGGTGTGACCGAAGTGTATAGCGCCCTTGATGCGCGTATGCAGCAAGTGTATTTTGGGCAATATGTGCTAATAGACAACCTTATGCAGGCGGTTAATCAAGAAAATGGCGAAGATACCGAGCAGTTGCTCGATTATGACAGCCAGACGGTGCTCAATATTCCCATTGCTGGCAATGGTGCGCCGTTATTAACATTACATGATGGTCAGATCATTCAGGTAGATATTCACCCTGATGCTACTGTGATAGGGCAGCTTGGTATTGCTCAATTTAGGGCGACAGGCGGCACAGAAGCCTCGCAAGCGTTGCCAAAGTATCTGCGCAATCAAGCGTGGAAAACGCTAAAAGAGCAAGGTAAGGCGTAACCATCATATTAATGCCAGCCATTATCAGCGCTATATAAAATATAAAAATACTCTAAAACACTATTAGCCAATAGATCCATATTTAGGAAAGCCATCGTGGATATCATTTTATTAATTCAAGCTGTTATCATGGGTATCGTTGAAGGTATCACTGAATTTTTACCCATCTCTAGCACTGGCTACTTGATTTTATCAGCGGATTTGCTGGGCTTTTGGACCAAAGAAAAAGTCGATTTATTTGTGGTAGTGGTGCAGCTTGGCGCTATCTTAGCGGTCATTTATGATTACTGGGACAGACTATGGCAAGCGCTGATGGGTCTGCTGACAGGCAAAGCTGAAGGCATGAGTAATCCACGCCAGCTAGGACTTAGCTTGATTGTGGCGACTATTCCGGTGATGATCGTTGGTTTTACCTTCGCTGATGAGATTAAATCATATTTATTTAATCCCATCGTCGTGGCAATTATGCTGATTATCGGTGGTTTATTGATATTCTATGTAGAAAATCGCCCTAAAACGATTATTGCGCAAGAAGCAGAAGACGTCAATCTAAAAACCGCGTTGATGATTGGTCTGCTGCAATGTCTGGCATTGATACCGGGAACATCACGCTCAGGCGCGACAATTATCGGCGCGCTATGGCTCGGCGTCTCACGTAAAGCTTCCGCTGAATTTTCTTTCTTTTTGGGTATTCCAGTCATCGTGGGCGCGGCATTATTAGATTTGCTGAAGCATCATGATGTATTGACTAATAGCGAGGATTGGCTGGTATTAGGTATAGGTACGGTGGTGTCATTTATCGTCGCCTTACTCTGTATCCGTTTGCTAGTAGAATGGGTCAGTCGTCGTGATTTTAAAATCTTTGCGTGGTTACGCATTATTACTGGCATCATTGTATTAATAGCGGCTTGGGGTTTTGGTTATCAAATGGCAGGCTAGAGCCGATTGTAGGATGAGTCTATAAGCCGCGAATAGGAAAGTAGAGATGACCGCTTCACGCCAAGGGTGCAAAGAGAGTAGTAACATTATGCACTGCCAACTATACTATGTCAGCGAGTCGCAGCATAGTCAGGTTGCAGATATACAAGCGCTGATAATCGCACATCAGCTGCCCATTATTTTACACCTTGAGCTGTTTACCGATAAGCTTAGTCAAAAACGTCGCCAGCAGTTAAGCCAGACAGCTACCCAACCTATATTGTTGTTGGATGAAAAAAATAAGCTATCATGGCTGAGCGATGGGTTAAGCGTTGCACCAGAATGGGATAAGCTGCAACGCCGTGTGGTGAGTGCGGGGCGTAAGTCTGAGTTATTATTACAAGCAGTCAAAATCACATCTGACAGTCATGTTATCGATGCTACAGCAGGCTTTGGTCATGACAGTCTGATATTAGCCAGTACGGGCGCACAGGTCATTATGCTCGAGCAGCAGCCCTTGATGGCATTGTTATTGTTAGTAGAGCAGCAGCGTATGAGTGGGCTAGCAAATTGGCAAAAGCTGATGAGCCGTCTGCATATTATCAATACCGATGCGCTTGGCTATTTTGCAACTCTAGCAGCAGATGCGATAGATGACACTAAAGAAATCGATATGAAAGCAGTCGATGTGGTGTATCTGGATCCTATGTTTCCGGAAGACAGTTATCAAGATAGCAAAACGGGTAAAGGCGCTAAAGTAGGCAAGCACATGCAAGCCTTACACCAATTGGCTAGCCCACCAACGCTAGAACAGGAAGAACAGTTGCTACAAAGTGCGCAAGCAGTCGTCCGTCAAAATGCTCAAACGTCTGGCCGCGTGGTCGTTAAGCGTCCGCAATTTGCGCCGTTACTTGCGCATCAACAACCAAGTGAGAGCTGGCATAACGAAGCCGTACGCTTTGATGGTTATTTTGTTTAATAGCCATTTTTTATGATAATTACTGTGCTCAGTTAACAAGTTTGTATTTTTAGAATTAGGGAATTTAGGAGCAGGGAATGTCGACGTTAATTATTTGGATCATGGGTGCAGGATTATTATTAATCAACATTATTTTGCGCACCCGAATATTAAGGCTAGAAGCTCGTTTAAAAGAGCTCAGTCGTCCTGAAGATTATGTGGCATTTTTGCGTCAACAAGCCGCACAAAAAGACAAAATCCCTGCTATTAAAGCTTTACGTAAACAATATCCTGAGCTGTCGCTCATCGAGGCAAATAAACTGTGGCAGCAAATTCAGTAGCTCGCCAATCTATTAGCTTAATCTATTGGCTTAATCTATTGGCTTAATCTATTGGCTTTCAGACAGTTATATAAATACAAATAGGCATACAGAATATTCTATCAGTGATAATTAAAATACCATGACATTCGATGACAAACTACAAGCTTACCTGCAGCTGACGCGCTTTGATAAACCAGTAGGTATTGAGCTATTATTATGGCCAACGCTATGGGGCGTAATGCTGGCGGCGATGGGTCAAGCGCAACAGCAAGGTGCAAGTGCAGGTCTACCAAGTCTTAAGATGTTGGTGATTTTTGCGCTGGGCGCGATTTTTATGCGGGCGGCAGGTTGCGCGATCAATGATTTTGCCGATCGTAAGGTCGATGGTCATGTGACCCGCACCAAAGGCCGTCCATTAGCTGATGGGCGTCTGTCTGCTAAAGAAGCAATCGCTGCTTTTTTAGTATTGGTATTACTCAGTGCCAGTTTGCTATTCTTTTTGCCGATAGCCGTATTTTACTGGTCGCTTGGCGCAGTGTTATTGGCATTCATTTATCCATTTATGAAGCGTTTTACCCATTTGCCGCAGGTGTTTTTAGCAGCGGCTTTTGGTTGGGCGATACCGATGGCGTATGTGGCGATACAAGGCGCGCCTGATATATGGTGTTGGCTGTTATTTGTCGCTTATATGTGTTGGACTGTGGCTTATGATACCCAATATGCTATGGCTGACCGTGAAGATGATTTAAAAATTGGGGTCAAATCAACGGCAATATTATTTGGTCGCTATGATGTGATTATCATCTCGCTGCTACAAACATTGTTTTTGCTTATTATGGGCGCGGTCATTTGGCATTACTTTGCACCGACAAGCTTAGGCCTGACGCCAGTATTTGGCTTGGCGTTAGTGGCGATGATGTTTGCTAAGCAAAATAGCGCTTGTGCTACTCGTAATGCAAGAGCCTGTTTCCAAGCGTTTTTAGCCAATATATGGGTAGGGCGTTACGTCTTTGCTCTCATTGCAATCGCTTGTCTATGGACGACTTTTAATGGATAACTTCAAAAAGCTCTCAAAGTCAAAAGCGAAAAAATCTTCTGATGCCAATGCACCTGTCATCGATTATCAATCAAAGCTAGCTGAGCATGGGCTAACACGCGAACAAGTGATCGCCACCGAGCGTAAATTGGCTAAGTTTGCTAATACGATGGATTCGCTGGTACGTGTGCCTTTTACCAAACAAGGCATGGGTGCAGATGCAGCGCTTTCGACGATTCCGCTGGCAGGAGATTTAGCGGGACTGGCTTTAACCAGCTATGCTTTTGTATTAGGGCGTCAGCTGGGTGTGCCAGCGCATAAAATGACGCCTGCTGTCAGACTGGCACTCATTGATATGGTCGTTGGTATCGTACCGGGTATTGGGACGCTGCTTGATATTTTTATTCGACCCAGTCGTAAGACTTTGGGCATCGTGCATGAGCATCTGCACGATGAGTATGGTATCACCGAAACCATGCATATGGATCGACCATTTTTGCATCAATCGCTAGAAGACAAACAGCGTAGCCGTTTTGGCGCTTTTTGGCATAACCCTATCATTGCATGGCTGTATTTGCACATTCCTGATCTATTGGGATTAATCGTTATTGTAGTGATTGGTTGGGGACTGTGGGCAGTAATCAGTTGGCTGGTCAGTCTGTTTGGCAAAGTAACTGGATTTGGCTAGAGAAAAGTTAATAGCATTAAAAAGGCGGCAAATATCATAAATATTTGCTGCCTTTTTAATGCTCAAGAGATTTCTTTTATGTAAATTTTTAAAGGTGCTAAGCTGTATTTTTTAATCAATTACTCAGTGATGACTTCTGCTTCGGCACTGACTGCATCAAAGCTAGTAATTTTGTTATTTTGGACAAGATCGATAGTACCACCACCAGCATGACTGACCAGTTGGATGCTGCCATCGCTTGATCGATAAGTTGGGTTATTGCCTTGGCCTTCTGGCGCACTTAGTGTCATTTTTGGTTTGTTCGGTAGGCTAATGATAGCGTTGAGTACGCCTGCTGCTGAGGTTTCAAAAACGACCGAGAGTGATTCACCAGCCGCATTTTTATAACGGACATCAGTAATTTGCGCGCCTTTAATGGCTTGTTCTGGATTTGGTGCTGGTGCTGGTGCAGTATTGTTTACTGCCGAGTCTGTTGCACCAAGGTCATTCTCTAGCTCAGTTAAGCTTACATCTTGTTCTGAACCTACTTCAGGATTTGCGATATCATCACCATTATTAGCGGTCGTATCAACATTAATATTGGTAGTCACGGGTGTGGTTTGTACTGCCGCTTCAGAGATTGTTTCGTTATCTGTCTCAGGCTCTGGTGCTTTTTGGCAAGCACTCAATAGTGAAAGACTTAAAAAAATAGCAGAAATCGCCTGAAAAAAGGGTTTTGATTTTGCAATTGTAAGAGCATCGATTTTCATGATAATACGGCTATCCATTGGCAGAGTTTTTGTTTAAAGTATAGTGAACGACGTAGACTTATTTATCCCTCAAAGTCAAATATGATCGTCATTTGCTATTATTATCAATTTCTTGCTTACTATCTACAGGCATTACTTATTTCAGTTTTAGGTTGTCGGCTGCCATACCGCTTTCTTTATACACGTCATCTAAGTATCGACGGCTGGCAAGTAGCTTGTCTACAACGCCACTTTGGCTTTGAATATTGAGCTTTTGAGAAAAATCTAAAATCGAGTTTAATTGATCTAATACCATGTCATAGCTGGTATTTTGTTTGTCGGTATCGATAATGACTGTTTTGGCATAATGTTGATCAAGGCTAAGGTAGTCGCCCATCAATTCTGGAACACGTGTGGTGATGAGTTTATTGAGGGTAAATAGCTGTGATTCAGTGATTTCTTCATGATGGGTGGACTCATATTGTTGTCCAATATCATCCATCACAGATCGAAACGCCTTAGGTACTTGCTCGTCATAAAGTAGCTTGATAAAAGGATGTCGAGCTGAAAAATTAATCATGCTGAGCCCGTTAGCTCGCTCATGATTTACTTCGTTGTTCACAGTCATATCTGCTTTAGACTGGGTAGCGACAAGATTCGCAGAAGCCAAGTATTCTTGATGCCGCTGTATAGAAGCAATCTGTGTGTGCTTAGATTTTTCTTTCATCACAAAAAATATGGGCACAATAACAATTAGGCTAAGCAAAATGAGTAAGGTAAAAAAAGACATGTCGGGACTCTGTCATAAAAAATGCTATTTATTAAAAAAAATTTTTTAGATTACAATATAACATGCTTGTGTTATGTTAAGGCAAAATAGCGGTCGATAAAAGTTGTATCTTGCTACTGTTTATCTCGCTATTATGTATCTTACCACTATATCTTTTACGACTAAGTGCTTGCCTATTTCTAATTAAGGAAGATGATGAATAATGACACGATTACTAAGAGTCAGCTAGCCGCTTATAAACCAACTACTGCTTATGTCGGTACTTCTTGGGCGGTGATGTTGGTGGGTGTCCTAGCGTATTTACTTGGCTTATGGAATGCACAGAGTATGTTATTAAATGAAAAAGGCTATTATATAGCGGTGCTGGCGCTAGGTCTTTATTCAGCAATTAGTTTGCAAAAAACCCTTCGTGATCGTAGTGAAGGTATTCCAACAACCAATATGTATTATCTAATCAGCTGGGCGGCTCTTGGATTATCCATTGCGCTAATCGCTATTGGTTTGATGAATGCGGGAAGTTTAAGCTTAAGTGAAAAGGGCTTTTATATGATGGCATTTACCATGAGTTTATTTGCTGCAGTGACCATCCAAAAAAACACCCGTGACGAAGCACAGATTCGCACTTTAACTGCACCAATGATTATGACTGATACTCAAAGTAGTACTAAAATTGGTCATCAAGAGTCCCGCGACTCTGACACTGGAAAATCACTTTTTGGCGCGGTTAAATCTAGAATGGAAGGCAGTGATTAAACCTTTGACTAAAAATCTCAAGTAAGCGGTGTTTGTAAACGCGTACGATTTGGCGACAGGCGCGCAAGCATCGCTATTGATAAGGGGGCAAATGCTCCTAACATCATATCTGTTAGCGCTTCAGCACATATTGGTGCGATGGCATACCCCTTAGCTCCCATGGCACTCATGACCCAAGTTCGTTTACTGTCTGCTAACGCTCCAACGATAGGATGGTAATCAGGCGTTTGCGTACGAATCCCCACCCGTCCTTGCCACAAACTAATATCTGTTGGAATAATCGAGTCCATCTCAGGAATGGCAGTCACTAGTTTGTCGCGGCTAATCTGATGCTCTTCTGTGCGGATATCTATGTCGGTATCATTACGTATAAAGCTTGCGCCTAATAAAAACTGAGATTGCTGTTCTACAACATCGTTCAATTGTGCATCGCCTGTTTGCGCGGTAAATAACGCACAGTAACCGCTGTATTTAAGCGGTATTTTGGGCAATATGGTGAGCTGCTCGGTTGTGGGCGTAAACCAAGAAAGCTGACCACGAATTTTACGACAATCAAAAATACGCTTGTCCAGGTGATGACTCTCAAAAGCTGCGCAAATGACCACATTATCAGCGCTAATGGATATCGTCTGCTTATCCTGATTATTGCCTTCGATACAAACACTTTCTTCTGTTTCGCTAATACTCTTAACGTCTACTTGCTGAAAGTGGATGAGCGGATGCATTAGGATAGTATCTTTTAATGCTTGCGGATTGACCAAGCCAGACTGCGGTAAATACAAATTCTCTGATAAATCTTGTGTTTTTAACCCGCTGACAGTTTGCGCCTGCTCATGGGGTAGTGTGGTGGCCATCTCATCGGGATAATCAGCGATTTGCTCTGTGCCAATATTGGCTTTCATAAGCAGATCAAGAGCGCCCGTTGGTTCAAGTATTGGCACTAATCCTGATTTTTCAACACCTACATTTAAGCATCGATATAGCCTGCTGCTATAGAGATAGCCTATGGTATGCAAATGTTCATCGACATGATGAATGGGCGTCATCTTGGGAGCGAGCAGAGCACGAGGGTTGCCTGATGCGCCTGCCAAAGGTGCTGATTTATCTAGCAAAGTCACTTGAATACCACGATTGGCCAATGACCAAGCCGTTAATAGCCCTGAAACGCCAGCGCCAATGACAATGCTATGGGCGGGCAGGTTGTCAGTGGGTTTGGCAGATTGGCTATCGTTGTCGGGCGCGGCGATGCTAGCATTATTGTAAAAGGTGATGTCTTTACTATTTATGTCTTTACTATTGTTGCCATTATTATTGTCAGTTAAATTTATGGTATCTAGCATGACCGCCGTTAGCATTTCGTTCTTACGACCAAAGCCTTTCACTTTTTTAATCTGAAAGCCACAATCTTGCAGCGCACGTTTGACGATACCGGCACAGCTATAGGTGGCGGCAGTTGTATTGGGTCGTGATAAACGCTGTATTTGTGCAAAAATACTATCCGCCCACAAGGTACTATTGCAAGAGGGCGCAAAACCATCTAAAAACCAAGCGTCAACATAAGGTGCATGCGAGCTAGAAGAGTTATTTGCCAGTTTGGCTAAGCTCTCAGCTGCGTCACCCAACCATATATCAACGGTCAAATTATCATCAAAGAAACTCAAACGATGACAGCCCGCGATAGGAGGCGGATAGGCCGCTAATAATAGCTCAATCAGTGTTGTCAATTCAGGCGCGCGCTGTCCCCATAAGGCAAGTATTTGGGTAAGGTCGGTAAGGGGTATCGGGAACTTTTCAGTGGTAATAAAATGCAGTTTTGCAGTTGCTAATTGAGGGTGTATATCTCGCAGCTGTCGCCATAGCTGCCAAGTCGCTAAGAGGTTCAACCCAGTACCAAAGCCCAATTCAGCAATCGTAAAGCATTGCTTTGGTGCAAGATTGGTCAGTCGTTCAGGCAATTGATTGTGCGTCAAAAACACATGACGCGATTCCGCTAAACCATCAGCATTTGAGAAGTAAACATCACCAAACTCACCCGATACAGGCACTTTATTACCCGTATCATCCATCTGCCAATTAATCTTGGCAGGGGTGATATTTGATGAGTGAATGCTTAGTGACTGAGTGTTTTTGGAGGGTGTCGACGATGTATCAGTATCTTTTGATTCGAACATGGATTTAGACATAGACAGTCACATAAGATAAATCAATAAAAAGCGCGTGGTATTAGTTACCAGCGTTCACGGCGGACAAACACCAACCAAGAAATAAAAATACCGACCAGTAAGCTAATTAAGACAGTAAATGCACCGTATAAAAAAAGCTGACCTTTGCTCTCGTAGACCAAAACATTCACTTGAGTTTGCAAGTCATTCAACTCGCGCTGCAACTGTGCATTACGGCTTAATAACTGCTGATTGGCATCGGATAACGCCTTATCAGATGGTTGTAATTGCGCCGCCAATGTATCGCTGATATTCATCACTGAGTTTTTCGTTGGTTGAGCGGTCGATATTGGTTGAGCTGGCACGGGTGTCGTGAGTGTTGGATCAGCCACATCGATAGCTGTCACCGTCGGCGCAGCCTGTGCTGAAACAGTAGCCATAAAAATCATACTAACAATGCTACGCTGATAAGAGCGACTTTTTAACAAAGATAGGCACTGAATCACGATTTTGCTACTTTAACTGATGCGCTGTCATCCGCTTTTGGCAATGTATGGATAAAGGGTTTGATATCTACGTGACTGTACACGCCATCACGTAAGTAAGGCTCATCATTCGCCCATGATTGCGCTGCTTCTGCAGAGTCAAAGTCAGCAATAATTAAGCTGCCTGACATCTCGCCTTTGCCATGCTCGATAGGTGTTGGACCAGCGATAATCAGTCGATTGTCATGATCTAAAGCTTGCAAGCGTTCGACATGTTCAGCGCGGGTAATCTGACGTTGTGCACTGCTATTGGCCACGTCATGACCAATAATGGCAAATAAGGACATGAGACTTCCTTGATTAATAAAAATTATGATTAATTTAAAGCGTTTTGCTTAATGCGCCCGAGCTAATTGCGATTAATGATTGTCGCTATCGGCATTTAGAAATAGCATTGGCTTTATTATAAAATGATAAATTGAGTATTATTTGACGGTTTTATCCGTGAGCGCAGGGTTGAGGTGCTTTTTTAATATGGCAAACTGGGCGATGACGAATACCAACATAATCGGAATCCAGCCATAAGTTTTAAAGTTAATCCATGCCTCATCTGACATCGTAAACGCTGTGATATAATGCAGTATGCCCATAAAGGCGAAGAATAGTGCCCAAGCGAGAGTGAGTTTTTTCCAACCACTCATCGTCAGCAAAAAAACATCTTTCATTGCCAGTTGCATCAGTGGCTTATTAATCGCAGCACTGACTAAAAGTGTTAGTGCAAAGATACCGTTGATAATGGGTGACTTCCAACGCAGATAGATATCATCACGCAATAATAAAGTACCACCACAAAACAAAATGGTTAATAGTAAGACAACCCATTGCTGTTTATCAAAAGTGCCTTTTTGGCGAATAAAATGAATGGCATAAACAATGATAGTGGCGATGAGTAATGCACCTGCCCCCGCTAGGATACCACTGTAGCGAGCAGCAATAAAAAAGGCAATTAAGGGAATAAAGTCTAATAAAGCTTTCATAGCAAAGGGGATGTCCGACAAAAACGTATGGGGTAGTTTACACGTCTACTGCGCCAAAAAAAAGCAATCAACACGATAATCATGCTATATCACGGGCCTGCGTAGCAATACCTGATGATTATGACTCATAATCATGACAACTGCCAAATATAACGGCTTATTGCCAATGTGCTCATTTTTTTATTTTCTACACTTTTAATTTTTAATGCTAAGGCTTCTCTTATGAAATTCGATTTACATTGTCACAGCACTTGCTCTGATGGTACTTATGCACCAACGGAAGTAGTGCAGCGCGCCCATGCGGCCGGCGTCAATGTATTGGCATTGACCGATCACGATACGCTGGCAGGAATTGATGAGGCGCGTGCGGCTGCCATTGCCTGCGATATGCAGCTGATTAATGGGGTCGAGATAAGCTGTGAGCATACACTTATTGGTGGTTATGGCAAAAATAAATCAACCAATAAAATCATCCATGTGCTGGGGCTGGATTTTACCGATCGCGAAAAAATGCATGCAACGCTGCAACAATTACAGGATAGCCGTGCCACGCGTGGTCAACGAATCACTGAAAAGCTCAGTGTGCTATTAGATATTAACTATGACGAGCTGTGGCAAGCCGTACTTGATAAAGCAGGCGGCAATCCACAAGCGGTCGGGCGCGCGCATATTGGTCAAGTATTGTTTGAGCGCGGTGAAGTCAAGACGGTACAAAAAGCCTTTGATAAGTATTTAGCAGACAATAAGCCTGCTTATGTGGCGATTGATGCACTGAGCATGGCTGACGGTATTGAGCTGATTCAGGCTTGTGGTGGCAAGGCGGTGTTGGCGCATCCCACACGTTATCAGCTTTCAGCAACACGAGTCCGTAAACTGATTGAAGAGTTTGCTGGTCTTGGTGGCGATGCTTGTGAGCTGCCGTCGAATAGCGAACCGGTTAGTACTCGCAGAATGGTCGATCGCAGTATCGCTGCTCACAATCTTGTCGCCTCGATCGGTAGTGACTTTCATGGTAGCAATATGCCGTGGCGTCGTTTGGGTGATGTACCGACAATGAACCCTGATCAGCAGGGAGTTTGGCAGTCTTTTGCAATGTTTTCTTAGCCGAAAATTTATTGCTGAATACAGTTTTGAATGTTAACTCAGCTGAAATATCAATTGACAGGTTATCCAAAAACCATGCGTCATATATTGACGCATGAAGGCACTAAATAGATTGATAACTGCGACAGAAATTGCCACACTAGATAAGTGGGATTTATTTTTAAAAATGAAATTGTCGGGGTTAACTCCCATTTAGTTTACAAAATGTAGTACCGACACTCGCATTCTTATCTACTTAAGTTTTTGGGAATGGTATAAGGTAAAAATTCATATCATTTATTATTATTGATTCAGGCTTTTGATTTTTATTTAATGGTTTTAATGTCGACTTAATAACTTTCAATATTTGCGGTAGCCCTACTATGGCTGTATCGATATCTCATCTAGGCTACACCAAGCTATCTCAAGCAATTTTTGAGTGGCAAGCTGCTGATAAAACGTCATTACTGGCTTTATTTATGGTGATGGAGGTATCTTTACACTGGCTATGGTGTTTGTTTGTTTGGTGGCGCCGCGATGTTTATGACACCTATGTCGATATAGCCCTGTTGTATCCACTATGGTTCGGCGTGACACTGGTAGCTTTGTTTTTATTATGGATGACCAGTCGTTTTTCACCTGTCAAAAAAGCCAATAGCAATTTGTATAAATGGCAAGGCATACTAATTACGGTTTATAGTGCCTATATTGCAATGGTTATTTTAGTTTTAGGACATAGTAGCTTGGTCGCGGGCGTCTCTTTAGTCGGCGGTGCGATACTGGGGATGATGCTTATACGTCGGCGCTATGTATGGAGAGCGTTTTTAGGGCACGCAGCCGTCATTCTGGCAGTCACATTTATTCCTTATCTTGGCGTTACTTTACCCAATCTGCGTCAAATGACGCTCACGGTCATTCCTCTTGATACCTATTATAGTTATATCAATTATAGTGAAATTACGACAATCGAAAACGCCATCTCTGCCTCTATTTTTCAAAATGGCACGCTAAATTGGGACAGTGTTGATCAATTGCGCCGATCTTCCGCTTTTTTTTGGCGTTCTACACATATTTATATGGCGCTACCAAAAGCTATTTTTATTATCTATATGTTTCGTACTTTGTTACTAATATTAGATGACAGTAAAAAGGAAATTCTGCAGCATGCCAATCAAGATGAGCTAACCCAACTCAAAAGTCGCCGTTACGGGATGATGCAAATGAAGCAGGTGCTGAAGTCAGTAGAAGACCATCAAGATATCAGCGTTATTTTATTGGATTTGGATTGGTTTAAAGAGGTCAATGACAGTTACGGTCATGAGATCGGGGATCGAGTATTGGTGGAGGTCGCGCAGACGCTCTTGCAGTCTTTAACTGATGAAACAATCGTGAGTCGCTATGGCGGTGAGGAGTTTTTGATTGTATTGCCAGATACGAAGCACGACACAGCTATGATAATAGCTGAACAATTACGGCGCGTTATCGCCAAACACGTCATCATTCTCGATGACGATACAGCCTTTAGTGTGACTGCCAGCTTGGGGCTATATACACTGACCCATGGTGAGCGTAATTGTATAAAACAAGCCTGCGAAACTCTGAATAAAAAGGATGCCTCGCAGTCGCTTGCTAAACCGCAGAGAATCCCCTCGTATAGTAGCAAACGCGTGAATCGTAAAATTCCCGCAGTGCAGCTACCTCATGATATTTGCCAGCGCTTAATTTGTATGGCAGATAAGGCTTTGTATGAAGCCAAAGGCCGTGGCCGTGATCAAGTGGTGAGTGCCAACGAGATGTTGGCAGCAAAAAATAATAATATTGAAGCGCTTTATGGCACATAGCTGGCTGCCATAGTCGAAGGGTCAACTACGTTTTAGTGTATTAATTGTTTTACTAAGCTTGCCAAGACACTGGTGGCAAAGCTACCTGTCGTTAACGTAAAGCTCAGCACCAATGTCTGTTCATTATCTTTATCCTGCCATTCCCAAGACAGCGCTTCAATAGGTAGGCGCAGCGCGCGTCGCTGTGCTTTTACATCGCGCTGCTCTAAGCCATTGGCTAAGCGAGCCAGTAGCGGATTTTGCTGAATCACATTTTTCTCAGTACTTGCCGCCATGCCGCTGACTTTATCATTATCCTTGCCCCATAATGCAGCAGTGGGATGGATATCACCCGTCTCAAGGCGTTCACGCAACGTGTCGTCTATGGCTTCGCTAGTAAATATTGACCCTGAACCCTCTAAGTTAAACACTTCGCCTGCCAGCCCAGTATTCCAGCTGCCATCACGTACACGTAACGCCAATATCTCATTGAAAATTAAGCTACGTGCGGCAGACAGCTCCATTGTATTCTGCTCACGTGGCGCGTGCTTGCGTTTGCTCTTTTTGGGTTGTGGTCGACTTTGCTGTAGTGGGCGGGCAAACAGCGATAATGCTTCTCTAATATTATTGCCATTACGTCCAAAACGCTGAGGGCCGAAATAATTGGGCACGCCATTTATAGCGATGCTTGCTAAATGCTGCTCGACATCTTGCTTCGCCGACAATAATTGCTCAGGTGCTGGCAATGCTGTATCAAAATCAGCAAATTGGATATCACGCAAGGTGATGATAAATTGATTGGCGCGATGCGTGCCGCGATTGAGCTTTTTGTTGTGCCATTTCTGGTCGATGATCGTGACCGATTCATCGGCTCCGATATCGACTGGTGCAAACTCAGCAGCAGGCAGTTGTTTTTTTGGGATTCGCAAGCTAAACCACTGGGTTGTCAATGCATGGCGATCCTTAAGACCTGAATAACCAACATCGCGCAGAGGAATCTCTGCCCACTCTGATAGAAGTTTGGCAAGATAAGCGGTATTCATCCCTGATTTTTGGATATGCAGCCATAAATGCTCACCTTCACCGATGAATTCGAGCGGCAATAGCTCATTAACGATAAAGTCTGTTGCGTGGGCTTTATAGGTTGCTTGCTGTACAGGTGGTTGAAGAGGCTGCGGTAACTGCGCAGTATCCGTCGCTACGGTAATATCGATACTTGCCATATCAAACTGCTCATTATTAAACGACCCATTAGCAGGTAACTCGTTATCAGGTTGAGTACTTTCAAGAGCGGATTGAGGGCTAGCATTAATATCGGTCATGTCATCACGAGAAGTCATAAAGTCGTCTTTTATGTTGAGGATAAGATTTAAAAAGAATAGGTAAGCATAGGGATTAACAGTTAACGATTACGTTTTGCAACGCAGGAAACATACAAAAAAACAGCGTGTGCGAAAGTGTCTTGTTACTATCAATGGATAGCGTTTTAAAAAAACATTTAAATAAACGTATCGGGAATGGTGTTTTTCGTTGAAACTGGCTGATGCGATAGAGTTATTTTCAACACGTTTGATTCAGGGAACCATTATAACTGTTAAGGAAGACTTATGACCAATGCAACGATTGACACAGTGACTATTAATAAGGCTGATATTGCCAGTGGCGGCATGAAATCTTACAAGCAAGATGATGATAGTATCATTTTAATCACCCGCGACGACGATGAGTTTCAGGCGTTCGATGGCAAATGCCCGCACGCAGGCGCAGATTTAGGCACAGGATTACGTTGTGGCAATCGCGTGGTCTGTCCTTGGCATCATGCAACTTTTGATAGCCGCGATGGGACGCTATTAGAGCCAGTCGCGACAGCAGGATTGACTCAATATGAAGTGACCGATAATGGCGACAGCTTGACGGTGAATACTTCAGCGAAGAGAGATAAACAGATTGCAAATGATAAGCTTATCGATACGCATACTCTCATCGTGGGCGGCGGCGCAGCAGGTTTTATGACAGCGCATCAGCTGCGTAACACTGGCTATGGCGGCAAAATCACCTTGATTAGTGCTGATGATAAAGCTCCTTATAACCGTCCATTATTGTCCAAAGCATTTTTAGCGGGCAATATGCCTGAAGAGAAGCTTCTACTAGGGGGTGCAGATTGGGCGAGCAAACACGATATTAATTTACGCTTGAATCAAACTGTCAGCGAAGTATTGCCCAATGAACGTACCATTATCATTAAAGATAAAAAGGGTCGTAGTGACAGACAAACTGCTGATTTTTTAGTGGTTGCAACAGGCGCTGAGCCAAAGATACCGCCTTTTAAAGGGGCTGAGCTTGATGGCGTTTATACGCTGCGTAGTATGGATGATGCCAAATTGATAAAAGCGGCCAGTCATGACCAGCGTGTGGTTATTATCGGTACTGGCTTTATCGGTATGGAGGTCGCTTCCGCATTGGCACAAGCAGGCACGACGGCTTCTATTACCGTCATCGGACAAGATCATCGGGTAATGGGAAATATCGTCTCCGAAACCGTCAGTAATGCGCTGATCAAGCTGCATGAAGAAAATGGGATTCAATTTGTCTTTGATGCCAGGGTCAATGAAATCACTGAGGTCAAAAGGGTTGTTAACCAGTCTGAGAATGAAGAAGAAAAACAAACCTTTTCACAAGTGGGCGGCGTCACGCTGGCGAGTGGTGAGCAAGTTGATGCAGATATCGTTATTTTAGGGACTGGCGTAGCACCACGTATAGAGCTGTTCGAAGAAGTAAACGCGCCAGATGGCGTGCAAGTGGATGAGCATTTACAGCTGCGTGAAAGGGTTTATGCATTGGGTGATATTGCAAAAGCTTCTGGGCAAATGGGGCGCATGCGCATCGAACATTGGCGCGTGGCCTTGCAACATGGCTTAGTGACTGCGTCTGCGATATTAAATGATGATAGTGTCAGCTCGCTCGCCGCGCGCATCCCTTTCTTTTGGACGATGCAATATGGCAAAAGCCTACGCTATAGTGGACATGTCGCGACACCCGATCATAATATCTTGTTTGGTTCGCCAGATACATTAGATTATATCGAATACTACTTTGATGATGACGGGGAAGACACACGTGCTAGTGCGGCTAGCACTTTAGGGCGTGATAAAGAATTGGTTGCCTTTTCTGAACTGCTCCGCCGTGGTCATGCGCCAACGCGTGCACAGCTTAAGGCAGGATTTAATATTATCGACCAAGCACAGGCGTTATCGCCCTAGTACTCAAGATGGATACATATTACTATTAAGGCTGACCTATCGATTTGGGTCAGTTTTTTTTAATACAAACAAGGAAAGGAAAAATTATAATATGAATAAAAACATTATAGATAAAAATAACTCGGAGAGAGAGTCCGTGTTTTTGCGACAAGCGCAAGCCGATGATATTAGTGCACTTGAGCAATTATTAAATCGCTGTTATCGCGAGACCGCAGGTTGGACCAATGAGGCAGATTTAATTGGCGGTATTCGAACCACGTCAGCCGAGCTCGCTGCCGTGATTAATGACCCTAATCACTATTACTTCGTTTATCCAAAAACGACAACGGGTGACCGTGATGGAGAGGAAACGGGTGAGATACTCGGTTGTATCGCTGTCGATATCAAAACCGATGCTGACTCAAATAACAAAGCCTACATCGGCATGTTTGCGGTAGATCCAGAGCTGCAGGGGCAGGGCGTTGGCAATGTAATTTTGCAAGCAGCAGAAACCTTTGCGACTCGTCATCTACAGTCAGATGAGCAAGCCGCTGATAAAAGTCCCGCTCGTTTGACCATGTCTATTTTGAGTCATCGTCCTGAGCTGTTGGCTTACTATCAGCGCCGAGGTTATGAGCTAAATGGTAATAAAATGCCATTTCCAAATGACGGCAATAATGGTGAGCCAAAACGTGAGGATTTGGAATTGTTAGAATTAGAAAAAATGGTTCATTGAAAAATCTTGAATGTTTAAAGGCTGATTTTATTAACCCCAAAAATGACCAAAGGTCATAAACAGCCCAACACTTAGCAAGATAAATGCCACGATAATTAAGCGCTTGAACCAGTTAAAAGCGGGCAAGCGCGTGGCATTGTCATCAGACATCAGATAAGCAAACAAAAACAACAAACTTGCTGCCAAGGTCATAATTCCCAGACCAATCGGTAATATAAAAAAGTACACCTGCCACACAGTTATCTCGCAACGGTTTTGAATACCACATCATAGCAGTATCGTGAATGTACTGTCAGTATGCACCGCCCGTTAATTCCTTCATCTCATTAAATTATTAAATCTATTCATCATAAATCTAACCTTTTATTCTAAAATTAAGTTGGGTATTTATAAGTAATTCTGTATAGTGAAGTAACATTATAGGTACATTGAGATTGAGATGACTAATCTGAAAAAACTGGCAGTCATGGCATTACTAACACCGCTATTTGTCGCATGCTCTAATGCACCTTCTGAAAGCACAGTTGAAGCGTTAATCGAGGCACAATACGAGCAAGCCAATAGTATGATGGACGATGCGATGGCGAACGCAGGCAATGATGAGATGGCAAAGGCGATGAGCGGCATGATGGAGGGTATGATGCCAAAGCTTGAACGCGTCGAGAATATCAACTGTGATACTGTTGAGGGCGACAATACTTATATGTGTACCGCTGATATCACTCAGACAATCGCGGGGGAGAGCCGCACTAACAAGACCAATTTCAAGGTTTATCAAGTGAACGATGAATGGGTATTAGGTAATTAAAGCAGAGCTATGTTTTTTAAAGTTACTCATAACAAAATCATCAGAATTTTCAAGTCACATTCACTTTATTCTTAGAGAGATAAAATGCTAAAAAAAATCGCTTTTCTAACGATTACATCAATACTATTTGCCGGTTGTGCTTCTGTACCCACTGAAAATATCGAAGTATCTAGCGTACTCAAGCAAGTGAAAGCACCTAGTGCCAACAATGCTGGTCTATATATTTATCGTAGCAATAGTGTGGTGGGTGGAGCTCTAAAGAAAGATGTGTGGGTAGATGATGAATGTATTGGTGAAACTGCACGAGGCACTTTTTTCTATCATGAAGTACTGGGCAATATGCAGCACAAAGTTTCTACCGAATCTGAATTTTCTCCTAACGATTTAATGATTGATACTACAGCGGGTAATAACTACTTTGTAAAGCAATATATTAAGCCAGGTTTAATTGTTGGTGGTGCGGGTGTTAAACTGGTACCTGAAAGTGAAGGCAGGGAAGCAATCGCTGACCTCAAACTCGGCATAAAAGGGACTTGTAGCAAGTAGTGCAAGTCATTATCTATAAAGAAAGGCTACCTCATTAAGGGTAGCCTTTCTACTAATTTAGCCCGGTCTTTCTATCAAACTAGCGCATTGTCACAAACTCTTCTGAGCCAGTTGGGTGAATGGCAACCGTATTGTCAAAGTCCGCTTTAGTCGCGCCCATTTTGATGGCGACGGCAAAGCCCTGAATCATCTCATCGACACCAAAGCCAAGACCGTGTAGACCAATGACTTTTTCCTCATCGCCCAAGCACACCAGTTTCATCATACACTTCTGACGATGCTGGGTCACCGCGCTATACATAGAGGTAAAGGTCGATTTATAACATTTGATATTTTCTTTGCCATAGCGCTCAACCGCGTCGATTTCAGACAAGCCAATCGTTCCGATGGCAGGGTGGGTAAAGATAACCGTCGGTATTAACGTATAGTTCAAATGCTCATTAGGCTTGTTGTTAAACAAGCGCTCTGAAAGACGACGACCTGCTGCAATAGCTACTGGCGTCAAATCCACACTGTTTTCGATAATATCGCCGACCGCATAGATGTTCTTAACATTGGTATTTTGAAACTTATCGACTTTAATTTTGCCAAACTTGGTCGTCTCTACACCCGTCACTTGCAGGTTGATATTGTCTGTCGATGGCGCACGACCAATCGCCCAAATCAAGCAATCTGTCGTGTCTAGGCTGCCATTTTCGGTACACAAAGTCAGGCTGCCATCTTCGTTTTTATTGACTTCCGTGAGCGTGGTATTGGTATGCAACTGAATACCGTCTTGCTCCATCTCTATGAGCAATGCCTCTACTACACTGTGGTCAAATGAGCGCAGCGGCGAGTGCTGGCGTACATACAAATGTACCTCAGCGCCTAAACTGTTCAATACGCCTGCGATTTCAACAGCGATATATCCAGCTCCTACAATTGCCACGCGTTTTGGCAAATGATTCAACGCAAAAAAGCCGTCAGAATCGATGCCGTATCCTGCGCCCTTGATATCTGGCTGAATCGGGTGACCGCCGGTGGCAATTAAAATATGGTCAGCGGTAATCAGTTCGCCATTCACTTCTACAGTATTGGTATCGACAAATTTGGCAAAGCCTTTGATCACTTCTACGCCATTTTTGGCTAAGTTATTGTCATAAGAGCGATGGATATTTTCGATATATTGTTGACGGCTCTGTACCAGTTTTTGAAAGTCAAAACCTTTAATATCCACATCAAAGCCATAGTCTGGCGCATATTTATGAATCGCCTCGGCAACTTGTGCGCCATACCACATTACTTTCTTAGGTACACAGCCCAAATTCACACAAGTGCCGCCCAGCTGGTTAGCTTCGATAATGGCGCATTTTTTGCCATAGCTCGCCGCACGGTTGATTGAAGCAATGCCACCGCTGCCGCCGCCAATGGCGATATAGTCATAATGTTTTGTCATGGTTAAGTCTCTTTAGTCAATGCATGTTGGTGCAATTTTGCCGTCTATTATTTTTTAATTCTGTTGTTTTGAACTCTATTGTAATGGGTATCATTATTAATCTTACAAGGTTTTGCTTATGAGGATGTACCAGCTAGCATCAGAATATAAAAGCATTTAGGCAGAAATAGCCCACCATTTAAACTTACTTAAACAATGGCACGTCGTCTATAAAATAACAGCCCTGGAATAGACAAGCCAAGTACCAATCCTGAGGTCACAAATAGTGCCTCAAACAAATACACCATCATTTGGCTAAATAACTCGTCTGAAAAACCGAAATAACCAATCTGCACCATACTAACCATTGCTTTATAGGCGGCGATACCAGGCATCATACAGATGACACTGGGCGAGATGAGCGCTTTAGGTGGCAGAGTATATTTCTTAGAAAAGTATACACCCAAAAAGCTAGCAAGCATCGCGCCAAAAAAACTAGCAACCACGATATGGATGTGTTGATAAACGAGCGCTGTCTTTAACCCAAAGCCAAATGCGGTCATCAGTAAACACGGCAAGATATAGCGTTTGGGTACGCTAAACATTAGCGTCCAACCAAGGGTGATGATACAAGACAGTATGACGGTTTTGATAAACCACATTTTAAAACCCCCAATGCTGTATGCGAAGTAAAACCAGCGCCATTACGATACCGACGCACGCGGACAGGGTCAGCATATAGGTAAAGACCGCACGCCCAACGCCAATATTGACATAGCCTTTGAGGATATCGGATAAGGAGTTAATCAACGGAAAGCTGGGCACCAGTAGCAATACGCTGGAGGCAACAGCGATATCGGCGTTATTACCAATATCAAAATAATAGGTCGTCGCCCCAATCAATGAGGCGATAAATGCGGTCACAATGACCGTGATAAAAGAGTTAAAGTGGTGCTTGGATAAATAAATACGGGTGAGCATCGCCACCATACCCGCAATAAATGTCACGGCGGTAATCGACCAACTGCCACCATTCAGATAAGCAAACGCTGCGCAAGACGCACCAACAAATATGCCCACCAGCCACGTTGGGTATACGGTCTTATCTAACTCATCAAAGGCAAGGGTAGTGCGGTCAATCAAATCGGTACTGTCTACGATGGCTTCGGTTTTATTGATAATTTGCTGAATTTGTACCAATAAATTGACATTGATGCTTTGATTGATCGTGTCTCTGGTGGTGGTGATACAGCGCTCGTCACAGATGGTCGTCAGGGTGATGGCGTTAAAATTCAGTGAACATTCGACGCTGTTCATCCCCAAGGCAAGCCCCAAGCGTTTGGACAAGTCCACCACCACGGCAGACTCAGCGCCATACTGCATAAGGAGTAAGCCGCAGCGCACGCATAGTCGAGTAATGCGCTGCTGCTTTACGTAGCTGATAGAAGTCATGGGTGAGATACGCAGGTTGGTTGGTATTGATACGCTATTATAAAGGGTCTGGGAGCTGACGCGCAGACATTATCGGATATTATGTTTGATGCTACGATAAATTATAAACTTTTCTGGCAAAGAAAAAATAGAACGTACGGTAGCTGCGTGAGTGATCAATGTGATACGAGCGTTTATTTAGTGGGATCTATTGCAGGCTGCTCTCTGAGCAGCGATTCTAATTAAAAGAATAAAGTTGTAGGATTCAAATGGAGGTTGGCTGGGGCTTGTCATATCAAACAAATAATATCAAACAAATAATAGATTATAAAATTAATAGACTTTTGTTTTCTATAGTGATAATCTCTTTCTCGATAATTTAGACACATTACTTACATGATAATTACATATTGATTGAATTTTAGTTACGTTATCAATTATATGTCGCTCTCAATTAATGTGTTGCAAGACATGAATTTCGATAGTGGAATGTTAAGTCTATCAATTCATTGCCTTTAGCTCAGTTATTTAACTCAATTGCATCTCTCAACCAGGACGTCTAATGACCACTTTTAATAACATAAAAAATGCTTTACTGCTGACTACTATTACTACTTTAGCAGGGTGTACTACGGTCGCCGATATGGCAGGGTACGATACGGCTACATTAAATACCGATGCGGCTAAAAGTTACTCTCAAGTGGTCTCTAAAGCCAGTAGTCAAGGCGCGGTAGATAATACTTCTGCTACCGCCATTCGAGTTAAAAACGTCTTTAATCGTATGAAGCCCTACGCCGTTCGCGCTAATACAACAGGCGTTCCTTTTGATTGGCAGGTCACGGTTATACGTTCACCTGAATTAAACGCTTGGGCAATGCCGGGTGGTAAGATGGCTTTTTATACCGGTATTGTAGAAAAATTACAGTTAACAGATGCAGAGATCGCTGCAATCATGGGACACGAAATGACTCATGCGTTATCTGAGCACAGTAAAAAAGATGCTGGGCAAAAAATTCTGACAGGCTTAGCGCTGCAGTTAGGTGGTGCTGAACTACAGTCAAGAACAGGGTTAAGTGATGATGCGTTGGGTTTGATTAGTGACTACGGACTTGATAAGCCATTTTCTCGTAGTCAAGAGTCACAAGCCGATGCGGGTGGTTTACGCTTAATGGCGCAGGCAGGCTACAATCCAGAAGCTGCCGTTGCAGTATGGCAAAAAATGGAGGCTGCCAATGGTCGTAGCAACACCATAGCTACTTTAATGTCTACCCATCCAAACTCTGGGCAGCGTATCGCTAAAATTCAGGCACTCTTACCTGAGGTTACGCCAGTTTATCAAGCGGCTGCTAAAGCACCTGCTAACGCAACTAGTGGGGCAACGACTGGAGTAACTACTAGAACCATTAAACGTAAATAACTCAGTAAATGCTATCAAATCAGTAAATACTAACAAAAAAGGTAAGTCAAACGACTTGCCTTTTTTTTGCGAAGAAATATCGAAAAGTGGTTGGTTTGGACTTTATCTGACGTCTGGATATTGGGTGTTGTACATCCAGCTAGCCTACGCTGGCTAACCAAAACGTCTATTGAACTCAGACTCATTCATAAACAATAGTATGATTACTTCGAAAAGAGAAATTACTGCTGGTATAAATGTCCAACAGAACAATAGATATAAGATACCCCAAAAGACCTGATTTAAATAAAATTTATGTATCCCAAAACCTCCTAAGAATAAAGCTAACAATATTGCAACACCTTTACTTTTTCTACTACTGTTTAGTCGTACGATAGTAGTAGAATTTTGAGTCGGCAAAGGAGGTGGGACAGTTTTAAACGGTGCAGGTTTAGCAATAGGAAAGCCACAATTAGTACAAGAGGCGCTTTGATTACTAATAGACTCAGAGCATTCAGGGCATTTAATTAAAAACTTCATTTTAGAAGTTGGGAGCCCACAGTTAGTACAAGAGACGCTTTGGTCGCTAATTTTGTGTGTGCATTCAGGACAATCAATAATGGCCATATATTTTCCGTTTCTTACAATTTTTTAGTTATAGTTTTAATATCAATTGTTACTTATGCTGTGTTTCTTCAATTTGAGAATAGACCTAAAAACTTTGTAAAATATAGTGAATCTCTTCTTTAGCTAGAAAGTAAATGATGATGCAGCTAATGATAAAAATATTTGCATGATTGAAAAATCCGTAATCGTCAGGTTCCCCAACTTCTTCGAGCTCTTTAAGAAGTTTAAGCTCTTTAAGTTCCTCAGATGAATGTTGAATATTTTTGAACGGTGCAGGTTTAGCAATAGGAAAGCCGCAATGATTACAAGAGGCGCTTTGATTAATAATCGACTCAGAGCATTCAGGACATTTAATTAAAAAATTCATTTTAGAAGTTGGGAGTCCACAATTAGTACAAGATACGCTTTGGTCGCTAATTTTATGTGTGCATTCAGGACAATTAATAATTGCCATATTTATTCCTGTATTTAGCTAATAGATGGCTTATTCCCACAGCCAAAATTGACTATATTCGTTCTGTCTAATTCGCTTCTGGACTTATTTTGATACATCACTTACAAATAACACCGATTTGTATCCACTAATTTTACTCATATAGTTTATCTTGCATACAATTGGCACGCTCAATTGCCTTCCACTGACTATATTCCGGTTCGTCCTTCCCTAGGTAAGCACTGTTTACTTTTATAGCTTGTTCACATATTGCTCGATCATCACTTTTTCTGCGTTCTATATCACTCTCTTTTTTATAGTCCGCTGCTTTATTAACTACTTTTTCGTTGTAAGATTCTTTTGTTTTTATTGGTGTTTCGCGTACTTCATATTCTTTCTCACTACCCGAAGGGGCATTTGATAATAAAACTTCCCTCGATCTTGCTTCTACTGACATGACCGGCTCTGGCTTGAATTGCTCCAATGTTACCTTTTCAACTACTTCGTTCTTTGGAGCTTCTAGCGTTACTACTTTCTCAACTACTTCATGATGTTCTATGTTTTTTGACACTACTCTTTTGGTTTGACATATGAAGTTAACAATATCTTGATCTGTCCAATCTGGTGTTGGCGTATACCAATCCCCTAGGTCTGCTGATATTAAGGCCTCAAGATTATCTGATGAGGTTTTTCTTATCTTATCGTTTGCGCAGTCAATTTGCATTTCTCCATAAGCATCACTCTCGTTCCCTCTACGTGCATACTTAACATTTTCAATGCCATAAGATGCAAAGTGAGAGATGAGGAAATAGCGCCCATTTTCACCTGAACCAGAAAGTAACATTGGTATCTGTGTTAATGGAGAATTAAATACTGATTCTTGGACTTGTGGTGATTCTTTATCAGGTTCTGACTGCTCTTCATCATATTGTCTTGCTTTTTCTGTATAGCCATCATAAGCACTTACAAGCCAAAAGCCGATAAGAATTATAATAATGATTAGGAAGATAGTTGCGCCAGAACAGCCACTATTCTTTTGTCTTTGACGAGTGCTTGCTAGCGAATTATTGTTATCTATCTGTTTTGAAGGAGTAGGGAAACCGCAACTAGGGCAAGAAGTACTTTGATCACTAATACTTTTAGAACATTCAGGACAGTTAATTAGAGCCATGATTTTTCTTCTTTCAATCACATTTTTAATAGTTTAACTACATTGACTGACTGCTGTTTCAACAGCTGACACATAAGTTCCAAAATCATCTTCTTCCATAGCTTTCGTGCTCCAATTACTACCTACTGAGCTAGAAAGTACTGGATCCATTACATCAAACTGACAACTACAAAAGCTCTCATCAGATGTCTCTATACAAGACTGTACATAGTTTTGTTTTTCTACTGAGTAAGGTTTAGGGTCTGAGACTTCACTTGTAGGTGCTGAACTATCATCATAAACAGCTGTCTCGTTAGAAGATGAACAGGCAACTAGAAAAACTGGAACAAGTAACAGTGATAACTTCCATTTCATAAATTTTGTCCTATATGAGGCCTATGCGAGAATCGGAAATTCTCGATTATAGTTTATTTTTTTTATGGATTTATAAGGAAAGGATTGTAACTTTTTAGCAATATTTCAGCAATAAATGTTAAGTTTGTGCATTTGCTAAAATACAACTAGCTAGTTTTGATTTATCGGAAAATAATTAGGCTGGTATCTAAAATAAGAATTCTATCTGGTTGTCGTTGCATAGAGTGTACCCTAAATCTAAATCCCACCCAACAAAAAAAAGACCACTCCCTAAAGAGTAGCCTTTTATCAATGATCATCTAACAAATACCAGTTATTAGTGACGACCTTGGCCTGCAGGCTTCTCAAACCCTTTTGCACTCATGCATGAATCTATTTTCTTCATATCGCTTTTACTTGGACGACTGTCTTTATTCATTTTTACGCCAACTCGTTGAGCACAATCATTCATGGCTTGTTTCATGTCTGCTGACATCGCAGGTCTTTGATGGTTGCGATCGCTTGAGCCATTTGATGTGCCGTTTGACGCACAGGCACTAATGCCAACAGTAGATGCTAAGACAATGAACAGTAATTTTTTCATAAAAAGTCCTTGAGAGTTTTAGGGATAGGATAGGGGTTAGCTGTGTCAATGTGTACGTGCTATTGCTTGCTACACAGTTTTTAACCAGATATTTCTATATCGTATGCGTCTACGCATCATATCTAACCCTTTAAATATTAATATAATCAACGTTTAAGTATCTTTAATAAAGATTAAGAAAGGTAACGCAACGCGCTATATGTCTTGATATATATTAATCAAAACATATAGCGTGCAGGCTAGACAAAGCCTTATTTCACCCAATAAAAAGACCGCCCTATAAAGAGTGGCCTTTTATCAATTATTCACTAACTTGTATTAGCTGACTTCTTTCATGCCTTGCTCTAGCATCGGCTTTAAGAATATACCCGTGTATGATTCTTTGACTTCCGCCACTTCTTCAGGCGTACCTTCAGCGATAATCATGCCGCCACCTTTACCACCTTCAGGACCTAGATCAATCACCCAATCCGCCGTTTTGATGACATCCAAGTTATGCTCGATGACGACGATAGTGTTACCTTTATCACGTAGGGCATGCAAGATATGCAGCAGCTTATCGATATCATGGAAATGCAAACCAGTGGTTGGCTCATCCAAGATATAGAGCGTCTGTCCCGTATCGCGCTTGGCAAGCTCACGCGCCAACTTCACCCGTTGTGCCTCACCACCTGATAGCGTCGGTGCAGACTGACCAAGACGGATATAGCTAAGTCCAACATCCATCAGTGCTTGCAGACGACGATAAATCGCTGGAATCGCTGAGAAGAATTCAGTGGCATCTTCTACAGTCATATCTAGGACATCGGCAATATTTTTACCTTTATAATGAATCTCTAGGGTCTCGCGGTTGTAGCGCTTGCCCTCACAGGTATCACACGGCACATACATATCAGGCAAGAAATGCATCTCAACTTTGATTAGACCATCACCTTGGCACATCTCGCAGCGTCCGCCTTTTACGTTGAAGCTAAAGCGACCCGGTTTATAACCGCGAGCACGCGCTTCTTGCGTTTGCGCAAACATCTCACGTACCGGCGTAAACACACCGGTATAAGTCGCTGGGTTTGAGCGCGGCGTACGACCAATCGGGCTTTGATCGATATCGACCATTTTATCCAAATGCTCAAGACCACTAATGCTGTCATGCTTATCCGCGATGAGTGTTGAGGCATTGTTTAACTGAGTCGCTGCCAATGGCATAAGGGTACGGTTGATCAAAGTTGATTTGCCCGAACCTGAGACACCAGTCACACAAGTCATAATACCAATGGGAATGGTCAAATCTACATCATGCAAGTTATTGCCTGAGGCACCTTTGAGCTCAATCGTCATCGGAAATTTTTGAGCTTTGGCCTTACCTGTGATTTCAACATCCATCGTCTTGGCTTTATGACGAATGCTTGGAATCTCGATTCTCTTCTTACCAGACATATATTGTCCAGTCAGCGATTCTTTGTTTGCCATAATGTCATCGACGGTACCTTGAGCGATAATATGACCGCCATGTACACCTGCACCAATACCGATATCGATGACGTGATCTGCTTGGCGAATGGCATCTTCATCATGCTCAACGACCAGTACGGTATTACCCAAATCACGTAAGCGCGTTAGAGTTTTTAGCAGACGATCATTGTCGCGCTGATGTAGACCAATCGATGGCTCATCAAGCACATACATCACGCCCATCAGTCCTGCGCCAATTTGGCTAGCCAAGCGAATACGCTGCGCCTCACCGCCTGATAATGTTTCAGCAGAGCGGGCGAGTGATAGATAATCAAGTCCGACACTGACGAGGAAGTTCAGACGCTCATTAATCTCTTTAAAGATTTTCTCCGCGACTTCACCTTTATGACCGCTAATTTTAATAGTCTTATAATATTCAGCTGCATCACCGATAGACAGCTTCACGATTTGAGCAATGGTTTGATCATCAACACGCACGTTACGTGAAATCTCATTAAGACGCGCACCATCGCAAACGTTACAAGTGGTATCCGCCAAATATTTAGCCAGCTCATCACGCACAAGATTGCTTTGGGTTTTGGCATAACGGCGCTCTAAATAAGGCAGTACGCCTTCAAACGGTACAGTCTTATTAGTTTTACGACCACGCTCATCAGTAAAGTTAAAGGTGAGCTTTTCTTTACCAGAGCCCTGCATGATGAGGTCTTGCTGCTCTTTAGCAAGATCTTGCCATGGGGCATCCATATCAATTTTGAAATGATTGCAGACCGTGCTAAGCAAGCCGAAATAGTACGCATGACGCTTATCCCAACCATTAATCGCCCCTTGATTAAGCGATTTTTCATGATGGGTAATCAGTTTCTCAGCAGAGAAATACTGACGTTTACCGAGACCATCACAGCTTGGGCAAGCACCATACGGATTGTTAAAACTGAACATACGTGGCTCAAGCTCAGGCACGGCACGGTCACAGACAGGGCAAGAGTGCTTAGCTGACATGACTTGATTGTCATCGCCGCCTTCTTTTGGATTGCCATCCATAAAGTGTAGCGTCACCAGCCCTTGACCCAAACGCAGAGCGGTTTCTAAGCTTTCAGCGACGCGATTGCCTAAGTCATCACGGACTTTAAAGCGGTCAACCACCACTTCGATGGTATGTTTTTTCTTTTTATCGAGTGTCGGTAGCTCATCGGTATCGTAGACATCACCATCGACGCGCACACGTACAAAGCCTTGACCAATTAATTGCTCAAGCAACACCGTATGCTCACCTTTACGTTCACGAATCACTGGAGCTAAGATCATGATTTTGGTGTCATCTGGCAACGCCATGACTTGATCGACCATTTCAGTGACTGACTGCGCGACCATTGGCTCGCCATGCTCAGGGCAAAAGGGCGTACCGATACGCGCATAAAGTAGGCGCAGATAGTCATAAATTTCGGTAATCGTCCCGACCGTTGAGCGCGGGTTATGGTTGGTGGATTTTTGCTCGATAGCAATCGCAGGGGATAAGCCCTCGATACTATCGACGTCTGGCTTCTCCATCTGTGAGAGGAATTGACGCGCATACGCCGATAAGCTCTCGACATAACGGCGTTGCCCTTCAGCATACAAAGTATCGAATGCCAATGATGATTTACCAGAGCCTGATAAACCTGTAATTACTACGAACTTGTCGCGTGGAATGTCTAAATCGATATTTTTTAGATTATGAGTGCGTGCGCCGCGAACCTTAATATACTCGTGTGCCATCGGTGTTAGGTTTCCTATTTGCTAAAAGGGGATTGAAAATATCTCAAATTAAAAGCTAAATACAGATCAATAGAATGGTTGGTTAAAAACGTGAATATTTCGTAAGTTTATAATGTGGTTATAAATAGTTTTATTATCAAAGATTTTGTTATAAATAATATTTTTATAAAGTGTTCATACGTTGATGAAGTGAGAGCTATAGATGCCTAATTTACTGTTTTAATTTTTATAATTGCTGAGCAGTATGCTGCTTGGCGTTCATTTTGCTGTTTTCTTATTCTACAGCCTTTGAGGTGATTGGTTTTCGTATGACTAAGCAAATCTAAATCAAATCAATGTTAAGTAGTAGTCATCTTTTGTCATGGTTTTGACCAAAATGTCATTTTATAGAGGAGTTTGTCATCTAAGCGATCGCTCTAGCTGACGAGTAATAATGTTTATGACGCCTTACTTTATTGTCATGGCGACCGCATTATTCAAGGTGTGATTGCGCATCCGATGCAGTTGGTAACAAAATAATCGCGTAATATGAATGGCTTGGGTTGAGACGGTATAGGAGGCTGCACCAATAAGACAAAAGTCTCGGCAAGCAAACGGCTAATGTCTTATACTAGTGGGCTTAATTTGTAGCTAAAGTCTTGATAGCATCACAATAGTATAAGCAGCGCAGTAGTGATAAATCAGCAATGACGAACCAGTGAGGCAAGTATGAATAGCGTAGAGAAACGGGCAATCCTCGGGGTCGGTGGTATATTTGCTTTGCGGATGATTGGTCTGTTTATGATTGTGCCTGTGTTTTCTGTATATGGTGACAATTATGCGCACGCGACGCCGTTTTTGATTGGTTTGGCGGTCGGTATTTATGGGCTAGGGCAGGCGATATTTCAGATTCCCATGAGTTTGGCTGCGGATAAATTCCCGCGTAAGCCGATTATCTTTTTAGGACTGATCTTATTTGCTCTCGGCGGTATCATTGCCGCCAATGCGACTGATATTTACGAGGTTATCATTGGTCGGGCGCTGGCGGGTAGTGGCGCGGTATCTGCGGTATTGATGGCATTATTGGCTGATGTAACGCGCGAAGAGATGCGTACCAAAGCGATGGCAACGATGGGCTTGACCATTGCGACTTCTATCATGCTCGCTTTTGCCTTTGGTCCGTTATTGGTTGGCTCACTAGGTATCTCTGGTTTATTTTGGTTGACATCAGGCTTTGCTATTTTGGCGATGCTATTACTGTTGTTTGTGCCGACACCGCTACGAGTGCTTAAACACAATTTAGACAATAAATCGATTGGTCAACAATTAGCAACCGTCCTCAAAATCGGCGATTTAAACCGCCTACATATCGGTATCTTTGCTCTGCATCTGACCATGACGGCGATATTTGTGATATTGCCGCATCAGCTTAATGAAGTGATGGGTTTATCGGTACGTCAGCAAGGCTTGGTTTATTTGCCGCTGTTATTCATTGGTTTTGCCGTCGCCATTCCTTTTATTATCATCGCTGAAAAGAAACGCAAAATGCGCCAAGTATTCTTAGGTGCGATTGCGCTAATGACCGCTGCTTTAGCGATATTGGCTATTGGCAGTCAGGTTGGCATTGGTATTATATTAGGTCTGTTATTGTACTTTATGGGCTTTAACTTACTTGAGGCAACGATTCCCTCATGGATATCTAAGCGCGCCCCAGTCGCCAATAAAGCCACTGCTATGGGGCTTAACTCATCCAGCCAGTTCTTTGGTGCGTTTGTCGGTGGTGCGATGGGTGGTTTGTTATTAAGTCAGCCGAATTTTCTGGCGTGGGGTATTTTAGCCGTCATTATGGGCGTGGCACTACTCATTATCATTCCGATTGCTCAGCCGCCTTATCTATCGAGTACTACTGTGACCATCCCTAAAGATATTAATATCCAAGACTGGTCACGCCAAATGCTGGCGGTAGATGGCGTGGATGAGCTGGTCGTGATGGCGAAAGAGCAAGTCGCCTATCTCAAGCTAGACAAGACACAACTGACAGATGACTCGCGGCTGCAGCTATCGAGTTTGGCACAGAGTCCACTAGATATTTAACAAAGGGTATAGACAACGTACTTAGGCGAGTAGAGATAAGGTTGAATAGGCAAAAACTGAGTAGACAACGACTAGATAGACAGCCATTATTAATAAGTAAACGCTAAATCTTTATCTCTATTTAAAAGGAATTAATATGAGTAAGTTTACGATGTTGTCGCACGGTGTTGCGCCTCGAGTAATGGCCAAGCTGGCAATAGGTGCTGGTCTATCAGCCACGTTACTACTCTCAGGTTGCGCCACACAAAATATCCAAGCCTATCAGAACAGCACGCCGACGCTCGATATGCATGAATTCTTCTCGGGTCAAATCGATGGTTGGGGCATGTTTCAAGGTCGCAATGGCGAGGTCAAAAAACGCTTTTACGTCGATATTGATGCCACTCACGAAGGCGATAACGTCATCGTTTTAGATGAGAAGTTCGCATGGGCAGATGGGTCAAAATCACAGCATATATGGCGATTGACCAAGCAAGCTGATGGTAGCTGGAAAGGCACAGCAGGCGATGTCATTGGCGAGGCAACAGGGAAAGTGGTTGGCAATACCTTGCTTTGGAATTACTTGTTAGAGCTACCCGTTGAGGATAAAACCTACAAAGTGCATTTTGATGACTGGATGTATCTGGTCGATAAAGACGTCATGCTCAATCGCTCAGTGATGAAAAAATTTGGCGTAGAGCTGGGTAGCGTCACCTTGAGTATGCATCGCAATAACGAGAGCAATGATTCTAAATAAGTTTATAAAAGACAGAGTGAGTTTATGAGTCAGTAACTGGTAATAGTATTAATTCGCTTAATAAAATGGCAAAATAGCAATATCATGGTTTTTAAACCCAAAAATTATAATATATATCTAAACGACATAGATTGTCGTCTTTAATAGATAGCTTGTAGATATTCCAATAAAAATTGATTACAGTAAAATCATTAATGAATGCGCTTAGCTGCACAGTCATTAAAGCGATTCATAAAATTATTCATAAGTAAAAGGACGGTATCATGCGCGGAGTTAATAAAGTTATCATCATCGGTAACCTTGGAGCAGACCCTGAGGCACGTCAATTTAATAACGGCGGTAGCGTGACCAATATCTCGGTTGCAACGTCAGAGCAGTGGACCGACAAGCAAAGTGGCGAAAAAAGAGAAGCGACGGAATGGCATCGTATTTCTCTATTTAATCGTTTGGGTGAAATTGCCGCGCAGTATTTGCGTAAAGGCAGTAAAGTTTATATCGAAGGCAGTTTGCGTACTCGTAAATATCAAGATCCCAATGGTCAAGACCGTTATATTACTGAGATTCGTGCTGAGCAAATGCAAATGCTAGATGGTGCGACTGGTGGTCAAAGTGATAATAGCTTTGGCGGTCAAAATCAGGGTCAAGGTGGTGGCTATGGCAATCAAGGTAGTCAAAGCAATCAAAACAACTTTGGTCAGCAAGCAAACAATCAGCTAGCACAGCAAGGCGGTTACAACCAGTCAGCTGCTCAAGGTGGTCAAAACAGCTTTAACAATCAAGGCGCACCTGCTCAGCAGAATCAGTTCAATCAACCTGCGCAAAAGCCTGCACAGTCAAAGCCAACAGCAATGCCTGACGGTCCTGTCGATGATGATATTCCGTTCTAGGATGCACCTTAGAGTTATCTGTTAAGAATAATCTATAGAAGACCCTGCAATTGCAGGGTTTTTTTATGGCTAGGGATAAATGACTTAAAAAAATAAATTTTCTATAGTGCCCATAAAGGTCGTATGAGAGTGAGCGCGTTTAGAAAGATATACTTTATCAATTGCTATATTATCTCGCTAAAAAAGTAAAACGTTTGTCGGTTTTTATAGTTGTAACCTGATAGTTATTTGAAAGAATAGAAAATTAATTATTGGTCGGCAAACGATTTAGTAAGAAGATAAAGCGGATAAACAGTAGCCTGATTCATTGATTTTATCGATTTTTTTATTCTCATTATTTTATCAAATTTTATATTGAAATTTATGAAAACTACCTTTCATATCCTATATAGACCGTCTGTTCTATTGGATTTAATTAGTGCTAACGGTTCATTAAATGGGTTGATATAATCCACTCGAATCAATAATTCAAACAATATTAAATGTGGGGCTTTGATTTAAAGTGATTTTTATTAACCAATAAAAAGTCAAAATTTGACTGTTCAATAGTCGAAATAATAAAAATTCATTTGGTCGACCGCTTACGATAGGGTTGGTTCAATGTGAAAGGTTAAAGCTGTCACGCTTTTATAATCAATTGACTATAAAAGTGCCCACCTTACTGCTAGTGCTGAGTACAAAGAATGAAAGATAGTGATGTGTTTCAAAAAACTGATTTGGGCAGAGAAGAGATTAAATCTCAGAGTCTCGGCATATTGCCGCGTGAAGCGAGAACATTGCTCATTATGATCGATGGCAAACGCACGTATCAAAGCTATCTTGATACGCTTGACCGTAGCAAAATGTTTGCCGATTTTGGCGGTGTTGCACCACTATTTGAGTTGCTGTTAGGGCTTGAGTGCATAGAGATAGTGGGCGCTGATAATGCTGCCTCCCAAAAATTCACTGCGCCGCAAGCATCGACGGCTTATCAGTCTCAAGCATCGTCGTCTGAAAGAAATATTGAGACAGAGTTTGATCGCACCTTTAATGATAAAGGTCTCAATAAAATGGCAGCATTAGGCAAGAAATCAATCACTAGTATTTTCAAGGCTAGGTTGTCTAGTGCGAGCTACGAAACGATAAAGTCAGAGTTGGCCAACTATATTGAGAAAAACGCACCACCAGTAGAAGCTTGGGGTTACTTGTTGAGTTTAGAACAATGCACGGATAGCTCGCAATTATTGAGCTTGGTCAAAGAAATACAGAGTACCAGTAGTAGTAATTTATCGCGTGGCATGAATGATTTTATAAAAAAAATTCAACGTTAATATATACGCGACTTATGTTATAAAAAAATGACTTATACCACAAATACTTGGTTATAAAAGACAGTAGCTGGGTAGTGATAGGTGAAAAATTTAGCAAACTAATTGGAGTGTTTTGTGGAATCAGCTGAGCTTTCAGAATTAAATCGTCTAAAACTGCATCACGGCGAGCATATTATTCTACGTTTAACTTATATTAGCCGTTATAACACCGACAATCCTAAAGGTGAAGTAACGCGCATCCTGACACAAGCTCAGCAAAACAATGAGCGCAATGGTATTACGGGTGCTTTGGTGTTCAATCACAATTATTTTTTGCAAAGTATTGAAGGGGCGAGACCCATCATCAATGAATTGCTCAGAAAACTGGTTAAAGATAATCGGCATCATGGCTTACAAATCATCGAATGCCGTGAAGTAGAGCTGCGCCATTGGAGTAAATGGTCAATGAAGTATTTGATTCCGAGCGATGAAAACAAAGGACTTGCGCTTAAATTTTCAACAGGTACTCAGTTTAATCCTTATTTGATGAACACCAATCAAATCATGATGTTAATTGAGACGTTATCAGATCTTCAAGAGCAAGAAGCAGTGAGCGCCGCCAAAAAGAAGAAACCATGGTTTTCTATTGGCTAATTGACTGACGTTTATAAACGCTAAGAACCATCACACCCATGACATTTTACAAGAGATAAGATATGACATCAGCAATGGAAGATGCACACATTTTGATGAGCATGACATACGCTAGCCGTGCCAACCCAGATGTATCGGCCAACGACTTCAACGAAATCTTGCAGCAAGCACAAGTAAATAATGCCGCCAATGGCATCACTGGTATGCTGACGTTTAATAAAGATTATTTTTTGCAAATCATTGAAGGGCCAAGAGCACAGATCAATCGTCTGTTATATAGTTTAATTGCTGATCCGCGTCATCATGACTTACAGGTTATTGAAACACGTGAGTTAAAGCATCGAGCATGGTCTAAATGGTCTATGAATTATGCTTCCCCGACTGAAAAAAATGCGGCGATTTATTTAAAATATTCGACAACGATTGATTTTAATCCCTATTTATTGAGCGCCGAAGCAGTCTATAATTTGATGAATGAGCTTAGCGATCAGCATGATTAATGAATGGCGCTTTTAACTAATTGGTAGGTATATATATGGAAACAATCGGTTGCTATTTTTTATGGATTTATGTTTGCTGAGTTATTCGTTTAACCGTTTTTAGGACATTGTTTATAAAGACTGGTTTTATCTTAAAATTAATAACTGTTTACGAATAACTATTAAATAAATAGTAGTTTTTCATTTACCCGATTTTACTATTCACTGACTTTTGTTATAGAAGATATAATAATCTACTGTTGTGATAGCAAGGTTTTTTGTTTATATTATCTATGCCCTTAGGTAGTATTGTGTCTAACAATATTTTATTTGGTTGAAAAAATATCGATTTTTGACATTCATCGTTGTATTTAATGATGAATAAGTCATTCTTAGTTCTTAATAGTGAATAATATCTATTAAGGTTATATTTTTTATCTTACAGTTGGATTTATTATGAGCAAAAATACCGCCATTGATTTAGAAAACCTGAACGTTGATGAGCTACGTGCCATCACTGAAAATGCCCAGCAGCTTATTGCCAAAAAACAACATCAGCGTTTGTATGACGCTTATATGCAGTTTGAGAAAATTGCAGAAGACAGTAATGCCTCTATCGAAGAGATTCTAAAAGCTGGTGAAACGCTAGAGAAAAAACGTAGCATCAAGTATCGCAATACTGACAATAACGAAGAAACATGGACTGGCCGTGGTCGTAAGCCAACGTGGTTGGTTGAAGCGCTAGCAGCAGGTCGTAGTATCGAAGATTTTGCTATCTAATAGTGTGGTGGCTAACAAGATGATGTCGGTTTAGATTTAGCAAGGTGCAATTTTTACCAAAGGCTATTTAAAATAAGCGCTCGTCTAAATAAGAGCTTGTTTAAATAAGTCCTGTTTTAAAAAAGCGCTATGTTACATCTACTCTGATCATCGGGCTTGTTTCTCATGATTTGTGTGCAATCATAGCGTTTGATCGTGATAGTCCCTTCGTCTTAGAAGCTGATAAAAGCCAGTATCTTTATTGCCATTATTTTGGTAAAAAGATACTGGCTTTTTTTCTGTCATCTGTATGCCATTGTTTGTTATGATAATGACGTTTTTGTCTTATATAAGAGTTATGCAACCGTGCCCCAAGTATCTGCGTCGTCTCATAAGCGCCCTCGTAAGCTGTGGTGGCTGGTTGGGTTTGTATTATTTGCATTATTTGCTGTATTGCAAATGCCAGCGGCGTGGCTGCTTGAAAAGTATGCTCCCAAAACGCCTTATGTACAGCATGTGTCGGGTAATTTATGGCAAGGCTCCGTTATCTGGCAGATGCCTTTAGCAGCGACACCGCTCACAGGTACGGCAGAATGGTCGTGGCAGCCATGGCATTTGTTATTGGGTAAGATAAGTGCAGAGGTCGATATCAATTCAGCACAAACCCGCCTCAATGGACAAGTAAAAATAGGCACCAACTCATGGCAAGTGGATAATATGAGCGGCAAGATAGCACCTGAGACGTTGGCAAGTTTGGTTGATTGGCAATTGCCCAATACACCGATTCAGGTCAATAACGTTTCGCTCAGCCGTCAGTCTGGCTCAAGTGCTGCCGCAGAAAACGCTTCAACAAAAGATCCATCTGGTTTTACTCAAGCCGATGGTCAGCTGACATGGGTCGGCGGTGAGATAGGCTATCCTAGCGGTGGCAAGGTTTTTTATCTGACCATGCCTGCGATGCGTGCTGAGTTAAGTGCCGAGCAAAAAAACAATAAAAACCTGCTCCATATCAATTTATTAAACAATCAAGATAAGCGCTTGGGCGACTTATATATCGATGGCGATAATATGTTGGATGTCAGTTTGACGCAGCGTTTATTAGAAAGTATGCCTGAGTATAAAGGGCAAGCACCCCAAGATACCCCAGTTGTCAGTGTGCGTCAGCCGCTATTAAATGGGCTGGGGACACGCTAGATGATGAATGTTTCTACAACTTTAAAACCTGTGCTTAACACCCTTAATCGATTCTCAGGTTGGGTATTGTTATTGGCTGTTGCTTGGTTATGTTGGACAGCGGTTCGATTACTATGGTTGTTGCTCGCAGCACCATTGGCACCGATGTTGCCACCAGCAGCTTTGCAAAACACATCGGCATCTGGCAAGGACTATAGTGGATTATTTGCTATTTTTGCAGACCCTGATCCTATTGCAGCAGCAGTGCAGCCACCGCCCAATGTCAATCTAAAAGGCGTTCTGTTAGCAATGCCAGAGAGCATGTCCTCGGCACTACTGGATGTCAATGGTGAAGTGAAAAACTATCGAATCGGTGACGCGCTAAAAGACAGTGGCTATACCCTTGTCGCTGTCGACTGGAACTCGGTTGTCATCGCTGATGCCAGTGACAAGCAAACCGTCATTAGCATGCCAGCCGCGATGCCATTAGACCAAAGTGACATGATCGCAGGTGCCGTGAGTAATCAGCGCTTGCCAGAGAACAGCATGTTGCCTAACGCTCCTCAGCCTACACAAAATACTGAGGAAGAGTCCGCTGCGACAGGCAGTGACAGTAGCCCGCAATCTGCTATCGATGAAGCGGTGACAGAATTGCAAGAAAACCCCGCCAGTTATTTGAGTAGGATGGGGGTTATGGCAGCAGGGGAAAGCTATCAAGTAACGCCTGCAATGCCAGCAAAGCTGCGTAATCGACTAGGGCTTGAGCCAGGCGATAAAGTGCTAACGGTTAATGGTCAAAGCGTGGGTAGTAATCCTGCCCAAGATGCTAGTGTGCTGCAACAGGTACAGCAATCAGGTGAGGCGCAAATAGAGGTACAACGCGGCGATCAAGTCATTACCATTCGTCAGCAGTTTTGAGCACAATAAATGGGTGAAAACTCTTATTTTAAGCAAATAAGTTTTAAGTAAATAAGTATTTAGATAGTGCCACTTAAATAATGCCATTGTGGGCAGAACGTTAAGTGAGCAAAGCAATCATTGAGCACAGCACACAATAAATCCAGTACATACTAAGCGACATCACTGTAGGTAATCATCAATATGGTAAGTTTTCATAATTTTTCAGTCACGCCTCTGTACCATGTTTTGCAGCGCCTGATGCGCCTGTGTCGTCCTCTTTGCCTCACCGTACCATTATGGGCTGCCAGTACGGGTCTTGCGAGTGCTGAGAGCTGGAAAGTCAACTTACAAGATGCCGATATCAAAGCCTTTATTAATGAGGTGGCAACCATCACTGACCAAAACTTTGTCCTTGATCCACGTATTAATGGCAATGTGACGGTGATTTCTAACAAAGCCTTGTCGCGTGACGAAATCTATCAGCTGTTCTTGAGTGTGATGCAAGTCAACGGTATTGCAGCGATTGACTCGGGAACGACCATTAAATTGGTGCCAGATAATGTCGCCAAACAATCTGGCGTGGCTGTTGATTTACGTGGTGACAGTGTTGGTGAGGCATTAGCTACTCGTGTTATTTATTTAACCAATACTCAAGCTGCAGAAGTGCTGGGTGTCATCCGTCCGCTTATGCCTCAATCGGCTCATGCCGCTGCCGTGCCTGGTGTCAATGCCTTGGTATTGTCCGATCGTGCAGATAGTCTTAATCAGCTGACGTCGCTTATCCGCGATTTAGATAGCAACGTCAATGACAGTTTGCAAGTGATACCACTACGTCACGTCGATGCTGAGCGTATGATGGAATTGATTAGCGCCTTGGTTGCAAGCGCTGGTAGCGGGCAAGCACAAGGTGATAATAACCAGCTTAAAGTCATCGCTGATACCTCTAGTGATAGATTGTTGGTGAAAGGCAGTCCGGAGATGATTGCTAAAGTCAAAGAGATGGTCAATCAATTGGACACCACGCCTACAAGGCGTTTGAGTGGCCTGCGCGTCTTTCGATTAAAATACGCCAGTGCAGGTCATATTGCAGATATGCTACGCGGGTTGCTCGCCAATCAATCTATTAATAGCGCTGGAGCAACGTCCTCGTTAGAGTCGGCATCATTGAACGATTCCAGTAGCACGGGCGCTACTTTGACTAATGAGTCTAGTGGTAGCACGACTAACAATGCGACGACCTCAGCGACCTCTGGTGCCAATTCGAGTAGTACTGGTACAGGTGTTGGCGGGCGACCTTTTAGTATTATCGCTGATGAAACCCAAAATGCCGTTATCGTCAATGCGGCACCTGAGCTAATGTTTGAGATTGAAGATGCGGTCAATCAGTTGGACAGTCGCCGCGCGCAAGTATTGATTCAAGCGGCTATTGTAGAAGTGTCAGGTGATGATGCGACCCAGCTTGGTGTGCAATGGGCGCTTGGCAATGCCAATAGCGGCTACGGAGTCGTAAACTTCAATAACGTAGGCGCGAGTGCTACAGCACTTGCTGCCGCGGCGTTGGGTGGCGGTGCCGCCAGTATCAGTGCAGCAGCAGGCTCGATAGCTGGTGCTTTGATTGGTATTGGTGATAGCAGCAAAGACAGTCAGGGAAACACCCAGTTTTATGGGGCTATCTTGCAAGCGCTTGATTCTTCTACCAGTGCCAATCTGCTGTCTATGCCATCAATTTTGACATTGGATAACGAAAAAGCCAGTATTTTAGTGGGTCAAAACGTGCCTTTTGTGACAGGTTCCTTTACCACCAGTGGCAACGATTCTAGCAACCCCTTTCAAACCATTGATCGTCAGGATATTGGTATCAACCTAAATGTCATTCCTCATATTGGCGACAATGGCACCGTACGCTTGGAAGTCTCACAAGAAGTCTCATCCGTCGTGCCTGGTAGCACTGGAAATGCTACTGGTTTGGTGACCAATAAAAGTCTGATTAACACAACGATTCTGGCTGATGATCAGCAGACCATTGCTCTCGGTGGCTTGATGCGTGAAAACAGCACCACGCGCCAACAAAAAGTCCCTGGCTTGGGTAATGTACCAGTCATTGGTCGACTGTTCCGCTCCGACAATGACACGACGCAAAAAAGCAACTTAATCATATTTTTACAGCCAACCATTTTACGTGATGGTAGGGCAGTCGCCAGTGTCACCGAGCGCAAATTTAACCAAATGCGCGTCCTGCAGTTGGTCATTGATAAAAACGGTACCATCAAACAGCTGCCATTGAGCGGTACGGAAGGTTGGAATGGCGATGTTAGCGCAGATTATGAGTTGATGCCGCTCAATCCCCTTGTTCCTAAGCGCGATCAGACACCAAAGTCTCAGTCTCAAGGTTTTACCAAAGTAGACAGTCCTAATAATGGTATGACAACTTACCCTTTAAATCGTTAAGCACTCAAAAAAGCGCTTTATTAATGATAGGTTAATAAAGCGCTCGCCTCCTATTCTTATAGCATTTAGAGACACGGTGTAATAAATAAACTACGCCGTACATTAGCTTGCGTATTCATAACACAGATAAACATAGCAGTTTTTATATCGCAGTATACTAATGAGTAATTGAGTAGTAAGTATGAACACTTGCTGATAAATATAGTAGATAATGATATAAAGGTAGGGGTGGAAGCAATGACACATCATAGAAATGCTAAAAAGTGGTTTTTATTAGCAGTCGCTGCCACCGCCTTATTGGTGATTCCTCGGCGTAGCAGTCGACAGGCTGATACCAGAGCGTTAGATGAGCACAATGTATCAGATGAGTACAATGTAAAAGCCAATCATGATAATACTAATAGGGCGTGTTGAAGGTCTACTTACTTATCAAAAGCTCTTTTGTTGATTGGCATGTTTTTAACTGTCGAAATCATTTTAAATAAAGTTGCCATCCTAAAGTGTTCATTGACGTAGTTCTTGCTACAAAATGACAAATAATGTCTATTGAATGACAAATCACGGAATGCCTCACTGAAAACTATTAATTTTGGAGTCTATCAATGACCCCTATCGATTCACCTAAGATGATTAAACAGCCCTTATCTACTATTTATCCTCTCATTGACACGCATACTCATTTTGATGCCCCAATATTTGATGATGATAGAGAAATACTGACGCAGCAGGCTCACAATCAGGGAGTACGCCATCTGGTATTAGTGGGTTATCTATATCAGCATTTTGAGCGGATGTATGAGACTGAGCGCCTGTTAAATACGCTGTCATTACCTACGACAGCCAATGTCGATAGACAAAAAGTGTCAAATTTTAGTAGCCATATTGCGGTCGGTTTGCATCCTTTTTATATTAAACAACATACTGACGATCATTTAATCGCCATGGCAAAAAGGATTGCTGATAAACGCCCATTAGCAATCGGCGAGATTGGTTTGGACACCTTTACTGAGGCGATGAAAGCGCCTGACATATTTGCCAAACAAGTACGATTTTTTAAGGCACAATTGGACATGGCGGTGACTCACCAGCTGCCAGTGATGCTGCATATTCGTAAAGCCCATGCAGAAGCGTTGGCCATACTAAAAGCGCATGACTACGATGCACACAAACTTGGCGGTATCGCGCATAGTTTTAGTGGTGGGACGCAAGAAGCCAAAGCATTTGTTAAGTTGGGATTTAAGCTTGGGGTTACCGGTCAAATCACTAATCCCAATGCTAAGAAACTGCGCCGTGCCATTCAAGCAGCGGTTGATAGCTATGGTGTTGAATGTTTGGTGATAGAAACGGATTGCCCTGATATGACGCCTATCATGTGTCAAATATCTGACCATGATTCATCAGTGCCAACTCAAAACTCAGACAGTGCACGGAGGAGTACAGCCGTACATAATAGAAATGTACCTGCCAATCTGCCATGGGTATTGCTAAGCTTGAGTGAGTTGCTTAATGTACCACCCGCCAGTTTTGCTAAGCAATTGTGGCACAACAGTTGCAGTGCTTTGCAAACAAAATGGGATTATCCGTCGTAGTAGTGCCACATATTTTAGTCAATGACGGTTTATTGTATGGCTAGCCATTGATATGATAGTGAATGAGATAGCCGTGAATAAAGAAATTAACGTAATATAAGCGTCACCAAAATAATTTAAAAGAGCATTTAATCTGTTATGAGTGAAATACAACCATTTGAGCAAACAATGACAGAGTCCATTGGCATAGAAGACGTTACAAAGACAGAAGAGCTGAGCGAAGACAATGTGCAATATGAACGCCGTTTTCAAGGTACGCGCACTCTTTATGGTACGACAGCTGTCACTACTTTTGCCGATGCGCATGTATACGTTATTGGCGTTGGAGGCGTTGGTTCTTGGGCAGCTGAGGCTTTGGCAAGAACGGCAGTGGGCACTATTACGTTGATCGATTTGGACGTTTTGGTTGCGTCCAATGTCAATCGGCAGTTGCCTGCACTAGACAGCACCTTTGGTGAGAGTAAAATTGCAGCGATGGCCAACCGTATTCGTGAAATTAATCCCAAAGTAACGCTAAACTTGATCGATGATTTTTTAACTGTAGAAAATGTCGCCACTTTATTGCCAAGTCGCGATGAAGCAAAAGCCGCTATCGCTCAAGGCAGACCTATGGTTATTTTGGACTGCGTAGATGATATGAATGCCAAGCTTGCCATCGCGCTACATTGTCGTTTTAATAAATTAAAACTGGTTTGTGCAGGCGGCGCAGGTGGCAAGATAGACCCTAGTCAGATTAGGGTGAGCGACTTGCGTGACAGTTACCAAGATCCTTTACTTGCCAAATTACGCAATAAGCTGCGCCACGAAAAAGGCATTAATAGTACACTAAAAGAAAAGTTCGGTATCAAATGTGTCTACTCTACAGAGCCACCACGGGTAGATAAGAGTTGTCAGACAGGCGGTTTGCAGTGTGGTGGTTACGGCTCAGCAGTAGTGGTCACATCGGTGGTTGCGATGATTATGGTGAGTGAAGCATTACAATTATTAATAAAACAGGCGGGCATCAAGCCGAGCGTCTGATCTTATTTAATGGAGTCTATCTTGTCTATATTGAACGCACCTAAACACAGCTACCCAGTGGCGGCAGATGAAGTAGAACGCATCAATAAGCTTAGGAAGTATCAGGTGCTCAATGACAATGATGAGCCTGCATTTAAGCGCCTAATTGATCTGGCGAAGCTATTTTTTGATGTGCCAGTTGTGACCATTACTTTCATGGATGAAGAAACACAGTATCTAAAATCTGTCCAAGGACTGGGCGGTGTTTGCCGAACGACGCGTGAAGTAGCTATTTGCAATTATACTGTGCTTTCTAACGACGTCTTTGTAGTATCGGACTTAACTAAAGACAGCCGCTTTAGCCACAATCCCCTAGTGACAGAATCGCCATACCTACAGTTTTATGCTGGTGCGCCAATTATCTTGCATGAGGACAATAAAAGCTATCGTTTGGGCTCGCTGTGTGTGATGGATATGAAGCCCAATCATGACTTTGATGAGCAAAAAGCAAAGGTGTTGGCTCAATTTGCGATGATGGCGGCAGATGCCTTGCAGCTACAGGATAAGCAGCGTGATGCCAAACATGCCAATGAGATGAAATCAGACTTTTTGGCCAATATGAGTCATGAAATTCGTACACCGATGAATGGCATTATTGGTATGGTGGAGATGCTCGGTGAGACCAAACTTAGCAGTGAACAACAAGAATACGTGGACAATATCAAAGTTTCCAATGAGCATTTGATGGCGATCATTAACGGGATTTTAGATTTATCGAAAGTAGAATCTGGGAAAATGACCATTGATTCTATTCCTGTTAACTTATCCGCATTATGTAATGAGGTGGTCAGCCTCTTTGCTGTCAAAGCACGTCAGCGAGGGCTTATTTTAGACTACCATTATACCGAGTCGTTATCGCCCTATGTACAAGGCGATCCGGTACGCCTCAAACAAATTTTAGCAAACCTTGTTAATAATGCGATTAAATTTACTCGTGAGGGCGGGCGAGTCACTATTGATGTCAAACATGTACCCAATTGTCATTGTGATGGTTTTGACGATGACAGCGCTGACCAATATCGCGCTCAAGGTATTTCGGCAAGTGATCTCAGCAAAATAACGGCTCAAGAAGCTATCAGTAATACCATCTATCATGAAGTCATGACCTTATGCATTGAAGTCACAGATACGGGTGTCGGCATCAAAGCTGAGTCATTGGATGCGATATTTGATGCTTATGACCAAGCAAATAAATTCACCCACCGTCTTTATGGTGGCACAGGTCTAGGGCTCTCGGTTTGTAAGTCTTTGGTTGATTTGATGGGTGGTTATATCGATGTGGATAGCGAAGTGGGTGTGGGCACTACGTTCAGTGTTTTATTGCCGCTACCGACTATCGATGAAAACCAGTATGAGATGTGGCAAGAGTCAAATGACTTTACGATGATTGAGCCGACCCATGAGCGTGCTGGTCATATATTGTTAGTTGAAGACGATACCGTCAATGCCATCATCGCTAAAAAAGCCCTGAATAATAGTGGTCATACGGTCACGCATGTCACTGATGGGCAGCAGGCTATTGAGATTTTTGCGCTCTCACCTGAGCGTTATGATGTCATTTTAATGGACCATCACATGCCTATTTTAGATGGCGTACAGGCCACTATTAAATTGCATGAACTCTATGATCCTCAATCATTACCACCTATTATTGCGTTGACCGCCAATGCAATGGATGGTGAGCGTGAAAAGTATTTAAAAGTTGGAATGCAAGATTACTGTACCAAGCCTTTTAAACAAGAGCAGTTGAATGCATTGGTACAATATTGGCTGATACAGAAACACTCATCAGCAGAGTAGTGGTTTGGTAGATATCTATAGAAGGTTATTTATCATCGCTGTCATCAATAGCGACAGTTCATCCACTATAAAAAAACCGCAGCGCTGACCTTGTTTGACATACTCCATATGAATTTTACTCGGTTGCGTTGGAATACTTTTCAATCAAATTAACTACAGAGACAATATTCATAAATAAAAAAAGCTGAACCGCTTTATCAGTGGTTCAGCTTTTTTGTGGAATAACAGCTAGAGGCTAACTGTTAAGTTCTATTATATAAGTCCTATTATGTCGAGCGCTATGACTTTTACATACTATTGGCTAACGCGAGTTTGATAGTCACCTGTGCGAGTATCAACACGTACGACTTCTTCTTGTTGTACAAACAATGGCACACGGACGACAGCACCTGTCTCTAACTTGGCAGGTTTGCCGCCACCACCTGAAGTATCACCACGCACACCAGGATCTGTTTCAGTGATTTGCAACTCAACAAAGTTAGGCGGTGTTACTGAAAGAGGAGTACCGTTGAATAAAGTGATGGTACATAGTGCATTGCTGTTTTCTTTTAGCCACTTTATTGAATCGCCCATCGCTGTTTTGTCCGCTTGAATCTGCTCAAAACTTTCAGGGTGCATGAAATGCCAAAACTCACCATCGTTATATAGATAGTTCATTTCAGTGTCCATGACATCAGCAGCTTCTAAGCTATCGCCTGACTTAAAGGTTTGTTCCAATACTTTACCACTACGAAGGTTGCGCAATTTAACACGGTTAAAGGCTTGACCTTTACCTGGTTTAACAAACTCATTTTCAAGAATGGCACAAGGGTTGCCATCGAGCATGACTTTTAGACCAGCTTTAAATTCATTAGTAGAAAAACTTGCCACAAGAAACTCCTAGGGGTTATAAATAGGGTGGTAGATAAGGGAATGAATAGCTTGCTGCGTTAAAATCGCTTATTACGCTAAGTGTTTAAAGGATAGGTCGTATGCTTTGATAGGCTACGCACTAAGCGCGTATAATAGCGACTTTTGGGCACAGGTATTAGGTTGTCATGATAAACCATTTAATCACACAAAAAAACTGGCAAACGCAATTATCCGAGGCCATTACGTCTATCGATGAGCTGTTAAGCATCCTAAAGCTAGAATCATTGCGTGCAGAGGTTTATGTACCTAAGCATTTTGAGCTGCGCGTACCACGTGGATTTGTGGCAAAAATGAGTATCGGCGATAGCAATGATCCTTTACTGAGACAAGTATTGCCTGATCAGCGCGAGCAAATCAAGGTAACGGGCTATGTGGCGGATCCTTTGAGCGAGAATACGCAAAATCCAGTCAAAGGTATGCTGCATAAGTACCAATCCAGAGTATTATTGACCGTGACAGGTGCTTGTGCCATTCATTGTCGTTACTGTTTCCGTCAGCATTTTGACTATAGTGCCAATATGCCGACGGCTGATGCCAAAGAAAATATTATTGATTACATAACTTCGCACCCTGAGATCAATGAGGTGATTTTGAGTGGCGGTGATCCACTGAATGTGACAAATAGACGCCTGTTTGCTTGGCTAGATACTTTAGAGTCACTTCCGCAATTGACCACTATTCGTCTGCATACACGCTTGCCGCTGGTCATACCAGCACGTTTGGATGATGCATTATTGACCAGACTGTCTCAAAGTCGCTGTCATATTGTGATGGTCATCCACTGCAATCATGCCAATGAAATCGATGCCTTAACAGCAGAGCATCTGCAACGTGCTCGAGCGGCTGGCATAACGTTATTGAATCAAGCGGTGCTATTAAAAGGCATCAATGATAGCGTTGCTGTTCAAACACAATTAAGTCAGCGTTTGTTTTCCGCTGGTGTGTTGCCTTATTATTTGCACGTACTGGATAAAGTGGCTGGTGCCGCACATTTCGATAATGATGAGCGCTTCGCAATTGAGCTGTATTGGTCATTGTTGGCAGCACTCCCTGGTTACTTGGTACCCAAGCTGGTACGTGAGCTACCAAATAGACCGTTCAAGGTACCGATTGATATTTACAATGATCGTTAATATAGGCACTATGGTATATTGAAAAATTAGTGAACAAAGCGTGGTTTTTAGAAGATGGGAGTGCGGTTAGATGATGCTATAGAACGTAATCGTTACTAAAAATGGGTGCTGTCGATTTTGATGGTTGCTGCTGATTTGTATCTTTTATCTTGTGTTGTTGCATACGGCATGGTTGAATATTTGCCTCCTGCCAAGTTACTCAAGATTACTAGGAATACTGATGATAACTTTATCGACGTTTCAAGAGCACCTATCTTCTACAGAGGCATTGCCCCTAGTTTCTAAGCGATCCGCTAATGGCCAAGAAGGTTATTTGCTAAAATTGTTGGCAGCGTTACCTTCGCAAACGCAAGCACAGCAAGCTGAACAATTAGCAAAAATACTTACGGTACTACGCGTAGCTAATATAGATGATTCGCAACGTCTTACCCTTATGGCGACAGTGATAGACGCCTCAGATCAGTTAATTGCCACTTTGCGACAGTCTTATATTTATGAAACAGGTGCGCTTAGCGACATTCAAATGGGTTATGTGGCTCAAATAAAGTCGCTATATTATTCAATGATTATGGTCTATGACAGAGTGATACGTCATAAAACTTCATTGCTCAATAATCAGCGAAAATATGCTGCAAGTAATGGCTGGCAGCGCTATTTTAATGTTGATAAGTCTTCATCAACGACACTCGCCATTGCTATTTACCAGACGCTGCAGATGTATCAGAAGCTATTGGGCGAAGAAGCACTGTGCTATCAAAAACCCTCATCTTACTTATGGCACAAAATCAATCAGCTGTATTACCTTGCTTATCAGTACCATGCGGCTGAGATTAATATGAGTGTTACGGCAGGCACCCAGCGTGCCAAGACGGTTCATCAGCTGTATTGCCAAATTTGTTTATACAGTCTATTAAATGTACGTGCCATGCGTCGTCCCAATATTCTGCTCGTCCAACGTTTGTTACCTGAATGGGCTAAGCATATCGTTGCGACGATTGAGCCAACCACCGAGACCCGCGTGTTCGTTGATTTACAAAGTGACAATCCGCCAACTTACCTGACGGCCAGTTCTACAATCAACCCATACGATGATCGCTATCACTGTTTATTTATAGAAATTGCCCCGCTGGTTGAGTATCTTAAACGACGCAAACAGGCTTTAGTTAAGGAAGGGGGTGACGGCGTTGAGAGTCACTTGCTTAATAAAATAGCGATGACGCTCAATTACCGCTATTTACAGCCGCCGCTCACCCTAGCGACTAAACATAGTGCGAAAGAAGACGCTGTTTTGATTACAGGTTTTAATAATATTCATTACCGGGTGAGCCATTCACATAGCTTTACCAGTTTAATCGCTATAAAAGAGTTACCAGATGAGCAGCGTCCTCGTTATGATACCGTGAATAAAAAACAAGACAGCAGCCACGTATTAGCCAGTGAAACCTTTGATCATAATGATGATTTATCACTATTTCGCACCCTGCGACTATCACTAACAGTAGATACTTTAAATAAAGACCGCTTTCATGAAGATGTCTTTCATAAAAACAGTGTTCATAAAGACAGTCTTAACATAGTGGCTGATGAGGATACATCTGCGACGACTGCACCGCCAGCATTACATATGATGAGCCTTTTTTTAGTCTGTCGATCTGATACAATCACGCCGCCTGATTGGTCGATGGGCGTGGCGCGCTGGCTTGATTTTGATAGTAAAAACCCGGAGATCGAGTGGCAAGTACTTGGACATCAGCTAGTGGCTTGTGGCTTGCGTTTAGAAGGTAAAGAAACGCGTAGTCGCCATTTTGTGCCAGCATTTATTCTTGGTAGAGATGAGCGGCTACAAACCACTGGTACTCTGATTGTACCGACTTCTTACTTTCAGACCGATGATAGAGTCATTATGCGTATTAATAGCAAACAAACCCCTTTACGTTTGGGACAGAGGTTGCTGATTACGGATGAGTTCAGCCAGTATGAGGTGGTGCAGCTATAGTTTAATGTCAATAAATACTGGCTTAAAGGCTACTTCATTGAATTTTTTATTCGATAATAGCAGTGAATAAATGTACTGAATAATGATGATAAGTTAGTCTGCAATCAGTCAAGTTATTGTCTATAATGATTGATACAGTTATGTTCGTTTATACGATGTTTTTGCTTCACCAAGATGTCGCCTTGATTCGAAAGACGATGCCAATCTACTAAAAACCGCTAAGCCTATCCCTGATAGTATTCTCCTTGCTGGGTTAATGCTTGGAAAAGGTGTAGGGTATCAAACCAAACATAAAAATAAGATCACAAGATCCAAAAGGCTTCTTATGCGTACTCAGTCCATCTTAAATCTCTTAGTCATTGATGACGATCAGCTCTATGCTGAGCGCCTTGTGCACTTACTAGGTTGCTATTATGACACCATCAATTTAGGGTTTTTGGACGATAAAGAGGAGCTGTTAAAGTCACTTCGACAACCGTGGGATGTCTTGGTGTTTGGCAATGCTTATGATATGAGTTTCACCGATGTGGTGGGCGTCGTTCAAGAGCAAAGTATTGATTTGCCTATGATCTGCCTATTCAATGAAGAGATGGCAGCGTCCGCCAATAACGATGAGGGGCTACCTGATATTATTAGCGGCACGATGGTCAAAACGCTCAAAGTAGACCAAGAGATGGCAGTAGTGATGTCTATCTGTCTACAGCATGATAATTTACGCAGTCGTCGTGAGCTTAGAACGTTGCGCCATGTTCTCTCTGAAGCAGAGCAACGCGCCAACGTATTGATTAAAAACTCTAAAAGTGCGGTCGCCTATATTGATCAGGGTATCCATATTTTTGCCAATGACCCTTATCTTCAGCTTTTTGGTTTTGAGTCGATGAATGATGCCATAGGCGTGCCTGTTGTTGACCTGATTGCAGGCGGTGATAACGTTAAGGGTTTCAAACAGTTTTTACGTCAATTTGATAAAGGTAGCCGCCAAGAAGTCGAGTTCAATTTTGAAAGTAAGCGGATGGATGGCAGTACTTTTGAAGCAAAGCTACAATTGGCAGCCGCGACCTTAGATGGCGAGCCAGTGACGCAGGTTATTATCCAACAAAACCATAATAATAGTGCGGAAGTCGCTAAGCGTTTGGCAGCCGCTGAATGCAAAGACAGTCTGACAGGAATCAACAACCGCCGCGGCTTTGAAGAACAAATGGCAATCGTGTACCAGCAAGCACGTCAAGGTGTACTGACGGCTGGGCTTTTATATATTCAGCTCGATAATGTCGGTAAAATAAGAAGCAGTCTAGGTTTGCAAGGGGTAGATGCGACCGTCAAGCAAGTCGCCTATGCATTAGATGAGCTGATATCAGACGGGCATGTGAGTCGTTTTAGTGATACCGCCTTTACCATACTGGTCGAGGACAAGAGCACCACAGAGCTTGAAGAACTGGCTAAGCAAATTGGTTCACGTATCAGTGATATGCTCATTGAGGTAGACAAGCGTACGACCAGTACGACTGTCAGTATTGGTATTGTCAAAATCGAAACCAATACAGCAGAGCCAAGTATCGTGCTCGAACGTGCGATGGATGCCATCAATCAGATTATGATAGAGACCTCTAATCATGGCGGCACTTATCATTTGTACGATCCAAGCGAGCATGCCAATAGTGATGATCATGCGCTTGCCGAATCTTTAGTTGATGCTATTGCCAATAGCCGTTTTGAGTTATCTTTCCAGCCAATATATGATATTAACAATGACCGAAGCGACTTTTTTGAAGTATATCTGCGGTTGCCATTGGCGGATGCGGACAATACGATATTGACGCCTGATCAATTTATGGCAGTCGCCAAGACGCATAAATTGCTCGAAAAAATAGATCGTTGGGTGCTCATCAATGCCTGTAAAAAGGTCAATGAGGTACGTAAAACACATCCTGAAGCCAGATTGCTAGTGCAATTGACTAGTGCCTCATTGATAGACAAAAAACTGCCTAGTGTTGCCAGTCAGCTTATAAAAGCGGTGGGCGGTGCAGCTGGTGTGCTCACCTTGCAATTCAACGAAAAAGACGTCTCAGACCATCTTACAGTGGCAAAAACACAATTTGCCGCCCTTAGCCAAGTCAGCTGTCAGATGGGCATCAATAACTTCGGCTCTTCTGCCAAATCCATAGAGATTGTCAGTTTTGTGCAGCCAGATATGGTGCGTTTAGCACGCAGCTATGTGGATGGCATTGACTCAGCAGACAATTTAGAAACTGTCAAATCACTTATTATGCATACGAATGAAGTCAATGTGGACGTATTGATGCCTTATATTGAAGATGCGGCGACCATGTCCGTTGCTTGGAGCGTGGGCGCGCGCTATTTACAAGGCTATTATTTAGAAGAACCCAGCAGTACGATAAAAGTTGCGACCTAAAGTCATTTAGGGCGCGTTTGATACGCAACTATCAACAGCGCCTATTTATGGAATACTCGATACGGCTTAATATTTCATAAATTCTTTATTGTCATACATTACAAAAGCCTTACTCAAACTGTCCTATAAGCGTTGTTTATTGGCTCGATATGCCCCAATAAATAACGTTATGTTTTTACAAGCAGCTGTTTAGATGTGAAGAGGGTTCCACTTTGCATGTGTTTGACCCTACCTTATTATCTATATTGTTCATCTATAGCTGACATTCCTTAACCAAAGATTGCCGAAAATGCCCATCATTAATAAATATCAAATAAGCAGTATATTTGCTGCTGTTCTATTGCTCAGCGCTTGCGGCGAACGTACACCACCTGACCACCGTGCCCCTGTGACATTACCGTTATATACTGAGGGTGATGCCGATAACGGCGCTATTATTTATCAAGATGCCTGTGGTCAATGTCATCAGCTGAATGCTGGCCTCAATAAAAAAGGGCCACAGCTGATGAATATATACGGTGCAAAAGCAGCAGAGCTAGACGACTATACTTATAGCGAAGGGCTTAAGACATCAGGTTGGATATGGGATGCTGAGACGTTAGATCCTTATATCGCAGATGCTCCCAATACTATGCTAGATTCAAAGATGCTTTCGGATCCGATGCCTGATGCTCAGGAGCGAGCAGATGTGATTGCTTATTTGTCCACGCTTCGTGCAGCGCCGCCGATTGAAGAGAATGCTAAGTAACTACTGACTTAACAGTCTTATAATTATTAATCAAAAAAACGAGCCAATAATTGACTATGATTCATGCAGCTATAGATAGAAAACAGACCTCCGTATCTCAGTCAGTATCGTCAGCAGTCAATGATTCTGCTCCTGATGCTGCCCATGGCGCTGCCAACTATCCCCGCAACCAGCAAAAAATTGCTCAGCTCATGCTGCAGTTAAATAAAATCGTCCTAGACAAACCGCAGGCCATCAAGTTGGCGCTGAGCGGCATACTGGCAGGTGGGCATCTATTGTTGCAAGATTTGCCGGGTATGGGAAAAACGACGTTGGCACAAGGCTTAGCGCAGCTGCTCGGTCTAAGCTTTAGCCGCGTGCAGTTTACCAATGACATGCTGCCGGCAGATATTTTGGGTATGAGCATCTACGATCAAAGCAAACAGCAGTTTGATTTTCGTCCCGGCCCCATCTTCACTCAGCTATTGCTGGCAGATGAAATAAATCGCTCTAGTCCTAAGACCCAAAGTGCATTACTAGAAGCGATGGAAGAGCGTCAAGTGACACAAGATGGGCAAACCTATCCGTTACCACAGCCATTTTTCGTCATTGCTACGCAAAACCCATTGCAGCAAGCGGGTGTTTATCCATTGCCTGAATCGCAACTAGATCGGTTTTTATTGTGTCTGTCGCTAGGATATCCATCACCTGCCGCTGAGCGCGAGCTATTAAAAGGTCAAGACCGCCGCGAGCTATTAAAAGAGCTGCCCGCGGTGCTTGATACGCAGGCTGTATTATTAGCGCAACAAGGTGTCAAGCAAGTGTATGTCGCGGATGTAGTGTTAGATTATCTGCAAAGACTGGTCGCCAAAACACGTGCAAGCTCTGAGTATCATGGTCTTTCACCACGTGGCGTCCTGTCGCTACAGCGTGCTGCGCAGGCTTATGCTTATGTATCAGGGCATATGGAGGTCACGCCTGAAGATATCCAAGCCGTATTTGCTGCCGTCACCGATCATCGCCTCGGTCAGCGTTTTGTACCCGCACATGTGACTGGTGGGCAAGCGATGCAGACCATCGCCCAACGTATTTTGGCAGAAGTGCCTGTTATTGTTTGACCATTTTTTTACTCATAATAGATTCACTTCCAAAGCTGCTCGTTTATTAGCGATAAGACTATTAATTTTGAAAATAGGGTAGTCATGAGTCTTTTGCCAAAAGTCTTCACCATACCAGCTAGTTCCGCATTACGCCGTTGGTTTGCCGCGCGGGCACCAAAAAGCGATAGCGCCACGCTCAATTTGCGTAATGTCTATATCTTTTTTAGCCGCGAAGGGATGCTATATGCGGTGTTATTAATTGTCACTTTTATTGCTGGTATCAACTATGGCAATAACTTGGTGTTGGGTCTGTGTTTTTATCTGGTCAGCGTTTGGCTTATCAGCTTTCATGTGACCTTTGCCCATATCTCAGGTCTTAAAGTACAGTTAATAGAAGTGACCATGGCAGAAGCAGGTGCGCCTGTCTGGGTGACCTTGCAACTGATTAGTGAAAGCCGTCAACCAAGACGGCAGCTATTATTTAGCTTTGAGCAGGCTGACGGCCAAGCGAATAGTAAGGCTAATAGTAAGACAGATAAAAAAGCCAATAAGAAAATCAAAAATAGCGCTAGTACTCAAGAGTCGATACTGGTGACACGACTGCAAGGCGAGCAAGTGATTCGTTTGCCTGTACAAACGCACAGTCGTGGGCAGCTGATATTACCAAGATTAACCATCAAAACCGTTTATCCGTTAGGTATTATGCGCGCATGGTCTTATGTCTATTTTGCCCGTAGCGCTTGGGTATATCCAAAACCTGAAGTCTTTGATTGGCAGGCCCAGTATGCTGTTGCCAGTCAGGAAGATTTACCAACTGGTGGACAGAATAGACAAGGTCAGGACGATTTTGAGCGGCTAGATAACTATATCGAAGGTGAGTCCCTAGCAAGGGTTTCTTGGGGTCATGTGGCGCGCGGTCAGGGGATTTTTACCAAGCATTTTGCCGACCCAGTCGGTCATGAGCAAACGTTAGATTATGCGGATATGCCAGCAGCACATCATGAACAAAAACTCGCACAACTGGCTTATGGCGTCGTGACATTAGGTGAGCTGGGTGTGCCATTTAACATGCGCTTAGCCGGCGACGCGCCTTCTGCTGCAACAATGGGCGAAGGTAATGGCTTTGCGCAAGCGTGCTTGCTAAGGTTGGCAAAAGCGCCATGACTAATATGACCAATTCTAAAAGATTTTTTTCAAAAAAAGCAATCGATGCCTCTATTGTCTCTACCAAATCAGACTTTATAGACTCCGCGAGCTTTGAGCAGTTGGCTTTGGGTCAAAATATCAATGCTCATACCTATGCTCATGCTATGCAGGGCAGCAATGCTAAATGGACTCACAAGCTACTCGCCTTACCAGCCTATTATTGGGTATTAATTGCTCAAGTTGTCATTATCTTACCGCATGCAGCGCACTTGCCATTATGGCTAATGGGTTTTGCGGTGGTCAGTATCATTGCTCAGATGCCGCGTGTAAAAGCGCGATTTAAAAAATTAGCGCATCTAAAACGTGTCTATCAAAGCATGCAAATGCTTGGCTTCTTATTGGGGCTTACAGGTCTGTGGCTGACTTATAATACCGCTTTCGGCCTCGATATGGGCGTAGCGTTTTTAGTGCTATGTCTCATCAGTAAGCTGTGGGAGTTGTATAAGCGCCGTGATGCTTATGTGGTATTGAATCTTTCACTGTTTGTCCTTGCCGCGCTATTCTTAATGGATCAAGGTCTTGTGACGACGTTAGAAGTAATTGTCGGGGCAGTCATTGTGTTATTGGCATTTATTGCGCTAAATGACGATGGCAATACTCATGGTGATGGTCGCTTGCGTACTTTAGGTGTATTAGGTCTTGGGGCATTGCCGTTATTGGTCGTGCTATTTTTGTTCTTTCCGCGCTTGCCACCGCTATGGTCAGTGCAGCTCTCAGGTCAGCAAGCGACCACGGGTGTCTCTGATAGCATGTCGCCCGGTGATTTTGCCAATTTAGGACAATCGACTGAGCTTGCGTTTCGGGTAGAGTTTGTAGATAACCGCGCACCACAGCAGCAGCTCTATTGGCGTGGTTTGGTCTTTAGCGACTTTGATGGAGTCACTTGGCGTCCTAGCCCTCAGCAACGACAATGGCAGCCTGCTCCGCAACCACCTGCTTGGATTGAGAATGCCTTTGCAACCATCCCTGATGAAGTGAAAGTTGCGCCGACCAACTATGAGATTATCCTAGAGCCAACTCAGCAAAACTGGCTGTTTGGACTTGATTATCCTTTTGCTCAGCGCCAAGATGTCAGTATCACCTCAGACTTTACCTTATTGAAAGATCAGCCGGTTACCCAACAGCTGCGCTACGAGGTATTGCAGTTTGCACCGATGCGTATCGATCCGATTCTCTCTGATGAGTCGCGCCGTCTAAATCTTACCCTACCAGCTGACGGTAATCCGCAAGCACGAACACTGGCGCAGCAGCTGTTTGTTCAATCAGACTCAGACCCCGTGCGCTACATGCAAGCACTTGAGCGCTGGATTAACCAAACGGAATTTCGTTATACACTGTCTCCGCCACGGCTGAATAATAACCGTATTGATGAGTTTTTATTTGAGACCAAAGCGGGGTTTTGTGAGCATTATTCTTCCAGCTTCACCTTTATGATGCGCGCCGCTGGCATTCCAGCACGCGTCGTGGCGGGCTATCAAGGTGGCGAGCTGAGCCGCGGTGGTAATGTTTGGGAAGTACGGCAAAAGGATGCGCACGCTTGGACGGAGGTTTGGCTTGACGGTCAAGGTTGGGTACGTGTCGATCCGACGGCTTTTGTCGCGCCTGAGCGTGTCGAGCAGGGTATGGATGCACTGACGCAGGCACAAGGGGCAGCAATGTTCGGTGATGGCGCTGGGGCACAAATCAGCTATCAGCAGTATCAAATGCTACAAACCTTACGCCGCCTCTCCGATCAAGCCAGTTACTATTGGCAAAAAGATGTCGTTGGTTACGATCAGGACAAGCAAGCCGACTCGCTACTCAAATGGTTTAATATCCGTTCAATCATGCAGCAAATTATTTGGCTAGCGGCAAGTGCTATTACTGTCATGGTGATTTTGGTCTTTGTTATTTGGCAACGTCGCCGTAAGCGTTGGCATCCAGCAGACCTACCACTTGCACAGCTATCAAAACGTATTGGTAAAAGTGATAAAGAGTTGGCTCGTCAAGAAAGTGAAGGGCAGCTGGCTTGGCTTGAGCGCTTGGCAATAGCGGTTGATGACCGAGAAAATGATTCAAATACTGATATCGACGCTGAGACCAACGCCGATACCAATGCTAAAAGTAGTAATAAGAGCAGTAAAGTGAGTAAGCTAACAGATAGCGGCCATCCAGAGATTGTACAAGCAAAAATCTTGCAAATGAGGCAGGACTATCGTCAACTGCGTTATGGACGTCTAAGCAGCCTTGAAACTAATGATAGCGAGTACCAAACTATCCTAAAGCAGCTTAAGAAAGATGCACGTGAATTGTTCTAATGGCTGTTTTGTGAAAGCGTTGTTTAGCACATCATAAAATAGCTATTGATAATAAAGGAGGCGACTCTATGGCGATATACGTTGATTTTATGCAGATAGAATTTAAAGGCTATAAGTGGTGCCACATGCTGGCAGATACCCTGCAAGAGCTGCATGATTTTGCAGCGCTGATTGAAGTGGATAAGCGTTTATTCCATCGTCATGCCAGTTATCCACACTATGATGTCACGGTGCAAATGCGCGAAACGGCGATTGAATATGGGGCTATTCCTGCTGGTCGAAAAAAGATTATCGAATGTGCAAAGAAGTTAAAAATAGAGCTACACGATCTAAACAGCGCTATATGAGCAAGTAGCACAGTCTGAAGATTGCTAATACGTTAATTTTTTAAAGGCAAATAAAAGGTGGGAGTGCTTTTGCATCCCACCTTTTTATATCTTTAGATTTTCACCCAACGCTTACACCCTCTCAAAAAATTAGAGTAGCAAGGAAAAAGAGTGCAAGTACTACATCTAGTAGACTAAGCGAGCGGAACAAGCAAAAATGACGTCGTTAATCGTATTTTTTGGGTTTGGTATTACTTTGCAATAGCGGCTTTACTGACACCATCAAGGGCTTTTGCGATATTCGCCAATTGGGTATCACAACCCTTTATATTATGGCGGTCTTTGAGATATTCAGGATTATTGTACGACAACCAAACTTTTTTATCAGCATCTTCACTGATGAGAATTTTTTGCGGCAAGTCGATAGCGACGCTTTGCTCACAATTCATCAATGGCGTACCCGCTTTCGGATTACCAAACATAATTACTTGCGTCGGTCTTAATGTTAAATTGACACCTTGGGCGTTTTTCTGATGATCGACGCGTGCAAATACTTTCATACCTTTGCTTTCAATAATTGCCGCCAGTTTATCAGCAGTATCTTGCACGGAACGATTGCTTTGCAGCGTAACCAAGCCTTTTTCGGCATCGATAGCAGTCATCGTTTTTGGCGTTGATGGCATCTTATCTGGCGCGTTTAAAATATTTTCAACACTGGCGCAAGAGGATACGGCCAAAGCTAGGGCAGCGATAGAGATAATTTTAAGCATAAAAAGTCCTTTTATTGTCATTGTTTATTCAGCGAATGATGGCTGACAACATCGAATATTTAGTGTGAACCATAATATTCCTTGTGCTTAGTAGCATTGTGCGTAATAAACCGTGCATAGTAAAGCCTCGCATTGCAACACACCTTAAAGAATGCCTAAGCCAAAACGCATAGCTAAACCAAATGCTCTGCTAGATAATCGACGAGCAGTCTAATCTTTGGCGATAAATGACGGTTGTGCGGATAGATGGCCCAGATACTTTCTTCAGGCTCTCGATAGTTATTCAATAAGCTGACCAGCTCACCTGATGCTAAGTATTTTTGCACATAATAATCAGGTAGCTGCACGATACCCAGACCTTTTAACGCCGCATCGACTAGACTGTGACCGCTGTTATATTGGACACTGCCAGACACGCGCAGGTTTTTTTCTTTATCAGCATTTTTTCCAGAATCTATTTTGCCATCTTCTATAAAGTGCCAATAGTCACGCGTGCCAAGTAAGCAGTTATGCTGACTCAGATCGCTCAAAGAATGTGGTATGCCGTATTTTTCGAGATAAGCAGGCGCGGCACAGACGAAATTGGTACGACGGCTGAGCTTTTTTGCCATCATCGTCGAATCACTTAATTTTCCGATACGAATCGCCAAATCATAACCGCCATCAATGAGGTCGATTTTTTGATTGCTCAAAAATGCCGTCACTTCGATATCGCGATATTGCACCATGAAATCATTGACTAATGGCAATAATTGCTGCTCGCCATAAGTGACAGGAGCGGTCAGCTTAATCCTACCTTGCGGCTTTGATTGTAAATTGCTTACTGCTTGCTCAGCGGCATCCAAGCCATCGAGCACACCGCGGCAGTGCTGATAAAACACGCGACCTTCTTCAGTCAGTGATACCTTACGCGTCGTGCGATACAGCAGTTTAATATTCAGTCGCTTCTCTAACGCGCTTATCTGCCGACTGACTTGCGCGGTAGAAATGCCCAATTCTTTTGCCGCGCGCGTAAAGCTTTCGTAATCTGCTACATAAACAAATTCGCTAATACCATCCCAGCGCATTATTATTACCACTGTGTAAAAGATATTTGCAAATATAGCACATTGTTATCGCTATAGAAAAAACTATAATAGTCAGTATAAAGCTTTACAGACTGCTACAACTGCCGCTTGCCTCCATTCAACAAGCAAGATAAGCTGAATAGAGGTCCGCGCTTAATAACCCATAAAATGAATTAAAAAGAGAGATAACGATGTCAGATAAATTTATTAAATCAAAAGCCGCCATTGCTTGGGGTCCAAATGAGCCACTATCTATCGAAGAAGTGGATGTGATGCTGCCAAAAAAAGGCGAAGTATTGGTAAAAATCGTGGCAAGCGGCGTCTGTCATACTGATGCATTTACGCTCTCTGGCGAAGATCCAGAAGGTGTGTTCCCAGCGATTTTGGGTCATGAAGGCGGCGGTATCGTTGAGCAAATCGGCGAAGGCGTCACCAGTGTGCAAGTTGGCGATCATGTCATTCCTTTATACACAGCAGAATGTGGCGTCTGTAAAATGTGTACCTCTGGTAAAACCAATCTTTGCTCGGCGGTACGTGAGACACAAGGCAAAGGTCTGATGCCAGATGGCACCACGCGTTTTTATAAAGATGGTGAGCCTATTTATCATTATATGGGCTGCTCAACCTTCTCTGAATATACCGTGTTGCCTGAGATTTCTTTGGCAAAAGTGAATAAAGAAGCACCGTTAGAAGAAGTTTGTTTGCTTGGCTGCGGCGTGACTACCGGTATGGGTGCAGTCATGAATACGGCAAAAGTCGAAGAGGGCGCTACCGTTGCTATCTTTGGTCTGGGCGGTATTGGTCTATCAGCGGTAATTGGTGCTGCGATGGCAAAAGCCAGTCGTATCATTGCTATTGATATCAATGAGAGCAAATTCGAGCTGGCTAAAAAGTTAGGCGCAACTGACTGTATCAATCCAAAAGATTACGATAAACCAATTCAGGAAGTGATTGTTGAATTGACAGATGGTGGAGTAGATTACTCATTTGAATGTATCGGTAATGTCGATGTCATGCGTTCGGCGCTTGAGTGCTGCCATAAAGGCTGGGGCGAGTCGGTCATCATCGGTGTTGCTGGTGCTGGACAAGAAATCTCTACTCGTCCGTTCCAGTTAGTGACTGGTCGCGTCTGGCGCGGTTCAGCGTTTGGCGGTGTTAAAGGTCGTAGCGAGTTGCCAGGTTATGTTGAGCGTTATTTGGCTGGTGAGATTCCACTGCAAGATTTTATTACCCATACCATGCCATTAGAAGATATCAACGAAGCGTTTGATTTGATGCATAAAGGCGAGAGTATTCGTACGGTTATTCATTTTTAAAAATCATTATTAATAATAGTGATTATAGATTTAGCCTTATAAAATAGCAGTATGCTAAACCAAAAATGCCGTCCTTATATAGGGCGGCATTTTTTTGGTATTGGTAATTGTTTTTTAGTGGAAAAAATTATCTGTTCGGCAAGCGTGGTTAGATCTGCTGCTATAAAGTCTGGCGCTGAAACGTTTGGCGCTGCTAATAAAGCATTATATGGTCGCGTGAGAAACGCCCCTCGGCAGCCAGCTGCTTGCGCGCCAATCGTATCCCAAAGATGACAAGCGACAAGGCACAAATCCGATACGTCAACAGACAATGCATGAGCGACCATTTGATAAGTCTCAGGCGCAGGCTTGAACTTTGCAACCTGCTCAACACTAAAATGCTGTTCGAAAAAATGGCTGATGCCGGCTTTTTCAAGCGGGGTCGGGGAAGCGCTATTTGCTGAGTTGGTCAACGTTACCAGTCGAAACTCTGCCTCACGCAGCTTGGTTAATGCTGGTACTACATCAGGGTGAGCAGGCATTTTGCTCATACGCTCTTGTAATTCGTCGACATCGCTATCTATCAGCCTGACGTTATGAATATCAGCGGTCATCTGTAAGGCACTGACGCCAAGCTCGCCAAAAGGCGTATAAAGTCCTGACAACGTCATGGTTTGTGAATATAGCACCAATTGGGCAAACCATTCTCTTAGCATCTGCCTGTCATCAAACAATCGGGTAAATAATGGCTCAAGCGTGGTAATGTCGAGTAGCGTCTCATTGACATCAAACACGATAATAGGAAGGGATTTATCAGAGGACATAAGGGATCCTTTTATGAATAGCTAACGAAATCTTGCCAAAAAATCTCGTCAGGAAAACTAGTCTGGCATGTCAGCCAACTGCTGCAAGATATTTTTGAAATTTTCCACGCCTTGCGCACCGCTAACCAGATGACGCTTATTAAAAATTACCGCTGGGACGCTTTGAATGCCTTGTTGTTGCCAATGTTGCTCTTCTGCGCGCACCTCTTTAGCGAACCTTTGGTCTGCTAACACGGCTAATGCCTCATCACGATCTAGTCCAATCTCTGCGGCGATATCAGCAAGCACGGCATTGTCAGAAATATTGCGACCATTGGTAAAATGAGCGATGAATAACGCCTGCTTTAAGTCATGCATGCGACCTTGCTGATCTGCCCAGTGCAGCAATTGATGCAAGTTGAACGTGTTGTGCATACGCGTGTCATCGTTAAAATTAAACGTAAAGCCAACCTCATTACCCGCTTCCATTAATCGAGCACGGCTAGCATCAGATTCTTGCTTGCTCGAACCATATTTCTCCATAATATGTTCACGCATATTTTGTCCTGCGCTTGGCATATTTGGATTAAGCTCAAACGGATGCCAGTGAATCTCGTGTTCGGTGTTGGTTTGCTTGAGGGCTTCTGCCAGCTGGCGGTAACCAATGACGCACCAAGGACAAACAACGTCTGAGACGATATCTATGCGTAGTGGCTGCTCTGAGAATAACTGCTTTGAATGTTCCATATCTATCTGCCTAATTCAGTATTTATTTTATATATAAGCTGTCTGTGGTCGACCGCCTTATAAATCAATGCTCATTATCAATACTAATTAACTAATGCTAAGAGAATGAGTGAGCGATTACAATATCGTCTAAGTTACTGTTTAATGAGTGTCCGTCTAATAAGTATCTGCTTAAATAACTGTTCAAATACCTGCTCAAATAACTCAGCGATGCACTGAATCATCAGTAACGTAATAACAAAATAGGTGACTACTTAACCAATCTGTAACGGTCATCAAACGGGTTTTTGCTTAAAGTGGCGGTACTAAAAATCTTGGAGTCATAAATGAAAAATATCACTGAAGCCATGAACTGGCGTTACAGCACCAAAGAGTTTGACGCCAATAAAAAAATATCAGCAGCAGACTTTCAAAGTTTAAAGGATATCCTACGACTTAGCCCATCAAGCACTAATATTCAGCCTTGGCATTTTGTGATCGCTGATGATGAGGCTGGCAAGGCACGTATCGCAAAAGGTACACAAGGGATGTTTGATTTCAACAGGGCAAAGGTGAAAGATGCCTCCCACGTCATCATTTTCTGTAGTCGTATCTATGCTGATGATGAATTTTTGCATGAAGTATTGGATAAAGAAGATGCTGATGGTCGCTTCGCAGAACCAAAATTCAAAGAGCAAATGCATCAAGTCCGCAAAATGTTTTTGGACATTCGTCGTTATGAGCAAAAAGACGAGCCACATTGGCTGGTCGAGCAAGTGTACCTAAATATGGGCGCATTATTACTGGGTGCTGCTACTTTAGGCATTGATGCTGTACCGATGGAAGGTGCTGATTTAAAGGCACTCGATGAAGAATTTGAGCTACGTAGCAAAGGCTACACAGCCGTTGCCGTTATCTCACTTGGTTATCGTAGTGAAGACGATTTTAATGCAGATTTACCCAAGTCTCGATTGAGTGAAGCGAGCATTATTACTAAAGCCTAATGCCCGACTGGTATTTTTAACTGACTATATTGAACTCAAATAGCGTTATAAACGGCATGTTTATAGCGCTATTTTTTGCTAATAAAATGAGTTTTTGAGTTTCATTTATAAAATTGATAGTGAATAAGCGAGATAGAATAGTGAGAAGAAAAATTTTTTTAGATTAAAAACTACACTGTAATAACTACAAAGTGAAAACAAATCGACATTTCTAATAAGTCATAATAAATCGATTGGCGCGACTTTTAAGGAGCGTTTAACCCTATTTTTTTTGATTATCTGCCAGCGAGAAGCCAGCATGTCTACCTTGAACTTAACCATTAATAAGCAGGATTATCAGCTCGACAATCTTGATTCACGCACGACATTACTCGATGTCTGTCGTCAGCACCTCAAAATTACGGGGCCTAAAAAAGGTTGTGACCATGGTCAATGTGGCGCTTGTACCATACTTATCAATGGGCGTAGGGTCAATGCCTGTTTGACCTTAGCAGTTATGCACGATGGTGATGAGATTACCACGATTGAAGGTATTGGCATGCCCGAATCATTATCGGAGCTACAACAAGCCTTTAAAGATAATGATGCGTTTCAATGTGGTTACTGTACCCCTGGGCAAATTTGTTCAGCAACAGCGCTGATCGATGAAATTAAACAAAACTGGCCCAGTCATGTCACTACAGATTTGCAAAATCCTGATGGATTGCTGGTGCAAGAAATCGCTGAGCGTATGAGTGGCAATATTTGCCGCTGTTCTGCTTATCCCAATATTATTAAGGCCATTTCACAAGTTTTAGAAAATGAAATGAATGATTCATCTAAAACTGACACAGCACAAAAATCAGAGGTGACGGGTATTTGGTCGCCACCACCTAGTGAAGCGCAATTAGGAAGCCAAACGAAAAGTAATAAGACGGCAACTAGCACGTCAGGAGGTCGCTCATGAAACGCTTTGAATATAGCCGTGCTACCGCGCCAGAGCAAGCAGCCCAATCTGCTAGTGTAAAAGACGCCTCATTTATCGCAGGGGGTACCAACCTTTTAGACTTAATGAAGTTAGAGATTGAGACGCCAATTAAGCTGGTGGATATCACTCGCTTAGCATTAGCTCAAATTGAGAAGACTACAGATGGTGGCCTACGCATCGGTACGCTGGTGACCAATAGCGACTTGGCCGCGCATCCTGAGGTCATTGCCAATTACCCAGTGCTATCACGGGCGATTTTGGCAGGTGCGACAGGACAGTTGCGCAATAGGGCGACGACGGGCGGTAATCTATTGCAACGTACGCGTTGTTATTATTTTTATCAGACAGACAGCGCCTGCAATAAACGCAACCCAGGTTCTGGTTGCCCAGCGATAAATGGTGAAAATCGTACGTTGGCAATTTTGGGTACTAGCGAGTCCTGTATTGCCCAGCATCCATCTGATATGGCCGTCGCGATGCGCTTATTAGATGCCACTATTGAGACGTTAAAAAGGGATGGTTCAACGCGTACAATTGCAATCAAAGACTTTTATTGTCTACCAAAAGACACTCCGCATATCGAAAACGTTTTAGAGTCTGGTGAGCTTATCACTCATGTGGTGTTGCCAGCGCCTGCCAGCGGTATGCACACTTATGACAAAGTGCGTGATCGCGCGTCCTATGCTTTTGCCTTAGTGTCTTGTGCCGCGATCATAGACGTGACTGATAATGGGCTTTTGGGCACAGTGCGCCTAGCATTCGGCGGTATTGGTACTGAGCCATGGCGCAACGAAGCCGTTGAGGCATTGCTGACGGGTACTGATGGCAATGAAAATGTCATCAAACAAGCAGCGGACTTATTATTAAAAGAGGCTAAAGGTAGTGGTCAAAATGATTTTAAAATACCGCTGACTCGTCGTCTACTCAAACAAGTTATTCAACGCGCATTAGCGGGCAAGGGAGCATAATCATGTCATTATTGGATTCAATATTGCCAGCAGAACCGACCAAAAAAATGATGATGAATGGGTCAGTTGAGTCGCTTTTTGATAAAACAGCGAGCAAATTGGTGGGTAAGCCCATTAACCGAGTTGAGGGATCACTCAAGGTCAGTGGTCAAGCACCTTATACGGCAGAGATTCATTTAGACAATCAAGCCTATGGTGTTTTGGTGAGCGCAACGATTGCCAAAGGGCGCGTTAAGAAAATTGATAGCAGCTCTTTAGAGGGTATTCCCAACATTATTAAAGTAGTTACTGATCCTGAGCATTTTTTGCGCAATGCACAACAGGGCGGTGCAACCAAATCACCTAAGCAAGGCGTCAGTGAGATTTTTTATCATGGTCAGCCGATCGCGGTCGTCATCGCTGAGACGTTTGAGGCGGCGACAGAAGGTGCAAAAGCGCTCAAAGTGACTTATGAGGATGAGACTGAGCAGGCGGCATTAAACTTTACGACAGAGCTGCCAAATGCTCATGAGGTTAATGAAAAAAAAGGTTCGGATAAAAATTCAGAAAAGGGTAATCCAGAACAAAGTCTTGCTGATGCTGCGGTAACCCTTGACCGCTTTTATCATACGCCAAGTCAAAACAGCGCAGCGATGGAGCCTCATGCAACGCTTGCTCACTGGAAAGGTGAGAAGCTGATTATGTACTCCTCTAATCAAATGCTTTCTTCGTGCAAAAAGCAAATCGTTGATGCATTGGATTTGGATGCAGATAATGTGCAATTAATCGCTCGTTATGTCGGTGGGGGTTTTGGTAGCAAGCTTGGGATTTCTCCAGAATCGATAGCCGCCGCACTAGCAGCAAAGGACTTGGGTCGTCCCGTGTTAATCACTATGACACGTCCGCAAGTAATGGAGGCAACGATTAGACGCTCAAACACGCGTCAACGCATCGCAATTGGTTGTAGTAAAGACGGTATTATTGACACCATGATTCATGAGACGGTCTCTAGTAATTTGCCAGGAGAAGCCTTTTTTGAGCCAGCAGCACTCTCTACGCATTATTTGTATCGCGGTGAAAATCGCCGGGTCAACTATCAGCAAGTAGATATGAACCAAGTTTTGTCAGGCTCAATGCGTGCCCCCGGTGAAGCAGTGGGGCAGATTGCCCTTGAGTGTGCGATGGATGAATTGGCAGAGCAACTCAACCTAGACCCTGTCGAGCTGCGCCGTCGTAATGAGCCTGAGCAAGATCCTAGTAAAGGTGTCCCGTTTTCCACGCGTAAGCTCATCGCTTGTATCGATCAAGCGGCTGAACAGTTTGGCTGGAATCAACGCAATGCTAAGCCTGCCAGTCGCTTAGAAGGTGATTGGTGGATGGGTATGGGTATGGCAGCGGCAGCTCGCGGCAACAGCTTAGCGCCATCAGAAGCACGGGCGACCCTGCAAATAGATAACTCAAAAGCACTAGGCGTCAAAGCTGTGATTGAGACAGACATGACCGATATCGGTACAGGTTCTTATACCGTATTTACTCAGGTTGCTGCAGATTTATTAGGACTACCAATAGATCATATTGAAATGAAGCTTGGTGATACCAGTTTGCCACCTGCGGTTGGTTCAGGGGGCAGTATGGGCGCTGCCAGTTCAGGCAGTAGTATTTACCTTGCTTGTCAGCAGCTACGTGAGATGATCGCAGAAAAAGTCGGTCTATACCCTGACACCATTCAGTTGGATAACGGTCAAATTAAGCAGGTAGGTGAGCATGAGGCTAACTTTGTAGAAACCGTTATAGAAGCAGGAAAAGAAAAAGTAGCAGGTTTGGGCGATAATATCGTAGATAAAGTCGCTGATTTAAAAGACAAATTAGGTGAAGTAACGGGAATCTCACTAACTGAATCGAAAGAATATGACTTTAGTAATTTCCAGACTCATTCATTAGCCGATATCGTCGCTCAATATGATGACCAAAAAGTCAGTGCCAAAGGTCAAATTGCACCGGGTAAAAATGCCAAAAGTCATCGCCAAGCGTCATTTGGTGCCAATTTTGCCGAGGTCGCTGTACATCGAGTGACTGGTGAAATACGCGTTAAACGTATGACTGGTGCCTTTGCAGCAGGGCGTATCCTCAATTACAAAACCGCGACCTCACAGTGCTACGGCGGTATGATATTTGGTATTGGTTCTGCGTTGATGGAGCAGGTGATTCACGATAAGCATGACGGTCGGCTATGTAATCATAATCTTGCAGAATACCATGTCCCAGTCAGTGCGGATGTTCCTCAGCTTGATGTTATCTTGGTAGAAGAGGACGATCCGTATACCAATCCAATGCACATAAAAGGTATTGGGGAAACGGCGATTGCTGGTGCTGCCGCTGCTATTGCTAATGCCGTTTACAACGCCGTGGGTGTACGAGTTTATGACTTTCCTATTACCCTCGACAAATTACTTTATGAACTACCAGAGTAGGTTTTTAGTCAAATATATGGACAATATAAACCCTCTAATTATAGTCGTTAACGGGTTTTATAAACTGGTTTTGTAAGTTGGTCATGATGGATGTAGACCGTATATAGACATCAATGATAGAGAGTATATAAGAGACATTATGAATCAAATCGCTGATATTCTTAAGCTGGCACGCGAGGCTCAGCAACAACAGGTTGACGCGGTATTAGCAACCGTCGTGCGTACCGAAGGGTCAGCCTATCGCCGCGCAGGCGCGATGATGCTCATCTGTGAAGATGGTCGTTCGGTCGGGATGATTAGCGGTGGCTGTTTGGAGCCACATATTATTAAACGTGCTTTTTGGCTCACGCGTCAAGGTACAAACGTACAAGTCTATCAAACAGGCGATGATATTGAATATGCTGAAAATGGTAATGTGCCAGCAAGCGTATCAGAAGAGGGTTTTGACTTTGATAGAGGCAGTGATAATAAGGGTACAGATAATAAATACGATGAACAAGATATTGATTTGGACGAGTTAAATTTTGGATTAGGCTGTAATGGGCGCGTACATGTGTTGTTTGAAAGGCTAGTGACAGCAATGTCTTTGTTAAATGTCATCAGTCAGGTTCGTCAGTCTCAGCAGCCGGTAACGGTAGCAACTTTAATCCGCTCTACAATCCATTTTAATAACCAAAATAATCCAAACTCTCAACTTCAAATTGGTTTGCGTCTTAACCTAGATAATTATATCAAGTCAGGAAAACTCACCGCTATCGACGCTAATAATTCAGATAAAGTGGTATCTAATGCTTCAAGCACAATTATCCATGCTATTGAAAGTTTATCCGAATATAAACTGCTCCATAAAAATGCTGAGTACGTTATCGTAAAAGATGACAATGACAATGACAATGACAATTTAGTCACAGAATGGCTGATTCAGCGCCTACAACCACAAATTCGCTTGCTGATTTGTGGTGCTGGCAATGATGTGATGCCACTAGTTATGATGGCAAAGCTGCAAGATTGGCATGTGACAGTGGTAGACAGTCGAGCGCAATATGCTACGCAGCGGCGTTTTCCTCAGGCAGATAGCGTGATGGTACTGGCGTTAAATGATAGTGATACTTTACTAGAACTAAGTAAAAATGCTGCTGTTGCTTTGATGTCGCATAGTCTCAGCCAAGACCGTGCTCGCCTTGGCGTATTATTAGAGCATGCTAATCACTATAAATATCTTGGACAACTAGGACCACGCTACCGTACCGAGCGCTTAATCGAAGAAATTAGTACAAGGCTTACAAATCCTGCCAGTTTAAACCTAGGTATCAAAAAACTGCATTATCCGATTGGCTATAAGCTGGGCGGAGATGGTCCTGAAGCTTTAGCACTGGGTATCATGGCACAAGTCAATGCGGTCGTCTATAACCAGCTGCCGCCAGCAGAAAACTCAGACACTCATCTGTCAAACACTAACTTTACAACGCTATTTTCTACGCATATTGATTCTATAGAGATGACTGCTACAAGTGCTCGTGCATCGATAAGTTTATCATGAGCCGCGACGCATCTATTTTGGCATCTACGCAACTAAAGCCAATAAATCTATCAAATCCACCAAACTATGTGGTCATTATTTTGGCCAGTGGACTGAGCCTGCGTTTAGGTCAAGCAAAACAGTTACTGTGTAAAGATGGCGAACCCTTAATTTGCTTCATGACCAAACTCGCACTTTCTACAAAACCGCAAGCAATTATTATAGTCATTCCTGATAATCAGCCATCAATAGCCAGTGCGATGAATGAATTGGCTTTTCAGTACTCTATGATTCAAATGGTCGTAAATTCTACGCCTGAAATAGGTATGGCGTATAGTTTGAATTTGGCTATTGAGGCAGTCACGCAGTTGACAAGCTCATTAATCGAGCGCGTCGTCATTATGGGTGTTGATCAAGTTTTACTCGATGAGCAGCATTTAATGGGACTGCTGGCAGGTAAGGAGTCAGTGGTAGCAAGTGAATATAGTAGCTGGCAGCATTTAAATAATATGAATTTAAATGAAACGTCTGCTGCCACTGCATTAAAGCAAAATGTTATCGGACTACCTTTAACGATTGATTGTGATTTATTCAGAGAGTGGCAAGCATTGCTGGTAGGCGATAAAGGGCTGCGTTATTTAATTAGAGGTTTGCCGCCCAGTCAGATGAGTACCGTTGTTAATAATCAACTGAGCTATGATATCGATACTCCTGAGCAACTTGCTCATGCTAAGCAAAAAGGCTGGCTGGATAAATAGTATTAATAGTGTCAATCCATAAGTGATAAAAATGATAAATGTGATAGAAACAGAACGTCTTTACCTCAGGCAATGGCAAGCAAGTGACTTTGCTGTTTTTGCTGAAATAAATGCTGATCCTGAAGTAATGAAATATTTCCCCAAGTTATTAACGCCTAAAGTAAGTGACATCATCGCTAGTAAATGCCAGCAGCTTATTGCTAATCAAGGCTGGGGGCTTTGGGCCGTCAGTTTAAAAGATAGCACCAAAACATATGATGATTTTATCGGTTTTGTTGGCTTGAATGATACCCACGCAGATATGTCTTTTGCCCCGGCTGTCGAGATTGCATGGCGACTACATAAAGATTATTGGGGACAGGGCTATGCTACAGAGGCGGCACGCGCGGCGCTGAATTTCGCTTTTACTGAGCTGTCGCTCGATGAGGTTGTGTCATTCACAGCGGTTATCAATAAGCGCTCGCAATTGATTATGGAGCGTATTGGCATGATGGATACCCGAGCCAACTTCTACCACCCAGCCCTTAACCCTAACCATCGGCTGGCTGAGCATGTACTTTATAACATGACGCGGCAACAGTGGAACAATCAGTTAGCAGGCTTGTGACCACAAATCAATGCCCACACTCTGATATTAACAGGACTACTCGAAGATATTACTACCGTTATACAACACAAGGTAAGGTTTGCGATATAATTTATTTTCTATTAAATGTAAAATAAGGTCGTCTTATGAATCGTACACTGTGGTTAGTCATTGGCATCATTAGTATTCTTGGCGGTATCTTTGCATTTTTTAATCCTCTTAGCGCCACTTTGGCCGCTGAGCAGTTAGCAGGTTTTATCTTCCTTTTAGTGGGTGTTTTACAGTTTATTGCCTTGTTCCGAGCACATAGTACCACTGGAAAAGTGCTGGCTGCCATCGGCGGTGTACTTGGTGTATTGATTGGTATTGAATTATTACAAGATCCGTTGCAAGGCATATTAACCTTGACCATGGTCATTGCTATTTTATTTATGGCAACAGGTATAGTCAGAGTTGTTGTTGCTTTCGGTCTCCGTCGGACAGTGGCTTTTGTCCCAATATTACTCTCAGGTCTGCTCTCGATTATATTGGCTATCATGATATTTACCAGTTATCCGCAGTCAGCGACGTATATTCTTGGCATACTGTTGGCCGTCGAGTTGATATCTAACGGCATATCATTAATTATGTATTCACGTATACCATCAATTATAGTGCGCAATATATAAATGTAGTTCTAGGGCGTGTCCTCAATTCAATTGATCATATCTAAACGGGCTAAAAATGGCTAAATTTTGCCAAATATCGTTAAATAGCTGGTTAATATCCCGATATTATCTGCGCTATTTTCCTCGTTTGACGGCAATTTAACTCATTTTTATCACCATTTTTGAAATGAGGACACGCCCTAGCAATAAACAAAAAAGACGCTGTAAATAGCGTCTTTTTTTTATTTCATAATTTATTTGAATATCACATCTTAATAATGCGTAAAGCCTAAGTGCAATTTGTAATACCTTATCCTTGTATACAAATCGGCTATAGCAGAAGATGAGAGAAAGAGATTGAAAGAAGTGCGCTTGGTTTGATATAAGCGCACGGGTCAGTATGGCAGCGTGTCATACTGATATTTAATGGTATATCAAGCGGTTTGGTTGATTTAGCTAAGAAATCTTAAGCCAGACGTTTTCAATGCCCATACCATCTCAACAAAGGCGCGGCTATTAGTTAAAGGCTCGCCATCGATGATGAGGGCGTAACCTGAACCATCAATCCATAAAAACACAAAGCTGGTCTCAGGAATCAGTAAGTCAACTTGTTGAAAAAACGAGATGGCTTGGCTTTCGACCGCCCAGCCGCGTTGTTTTTGGCGAATCATAAAACCTGAAAAGTCAGCAGCTGCAACACTTAGCATGTCCGCTTCTTCTTGGCTGTAACCGATTCGTGCTAGGCAAAACCCTTCATCAGAGCCAATAGCGGCACGGCGTTTACCGGATAAGCTGGCAACCACATACGGTAAAAACTGGTCCAATGGCAGATTGGGTGCGGGTAACAACAAAGACAGCTTTTCAATCCAGCCGTGTTCTATAAAGCTCTGTAGCCATTCGTCAGAATAACGCTCAAGCCAATCAGCGGCGAGCAACGTCTCCCCATAGGACATTAAGTCTTGTAATGACAGCTGTTCATCAGTGGGCTCACTTTGTGAAAATGCCTCAAAAATACCGGCTGGAGTGAGGGTTAGATACGTTTTATCAGCATTTAAGTAAGAGGACATAGCGGCTACCATTGTGATGAAAGGGTTAAATCGGCGATAAATTAGGTCTTGATGGTCTGATCAAGATGCTGTTGACAGTTGTTCCAGCGCTCATCGAATTGCCAGTCGCTTTTACCCAAGCGAAACCATACTAACGAGAAGGCAAGTCGATCATTGCGAGCGATACAGTGAGCAAAGAATTCGTTTTCGATCTGCTCAATCGTGCCCCAATCTTTATCTTCACGCGCTTGCATGAGCTCAGCGGTGATGTCTTTGGATATTTCTTTGGCGTCATCGCTACTGATAAGCAATCGCTGTTTTTGCTCATTGAGAGACGGCGATATCAGGACACTCCAGCGAGTCGCCAGCATACTATTGCGTTGAATATATCGCTTCTTACTAATACAATCGCGAAACCCTTGCTGGACATGAGGGTACAAGCGATCTTTAATACGCGTAAACAGGTTATTTACATCGTAAGGAATGTCATACCAGCAGCCATAAAAAAAGTCTGCGACGGCACCTTGCAGCGGCTCTTTTTCGGTTAAAAGTAATGCGGCATTGATACGTTGTTCATGAAAATGACGGTTATTGGGTGCCAAAAACACTTTACGCGAATATAAACGAAATACTCGGCGCGCTTCCATCTCATTTTCTTTAATAAGGTCTAAATCAGACATAATAGTGTCCTTTAAGTCATAGTGTCTATTGTATGGCTAACAGCTTATGGCTAATATCGTATGGTCAAAATGATATAGCCACTATTGAGCGACAATAGCCTATGACTTCACTAAGCGAAACGGTGCAACGTGCCAATTAATAAGTAATAATTAATCAAGTAAAGTTTGCATCAAATCTATCATAAATTCAGCATCTTCTTCGTCCATGGCTTCAAACCCTTGAGGCATGCCAAGTTCAGCCAATGCTTCTCTACCATCGTCATCATTATGCAAGTTCAGGATCGCATTCATGAATATTTCTGTATCAGGAAAGCCATCTTTAATCAATAATACATGGCTAATATCTGCCAAATCACTTTCGATTAGCACTGACAGCTGAGTTTTGGTCAAGCGTGAAAAGCTATGAAAAATCTCTGCCAAGAAGAAAGCCGCTTGAGCATCACCTTTGATGACTTTACGGGCGGCTGCCTGATAAGTCTCAGTGATATCCCAGTTAAGATCAGACTCTTCTATATCCACAGCTTCTAGCAAGCGTAAGCCAATCAGCTTAACATCACGGTTGTCTGCCATTGCTACGGTCGCACCCGCTTTAATGTCTTCTAAGCGCTTGATATCACTGTTTGCCGCAGCAGCAATGACCATCTCATCCGATTTGCCGATAGGGCGTGCAACAGCGCGATAGCCTTGTTCACGGATCAAAGTAGCTGCATCAAATGGGTTGGCATAGATAACTTGAATGTCACCTGCCTCAATGATTTGCTCTTGTTCAGCATGTGAGGTAGGTATGTTTAGATGCATATTTAGGTTGGCACGTTTTTGAATCAAAATATTAAACATGTGCCAGCCTGCAAAACGCTCAGGAGAAAAATCAGGGGCGATTAACATATTGTGTGTCGTCATGATTTAGCCTTCCTCATTTTGATTCATTTGGGCATACTGAGCCATAGCAGCTTCGATTTTGCTACGTGATGGCTTACGGCGTACCGAGGTATAACCCACTGTTTCGCCGCGACGAATGTTCGGCACAACGGTCGCATAGACCCAATAGTGACTACCATCTTTGCATAAATTCTTAACGTAGCCATGCCATTTTTGCCCAGCCGCTGCGGTATCCCACAAATCTTTATAAGCGGCTTTTGGCATATCAGGATGGCGCAAAATAGATTGTGGCTGACCAATAAGCTCATCAACGCTGTAGCCACTGATTTCGACAAAAGCATCGTTGACGTGAGTCAGCACACCATCCAAATCGGTGCGAGATACAATCAGCTTGCCATCAGGATAAGGGCGTTCAATACCAGTATCATAGACAGTCCGTGATGTACCATCATAATAAGTCAGAGTAATCTGCTCAGCGGGCATATCAGGCTTATGTGCATCAGGGATTGGAGAACCCATCGTAATCTCCTTTATTTATCGTTATATTTATAATGATTAAAAAGCCAATCTGGTGTGGTAGTTGTCGATAACATCAGGTTGCCTTTCAGCTCAGTCGTCGTCCCAATATTTATCAGGCTATTATTCCATACAAATAATGTGTGCCATCTTAAATATTTTTTATGAGACAGTCACTTCATTTTGATTTAAAGTCATATTTATCAGTCGCGCTATGTGCTATATGACGTTAAATAATAAAAAATGTGTTATCGACAAAAATCCAAATTTACCAATTAGATAAGTTTTGCAAGGGCTTCTGAGGCACGCTTGATATCTAAGAATATCAAACCAAGTTTTGCATTCGGTTTTGCCATAATGGTAAGTACCGCTTCATCTCCAGATGAGGTCATAATCACGTAGCCTTTTTCACCTTGAATCATAATACGATCGATACTACCACGTGCCAACTCACGACCTGCGCGGTCACCCAATGACAATAAAGCCGCTGACATAGCGCCAACACGGTCTTCATCAACGCCCGTTGGTAGTGCTGAGGCAATCATCAGACCATCGTTAGAAATAAGGGCAGATGCTTCAACATCGGCTGATGAGCTGTTTAGGTCTTCCAAGATTTGCTGGAATGAATCTGTACGCATATCGCTTTCTCTATGACGGGTTATTCAATTAATCAAATAACAGTTAGTAATGGTGGAGAATAAATGTTGACTAAGTCGGCTATTATAAACCCTTGCTGTTAATATTGATATACATCAGCTCGAGCAAAAAGCCAAGTTTTTGGGTTTTTTATACCGTTTGGTGTTGATTATTGACCCTTCGTCTTTACTTAACGGTTATCAATACACAAATTTCCATTAATATTTGATTTATTGACCGATTAGAAAAACGAAAATTTTTTAGTAATACAGGACTATTTTTAGCACAATCAATGAGATCTGTAAGCTCATCAGTCGGTGTCTCAAGGTGCTATGCAAAGGCGCACTCTAGACTGTGCCAATAAAAATCGCTTATAACTTTTCATGATGGTGATATTTACTAGACTTATACGCCTCAAAAATGATATATATTATGGGATAAAAAATGTTCTTGTCTCTGAATGTGGCATCTAGGCATAAATTCAGTCAGCTTTTTTAATCCCATTTGTCTCTACACAAGCCAGCGTGTCGGGGCAATTTCAGTTTTACACCAGTGTCTACAATCCTCTCGTTTGTTGTCATACGATGTGACATCGGTGTAAGTAAGCACGATCACCATTTTTACCCTAAGGAAAAGATATGAGTATCAGTCAGGCCATCGAAAAAGTCGAAGCGCGTTACGCCCATCAACCTGAATTCGTTCAAGCGGTAAAAGAAGTTGCAATTACGATTGCGCCGTTATACGACGCCCACCCAGAATATGATACTTTTAAGATATTTGAGCGCCTCGTTGAGCCTGACCGCGTTATTGCTTTTCGTATTAACTGGGAAAATGACCAAGGTGAAGTTCAGGTTAACCGCGGCTGGCGTGTCCAGTTCAGCAATGCGTTAGGTCCTTATAAAGGTGGCGTGAGATTTCATCCGACTGTCAACCAATCTGTTTTGAAGTTTTTAGGCTTTGAGCAAATATTCAAAAACGCTTTGACTGGATTGCCAATGGGCGGCGGTAAAGGTGGCTCTGATTTTGATCCCAAAGGCAAAACAGACAGTGAAATCCGCCGTTTTTGCTATGCCTTTATGCGTGAACTACATCACTATGTGAATAAAGACATCGATGTACCCGCTGGTGACATTGGCGTGGGTGGGCGTGAAGTCAGCTATATGTTTGCTATGTATAAGAATTTAACGCACGAATACGGCGGCGTTTTGACCGGTAAAGGCGTTGGCTTCGGTGGTAGTTTGATGCGTACTGAGGCGACAGGTTATGGCGCGGTGTATTTCTTAGAAAACATGCTTACGGCGCAAAATGACGATATCAAAGGTAAAAGAGTATTGGTTTCAGGTGCTGGTAACGTCTCATTACATGCTGCTGAAAAAGCCCATATGCTGGGTGGCATCGTCGTCACTGTGTCAGACTCACAAGGGACTTTGTATGATGAAGCGGGTCTGAATCAAGAAAAAATTGATTGGCTCAAGGCGCAAAAAGCAAAAAGCAAACCGTTGGCTGAGTACGTCGATGTTTATGGTGGAGAGTGGTTTGCGAAGCAAAAGCCGTGGCAATTCAAAGGCGATATCGCGATTCCATCTGCGACGCAAAACGAAGTCAATGAAGAAGATGCCAAGCTCATGGTGGAAAATGGCATCACATACGTTGTCGAAGGTGCCAACATGCCATTGACTGCTGAAGCCATCGACTATATTCGTTTGCACCGGGTGCATTATGCCCCAGGTAAAGCCGCCAACGCGGGCGGTGTAGCAGTCTCTGCGCTTGAGATGTCACAAAACTCAGTCCGTCAGTATAAGAGCTTTGAGCAAATCGACTTGCGCCTCAAAAATATCATGAGAAATATCCATGACTGCGCAGCTGATGCCTCAGAACAGTATGGTCAAACGGATAATGGCTATATCAACTATATGGCTGGTGCAAATATCGTTGGCTTTAAACGAGTTGCCGATGCATTAGTTGCTTACGGTATTTTAAACTAAGCATTTTTATCATAGCCACCTATTAACGAATAACGCGTCTGTTTTAACGATAGGCGCGTTTTTTATGGATGAACCCTACCGTGAACAGTCAAAGTGGTTTTTATGAAGTGATACGATTGACCTATTGATAATGTGTGTTTTTTAAAAGATAATAATTTTAGAACACTCAATAAGATTAATTTTGTGGAGACCGTTATGAGCAAGATTTTCAAGCCATTTTCGCTAACGACTTTGGGTACTCGTGCTGCAGTAGTAGTGGGTGCGGCTATGTTAACTACGACAATCTATGCCTCTACGCAGCAACCGCTAGCAAGTGAGGTGCAAGCCGCCAAAGCCAGCAGAATAAGCTTACAACAAGCAATAAATATTGCGGCGAAAAAGTCATCTGGTCTATTGATGAGTGCCAGCTTTGATCACGATGATGATAAAGCGCAAGGCGGTGTGTATGAGATGGAATTTGTAACCAGTAGCCGAAACTATGAAATCAAAATTGACGCCATGAATGGTAGAGTGATTAGTACGGATGTGGAACGATTAGACAGTGATGATCTGGTAGATTATAAGGCACTTAAACAAGCGAAGATTGATGTTAAACAGGCAATGAAAATTGCTGAAAAACAATCGGGCGGCCGTGTTATCGAGATTGAGTTTAAAAACGACCGAGATTATAGTGATCATGCGTCCTATTATGAAGCTGATATCCTCAAAGGTAATAGTATCGTTTGGCTAAATGTTGATGCCAATACTGGCAGTGTATTCAACAATAAGTTTAAGAAATAGCTAAGTAAGTTAGACATACATACAGATAGATAGACAGACAGACAGGTATCGCTAATAGTCGTTTTTCTTACTACTCAGTTTTTTGAAAATGGGATAGCAAAGCTGTGCATTTATTTTTAAAAAAGCCCCAATCATTCAATGACTGGGGCTTTTTTAATGTGAGTAGTTAGATAAGTTCGCTATACCGTCTCACGCCACTTGCCTTGAACCATAATGCCGTTAATAGGGTTTAGTCCCATCTGATAAGCCAAATCCGCAGGGCGGGCGATATCCCATAGGACTAAATCTGCATCACAGCCAATCTCTATTTTGCCTTTATTAGACAATCCCAGCGCTTGTGCTGCATAAACAGTTGCCCCTGCCAGTACCTCTTCAGTGGTTAAGTAAAATAGCGTACAGCCCATGTTCATCGCAAGCAATAATGAGGTAAGCGGTGAAGTGCCAGGATTACAATCAGTAGAAATAGCCATGGGTACTTGGTGTCTTCGTAATGCCTCAATAGGTGGCAACTTGGTATCCCGCAGGGTATAAAATGCACCGGGCAATAGAACGGCAACGGTATCACTGGCCGCCATTTTTTTGATGTCGTCTGCTGATAAATGCTCTAAATGGTCGCTTGATAACCCTTTATATTCGGCAACCAATGCACTTCCGCCTATGTCAGATAATTGCTCAGAGTGCAGTTTAACTGGAATGTTTAATGAGCGCGCGACTTCAAAAACGCGTCTGATTTGCTCAGTGCTAAAGGCAATATTTTCACAAAAGCCGTCGACCGCATCGACTAAACCTTCTGAATGTAGTATCGGTAGCCAATCGCACACTTGCTCGATATAGTCATCCGAGCGGTCCTGCATGTGAGATTTGTATTCAGGTGGTAGGGCATGCGCTGCTAGATAAGAGGTGCTCACATGGATATTGTGCTTGTCACCAAGCTGGCGAGCAACCGTGAGCATTTTGCGTTCAGTATCTAAATCTAAGCCGTAGCCCGATTTGATTTCGATACTGGTCACGCCTTCTTTCATCAGTGCAAGCAACCGTTTTTCACTTTGTGCAAATAGCGATTCAATATTGGCAGCGCGGGTGGCAGTGACAGTTGAGACGATACCGCCACCTTGTGCCGCAATGTCTTGATAACTAGCGCCTTGCAAACGTGCCTCAAACTCGTTACTGCGATTGCCACCATAGACGATATGAGTGTGACAGTCGATAAGTCCAGGAGTTATCCATTTACCATCTACGTCTGTGATTTGGTGGTCTTGATAGTGAGTCAGATGAGCAGTGATTTGATTGTGCTCACCAATCCAAGCAATGCTGCCATTTTTAATACCGATAGCAGCATTGTTTAATTGACCATATGGGATGCTATTTGTATGTTCATCTGTAGACATGCCAAAACCATACTGCACTGAAAAAGTCGCAAGATTGGCATTGATAATGATGTGGTCAAACGATGTTAGGATGTCTTTATCATCTGTAGTATTGATAGATTTGTCGAGTATCTGTGCGCTAGAGTTGTTCATAATAAGCTCCTGCTTAATACTGATAGTCAGGTGAATATATAAAATTTATCTTTAAAGTTTTATTCATAAGTCTTTATTTGTAGAGTCAGTAAATGCTGCTCTATAATAGTCGCTAATAGTCTTGCCGCAACTTTGCAGCTACGCGCATCAATATCAAAGGTGGGATTAATCTCGGCAATGTCGGCCATTTTTACTTTACCAGTAGCCATAATGGTTTTTACCATGCGTTCAACAAAACCAAGCCCAATACCATAAGCCGCTGGGGCACTCACACCGGGCACAACACTGGCAGGCAAGCAGTCCATATCGATGGTCAGATAAACCACATCAACTTGATTGATAAAGCTTATAACCTGATCGGCAAGTATCTGCCAAGGCTGATAATGGCAGTCTTCATCACTGATGATATGCACGCCCAATTGCTCAGCACGATCAAACAGCGCCGCCGTGTTAGAGAACCGACTGACGCCAATGCAGCAATAATGAAAGGGCTGAACATGTGCGTCAAGATGCTCGGCAATTTGGCGAAACGGTGTACCAGAAGTCGCCACATCAGATTGACGAATATCAAGATGGGCGTCAAAATTAATGATGCTGATGGTAGGCGTGGCATTTGCTTCGCTTTCATTTTCTAATGCCTGCCACAATCCCAAAAAGCTACCATAAGCGATGGCATGACCACCGCCAAGCCCGATGGGTAAGCCGCCTTGTTTGACGATAGCGCTCACTTTATCCGCATATTTGAGCTGAGCTTGCTCAAGAGTGTGCGCAGCAAAGTCATCATCGTCATGACAATAGATATCGCCTGCATCACCTAGCAATGTTGCCAGTTGATTGTCATATCGTATTTGCAATGGCGCAATGACTGGCAGTGTCGCAAACGCTCGGCGAATCAGCGGCGGGGCAGCTCGTGCACCCACGCGGCCTTGATTGCGCCTAACCCCTTGATCACATGCAAAGCCGATTAGCCCAATATTTTGATCCTCGTAAGGCTGAGCAAGCTGGTACCAATAGCGGGCACGCGTAGTCTCAAATGGCTCTGCACGACCTGTCCACTCGGTCATGTCAGCAGGTGTATGGCCAATGGGTGTGGTATTCGGTGCTGTTGTTATCGCTATTGTCATCACTGCTCTCCGCACATCAATATTTATTTAGACTCGTACCAATCGCTGCGTAGTGACTGCCAATGTTCAGCAAGCGTACCGTCTAATACCAACTGCTTGGCCGCTTCGATATCAGGCGCTAGGTAGCGGTCTTTATCATAGAAAGTCACCTTCTCACGCAGTTTCTTATGTGCCACTGTTAAAGGCTCTGAAGTCTCTAATCCGCGATGAAAATCAATCCCTTGACCGGCAGCCAGTAGCTCAATACCGATGATAGTGGCAGTATTCTGTGCCATCTCATATAGGCGGCGTGCGCAATAGGTCGCCATAGACACATGATCTTCCTGATTGGCGGAGGTCGGGATACTGTCAACGCTACCCGGATGAGCGATAGACTTGTTTTCTGAGGCAAGCGCGGCTGCGGTCACATGGGCGATCATAAAGCCTGAGTTCACCCCAGCATTGTCGACCAAGAACGGCGGCAGACCACCTGACAGCGTCGCATCGATTAGCAAAGCGACACGGCGCTCAGACATAGAGCCAATCTCGGCGATTGCCAAGGCCAGAATATCAGCGGCAAAAGCGACTGGCTCAGCATGGAAGTTACCACCTGAAATAGCGACTGGGCCATCTTCATTATTAAAAATAAGTGGGTTGTCGGTCACCGCATTGGATTCGATTAGTAGCGTTTTACCTGCTTGATTGATGATATCAAGACAGGCACCCATGACTTGCGGCTGACAACGCAGGCAGTAAGGATCTTGTACTCGGTCATCCTGCTCGCCGTCATGCGAGGCGCGAATCGCACTGCCTTTAATGAGTTGACGGTGTGCTTTGGCGATTTCAATTTGACCATGATGCCCACGTACTTCGTGAATACGGGCATCAAATGGTGAGTCCGATCCTTTGGCAGCATCAATCGACAGTGAGCCTACAATGGTGGCGGTCTCCAGCAAGTCACGCGCTAAGAAATAACCCCGTAATGCTAATGCTGTTGAGACTTGCGTGCCGTTGATAAGTGCGAGGCCTTCTTTGGCTGCAAGAGTAATAGGCTCAAGTCCATGCTGAGCTAGGGCATCAGCGGCAGGCACTTTTTTACCACCAACAAAGACATCGCCTTCGCCCATCATCGCAAGCGTCATGTGTGACAAAGGGGCTAAGTCACCAGAGGCGCCAACTGATCCTTTGGCTGGGATATTTGGCGTGATTTGGTTGTTTATTAAGGCCAGTAAACTATCTACTACCTTGCGGCGTACACCAGAGAAACCTTGTGCTAGGCTGGCCACTTTCATGACCATAATCAGTCGTACTACGCCTGCAGGAAGTGCTTCACCAGTGCCCACTGAGTGAGAAACGATCAGGTTGCGCTGAAGTAGCTCAAGTTGGTCGTCACTGATACGCGTCTTTGCCAAGAGGCCAAAGCCCGTATTGATACCATAGGCGCTTTTGTCTCGGGCAATAATCGTACGCACATCTTCATGTGAGGCATCGATGGCCTTATAAGCACTCTCGGGCAGTGTCAATATGACAGCCTGCTCGTAGATATCACGTAGCATTTTAAAGCTAAGCTGGCGAGGGTGTAGCGTTAATTGTTTGATATCGTTCATAGGGGTAATCCTAGTTGCATAGTTATCTGGCTATTTATTTTTATAAAGTAAAATGATTCGAATTATTTAATCATCGGCAAATTTAGACCATAATCTTTCGCTGTTTTGATCGCTAGCTCATAACCTGCATCGGCATGACGCATAACCCCTGAACCGCAATCGTTGACCAGTACCCGTGCTAAGCGTTTGGCAGCGGCATCAGTACCGTCTGCGACGATGACCATGCCTGAGTGCTGCGAGTAGCCCATGCCAACGCCGCCGCCATGATGCAATGACACCCAAGTGGCACCACCTGCCACGTTGAGCATACCATTCAATAATGCCCAGTCAGATACCGCATCTGAGCCGTCTTTCATGCTTTCTGTTTCGCGATTTGGACTAGCCACTGAGCCTGTGTCTAAATGGTCACGACCAATGACAATAGGGCCTTTTAGCTCGCCGTTTTTGACCATTTCATTGAATGCGAGCCCTGCTTTGTCACGCTCACCCAATCCTAACCAGCAGATACGGGCAGGCAAACCCTGAAACTGAATGCGCTCTTTTGCCATATCTAACCAGCGATGGATATGTTGATTTTCAGGGAACAGCTCTTTGATTTTTTGATCGGTTTTGTAGATATCTTCTGGATCGCCTGACAGCGCCACCCAGCGAAATGGGCCTTTACCTTGGCAAAACAGCGGACGAATATAAGCGGGGACAAAACCTGGGAAATTAAAGGCATCTTTAACGCCTTCATCAAAAGCCACCTGACGGATATTATTACCATAATCAGTCGTTGGAATGTCCATTGCTTGTAAATCTAGCATCGCCTGTACGTGTACGGCACAAGACTGAGCGGCGGCTTTGGTTAATGCTGCATGTTGCCCTGAATCTTCTTGGGCAGCTTTCCATGCTTCCACTGTCCAGCCACTTGGTAGATAGCCATTGATCAAATCATGCGCTGAGGTTTGATCGGTGACCAAATCAGGCTTCATGCCACCATCGTGCGCACGCTTGACCATCTCAGGTAAGATGTCTGCTGCATTACCAAGTAGGGCAATAGAGACCGCTTCACCTGCGTCGGTATGCTGTTTGATGAGCTCGTAAGCATGGTCGAGATCATCGGCTTGCTTATCGACATAACCAGTACGTAAGCGGAAATCGATACTAGACTGTTGGCACTCAATGTTCAGTGAAGTTGCCCCTGCAAAAGTAGCCGCAAGTGGCTGCGCGCCGCCCATGCCACCAAGACCAGCGGTTAAAATCCAACGTCCTGCCCAGCTACCATCATAATGCTGACGACCTGCTTCTACAAAGGTCTCGTAAGTACCTTGGACGATGCCTTGGGTGCCAATATAAATCCAGCTACCCGCGGTCATTTGACCATACATCATCAAGTCTTTGCGATCGAGCTCGTTAAAGTGCTCCCACGTAGCCCAGCGTGGTACAAGGTTAGAGTTTGCAATCAATACGCGCGGCGCATTTTCGTGTGTTTGAAACACGCCAACAGGCTTGCCTGATTGCACGAGCAACGTCTCATCGTCTTCCAATTCTTTTAATGACGCTAGGATTTGATCATAGCTTTCCCAATTGCGGGCTGCGCGTCCGATACCACCATAGACCACGAGGCTTTTTGGGTTCTCAGCCACATCAGGATGCAAATTGTTTTGCAGCATGCGATAAGGTGCTTCGGTCAGCCAGCTTTTGCAATGTAGAGTATTGCCAGTGGGCGCGGCGATTTCGCGGCTCTCATCACGGCGAGTCAGCTTAGTCTCTTTATTGGTTCCATGGTCAGTAGTCATTATCATATCCTTGTGATATCTGTTAAGACGATAAAGTAATCAAAGTAAGTGTTTTACCGTCAGTCTATAAATTCAGCGAAATATTGATTAGATGACGCAGATTTTTTAGCACTGTCGTAAAGTTGTATATACAAATTATCAAAGATACTTTTTTCATGCAAGCAATTTTTTATAAATGACTCAATTATTTTTATGAGGATTTTGGTAGATAGATAAATGTCACAGTGTTTTGACAAGGTTCATGACGTTATCTCGTGATATTATGGCGCTACTCTTATTGGTGAAATTAACGGTTAAACACGGACATGACAAAGACGATTCCGGCATATCAGCGCATAAAAAACGCCATATTAGACAATATTCACTCGGGTAAATGGCAAGCGGGTAATGCAATTTCTACAGAAATGGCGTTGGCAAAAGAGTTTGGCGTATCGCGTATGACGGTCAATCGCGCTCTAAAAGAGCTGAGCGAAGAGCGAGTGCTAGAGCGTCGGCAAGGGTCGGGGACGTTTGTCGCCCAGCAGCAGTTCAATCACACTTTTGTAGAAGTGCGTAATATCGCGCAGGATTTAAAATCTGCCAACCGTGATTATCAGGCGCAAGTGGTGAGTAAACGCATACTTACGGCTGCGATGTTGGATGATGAATTACGGCGTAAATTTGATATTAATGAAGTAGCTGTGTCTTCTAATACAAGCGCTAACACAAACGCTGATACAACCGTGATGGATGACAGTACTGGCGCAGATAGTAGTAGCGACGTTGCTGTTTTATACGAGGTAAAAATCATTCACTTTGCGGATGGTCAGCCCATACAGTTCGAAGAGCGCTGGGTGGATGCGCAAAAGGTGCCAGAATTTATTGAGCAGGATTTTAGTGTGGTCAATACCAGTGATTATCTCATTGCCAAAAGTCCACTAGAGCGTGGTCGCTATACCATTCGTGCACTAGCGGCACCAGATGAGATTGCCGCGCTACTGCAAATCGCACCGCAATCGCCGACATTGGTATTGCGTCGTCAGACGTATTCAGCAGGTCGAGTATTGACCTTTGTGAAGATGTGGCATGCAGGCGATCGCTATCAATTCTCCGGTGAATTATAATAGTCTTACGCATGCTCACTGTTTTTGTACGTTTATTCTTTCTGAAGTGCGTTAGTATACGAATAAATGGCTATTTAATCGGCAATAATAACGTTAATATCTGCCTAAAAAATGTCCAAAAATTCAAAGATAATATAGAAACAGTATTGAAAAATATGCTGATCATCCTCAAATCGAGCAGCCAAAGCTAAATAATGCGGCGCAAATACTTTATTATAGTATTTGCCTGTGCTGGTCTTATCCTTATTTGTTGCTATGGTTTTATTGGCACGATACCTTTTTGCATTATTCATTCACTCTTATAAGGACGTCTTATGAAACGTCGTACTCTTTTAGCACTTGCCGCCAGTACTATGCTACTTGCCGCTTGTGGTCAGTCTACTACCAATGAAGCAGAAACCAATGCGACAGACAGTGCCGCGACGGGTGGCTCTGATTTGCTGCAACGTATCAATAATGGTGGCACCATCAACGTCGGTACAGAGGGTACTTATCCGCCATTCACTTATCATGATGAGAGTGGCAAGCTAACTGGCTATGATGTCGAAGTGACACGTGCGGTTGCAGATAAACTAGGCGTAGACGTCGAATTTAAAGAGACCCAGTGGGATGCTATGCTGGCAGGTCTTGACTCAAAACGCTTCGATATGGTGGCCAATCAAGTAAGCTTGACCACGCCTGAGCGTTTGGCTAAGTATGACAAAGCCATGCCTTATAGCTGGTCGGGCGCGGTTGTACTAGCACCGACTGATGACAATCGCTATAGCTCGTGGGAAGGTTTAAAAGGTCTGCGTACTGCGCAATCACTGAGCAGCAACTATGGTGAGCTTGCAGAACGCTACGGCGCAGAAATCGTCCCTGTCGATGGTATGGCGCAAGCGATTCAACTGGTTAAGCAAGACCGTGCTGACTTCACGATGAATGACAATCTGGCAGTATTGGATTATCTCAAAAAATTCCCAGATGCAGCACTTGAAATCAAACTGACAGCGCCTGCGAGTGAGCAGACTGGTTCAGGTTTAGTACTCATCAAAGGGGATGACGCTGTGGTGGCAAAACTAAATGAAGCAATGGCCGCATTAGCAGCCGATGGGACGCTGACCAAGCTTAGCGAAGAGTTCTTTGGTGCTGATATAAGTCAACAAAAATAATGCTAGCGTCTATCACGTCAATGCTAGCTGAGTTACTGGCACTACTACCATTTATGGATCCTGCGCGGGCGCAAATTGTCATCAATTCATTTTGGCCAATGCTCAAAGGCGGTATTTATTATTCGATACCGCTGGCGTTGATCTCATTTGCGATTGGTATGTCTATTGCGCTGACAGTAGCGCTGATTCGTATCGTACCGCGTGCTGGCTGGTTCCATGAAATCATATACAGATTTGCCCGTATTTATGTGTCTGCCATTCGCGGGACACCAATGCTGGTTCAGCTATTTATTATTTTCTATGGCTTGCCAAGTATCGGGGTAAAGCTTGATCCTTTTCCCTCAGCGATTATTGCCTTTTCGCTCAATATTGGCGCGTATGCATCGGAGACGGTGCGTGCCTCTATTTTGTCGATTCCAAAAGGGCAGTGGGAAGCAGGCTCGACCGTAGGCTTGACGTATCTACAAACCTTTCGCCACGTGATTTTGCCGCAAGCACTTCGGGTGTCAGTACCCCCGTTATCCAATACCTTTATTAGCCTAGTAAAAGACACCTCTTTGGCGTCATTGGTATTGGTGACTGAGCTATTTAAGCAGGCGCAAATCATCACGGCACGTAACTATGAATTTATGTTGGTCTACACCGAAGCGGCGATTATTTATTGGGGTATTTGTCTGTTCTTAACCTTTATTCAAGGTAAGCTTGAAACCAGACTTGATCGCTACGTGGCGAAATAAACCCTTGATAATGGGGGCAGTATAGGATGGTAATACCGCGTCGATAAGCGTGTGTTATTAGCAAACAGATATCAGTACAACAGGAAGCTTTATGATTCAAGTCACTAATATTCACAAAGCTTTTGGTGGCAATCAAGTGCTTAAAGGCATCGACTTGACCATCGAAAAAGGCAAGGTAGTGGTGATATTAGGACCGTCAGGGTCTGGTAAAACCACTTTTTTACGCTGCTTGAATGCGCTGGAAATTCCTGATCAAGGCATCATTGCTTTTGATGATGGTAGCTTAACGGTCGACTTCGCTACCAAGCCTAAGAAAAAAACATTGCTGGCGCTGCAGCGTAAATCAGGCATGGTATTTCAATCTTATAACTTGTTTCCACACAAGACCGCGATTGAGAATTTAATGCTTGGGCCGACGGTAGTGCAAGGGCAAACTAAGGCGCAAGCACGCGAACAGGCACTGGCATTACTTGATAAAGTAGGCTTATCGGATAAGGCAGATCTGTATCCGTTCCAGCTCTCTGGTGGTCAGCAGCAACGTATTGGCATTGCTCGTGCACTGGCTATCAAGCCGTCATTATTATTATTTGATGAGCCAACGTCTGCGCTCGATCCTGAATTGGTACAAGATGTACTGGGCACGATGAAGCAACTGGCATCTGAAGGCTGGACGATGGTCGTTGTGACTCATGAGATTAAATTTGCTCGTGATGTGGCAGATCATGTGGTGTTAATTGAGGATGGTCATGTGGTCGAAGAAGGGAGCGCTAAGCAGATGTTCGAAGTGTCTACTCATCCACGTACGCAGGCCTTTTTGCAGCGTATTGAACAGTAATATCATCAAGACAGTCCAAGTTATTTAGCAACCGTCTATGGCATAAATACTTACCTCTAAAGCAAAGTGTCAAGCAGAATAAAGCCCCGACTATATCGATATAGTTGGGGATTTTTTCGTTTGATAATACAGATATAAAAATATTTAAAATAATCAAAAGTCACCACTAAATTCTTTGTCGTCTTTTTAGCCAGCGTGGTACGCGAGTGGCAGTGCCTTTTAATATGGCATTAAATAAAGCTGCCAGTAAGATTAATACCACGCCCACATATTGAATCCAAGATAAGGATTGATGCAGTAATAGTATGGCAAGGGCAATGGCAGTCAATGGCTCAAAAATCGTAAATACTGATGCACGAGTGGCAGGTAATTTCTCTAATGCTTTCATATAAAGGGCAAAGGGCACGACGGTTCCAATCAAAGACAACCCTAAGGCATAGCCCCAAGTATGTAAAGGTAAGTTCAATAACTGCCCATAGGTTTGATAGGTTTCAGGTAATAATAACAGTACACCAGCACTGATGATAATAGAGGTAAAAAACACCAAAGGCGCAGGGTGTGCATCGTGCATCGCGCGCTTGCCCAGTACCCCGTATAAGGAATAACAGACGCCTGCTAGCAGTCCTAATAGGATGCCCCAGTTGACTTGCGCTTGCTCACCCAACATCGTCAATCCAACACCAAATACCGCCATGAGCGCCAGTAATGCCGACTGGCGAGTGATAGATTCATCAAGCAAGAATGCCGAAAACAATAAGCTAAACACAGGTGCAGTATAAAGCAAGGCAACCGCAGGGCCAGCACCGACATAGATCACAGCAAAAAAGTAGCATACTGACATACCAAGTACGCCAATCAAAGACTGCAATGCCAGTCCAAGCCACTGCTTTCGACGAAGCTTGATAAGATGCGGCCATAATTTTGGTAGCATGACAAGAATAAGAAAAGCCGCGGTCACGATACGTAAGATCGTAATCTGCCAACCACTAAAGCCGATTTGATTGAGGTAGGTCGAAAATATCCCTAACGTACCCCAGCAGACCGCCGCCGTGATGATTTGAATGGTGCCTATCCATGACTGCCGTGCTGACATTACGCCATCGGTATTTGCCATATCGCTCTCTATTTTATTTTCTAGAAAATCCAAACAATAAGCTATGTCAGTTTTTTAGTTAAGGGTGTTTTTTTTGACTCGTCGCTCATTACTGTGCTGAAATAACAAAAGACAACCTTGTTAAAGGCTGCCTTTTGTTTGTTGTTTTCAGTCTATCATTAAAGCGTTAATTAAGTTCGAACACAAGTCAGTTAGACATAAAATTCAATTTATTTGAGTTAGAGGTACGCTTGTTTTTAGCTTATGTCTTTAGCTTATTATTCTTTGGTGTCATATCCCCCAAACTTAAGCATCAAGATTTACACTTGTAGTAAAAAATTCGTCAGCAAGCGTTTGGCACCTTCCGTCGCAAATGACTCTGGGTGAAACTGCACACCTTGAATGGGATAGTCTTTATGCTGTAGTCCCATAATCTCCTCACCTGCTAGCGCAGATTCGGTTAGGCTGAACCCAGCATGAGAATTATTGGCGACGACAGCTGTGACAGTCAAGCAATCTGGTAAGGTATCCGCTTTTACCATCAAGGAATGGTAACGCATGATTTCAATCTCTTGCGGCAATCCTTGATAAACACCCGCGCCATCATGGCGAATCGATGAGACCTTACCATGCATCGGCACGCTTGCCCGTACCACATCGCCGCCGAACACATGCGCAATCCCTTGCATACCTAAGCAGACACCCAATAACGGCGTCGTCTTACCCATGACTTCAATTACTTCGGCACAAATACCGAAGTAGGCAGGGTCGTCAGGAGCGCCAGGGCCCGGTGAAATGATAATGCGATCAAGATTCATGGCCTGTACATCTGCTAACGTTATCTCATTATTACGTTTAACAATGACGTTTGCGGCTTTATCGCCGTCCATCGTCTGTAAAATCTCGCCGATATATTGGTAAAGATTAAAGGTAAACGAGTCGTAGTTATCTATAATTAAAACATTCATGGGTTATCAACTCTTTGGCAAAATATACACAATTTACGGATTCATAAAGCTGTCTAAAACTACTTTCATGGCAGACAATTTACGCTGAATTTCTAGATATTCATCAGCAGGATTGGAGTCATAGACATTGCCGCCACAGGTTTGCGCATAAGCGGATTCGCCATTGATGAATAGGCTGCGAATAGGAATGGCAAAAATACAATCACCATTGAAATTAAACGATCCAAGTGCACCACCATAAGCACCGCGACCATCTGGTTCTAGCTCATTGATGACTTTAATCGCTTCAACTTTTGGTGCGCCTGACAACGTCCCAGCGGGGAAGTTGCTGGCAAGGGCGCTAAACATATCTTCATTAGGATGCAAGATTCCGACGATTTCAGACGAGATATGTTGCACGTGAGAGAAGCGTTTGATATCCATGAGACTACGTACTTTGACGGTGCCAAATTGTGCCACACGGCCGATATCGTTGCGATGCAAATCGACTAGCATATTGTGCTCGGCAATCTCTTTGGCATCGTTGAGCAATGCACGGGCAAGCTGTCGGTCTTCGATGACATCGACACCGCGCTTGGCAGTACCGGCCAGTGGATAGGTTTCCATCTCACCTTGGCGCAAGCGAAATAGCAGTTCAGGCGAGGCACCAATGATGCACTGCTGGGCAAATTTCATAAAATACATGTGCGGCGACGGATTGACCGACCGCAATTTCTCATAAATGGGCATTTTATCGCCGGCAATACGGTATTTGGATTTAAAGCCAACCTCACACTGAAAGATACGCCCTGAGATGATGTCTTCTTTGACTTGCATCACGACTTTGGCATGCTCTTCTTGACTCATGCCATCACCCAAAAACTCAACTGTAGGCGGCTCATAGTTTGGAATTTGCTCATCAAGTAGCGCTTTGATTTGCTCGATACGGTTTTCTTGCTGCGCAGTTGGATAGTAAAAGTAGAAAATCTCACCGGTCATCTTATCGAGCGTCAAACCATCCAAATATACGCCAAATTTAAACGGTTCAAAGTCATCGCTCGCTTTAGCATTGAGACTGGGTTCAAAGAAATTGACACTGTCGTAACCCAAATAACCGACAAGACCACCGCTTTGGTCGCGAGCAATGACGTGCTGTGGCGTAATTTTGCGCAGTAGCTCGTAAGGATTATCCGTTTGATAACGGCTAGTTTCAGCAGTTTTATTATCAGTAATCGCGAGGGTTGTACGATCGATGGCAGCAATGGTCATAACGGGGTCGAAACCAATGGCATGGTGGCGCGCCATATGTCCATCTTCGCCCAATGATTCGAGCAAATAACAAGTCTCAAAAGCGCGCTCAATACGTTTGAACAACGCAAAGAAATCAATATCCTGAGTGAGTTTAATGCGCTGTGGTTTACTAGGAATGTCAATAGCAGCAGGTTGGTTAGGTTTTGAGTTAGGAGAGGTCATAACAATATCCAAATTGGTTCAATGGTTGATCAAATAAAAAGTAAGACAAATTAAAACTCTAGTTTCTGATTAATTAGGCGGCCTTTTCAGCTGTGTCTTTTATGAATTTTTTCTATGAGTCATTAGTAAGGCACTCACATCATGAACTTGCATGGCTTTGGCGCCGCGCGAGACGGTAGCGATACCGACACCTAGCTGCTCGGATATCTCGCGCTGGGTGACACCGCGCTCAAGCAAGTCAAAAATGCGGATACGATTGGCAATTTCCTGCTGCTCTTTTTCCGTCAATAGCGCACTGAATAGTAGGTCGATAGCGGTGCTGTCATGACAACTGGCTAAATGGCTTAATAAGCTTTGATAAGGGTCTGTGCTCATAACATTCATCTTAATGGAAAAGAAAAGGGAAGCTTACTTCGTTTCAGTATTCTAGTACGATAGTACATAAAAGGCAAGTAGCCTATGTAGATGTTTTGCTACTGCTGTTAAATGGGTACTGTGTTTTGGAAGATGATTATTTATATAGGATGGATCCTACATTCATAAAGATAAAGCCAGCTAATCTTTATTAACTGGCTTTATCTTTATGAATGGTTAACAGCTCGTTTACAGACCCTAATTAAACGGAAGAGTGCTAACTGGCAAGTTCAATTTGCACCTGCCAATCCTCTATATCCAGCTCATAACAGTTTTTGCCTTCGCCATTGATGCGATCTATCACCAAAAAATCAGAGTCACAACCGAGGGCAAGTAGCGGATGATGCCAGACATTGGCATCGTATTGCACACCTTGATGAGATTGGACATAAAACACGGTCAAATCATCTGCAGACTGTGGCGGCGCACCAGCAGACGCAACGATGACGATATAATCCTGACCATTCATCGAAAAGAACGCTTGCGTGCCAAACGGATGATATTCCATTACCGATAAGGCAATAGGAAATTCACGCTTTTTGGCGCGGAAGATACTCATGCCGACATCGCCGCCGTCCAGTTTGGCTTCAGCGATGGCGTGATGGCGGCAGGCATAGCCTTTATTGATATGGTAGCTATTTTCAGGCGTCTGTGCTGCCTTGTCATAGGGTTCTATTACGGTGCCGTAGGGCGCAAACTCAGCTTTGGTTAAAGGTCTTGCAACGATCGTAGTCTTCATAAGAGTACTCATGACTTTGCCTTACTTTTGGTGATCACTGTTTATAATTGCTATGAGCCACTTTGCCATAAGCCCGTACGCGAATTAAATCAACATCTGGGAATAAATGACATATTCGAATGAACGATTATGCCGCTATATTGCTCATCGTTCTGAATGGTTTGTTGTTCTGGTTATTATTTACTGCGCAGGGCTTATCGTGCTGGGCGAATAAACGGCATATGACGATTCACGTCTTTGTATAGTAAGTATCTAAATGGACCAGGTCCGCCAGCGTAACAAGATTGTGGGCAAAATGCGCGTAGCCACATAAAGTCGCCCGCTTCCACTTCTACCCATTCACCATTTAAGTGATAGACGGCTTTACCTTCTAGGACATACAAACCATGTTCCATCACATGAGTTTCATCAAATGGAATCACGCCACCTGGCTGAAATGTTACGATATTCACATGCATGTCGTGACGCATATCCGACTGCTCGGTAAATCTGGTGGTTGCCCATACGCCATTAGTACCCGGCATCTCAATCGCTTCAACATCGTGATCGCTGGTTACAAAGGCTTCAGGCACTTCAATACCTTCACAGTGTTGATAAGCTTTACGAATCCAATGGAATTTAACGTGCTTGTCGCTATTGTTTTTTATCGTCCATTTGCAGCCGGGTGGTAAGAATGCATAACCGCCCGCTTCAAGATGATGCGACACGCCTTCGATAGTCATGTCCATTTCACCTTCAACGATGAATATAACACCTTCAGCGTTTGCATCTAGCTCAGGCTTTTCTGAGCCGCCATTAGGCTCAACTTCGACGATATACTGCGAAAAAGTCTCAGAGAAACCTGAAAGTGGGCGTGCAAGCACCCACATGCGCATACCTGTCCAAAACGGCAGATAGCTAATAACAATGTCGGTCAGTACACGTTTGGGAATAATGGCATAAGCTTCGGTGAAGATAGCGCGATCTGATAGTAATTGTGTTTGTGGAGGCAAGCCGCCAGTGGGTGCGTAATATGTACTCTTTGTTGACATTGTTGATGTTCCTTAGTGGTGTTGTGCCGCAATAAATTTGTGTCTAAACGTATGGTTACATCCAGTTTGCAGTGTTATCGGCAGTGGCTGGATGGCTTTTATACCAGTGTTTGGCAATGTCATCACGGCGGCATACCCAAACATCGGGCTTGCTGGTGATATATTGCAAAAACTTTTTGAGGGCAACGATGCGACCGGCGCGACCAATGATGCGGCAGTGCAGCCCGATGGTCAGCATCTTGGGTGTGTGCGTGCCTTCCTCGTATAAGGTATCGAAGCTGTCTTTTAAGTATTGATAAAAAGGCTCGGCGTTGGTAAAGCCTGGGCTTGAGGCAAAACGCATGTCATTGGTCTCTAAGGTATAGGGAATGACCAAATGCGGCTTACGAGCGATTTTATTACCGTCTTCTACTTTGACATTGAGCCAGTAAGGGAGCTCATCTGCGTAAGAGTCTGAGTCATAAATATAGCCACCTTGTTCGGTGACCAACTCACGAGTATTCGGGCTATCTCGTCCCGTGTACCAACCAAGCGGCTGACCGCCGATCATGCTCTCGAATATTTCAGTGGCACGGCGCACATGCTCGCGCTCGGTCTCGCGGTACATATTTTGATAAGTAATCCAGCGTAGACCGTGACTGGCGATTTCGTGCCCATCTTCTAATACTCGCTCGATAATATGTGGCGTTTTTTCGGCAGCAGCAGCGCAAGTGAAGGTCGTAATAGGCAAACCGTATTCTTTAAAAGTATCCAATACTCGCCAAACGCCCACACGGCTACCATACTCAAATGCCGACTCAATCGACTGATGACGATTGTTAAATTCTGGTGTCCCCAAGACATCCGATAAAAACCGCTCTGATTGACCGTCACCATGAATCACGCTGTTTTCTGCGCCTTCTTCGATATTGAGGACGAACTGTACAGCGATTTTAGCGCCGCCTGGCCAGTTGGCTTTTGGCGGCTTATCAGCATAGCCTTTTAAGTCGCGAGGGTAGGCGTCTTGATTGAAATCGCTGATTATTTTTTTGGTCATTGTCAATATATCCTAAATATTTTAAAGCAACTTAAGTCAATTAAAGCAAAATAAGGCGTAACTTTGGATCTATATAATATTTATCTGCGACCTTTATCTATAATCCCGATGCGTAAGCCACCATTTGCTGACGTTCTTCATCAGTCAATTTTGTGAGATTACCCAGTGGCATATAGCCCGTTTGTACGGCAGTGACGATTTTTGCTTTATGAGTTTTCATGTCGGTCGGTGTTTGCAAGATGATACCAGCTGGCGGCGCGGCAAATCCTTGCTGAGTAGGCTGAGCGGCATGGCACGTGCTACAGCGCGTGTGCACGACATCCATAATGGCATCATCAGCAGAGGCAGTTACTGGCACGACGTCGGCAGTGATATTTTCATTTGAGGCTGCATCAGTGCTTATAGTAGAACCGTCGACTGCACTATCAGTAGTTGTTGGTGGCACACTATTTGGTGTCGCCGTTTCAGCAGCGACTGCAGCATTGACAACAGGTAATGGCTCAATTGGTTCTGGGCGCATCCAAATAATTAATGATACGGTTAAGACAGCAGGGATGACCAAATAACGCGGCTTATGATTGTCTAAATGCTTTTGGTTAAAATAGTGACGTACAATAGCCGTGATGATACCCACAAATACCAATACCAACCAGCCGTGAGCATGAGAGTACATCATCGGATAATGATTGCTAATCATGGTAAAGATCAGCGGTAAGGTAAAATAGTTGTTCATCAGCGAGCGATTTTTTGCTTGTAGTGCCAAGTCCGCTACTTCTTTGCCTGGTTTTTCGCCACGCCTCACGCATTCTACCAGCGCTCGTTGAGCAGGCATGATGCCGAAGAAGACGTTACCTGCCATTACCGTACCTAAGATAGCACCGATATGAATGAACGAAGCACGGTCACTAAATAGCTGATAAGAACCCCAGCAGGCGATGATTAATAGGATAAAAATAATGGTGCTAAAAATGAAGGAGTTTTTGCCTAAATGGCTGCGGACAATTACTTCATAAATGAAATAGCTGCCGAATAAAAATAACAAACTGGTCGAAATGGCACCGATACTACTACCAAAATCGACTTTGCTGGGATCAATCAAGTAGGCAGTCGCATTGGCATAATAGACGATAGAGAGCATCGCCATACCCGTCAGCCAAGTGGTATAAGCTTCCCATTTAAACCAGTGCAGGGTCTTTGGCATCTCTTCGGGCTCAAGCTTATATTTGGCAATTTCATAAAAGCCGCCACCATGTACCGCCCATAAGTCGCCTGAAATACCTTTGTCAGCCTTCCACTGTGGTGGTTTACGTAAACTAAGATCTAGCCAAACAAAGTAAAAAGACGCACCAATCCATGCCACGCCAGCGATGACGTGGAACCAGCGAAAAAATAAGTTAAACCAATCGAGATAATAAGCGCCCATGTTGCAAATGTCCTTTTTACAATTTTCTTTTGTTCAGCTTTTTTCAATTTTTCGACGCGTTTTGCTATGGCGACGTGCTTTTATGATGTTCTTTTATATGGTGATGCTATATAACTACATAACTACGAGCCGCGATACGTGCTGTAGCCATGTACGCTAAGCAGTAGCGGTACATGATAGTGACCATTATCACTTATCATAAAATCAATGACTACTTTTGGATAAAAAGCCGTGAGATTTTGTGCATCGAAATAAGACTGCGTATCAAAGGTTAAGGTATAACGACCAACATCTAAATGATATTCAGCAATATCAATCGTTGGGTCAAACGACCAGCTGTCTGGTGCCACGCGTCCATCCGCATTGGTGACGCCATTGGCTAATAGAGAAGCCTCGCCATTTGCGCTTACGCGATCTAGCGTCACGGCAATACCAGCGGCTGGTTTGCCCAAATGGGTATCTAAAATATGCGATGAGAGAGTACCTGACATAATAATTCCTTTTATATAAATTGAGTCAGATGGGCTGAATGCGTTAAGCGTCACTCAGCAGTTTCTGTAAACGTAAGCGGGTGATTTTATTTTGCTCAGCCGCCGCATTGACCAGTTCAGTAGCGCGATCATTGGGCAAGCGTGCCAACAATAAATCGAGCATTTGCTGCGCGCTCTTACCGGTAGCAAATACGATAAAGATAAAGCCAAATTTATCAAGGTAGTCTTGATTGCCTTGTGCCAAAGCTTCAATCACCTCGTCATTGGCATCATTGGCACCCGACTGCTCATGGGCAGCACTGTCTTGAGTATTGCGGTATTTTTCTTTTAATGAGTCAACGTTGCCGATTTGTGGATGACCATCAAAAGCCTCTAGTAACTGGGCTTCTGCTGTCTGTGCTTGTTGCCAAGTGTGGTCACTATGGGCAAGTAATGTAGATATATCTGAAAAAGGACGTTTTTTTTCTAAAGCCTGCGCCCAATGGGTGCTGGTACAGCAGGTCAATAGATGTGAAATTGCCTCAGCTGTTGAGAGCTCATTAAACTGCTGTAAAGATAATTTCACGATGACATCCTTTTCTTTTCTGACAAAAGCGGTGGAGTAACATTTCTCGATAACATCTCATGCTAAAGTAGTATTTATCGAATAATAATTGGTTTACTATGAGCTATTCTGCTTAAACCTGACCATTTGGTCAACTACTTTGTGTAAATATTTTATTTAGACTGGTGATATTTCATAAAAATTAGCATATGAATCCAGTTATTGGCTGGGATATGGCTCTTTATTCATCACAATAATGACAGGTAACATTTATCATGGCTCAACATAACGATATAGAACCACAAGCCGCGTCTGACGCGCCTGTACAGCGCAATCAGCAAGATATCCGCGCCCACAATCAAACCGTCATTTTGGCGGCGGCAGAAGAGGAGTTCGTGCTGCAAGGTTTTCGCGGTGCGACGATGCAAGGTATTGCCGATAGAGCCGAGCTGCCAAAAGCTAACGTGCATTACTACTTTAAGAATAAAAAAAATCTGTACCAAGCCGTGCTGCATTCTATTATTCAAGAGTGGAACGATGGCTTGGTCGCTATGAGTGTCGATAGTGACCCTAAAACGGTCATCGAAAAGTTTGTCCGTACCAAATTGCATCAAGCGTTTGCTCATCCCAATCGCCATAAATTGTTTGCGCTGGAAGTCATCGGCGGTGCTCCTCATCTGCATGAATTTATGTCGGCGACCATGAAGGCGTGGGCGCTAGACAAGGCGCAAGTGATGAAAACTTGGCATGAGCAAGGCAAAATTGGCATCGCTGACCCTTTACAGCTATTGATTTTGATTTGGGCAACGACGCAGCGATATGCAGAATTTGAGACAGAAATTGTCGGTTTGATGGAAAAGAGTGAGTACGATCAGCAGGATGAAGCGCGGGCGGCAGAATTTTTAGTGCCGTTTATCTTGCGTGGCTGTGGTCTTGAGTAATGCTTATGTATTATTATTTTACGTCTATAACATGCCATTAATACGAAAGCACTTTAAATGCTTTCGTATTAATGAGCGCTAAAAGAGTCAATGTGCAGAACCAGAACAGCAATGCTGATTGGTAAAGAATTTGACTATCCTAACGTACGTTTAAGAAGCCTTTTGTCTAAGAGGCTTTAGACCGTCATCCAGATGCTGTTCTACCGTATCAAATTCGACACCGTAGTTTTTGGGCAAAATCATATCGAGAGTAATGGCCACAATACCTGACATAGTAACCGCCGAACCAAAGATATTACGGAAAAGCTGAGGCGCTTGTGCGAATACATCAGGAACAAAAGCCACGCCCATGGACAGACCTAGCGAAGTGGCAATGATTAAGATATTACGATGGGTAAAGTTGACCGTTGATAGGATGCGAATACCAGCAGTCGCTACCGTTGCAAACATCAATAACGTCACACCGCCAACGACTGGTTTGGGCAATTGGGTAAAGATAGCACCCAAAATAGGGAATAGCCCCATAGTGAACAAGATAGCCCCAACATAGAAGCCCACATAGCGACTGGCAATACCAGTCATCTGAATAACGCCGTTGTTTTGGCTAAAAGTCGTTACAGGGAACGTGTTAAACACCGCCGCAATTAATGAGTTGACACCGTCTCCCAATACGCCACCTTTAATACGTTTCTCGTATAAAGGTCCTTTGATGGGTTCGCCCGATATCATCGAAGTCGCCGTCAAATCACCAGAGGTTTCAATACTGGTAATGACATACATAAAGGCGATAGGAATAAAAGCCTGCCAATCAAACCCAAAGCCAAACTTGAATGGTACAGGTAGCGTAAAGATAGGGGCATCAGAGACCAAAGAGAAATCAATACGTCCCATAAGAATGGCTGCGATCAGACCAAGCATCAACCCTATAAAAATAGCACTGGAGCGAATGACTTTATTATTAACAATACTAATCAATACCACACTGACCAAAACACCGCCACCGAGCAGCAGATTCTGTATACTCCCGAAATCTTCAGCGCCAACACCGCCTGCCAAATCCGTCAGACCAACCTTGGTTAATGACAGACCGATAGTCACAATCACACAACCCGTCACGATAGGGCTCATCAGAGATTTGAGTTTGGTGATGAATTGGCTTAAGAAAATCTCAACGAAGGCACCAAGAAAGGAGACGCCAAAGATAACAGAGAGAATCTCCTCCGGACTCCCGCCTTTGTTTTTTACCACAAAACCTGCTGCCAATACCGCAGCCAAGAAGCCAAAACTGGTTCCTTGTAACGCCATCAGACCTGAACCTACCGGTCCAACTTTATGCGTCTGAATAAAGGTAGCGACCCCTGATACCATCAATGACATGCTGATGAGATAAGGGATATGTTCACCCAGACCCAAGACGCCACCTATGATTAATGAGGGGGTGATGATACCGACAAAGCTGGCAAGTACGTGTTGTACTGCGCCCAAAAAGGCTTTTGTAGGGGTAGGGCGGTCATGCAATCCGTATAGTAAATCGGGGTTCCCTTGAATGTGTTCGCTCATCTTGGCTTCCTCCTAAAGTGACTTTTAGTCCAAGCTCTGTGGAGAGAGCTAAGCAGTGTGATGAGTTTAGAGATGGATATCGACACACCGTTTATCTTCATATTGCTTAGTTGTCTCACAAAGAGTCGCACTTATCCTTGTGCTAATAAATATCAGCAGCTAGCTATTATTTATCAATATGACTAATAGTCGTAGGTTTAAACCTGACTAATTGGTCAACTATATAAGGGTATAGTGAAAGGGTTGGCTATTGCAATGTTTTTTTTCATGTTGATGGCTTTATTTTTTAAATAATAACAGTCTATTAGACGAACATAGCGCAGCGAATTTGGTTTGCTCGCTATTTCTACTCGTCTAAAAACAGTAAGCAACAAAACGGAATAAGTCAGCCAGATTTAGCGCTATTTTTTAATATTAAATTTCTCGCATTAATTATTGCCAAATTGTTAATACTTCGTTATTATGCCTCTCATTATTTAAATGCTAACAATTATCATTAACATTGTTATTCGTATGAAAGACTTTGGCTTTGTCAAGACTCCAATCGTCTAAAAAATGGTTTTCAACAATAAGCGGTGCAACTGCCACAAGCTGTGCTCAACAGTAAATAGCTTTTAAAAATTCTAATTTGTGATAGTCAATAAGGTGAGTGTGTTATGCGTGAAGTAAAGTTATCAAAACTATCTAGTCAAATGACGGTATTGTCCATGGGCGTGGCAGCGGTATTATGGTCACAAGCAGTCAGTGCAGCACCTGCAGAAGACATGCCAAGCACCACGTTGCAGACCATTACGGTGACAGCCAATAGCTCAGTACGTGATAAAGTGCAAACCGATTCTGTTTACATAGAAGACTATACGCCTGCACAGCAAGCAAGCCATTTAAGCGATTTCTTAAATGTGGTGCCAGGCGTGACCATAGGCGGTACGTCATCGGTCAACCAGCGCATTCGTATTCGCGGTCTTGAAGACAGCAACCTAAAAGTCACCATTGATGGCGCGCGCCAAGAAGGCAAGCTGTTCTATCATATGGGCGATATCACCATTGATCCTGATTTGCTCAAACAAGCGGATGTGGCAGTGGGCAACAATTCTGTCACGCTCGGTAATGATGCACTTGGCGGCGCGGTTGCTTTTAAAACGGTCGATGCCGCTGACTTACTTAAACCTGGTCAAAAGATTGGTGCCAAGCTAAAAGCAGGTTATGCCAGTAATAATGATGAGCTACTGACGTCAGCCACAGTTTTTGGCGCACCATCTGATAATGTCGATTTATTGGCTTATTATGGCAAGCGTGATACCAGCTCGGGTGAAGACGGTGAAGGCCGTGAGTTGTTTGAAGACAGTGAGAGCGAGAGCTTCTTATTAAAAGCCGGCGCCTATGTTGGTAATGACCATCATGTAGGCGCAAGCTTTAGCCGTACTGATAAAGAAGGGACTTTCCCATTCCGTCCGGATTTTCCAAGCCTCGGCGATGATCCAATCCCGCAAAAAGTAAAGCGTGATACCTATACGCTTGATTATAACTTTAACCCAGCAAGCTCGCTGGTTGACGTTGATACCACCATTTATCAAACCGAGACCCAAATTTCACGTGATAATGACCCGAAAACATCGCCAGGCTATGATTGGGATGCAAAAGTGAAAACTACTGGTGGTAAGATCGAAAACACCAGTGTAATTGATGCAACGTCAGGACGCCATAAACTGATCGCAGGATTAGAGCACTATAAAAAACAGTCAGATTTTTACACCGCTAAAGACCGTGCAACAAAACTGCCCGCATCAGGGGAAGATAGTGCTAAAAATACCTCAGTTTATTTAGAAGACCAATGGCAAATGGGTAAATTTAGCCTAACGCCAGGCGTGCGTTATGACCGCTATGAAGCACCTGATTTTATTGCTGGTGGCAAAACTTACGATAATGTTGTCGGTGCACTTGCCGCAAGCTATGAGATTGCGCCGAGTACGCAGGTTTTTGCTAGCTATACTCAGCTGTTCAATGGCCCAGATTTAGGCCAAGCTATCTTCAATCGAGATGGTGCTGGCACAGTGGTTAACAACGACCTAAAAGCAGAAGAGGGTGATAACGCTGAAGTGGGTGTCGTAACCACCTTGCGTGATCTCACTACGGCTAATGATTCGCTACAACTAAGCGGTAAATACTTTGAAACCAATATCGAAAACTATATTGAATTTATACGCTCAGGTCTAAGCTGTGGACCAAACCTTGGGAATGATTGCCAAGGTGCGGTCAATAAGGACGAAGATTATAAAATAAAAGGTGTTGAGCTGGCCGCTGATTATAAAATGAATAACTTTAGCATGGGTTTAAGCTATGCTCATGCGCGTAGTAAAGGTGAAGATACGGGTTATAGTTTTTATTCACAAACAGGGTCAGGATCAGATGCAGGTGATAAATACATGGTCAATCTAGCGTATCAGCCAACTGATACCACTGAGCTTGGCTGGCGCAGTACCTATGTAGCCCCTGTTACGCAAACCTTTATACTTCGAGGTGACGTTACGGAGCTTAAGAAACCGAGCTATGATGTCCATGATATCTTTATGAGCTACTCTCCAGCTCAAGTAGATGGCTTGAAAGCCACAGTTGGGGTTTATAACCTGTTTGATGAAACTTATGCTAGCCACGGTTCGCGCTTAAATCCAGCTAATGCTACGGCTACAGATTTTGAGATGGGTCGTAATATCAAAACCTCTTTGACCTATCAATTCTAATCTAACTGTTATTGGTAATATCTAAAAGCTAGCTGTCTTTGTATGAGAGCTGGCTTTTTTATGGTCAGTAAATGATGAAGCATGTGATAGCAATTACAACTTTTTTTAAATACCAATCAAAACAACCAATGAATAAAGAAACGATGAATAAAAAACCAATACTAATGACTTCATTTCCCCCTACGTTACGTCAGAGCTGTTTATGGATTCATCGTTATACTGGGCTTGCGATGGCAGCTTTTTTGATCATTGCTGGTATCACGGGCACGCTATTGGCGTTTCATGATGAGTTAGATGATGTGTTCAATCACAAGCTGGCAAATATTGAGTCGCAACACAAGCCGCCACTACCGATCGCCACACTGCATGATGCTGTTATCAGCGCTTATCCACAGTATCAATTTTCTAGTATGCCAACGTCAGTAGCGCTGAACAAATCAGCGGTTTTTTCGGTAGATAGAGTCCGAGGTGAAAGCGCCAAAAATCAGCCCAAAGCGCCATTTCAAGAGGTATATGTCAATCCCTTTACTAGTGAAATCATCGGTACACGTGATAAAGAGGTGTGGGCATGGCGCAATACGATGTACAAGGTATTTTGGTTGCACCGAGATTTATTGCTAGGTGATATCGGCAAATTAATACTGGGTATCGTGTCTTTAATTTGGACGATTAATTGTTTCATCGGCTTTTATTTAACCTTTCCAAGAGCAGTTAGTGCCAATAAATCTCAACAAACCGCATTGAGAAAACCATCTGGCAAACCCCGCGCTTCATTTTTTAAACGCTGGCTACCTGCTTGGAAAATCCGCCGAAAAACCAATACTTTTAAGCTTAATTATGATTTGCATCATGCGTTTGGCTTATGGCTCTGGCTCATGTTATTTGTCATTGCGTGGTCGAGTGTTGGTTTTAATTTAAAATTGGTATATCAGCCTGTAATGCAAGCGCTGGTAGGACTTGAAGGTAGAGATGAAGGCAAAGGAAAGAAACAAAATAAGCCTGCGATAAACACTGAATCTAGTAGTGATGAGGCGACTACTATTGGCACTAATATGAACAGTACTAATAAGGTAGACAAGGCTAATAGTATTGCTTATTTAAGCAGGCAGGCAGAGATAGCCGCACAAAAAAATGGCGTCGACGTCCAGCAGCTATTGGGAGTGCGTTGGGTAGAAGAGGACAATCAATGGCAAATGCGCTTTAAAACCAATAAAGATATCGGTAAAAAAGGCGGTGCGTCATCTATCACGGTTGACGCCGCAACAGGCAATGTCGAGCGTATTAATTTTGGGTATCAAAGCTCATTTGGTAATCAAGCTGATCAATGGATGGCAACGCTACACATGGGACATATCAGCCATGGCGTAGTTCATTTGTTGTATCAAATATTTTTAGCATTGACGGGGTTAGCCGTGGCGGTCTTATCTGGCACAGGTGTGTATTTATGGGTCAAAGGGCGTCAAAGTCGGTTAAAGCAAAGGCAAAAATTGACGGTTAAAGACAACTCTTTGAAGCGATTACGCGAAACCAGCCATTAAAGAGCAACTATAAGATATGCTGTACTTAAACCATATCCATAATGATGATTATGCAACCTTCAGAGGTAAAAGTGGTAATGTCAATATTACAGAGTACGGCTATCTTTGATAGTATTTATTAAGATCGCTAACTAAAGCTTTAATTGCAAAAATATACTGTAGGCTATCCCAACGGTAAGGAGCAAGGAGGCAAATAGCTCACCTAGCATGACATTTCTATGCCAGCTATTATTTTCGTCAAAGTTTTTTGTATAATCTACTGCAGCAATATTTTGAGTAAAATCCATCGGAATAACCACCAATCTTAGCACATACAAAGTCATGCCTAACCAAAATAGGGTATCTGCTATCTCTTTATTCACAGCGTAATAAAGGCATAGGCAAAAGCTAATGGTTAAAATTAATAGGGATAAGTTTTTGTAATTTATCCATCGATGATTCAATAAGATTTTATGCATCAACAATTCCTTTTATTGTTTGCAAAGCTCTGTACTTAAACCGCATCGACAATCACTGGGCGACCTTGATGATTGAGCACGGTAACATCGACGTTATACAGATCCTTCATGGTTGCTTGGGTGATGACATCTGCAGGTTGACCAACAGCCATCACCTGACCCTCTTTCATAGTGACCACGGTATCGGCAAACTGCGCGGCTTGATTGATATCGTGCAGCACGATGACCACAGTTTTTTGCTGGCTATGACTCAATTCGCGCAGCTCACGCATCAGGCGACCAGCATGATACATATCCAAATTATTGAGCGGCTCATCGAGTAATAAGTAAGGCGTATCTTGGCAAACGATCATGGCAATCAATACCCGCTGACGCTGACCACCTGATAGTGTCGATAAAAAACGCTCGGCTAATGGCGCAAGCTCAAAACGTTCGATAATTTCTTGCACTTTTTGCTGATCATCAGCCGTCGGCTGTCCTTGATGATAAGGATAGCGCCCAAACATCAGCAGCTCATGCACGCGAAGTCGTCCTTGTACTTGGTTGTCTTGTCCAAGCATCGCCACAGTTTTGGACAAGGTTCGCGCATGACAACTAACAATATCACGTTCCTCATTATCTACAGCGAAACTGACCTGTCCCGACTGTAGCGGTTGCAAGCGTGCCATGACCGAAAATAAAGTAGATTTACCCGCGCCATTGGGACCAATCAGGGCAATCACCTGTGCGCTTGGTAACGACAACGTAATGTCATGAAGAATTTGCTGTTTGCCAATATGGTGCGAGATGTTATTGAGTTTAATCATAGTGGTTCTTATTTTTACAAAGGATCTGATTTTTCATTACTATATCAATGGTTTTTAGATGATTGGCTACTAGGTCAGTGATTATTAAATAAGTACGGTCTTAACGACGCTGAGTCATAAAAATCAATATTAAGAATACCAAACCACCAGCCAATTCAATGACCACCGATAGTACCCCTGCCATGCCCAATAGTTGCTCAAATATCGTCTGACCGAGTACCAAGCAAATCATCGCCACCAAACAGACCAATATCAGACGCTCGCTGTGATACATATTCCGAGCGATACGATTGGTTAGCGCACAAACCAACAGCCCAAAGAAAGTCACTGGACCGACCAATGAGGTTGCCGTGGCGACCAATACCGCAATGACCGTTAATAGTCCAAACGCTAGGCGTTGATAATTGATACCGAGGTTAATGGCTTGTGATTTGCCAAGCATCAATACGTCACATTGATAACGCCAGCGCCAGATAAATAGCGCGCTAATGGCACAGATAACAATGCTGATACCAAGCAGCTGCGGATTGACCGTATTAAATTGCGCGTAACTGGCAGATTGCACGACGACGAAATCATCAGGATTGATCAATCTGGCAATCAGGGCTGATAAGCTACGAAACAATACCCCAAAGATAACGCCGACCAATATTAGTCGTGTCAAATCTTGACTGCTTTTTGAAAACAGCAGCTTAAATAATAATAATGACGCGCCAAACATTAGAACAATTTCAAGGGTGAATTTGGCAAGAGGATTGATACTGGTAAAACTTATTGCACCCAAAAAGAAAACCAACAGGCTTTGTAATAAAACGTATAGCGAGTCAAAGCCCAACAGTGATGGCGTCAGGATAGGGTTGTGCGTTAAGGTTTGAAATAATAGAGTCGATACGCCAATCGCATAACCGACGACCATTAACGCCAGTAATTTCTTACCTCGCAGTGGTAGCGCAAAGTCCCAATGGCCGTTGACATTGACTGTCAAAAATAGGGTGGTTGAGATCAGCAATATGATAGCGGCAATGGATTTTGGGTGATTGACTACAAATGTCCAGAGTCGCGCAAGACAACTTTGTCCAAAAGTAGTTTTGTCGTTATTTTCTGAAGCACTGTTATCTATAGTGTTATTGGCTGTGGTGCTAGGCTTAGACGGTGAAAACATGCGTAAATCCTATAGTGCTAGGCTTATCTAATCAGACAAAACAACGATAAAATAGAGAGAAGAGGCAAAGAGGTTTGATCAGTTGTTATGAATAAAGAACTTTATGGCGAGCTATTTTATTGCTCAGCAGGCGCACGCAATAATAGCCATAAAAACAGCACCGTACCAACGACCCCGAAAACCGTCGCCACAGGCACTTCAAATGGATAGCGAATCGAGCGTCCAATAATATCGCACAATAGCACTGCCGAAGCGCCCAATAATGCCACCGCTGGTAAGCTACGGCGCAATTTATCCCCCATCAATCGGCTGACGATATTAGGCACGACCAAACCAATAAAGGGAATCATGCCAACGGTTACAACGACAACCGCACTCATCATCGCCACCATACCAACACCAACCCACGTCACTTGTCGTTTGCTGATCCCTAAATTGAGCGCGATATTGTCACCCAGACCGACGATGGTCAGCTTGTCAGCAATGATATACGCCAGCACGCACAGTCCGCCCGTCAGCCACAAAAGCTCGTAACGACCTGCTAAGACGCCAGAGAAATCACCAAATTGCCAAACGCTGAGCATCTGTAACGATTCGGTTTGATAGGCGATAAAGGTCGTCACTGCCTCGATAATGCCACCGAAGACGATACCAATCAGCGGGATCATTAAAAAATCCGTCGGCGGAATGCGGTGGATCAGTAGCATAAAGAGCATCATGCCAAATACCGCGGCGATGGTAGCCACGCCCATTTTGACAATGAGCGCACTGGCTGGAAATAGCAGGCTAACCACCAATAATCCCAGTGCGGCGCTTTGAGTTGCACCGACCATCGATGGCTCAACGAAGCGGTTTTTGAGCACCACTTGAATAATCATCCCAGCAACTGCCATGGAAACACCGGTCAAGATAATAGCGATGGTACGCGGTAGGCGACTGACCAGTAGCAGTGAGCTGTCGGAGTTGGCGCTATGGTTGATAAGGCTGTGAAATATACCTGACCACGAAAAATCAGCCACACCAATTGATAAGCTTAATAACACCAAAAGCCCCATAATAATGAGGCTGCCCGTGTTGATGACCCACGGCGGTATAGAAGCACGGCGATTTTTAGAGCTTAGACCACGGCTTGCGCTTTTTTGCCAACTCGTTGATGCGGCTGGTAAAGTAGGGCGGGCTTTAACGCTGGTCTGCGCCCGAGAAGAAAATAACGGCATATCAGCTACTGGCTTAAAGTGAGGGTTGGCAACTGACAGTGATGACAGTTGCCTAAAAACGAATGACGCTTATTTAACATGTTGCTTGTTTAGCATATTGCTTATTTAACGCATTATTTATTTAGCGTTAGCAAAAGCCTCTTTAATGGTCGTCAAATCCTGCATCCATTGATAATAACCGCCAAAGGCAAGGTATGAGTCTGGGCTAAGGTAAACGACTTGATTTTTACTCCATGCGTTGGTTTGCGCGACCAATGGATTGTCCAATACGGCTTTGGCACCAGCACCATCTTCACCAATGGCGGCACTGCGATCGACGACGAATAACCAGTCTGGATTGGTTTTTTGGATGTATTCAAACGAGATTGGCTGACCGTGGCGCGCATCGGCGATTTGGTCATCTGCCATCGGAATATCTAGCACGGTATGGATAAAACCGTAGCGTGATTTGTCGCCGTAGGCAGACAGCTTATTGCCATTGACCATGACCACTAAGCCTTTACCTTTATCTTTGGTTAATGCTTTGGTCTCATCAATGAGCCCGTCGATATTGCCTTGCAGTTTCGCTGCTTGAGCACTTTTACCGAACAATGCACCCAAATCATGCAAACGCTGCTTGCTCGATTCATAGATATTTGCGGTATCAATCGTCATGTCGAGCGTTGGCGCAATACTAGACAGCGCATCATATTTTTCTGCCATGCGTGAGCCGACTAAGATAGCTTGCGGCTGCATCGCGTTCAACGCCTCAAGATCTGGCTCAAATACGGTGCCGACTGTTTTTGGTTCAGGCTGTGTCTTAGACTGTAAATTGTCTAATTTTAGACCGCTTGGCATACCATCGACAGCAACATCAAGCGCGGCCAAATCCTGCATCAACGTCATATCATAGACCACCAACGGCGATGGATTCATTGCCAAGTCGACATTACCTTTTACCGTGTCGACCGTGATTTTTTCAACAGAGACCGCATCGTTATTAGCGACATTCGAGGCATGATCTGCTGTTTGATTTTCAGTCTTAGCGTCTGCGGGTTCGGAGTCGTTAGATTCAGGTGAGCTACAACCTGTCACACTGATCGTAGCAACCAGAGCGGTCACCATAGCAGTCAGCAAAGGGCGTTTGAAAAAAGGAGTAGAGCGGTTAGGCAATAAAGTAATAGACATAAATAACTCGGTATATCAGCTGGTTGGACAAAGGATGTATCAAATAATCGGTCATATAAAAGTAAAAAGAACTTCATCGATGTGATGCTTCACACCATATAATGCTTGACGGTATTACTTTTGACGTTATGATTTTTCATTGGTTGTTTTACGCTTAGCTATTGAGACGTTCAACATGCCTTGATATCTTGAGATTTTGTAATCTTAAAAGATACGCAGTCGATTAGGGGCTATGATAAATTAATTGAGACTCATTATCAATACAAATGATAATGGTTTTTATTACGTCACTTTATTACATGGGGTTTGACTGCCTTGGCACAATAAGCATGCATAGCGATATTTGAGAAAGGGTGGTCGAATGCCTAAGCAAATTTTGCTTATTAATAACGCTAAATGATTAGCCGATCATTTGCCTGCTAAGCAAAATTATTATAAATTTATTATTGATAATAATTATCGTTTGCATTATTATCTACGCCATTCTACCTCGGTTAATGAATATTAGGGTGTTATGAGTTCAACGGATTTAGACGCGCCACCACTTAAATTGATACTCGCAGCTATTATTATAGTGGTGGGCTTGCACGTGCTGACGGCAGTCGCATTGGTGGCGATCAAGACTCCTGAGATAAAAGTTGAACCAAAAAAAGACACCCCACCTATCGAGATAGAGATGGTGACGTTACCTGTCAAAACGGCCGTCCCTGAAGTAGAAAAAGTTCAGGAAGTAACGCCCAAAAAAGCAGCGCCTAAAACAGAGTCAAAACCTGAACCTAAAAAACCGGCACCGTCAAAACCTAAAGTAGCTCCAGTAGTGAAGGCTAAGCAAAATACACCAGAAAAACCGGTGGTAAAAGCCAAAAAGGCTGATATAGCACCTGTCGTAAAAGTAGAAAAAAAGAAGCCTGACATTATTAAAAAAGAGATGTCGAAAAAGCCAATAGTAGAATCGAAAGTCGATACCTCAATGGCTGATAGTCAACGTGAAGCTGAAGAACGACGTAAAATTCTAGCAGCAGAATCACAAAAGGCCGCTCAAGAAGCCCATGATAAAGCAGTGCAAGACGCTAAGAGAATAGCCGATGCCAAGGCTGCCCGAGAGGCTCAAGCCGAAGCGAATGCCAGAAAAGCAGCAGAAGACAAAGCGGCTAAAGATGCCGAGCAAAAAGCAGCAGCCGCTGCAAGTAATGAACCCGTGAGCTTTACTGCTAGTGCTGCAGACTGGGCATCAGCGCCAAACTTTAGCTTTCCTACTCGAGCCGCTCGTAGAGCATCTTCGGGTGATACATTCAAAGTGGTATTGATATTAAGAGTGAATAAGCAGGGCGGTATTGATAGCGCCCGGGTTGCTCAATCTTCAGGCAATTCAATAGTAGATAAAGAGGCGCAGCGTCAAGTAAGCTCTGGAAAATTCAGACCTTTTACTAAAAATGGCGTGCCAGTCGTCGGTAATGTGACATTACCTGTTACTTATAATGTGCCATAAATACATGGTTATTAGTACCAAGCATCGGCTCAATCGTAAATAATCGAACAATGGTAATAAAATACAAAGGAGTCTGACATGGACTTTATGCAATACTGGCAAATCAGCGACATGGTGACAAAAACTTTGTTCTTTTTGTTGCTTGCTTTATCTATTCTTTCTTGGGTGACAGGCATCATTCGTGTGCTACAAAGCCGCAAATTGGCCGCCAATGTTGCAGATGATTTGAGTCAGCAGATTCAAGTAAAACAGGCTGAGATGATAGCAGCAGATGCCACTACTCGCCGTTTGGTTACTGAGCAGATCTTACTCAAGCATATTGGTCGTTACCGTTTTGCTAGCGAGCGCGGTTTACCTATTCTTGGGACGACAGCCGCAATTGCGCCATTTATCGGTTTGTTTGGGACGGTATGGGGGATTTTTCATGCGCTACATAATATTGGCATGAGTGGGCAAGCGGGTTTGGGACAAGTGGCAGGGCCAGTCGGTGAGGCACTTATCATGACAGGTTTGGGGATCGCCGTGGCGATTCCAGCCGTGGTGTTTTATAACCTTGCAGTGCGTATCAATCGCCGTGTGATGTATCACGCCAACGATAGAGCGCATGACTTATTGGCACGTTCTGCCGAAATGGTCGTTACCCAGAAGCCGTTAACGGACAGCAAATCGACTGTTACCCAAGATTCGTTAGCAAAGGGTATGCACTCAAACGCAGCAGATGCTCAGCAAGTGACTCATTATCACAGTTCAGCCGCGTCGCAGCCTTAACGATTATCCATTGATGGGACAGTCCGTTAGGCGATAGTCAAGCGAGCTATATTGCGAATAACCAAATGTATTGAGAGTGATTATGGCATTTCAATTGGGTGATGATGACAGTCAAAGTATGAGTGAGATGAACCTCATTCCGCTTATCGACATTATGCTGGTATTGATGATTATATTTCTATTGACGGCGACCGTACTGAATCCGACAGTGCCATTAGAGCTGCCGAAGACCAGCGCTGCGTTAAATGAGGCGCCACCAGAGGCTATTCAAATTAGCATCGATAAAGACGCAGGGATATTTTGGGACAGCGATGCGATTAGCATGGAGGAGTTAGAGGCACGGTTACAACAGCAAAGTGCTGGAGGTAAAGACCCTTCTGTACAATTGCGTGCTGACAAAGACAGTAAATATGACACGGTCGCTCAAGTGCTAGCCGCTGCCAGTCAAGCAGGACTTACAAAGATAGCCTTTGTCAATGAATAAGGCGAGTCTATAAAAGACGTGATTATCATATGATGTTTGCTAGATAGCCAACCATCAAAAAGGTAGCTAATATAACAATATAACAATAAAACAAAAATAATAAACTTTTCTCCAGCCTCAATGAGTACTTAAACCTCAAATTAAGTACTCATTGGGGTTTTCTTTTTACCAGCCATAGCCAAAGGGATGATAGCCGTAACCGAAGCGCCCAGGCCCGTAGCCAAACGGATAAGGCGAACGTAGGTAATCGAGATCACGTTGACGGATATAGTAGTAACGTCCTTGCGCGTAAGCTTCTTCTAGCTTTTCGATGCCTTCGAGCGGACAAACGGGCTGCCAGTCGTAGCCTTCGCGACCAAGTTTATAAGCATTGAGCTCGGTGCAGTAGCTTTTGAGACCTTGCTGTCGCCCTTGCTCCCATTGTATGCGGTTGGGCATAGGACCACCTACCTTTGCGCAGCTATCAGCGTAATGACCGAAATAAGCACCTGAACGCCCTTGCAAGCCATCAGCATAGCCGACTTCTTGCCAGTTGCTTTCCTGACATTGCTGCGGGGTAAGATTTTGCGTCGTTGCACAGCCTGATAGGGTAAATAAGGCAGCGCCTACTAGCGAGAGGGTAAGTCCAGTTTTACTCATGAGTTTATGGACACATTTGCTCGCTAGTGAAGTGGTCGATGAGTTTCGCTTAAGAAGATAATTCATAATAAACCTGCGCGCGTTTAAAATTATGGTTTATCATAGCACTTTTTGATGCTGACAACTTTTTGTATCTCGTTATTATGCTGTTTTTTATTCGAGCTAAGTATTTGATCTATTAGCACATATAGCCAAACCATCGAGATTCGAAAACGTGAGTGGTTGGTGATTATCAACTCATCATGCTTGATTTTTAACGGTTCGTGCTCATTATAAGCTTCTATATAGTAGCCAGTATTCAGACAATCATTTATTAAACAGTCGCTTGTCAGGGTGCTACTGGTTAGAAAATTACTGGTTAAAAGTTACGGTTCAAACAATCAATGATTGCTTTTTTATAGTTAACTAGGTAATCGCTATCTTTATAGTAGCGTGTTGTATAAATAGTGGCAGTTTTATTTTTTAGTACATTTTTATTTATCCAAAAGGCCGGACCATCATGGGAACATTCATTGGCGTTATCATTGTACTATTTGTATTAGGGAGTATGATGGCGCTCAAACCTAACGGTATCGATCAGCGTTTGGATAAGCTGCGCATGACCGCGCGTCGTTTACAATTGAATCCAAAGCTGGTGAGCTGTCCTGATTGGATCAAAGGTAAAGACAACGAATATGGACGTGGAATGTTAGGTCAATACTGTTTAGTGCTAGATGATGTGCAGCTGCCGCACACGCGCTATCAAGTGATTGATGGGCAATGGCGACCAGATAGTAGTTTTGTCGATACAACCAAGGATGATGTTAAGCTCACGATTCCAAGTGTGATTCGTGCTAATAACAGCACTAATAATACGATTATCAAGAAGACCAATTTTAGCTTGGATAAAGCACCGCTAGACTTGCCAGTCAGTATTGAGCCGTTTGTTAAAGGTTTGCTGACTAAGGCCAATAGTATCGTGATTTATTGGGAAGATATCGCTTATGTGCGTCCTTCATCCAATCCTGCTTATCAGCAAAAATTGATTGAAGCAGATTTGTTGGTGCTCAAAAAACAGCTTGAACAATGGGCGTCAGAGATGCAAAAGCGCCTATAAAACGGCTACAAGGTAGAAAATCATTTTTTAATCTCCATTTATAAGCAATATGCAAGCACTTTTAGCAAACTCTCAGTCATTTACAGTTGACAGTGTAACGCTTAGCAGTGTAACGTCTTTATAACTGACTCTTTATCTTATGGTTATTGTTTGTTTTATAAACGTTTTTTTAAGCAGCTATTACTATAATGATTCACCGCGCTACTATAACTCACAATTATAAATTGCCATGCTGCTGTATTTATTCTTACTTTTAATTTACTCATATAATAATGGTGTCGTCACATATGGCAAAAACCGCAACCAAAAAAAGTCCAGCGCCCGCTGCTGGTAATCCCAAAGGCAGTCCAAAGGGCAAGTCTTTGGTGATTGTAGAATCACCTGCCAAGGCAAAAACAATCAATAAATACCTTGGCGATGACTTTATCGTGCGCTCCAGTATTGGTCATGTCCGTGATCTACCAGTTGGCGCAAGCAAAAGTGCAAAAAAACCAACAACGACCAAAAAAGATGACAGTCTAAGCAAAGAAGAAAAAACCCAGCAAGCCTTGGTACGGCGCATGGGCGTCGATCCAGAACATGACTGGGCAGCAGTTTATGAAGTATTACCTAACAAGACTAAGGTTATCAAAGAGCTGAAAGCTTTAGCTAAAGACGCTGACAAAATCTATCTGGCAACGGATATGGATAGAGAGGGTGAGGCGATTGCTTGGCATCTTAAAGAAGTCATCGGTGGCGCTGACAGTAAGTATGAGCGCGTGGTTTTTAATGAGATTACCAAATCTGCCATTCAAAATGCCTTTAAGCAGCCCTCCAAACTTGATATCGATCGTGTCAATGCCCAGCAAGCGCGGCGCTTTTTAGACCGTGTCGTTGGCTTTATGGTATCGCCGCTGCTATGGCAAAAGGTTGCTCGCGGTCTCTCTGCAGGTCGCGTCCAGTCCGTTGCTATGCGTTTGGTCGTAGAAAGAGAACATGAAATTCGCGCCTTTATACCAGAAGAGTATTGGCAAATTCATGCCGATACTCACGTTGCCAGTAGCAAAAAGGACGCTGAGCAAATTGCGATTCGCTTAGAGGCGACCAAGCAAGGGGGCAAGACGCTTAAGCTCGTTAATAAAGAGCAGACAGATAAAGTCTTAGAAATTCTTAACTCAAGTGACTTTATCGTCAAAGAGCGTGAAGAGAAGCCTACGCAATCGCGTCCGAGTGCGCCATTTATCACCTCGACATTGCAGCAAGCAGCCAGCACACGATTGGGTTTTTCAGTTAAAAAGACCATGATTTTGGCACAGCGCTTATATGAAGCGGGTCATATTACTTATATGCGTACCGACTCGACTTTCTTATCTGGTGATGCACTTGCTGCGGTACGTGGCTATATCGAAGACAGCTATGGCGCAAAATACGTACCAGAAAAGCCAAATTTCTACGGCAACAAACAAGGCGCACAAGAGGCGCATGAGGCGATTCGTCCATCTAACGTCAATATGAAGTCAACGCAGCTTAAAGGGGTTGAGCGTGATGCCATCCGCCTGTACGAGCTGATTTGGCGTCAGTTTGTCGCTTGTCAGATGCTGCCAGCAAAATACTTGTCAGTGAATCTATTCGTCGCTGCCAATGATGTCGAGTTAAAAGCACGTGGTCGTACGTTAGTATTTGATGGTTATACCAAGGTTATGCCACCAGCGAAGACTGACGATACTTTGCTTCCGGATGTCAAAAAAGGCGATAAATTAATACTAGATAAGCTCGATCCGAGTCAGCATTTCACCAAGCCACCCCCGCGCTATACCGAGGCAAGTTTGGTGAAAGAGCTTGAGAAAAAAGGCATCGGTCGTCCATCAACTTATGCGTCTATCATCTCGACCATTCAAGATCGCGGCTATGTGAAGCTTGAGAACAAGCGCTTGTTTGCTGAAAAAATGGGTGATATCGTCACCGACAGACTAACCGCAAGTTTCCCAGATTTGATGGATTATACCTTTACCGCCGCGCTAGAAGACAAGCTTGACCATGTCGCAGAAGGTGATACAGATTGGAAAGACGTCCTCGATAATTTCTATGGCGACTTCAAAATAACGCTTGATCGCGCCAAAGAAAAAGACGGCATGCGTCCAAATGATCCCACTGACGTACCAGACGTGCATTGCGATCTTTGCGATCGTCCAATGCAATTACGTACCGGCTCAACGGGTGTATTCTTAGGGTGTACTGGCTATAATTTACCGCCAAAAGAGCGCTGTAAAGGCACTAAGAATTTAATGCCCGTCGAAGCTTTTGCCAATCTTGATGAGGCAGAAGGTGATGATGAAGCGGCAGAAGTTCGCGATTTGATGGAGAAAAAGCGTTGCCCGAAATGTAGCACGGCAATGAATGGCTATATCGTCGATGGCGGTCTGAAACTGCATGTGTGTGGTAACAATCCTGATTGTGATGGTTATGTCTTAGAAGAAGGCAAATTCGAAGTGCCTGGCTCTGATTCTCCAACCATTGACTGTAATAAGTGCGATGGACAAATGGAGCTAAAGACGGGACGTTTTGGTCCTTACTTCGCTTGTCAGCAATGTGATAATACGCGTAAAGTGCTAAAAACAGGCGAAGCCGCACCGCCGCGCATGGATCCCATTCATCTGCCAGAGCTGAAATCAAACAAGCACGATGATTACTTTATCTTGCGTGAAGGGGCAGCTGGGATGTTCTTGGCGGCGTCTAAATTCCCGAAAGTACGCGAGACACGCGCACCAAAGCTGGCTGAGCTACGCGAAATCAAAGATAAAATGGAAGATAAATTCCAGTATTTGTTTGAAGGTTCAGATGAAGATCCAGATGGTAATCCAACCATTCTACGCTGGTCACGTAAGAAGAAAGAGCAATATATCGGCTCTGAGAAAAATGGTAAGGCCACACGTTGGGGTGTGTATTGGCGTAATGGCAAATGGGTAGAGGAGTAAGTCTCCTTTACCTTTTATATTGGTGATTGATTGTTAATATATGAGCTTCTGTATCACCCATATTATTTTAAGCTATAAAATTTTGAATAATAAAAAGCCTCTTAGATTCTAAGAGGCTTTTTTTGTGCTATTCATATTTGTGATATCAATCACAGCTAAGTTCAGATGCTATTAGTTCTTTTCGATGATACCGCAAGCAACGCGGTCGCCTGCATTACCAGCTGGTTGGCTAGTATAGTCGTCAGCACCGCTATGTACAATAAAGGCTAGACGATTAACGCTATATTTACCAGCATCAGCGACAGAGATTTTCTTATTCACATAGTTAATAGTAGCCACGCCATCTGCATTGGCAGTCAGGTTAGGCAAGTCGCCAGCATGACCATTCATATCATCAGGATTAGAGTGAGGCTTATTGTCTGGATTAAAGTGACCACCTGCCGCTTTACCCATATCAGCACAGCTGCCTGTTTCGTGGATATGTAGTGATACCGTTTTGCCTGGCTGCAAATTCATCAGCTTACCGTAGACTTGTACGCCGCCATCAACTGGACGTAAAAATACTTGACCCACTTCATTTTTATTACCAGCGACTGCATTGATAGTAGATTTTAAGGCAGGTTGGCTAAGTGGATTGCCAGTTTGCATTTGACCTTCGACCGTTTGGCAGCCCGTCATTACTAACGTTGAACCACATAATAGGGCACTTGCAAGCATTGTCTTATTCATTATTATCTCCAATTATTTTTAATATGTAGTTATTTTTGATAAAAAGCTAACTCTTGAAGGTTTATAGATAAATACCTTTTGATTTCTATAAACATTCGTTAATATCGTTATTAGTATAGCCAAGCGTTAGATATAGTTATTCACCAAATGCGCAACAATCGGTTAATAAATGTAAGTATCGTATGGGTTTTAAATTGTTTACGGGATTGTCTTTACTTCGTTTTGCCATACTAGAGTTTCGCCAGTCTCCATCGTTTGCAATAAATTATAGCGAGGCATATCAGTCTGATCGTCTGCTGTTGGCGATATTGATTGTGAAGGTTGCAAACTCAAACTAAGAGTGCTCTGGCTATTACTGATAAGCTTAGCAAGCTCGCCCTCAATTCTATTACCAGTAACACCGCAGCCCATGAGCGTTTGTGGTCCCGAGCCAACTAGCAATGTATAATCTTTCATCAAAATATAAGGACCACCGATACCATTGCAGCTAGAACTAAAAAATGCGTATTGACTATCGTCATACCCTCTAAATTTTAGCGACACTGGAAACTCTGGATGATAAAAATGACCAATAGACTCTCGAGATATTACCTGCCCTTTGTCATTAATAGTATTACGAACGGCGCTAACCAGCCGCCAGTCATAGTGCTCTAATAATGCCTTATCAATAGGCAGTCCAGTCGGTTCTTTAAATGTCCTAGGTGGTGTACCATCAAATGTTAACGTATTGCCATTTTCGATTTTAACGACCAAGCTTTTCGATGCCATTTGAGTATTAACGAGTTTGCTTTTTGCGACTGGTAATAGCTCAACATCTAACTTAATAATATTATTATCCTTAGGAAATAACTTTTTGATATTTGTATTACTTACTTTATTTTCAGGAGCAGTTTTGCAGGTCGAGGGTCTTGCTCTGAGCTCGCTACCGTACTCAAAAGGCGGTGCGGACATCCAGACGAATTTGATAGCAAAATGTTGGCAGCCTTGAAATAAGCTTAACGAACTGGGCGTGATTTCTAAAGTAATCGGTGTATCATTACTTATATTAATAAAGTTACTTTGCTGATCTTTTACTTGTATTAACTTCCACTCATAATTACTTGCCCATTGAAGGGTATTTGCTTCAGTGGCTGTTTCGTTAGCTACCACTACAATTTTTTCTTCCAGCTTTTCAGTTTTTATGATGGGCTGATATGATACTGGGGTAGAAGTGCTAGAGCCAGTCACCATTGAGTTAGTTGGTATAGAGTTATCTTTTGCAATATTGGACTGACAGCCTGCTAATACTGCTGGAAACAAAACAACAAGCAATAAGGATAGAGTTAAGCGGTTTAAAATCAGGTGGTTTAACATTATAGCTATTACCAAATAAACATTTGTCTAAAATATAGCATAAGGTATTATTAAAGATGTTCTTTATTTTTGCCAAAAAAAAGCCGCTCATTATAGTAATGAGCGGCTCTTATTTCTTAAGAATTGAATATCAAATAATCAATTAGTTATGCAATGCTTTGCTTGAGGTTTTATCGACTGTGACTTTCGCAAGCTTAAGAGGAACTGGCATACTGACCAAGGCAACCTTCAATATCTCATCAATCGTTGCCACTGGCTGAATAGTCAGACCGGCTTTGACGTTATCAGGGATATCAGCTAAGTCACGCTCATTAGTCGCTGGAATCAACACATGCTTGATTCCACCTCGATGAGCAGCTAGTAGCTTCTCTTTGAGACCACCGATACGCAGGATTTTACCGCGTAGTGTAATCTCACCCGTCATAGCGATATCTGGACGAATAGCAATGCCCGTCAATGCAGAGACTAGCGCTGTGGTAAGAGCACCACCAGCTGATGGGCCATCTTTCGGGGTCGCGCCTTCTGGCATATGCACATGGACGTCAGTCGTCTTAAAGGTTTCATAATCAATACCTAAGCTATCACCGCGAGCACGTACCACGCTCATGGCAGCGCGAATCGACTCTTTCATCACGTCACCGAGCGAACCGGTAAAGCTTAGCTCGCCTTTACCTTTCATCGCCACCGCTTCGATAGTAAGTAGCTCACCACCGACTTGCGTCCAAGCAAGCCCCGTAATACGACCAATCTCAGGCTCTTCTTCAGCCAGACCATAATCGTACTGATGGACACCGAGATAATCATCGATATTTTTGTCATCGACCACAACCAGCTGACGTTCTGCTTTTTTCGGAGCGCGGGCGCCATGGCTTTCAACCGAACCGCGAACCACTTTACGGCAGATTTTATTGACTTCACGCTCAAGGTTACGCACACCGGCTTCACGGGTATAGCTACGCACGATGCTATGTAATGCCGCTTCTACAATCTCAATTTCGCCTTCTTTGAGACCGTTATTCTTGATCGCTTTTGGCACAAGATACTTCTGCGCGATATTGACCTTTTCTTCTTCGGTATAGCCCGGCAGACGAATGACTTCCATCCGGTCAAGCAGGGCAGGCGGGATATCCATGCTGTTGGCAGTACAGATAAACATCACTTGCGATAAATCTAAATCCATATCTAAATAATGGTCGTTAAACGTATCGTTCTGTGAGGGATCTAACACTTCAAGCAATGCTGAGGCTGGATCACCGCGGAAGTCTTGCGCCATTTTATCGATTTCATCTAACAAAAACAGCGGGTTTTTAACTTCAACTTTGGCCAGCGATTGAACAACTTTACCCGGCATCGCGCCGATATAAGTGCGGCGATGACCACGGATTTCCGCTTCATCACGCACGCCGCCAAGCGCCATACGTACAAATTTACGACCAGTCGCACGGGCAATCGACTCGCCTAATGAGGTTTTACCAACACCTGGAGGACCGACTAAACAAAGAATCGGACCGCGAAGTTTTTTCACTCTTGATTGCACGGCGAGGTATTCTAAGATGCGATCTTTCACATCTTGCAAGCCGTAATGATCTTCGTCCAATACCGTTTTTGCTTTTTCTAAATTGATGGAAACCTTGGTTGTGGCATTCCACGGTGTGTCCAAAATCCATTCAATATAGTTGCGCACCACTGACGACTCACTCGAGGCAGGTGGCATCATTTTGAGCTTTTTCAGCTCTTGATCCGCTTTTTTACGCACATCTTCTGGCAAGTCGGCATCTTCTAGACGCTGCTCTAGCTCAGCCACATCATCTTCGCCATCAAACGCACCGTCATTCATATCTGACAGCTCATTTTTAATGGCTTTCATCTTCTCGTTTAAGAAGTATTCGCGCTGATTGTCTTCCATTTGCTGACGGACAGCTTCTTGGATATCTTGCTCGATATTTTGTTCAGCACTCTGCTTAACTAAATATTCGGTTAAGGTATTGATATGGGTTTTAAGATCATCATTTTCTAAGAATGATTGCTTAATATCTAAATCCATCGACACACGGGTTGAGATGAAATAAACCAGCTCAAGCAAGTCATCGATACGTTTTGCCACACGAGTCAGCTCGCGAGCATTACGCAGACGCGCATCCGCATAGCTTTCAAACAATGTGGTCAATGCTTGAATCGTGTTTTTCTGTTGGCTCTCATCCATACTGACATCAAGGTCAGCACGCTCAAAGCTTGCCATTAATAATGTTTCGTGATTTTCTATAGTATCAACGCGCGCACGATATTGACCTTCGATCAATACTTTGATGCAGTTCTCATCACTGTCATGCGGCATGGTACTGACGATGCGGCAAACCGTACCGTATTGATACAAGTTATCTTGATCAATGTCTTCAGTCAGCGAGTCTTTTTGTGCCACGACCAAGACTTTATTGCCGTACTCAGCCTGTGCCAGTTCAACGGCTTTGACTGAAGGCTCACGACCGACGAACAAGGCAATCTGCATGTGCGGATAAACGACAACATCGCGCAATGCCAGTAGTGGTAAATAGTTTTCTGTACCGTCACCTTTTATACTATCGTCTTTTGCGTCATCGTCTTCAATAGTGTTGTCCTTGTCTTCATTATCTTTATCATCACTATCTTTGCTATCACCATCTTCAACGCGATCAGCTGTTGCAGCTACATCACCTGTCGTATCGTCAGGCGCGCTGTCTCGCTCCTGATCATCAGCAACAGTAGATGAAACGTCGACATCGATGTCGATATTGTCTTGGGCAATTTTATGTTCACTCATATATTCTTCCTCGTTCACCAGACTTGTAAAGTCAAGTTCGTGGTTCATGTTTAGATAAATGGTGCTCACCGATAAAATTGCAAGGCTTGTGGGCAAAGTCACACGCTTATCTGCGCAAAATAGTTATATCTATCTAAAGACTGCGAGTCATATTGTTATTCATAATTTTAAATATTAGCTGAAATTTAATGTATACAGAACATGGGTAAGAAGTCGTAGCTAACACCTATTGGGTTCTGTGCGTAGGATTTGTGTGCAAAATAAGGTAAACTGACGCGCGTCTTAAACGGTGGTTTTAGCGTCAAGCGGTTTAGAGGCGAGGGTGATATCCATCGCCCATGAGATATTAATAGGTCTTAATCAGGCTATAGCAGACAGAATAAGAGGCAATATATGACCATCAATGCGGTACTGCTGGCAGTCGTCATCATGCTAGGGCTGTCTTTGGCGCGTGTACACGTGGTACTCAGCTTATTAATCGGTGCGCTGGCAGGCGGACTCATCGCTGGTTTGGGTATGACCGATACTTTGAATGCCTTTCAAGAAGGTATCCGAAATGGCGCACAAATTGCACTGTCCTATGCGCTGCTTGGGGCTTTTGCAGTGGCGATTGCGCATTCAGGATTGCCACAGTCACTGGCAGGGGCGGTGATAAAACGCATTGATGCGGGCGGCGCAGGTATAGGGGCAGGTGGCATGATTAAATACATGCTGTTTGCAGGTTTAATCACCATGAGCTGCTTTAGCCAAAACTTAATTCCTATTCATATTGCCTTTATTCCATTGCTGGTACCGCCATTATTGCTCGCCTTTAATCGTATGCACATCGATAGACGTTTAATTGCTTGTCTACTGACTTTTGGTCTTGTGACCACTTACATGTTTATTCCGTATGGCTTTGGCGATATTTATCTCAATCAAATCATGCTGAAAAACGTCGGTGAAGCAGGCATTGATATCAGTAACATCTCAGTTACCAAAGCCATGGCAATTCCGGCTTTGGGTATGTTTGTAGGCTTGCTCGGCGCCGTATTTATCAGCTACCGTAAACCGCGCCAGTATCAGCAGCTAGCAATTGATAAAGCTGCGCATGATGACGTGTTAGAGGGTGATGCGTTAAGCAAAACCGCAGCTAGTGCGCAAGCACAAAGTAAGATGAAAACGTTGGTGGCGCTTGCCGCGATTGTGACGGCATTTGTGGTGCAGATGTATACCGACTCACTTTTGCTTGGCTCAATGTTTGGCTTTGGCGTCTTTATGGCGACGGGCGTCGTTAAATGGAGTGAAGCCGATACAGTCTTTAATGACGGTATCAAATTGATGGCGATGATTGGCTTTATTATGATTACGGCGCAGGGTTTTGCGGAAGTCATGAAAGCGACTGAGCAGATTCAGCCCTTGGTTGATGGTGCCGCGTCATTATTCGCAGGTAATAAAGCGATAGCCGCATTTATTATGCTATTAATTGGTTTAATTGTGACCATGGGTATTGGTTCGTCATTCTCGACCATTCCTATCTTGGCCGCGATTTATGTGCCGCTATGTATCTCTTTAGGGTTTTCGCCTTTAGCAACCGTGGCGATTATTGGTACGGCTGGCGCGCTCGGTGATGCAGGTTCTCCAGCGTCAGATTCGACTCTTGGACCCACTTCTGGTCTAAATATCGACGGTCAGCATGACCATATCAAGGACAGTGTGGTGCCGACATTCTTGCATTACAATATTCCATTATTGATATTTGGTTGGATTGCAGCGATGGTGTTGTAGGCTATCAAAGTTAAGTAGAGTTTGGTGTAGGCTGGGTTTTTAACCCAGCTTTAAAATGTCAATTACCTTGTTATTAAACTGATTCTCTACGAAAAAATCGCCTTAAAACACATAAATAGACCTGCCACAAGCAAAGCAATAAAAATAGCAAAGAGGACAAAAACGTCCAAAAAATCATCCCACTTAATGACGGCGGTGCATGCATCGCCATCATACCGAAACCAAATAAAAATAAAATGCTAGTCCCCAGCATAGTGAAAAACTTCCAGCGACTATCCATATATACATCCATAGTCACCAGTAAGCTTAAATGAAACAGCATTGCCATTATTAATATAACGACTAATTCTATAGGATAGGGATGCGGAAGAGGAATATTCTGAACGTGAAGTAAATAGGGATCTGTGCTAAAACCTAAAGTGATAATAAGACCGACGAAAATGATCCACAAGATAGCAAAAACTACCCTTAGTGGTTTTGAGCGAAAGTAGCTCATTGTTGTCTTTCCAAATCCTCTATGGGTCTTTATTGTCATTTTCAAAATCTTTTATCCCATCATTCAAACCACGCAAAAACGCATCACTCTGCGCCAGTAATTCATTTAAGCGTTTCTCATTAACCACCTTTGCTAATTCATCGGAGTTGAAGGGCTGTTCTTGACTATAGTAACGCAACTCTCTAGCGTCCTCGTTACCTAACGTTTGCAAATACTCATCCACATGATCAGCGCTAGAGTTAGTATCCATCGCTTGCTTATCCTCTTTCATCTAAACGACCTTATGCCACTTGGCGTAATTAAGCCATCTAGTGGCACATCCCACGGTTGCCGCTGTAATTGTTCAACCACTTGAAAATCATAACACCAGCCAATTTTTAATGGCTTTTTAGCGCCTGACCGATAGCTTTTGTTAAGGGTCGTATCATAAAAGCCGCCACCCATGCCCATACGATTGCCGTTTAGGTCTACTGCTACTAACGGACAGATAATAACATTCAATTCGCGCGCCCAAAGTAGACGGCGATGATGGTTTTGCTTCATACCTAAGCTATGAATGCGCGTCGGTATATTCAGCAGTTTCGACTGATAAATAGGCACAAAGCGCAGACGTTTATCATCATTACCATTTCTAGTACGACCGAGCGAGCCAACTACTGGCAAGTAAGGTAAATAGCCTAAGCGTTGACACCAATCCAATAGTAGCTGAGTAGGTAATTCGCCAAAGCCATCGTAATATAAACCAATACGCGCACGCGGTGCTAAGCGTTGTTGCAACTTAACTAAATGCAAACTTGCCATGCGCGCGTATTGTCTACGTTCGCCAACCGTTAATTGGCGACGCTGGCGGGTAAATTGCCGTCTCGGCGGATTGCTAACGGTAGATGTCTGAAACTCAGAATGTTTTAACTCAGGATGCATAGATAGACTATCCAATAATGTATTAAATTGATGATGGCTGTTGCTTGTAGAGAGCCGCAATGACTATTTGTGAATATTCAACACGGTCTAGTCATGCTATCATAACGCCACTTTACAGCGTATTTTCCTTTATGTGCAGCGTGTGTTGCACTTTTTTCGCAGCAGCTATACAACAAACCATCAAAGAGGGTAGTTATGTCGACACAGAATCAGGCAACTCGTACCGAAAAAGATACCATGGGCAACGTGGAAGTCCCAGCTGACGCTTATTGGGGTGCGCAAACTCAGCGTAGCCGTGAGAACTTTAAAATCGGTGGCGAGACTTTGCCACGTCCAATGATTGAAGCAATGGCACTGGTCAAAAAAGCCGCTGCAATTACTAATGCGAGCCTTGAGCGTATTGAAGGCGATAAGCGCGACCTAATCGTACAAGCCGCTGACGAAATCATCAATGGTGGCCTAATCGATCAGTTTCCATTGGTTGTATGGCAGACGGGTTCTGGTACGCAGTCAAACATGAACATGAACGAAGTGTTGGCCAACCGTGCCAACGAAATTGCTGGTTCTGAGCGCGGCAGCTACACGCCGATTCACCCAAATGATCATGTCAATCATGCTCAATCTACCAACGACAGCTTCCCAACGGCGATTCGTGTTGCCGCTGCTCGTGAAATCAACAGCCTGCTTATCCCAGCGGTAAAAGCACTACGTGATACCTTGGCTGCTAAAGCGAAAGAATTTGATAGCATTGTTAAAATTGGTCGTACGCATTTGCAAGACGCAACGCCTTTGACATTAGGTCAAGAATTTAGCGGCTATGTAAGCCAACTGGATCATTCACTGGTGCGTATTGATAACGCTTTACAAGGTCTATATGAATTGCCATTAGGTGGTACGGCAGTTGGTACTGGTCTAAACGCCCATCCTGATTATGCGGTAAAATCAGCTGAGCAATTAGCGACCTTGTCTGGTCTACCATTTGTGACGTCACCAAATAAATTTGAAGCATTAGCCGCTCGTGATGCTGAAGTATTTGCTTCAGGCGCACTAAAAACCCTAGCGGGTAGCTTGAATAAAATCGCTAACGACGTACGTTGGTTAGCGTCAGGTCCTCGTTGTGGTCTGGGCGAATTGACAGTTCCTGAAAATGAGCCAGGCTCTTCTATCATGCCGGGTAAAGTAAACCCAACCCAATCAGAAGCAATGACCATGGTTGTGGCGCAAGTCATGGGTAACGATGTCACTATCAGCATGGCTGGCGCGTCAGGTAACTTTGAGCTAAACGTTTATAAGCCAGTAATCGCTTTTAATTTATTGCAGTCTATCAAGCTACTTGGTGATGCGTGCAATAGCTTTAACGAAAACTGTGCGGTTGGTATCGAGCCAGTAAAAGATAAAATCGATGACTTCTTGCATAACTCATTGATGCTGGTCACTGCGCTTAACCGTCATGTTGGTTATGAAAATGCAGCAAAAATCGCTAAGACTGCTTATAAAGAGAACAAGACTTTGAAGCAAGTTGCGGTTGAATTGGAGCTATTAACTGAAGCTCAGTTTGATGAGTGGGTTATTCCTGCTGATATGGTAAACCCTAAGTAATCTATCTAATAGTTTCTTAGAATAGTAAAAAGACCTTGTCGTGATGCAAGGTCTTTTTTTGTTGACGTTTTTGAAGTATTGAATTATTAATAAAAAGATGTAGAAATAGCGTGACCTTCTAATTGTAAAAGCTGAGTCGTTAGGTTGCTTTAGGCCTTCAATTTCTACTAGATCTTAAAAAATTCATTCATACTAAGGCGATTTTAAACTTAGCCTGCAACAACAATGATTAAGTTGATCAATAGAAGTAGTATATAAAAAGTGATGAGTAGCCAAGATTCTTTATAAACACGTAACATTATTCTACGTGCTGAATTTGGCATGGGAGTAAAAGTCTTATATATAGGTTTGCCTTGATCGTCATATTCAGGGGGAGGTTTATATCCTTTTACCTTCAAGTTTTTTTCAGCTAGCTCTCTGATAGTAGGATTAGACAATAATTTTTCGTAAGTATGAAGATCAAGCTCGACATTTTGAACTTTAAGCTTTACAGTTATGATGTTCAAACATGTAGCAATACTTGGGTCTAGCCTTTTCAATTTTTTACGATAACGTCTCGGACTCATACGAAATGATTTGTAGTAAATTATTTCTGCTTTTTCAATTATCTTAACCTGCTCAAGCATCAAACGTTGGCTGTAATCTAGTTTTTGTCTTAACATAATATTTGATTTAAACCTAAGTAACATGCTCATAATAAACCTTGGATTCAACATTGAAGTGCAACGCACCCGAAGCTAGATTTTACCTCAAGAGGCGTTCTAAACCCTAGCACCTTTCTAGGTCGATTATTTAAACTGTCTTCAATCGACTGAACTAAGTGCATGCATAGGTTATCCAGACGCATTGACTTCGGTAGAAACTGACGAATTAACCCATTGGTATTCTCATTCGTTCCACGCTCCCAAGAATGATAAGGCTGAGCAAAGTAAATATCAGCCTTCAACGCTGTTGCCATCGTTTCATGGTCAGCAAACTCTTTACCGTTATCAAAGGTGATACTTAACGCCTGTTCACCTTTTAGCATGCCAATACAAGCTTGTGTGACGGCTACTGCCTTGCGATTGGGTAGCGCTTTGATCTTAGTCTCTCGAGTTGTTCTATCCACTAGAGTGACAAGCACACCTTGATGTCCACGACCAACCACCGTATCCCCTTCATAATCGCCCATACGACTGCGCGCTTCAATGATACTGGGACGGTCATTGATATCACAGCGGTTCGCTATCTTTCCGCGCCTATCATAACCTTGCAGACGGCGTTTCCTATAGCGCTTTTGACATCTAAGGGCGCTATGTAAGTTACCCCCTGCCTTTTTGTCAGTATAGATGTGTTGATATATCGATTCATGGCTTGGGACCTCTTGCCAACCCAGCATTCTCAGTCGCCCTGTGATTTGCTCAGGTGAGTAGTGCTTGCTGAGTAGATGATCAATATAGCACCAGCCAAAGCGGCTGATCTGTGAGCTATTCACAACTTTGCGCGCGTTTGCCAATCGATGGGCTTGTTTGGGGCGATAACCCCTTTGTCCCATGTTTCGCCTTATCTCTCGACTCACCGTTGATTTATGACAGCCAATAATTCTAGCTATTTCACTCATGCCTTTTTTAGCTTACAATAGCGCTGATATTTGATATCTTTGCTCTTGGGTAAGATGTGTATAGTGTTTCATAACGTTCTGATATGTAGGAGTTGAAGTTTGAAATGCAACACGGCACATCTTACTCTTCAACTCATTCTTTTAAAACGTTGCACTTCTTATTTGAATCTAGGAACTGTAAATATAGTTCTAGAAATATCTATCAAAACAATCAAAATTAATTTTTTATTTATAGTAGATAATACAAATAAATACGATCCACATAAAGACTGAAATTATAAGAACATCTATATCAATTACAGAAATTATATCAAGACCATGAAGTAATTTTTGTTGTAAAAGTAAGGCTAGTTTTGAACAGCTTAAAATAATTGATTATGTTGAAATAGCTTGTTAAAAAAAGACCTTGCCATATGATAAGGCCTCTCTTACATCAAAAGTAAAAGTCTAACTAAAACTTATAAAGCAAACCAAGCGTCGAGGTTGACTCAGTACGTGAATCGACCATTGGGCTATCGTATTGTTCATTCGGCAAATAGCTTAAGCTTTGATTAGCAAACAATGCCCAACGTTCATTGAAATCATAGTTGGCACTAATATTAACGTAAGGGTTCAAGCTCGAATTAGACTTATAAGCGGCGACGCCAGTTTCCGCTGACTCTTTTTCACTGACGCCATAATAGTATTCATTGTAGTCAGCATCGTTGTACTCAAAGCCAATGCTTGGATAGACCGTTAGCTTGTCTTTTGTAATTCTAGCAAGATACGTCAAGCGAGCTGTGTTACCACCGCTACGGTCAAGCACATCAGTACCTATCTGAGCGCGAAAGCCGCCGATAGGGGTGCGGCGTTGATAGCTTAAACCAGCTTCTACTGATGACTTACGTTCATCAAGACCTTGCAATGCGCCTCTAGCATCATCAGGATCGAAATCGTTGCCAGCGAGCTGAGCATAAGCCGACAGCTGATTTTTGCCATCATTAATAATATAAGCACCCGCTTGAGCGCCGCGCACATAGAATCTATTGTTGTCATAAAACGCGCCCGGCAACACACGTACATCGAGGCTGTCTTCCATATCGTAGGCTGAGTTGACGGCTATGACGTTGACGCCCACGCTTAATACAGCGTCTTGGTCAGTAGGTAAATTGTCCTTAAAAAGTGCAGCATTGGACATACTGGCGACACTAAATAACGCAGTAGCCGTTAATGTGCTAAGCATGACGCGCGTAGAAATATGAGGTAGCGCTACAGGTTTAAACATAATAAAGTCTCTTGAATGGATGAAATAATTGGGGGCAATTGTGTATAGTCAAGGAGTTTTAGAATCGCTACAAGGCGACCGACCGCAGATAGTACACTGAGTACATCTAGGGCGGGTAACACCGTAGCGGTTTAAAAGTGCTCTGACTTATAGCAAGAAGCGAGTAAGAAAAACCTAACCAGTAAGCTGTTATCATGAACTATTTAGCAATGATAAATAACTATGAAGGTTTACTCAATGGTTTTTAATATTTGTAGTATTTGATCATGAATATCTTGCCACCACCAAATAAAGCCAATGCTAATCAGTAGCATCATTAGCCATGGTAGTAATTGCCAAATAAGGATAGATTTGGTCGCTGTTTCTTGTTCACTAAGGGGGCTGCGATTAGCATGAGTATTTAAGTGTGAGTTTACAGCAGAGTCAGGGTAGAAACTGCTTTTATTGTCAAAATCAGCATTATTAAAGTGCTCATTATTAGCAGAAGAATCAGTATCGCTGCTTACTGGAAAATTGATATAAGTCGTTCGATAACGGTCGTCATAAGTAGCTGGGTTAGGCATATTCTGTAGCGCTATTGTCATACGCTGACGGTAGGCGATTGCGAATGCCAGGGCAATCACTAAGCCAGTCACCGCGCCGCCAATATGCCCCGCATTGTCGATACCCGGTACGGCAAAACCATAAACAAGGTTGATGCCCATGATAAATATCAAGCTCTTAAGATTGAGTACCATGCCATTGACCGATATTTTAAACAGCGCGGCTATCAATAATGCCGCGCCGATACCCATGATGCCACCTGACGCCCCAGCCGATAGACCCGGTTGACCAGTTCCTTCTACGATACCATGCCACGTGACATAGTTATTCAGTAAGTTGCCCCCGATCGCCGCCAGTAAAAACAATGCCAAAAACTTGGCTGAGCCAAACATAGGCTCGGCAATCTGCCCAAAGAAATACATGGCAAATCCATTAAACAATAAATGCATCAAGCCAATGTGTAAAAAGGCACTGCTGACCAAGCGCCACGGCTCATCGCCCATGGTAAATGGCAATGCATTGGCACCCCATTTCAAGAGCGCCTCAGTCGATGGATTATTGGCATCAACGCCTGTTAGTACTTGCATGATGAATAACCCGATAAAGCTGGCTAGTAATAGGGTGGTGACAGGGGCTGTTTTTAATAATTGTTGAATGGTCATAAAGGTGAGATATCATTAGAATGTTATAAATAGAGTATAAAGGGTATGGTCAAATAATGTCATACATCTGCATGACATTATGATTTGATGATTAGTACTCTTAAAAGATTAGTGCCCTTAATAGTGGATCGTTTTAACGACCGTTTTAATGACAAATTTAACGATTAGCAACTTTGAGGTTCTCATAAGTGCCTTTTACCAATATATCAGTGGTAACCTTATTGATATCAGTATGACCACAGAATGCCATCGATAGATCGCACTCTTTATGGATGATTTCCAGCGCACGGCGCACGCCATCTTCGCCATAAGCGCCCAGACCATAAAGAAAAGCGCGACCAATCATCGTTCCTTTTGCACCCAATGCGCGCGCTTTTAGTACATCCTGACCCGAGCGAATGCCGCTGTCTAACCACACCTCGATATCGCTATTTTCAGCATGCACCGCTTGTACGATATCGGATAGGGCAGATATGGAAGAGAGGGCGCCATCTAATTGACGACCACCGTGGTTTGAGACGACCAGTGCATCGGCACCGCTACGAGCAGCCATAATGGCATCTTCAGGTTCCATGATACCTTTAATAATTAATTTGCCGCCCCACATATCTTTGATGCGCGCCACGTCATCCCAGCTCAAGCGCGGATCAAATTGCTCTTCCGTCCAAGCGGTGAGAGAAGATAAGTCGTCCACTCCTTTCGCATGACCGACGATATTGCCAAAGCTATGACGTTTGGTGCCCAGCATATTCATACACCACTGAGGCTTGGTCATCAAGTTGACGATATTGGCAAGTGTAGGTCTAGGCGGTGCAGACAAGCCATTTTTGATGTCCTTATGGCGCTGTCCCAGCACTTGTAAATCCGCGGTAAGGATCAATGCCGAACAATTGGCATCTTTCGCCCGCTGAATCAAATTGGCCACATAGTCATGATCGCGCATCACATATAGCTGAAACCAAAACGGCTTGCTGGTATGGGTGGCAATATCTTCGATAGAGCAGATACTCATGGTCGATAGCGAAAACGGTATGCCGAATTTTTCTGCTGCCCGCGCGGCATGAATCTCGCCATCCGCCCACATCATACCGGTAAAGCCAGTGGGCGCGATGGCGACGGGCATTTTTACCTCTTCACCAATCATCTGGGTTGCCAGACTGCGATTGTCCATATCTACCAATACCCGCTGGCGTAACTTGATACGGTCAAAGTCGGTTTCATTGCTACGATAAGTCGTCTCAGTCCATGAGCCTGAATCGACATAATCATAAAACATACGCGGTACTTTACGTTCGGCAACGCGGCGCAGGTCTTCAATTTCAGTAATTTTGCTCAAATTTTTCATTATGTTCTCACTACATCGTTTTATATTGTCGGCTTGCTATGATTGCATGAAAAGTTGCTGTAAATCCATGACTGAAAATGGATAGTTTAATCGTGTTGATGGTGTCAAAATCACCGGAATAATAGTGGCAAATTCCATCATCAATGGTTCATCGAAATGAGCGATATCGACCTGTTGATAGGCAATCGGCTGTACGGCTTGAAATTGAGTCAGCACTTGCTTCGCGATGTCGCACAAATGACAGCCAGACGTTCCAAGTAGCCACCATTTATCATTATTTTCAGCATGACCAAGATCGGGGTTTGCAGCAACCATACGTTCCCGTAAGGCTTTTATATTATTATCATCGTACATATTTATTCTCTTGTCTTAATACTTGTCACAAAGTTTCGGTTTTTAGGACTTCGATTGCCAGTATAAATACGGCCTGATCTTTTTTACGTAGACTCTATGGCATGATAAAGAAGTGGGGTAAATAATGACAGCGATTGTGAGATTAGGTAAGATGACCTGCTGTTTTTAATTACTGGCTCTTCAGCTCATCTTATCTTATTACCTTTTCAATCACTTGGATATCGCGCATGGCAAGTTTTGGCAAATTTTTCAAACGATTATTGATGGCAATCATGCTATTGGTCGTCGCATTTCATGTATTAGTCGCTGGGCTACTATTAATTTGGAAAACGCAGCCGATTAATAACAGCATGTTTATGCTGACTCATCGTTTGACGGGCGGTACTGTCACCCAAACTTGGGCTGAATACGATGCCATCGCAAAATCTGCCAAACAAGCCGCGATAGTGAGTGAGGATTCGACATTTAGTCAGCACAATGGCTTTGATTTCAAAGGCATTGAGGCGGCACGTAAGAAAAATGAAGAGACGGGTAAGATGTCCGCTGGTGGCTCAACGATTACCCAGCAGCTAGCAAAAAACTTATTTTTGACCTCGCATCGCTCGTATGTTCGTAAAATTGAGGAAGCGATTATCACTGTCATGATTGAAACATTATGGGACAAGCAGCGTATCTTGACCGCTTATCTCAATGTGGCAGAGTTTGGCAATGGTATTTATGGTATCGAAGCAGCAGCTCAGCACTACTTTGATAAATCTGCGGCCAAGCTGAATCGTGATGAATCAGCCTTACTTATTGCTATGTTGACCAATCCAAAATACTACGAAGACAATCAGGGTGATAGACGTTTACGCAATAAACAACGTATTATCAAAAAGCGAATGAGCAATGCGGTGTTACCACAATCAGCTTAATGGATTGTACCTAATACTATTTAACAAATAGCGCCGTGTTTTTGAATGATAGTTTTAAGCGATAGTTTTAAGTGATAGTTTTAAGTGATAGTTTTAAGTGATAGTTTTAAGTGATAGTTTCGAGTAGTAATGGATGAAAAAAGAACCCTGATAAATTTCTTAGTGGAAAAGCGATTATAAAAGACAATTGGTATTGAAGATGATGGCGTATCGATAACGCAAAGGAGTAGTGACGTGATGGATGTGAATAATAAGCAGGACACTGATAGCAATAATACAGTGATAGCAGTTGATAATAAAAGCCACCATACAGAGAGTCACAATGACAATTTAACTGAGGTTGCATGGCAGCGTTCAGAAGACGGCAGCTATTCACCCAGCAGTTATATCAATCGCGACTTGTCTTTATTACAGTTTCATTTACGTGTCTTAGCGCAGGCGGCAAGTCCTCATCATCCGCTACTTGAGCGCTTGTTTTTCTTGATTATTTTCTCATCGAATATCGATGAGTTTTTTGAGATTCGTGTCGCAGGCATTATGCAAAAGCTCAATATGGGTGATGTCTCGACCAGTGTTCATGGCATGCGTCCCAGTGAAGTGCTGAATGAGATATCTACCGTAATGCACGATGCCATCGCTGAGCAATATCGTATTCTCAATGAAGATATCTTACCAGCACTGGCGCTTGAGGATATCCGTTATCTAAAACGCGATGAGCTAAATGCTGAGCAATCGGCATGGATGAAGCGCTACTTCACTGAGCAAGTATCGCCAGTGTTGACACCGATTAGCATTGATCCGGCGCATCCGTTTCCGCGTTTGGTCAATAAGAGCTTAAACTTTATCGCTACTTTAGAAGGTAAAGATGCCTTTGGTCGTGATATCAATCTAGCGATTGTGCCCGCACCGCGCAGTTTGCCACGCGTGATTCGCCTGCCTGATGAGCTGACAGGTGGCAAAGAACACCATGTCATGCTCTCAGCTATTATCCATGAGCATATCGGTGAGCTGTTCCCTGGGATGAGTGTGACTGGCTGCCATCAGTTTAGACTGACGCGCAATGCCGATTTAGATTTGGCTGATGATGTTGAAGATATTGCTAAGGCTCTGGAGGGCGAGCTAGAAAACCGCCGCTTCGGTGATAAAGTGCGGCTAGAAGTCACCACCGATTGTCCAACGCCTATCAGTGATTATTTGCTCAATGAATTTGAGCTGCATGACAATCAGCTGTACCGCGTCAATGGTCCTGTCAACTTAACGCGCTTATTGTTTGATTTCAATATTCCAGCGCTGCGCTATCAGCCCTTTACCCATGTAGTGCCAAAAGAGTTCCGCCGTGAGATGGATAAGCTGGACAAAGCAACCAGTATGTTTGCCGCCATGCGTAAAAGCGATGTGCTGGTGCATCATCCTTTTCATGCATTTTCACCGATTATCAATCTGCTTTGGCAAGCGGCGAGCGATCCAAAAGTGTTAGCGATTAAGCAGACATTGTACCGCTCAGGCACCAATTCAGAAATCGTTAAAGCATTGGCTGCTGCTGCTCGTAATGGCAAAGAAGTGACTGCCGTCATCGAGCTGCGTGCGCGTTTCGATGAAGCCTCTAATATCGCCGTCGCCAATTATTTGCAAGAAGCGGGTGCGGTCGTTGTTTACGGGATTGTCGGCTATAAAACCCACGCCAAGCTGATGCTCATTGTGCGCCGTGAGGATGATCGAATCCGCCGCTATGTGCACTTAGGGACGGGTAACTATCATGCCGCCAATGCCAAAGTTTATACCGATTATGGTTTATTTAGCGCAGATCCTGATATCTCAGAAGATGTACATAATATATTTCAAGAGTTGACGGGAATGGGTAAGCCTGCCAATCTCAAAAAGCTGCTGCATGCGCCTTTTACCTTGCATGATAAGTTGATAAGCTTTATCGATGATGAAATTGCTCATGCAAAAGCCGGCAAGTGCGCTCATATTATCGTTAAGGTTAATGCTTTAACCGAACGTCGATTGATTAGCAAGTTATACGATGCCTCGCAAGCAGGCGTCAAAATCGAGCTCATTTTACGCTCCATGTGTTGTTTGCGTCCGCAAGTAAAAGGTCTATCAGAAAACATTACCGTACGCTCTGTTATCGGGCGTTTTTTAGAGCATACGCGTGTTTATTATTTCTATAATAATGGCGACGAGCGCTTATATTGTGGTAGTGCAGACTGGATGGATCGTAATTTATTCCATCGCGTCGAAGTGGCATTTCCAATCGAAGACAAAAAACTGTTTAAACAAGTATATCAAGACGGTTTACTTAACTATCTGAAAGACAATACCCAAGCGTGGATACTTAGCGGTGATGGTGTTTGGCAGCAGCTGCAACCAGCCGCAGATGAAACGCCGCATACTGCTCAAGGGTATTTATTAAAAGTGATTAATGGCGTTGATGCATCAAGCTAGCTTAATATTTCAACGACATCTTCAAAGCGGTAAAGACGTCTTTACGATCAATAAATACCAAGCAAAAAACCAAGTGTAGAGTATTCTCTATGCTTGGTTTTTTTTGGTAACCGATTTGTCTAAGTTACAAACTGTCTTGTAACCTCACATTTATTCACATATTGATACGGCAGCACACTGGTGCAGGCCGTTATCTCATCCTTATAATCAAGGTCAGCCCTCACGCTATTATTAAACGGATTTGATGGTTTAATAAACAATTAGCACTCTAGTAATTCATGCAAAATTGATCGTATTACGATACAGAGCAGAGATTGCCTAAATCAACGAATTATAAAAATAGGAAACACCTTATGAGCAATACCGATAATGACACATCAGATATCAAAAAAGCTGCTGAGCAAGCAGACAGTCAACAAATTGCGCAAAACCTTCAAGATAATAAAGAGGTCGATGCGCCTGAAGCATTAAGTAAAGACGAGCAAACCTCTTTTATTGAAGATGATTTGCGTACGGATAAATGATAAATAAGCTGTGATATCAACATTCGGATTAACTTATTTTATCTATTAATGACATATTGATGCGAGGGATCTGCAATGCCAAATAATACTCATCCAAATCACGAAGAAGCGGTACCAGTTCGTGATCCAGCCGCTTTACACCCAGACAATGCACAAGACAGTTATGAAGGTCGTAAGCACGAACCTAATATCGATGGTCCACAACAAGAGTCGCAAGAAACGGACGAGATATATGCTGACCCTCGTAAAGAAGAGAATTTACCCGCTGGTGGCAAGAACGTCGCAGATCTGAATGCCTATGACCTAAGCCAAGAAGGCAATGAATAGTACGGCTTACAGGCTAGGTTGAGTTGGGTATTAAATCAGGCTCACCATTTGCTAAACCGCCATAAAAAATCTAAGCACATTAAGCAATTGCCAAAACACGAATAACAATAATAAGGATATAGCCATGCAAACCAATGATCCAGCACTTACCAAGACACGCATCAGTGAAAATGATGACTTAATCGATAGTCATGATTCTGCTAATAGCTTCTCTAGTAGTCCTACTTCTAATGAGCATAGTGATAGTGGCATTGAAAAGAGCATCACTGAAAATAAAGGAACGGATACTTTTAAAGAAGGCGTCGTTAACTCAGAGCATGTCAATGATAATGACAACCCTGCACGTCAGCCTGATCGTCGAGACCAAGAAGGTAACGCCTTTGATGATGGCGTGAATGAGCATACGATGGTTAGCGAGACATCTAAAAGCGAAGGTATTAACAACATGAATCGTTATGCAAATATCGATAATGCTCAAACACGGGTGTTAAATCCTGACGAAAAGGATTAATTACAGATTTTTTATCTTTAGAGAATGACTATTATGATAATAAGGAGTAATGATGAATACGCCAGATGACAAGGCTGTCGACCAAGACCATCAGTTAAGAGATGCGAACGATAACCATGGCATCGTACCTGATGATGCGCTACAAAAAGTCAATCCAGCAGCGGCAGAAAGAGCAACCGATGATCACGATCCTCATCATGTTGCGAAGGATAGTAAACAGTACGACAGCTCATTAATGAAAGATGATAAATAACCATTCATTTTGCTATAATGAAGTTCAAATAAAAGGCTAATAAGTGAAGTAGCAGACCAGAGGATGAAGCTTGGTTAGTTACTTCACTTATTATCTGTGTAATTTTTATTGTATAAGAGAGTATCTAATCGAAAATGATACCTAATCTTATGTATTTAAGCAGGTGTGCCGCTATGAAAGCGTAGCTCATGATCTGGGCTAGAAATCAGTTCTGCTTCTACTTCTTTAAAAAATGCGACACGCTCATCAATATTATCCTCAGACAGTGATTGAGCTAAGGCTAAATAATCCTCAAAGTGACGACTCTCCGACTTAAGTAAGTAGCGATAATACTTTGCCAAACGTTCGTCGTCGATGACCTCAGCAAGGGCGGCAAAACGTTCACAAGAGCGTGCTTCGATAAATGCGCCAATTATCAACACATCAACCATCGCTGCTGGCTCATAAGTACGTTTGTGCTTTAACATGCCTTTGGCATAACGTCCAGCACTCAGATATTTCCACGCCTGACCACGGTCATTCATAATACCTAAGACCTGCTCATAATGAAGCATTTCTTCGCGTATCAATTGTGCCAATTTACGCTGCAAATCATAAGAAAACTCATAGCGGAATATGAGATTCATGGCAGTGCCAGCGGCCTTTTTTTCGCAATTGGCATGATCTTGAATGATCAGCGGTACATTCGCAATCGCCGCATCAACCCAAGCTTGTGTTGTGCGCGCACCCAAAAAATTATAAACAGCAGATAGGTCAACCTTGATCGGGGTGCGTAGCTTTGTGATATCAACATCGTCCTCATCTATCTCGTCTTTTACTATACTAGGTTCTTCTATATTGCTGTCGTTCATAACTTTGTCGTTACTGTTCTTGGTTCTTATATCTTCTTTATTCATAGTTTTTGCCATAATCGAACGTTTAAAAGGTCTTTTTCTAATATTAAATAGATAACGGTTAAGCATAAATCCGTGAGGTAATGATTACTGACAGTTTGTCTATGCGATATCAAGTATTGATGGATAAGCACTAATAAAACCTCTTAGCGCCTGTTTCATATAGATTATCATTATAATACAACCCCAGTATTTATCTAGTGAATGATGTTTTCTTGTTTATTTCTTTATTTGATAGTAGGATGATATTTTGCTTAAGCGCTATTTTGTCTTACTATTGATGTGTCGCCATATTGTGTTGTCGCAGTGATGATGCTTGCCAATGTTATGCAGTTGAAACCGTTTACAGTAGGTGCAAGGCAACCGAGCTCAAATCGTACACTGAGTACATTAAGCAAGGTTGATACCATCATCCGTTATAAATGCTTTGACCATGCTAATGGCTAAAGCGGCAAAAATATAGGTTAATAGCATAGCATAAATAGTTAATTTGCTATTAACCACCAGCTTGTAAGATATATCAGTAGGTTTGCTTAGTATTTCATCTAAATTTGGAATAGATGTCTAAGACCGACAATGTGTAATCATTGCGGTAGCAACTTCGTATTCACACCCCTCACGAACAGATAAGGATAACAACATGAGCCAGTCTTCTAACGCCAATCGTATTCAAAAAGGCATTCTTGCCATCGACCAGCAATTGTATGACTTTATTGAAAACGAAGTGCTGCCGAAAGTCGGTGTTGATTCAGATAGTTATTGGTCAGGTTTTGAAAAAGTCATTAAGGAGTTTACGCCGCGCAATAAAGCATTGCTTGCAACTCGCGACAAGATTCAAGCGCAGATTGACCAGTGGCATCTGCAACATCCTGCCAAAGACGGCAACATTGATTATCCTGCTTACAAAGCATTCTTACAAGAGATTGGCTATCTGTTGCCAGAAGGCGATGATTTTAAAGTTAGCACAGAAAATGTCGATGATGAGATTGCTCATATTGCAGGGCCGCAGCTAGTCGTACCAGTACGTAATGCGCGCTACGCATTGAACGCAACCAACGCTCGTTGGGGCAGCTTGTATGATGCTTTATATGGTACTGACGTTATCAGTGATGAAAATGGTCAAGAAGCAAAAGGTGGTTACAATCCAACTCGTGGCGCTGCTGTCGTTGCTTATGCCAAACAATTCCTAGATGAAAACTTTGCATTGGCGTCAGGTTCATATAACGACGCGACCGGCTTTAAAGTGGTCGATGGTAAGCTTGAAATTGTCCAAGGTGATAGCAGTACTGAGCTAAAAGATGCCGAAAAATTCGTTGGTTTCGTCGGTGATGCAGAAAGCCCAACGGGTATTTTATTAAAAAACAACGGTTTGCATGCAGAGATTCAAATAGATGCCAATCATCCAGTCGGTAAAGACGACCCTGCACATATCAAAGATGTGCTACTAGAGTCAGCTATTACGGCAATTCAAGACTGTGAAGACTCAATCGCTGCCGTCGATGCAGAAGAAAAAGTGGAAGTGTATCGCAATTGGCTTGGTCTCATGAATGGTGATTTGCTAGAAACCTTTGAAAAAGGTGGCAAAACCCGCACACGTCAGCAAAACCCAGATCGTGAATACACCACCCCAGATGGTGGCAAGCTTATCTTGCCAGGTCGTTCATTATTGCTGATTCGTAACGTCGGTCACCTCATGCAAAACCCTGCAATATTGGTCGACTTGGGTGATGGTCAAGAACAAATATTTGAAGGCTTAATGGATGGTCTAATTACACCACTATTAACGCTCAATGACCTTAAAGGTAAAAATGCGCTATCGAATTCACGTAAAGGTTCAATGTATATCGTTAAACCAAAAATGCATGGCCCTGAAGAAGTCAAAATGGCCAACGATTTATTCAATGCTGTAGAAGACTTATTAGGCTTAGAGCGTAATACCATCAAAATCGGTATCATGGATGAAGAGCGCCGTATGACGGTCAACTTGAAAGAAGCCATTCGCCAAGCGAAAGAGCGTGTCATTTTCATTAACACAGGTTTCTTAGATCGTACTGGTGATGAGATGCATACCAGCATGAATGCAGGCCCATTTGTACCTAAGGGTGAGATGAGGTCACAAGCATGGCAGCCAGCTTATGAGCAGTGGAACGTTGATATCGGTTTAGAGACTGGTTTACAGGGTGTTGCTCAGATTGGTAAAGGCATGTGGGCGAAGCCTGACGAGATGAAAGAGATGATGGACACCAAAGCTGCACATCCTAAGTCTGGAGCCAGTACCGCATGGGTACCATCACCAACAGGGGCAACCTTGCACAGCATGCACTATCATCAAGTGAGTGTTTCTGATGTTCAAGACAGCCTAAAATCACGTGAGCGTGCCAGCTTAGACGACATTTTGACCATTCCTTTAGCAAAAAATACCAATTGGACTGATGAAGATAAACAGCAAGAGCTAGACAATAATGCTCAGGGCATCTTAGGATATGTTGTGCGTTGGGTAAATCAAGGCGTTGGTTGTTCTAAAGTACCGGATATCAATGATGTGGGTCTGATGGAAGACCGTGCGACTTTACGTATTTCAAGTCAACATATTGCCAACTGGTTGCATCACGATGTCGTGAGCGAGCAGCAAGTGATGGATACGATGAAGCGTATGGCAAAAGTGGTGGATGAGCAAAATGCAGGCGATAGCGACTATCAGACGATGGCAGATAGCTTTGACCACTCTTATGCCTTTAAAGCGGCCTGTGACTTAGTGTTTAAAGGTCGTGAGCAGCCGAGTGGTTATACTGAGCCATTATTGCATCAGGCACGTCTTGATCTAAAAGCAGGCTGCTAATATTGCGTAGGTTAACATTAAAATATGGCATGCTTGATATTACATTATGAGACTTATATGATTGACTAAGCTTCTTCTTGGTTTCTATATTTAATAAGGAGTCTGTAATAGCCATTGACTAAGGTTATAGTCTGGAAACAAGAGCAGTGAAAACACCTTTTTTACTGTTCTTGTAGCAATTTTCCGATCTCAATTGTGACTATCAATATGTCATAAATCACATTTATTAATTCTTATTAGCCCTATTTGTTAATGAACAAGTAGGGCTTTATTTTTGTTAATGAAAGGGTATTCATTAAGCTAGTTTCAAGTTCTTGGTAATTATATTAATCAATAGTATCTTTATCTATTTGAGCGGATAGGGATTTTTTTACAATGACCTACATTCTATAGTAGATATGGCATTCAACAAATACTGGGTTTAAAAATCTAAAAAAAATGTTGCAAATTATGTCAAAGTTGTTATGCTTGTATTCGAAGTATGAGTTTGGTAACGGATGTTACGCAACGGAGCGATAAAGACCTAAGATTACATGGCAGTTACTTTTTAATCCCAGTTATGTAAGTCATTGTTTTTTTCATCTTACTGTAATAGAACTTCGCCACACTTGTTTCTGACTAATCTCGGTAGCCAGTTACACATTATATCTTTGAGGATTTGTGACGATACCATTATGAGCACCAGCTAATCATAGCTAGCTTATTACTAAAATTGTAAAGTGGAGATACCCCATGAAAAAACTACTTTTAGCTACAGCAGTTGCTGCCCTATCTGTATCTGCAGCCAATGCAGCACCGACTGTCTATGGTAAAGCATTCTTAGCTCTTGACTACGTCAATGCCGAATTTGATTCAAGCCTTCCAGGTCTTGATCTTGATGAAGACACAGTAGAGATCAATTCTCATTCTTCACGTTTAGGCTTTAAAGGTTCTGAAGCTATGACTGCCAATACTGATGTTATCTATCAGTTAGAGTATGGAACAAGCATCGATGGTGATAATGCTACTTTCTCTAACCGTGATACGTTCCTTGGTGTTAATAACAAACAATTTGGTGAGTTCCGTGTTGGTAAAAACCAATCTAGCCTAGACAGAATTAACAACGTTATTGTTAATGAAGGCTATTGGGATAACCTAGGCAACAATGAAATGGAAAACGACGTTGTTGAAGCCTTAAACATGGCTGACAGTAGCCGTATCAATAGCTCAGTGATCTGGACTGCACCAAAATACAACAACCTACCATTAGAATTGTCTGCTATGTACAGCTCTGATGATCAAAACAGTAACGATGATGCTGGCTTTGGCGTTGCCATGTTGTTTGATCAAGGTACAGGCTTCACTGCTGGTGTTGCGTACGATAAAGATCAAAATATCAGTGGTGATATCATCCGTGGTACTGCAACTGTAGACTTAGGCAAATTCATCGCTGCCCCTGTAACACTTGGTGCGCTATATCAAGTAGCTGATTATGATTACAGCAATCGCGATACTAAGAAAGAAAAAGGCTTAATCGTTAGTGCTGCAATGGGTCTAACTAACTTTGCTCGTCCAGCATCTGTATACGCACAATACAACAAAACTGATAACCTTAATGGCTGGAATGATGCTAATTCAGATCAAATCGTTGTTGGTGGCAAATACTTCTTTAAAGATAATGTCATCATGCATGCCTATGCTGGTATGAACAATGCTGATAGTGTTAGATCTGTGAATATCGACGGTGACAACGTAGTTTACGGTGCACCTGGTGATGCTGAAGTATTCGTAGTTGGTAGTGGCCTAGAATACAAATTCTAATCTAAGCATTAGAATCTGATTATAAAAACTCATCCTTCGGGGTGAGTTTTTTTGTTATGTCCTATTTGAGTGGGTAGTGCGTTATAATAGCTAAGTACTAAAAATTGAATGTTTCAAAGAGTTTATGCTTTTGCCCTATATTTTTTGACGTATTTTTAGTAAAATCCTTCTTTACCAATTACCGACAGAGTACTATGACCAAGTTTATATTTGTGACCGGTGGGGTAGTGTCCTCACTAGGAAAAGGTATCACCGCAGCCTCTCTTGCAGCGGTCTTAGAAGCCCGTGGCGTGACCGTTACGATGACCAAGATGGATCCGTACATCAACGTCGATCCAGGTACGATGAGCCCATTCCAGCATGGCGAAGTATTCGTCACCGAAGATGGTGCAGAGACTGATTTAGATTTGGGTTACTATGAGCGCTTCTTACGCCATTCAAAAATGAGTAAGAGCAATAACTTTACTAGTGGTCGTATCTATCAAAACGTGCTAAATAAAGAGCGCCGTGGTGAATATCTTGGTGGTACAGTACAAGTTATTCCACATATCACTGATGAAATTAAGAGTAAAATCTTAGCCAGTGGTGAAGGTTATGATATCGCTATTATTGAGATTGGCGGTACCGTTGGTGACATCGAATCGTTACCATTTATGGAAGCCGTCCGCCAAATGCAAGTAGAGCTTGGTCGTAATAGAGCCATGCTGATGCATTTGACGCTAGTTCCTTACATTGCTAGTGCAGGCGAAACCAAAACCAAGCCAACGCAGCATTCAGTAAAAGAGCTGCGTTCTATCGGTTTGCAGCCTGACATATTGATTTGCCGCTCTGATCACCATATTTCGCAAGACAACCGTCGCAAAATAGCGCTGTTTACCAATGTGGAAGAGCGTGCGGTTATTATGTGTGAAGATGCGCAAAGTATTTATCAGATTCCACGCACGCTTCATGAGCAGGATCTTGATGATTTGATCTGTGAGCGTTTTGGTTTAGATGTACCAGAAGCAGATTTGAGTGATTGGGACAAAGTGGTTGAAGCGCAGCTTAATCCTGAAATGAGCCTTACGGTAGCGATGGTTGGTAAATACGTCGAGTTACCTGATGCTTATAAGTCGATCAACGAAGCACTGCTGCATGCTGGTATCACTCATAAAGCCGATGTCAAAATTGACTATGTTGATGCTGAGCGTCTAGAAGACGACGACAGCTTATTGGCACAGCTGCACAATGCTGATGCCATCCTAGTACCGGGTGGTTTTGGTGAGCGTGGTACCAATGGTAAGATAAAAGCCATCACTTATGCGCGTGAAAACAACGTGCCATATTTAGGTATTTGCCTTGGTATGCAGCTAGCAGTGATTGAGTACGCGCGTAATGTACTCAAAATCGATGCCAACTCTTCTGAGTTTGATCGCAAAACGGCAGAGCCTATCATTGGTCTCATCACTGAGTGGTTAGATGAGCGCGGCGAATTACAGATTCGTAGCGATGACTCTGACCTTGGCGGCACCATGCGTCTAGGCGCGCAGCAAGCCGAATTGGTTGCTGGCAGCAAGCTTAGCCAAATCTATGGCGCCAAAAATATCACTGAGCGTCATCGCCATCGTTATGAGATGAACAATCGCTATATCGAGCCATTAGAGCAAGCAGGCATGACCATATCTGGTTATTCTGCCAAACAGCATCTAGTAGAATCGGTCGAGATTGCTGATCATCCTTGGTTTGTCGCCGTACAGTTCCATCCTGAATTTACCAGCTCGCCACGTGGTGGTCATCCACTGTTCAACAGCTTTGTAAAAGCGGCTAAGAACTATAACGAAAGCAAATAATCGTTAACGTATAAAAATTTGCATGTATAAAAAAGACTGATCTTCGGATTGGTCTTTTTTTTTGCGTTTAATTTTATGACTGTGGCTATGAATGAGATTGTTTTTAAGCAATAAAAATGACAATTTTTCTAATGGTTGGTCAGCAATTACGCTTAACCCCTTTTTTTACTGAGTCTATCGGTTACAATATGGGAGAGAAATATTAATAACAATAAAGAGGGTGACTACTTCATGGAACATTTATCAACGGCGCAATCACATATCAAACTTACTACGCCAAATGGCAATACTCTTAATATCGGCAACGACCAGCCATTTGTGCTGTTCGGTGGTATGAATGTCTTAGAATCAAAGGAATTGGCGTTCGAGATTGCAGAGCAATATGTCGAAATATGTCAGCGTTTGGGCATTGGCTATGTCTTCAAAGCCAGTTTTGATAAAGCCAACCGTTCAAGCCTGCACTCATATCGAGGTCCTGGATTAGAGCAAGGTATTGATTGGCTGGGGCAAATCAAAGAAAAATTCCAAGTTCCTATTATCACGGATGTACATGAGCCGTATCAAGCGGCACCCGTCGCTGAAGTCGCAGATATCATTCAACTACCTGCATTCTTATCACGTCAGACAGATTTAGTACACGCTATGGCGAAGACAGATGCGATTATTAACATCAAAAAAGCGCAGTTTTTAGCGCCGCATGAGATGCGTCATATCGTTAACAAATGCCTTGAAGGTGGTAACGATAAGTTGATTCTTTGTGAGCGCGGCAGTGCCTTTGGTTACAATAATTTGGTCGTTGATATGCTTGGTTTTGATACCATGAAGCAGATGGATATCCCTGTATTTTTTGATGTGACGCATAGTTTACAGCAGCCAGGCGGCCGTAGCGATAGTGCGGGTGGACGCCGTGAACAAATCACAACATTGGCACGAGCAGGGATGGCGACAGGACTGGCAGGGTTGTTTCTAGAAGCGCATCCAAATCCAGAGACTGCAAAATGCGATGGTCCGTGTGCGCTACGTATGAGCCAGTTAGAGCCGTTTTTGCGTCAGTTGAAGCAAATTGATGACTTGGTCAAAGGCTTTGAGGTGTTAGATACCCATTAATGTATTCACAGACAATAAGAGGCTGAGATTATGGCGATGCAAACAGCAACAGTCAGTATCGAAAATATCGATGATGATGAAGGGTTAAAGAGTGTAATGACAGCGCTGAAAAATATCACAGGGGTGACGGCCATCGAGCTTGATCCTGATAATCATGTTGCCACCATACGTTATGAAGATACAGACACCAGTATCCATGCGTTTACGGCGGCAATTAGTACTGTCGATTATGTGACCCAGCCGTTTCCTCTTGATGCACCGCAAAACCCACGTCATGATGATTAGACGTTATTCTAAAATAAGCGCTATTGTCTGTCACTTAGGCATAAATTCACGGTTCTATTATTTACAGTTCCATTATTTACGGTTCTATTAATAAAGTGATAATCAAAGAGCCTTGTTGTTAACCGTGATAGGGCTCAAGCTGGTTAAGTGCTATTTTTATAACGTCTTAAAAGATAGCCGTCTTAAAAAGACAGTTATAAAAGCAGTTCTTTAATAAAAGTATTTACCTATAAAAACTCAGTTACAAAAATAAGGAGCCTCTCATGGCCAACCAAACACGTATTATTAAAATTGATGGCATGACTTGTGGTGGCTGTGTGGCCAGTGTGCATAACGCCACTGCCGATATCGATGGCTTAGACGATATCAGTATTGAGCTGGCAGATAATCAAGCGACGGTTACTTTTGATGATAGCAAAACTAGTGTAGAGACAATTGCTGCTGCTATCGACGATGCAGGCTTTGATGCCACTGTTGCTAATGCTTAACCTGCTTCATTTGTATTAAAAAACCGGCTATCAAGGCTGGTTTTTTAATGGTTAAAAATTATTGATAGTAGCGTACTCATTATTCAGTACGACCATACCAATATTAAATTTTAAAGTGTGCTATTTGTTTGACTTAGATATTCCATCCACTGAGTTGCTGTCCTAGCTCAGACGACTTTATAACGCCATAACGCATAAACGCCATACCGAGTTTTATTTATGAATGATACTACCCAAACCGACAATCATGACGCCTACGATGTAAAAACTGACATTCAATCCAATACGCCGCTCGCGCCGCAGCGTGCACACTTGCAGCTAGCAATTGAGGGGATGACGTGTCAAGCCTGCGCCTCGCGAATTGAGAAGGTGCTCAACAAAAAGCCATCGGTATACGAGGTGAGTGTAAACTTCGCTGGCGAGACTGCGAATGTTGATTATGACCCAACGCAGACCACGCCTGAACAAGTGACAGAATGGGTAAATAAAACAGGCTTCGTTGCCAATTTGCAGGCGGCCGATAGTTTGTTTGCAAAAACAGCCGAAGATACCGCGACTCAGTACTCATGGCGTTTGATTGGGTTATGGATTTGTTTGGTGCCATTTTTAGTTGGTATGGCAGGTATGCTCGTTGGGCAGGGTATGGCGTGGATGCCGCCGATTTGGACTCAATTTATATTGGCGACCCTTGTACAGTTTGGATTTGCTTTACCATTTTACAAAAGTGCTTGGGCATCGATTAAAGGTGGTCTTGCCAATATGGATGTGCTAGTCGTCATCGGTACCGTGACTATTTGGGCGTATTCCACTTATCTATGGCTGACCCATGGCGATGGTACTTTAAACAGTTTGCTGCAAAGTGGTCATGCTGGTGGTCACGGTGCGGATGGCAGCCCTGCGGTGTATTTTGAAGCAGGCGTCATGGTCATTGCTTTTGTACGTACGGGTAAGTATCTAGAAGAGCGCACCAAAAAACACAGCCTCAATAGTATCGATTTATTATTATCCTTAACGCCCGATGAAGTCGAACAGCAGCAGCCTAATGGTGATTTTTATAATGTTGCTCTTAAAGACGTGCAAGTTGGTGATATTTTGCGTGCCAAGCAAGGCAGCCGAGTTGCAACCGATGGGGTGGTTATCGATGGTGCTGGCTGGTGTGTCGAGAGTCACTTAACGGGTGAGTCGGTACCGCTTAAAAAAGAAGTTGGAGATAAATTATTGGCAGGGGCGTTGGTTGAAAATGGCAGCTTGTTATACCGCGTCAGTGCTAAAGGTAGTGATACAAAGCTTGGTGATATGGTACAGGCGCTCAGCGATGCTCAAGGCTCAAAAGCCAATTTAGCCCGTCTTGCGGATAGAGTGACGGCAGTATTCGTACCAGTCGTCGTTGCCATTGCGCTTATCACCTTTGGAGTGACGTGGTGGCTGACTGGCATGATGGATACTGCCTTGATGCATGCAGTTTCGGTGTTGGTCATTGCATGTCCTTGTGCTTTAGGTTTGGCAACGCCAGCCGCTATCATGGCTGGTATGGGCGTTGCTGCTCGTCATGGCGTCTGGTTTAAGGATGCGCAAAGTCTTGAAGCGGCAGGCAACATCGATACAGTAGTGCTCGATAAAACAGGTACTTTGACCATTGGTAAGCCGACTATCGTGGACCATGTGATGGTGGATAAATCGATCGCAGTCGATGATGTGTTACAAATTGCCGCAAGCGTTGAAGCACATGCCAGTCATCCGCTAGCAACAGCATTGGTTAACGCGGCTACTGAGCGAAATTTGCCGTTGATGAATGTGACTGATATTAGTGTCATTAAAGGCGCTGGTATACAAGCAAGTATTGAAGGTTTGGGTGTGGTAAAAGTCGGTACCGCAGAGTTTGCCAATTTAACACTGCCTAAGCTGATGCCAAAGGTATGGCAAATTGCCAGTACCGTTGCTGTTAGTATTAATGAGGAAGCTTTGGGTGCTTTTGCTCTAGCTGATGACCTAAAGGTAGATACTCCGAAGGCTATTACTGCGCTGCAAGACGCAGGTATCAATGTCATTTTGATGAGTGGTGATAAGCAGTCTGTGGTCGATCATGTGGCAGGGCAGCTGGGTATTGAGCAAGCTTATGGTAAAATGAGCCCACGCGATAAGGCCAGTCAAATTGCCTTGTTGCAAACGGCTGGTCATAAAGTTGCAATGGCAGGTGATGGTGTCAACGATGCGCCAGCGATGGCAACTGCCGATGCAAGCTTTGCCATGTTTGAAGGCACAGATGTTGCCCAGCATAGTGCGTCTGCCCGCTTGATGGGTGAGTCACTGATGCATATTGATGCCGCGCAAAAAATCGCTAATGCAACGGTGCGCAACATCAAGCAAAATTTATTTTTTGCCTTCATTTATAACTGTCTGGGTATTCCGCTTGCTGCTTTTGGCTTTTTAAATCCTATGATTGCTGCTGCTGCGATGGCGCTTAGCTCTATTTCTGTATTAATGAATGCGTTACGTTTGACCCAATTTAAAACAGAGGTTGAGCTGGATAACACAGTATCTGGCTCCGAGACTAAAGCAAAGCGTCTAACGAAAGCATAAGAGTCATATTACTTTTGATATTATGGGTGCTGAGACAAATCCATAATTGGTAATTTGTTCATCTAGGTGTGATTTTATGAGCGCCAGTCGGTGTAAGATAAGGGAAGTTTGGCAAAATTTATGCTATGATGCCAAGCACTATAGCTGACGGTTAAAGTATTAAAACTACCTTTAATCTTGCTCAAAACTTGCTGATTATAGAGATAAGCAAAGCTGGTTTGGGCGTAGTACTATACGAGATTTTGCTTTATCTTTTTTGTATTCTAGTTGCCGTTATTTATCCCACAAACTTGGCATGACCAAAGGAATTAACAGACATTATGTACGCTGAAGAAACCACCAACGTCACCGCAATTAAAGACATTCGCGCCCGTGAGATTTTAGACTCGCGTGGTAACCCAACCATCGAAGCCGATGTAATCTTAGCTGATGGCACTATCGGCCGTGCTGCTGCGCCAAGTGGTGCATCAACTGGTTCACGCGAAGCGCTTGAGCTACGTGATGGTGACCAAAGTCGCTATATGGGTAAAGGCGTCAAAAAAGCCGTTGCTAACGTCAATAGCCAGATTCGCAGCGCGTTGATGGACAAAGACGTCACCGAACAGCAAGGCATTGATGATGCAATGATTGCGCTAGATGGCACAGAAAACAAAGACAGTCTTGGTGCTAATGCCATGCTAGCAGTATCTCTTGCTACGGCTAAAGCCGCTGCCAAGTCACAAAGTTTGCCATTACATCAATATATTGCAAACTTGCGCAATCAGACGTCGCTGACGATGCCTGTACCGATGATGAACATCTTGAACGGCGGTGAGCATGCGGATAACACCGTTGATATCCAAGAGTTCATGATTGAGCCTGTTGGTTTCACCAGCTTCTCAGAAGCATTGCGTGCTGGTACAGAAATTTTCCACAGCTTGAAATCTGTGTTGAAATCACAAGGTTTAAATACTGCGGTTGGTGATGAAGGCGGTTTTGCGCCAAACCTGCGTAGCAATGAAGAAGCCATCACCGTTATCATGCAAGCGATTGAGCAAGTCGGCTATAAAGCGGGCGAAGATATTCATTTGGCGCTAGACTGTGCGGCTAGCGAATTTTACAAAGATGGTCAATATATCTTGGCAGGCGAGGGCAACAAAGCCTTTGATAGCCAAGGATTTTCAGATTATCTAGTCGGCTTGGCGCGTCAATATCCTATTATCTCTATCGAAGACGGGCTTGACGAGTCTGATTGGGATGGTTGGAAATATTTGACTGAGCAGATTGGTGATAAAGTTCAGTTGGTTGGTGATGATTTATTTGTGACCAACCCTGCTATCTTGCAAGAGGGTATTGATAAGCATATTGCCAATGCAATTTTGATTAAGTTTAACCAAATCGGTACCTTGTCAGAAACGCTAGATGCGATCTATCTAGCGAAGAAAAATGGCTATGCAACCATTATCTCACATCGTTCAGGTGAAACTGAAGACAGCACCATTGCAGATTTAGCCGTTGGTACTGCTGCTGGTCAGATTAAAACTGGCTCACTATGCCGTTCAGACCGTGTCGCAAAATACAATCAGCTGCTACGTATCGAGCAACAAGTACGTGCAAGCTATCGTGGTCGTGAAGAGTTCATCGGTCTACGTGGTTAACAAGCCAGATTTCTTGCTACAGCTAGGCGATATGTCATCATCAATATGGTCATATATCGCTTAGCAAGCTTAGCTGGTTTTTTATTTTTATTATTGTCTCTATGTTGTTCGGCGTTATTATCTTATGAAATACTTTAGCCAATTTATGCTACTTGCTCTAGCCGTTGCCGTCCTTTTGGGATTGCAATATCAGTATTGGCTGGGCGAAAATGGTCGCTTTGAGCATAATAAATTGCTGACTCAAATCGAAGAACAACAACGCTTAAACGAAAACCAAGTGGCAGCAAATAACTTATTGCGTACTGATGTGCATGACTTAAAAACTGGTCTTGAGGCAGTAGAAGAGCACGCTCGTTTAGACTTGGGTTTGATTAAGCCGAACGAGACCTTTGTACAAGTATCTACGGCGCCCACGACGCATAGCCGTTATTAATTGCTCTTAACTGTCTAAAATTATGATCTTCTATTGTCTATAATAGAAATCTTATTCACCTGAAATTTGTTACTTCTCCTAATCCTCGTTTATCCCTAGCAATACTGTCATGGGTTCTAACCATGAATACTACTTTATGAACATTGCCTTATGAATATCACACCTAATGTACATGCCATGATCGTCGCTGCGGGTCGCGGTAGTCGTTTTGGTGCGTCTATTGCCAAGCAATATACGATGCTGCAAGGGCAGACCTTGCTACAGCATAGTGTGGCACGGCTTGCTAGCAGTGCTTATATTGATACATGTTTATTAGTCGTCGCAGCAGATGACAGTACGGCACAAACATTGAATTTTGCGCTACCCATACATTATGCCATGGGCGGCGCTGAGCGCTGGCAGTCTGTACAGGCAGGGGTAAAGGCGATTATTGAGGCGGGAGCCGACGATTCAGATTTGGTTGTTATTCATGATGCTGCGCGTCCTGCGGTTTCCAGTCATGATATTGAACAAGTCATCGAAGCGGCGATGCTAGAGCCTTATGGTGCTATCTTAGCGACACCGGTGGCTGATACTTTAAAGGAATCTTATCCCCAGTCTACCGCTCAATCTGAGCTTGTAGGTGAGACGCCTGTAGTTAACCTGACAGTGAGTAGCAGCCCACATTCTTACGCTAAACGTACTATCGATCGCCGTCATCTGTGGCAAGCACAAACGCCGCAAGTGTTTCGCTTAGGTCAGCTGCAAAAAGTATTAACTTATGTCGCTGAACACGAGCTCACCATTACTGATGAAGCCAGTGCATTTGAATATTTAGACCTACCCATTCGCCTCGTGACTGGCAGTCGCCAGAATATCAAGCTTACCTATTCTGATGATGCTATCTTGCTCGCAGCGATTATGAATGTCCAGTTCTGGGCAGACTAAAAATAATTAAACACTCGCAATAGCCATCAGTCTGTATCAATCTCATTAATGAGCCGGTGGTCTTATCGCTCATTGGTGACGGTTTTTATCATCACTTTCCCCTCCCATATTACCTATTTATCCTATTGCTTCCCAAAAACCACAGTGCAAGTTTTCGATATAAATAATTGCGAATTATTGTTTGGTTTTTTCAATTAATGATATAAGATAAACATATATTGCTTTGATGACTAAACTAGCCTATGATGTAACCAACTTAATACAATTAATATAAACATTTATAAAATCAATAATATACCAAGCCTATTTGATATTTTCAAAGATCTTGTTTCTATGTTTTTTCTAAATTTAGTATGGTTGTCTTAGCTACATTTACCTAAAAATAGGGAGAAGCTGATTGTCAACAATCAACGATTCGACAAATCCAGTGACGACAGATCTCTGCCAGCTTATATATATAAGCCAAATTACTTCGACTGGTCTTTCAAGCCCCAGCACGCTTAACGACATCTCAGAGGTCGCGATTGAGCGTAACCAAGCCGATAATGTTACGGGTATTCTTTGCTATGGCAATGGCTACTTTTTTCAATGTGCAGAAGGGTCAGAACAAGATTTAACCAATCTAAAGAATCGCTTATTATTAGACGATCGACATAAAGAATTAAAAATCTTAGATTTTTCAGAAATTACTGAACGCCGTTTTTCGAACTGGTCTCTACGCTCCATTACACTTGAACGTTGGATGACCAAAGAGCCTGAGCTGAAAAAGCTCATGCCATTTAAACCCTATGATTGGGGCTCTAACGCATGGCGCGAATTTTTAGATATCTTACAAGGGTATTATGAGGAACAAGCAAGAACTGGCAATATTGACACGCCACCTATCAAGTACAGCACGTTAGGGGTGACGTTAAGTAAGGTTGTTGGTCAGCATCAAGCATTCTTCTTGATTCAAACAGTACTCGGTATCATGATTGTGATGACATTGTTGTGGCTAATGCTATCAGATAAGATTTGGTAGTTTTTCTAAAAATAGATTGTTTGATTTAAAAATCCAGTATTCAATGCTGGATTTTTTTTGCTTAAATTTATGATAAAAAATTCAATAAATAAACGAAATATCAAGTTAGGCATATAAGCTATCGATAGTGACGCTTAGTAAATATACCTTAATATCTTGAGCGAACTTAATACCGAATCTTATCTATAAAATTAATTATGCTTCATTTATTAAGTAAATCGGTGATGACGAGCTGAGTGCTAAGGTATTAAGAGCCTCATGATATAAAAAACAGGCATAAAAAAAGCCCAATCACAATAGTATGTGATTGGGCTTTTTGGTGGTACGCTTATTAGTCTCATCAGATGCTTTGCAGCAAACTTGCTAATAAGTGACGCCAAATAGTGGCGTCCCCAGGGGGATTCGAACCCCCGTTACCGCCGTGAAAGGGCGGTGTCCTAGGCCTCTAGACGATGGGGACTAGTAACACAACACCTCAGCTGCTTTCACCTTTATGCTGAAGTGGTGCGTATTCTAATAGCGTCTGCGCTTGCTGTCAAGCCTTTTTCTTCTTCTTTTTAAAATTAAGTATCTTTTTTTGATCGCACGGCGTGGATGTAAGTCATTGCGCTTTAAATGATAGCGAATCCATAGAGAAGTACAAGCACTAATAGTCAATGCGAGCAGCATATAACCGAGGATGGTTCCCCATAACTTAAGCTGTGGATCCATAATAGAGTCCCTCCTATTACGCCTCGATAGCATGAATCGTACTGGCTATCGAGACAATGTGGGCAACTTAAACCATCTATAGGATATAACGAGACGTTCTAATGTGAGTAATTACAGCAACTTGTCTGGTTTTTGAATTGTTTTACACAATATGATATTCAACGGTTAGACAAGTGGCTGATTTATTGTGATATCAATCATATCCCTATTGATTGTAAAACCAAGATGTTAAAGTCATCAAGTATTACAAATAGCACTATTATGGGTAGTTGGCAATATAGGATATGTGATAAACGGATTATTTGTGACTACTCTCAGTCGAATCCTCTTTATTTTCTTCAGTATGCATCGCATTAGCTAGCATAGGATAATGGTTTAGGATATGGCAAAACAGTTCAGCGGTCTTTTGTGTATCGTATAGGGCAGAATGCGCATCATTGCCATCAAAATCAAGCCCCGCTGCCTTGCAAGCCCGTGCTAGTACTGTCTGACCAAATGCCAGCGCGGATAAGGTCACTGTGTCAAAAACTGAAAAGTTATGAAACGGGTTGTGACTTTTGTTATTGGTACGCAGCACTGCCGCATTCAAAAATGCTAAGTCAAAATGGGCGTTGTGCCCGATTAAGACACACTGGCGGCAGTCCTCAGTACGGCGTACTTCTTTTAATCCCTTAAAAATACGGCGTAGTGCTGTTTTTTCGTCTTCGGCAATGGCTTTACGCATTGGATTGTTGGGATCAATGCCAGTGAAGGCAAGGGCACTTGGCTCAAGATTCGCGCCTTCAAAGGGTTCGATATGAGCATTGAATGCTTCCCCAGGATAAAACACACCTTGCTCATTCAGTAGTACAGGAATGCAGGCAATCTCTAGTAAAGCATCGGTTTGCGCATTAAAGCCGGCAGTTTCCACATCAACGACGACAGGCAGAAACTTACGAAACCGGTCTTTTAGACGCATGGGTGCTAGCTCGTCTGCTGCGGTATCTTCTGTGTGACTATTTGATGGGCTCTTAATGCTATTATCTACAGGGTTTGATGGGTTTTCGTCAGGTAAGGCGGCATCGTTTGGAGTGGTCATATCTGGTTAAATCGCTTTTATCAGTCGTACTGTTATATTGAATTAAGACATTAAATGAAAAATAAATAACCTATGATACAAATCACACTGCTGGTTAGCAGATGTCATTCTTATCATAGGGTTAAATTTCTCAAGTTAAAATAGAATACAGATGGTTTTGCTTAGTGCGTTTTATGCTTTGATAGACCAAGGCAGTGTCTCGCCTGCCATAAGCGGGGTCAATGATGAGCCATCAAAGTAAGGATAGGCTGCTGGCACTTGCATAGGCGTATTGACAAGCGTAATCGTGCTTTCATTGACTGGCAGTCCATAGAACTGAGCACCAAAACGACTGGCGAAGCCTTCTAACTTGTCTATTTTCCCCACGCTATCGAAAGCGGTGGCATACAATGGCAAGGCAGTTGCGGCGCTATAGCAGCCCGCACATCCGCACGCTGCTTCTTTTTTATCCGTCGCATGCGGGGCTGAATCCGTGCCTAAGAAAAACTTAGGATTGCCACTGGTTGCCACATCTAATAATACTCTTTGATGGCTTTCACGCTTCAAAATAGGCAAGCAATAAAAATGTGGCTTGATACCGCCAACCAATAGATGATTGCGGTTAAACATTAAATGCTGCGGGGTAATAGTGGCGGCAATATGATTGCCTTGTGCTAAGACAAAATCAGCGGCATCACTGGTAGTAATATGCTCGACAACAATCTTTAATGTAGGGAATTTGACAATGATTTGCGCCAACACTTCGTCTAAAAAGCGCTTCTCGCGGTCAAAGATATCCACATGATCTTGCGTCACTTCGCCATGTATCAATAATGGTAGGTTGTATTTTTCTAATGCTTCAAAAACATCGACACAGGCGTTAATATTGGTGACGCCATCAGCCGAATTGGTAGTCGCACCAGCAGGATAAAGCTTGACCGCTTGGACGATACCTGATTGTGCTGCCATCTCGATATCTTGGGCAGTGGTTTTGTCAGTGAGATATAAAGTCATACGTGGATCAAATGCAGTTTTGCGCTCAGCACTCAGCTCACTGGCTACTAAGTGCGCCATGATACGGTCGCGATAGGCATGCGCATCGTCAGTGTTCTTAACAGGAGGCACTAAGTTTGGCATACATATGACACGGTTAAAGCTGTTTGCTGCGTGCGATACAGTCGTGCTCAATGCTTTGCCATCACGCAAATGGATATGCCAATCGTCTGGCTGAAGGATGGTCAATTCTCTAATCGAATCAGTCATAATGTCGTCGCGCTCTATATCGTCATATACGGAAATAAAAGGAAGGGATACTGTACTGCTATCATAACAGATTTGCCTACTTGACTAAATATGCGGCTAAATATCTGTACATAATAGATTGGTTGTTTTTTAATTTGCGGCAGTCAACTGTCAACTATATGTGAATAATTGAAATCTATCGACCCAAAATTTAAATCAAAAGCTTATGCCATGGGGCAGTTGCACTTTTGCCTATAGTAAATATGATGTACACTGAGCAAGTAATTTATCTTTTGATTGAATATTAGCGCTTTTCCTAACACTAAATGCTCACAATAGGAGTTCTTCATGGCTCAACTTGATCCAAAAAATATTAATAAAATCGTCTTGGCCTATTCAGGTGGTCTTGATACCTCCATCATCGCTAAATGGCTGCAAGAAACCTATGATGCAGAAGTGATTACCTTTACTGCTGATATCGGTCAAGGCGAAGAAGTTGAGCCAGCCCGCGCCAAAGCTGAAGCCATGGGCATCAAACATATCCATATTGAAGACTTACGTGAAGAATTCGCCCGTGATTATGTATTCCCGATGTTCCGCGCCAATGCCATCTATGAAGGCGAGTATCTGCTAGGGACTTCTATCGCGCGTCCGTTAATTGCCAAGCGCTTGGTTGAGATTGCTAAAGAACACAACGCCGATGCTATTAGTCATGGCGCTACTGGTAAAGGGAATGACCAAGTCCGTTTTGAGCTTGGCGCCGTTGCTTTATCGCCTGACGTGGTCACCATTGCACCATGGCGTGAGTGGGACTTGTCTAGCCGTGAGAGCTTGATGGAATATGCCAAAGAGCATAATATTGCGATTGATTATGCGGGCAATAAGAAAAAATCTCCGTACTCAATGGACGCCAACTTACTACACATCTCTTATGAAGGCGGTATTTTAGAAAACCCTTACGCCGAAGCAGAAGATGATATGTGGCGCTGGTCAGTGAGCCCAGAAGAAGCACCTGACGAAGCTCAATACTTAGAATTAGAGTACGAAAAAGGCGACATCGTTGCCATCGATGGTGAAGCACTTAAGCCGTACGAAGTCATGATTAAGCTAAATGAGATTGGCGGTCAGCATGGTATTGGACGTTTGGATATCGTAGAAAACCGTTATGTTGGCATGAAATCACGCGGATGCTATGAGACGCCAGCGGGCACCATTATGCTAAAAGCGCATCGCGGTATTGAGTCATTGACGCTCGATCGTGAAGCGGCGCATTTAAAAGATGAGCTGATGCCACGCTACGCTAAAACTATCTACAACGGTTATTGGTTCAGTCCTGAGCGTATGATGTTACAAGCATTGATTGACAAGTCACAAGAATATGTCAATGGCACAGTACGTGTGAAGTTATACAAAGGTGCTGTGAGCGTTGTTGGTCGTAAGTCAGATGATTCGTTGTTTGATGAAAAAATCGCCACTTTCGAAGATGATGCGGGCGCTTACGATCAAAAAGACGCAGAAGGTTTCATCCGTCTAAATGGTCTACGTTTGGCGATTGAAGCGAGCCGTGGTCGTGATTTATCGAAGTAAGCCGGTCTTAATAGATTGTGCTAGATAAAGCATGAATAAGATACATGAATAAAAAAAGGCGCTATATGAATAGCGCCTTTTTTTGTGGATTTTTTGAAGGTTTGTACGATAATTTTTTGCTAATTAAGAAGATCTGTATTCAGAGCTTTTATTTATCATTGAGCCGCTTTTATTTTTTTGTCATCAGGCTCATCATCGTCAACCATGACGATAGCCACATCCTGCTGTTGACGTTCTTCGATAATATCTTGTTCTATGACTTCTTCTGTCGCCAGTAACACACCGTCAGATTTTTGGCTTTGATACTTGAGCGCTGCAAGCCCGCCAAGCACTCCGATGACAGCAATAATAATCAGGATAACCGGGTTTTTCCAGAGGGGTATGGATGTCTCGTATTCAATGGGCTTTTCGCTGGTAGTGGTCGGTGTATTGTCGTTATTACCACCAATTAAACCTAAGCTTACCAAAGGCGGTTTGGGTGCGCTGGCAGGTTCAGAGGTAATACGTAGGCGATTACGACTGAGGTAGATATCTGAGATTTTGGCGAGCTGTAATAGCCAGCGTTGGTGTGGCAAGGCAATGGCTTGCATTTCTGTAAAGACTAGCATGTCGTTATGGCGACCTTGCTGCAAATTATCAGGCGTGCGTCCAATGGCTTTTAAATAATTGCCAGTTGCCAACTGCATATCTTGCACAGGCTCATGACGTTCAGGTTTGAAAGTCGTTAACTCATGCCAGTAAGGGTTGAACGCTGGTGGGGTGTCATCGAGCTGCTCTGCACTTAATAAGGCACGTTCTGTATTAGGATTGTTGTCGGATTCGGCTGCTGCTTTTGTTTTTACTGCCAAGTCTAAATTGACCTCTGATGATGCGACTAGACTGTTATCTGCATTTACCTCATTCAATTTAACAGAGACAGACGCTGGCTCATTGATGGCAAAGCGAGCAGCTGATAAAAACTGTGGCTGTAAAGCGAACCACTTATCCATCTCGTCGTTATCAAGTTGGCTATAGTCAGCTAAAATAGCCAGTTCACGTAAGACAATCACACATAAGGACGTGAGGAGTATCTGTACTTGCTGCGTTGTTGCGTCAATCTGCTGAGCAATATAGTCACTCGCTTTAATCACGCGAGCATTATCATAAAATATCGCATCCGCCGCTTCATGGCGGTGATATAACGTCGCATTCATGGTCGAAAAATTCATCGAATTATATTGGCGTAGCTCTTTAACAGCGCCACGACTAAATAGCTTTTTGCTCACAGCTTGTCCGTCATTGTGCTGCTGGTAAGCAAGCAAGGCACTGATAATGGCCTGCAAACTGGCATCCATTGCCAATCGAGCTTGTGGTAATGAAAGCTTGGCGGCATCGGCCAATAAAGATACCATTGGCTTAGTATCTTGATAGAGAAAATCATACATCGACACACGTGTCGGTGAAATAGTCGTCATAATCTGCTAGCATCAAAAAGTGTGCCCCTATATTACGGTGCCAAAAGCCTTGATACAATCCCTTAATAATAGAAAAAATCAATCCACTTACTTATCACGCGGTCAATAATGATATCTATTGGGTAAATGACCGTTGGAAACATTCTATGACAAATAACGAAAGCTATAACGAGAAAAATAACGAAAGTTCTGATGTGCAGTTGGTGGTTAATATTGCTAAGCAAACATTAACGCTCTACCAGCATAATAGAGAATTGGCTCAATATACGGTGTCTACTGCTAAAAATGGCATTGGCAGTCAACAAGATAGCGGCTGCACACCTCTTGGCGAACACTTTATCGCCGAAAAAATTGGCGCAAATGAACCCATGAATGCCGTGTTCATCGGACGCGTTCCTACAGGCGAGATATATAGTGCTGAGCTTGGTGAACGACATCCTGAACGCGATTGGATATTAAGCCGTATTCTTTGGCTAAGTGGTGTGGAAGAGGGCTTTAATAAAGGCAGTAATAGTCAAGGTGGCTGTGATACTTATCAGCGTTATATTTATATTCATGGTACGCCAGACAGTGAGCCGATGGGTGTGCCACTCTCGCACGGCTGTATACGTATGCGTAATGAGGATATTATTGAATTGTTCGACCAAATTGCAGAGGGCATATCGGTGACGATTGTTGCTCATTAACCATTTTTAGCCCATTTAGGTACTTTCGTTCAGGCTCAGGACATGCCCTAAGTAAAACAGAATAATGTTATAGAGTTATTAGTAAAATAAACTTTATAGAGTCTAGATATTATTTAGTATATTGATATAATAGCTTGCTTATGAATGATCAACTTGTCATGCCTAGTATGGCTCGTTTGACCTATATTTTATGATAATTATAAGGATAATATTGATGTCTAAAGAAAGCCTAGTCACTTTACAACAAGCCTTTGATGAACGCCGGTCAATATATGCTTTGGGCAATGAGCTGCCAGTAGAGCCACAAGCAATTGTGAATATGGCAGAGCGTGTTTTATTACATACCCCTTCTGCTTTTAATTCACAATCTTCGCGTTTGGTCGTACTGTTTGGTGCCGAGCACCAGAAGCTGTGGCATATCGCTGAAGAAAAACTGCGTGCAGCCGTCGGCGATGGCGACTTTTCTGGGACTAAGCAAAAGTTAGACGGCTTCCGTGCAGCAGCTGGTACAGTGCTGTTTTATGAAGATAAAAACGTGACTGAGTCATTGCAAGAGCAGTTTGCGTTATATGCAGATAGATTTCCAGTTTGGGCTCAGCAAACCTCAGCCATGCATCAGTATGCGATGTGGACAGAGCTACGTACTTTAAATGTTGGTGCCAACCTACAGCACTACAATCCGCTTGTGGATGAAGACGCAGCTAAGGCTTATGCTATCCCAGATAGTTGGGAATTGGTGGCACAAATGCCATTTGGCAACATTGTTGAGCCTGCTGGCGAGAAAACGTATCAGCCAGTTAGTGAGCGTATGAAAGTGCTAGGTTTATAAAATACTTAGGCTTATAAACACGCTAGCTGTAGAAAACTGATAGTAATTTTTGAATTACGTTTAACTAAGTTGAAGTATTACGTTTTCCAAATGGTTGAGTTTAAGTATTCAATCAAAAAAAGCATCTCAAAGAAAACGCTTAAAAAAAGACAGCCCATATAAAGTGAGCTGTCTTTTTTATTCTAAGCTTAGTTTATTTTAAGCTTGGTTCATGCTGCTATAGTCGATTCAATTTAAAAGTAGTACAAGGCAACCGAGTGTAGATGTATATGTGATACTTCAAGCGAGGTTAACGCTATAATACTTTTATAGTGGAATGACTATAAGAGCCTTTTTACCGAAATACTGAGCTGTCTGCCACTTTCGCCAAGCGTTTTTCTGTGCGCTTAAGGTCTCTCACTAGCATGGCTGCAAACCAACCAGCGCCATACAATGCACTGCTATCTGTCTTCGACTTTAATTGATAGCGCTGTTGGTACATTTTATGATGATGATATTTATTCAAGGTCTTTTGCGCTTTTGCTAAGTATTTTAGCCAGCGTTTGCTTTCCTTCTTGGCTTTTTTCTTTTTTGACTTTTTCTTATCTAGTAATGGCGCAGTAAACTCACTGATATAAAGTAAGGTGGTTAACTGCTCATGCAGCTCGTGCTCTGCATTATTATCGTCTAGATCAATATTTTCTATATCGTCACTTTTTGAATCTACGTTTTCTAAGTCACTATCGTCTAAGTCAACACTTTGTAAATCATCATCTTTTAAATCATTGCTTTCTATATTAATGTTATCTGAGCCAACGTCTTTTTTACTCTGTAGCTCTTGTACTGCCTTGCCAAGCTTTGCCTGCTGTTTGGATAAGGTTTTTGCCAGTTTATCGATGGCGAGTTGATCAGCTTGCGGTTCAAGGCTTGGGTCGCTCATGGTAAAGGCGATCAGCTCAAGTAAGGTCAGCTGAAAATCGTTGGCACTGACGGCATCTTTCGGAGTAATCTTCAGCGCATCCATATCTGTTGCCCAATCGACTGTAGGTGCACCTTGTTGTTGCAAATTAGGCTCTATATGTGAGGCAAGATGGGCAAGCTCTCGATATTCATTCAATAATATGGCTGTTTGTTTTAGTATCGGCAGCCAGTCTGGATTGATTTCGTCAGAATAGCTGGCAAATACTTGTAGGGCAGCTTGCAAGCGGACAATACCAATGTATAGTTGTAATGCATGGTCGTCGTCTTCGCTGCCAGCGACGATAGCGCTGCTATTGGGCAGTATTTGCAACAGACAGTTATGTACCGCTGCTCGCACAAAGGCAGGCATGCTGATTTTCTTATCGATATTGAGCTGGTCAAGGTCAGCGTGGACAGCTGGACTATGCTGCTGTCCTGTGATGAGTAAGCCACCGCGCTCAGCTTTTGTCACCGTCGACAAACAAAGCTTGTAGCGCTTACACCAAGTTTTGGCAGTTGCAAATAAAAAATCGATATCTCCTGATATCAGCTCAAACTCAATCTCTTGAATAGCATCACGCTGAGTATCATCATTACCGTGAATAATTTCTCCATAATCGTACGCCATCTCGACATGGTTATTTGCATCATTGTCACCATCACTGCCACTATCATTCACTAGCAATCGTGTGGTGCGCTCTACATCGGTCACATATAACCGTGTGAGATTTTTAGCCAGTTTTTTTAGCTTAAATTCAGCCAGAGCAGGGGCGACAGAGGTGTTTTTATAAATGGTTAAATCAGGCATGAGCGTATTATTATCGAGCATCGCTTGTACTTGTTCATTATCCAGTACCGCATTATGCTCTAGGCGTGCTGCAATGCCATCGCCGCCCGCTTTGATGGTCTGTACCCAAGCGTCGCCTTCTTTACGAATACGTAAGCCAATGCCTGCCTCTGCAAGCTGTTGGTCTGGGGTATCATAATAATGGGCAGCCAGTTGTGTCACCTCAGAAGATTTGACTCGTGCTTGGCGCATCAAACCTTTCAGTCGCGACTCTGGTACCAAAAACTTTAGCTCTATCTCTTGCATGATGGCTCCCGATTATTTTAATAAATTTGAATGACTACCATCGTATGAAAGCTATCAGCGAATAACAAGCAAAATTTTTTCTATAAATAATCTGAGCCAATATTAGAGATATACTTTTAGTAGGTAATCATTATAATTAACGTTAATTATTAAACAAAAGTAGGGTAAGGGTGATTGGATTTATAAGAGAAGCTAAAATATTTTTATCCAATATATTTATCATATCTCATAAAATGCCGGATTATAAAATAATGACGCAATGCAATCAAAAGAAGTATGACACTCAGCAGTCTCATTCGATATTACTGCCTAAAGCCTTATTCCCATCAGTTTTATGTCTACCAATAATGCTTGGGTCTGTGTTATTGATAGGCGGCTGCGATAGCTCTTCTGAATATGCAGAAAGCAGCGCAGATCTGACAGAGGTGGCAACCGAAGAAGTTGCAGACGCTACAGAAGGGGAGATGGTTGGTATCATGTCCGATGTGGCAGCTGATAATGCCTCTAACGCTGATGATTTAGAGGTTGCAAACCTATCGAGCACTAGTGAACAGACCCTTGGTAGTCAGGCAGCAGACATTAAAATTGCTGGCAAAGCGCTATTGATAACTGCCAGTGCTGATTTTAAAGTTGAAGATGTCGTCAAAACTAGTGATGCTATTGAGAGTTTGACACGGCAACAGGCTGGTTATGTGGCACTTAGCAATATTAGCAATCATCCACGTGATAGTCGAACCTTTGTACAAGGCAATAAAAATATCACGATTACAACCTACACTCGTCAAGCTGACATGACGGTTCGTATCCCTCGCGCCAATGTCAGTAAGTTCCTAGCGCAATTACAACAGCAAGTCGCATTTTTAAATGGGCAGCAGTTTAGTGCTCAAGATGTGACATTAGATATTTATCGTGAACAGCTAGCGAGCCAGCTAAATAGTGATATGGCAAGCGAGCTTAGCCAAGAACGCCTGAGTAGTAAAAATGATAAAGACCAAGGCAGCAATGTTGATGCTATTACCGCGACTTATGCGGCACGTCGTCAGCAAGAGCTTGCCAAGCTTGAGCAACTGGCTATCGCTGATAAAGTTCAATATAGCACCATTAACCTGACCTTTATGCAGCCAGATATCAGTTATAAAGAAACCACACAAAATCTAGATGTGCTATTAGAAGCTGAGCAGCCAAGTTTTAGTAGTCAAGTGAGTCAAGCATTTAAAGATGGCTGGGAGATACTTAGATCAGTAGCGCTTGGATTAATACAACTGTGGTGGCTGCTTATACTTGGCGGTATTTTTTATCTAATTTACAGAATGATAAAAGCAATCTATCGTAGATTTTTTAAACATGATCCCCGTATAAAAAATATGAAGCGTGAGCTGATGGGTGAAAATCCAAAAAGTCACGATTCAGTCGGTATAAAGAGTAGTCAGGAAGAGGATAATAGCAATAATATGAAAGAGGCTGATAGTAAGGATAATAAGCACTCAAATTAAGAATTAACAAGCTTACAATGCTCAAAATCTTACAATAATAGAGTGCAAATAAGCAGACATGAAAAAGCCGCCCTACAATATAGGACGGCTTTCTCTATAACTGGTACTTACGAGATGTACTTATAAGTGGTCGGTGATTAGAACTGGTTCATCGTGTTCTTGCCGCCGCCAGCTTTAAGGGCATTTTCACCAGAGAAGATCTCTTTGTGATCATCGCCAAGGTCAGAGCCAGCCATTGCTTGATGCTTAACACAAGCGATGCCTTCACGGATTTCTTTACGTTGTACGCCAGCAGCATAAGCAAGCATACCATCTTCACCGAAGTAGCCTTTAGCAAGCTCATGCACGCTAAGCGCAGTGGTGTGATAAGTAGGTAGCGTGATTAAGTGATGGAATACACCTGCTTCACGTGACGCATCACGTTGGAAGTTTCTAGCCGCTTCGTCAGCTGCTGTATCAAGTTCAGTACCATCGTAATCCGCACTCATCAAGTCATCTTTATTGTAGGCAGATAGGTCTTTGCCTTCTTCTTCCCACTGAGCGATGATTTGCTTACGGAAGTTAAGCGTCCAGTTAAATGATGGGCTGTTATTGTATACAAGCTTAGCTTTTGGCTGTTGCTCTTTAATACGATCAACCATCATTTTGATGTGTGCGACGTCTGGAGTCGGTGTTTCGATCCATAGTAGATCCGCGCCATTTTCTAGAGCCGTTACACAGTCAAGTACGACACGGTCGATGTTCGTTTCTTCACGGAATTGATATAGACCATTTTGAAGACGAACTGGACGTACTAGTTTGCCGTTATGCTTGAGCAAGCTGTCGTTCTCTTTGGCGTTTTCTAGCGTGACTTCTTCCATCTCGATAAAATCGATGTACTGAGAAGCAAGGTCGCCTGGCTCATTTGATACTGGGATTTTTTGCGTTAGTGACGCGCCTTCAGAGTCAGTACGAGCAACGATAACGCCGTCTTCAACACCAAGCTCTAAGAATGCATAACGAATAGCGTTGATTTTTGCGATATAGTCTTCATGCGGTACAGTGACTTTACCCGCTTGGTGACCACATTGCTTCGCGTCAGATACTTGGTTTTCAACCTGAATAGCACAAGCACCAGCTTCGATCATTTGCTTGGTTAGCAAGTAAGTGGCTTCTTCGTTACCGAAACCTGCATCGATGTCAGCAATGATTGGCACAACATGTGAATCAAAGTTTTCGATTTTTTCTAGGATGGCTGAGGTATCTTGACCCGCTTCTTCTGCAGCGTTTAGCTCACGGAAGTAGTCGTTCAATACTTTAGCATCAGCTTGACGTAAGAAGGTATAGATTTCTTCGATTAGCTTAGGTACAGAGGTTTTTTCATGCATAGATTGGTCAGGAAGAGGACCAAACTCAGAACGAAGGGCTGCAACCATCCAACCTGATAGGTAGATGTAAGTTTTAGCTGTTGTACCGAAATATTTTTTCTTAGCGTACATGGTTTGTTGAGCCACAAAACCATGCCATGCACCTAAAGACTGCGTGTACTGAGACGTATCATTGTCATAGTCTTCCATGTCTTGACGCATGATTTTTGCAGTATATTTGGCGATATCTAAGCCCGTTTTAAAACGGTTTTGTGACATCATACGTGCCGCATCGGTTTCGCTGATATTCTGCCAGTTACCGTGCTTTTGCTTTAATTCACGTACTAAGTCGATCGCTGATTTATATGCAGTTGACATCTATGTCTCCTTGGGGTGGTGAAAATTAGTAACTTAGAAAATTACAAGTATTGAGGTAATTTTGATATATGTAGAAAGATGCTGGCAGAAGTGAAAATCTAAAATATAAACCTTATGCGTTAGCAATCTCTACTAAACTATAAGAAAATTATGATAAAAGCAAATAAAACCTGTCGAATTGGTCAGCTTTTATTATTGGGTCTTTCGTTTTAGGCTGAATGCGCTTTTTTATAAGCCTTTTTTGACTGTTAAAGTGCTTATTGCCCTAAAAAGTGCCAACTACTAATTCAAGCTTAAAAACAAATGAGAGCAAAAAATTAAGTTTGTGTAATAAATGTTATGTCCGTATTTCCGCATGAAAATGCGATAAAATACCTATGGTAGTCAATCCATCAAAACGCACGGCGACTGCCTAACATTAAACAAGGACTGATTAAGCGCTTGCTAGCCACTATAGCTAGGTTACCTTGATTTATCTAGTTTATGATTATTATCTTGGGTATTTAATTTTATGATAGTACATATAAAACAATGACTTATGATGAATGGTTTCAGTTATAATAAGCGTATATCAAAATAATTAATATAAAATTGTCCTTATTTCATGCTGTTATAGATGATTTATACTAAATAACAGGGCAAAAAACGCCGCGTTTGTAGTGGTATTTATTTTAAGGTAAAGAGACATATATGAATTTGCAGCGGGTAGATTTAAATTTATTGGTACATCTAGATGTGTTGTTACGAGAAAAAAACGTTACTCGTGCAGCTGAGCAGCTTGGCATTACCCAACCTGCGATGAGTAATATTTTGCGCCGGCTGCGTAAGCTATTTAATGATCCGTTGCTGGTACGCTCATCCGAAGGCATGACGCCAACTGAGCGTGCGCTTGAGCTGCAACCACGTATTCGTGAAATACTGGCAGATTTGACACAAGTATTAGAGCCACGCACAGAGTTTCGTCCTTATAGTACCTCGCGCGTTTTTCGTATCATGACCTCAGACTATGCTGAAGCGACATTGGTACCAAAATTGGTCAAAGCATTGCGCTCAGAGGCACCAAATGTCATCTTGGATTTCCTAACGCCATCGGACGTCTCATATCGTGATATGGAGCAGGGGCGAGTGGATTTGGCGATCAACCGCTTTAATGAAATTCCGCAAAGTTTCCACCAAGTTTTGGTCTGGCGTGATACCTTTAGCTGCCTATTGTCCTCTGACAGTCCCTATGCTCATCGCTTTAATCTCAAAAATTATCTTAAGGCGCAGCACGTTTGGGTCTCTAAAACTGGTATGGGTGTGGGATTTGGTGTCAATCCAGAAAAATCTGGTGGCCTAGGTTCAATTGATCAAGCACTGCAACGTTTAGGTCAAAAACGTCAAATCAGTGTTTTTACCCGCCACTATCAAATGCCAGCCATGCTTGCAGCCAATAAAGATTTGGTTGCAACTTTGCCTACGCGTGTGGCAAAAATGCAGGCTAATAACGATAGTATCATGATGGTCGAGCCACCATTTTTTATCCCTGAATTTGAGCTAACAATGGCGTGGTCGCCTTTGTTGCAGCATCATCCCGCCCATCGTTGGTTGCGTCAGCTTATCATGCATGTGGCTCGTCAAATTGTTGACGAAGAAGAGAATCCACCACAAGAAATTCCTGTGATGAATCATTTGTTTTAAGCCATTTATTTTTGGTTATCGATTGCTTATTTATTAAACCAGCCCAAGCGCTGGTTTTTTTATTGGCGTAATTTTACTGAAAAATCTCGTCCAAGATTTTGACCCAATAAATCAGTCAGTCACATTCTTAACATCTTACGAACACTTCTTTATAACTTGTAAAACTACTCGTTGCACATTTTGCTATGATAAATCCCACTTAAGAAAAAAGACAAATACATAGCCTATTGTTAAGTTATACGACAGTATCGGATTTCATAAAATCGTTGATGAAGTTGTTCAATTTAATCATATGCGTTCACAAAAATGACCATTCTTGGCTTATGTGTTTCTAAGGTTTCAGATGTTTAAGCGATCAATTTTCAAACCAATAAAATAGTTAAATAAATAAGGATAATAATCATGGCAGATATTACTACTATAAACCCAGCAACGGGTGAAGCGATCAAAGAATACGATTACATGAGTAATGACGAGGTGAACAAGATTGTTGAATCCTCGCACCAAGCATTTACTGAGTGGCGTAAAACCAGCCATGAGGCGCGTGCAAAAGTCATCATTTCCATCGGTGAGACATTGCTTAAGTACAAAGAAGAGTTGTCTAAACTTATGACTGAGGAGCGTGGTAAGCTCTATAGTCAGAGTTTGCAAGAAATAGATTTGTGTAAAGCAATTTGCGACTATACCGCAGAAAAAGGGGTGGCTGCACTTGCTGACGATGAACGTGATATTGAAGGCTTGAAGAAAGGTATTGTGACTTATCAGCCCATCGGTGTCATCTATGGCATGCAGCCATGGAACTTTCCTGCTTACCAAGTATTCCGTTATACCATCGCAAATCTGATGGCAGGTAATAGTATTTTACTCAAGCACGCGTCAAACGTGACTGGTTCAGGCTTGTTAATCGAAAAAATCTTCCATGAGTCAGAGTTACCAAACGATTTGTTCCGTACGATTTTAATCGATCACGACCAATCAGAAGCATTAATCGGTCATGACAAAGTGCGCGGTGTCACACTGACAGGTAGCGACGGCGCTGGTAGCATTGTGGGTCAGCAAGCAGCAAAAGCCATTAAAAAGGTGGTGCTAGAATTAGGCTCAAACGATGCCTTTATTGTCTTAGAAGATGCGGATGTAGAGTTAGCGGTAGAAACTTGTACCCAAGCGCGTCTCATTAATAATGGTGAAACTTGTGTCGCCGCTAAGCGCTTTATCGTCGTTGATAGCCTATACGATGATTTTCGTGAACGCATTGTCAAAAAATTTGCAGACGCTAAATCTGGCGATCCGATGGATGATGGCTCTGATCTTGGTCCATTAGCCCGCAAAGATTTACAAGAAAAATTGCATGAGCAAGTAGAAGACAGTGTGGCAAAAGGCGCAACGATTGCTGTTGGTGGTCAATTGCCAGAAGGTAAAGGCAGTTTTTATCCAGCAACTATCTTGGAGAATGTCGAAAAAGGACAACCTGCCTATGATGACGAATTATTTGGTCCTGTCGCCTCATTAATACGAGCCAAAGACCAAGATGATGCATTACGCATTGCCAATGACAGTCGCTACGGTTTGGGCGGTGCTATCTTTTCTAAAGACGAAGACAAAGCCATTCGCCTAGCGCGCGAAGAGTTTGATACGGGCATGGTTTACATCAATGGTTACGGTCTTGCAAATCCAGCGTTGCCATTTGGTGGAGTGAAAAACTCAGGTCATGGTCGCGAGCATGGCGGTTTTGGTATCAAAGAATTTGTAAATATTAAAGGGCTACATGTTCATAAAAGTCAATAATAGCTGAAGTCTTCGGGATTAATATGTTTTAGAAGATTTTAAGGGTAGCTATTAGAAAGCCCAGTCATTCATTGAGTGACTGGGCTTTTTTATGCGAAGAGTTTAAGTTTGATAGTTGGTGCCTGATAATTTGTGATTGTCGCTATTTACTCAGTCGTTCAAATATAGTTTTAACGGTAGCGTTGGTAAAGACATACTTTGTTGATTGGATGCTTGAGCATGGTCTAGCGAGAGTGCGCCTTTGGCCAATAATAAAATCGTCCAAGGGAGCAATTGATGCTCAAGCTTTTGCACGCGTGCTTGCAAGCTATCGGCAGTGTCTTTTTGATGTATCTCTAACAGCGCTTGGGTCAAAACAGTACCCGCGTCCAGCTCAGCGGTGACGACATGAATACTACAGCCATGATGTCGCTCACCTGCTTGTATCGCACGTTGATGGGTATCAAGGCCTTTATAGATAGGTAGCAAAGAGGGATGCAGATTAATCATCGTCGCTGGTGCATTATCGATAAAATCTGCACTCAAGACACGCATAAAACCAGCTAACACAATGAGATCTGGCTGCCATGCGCTTAATTGCTCGCTGGCATGACTCTCAAAAGTCTTGATTCCCATGCGTTTGCCGCTAGCAACATGTGACAATACTGCCACTGGAATGTTAGCGTCTTTTGCACGGGTGACGGCATAAGCATCCTCGCGGTTGCTAATGACGCCAACAATCTCAATTGGCAGTGCGCCAGCTTGCATCGCATCTATCAGTACTTGCAAGTTGCTACCACTACCAGAGACCAGTACAGCAATCCGTAAAGGGTTATTATCAATTTTCTTTTGACTGTCTAACATTAACGGTACACCACTGCGTCCGCTTCACGCTTCACCATTTCGCCTAATTGCCAAGCTTTTTCACCAGCCTCATTTAAAGTGCTAATGGCCGCATCTGCTTTATCTTTAGGCACGATAATGACGAAACCGACGCCGCAGTTAAAGGTGCGGTACATCTCACTTTGCTCGATATTTCCTTGGGTTTGTAACCAAGTGAATAGCTCTGAGAACTTCCAGCTAGTCGTATCAATACTAGCAGCTAAATTCTCTGGTAATACACGTGGTAAATTATCGGTTAAGCCGCCACCAGTGATATGTGACATTGCATGCAGCGCTGAGCTACCAAGAGTATCTTGTAGCGCTTTAATCGCTTTAACATAGATGCGAGTAGGGGCCATTAACGCGTCTTGGATAGGCTGACCGTCTAATTGCTCATCACTGCTCGTCACATCAATGCCGCTGACTTCGATGACTTTACGTACCAATGAATAACCGTTTGAGTGTGCACCACTTGAAGCAAGAGCGATCAATACATCGCCTTCCGCGACGTTTTCGCCAGTGATGACTTCCGCTTCTTCAACCACACCGACACAAAAGCCTGCCAAGTCATAATCGTCGTCTTGATACATACCTGGCATCTCAGCGGTTTCGCCGCCGATCAGAGCACAGTTTGATAGCTTACAGCCTTCACCAATACCAGTGACCACAGTCGCTGCTACATCAATATCAAGCTTGCCAGTTGCATAATAGTCTAAGAAAAATAATGGTTCTGCACCGCACACCAATAAATCGTTGACGCACATGGCGACTAAATCAATGCCGATAGTGTCATGACGATTCAGCTGTAATGCCAGCTTGAGCTTAGTACCGACGCCGTCAGTGCCTGACACGAGTAGAGGAGAGGTGTAACCAGTTGGTATACGACAAAGCGCTCCAAAGCCGCCAAGTCCGCCCACAACCTCAGGGCGAGAGGTGGCTTTTGCCACTGATTTAATACGTTGTACCAACGCATCGCCAGCATCAATATCAACACCAGCATCTTTGTAGCTTAAAGAAGGCTTGTTACTCATGGTCATCTCACAAATTTTATAGGGAATGAAGGTCTGTCAGTAGAAAATCGAGTTGGTCGTGTTAATTCTGAATATAGTGGGCGCATTATACCCAAAAATGACCCTTACTCGCAAAGCAACTTGCGGATATTTGGCGGATATTTCACGAAGACTGACTTTAAGTGGCAAATAAAAAGTTAAGAAACAAAAAATGACGGATTTTTTGCTGTACTCTGCGATAATGGAACGCTAAATTTATTGTCGATAACAGTTCGCTATTACGCCGTTGTTGTACGATAAAACGTATCATTTCTTTCAATTATGCTCCCATCTTAAATCAGCCTATCATAGGATTCCTTGTCATGATGAACCAACCAATAGATCCTTTTTTTCGGCGCTTATTTATTGTCGTTGCGATGGTGGTGGGTATATTGTTACTGTATCTGATGATGCCAGTCATTATACCGTTTGTCTTTGCTTTCGTATTGGCTTACTTGTTCAATCCGCTGGTCAAACGCTTATCGAAGTATATCAAACGCTGGGTGGCGATTATCATTGTCTACTCCACCATCACTTTAGGAATGGTGCTACTGCTATGGTGGTTGATACCGACCTTGTGGCATCAGTTGCAAGCGGCTTGGGAGTACCTACCTAAGGTCTTAACTTGGTATAATGAAGTCGTACGTGAATGGTTCGTTAACAACAGTCGTATCAATCTGCCAGAGTTGGAGTCTAAAGGGTTTTCTGAGACATTGGTTGAATACATGCAGACCAATTATAAGTTTGAAGATGCCAGTACCATGATGAACCAAATATTGGTGTCGAGCATGAACTTTATCAATAATGCTGGACTCATTGTGCTGGTGCCGATTCTTACCTTTTATTTTTTGTTCAATTGGGATCAGCGTCTGCAGACATGGAAGCTGGCGATTCCCGCTGCGTATAGCGAAAAAGTCATTCAAATTGCTCGAGAGTGTGACCTTGCGTTGATGGCATTTATCAAAGGCCAGCTATTGGTAATGGTATTATTGGGTGCTATTTATGCAGTACAATTACAGCTTATTGGGCTTGAGCTTGGGCTTATTATTGGTATGGTTGCCGGTATTGCTAGCTTTGTTCCTTATTTGGGTTTTGGCATTGGTTTTATCGCTGCCATTATCGCCTGCCTGTTCCAGTTTGGGCTAAATTGGACGTATTTGTCGTTGATCGTCGGAGCATTTTTAGTTGGGCAAGCCGCCGAAGGTTATATTCTACAGCCGTTACTATTGGGTGATAAGATAGGTCTATCGCCGCTGTGGGTGATTTTTGCCGTATTGGCAGGTGCAAGCTTATTGGGTTTCGTTGGTATGCTAATTGCTTTGCCTGTCTCTGCCGTGCTTAATGTACTGTTTCGCCATTTATACATCTACTATCGTTCGACAGATTTTTATAAAGGTCGTAAGCAATTGGCTTTATTCGAGAAGAGATAAGTATTTTATCGTTAAATTGATAGAGTCATGGGAAATTAATAGTAAATGGTGTGAGAGGTAAACAGTGATGGATAAGGCTTAATAGGTAAAAGACTTGTCAGTCATTTTGCAAATATGTTATATATAGGCGCAGTATTGACAGTATCAGCCGTTATCCAGTTGGTCGTTAACAAGATGACTTTTGATTAGGTGATTCTCAGATATACTCTCGATTAAAACAACGAGATGCTAACGCAGCAAGTTTATATCAGGTAGTATAAGAGCATCTCAAAGACAGTTATTAATAATTTATCCTTTTATTTATTGCATTACGCAAAACGAGTTGATGATTCATGGCAGAAGCACAGCTAAGTCTCAATCTGGACATTAAGCATGATGCAAGTCTAAGTGACTTCGCCGGTCCTGGTTGGATGTCGATTATTGATGCAGTGCGGCAACTACATGTCGGCCTGATCGGTCAGCTGTACCTATTTGGCAGTCCTGCTACGGGCAAGTCGCACTTATTATCTGCTATCTGTGAGTCATTTATTGAGATGGACAAGTCAGCGATTTGTTTGTCACTCAATGAGTTGATTCATACCGATGTGCACGTCCTCTCATCTCTAGAAAACTTCGATCTAATCGCGATCGATGATTTAGAGGTGCTGGAGCAAAGCAGTCAATGGCAAGAAGCCTTATTTCATTTGATTAACCGCAGTCGTGAAGGTCAGCGTCAATTGTTGTTTGCAGCCAATAAGCCTGCTGGTGATTTGCCGTTTCAGTTAAGGGATTTGCTGACTCGTTTGGCACAAGCACCTACGTTTAAAGTACCCAATGGTCATGACTTAGCCGACCGTCAGGCGTTATTACAATCTATCTTACGTCGACGTGGTTGGCAGTTTGATGATCGAATTATTGATTATTTGCTTACTGAAGGACCGCATCGTATCGGTGCGATGATGGAAGTACTCAATTATATTCAGCCGATGTTTTCGAACCTTGGGCGTAGCAATATATCCAAAGCAGTCATCACTGACGCATTGCGTACCATTGATGAGCAGACACTAGCAGCAGAGCTTGCTGATATTGCGCAAGAGACACAGGTAGATAACGATTCAGCGGAACAAGATCAACATACGATGCCACTTGATTTTTAGCATTAAAAACTAAAGTCTTTTATCCAAAGCGCTTTTACTATTGCCAAAACGTTTTCACTATTAATGGAATCACTTATGAAATCCAATGCTTCTTTGCTAAAAAAACTGACCATCAGCACGTTGCTTATTGGTGCAGGCTCTGTCTCTATGCTGTCGCATGCTGAAGTAACGCTACTGGTTGATGACCATATCAAAGTAACGGCTATCAATGGGCAAGAAGTGCAGCAGAGCGCTTTTCAACCATTGACTAAAAAGTTCACGCTTCAGCCAGGTCAACATGCGATTACTGCGAAGTATGATCGCTTATATGACTTGCGCCGTGATGAGCATGACTATTTACGTTCGGGTAATGTGAGCGTGACGGCAGAATTGGCGGACAATCAAACCTATCGTCTGACCATGCCGAATCAGCCAGAAGAGTATGCAGCAGCTAAAGAATATGCCAAGCGTCCGATACTGGCAGTAGAGAAAAACAATACTGTGGTTGCAAGTCAGCAAGGTATCGCTGGTAATCAAGGTGGATTGTTGTCAGGTTTAGGCAAGGCGTTCGGCGGTGTGTTTGGCGGGGCAGATGATGCAGAGCTACAGAATCAGCGTGCGATTGCCGCATTAGATCAACCAAGTGTGAATACGGGTACGGTAGCGACTACTAAGCAAACCACTAGCGTTAATTCATCTGCTAATACCTTAGATCAATTTATGCAAATTTGGTTACAAGCCACGCCTGCCGAGCGCGAAAAAATGCGTCAATGGATGCAGAAATAAGGTTTCATTAGCAACAGCAAGCACAAAAAAAGCACCTAAAGTAGGTGCTTTTTTATGATCTAGATTTTAGTGACGTACTGTTTTTTTAGCAATGATTAACCCAAAAAGGCGTTATACATCCAGATGAGCTTTTCTTGCTCTTGTACATAGGCATCTACGAGGTCAGCTGTCCCTTGATCTTCGCTGTCTGCTGCTAGAGCAGATACTTTACGCTGCTCTGTAATCAAAGCTTGTAAACCAGTTACCACACCTTTCACACAAGCATTGCCATCTTTGACGTTTTTATCTTCTTGAATGCTAGTATGTTGAGTAAAATCGCTATAAGCATGCAGCGGTGTGCCGCCCAAAGTTAAGATACGCTCAGCGATTTCATCAATTTGTAATTGTAGCACGGTATACAGTTCTTCAAATTTTGGATGCAAGGTGAAAAAATGCTCGCCTTTTACATTCCAGTGATAGCCACGGACGTTTAAATAAAAGACGTGATAAGTTGATAATAAATTGTTTAGTTGTGCAATGACTTCGCTCATGTCAGCTTTTTCTAGACCGATTTGATTAGTAGCGTTACTCATAATATTATCCTTATAGTTTGAGTGTTGATATAAAACATTAAATGAAGAAGATGAGAAGTGTAGCAACTCGTGTGCTGCATTACTATGCTCGTTAATATATTAACGCTTTTCAGCCTTAAAAAGTAACAATCTTAGAAAATAGTATGATAAAACTGCCATATAGAATGGCGTCAGCTTAAACTAAAATCATAACTATACATTCATGTAATTTAGAGCAATTACCACCTTTCTTCTGATGACTATCATAATAGCAGAGCACCATCAATAAGTTAATTTCAATAAATTTATAATTATGATTGGTTTTGTAAAAATTATTTTTTATTGATCATTTCTTTATCGCTCATATAATAAGCGATAAAGAAGTCTTCTACTATTTTATGCTGGTGGCTGTAAGTTTTCAGGATTTAAGCCTTTAACGGGGATAACTTCTTGCAAATGCTGACGTACCGTATCGATCGGAAACTTCTGTGCTTCTAAGCGCTTTGGCACAATTTGGCTGCCTTGTTGACCTTTCATCTCAAACATCATAAAGATATAGTCGTCCGTCTCATCCCAGCTTTTGACAGCTGACCATGGAATGACGGCTTGCTGGGTCGTGCCTGCTCGCATTTGCATGCCGCGCATTTGGTTGTTATTAAATGTGTCAGGCTGATTCACTGGCATCGCCATGACGAGGCCATGCTTTTGTACGCCCAATTTCATCTGACGCATCTCATCCGGCATTTCTTGATCGGCCACTTGCTTGTCAAACTCTCTTTTGACATACCATTTAAAGCCAAGGGTACGAACCAGTAAATAAATGACGACTGAAACTAGCATCAGCCAAAAGATAATGGTTGAGTAGCCTGTCACAAAAACCAACCCTGCGATCGCTAGTACCACGGTTACCGCCATAATGATCCATTCTTTCATTTTGATACTTTTTAAACCGAAAGAAGGGCTGGCACTGGCAAATAGCTCGTATTGTGCTCGGTGAAATTCTGCCTCAGTTAGGTTTAAGGCGACAGGTTGTAGCGTATAGGGGTACAAGGCCATAAAGGTTTCTCAAATACTTGTATTGAAAGTGTTGGGTTTAAATCGACAAAACGTAGCAGCTACGTCGTACTAGGCTAGAAGTCGAATAAAAGGTATGCGCTTATCTTACCGAAAAGTACCTCTAAATGAAACATATAAGCCGCTCTGTTCGTTGATAGAGGTGATATTAATGGTTTTAATAAGGATGGGCGAGGCTTATTGAGGTGAGCTGAACTTTGAGAGATGCATTTAAAGCAAATATAACTAACTGGCTACGGATAATGAAAGTAATAAATGAAAATTCAATCAGCAGAGGTCAAAACATGGTCAAATCTGCTGTGTCTTGGTATTATAGCGGCTATCACTTATTTTGATAAAATCAGCACCTTTAAAAACAGTATCTTTAAAAATAACACTTTCGAACCTCTTCCTCACTTCTAGCGTTACAGGCAACTATTATGATTGATCCAAAACTCTTACGCGGCGATTTAAGCGATTTACAACAGCAACTGGCCACTCGTGGTTATGCACTTGACATAGATTTTTGGCAAACGGTTGAGTCAGAACGTAAATCTTTGCAGATCAAAACCGAAGAGTTGCAGTCGAGCCGTAATGCGGGTGCTAAGCAAGTGGGTGCTTTGAAAAAGTCAGGCGAAGATGCCAGTGCGCTATTGGCTGAGATGCAGAATGTCAGCGGTGAGATTAAAACAGCCGAAGACGAGCTGCGCACTTTACAAGAGCGTATCAACAAAGCTGCTATGCAAATTCCAAATATTCCAGCAGCCGATGTGCCAGTGGGTACGTCAGAAGAGGATAACTTAGAAGTGCGAAAGTGGGGTACGCCACGTACTTTTGATTTTGAAATTCAAGATCACACTTATATTGGCGAGACACTTGGTATGCTCGACTTTGAAGCCGCGACTAAGCTGACTGGCAGCCGCTTTAATGTACTAAAAGGACAGTTGGCGCAAATGCATCGCGCGTTGATTCAATTTATGCTCAATACCCATACGATGAAGTACGGCTATCTTGAGACCTATGTGCCTTATATTGTGAATTCAGACAGTCTCAAAGGAACAGGACAGCTGCCTAAGTTTGAAGATGATTTATTTAAGCTGAAAAATCACACAAACAATGAAGACATGGACTTCTATCTCATTCCTACTGCTGAAGTGCCAATGACCAATTTGGTACGTGGCGAGCGTTTGGACATCAGTGAATTACCGCTTAAGTTTACCGCGCATACGCCTTGTTTCCGTAGTGAAGCGGGCTCTCATGGTCGTGATACTCGTGGTCTAATCCGTCAGCATCAGTTTGAAAAAGTTGAGATGGTCAATATTACTACGGCTGAGCAGTCTGATGCGTTGCTAGAAGCGATGACAGGACAAGCCGAATATATCTTACAGCAGTTGAATCTGCCATACCGCACCGTCCAGTTATGTACGGGCGATATGGGCTTTGCGGCACAAAAGACTTATGACATCGAAGTGTGGTTACCGAGCCAAGATACGTATCGTGAAATCTCTAGCTGCTCTAACTGCGGTGATTTTCAAGCGCGCCGTATGGGAACTCGTGTCAAAGATGGCAAGCAAACCAGCTTGGCTCATACTTTGAACGGTTCAGGTTTGGCCGTTGGTCGTACGCTATTGGCAGTCATGGAAAACCATCAAAATGCTGATGGTAGCATCACGATTCCAGAAGTATTGCGTCCGTTTATGGGCGGTGCTGAGACTATTTCAGTTTAATAGCTATATTGCTTATACTAGCTGTGAGTTACTAAGATGACTCACAGCTTTTTAATATAGGGTAGTTTGATAAAACTGATATGAATAATTATTAAACACAAACGATTCTGTCATACCATTTCTTGGCTAGCCTCATAGCAAATATGTTAATATTGCACTTTGATTTTATAGTCTATAACTTAGGGGCGCATTTGGCGTCCTTATGCTTATACTCCTTTGAGTAAACTCTCCTCTTAGCCCAATACTAGGACACTCTATGCCAGCTCCAATTAGCGAACGTAAATTAGCCAATGCCATCCGTGTACTGTCGTTTGATGCGGTTCAAAAAGCCAACTCTGGACATCCAGGCGCGCCAATGGGTATGGCCGATATTGCCGAAGTTTTGTGGCGCAAGTTTCTGAAGCACAACCCAACCGATCCACAGTGGCACAACCGTGACCGCTTTGTCTTATCGAACGGTCATGGCTCGATGCTTATTTACTCATTGCTGCATTTATCTGGCTATGACGTCAGCGTTGATGACCTGAAAGGTTTCCGTCAGTTGCATTCAAAAACCCCAGGTCATCCTGAGCTTGGTTATACACCAGGTATCGAAACCACGACTGGTCCACTAGGTCAAGGTATCGCCAATGCCGTTGGTTTTGCAATTGCAGAAAAAACTTTAGCCGCGCAGTTCAATCGTGACGGCCATAACATCGTTGACCATAACACCTACGCATTCTTAGGCGATGGTTGCTTAATGGAAGGCATCAGTCATGAAGTGTGCTCACTGGCTGGCACGTTAGGTCTTGGTAAGCTGGTCTTCTTCTATGATGACAACGGTATCTCTATCGATGGTAATGTCGAAGGCTGGTTCACTGATGATACGCAAGCGCGTTTTGAGTCTTATGGCTGGCAAGTTATCAAAGTAGATGGTCATGATGCCGATGCTATTACTCAGGCAACTGAACAAGCGCTTAAAGAGACTGCTAAACCAAGTCTTCTGATTTGCAAAACCACGATTGGTGCTGGTAGCCCGAACAAACAAGGTCTAGCAGCCAGTCATGGTGCGCCACTAGGTGATGACGAAATCGCCTTGACTCGTGATGCGTTATCTTGGAAACATGCCCCATTTGAATTAGATGATGAAATCTATGAAGCGTGGGATGCTAAAGCCAAAGGCGATGTACAACAGAAGAACTGGGATGCGGACTTTGACGCTTATAAGAAAGCCTATCCTGAGCTGGCATCTGAGTTATTGCGTCGTTTAAATGGTGATTTACCTGCTAACTTTGATAGCCAAGCACAAGCCTATATTCAGCAAACGCAAGAAGCGGGCGGCGATGTTGCTAGTCGTAAAGCCAGTCAAAATGCCATCAATACCTTACAGCCATTATTGCCAGAATTGCTAGGCGGCTCAGCAGATCTAGCTGGCTCGAACTTGACGCTATTCAAAGGCGCTAAGGGTATCGAAAAAGATGCTGACGGTAACTACATTTATTACGGTGTACGTGAGTTCGGCATGACCGCGATTGCCAATGGCATCGCACTGCATGGCGGCTTTATCCCTTACGTAGCAACGTTCCTCATGTTTATGGAATACGCACGTAACGCGGTACGTATGGGCGCATTGATGAAGCAGCGTGTCATCCATGTCTATACGCATGACTCTATCGGTCTGGGTGAAGATGGCCCAACGCATCAGCCAGTTGAGCAATTGACTAGCCTACGCACCACGCCAAATCTACGTACATGGCGTCCGTGTGATGCGACTGAATCTGCAAGCGCTTGGGTAGAAGCTATTAAGTCTGAAAACAACCCGTCAGCATTGATTTTTAGCCGTCAAAGCTTGCCGCATCAAGCACGTGATAGCGAGCAAGTAGCCAATATCACCAAAGGTGGTTATGTACTGGCGAAAGAGCAAGGCGAGCTACAGGCCATCATCATCGCTACTGGTTCAGAAGTTGGCCTAGCGATGGAAGCGTATGAAGCATTAAGTGCAAACGGTGTTGGCGTCCGTGTGGTCTCTATGCCATGTGCTGAGATTTTCGTAGAGCAAGATGCTAGCTATCGTGAAGCCGTGTTGCCTGCCAATATCCGTGCTCGCGTAGCAGTTGAAGCCGCGCATGTAGATTATTGGTATAAGTTCGTTGGTCTAGATGGCAAAGTCATCGGCATGACGACTTATGGCGAATCTGCTCCTGCAGATCAGTTATACGAAGAGTTCGGTATTACCACTGACGCTGTGGTTGAAGCGGTAAATAGTTTGGTTTAGAAATTCTTTTAGAAAAACGTGAAACCCCCAAGCTGATTTATTAGCTTGGGGGGGGGGTTATATTCTATAGTAGAAAAATCACGATGTATGTTCAACGATAAATTTAGCTCTTTCATATAACTCATCATAGGTAATGATATCTACTTTCCTTGAGTCTCTACGAAATAACTCAAATGTTTTAAACTTTATCTTTTTCTCTTTAGCTGAACAATTGCTTTCTTCTAAGCTCTTCAATGATCCAATTATTAAGAATGTTTTAGAATCATAAGCACGTTGAGTAATTAACTCTTCATTCTCATCGTAAAGCTCTTCTTGTTCTATTTTAATCTCACCACAAGCTTTTTGTTCAAGAATCTGAGAATAAGAGTCAAGTAAGTCAGAAGATAGCTTCCAACAGCCGGAACGATTTTGTCGACCACTGAACAACGCAGTGTTTGGTAATTTGATCTCTACAAAGGAAGTAAACCTTTTATCACCAATCAAAAAGTCTGTTATAACTGAACCTTTACCTGCAGCATCCGTATTAGAAGTGTGAAACTCTTTTTGAAGTATGCTTTGAAATTTATAATCTAGCCCGTAGCCGAATATCCACTGGTTTGAGGTAAAAAATTCCTGCCAAGCCTTCTCGTCTTGAGTGGAAGGATTGTTTAAAATATCTTTTTTATATTCACTTATATAATCCTCATCTAGTAACATTCTAAATATTTCTAGCTGAGTCTTTCTGTAGCCAGTACTGACGATATCGTGAGAGGTAATATTATCAGATGCTAATATTTGCTTCAAAATATCTTCACCTTCTCCGTTTTTCATTATTTCAATAAAATTTTTGAATATTTCTGCATTATCGTGATTTGAAGAAAGAGTTGTTTGTTTTTCATTAAAGCTACTAACATCAATATCGATTAGAAAAGATAGAAAGGCTTTAAGTTGAGCAGTACAAACCTTATTTAGACGCAAAGTCTCTTTTTCTTTTCCTCTAACAAATTTTGCTATTTCCAGTGTTCGAGCTTCACTGCTATTATTGCTAAATATGACTTTTATCTGAGTTCTTGAAGTATAGTTAAGTCTTTATAAAATCGATACAGCCCATATCATGAAACAGTTTAGGTAGATTATTCTCCATCCATCCTTGGCGTAGAAACTTAGCCTGTGCCCATTTTTTCTCGATAGGGTTTAGATCAGGGCTGTACGGCGGCAGCCATAAAATACGATGACCATGTCTATTAAGTAGCTTTTGAATACGCTTACTCTTATGAAATCGAGCATTATCCATGACAATCACGCATTTAGTTTTAAGACTTGGGATTAGCGTGTATTTGCACCAGTGGTAGAATATGCTGCTGTTAATATTGTGTTCAAAGTAATCAAGCGCAAATAGCATTTTTTCATAGAGAGCTCCGATGACATTAGTACGCTTCTTTGCTTGCCAGTTGTAGCTATCGATACAGGGTTTACCAATCGGTGCATAGCCATGAGAACGAATGGTTTCAGCCTCAAAGCCGCTTTCATCCATATAGACAATGGGATAGCCTTGCTGCGTAAAGCGATCAAGCCTACTCTGGAATATCGCTCTTTTTATCGGACACGCTTTTGGATGTTCCAAGGTCTTTTTTTTGACTGATACCAAGACGCTTTAAAGCATTAAAGATGCCCGTTTTACTACAGTTCAAGCGACGAGCTCTTTCATAGTTATAATCATCTGGGTATCTTTTTACGTCTTCAATCAATGCGTCATCAGGTATTTTAGTCGGTGCTTTATTTCTGGTTGTTTTAGGCGCTAATTTCTTCTGCCAGCTGTGAATGGTGCTGGTGCTAAGTCCATAAAATAGCGCAGCTTCTCGTATGGTCATACCATCAGTGATGCTAGAAAGTACCTGTTTGCGATAGTCTATTGAATAAGTCATCGTTTATTTCATTAAATGCAATTGTTAATAGGGTTGTATCGGTTTTATTTGGATTAGACTATAAGTTTAATCAAGTGAATTGATCTATCTTCTAGGAGTTCTTCAGAAATTATCGAAAAGAACTTTCCTCCTTCAAATTCATGTTGATAGATTGTGTCCAGTTTTGAGTTGAAAATAATTTCTTCTTCGGTGGGTTTGGTTAAAGGAAACATAATTGGTTTATCACTACTTTATAGACTATTGTTTATAGTAGAATGTATCATAAGTATGATTGCTAGTATTAAGTATTTTCTAGTTTAAGGAAAGAGATGACCCTAAAATCAACTTTCAAAGGTTTGCTAGGTGAGACCATCAACAAGTGGCGGCAAGCAAGGAAAACTTATGCCAGTCGCATATCACTATGAACACATGGGTTTTATGTTGAAATGACGATAGTACGTGCCTAGTGTATCCACTCTAAAACATGTTTATTATTGATATTGGTAGATAAACTTTGATAATTGTTAATAAGAGTTTTTAATATGCCGCATTTGACTTGTCCACACTGTCACAATGATGAAGTGCCTAGAGGTGCTTCGATATGCAGAGGTTGTCATGCAGAAGTGCACTACGGATATTCGGTAAAGGCTTACTGTTTCTTATTCATAGGAGCGGGTGTTTTAGCAATAATAGTCGATAGCACTATAGGAATTTTTGCTAATACAGCTTTTTTTATTGCCCTAATTGTTGGCTTCATATATATGCGTATAAAAGCTAAAGATAGAGTAATTTTTAGAAGAAGATATAGGACTTAGTCGGATTATTAAAAGATTAAGTGTTTTATCAATGCGCTGAGCATACTCTACAAACTAACCGCTATTTCATAATAAAAGCCACATCAAAATCGTGCGTTGGAATAAAATTGCTCTCTTTAATCTCAAACGTCGTCGCGCTTACCTTTTTGACCTTACCCTTTCCTTCCCAGCAAAACGACACTAATTCATCAGGATCGCGCTCTACGGTAAGTTTGAAATTGGCAATAGGTTTGGCCCAGTTAGCCCCCGTAGTCAATATATAACTCAAGGCATGATAGGGGCGACCACCATTCTTGTGAAACCCTCGTTGGGTTGAAGCATCCACGCAAAAATCTGGGAATTGTTCCTCACCTAGATGAACTGAGCCACCCACAAGCGGTGTATATGAATGCTTGATTTTGGTCATCGCATTGGCTTTGAATTTTTGCTTCCAGCTATAAATCATCTGCGAATCCCAAGGTATATCAAGACTTTCTCTATCATAGATGAATTTATCTAATGCCTTGTTATTACAATCTAAAAGCTGTTGATTGACATATTCAGTGTCCACTTGATATGTCCAAGGCCCCATCATATCAGCCTCGTTAAGACCACAGGACTTGAATATTTCAGTCGTATCGACAGAGGTGTTCGCATAGGTTCTATCACCGTCTTTGACGACTATTGGGTACATAAAAGTGCGAACATGTAGTTCTGGATTAATGAGTTTGCCATTGACCCAAAGTTTAAAATTATTATAAGTTTCGCTAGTATCAGCAAAATCTGAGCCTGTAAAACTAGGAACAGCGGGCATAGGAAATAAAACGGTTTCGGTAATATCCTTATTGCTTAAGTTTTTAAACTCATAATTGACGCGGATTTTATCTTTGGAGATATATAAGTCTTCACTGTGCATGCTGATATTTTTATTTTTAAGATATTCAACACCGCCTGTACCTATGTAGCCAGTAGAGTCGTTTGCTTGGGCAGCAGTCATTGCTAGCAGCACAGTGTAAGCTAATGTACCGCTAAACATCAGATGGCGCTTATCCATATATTTCTTCTAAACGTAAACAAGCCACCAATCGACCGTCCCACTCTCGCAGTTGTGGCTCTATTTCGCTGCACTGCGACTTGGCATAGGGACAGCGTTTGTGCAGGGCGCAGCCACTTGGTGGATTAAGCGGACTTGGTAACTCGCCTTGTAGGGTCAGATCGTTCTTGTGGCCATTCACAGTCGGTGCAGCAGCCAATAGGGCGATGGTATATGGGTGTTTTGGCGCATTATAGATTGCCTCTTTCGGGCCGTGTTCGACCGCTTGACCTAAATACATCACCATCACATCATCAGCGACATGACGCACGACTGATAAGTTATGCGAGATAAAAACGTAAGCAGTACGATACTCGTCCTGCAAGTCCATGAATAGATTTAGAACTTGCGCTTGAATGGAAACATCGAGCGCGGAAGTTGGCTCATCAGCGACGACAATTTTAGGATTGAGCATCATGGCGCGGGCGAGAGCAATACGTTGGCGCTGACCCCCTGAAAACATATGTGGATAGCGGCCAGCATGTTCAGGACGTAGGCCAACATTTCTCATCATCTCGTTGATTTTGTCACGCTTGTCGTCTTTAGACAGTTTGGTATGGATATCCAGTGGTTCAGTCAATTGATAGCCAATGGTATGGCGTGGGTTGAGACTGCCATAAGGGTTTTGAAACACCATTTGGATTTCGGTACGCAGCTCTTTTAGCGCTTTTCTGCTATAGCCAGTGGTGGCTTCATCATTGATAAATAGCTCGCCATCAGTAGGCTCTTCGATGAGTGTGAGCTGGCGGGCAAGGGTAGATTTACCGCAGCCTGATTCACCGACGACGGCCAGTGTCTTGCCAGCCTCAAGCTCAAACGACACGCCATTTAGCGCTTTAACATAGGCTTTTGCTTTACCCAAACCTTGAGATACAGGGTAATGCTTGTGTAGATTGTCTGCTTTTAGGACCACTTTATTACTCATACTTGTGACTCCAATATAGCAGCGTGAGAGGTAGATAGGTGAGAAGGTGAGCTTGGTAGGTCAGCGTGAATACAGCGTACTTTGCCATTGGGCGTATCTAAAATGGGCGGTGGAACCTCACAAGCGGCTTCTTTATACGGACAACGAGGAGAGAGTAAGCAACCGCTTGGGCGGTCATACTGGCTTGGCACCACACCCGGCAAACTATTCAGTCGATCTTGACCGATAGCCAGCTCTGGGATGGCTTGCAGCAACGCCTCAGTATAAGGGTGAGCAGGCTTTTGGAAAATCTCCGGCACGGTACTGCTTTCGACCACTTGTCCGGCATACATGACCGCGACATCACGCGAGTTTTGCGCGACCAAACCCAAATCGTGGGTAATAAGCACCATCGCCATTTGTTTTTCGCGTTGCAATCGGCTTAGCAAGTCCATGATTTGCGCTTGCACGGTGACATCGAGCGCGGTGGTAGGTTCATCGGCGATCAGAAGCTTTGGCTCACAAGCAATTGCCATCGCAATCATAACTCGTTGACTCATACCGCCTGATAGCTGATGCGGATAAACCTTGAGTCGGTTTTTAGCATCGGGCATCTCGACCAACTCTAACAGCTCTAGGATACGCGCCTGTACGGCTGAGCCACGCAAGCCTAGATGCTTACGTAATACTTCACCCAATTGCATCTCAACCGTGAAGCTTGGGTTTAAGCAAGACATGGCATTTTGAAAGATCATTGAGATATCTTTGCCAATGATGCCGCGTTTTTCTTTGGCTGACATACTGAGCATGTCTTTATCATCGAACATAACGCGCTTGGAACGGACAGTTGCAGAGGGTGGTAGTAGCCCCATTAGTGCCATCATAGTAACTGACTTACCCGAGCCAGATTCACCCACGACTGCGATGACCTCACCTTGTGTAACCTTTAACGACACATCATCGACTGCACGAAAAGCGCGCACCCCTTGCCCGAAAGTCACTGAAAGATTTTCAATATCTAACAGCAATGGTGATTCTTTTTTTGATGCGTCATTCATAGAAGTGTGAGTGGTAGGCGTTTTAATTAATGGTTCAGTCATCTTAGGTCACCTGCTTTAATTTGGGATCTAGCGCATCGCGTAGGCCATCACCAGTCAAGTTAATTGACAATGCGGCTAAGAAAATAGCGACACCGGGCCAAATAGCGAGCCAAACATTACTCTGAATATATTGACGTGCTGTACCGAGCATCGCGCCCCATTCTGCATCGGGTGGCTGTACACCAAAGCCTAAGAAACCAATCGCACCTGCTTCTAAAATAGCAGAGGAGAAAATCATCGTCGCCTGCACGATGAGCGGTGCCATACAGTTGGGCAAAATGGTGATAAATAACAATCTAAGCACACCAGCGCCCATCACTTGTGAAGAGATAAAATACTCACGCTGTAGCTCTACCATCGCAGTTGCGCGCGTCAGACGAATAAAAGGTGGCGTACAGACCAAAGCGATGGTAATAATCGTATTGGTCATAGAAGGCCCTAAGATAGCGGCAATGATGATCGCCAACAGTAAGCTCGGGTAAGACATCAAAATATCATTGACCAGCATGACCGCTTTGCCCCAAACCTTGGGCCAAAATGCAGCACTAAGTCCTAATGAAACACCGACTAACATGGCAAGAGTCGTCGCGCTCAGACCGATAAATAGAGAATAACGCGCGCCATACATCACCCGAGACAAGGTGTCTCGTCCAGCATCATCCGTGCCCAGCCAAAACATGGTATTGCCGCCATCCAGAAAGGCAGGCGGCAACTGCTCTTGACCAGTAAATAACTCGTAAGGGTCATGGGGCGCAATGGCAGGCGCAAGGATGGCAATAATGACCATCAATGCCAGTACAATAAAACCAAGCACCGCGCCTTTGTTACGGCAAAACGTCGATAAAAATAACTGCCAAGATGACGGCGGTGTGGCGGCCATAAGATTGACATCAGAGGGAAGAACAGAAGGCTTCATGAGCAGTTCCTATAGTGGCTAGCGCGTTGAAAGTATGCCAGTCTCGTTTTTAGCAAGCATTTAAAATGTGCTAAAACTTACTCAAGACCATACAAACACCAATAACCACTATTTATAATATGAGTATTTATCAATGTTAAATTAAGAAGTATGTCGAATACGCGGATTGATAAGACCATACAAAATATCAATAAATAAACTAACCAAAATCAGGGCAGTGGCGACCAATAAAATACCGTTTTGCACGATAGGATAATCACGAGTGAAAAACCCATCGAGCAGCCAATTACCAACACCTGGCCAACTAAAAATAGTCTCAGTGATAATAGCCCCCGCGAGCAAGGTCGCCATCTGTAAGCCAATCACCGTCACCACAGTGATTAAGGCATTACGCATGACGTGTACCAATATCACGCGGCGCGGCGATAGGCCTTTGGCGCGCGCTGTACGCACGTAGTCCTCATCTAACACCTCTAGCATCGCCGAGCGTGTCATCCGTGCAATCATCGCGAGTGGTATGGTCGATAAGGCAATAGACGGTAGGATAAAGTGTTTGACCACATCCCAAAATGCGCCAGGTTCGCCTGATGTTAAAGAGCCAAGTAGCCATGATCCATATAAAGGTTTGACGTCTAAAAACTGCGCGACAGATATGACGCCAGCGACGGGCAACAGGCCGAGATAATGGGCGAATATACCAGTCAGGATAGGCCCCAATAAATAGATGGGCATAGAGTAGCCAGCCAGCGCCCCTGACATTAGAGTGTAGTCAATCCATGTACCACGTCGTAGCGCGGCAAAGATACCTAAGCTCACACCGACAACACTGGCAATGACAATGGCACACAAAGCCAGCTCTAAGGTTGGTACGAAATGAGCAAAGAAGTCTTGTAATACTGGAGTACGAGTACGAAAGGATTGACCAAAATCACCAGTCAATATTCCAGTTAAGTAATCCCAGTATTGGACAATGAGGGGTTTGTCTAAGCCAAGTCTTTCTAACGCTCGAGCATGTAGCTCTGGATCGACCATACGCTCACCCATCATAATCTCGACAGCATCTCCAGGGACGAGCCGAATTAAGGTGAATGTCGATAGCGTTAAGCCAAGATAGACAGGAATTAGAATGGCAATGCGACGCAAAATGTAAAGTAGCATGGGCTGCTCAATTCAATAGTTGTGGTTCAATCGTTTGAGATCGATGAGTAGAATGTTGGCAGAGATGAGAGAGTCGGTGACAAAATGCTTAAAAAATGCTTAATAAGGCGCTTAATTCATATAAATACGGCTGGAGCAGAGTGTCTGACCCAGCCGAATATAAATTAAACAATCATGCATGCATGTCTTACCGGACGTCATCAGCTCAGGTTATTCAACCTTTACACCATCGAAGCGTATTGAGCCAAGCGGACTAATTTTATAATCGACGACGTTTGGTGCGGTGAATACCGTGACCACCGAATGCGCCATTGTCGTCCAAGGCAGCTGCTCTTTGAATATCTGCTGAGCTTGTACATAGTCGCTGACGCGCTCATCTTGATTGGTAATCTGACGGGCGTTAGTCACCAAAGTGTCAAAGTCTTTATTACACCAGCGTGAGTAGTTATTGCCACCGACCGCATCACAAGATAGCAACGTACCAAGCCAGTTATCAGGATCCCCATTGTCACCAGTCCAGCCCGCTAGAATGACATCAGGCTCACCTTTAGCAGCGCGGTTTAGATACTCGCCCCATTCATAGGTCACAAGCTTGGTATCGACACCAATTTTCGCCCAATCTGCTTGTAGCATTTCAGCCATGAGTTTGGCATTAGGATTGTATGGGCGTTGCACTGGCATATACCATAGATTAATGGCAAGTTTGTCCGCGCCTGCTTCTTTGATAAGGGACTTGGCCTTTTCTACATCGTAAGGCGCATCTTTGATAGATTTGTCGTAACCCCATTGTGTGGGCGGCATAGGATTGGTGGCTTTTAATCCTTCGCTTTGATAAACCGCATTGATAATGGCGTCTTTATTGATGGCCATATCTAATGCTTGGCGAACTTTAAGGTCGCTAAGCTTCGGTTTTTCAACGTTATAGCCCACATAACCGACGTTAAAGCCAGGTTGATCGAGAACGGTGGCCTTACCAGATTTTTTGACAGAGTCAATTTCGGCAGGTTTTGGATAAGCGGACACATGACATTCGCCTGCTTGCACTTTTTGCGCACGAACCGCCGAATCTTTGGTGATAACAAACACGAGATTATCGATATGAATATCGTCTTTGTTCCAGTAGTCTGGATTTTTGGTATAACGAATTTGCGCGTCTTTTTGATAAGAAGTAAAGACGAAAGGTCCTGTACCAACGGGTTTAGTGTTGATATCAGCAGCATTACCAGAAGCCATTAACTTTTCTGCATACTCAGCAGAATCGATATAAGCGAAGGGCATCGCTAGGTTCTGTAAAAATGGTGCATTGGTTTCGCTGAGGGTGATTTTGACGGTAGAGTCATCAACCTTTTCGATATTGGAGATAATATCAGGTAGCCCCATACCTACCGAATAAGGGAACTCAGCAGGATAGGCTTTATTAAATTCAAACTCTGGATTGGTGATACGCTCTAGCGTAAAGACAATGTCATCTGCGTTGAAATCACGGGTTGGGGTAAAGTAATCGGTCTTACCATATTTAACCCCTTTACGTAGGTTAAAGGTATAAGTCTTGCCGTCTTCACTAATATCCCAGCTTTCGGCTAAGGCTGGCTGAATCTCAGTACCATCTCTTTTGAATTCCACTAAGCCGTTGTAGATGGGAAAGGCGCTCGCATCAAAATCTGTACCTGCAGTGTACTGTGCGGGATCGAATCCAGCCGGACTACCTTCTGAGCAATAAAGTAAGGTTTTGGCTGCTTTAGCATCTGAGCTGGCAGCAGATTCATCGGTGGTTTTGTTGTCGCCGCTACAGGCACTGATGCCTAGAATAACTGTCGCCAACATCGTCAATTTGAAGAGTGATTTTTGCATTATTACATCCTATGTAATGATAAATAGTCGCCAATATATTTATAAAATCATTTTTGACCTATAAATATAATGAGCGTGCTTTTAATTCCCTTTAAAGCAATTGTTTATATCGTGTTTCTAATATGCAAAATAAAAAATATTTCAGGTTATATTAACCATTATTCAGATTTGCAAAAAATATCGATATAAATAAGTGGTTTAAATATACTCTGTTCAACAGTGGTAATGCAAGACATCCGTAAGCTAATTTGATAGAAAACGTTCTGTTTTAATATCTTTATTGCTGAATTGGTTAGAGTTCCTCCTTATTTTAGAAATGCTGATAAAATAATCACGAAAAAACAAAGGTTAAAGTTTTATATAATTCGCTTATTTTCATTTTATTGAATATAAAGTTTTAATATATAAGCTTCTTAAATAAAAATACTAATTATAATAGGCATATCTTCCCATGTTTTATGGCGTGATATCATTCGATATGACCATGATTTGCTTTGATAAGGTCTGCGAGTTTTTCGGCAATCATAATCGTTGGCGCATTGGTATTACCGCTGATTAAAGTCGGCATGATTGAGGCATCGATGACCCTTAAGCCATTTACGCCGCGTACTTTTAATTGCAAATCAACCACGGACTGGTCATCTGAACCCATACGGCAAGTGCCGACAGGATGATAAATGGTATCTGACTTGTTGCGAATATAGCCGAGCATACCGTCTTTTTCGATATAGGGAGCAGGGTAGTCTTCAGTAATATATTTGGCGATGGGTGATTCTTGCATGATGGCGCGCGTACGCTCCGCGCCTGCAATCATATATTCCACATCTTTTGGGTGCGAGAGGTAGTTTGGATCAATCAATACCGCGTCTGAGGGGTCGGCGGAGTCCAGTCTGACCGTACCGCGGCTTTCAGGGCGTAGGTAGCAACTGTGACAAGAGACCGCAAAGCCACGTCTGAGATCACGACCGTGCTCAATCACGCGGGATATGACAAAGTGCAGTTGGGTATTTGGCCACTCTTTTGGATCATCACCGACACTAAAGAACGCGCCCGCTTCAGCATAGTTGGTAGACAAGAGTCCTGTACCATCCTTTCTCCACTGCCGAATACTTTTGGTCAATGTCGAAATTGTCGCCATACCAATACCGATGACGTCAGTGGTATTGACCTCGTAATCAAAAACGACATCTAAGTGATCTTGTAGATTACCACCAACATCGGGCGCATCTACCACGACGTCGATGCCATGCGATTGTAGATGCTCAGCAGGTCCAATACCTGACAACATCAGGACTTTGGGTGAGCCAAAAGTGCCCCCAGATAATATCACTTCATGACGCGCCATAACCGCATGCTCGACGCCATCTTTTTCATAAGCGACACCAACGGCTTGTTTGTCTTCAAAGATGACGCGGTTGGCTTGGGCGTGGGTGATGACGGTCAGATTTGATCGGTTTTGTACTGGATGTAGATAAGCCGCTGCCGCAGAGCAGCGTTGACCTTGTTTTTCGCCATGAAAGTGGGTGACTTGATATAGCCCTGTACCGTCTTGCTTTTCGCCATTAAAATCTTGATTATGATCTAAACCATTGGTGATGGCGGCTTCTACGAATGCTTTGGAGATATCACGCGGACTCAGTAAGTCACTTACATGCAGCGGTCCGCTATCACCATGTAGCTCGCCGCTACCATGAATATTATTTTCTGCTTTGATAAAGTAGGGCAGTACATCATCAAATCCCCAGCCTTCGCAGCCTTGCTCAACCCAACGTTCATAATCGAGCGCACTACCACGCGTATAAATCATGGCATTAATAGCCGATGAGCCACCCAAGCATTGACCACGTGGTTGGAAGCCACGACGGTTGTTCAGATGCGCTTGCGGCGTAGTTTGAAAGCACCAATTATTCAGTTTCAGCGGCTTGCCTGGCACCATCAAAATCAGTCCGGCAGGGACACGGACAGCAAGGTCTTTGCCTTCACCACCATATTCTAATAAACAGACACTAATGTCTGGGTTTTCTGTTAATCGGCTAGCAAGTACGCAGCCAGCTGAACCACCACCAACGATGACGTAATCAAATTTTTTATCAAATTCCATTTTACATTCCTTCTAGCATCCATGCTGAGTAAAACGTGCTCGTTAAAACGCGTTTATTGAAATAGGGTACGCATTACAGTATCTATTATTTTGCTGGAATAATAAAATAAAAATGACTAAGGGGTGTTTATCGATCAACATATGGCATGGCAAAACAATACTAGGTCGTTAAAACGCTGGTGGATACTATTTAAACTTATATAGCACATATCTCTGAACGTACGATAAAGCGCTTACCTTCTGGTATTTCAAGCGAAAAACTGGCTCCGCGTCCATCGACCACATCTATCGTTAGATCGGTATGTTGCCAGAGCTTATGCTGAGCTTTACCCATATAAAATGGACAGCCAACCAGCTCACCGATGAGTACGTCTTGTCCGCCTACTTTAAATTCGCCCAATGGATAACACATGGGTGAACTGCCATCGCAGCAGCCGCCTGATTGATGAAACATCAGCTCGCCGTGCTTAGATTTTAGTAAGTCGATTAATGCTTTGCAGGACTCTGTTGCCGTGACTTTCATAATGATTTCCTTATCGTTAGACCCGAACGAATGTCTTTCATAATCATACTGAATAGAAAATAAAGGGTCGCATCATATTCACTCACATGATTTATCATATGTGGTTGAAAACGATACGACCCTTTACTGATGATTACTCTAGCCAGTCATTGAGACGATGTTATGAATCTCAAAATATCATAAAGCATGTGGCTAGATAATGGTTGCTACAGACTATAGTCAATGACAATGCGACCTTCGATTTTGCCATCACGCATACGATCAAAGATATCATTGATATTTTCTAGTGGCTCAGCGGCAACGGTGGCTTTTACTTTGCCTGCTGCTGCCATGTCTAGCGACTCTTGCAAGTCGAGACGCGTACCAACGATTGAGCCACGAATGGTAATACCGTTTAAAACAGTATCAAAAATAGATACTGGGAATTCGCCCGTTGGTAGACCGTTACAGACCAAAGTACCACCGCGTCGTAACATGCCTAGTGCTTGATCAAAGGCTTTTGAGGATACTGCTGTCACGAGCGCACCGTGAGCACCGCCGATTTCTTTTTGTAGATATTCAGCAGGGTCAGTATTTTTCGCATTGACAGTGACTTTGGCGCCCAGTTTTTTAGCGAATGCCAGTTTTTCGTCATCAATATCAACAGCAGCAACGTTCAATCCCATCGCAATGGCATATTGAACTGCCATATGACCGAGTCCGCCAATACCTGAAACAACAACCCAATCGCCTGGCTTGGTGTCGGTCATTTTAAGACCTTTGTAGACCGTGACACCTGCACATAACACTGGTGCAATTTCAATAGAGTCAACGCTTTCAGGAATGATGCCGACATAGTTGGCATCTGCTAGTACATATTCTGCAAAGCTGCCGTTTACAGAGTAACCAGAGTTTTGTTGGCTTTCGCATAAGGTTTCCCAACCACCTAAGCAATGGGTACAGTGTCCACAAGCAGAGTAGAGCCAAGGGATACCGACTCGGTCGCCTTCTTTGACGTGAGTGACACCTTCGCCAACGGCAGTGATAAGACCAACGCCTTCGTGACCTGGGATAAAAGGTGGGCTAGGTTTGACTGGCCAATCGCCCTCAATGGCATGCAAATCGGTATGACAGACACCTGATGCCTGCATTTTTACGACGATTTGACCAGCACCTGCGGTTGGAATATCTACTTCTTCAATTTCTAAAGGTTGTCCGAATTCATGCAGCACGGCCGCTTTCATTTTATTACTCACGTTGTAACTCCTTGTCATCGTTCTTTACATTAAGATGCTCGGCGAGCATCGAGGTCGCATTTTACGCTTTTGCCATAAAGTGCTTTGAAAAACAGAATTAAAAGAAGCCCATCGCTTTAGGACTATAAGAGACCAGCATGTTTTTGGTTTGTTGATAATGATCAAGCATCATCAGATGGTTCTCACGGCCAATACCAGATTGCTTATAGCCACCAAACGCAGAATGCGCAGGATAGAGATGATAGCAATTCGTCCAAACGCGGCCAGCTTTGATGCCACGACCGAAACGATAAGCACGAGTACCATTACGCGTCCAGACGCCAGCACCAAGACCATATAAAGTGTCATTGGCTAGCGCCATCGCTTCTTCATCGTCTTTAAAAGTGGTGACAGCGAGTACGGGGCCAAAGATTTCTTCTTGGAACACACGCATATCATTCGTGCCTTCAAAGATAGTCGGCTGCACATAATAACCGTTTGCCATATCGCCATCATGTTTGGCAAGTTCACCGCCCACAAGGACTTTTGCACCTTCTTTCTTGCCAATATCGAGATAAGATAGGATTTTTTCTAACTGATCTGAGCTGGCTTGCGCGCCAATCATGGTGTCGGTATCAAGCGGGTTGCCCATTTTGATAGCTTTTACGCGAGCGATACAGCGTTTCATGAATTCATCATAGATGCTTTCGTGTACGAGGGCGCGTGATGGGCAAGTACAAACTTCACCTTGGTTTAGCGCAAACATGACCAAGCCTTCGACTGCTTTGTCTAAGAAGTCATCGTCTTCGTCCATGATATCAGCAAAGAAGATATTTGGGCTTTTGCCGCCCAGCTCTAGCGTGACTGGAATGATATTTTCACTGGCGTATTGCATAATTAAGCGACCAGTGGTGGTTTCACCCGTAAAGGATACTTTATCGATACGTGGGTTGGAAGCGATTGGTTTACCAGCTTCAACGCCAAAACCGTTAATGACGTTTAGTACGCCTTTCGGTAAAATATCCGCCGCGCCTATGATGTCAAGCATGTATAAAACAGAAGCTGGCGTTTGCTCGGCAGGCTTGAGGACGATACAGTTACCCGCAGCAAGGGCTGGGGCAATTTTCCAAATCGCCATTAGAATAGGGAAGTTCCAAGGAATGATTTGACCAACGACACCAAGCGGCTCATGAAAATGATAGGCAACCGTGTCTTCATCAATTTGGCTAATGCCGCCTTCTTGCGCGCGGATAACGCCCGCAAAATAACGCAAATGGTCAATGGCGATTGGGATATCAGCGGCAAGGGTTTCGCGAACTGGTTTACCGTTTTCATAGCTTTCAGCGATAGCGATTGCCTCTAAATTGGCTTCGATACCGTCAGCAAGTTTGAGCAACATATTAGAGCGATCAGTGACACTAGTTTTGCCCCATGCGTCTTTTGCTGCATGAGCGGCATCTAGCGCCGCTTCGACATCGGCAGCTTTAGAGCGCGCAATCTGACAGAAGGTTTTACCATCGATTGGACTTGAGTTGTCAAAGTATTCACCATCGATTGGTGCGACCCACTCACCATTGATGAAGTTGTCATATTTTTTGCGGAATTGAACAGGACTATTTTCAGTATTGGGATAGGCGTATAACATTAACGACTCCTTGTTGTGTATTATGGCTAGTTAAGAACAAACGACTTAAGCATAAATATTTGGCCATCCTGACCAAGCTATGACCCTATCGTACTGAGCTTTAGCGATGAGCGATAATGACTTTTTATAATGATATATTTCGTATCGTATAACTTTAAGTTATGTGGCTTATCAGGGTTAAAGTCGTCCGCAAAACGCAAGTAGCTGCTATAATTGTTGGCAGCTTTTTCTCTTATTATTTGCTCTTAAGCTGTTTTTCTTATTACTATTAACTTAATTGGTTTAGATATATGCGTCAATCTTCTGCTCTTGATATCTTAAAAACGGGTCAAAATGTCTTTTTGACTGGCTCAGCAGGTTCAGGTAAGACTTATACTCTCAATCAATATATCGACTACCTGCGTGCGCGCCGTGTGCCTGTCGCCGTCACTGCGAGTACTGGTATTGCTGCCACACACATGAATGGCACAACGATTCATAGCTGGTCCGGCATCGGTATCAAAGATGAGTTAAGCGACCGCGATTTGACTACGTTATCACGCAAGCAGTTTTTGGCAGACCGACTAAAAGATACTGCGGTATTGGTCATTGATGAGATATCGATGTTGCATGCTAAGCAGCTCAATTTGGTCAGCCAAGTACTCAAGCATGTCCGCAAAAATGACAAAGCCTTTGGTGGCATTCAAGTGGTCGTGGCAGGGGACTTTTTTCAGCTGCCACCGATTGGTAGTAAGGGTGAAACCAACCGTGAAAAATTTGCCTTTATGTCTGAAGCGTGGCTTGATGCCAAGTTCCATATTTGCTATCTGTCTGAGCAACACAGGCAGGTTAGTGAAGCGGCAAATGGCGGGCTTGATTTGGACGATATTCTCAACCAAATTCGCCGTCAGGAAGTCACTTTTGAATCGATTGCCGCGCTGGAGGCGACTTTTGATCAAAATGTCGATATCAAACGTACCCGCCTTTATACCCATAATCTCAACGTTAATAGTATCAATGATAAAGAGCTTGCCGCGTTAGAGGGCGAGATGATGCGCTTTACCGCCACGTCTACGGGCGACAGTAAATTGGTTGAGACCCTTAAAAAAACGGTACGTACCCAAGACGATTTGGTACTAAAAGTCGGTGCTAAGGTGATGTTTATCAAAAACAATACCGAACTTGGCGTCTCTAACGGTACGATGGGTGAGCTGATTGGTTTTGCCGCAGTAAAAATTAATGATGATAGCAAAGACAGCAGTGATGATTTAATCGCAGACGATGACGACAGTGCTGAAAGTGAGACTGATAAGAATGTAAAAGGCAAAAGTAAAAAAGCCATAAAAGAGAAACCCAAAGCCAAAAAGCCAACGACGCAAAAAATGCCCGTGGTTCGGCTCAATTCAGGGCGTGAAGTTGTCGCTGAGCCTGAAGAATGGATTATCGAAGATGAGACCGGTGACGTGCTAGCAAGCTATGAGCAAGTACCGCTTTGTCTGGCTTGGGCAATTACCATTCATAAGTCACAAGGCATGACGCTAGAAGCCGCTGAGATTGATTTGTCACGCACCTTTGAGCTTGGACAAGGCTATGTCGCATTGTCACGGTTAAAGTCGCTGGCTGGTCTGCAGCTGCTCGGTATGAACGACATGAGTTTGCAGCTTGATCCGCTAGCACGCGGCGCGGACAAACGGTTTTTGGTGCTGTCAGAAGAAGCTGATGCCAATTATTCGATGCTTGATGAAGAGAGCATGACGCAGGCACATGAGAAGTTTATTTTAAAATCGGGTGGTACGCTGAGTAAATCAGTGATTGATGCTTATGCCACTTTGCAAAAAAAGCGCCGCGAGCAACAACAAGCGCAAATAGACAAAAAACAGAAACTGGGCAATCAAGTTTCTGATAAGTCAGACAGTACCTTGCTTGCGACGCGATTATTATTAGAGGAGAGCTTATCGATTGCAGAAATCTCACAAGCCCGTCAGCTTTCACAATCGACCATCATGCGTCATATTGCTGACCTAAAATCTCAAGATCCAAGTCTCGCTTGTGATCATTTGCGTCCAGAGGATGAGGTGATGACGGCCGTTGGTAATGTCTACGTCGCGATTAAAGTCGCCAATAATCCAAATGATTTCAATGATGATGGCAGTATTAAATTGCGTCCAATATTCGATCATCTTAAGCAAAGTATTGATTACAATGCCATTCGTTTGGCACTGATTTTTATAACGCCCTAATACTGAATGGCGTCTTGATACTGAGTATGACAATTCAGGGTTCAAGCATTCACCAAAGCCATTTAGCTTTTATATAACAATCCTTAGAGCCGATTAACGACTTGTTGGTTTTGTCTCATTGTAGCGCTGACTTTGTAGTGCTCAATTTTTTATCCCTTTATAGCGATATCTTTTTATGCCTGATTTTTCGAGCGCCACTTATCAATTAACGTCTGACCCAGTAGCAGCAGCGGCGTTTCATGCATCTAGTGAGCATACACAACCACTGAGGATTGCTATCAATGGTTTTGGACGTATAGGACGCAACGTTTTGCGGGCATTGCTAGAGCGCTTTGAGGTATTAGGCCGTGCGATCCATGTCGTGGCAATTAATGATTTAGCACCAGCGGATATTTTGCTGCATTTATTAAAGTTTGACAGCACGCATGGTCGCCTAAGTCGCCTTGGGGTCAGTGCTGATATTGTGGCGAGTAGCAACGATGAAGCGAGCGATGACGGTAACAATAACAGCGCCACACAGCTTTGTCTCACAAAAAACAATTATACCTACTGTATCAATTTATTCTCAGAATCTAACCCTGTACAGTTGCCTTGGCAGGCGCTGGGTGTCGATGTGGTGCTAGAGTGTACCGGACATTTTCGCTCTTATGAGCAAGCACAACTGCACATAGAGGCTGGCGCGCAGCAGGTGATTATCGGCGCAGCGCCATTCGATGATGTCGATGCTTGTATCGTTATGGGCGTTAATACTGATGAGCTAACACGTGAGTTGCCGATTATATCGAGCGTTTCTTGTACCACGCAGGCCTTGGTTCCCTTGATTGCGACGCTTGATACCGCATTTGGGGTAAAGTCAGCGATGATGACGGAGATTCATGCTGTCACCGCTGATCAGACAGTGCTTGATCAAGCGCACCGTGACCCAAGACGCGCACGAGCTTCTGGTTACAACATTATCCCGACCACCTCTAGCAGTATCGCGGCGACAGAGCGTGTGCTACCTGCTATGGTAGGCAAGATAAATGGGCATTCGATACGCGTACCTACCATTGATGTCGCAGCTATTGATGTGACTTTTGTTTTTGATACGCCCGATGTGTCTGTCGAGGCAGTCCGCGAGGCACTCAAATCTGCCAGTCAGGCACATTTGCGTGACATCATGGCTTATACGGATGAGCCACTGGTCTCTAGCGATTTTATCCATCAGACTGAGTCTTTGATCATTGATGGTCAGCAGCTCATGCAAGTGGGTAGCCAGTACAAGGTTTTTGCATGGTATGACAACGAATGGGGTTATGCCAATAGATTACTAGATATGTGTCTACATCTGGCTTCTCATAAAAAACCTATCGTCAATTCTCTATAATAGAGTGACCGCGCTAACCTCGCTGCAAGTATCATATATACCTCTGCATGCAGTTGCCTTGACTCTTTTTTAAACTGAATCAACGATAGCATCAAAATAATTTAAATTCGTGCAATTAATTGCTTGCATTCTTATGTTATATCGCTATAATAACGCACAAATGGAGACGTGGCAGAGTGGTTGAATGCACCGGTCTTGAAAACCGACAAGGGTTTGTAGCCCTTCGAGAGTTCGAATCTCTCCGTCTCCTCCAAATTCGAAAGCCGCAATCATTATTAATGATTGCGGCTTTTTTTGTTGCATTTTTATTTTATATCGTTATAATAATGCACAAATGGAGACGTGGCAGAGTGGTTGAATGCACCGGTCTTGAAAACCGACAAGGGTTTGTAGCCCTTCGAGAGTTCGAATCTCTCCGTCTCCTCCAAATTCAAAAAAATCCCCAATCAGTGATGATTGGGGCTTTTTTTATGCTGGATATTTATCCTATTATTTTATAAATATTCTGTAGCGTTTTTTTATTTCATTAACGACTCATCAAACTTAATTTCCTGCCCATTCTCCAATATCAATGTGCCTTTACTGATCATGATGGTCAAGTCTTTGGTGTTTTTAATGGCACGCATAACGTTGATGTCTTCAATACTGCTCTCGATGATGATCTTGCCAGACTGCTCTGGTTTAATAGGCGGGTCAAACTGTGTTAGTGGTACTTTAAAGCTTTTGCCCTGCGCCAAGTTAGCATCTTGCATGGTCAGTGTGCCCTTAAAGCTTCGAATGGCGACCTTGCCGTGATTAGAGAGCATAAACTGCAGTTTTACTTGATTTAAGCTGTCACTATCGCTGGTTTTGACTGGTAGTAGAGCGACAGGGTAGTTTTGCGCATTGGCACTATAAGCTGGCTGGCTGCTGACGATGGGGCTTTTTTTACCTGTTGGATTGTTTGGATGTAGTCGTTCGTATTCACGCTGTTGCACAAGGGCTTGCTTGATAGTGGTACGCGGCATCGCCCCCGACTCATATGCACCGCTGAGTTTCATTCGCAACATGTAGCGGCTGAGTAATTGCTGCTCAGATTGAGGTAACTGCTCAAAAGTGGTGCCGAGTTTTTTCTGCCACTGGTCAGAGTTGGTCGGTATGGTTTTTTTGGTTGGATCAGCGGTTGGCTGTGAGCAACCAGAAACGATTGGTAGTATCGCTAAGGCAATCGTCAATAACAAAGCTTTATTCAAGCGTTGATGTAAACTCGCCATCGTACACCTCCTTAAAAATCTTTATGGATAATAAAGAATGACAACAAAATAATGAGCTTTTTCTTAATATACCTCGTTTGATGAGAGGTTGTGTTTAATTATCGCTAAATGCTGTATCGCAAGCAAAATAGGTATATTTTTATTACGCCCACAAAAAAAGACTGAGTTTGCTTAACAGCACTCAGTCTTTTTTATTAACAGCAGTAACAGCTAACGACTGTTTGAATAGTCAGTCATGAGCTTGGTCATTTTCTTGCAGCTCAGATAGTGAGTGAGTAATATTATTATTGTGGGTCACAACAATGGCCTCATCAATAATACGCTGGCTGACTCCGCGTTTACGCAGGCTTTCGATGAACACCTCGTCATGGGCTAGGGTGTAGTCTTGATGATCGCGGTCAAGCCCTTGGCGAATATATAAACGAATAAGCCCTTGGATGCGTTTAAACCCCAACTCTTTTGAAGTGGCTTCTAATAGCGAAATCATCTCTTCAGACAAACGAATACTGATCGGGCGCATGATTTTTTGCGGATGATCAGAAAACTTATTTTTCACACGTACAGGTATCATAATAAACCATTATTTTTAGTGAGTAGGAGTAAAGCACTCAGACAAAAACTAACCCAATCAAAACTATCCTTACCATACAACAAAAATGCCTAAAAGAACACCGTAGCCATGCCAATCGTACTAGGGCGTGTCCTCAATTCAATCTATTAACCTTTAAATGGGCTAAAAATGGCTAAATTTTACCAAACATCGTCAAATAGCTTATTAATATCTCGATATTATTTGTGCTACTGTCCTTGTCTGACGGCAATTTATCTCATTTTTGTCACCACTTTTAAAATGAGGACACGCTCTAAGATTGCGGCTATCCTCTTAATTGAAAACGGCAACCATAAAAAAACCTTCATCAAATAATGATGAAGGTTTTTAGTATATGGCTCTCCAACCTGGGCTCGAACCAGGGACACACGGATTAACAGTCCGTTGCTCTACCAACTGAGCTATTGGAGAATAAGTTGGTATAACGATAAGTTAGATAAGCGCTATTGCTTGTCTTGTTTGCGTTATGTGGGGCACATTTTAGCCAAGTTGTTATAGGCTGTCAACCTTATTATGCCATTAATTATAAATATTGTTGTTAACTGTCAAAAATAACCAATAAGCCCTTATAAAGCGGGCTGTTTTGGCAGATTTTGACCGCTAAAATATTATTTGCTGACTAGGGCGTGTCTTCAATTCAATCGATAAATCTCTAAATGGGCTAAAAATGGCTAAAAGTGGTCAAAACCCTTATTTATGTAAGTTGGATATAAAATCTAGCGGTAATTTGATTAGACAAGTCGCCTATCTTTTTGAATAGTAAAACAATCTGTACCTCCCTCGAAACAAAAAAATCAGAAACAGCCCTTCACATTGCTAGAATATTTCTATAGAATACCGACCGTATGGTTTCTTTAATGTATATACATTATTAATATGTGATCAACTTTAAACAGGTAACCTAATTATGAGTCCCACCACTATTGCCTACGGTTATCTAGCCATCGCCATTATTTGCGAAGTGGTTGGCACGACCTTTTTAGTCAAGTCAGAGCAGTTTACGCGTTTGGTGCCGACGCTGATTATGGGTGTGCTTTATGCCATCTCATTTTACTTATTGACACAAACCATCAAAACCATACCGCTTGGTATTGCTTATGCACTGTGGGGTGGATTAGGAATTGTGCTGACATCGTTCGTTGGCTTGATGTTTTTTAAGCAAAGTCTTGATACAGCAGCTGTGGTTGGTATCGCTATGATTGTGGGCGGTGTCGTGGTGATGAACTTATTCTCTAACTCTGTGGTGCACTGATATGGAAATGGAAAACGCTTACAAACGTAAAAAACAGCCTGAAGTTGTCCGTCGTGCGCTACTCGATCAGGCAGCGCGAATCACGTTAGAGCAGGGCTTATCAAAAGTGACGTTTCAGGCGGTCGCTGATGCGGTCGGGGTGACCAAAGGCGGGGTGATGCATCATTTCACCACTAAAAATGCACTCATTCTTGAAGTGTTTCATGATGCGATGGCGAGGTTTGAGGCAGAAGTCAATCAAGCCATGGCAGAAGACCCTGTGCGTTACGGCTCTTTTACTCGTGCCTATATCAATGCCACGATTAGCTTAGGCGAAAAGGGGCAGGAAGAGCTCGATAGTCAAGCAACCTTATATGCATTGATGCTAGGCGATAGCGAGTTACGTGAGTTGTGGGCCAAGTGGGCAAATGCACAATTAAAGAAACATCAAGCAACCGACAATACCGAAACATTATGTATGGTGCGTCTGGTGGCTGATGGTATTTGGCTCTCTGATTTTTCAGGCATTAGTATCTCAGATAAAACCTCTATTCATAAGCGTTTGATAAAAATGACGCAACCTGAGAATGAATAAAACACTGTTCTTAAATGATTGATCAAATAAGCTTTTTTATTAAAAAATCATTGAAAGACAGGCTTGTAGCAATAGGCTATATAAATTTATTTTAAACATTTAACCCATGACGACATCATTTAGCATTAGCTTGCTTATAAGGCTTTTGCCAGTCGTTAATAGGAGCACCGCATGACAGATTCAAAAACACACCTAAACAACTTAACAGACATCATTGATTTACAGAAGGTTCAAACTGCTTATATTAATGGTCGTTACTTAGCAATCGACGAATCGCTTGCTACTTTTGAAGACATCAATCCAGCCACGGGTGAAGTGTTAGCTACCGTTCAGCAAACGACCAGTGAACAGATTGATGAAGCCGTAAAAGCAGCACAAAAAGGTCAAAAAGTTTGGGCGGCGATGACCGCGGTTGAACGCAGTCGTATATTGTTAAAGGCGGTTGCGATATTACGCGAGCGCAATGATGTACTCGCATTGCTTGAAACCAAAGACACGGGTAAAGCGCTCTCTGAAACCAAATATGTCGATATCGTGACTGGTGCTGATGTCGTTGAGTATTATGCAGGGCTTGCGTCGATGATTGAAGGTCGTCAGATTCCATTGCGTGATACTAGCTTTGTCTATACTCGCCGCGAGCCACTTGGCGTCGTCGCAGGTATCGGCGCGTGGAACTATCCTATTCAAATCGCGATGTGGAAAGCAGCACCAGCATTAGCCGCTGGCAATGCGATGATTTTTAAACCTTCTGAAGTCACGCCTCTAACTGCGCTAAAACTGGCAGAAATATTGACAGAAGCAGGTCTGCCAGATGGCGTATTCAACGTCGTGCAAGGGGATTATAAAGTCGGCGAAGCGTTAACACAGCATCCTGATATCGCAAAGGTATCATTTACGGGTGGCGTACCAACGGGTAAAAAAGTGATGGCAAGTGCCGCATCTTCGTCGCTCAAAGACGTGACCTTGGAGCTTGGCGGTAAGTCGCCCTTGATTATATTTGATGATGCGGACATCGATACCGCCGCTGATATTGCGATGATGGCGAACTTCTATAGCAGTGGTCAAGTCTGTACCAATGGCACGCGCGTGTTTATCCCTAAAGCCTTACAAGCCAAGTTTGAAGAAGCCATATTATTGCGTGTCGAGCGTATTAAATTGGGCGATCCGATAAATGAGAGTATTAATATGGGTCCATTGGTTAGCTTCCCACATATGGAGCGAGTACTTGGCTATATCGAGCAAGGTAAAGCGAGGGGCGCTCGTCTGCTAACAGGCGGTGACCGTGTTACGACTGAAAGGCTTGCGAATGGTGCATTTGTCGCACCAACCGTATTTACCGATTGTAGCGACGATATGACTATAGTACGTGAGGAAATCTTTGGTCCAGTGATGTCGATATTGACTTATGAGACTGAAGAAGAAGTGATTCGCCGTGCCAATGATACCGAGTATGGTTTGGCTGCAGGGGTCGTGACCGCAGATTTGACCCGAGCGCATCGCGTGATTGCACAGATTGAAGCGGGTATCTGCTGGTTAAATACATGGGGCGAGTCGGCTGCACAAATGCCAGTGGGCGGTTATAAGCACTCAGGTATCGGCCGCGAAAACGGCATTGAAGCCCTTGAGCATTATACGCAGACCAAGTCTATCCAAGTAGAGCTTGGTAAGTTTGAATCGGTATTTTAATCACTTGCGCTGTGAAATTTTTAAAACGGTAAGGTTTGCGTGTTAGGACTAATTTGTCTTTTTGGCACCGCCTTACTGATATGAAATGATGGATTTTTTAATATTATGGAGCGTTTTATGACATCAACCACACCTGAATATGACTACATCATCGTCGGCGCAGGCTCAGCAGGCAATGTGCTGGCCACCCGTTTGACCGAAGATGCCAACATTAAGGTGTTGCTGCTAGAAGCGGGTCGTCCAGACCATCGCTTAGACTTTCGCACGCAGATGCCAGCAGCGCTCGCTATGCCGTTGCAAGGTACTACTTATAACTGGGGTTATAAAACCGATCCTGAACCCTATATGAATAACCGCGTCATGGATTGTGGTCGCGGTAAAGGGTTAGGTGGCTCGTCTCTGATTAATGGGATGTGTTATATCCGTGGTAATGCCTTAGATTTTGACGATTGGTCTGAGATTAAAGGTTTAGAAGATTGGACCTATTTGGACTGCCTGCCTTATTTCAAAAAGTTAGAAAATCGCGATGCTGGTGAAAATGACTATCATGGCGTCGGTGGTCCCGTCGAGATGACCACGTCAAAGCCAGGAGTCAATCCGCTGTTCCAAGCGATGATCGAAGCAGGCGTGCAAGCAGGCTATCCAAGCACGGATGATTTAAACGGCTATCAGCAAGAAGGTTTTGGGCCGATGGACCGCTTTGTCACGCCTAATGGTCGCCGCGCTTCGACTGCTCGCGGTTATCTCGACCGTGCCAAACCGCGTAGCAATATCACCATTTTAACGGGTGCATTGACTGACGTGATTTTGTTCGATGGCAAACGTGCTGTCGGCGTTAAAGTCGCCCATCAAGGTCAAACCAAGAATTTTTACGCGTCTCGTGAGGTGATTGTTTCATCAGGTGCGATTGCCTCGCCGCAATTATTGCAGCGCTCTGGTATTGGTCCTGGTCAATGGCTCAAAGATTTGGGTATCAATGAGATTTTAGATTTACCGGGTGTTGGTAATAATCTACAAGACCATTTAGAGCTGTATATGCAGTACGAATGTAAGCTACCAGTGTCGATTGCGCCTGCCAATAAATGGTGGAATAAGCCAGCCATTGGTGCCGAATGGTTGTTCAATGGCACAGGACTTGGCGCCTCAAATCAATTCGAAGGTGGCGGTTTTATTCGTACCGATGAGAAATTTACCCATCCTAATATTCAGTACCATTTCTTGCCATTAGCAGTGCGCTACGATGGTCGTAGTGCAGTGAAGTCGCACAGTTTCCAAGCGCATGTGGGCTCATTGCGCTCGCCAAGTCGCGGTCGCGTCAAGCTGACCTCAAAAGACCCAAGCGCGCATCCGAGCATCTTGTTTAACTACATGTCTCACGACCAAGACTGGCACGAGTTCCGTGCGGCAATGCGCATCACTCGTGAGATTATGCATCAGCCAGCACTTGATCCTTATCGTGGTCGCGCCATTGCGCCAACCGATGACTTGGTGACCGATGCGCAGCTAGACGAATATGTTCGTAATCATAGCGAAACGGCTTATCATCCGTCGTGTACTTGTGCGATGGGTGAAGGTAATGATTCAGTGGTCAATGGCGAAGGGCTCGTACATGGTATCGATGGCTTGCGCGTCGTTGATGCGTCGATTATGCCAAATATCATCAGTGGCAATCTAAACGCCACCACCATTATGCTTGCCGAAAAAATCGTCGATAAGATGCGCGGCAAGCAGCTACCACGCTCGACCGTAGATTATTACGTTGCTAATGGTGCACCGCTTAGAACTGAGCCGATGCGCGCTTACCGATCTACTGTCTAAATAACTATATAAGCAATTTCAATAAGAAGACCTTTCCACGCAAAGGTCTTTTTCATCAGCACTAACGTATTAAGTATTTTTAATACTGTTGTGGCTGCCTTTGATTGTCATTTAATTTTTTATTTACATTGCAGTTTTCATTTATTGGTACTGCTTTGTGCGTCATACAGTCATTAAGTTATGACGGACAAATCAATATCAGACCCTGTTTAATTTACCTATTGAGGTCTTTTATGTACAGTTCGCCATCAAAAGATGCGACGAAACCCCTGACTCTAAACAAGACGGTTTTTTTAGGTTCAGCTATTATTTCTATTTTATTAATTATCTGGACGATTGCGTTTCCAGATTATAGTGAGACACTATTAAGCTCAAGCATGGCATGGGTATCAGAGAGTTTTGGCTGGTATTACATGCTGGTGGTTGCCGCTTATAGTATATTTGCACTATTTGTTGGTTTTTCTAAATACGGCGATATCAAGCTTGGGCAAGACCACGAAAAAGCCCAGTTTCCTTTCCTAGCATGGGCCGCGATGCTGTTCTCCGCGGGTATCGGTATTGATTTACTGTTTTTTGGTGCCTCTGAGCCATTGATGCATTATTTAACGCCGCATACGGGGCTGGAGCCTGCCAGTGCAGAAGCGATGCGCGAAGCACTTGCGCAAACCTTTTTACATTGGGGTCTACATGGTTGGGGTATTTATGCCTTAATCGGTATGGCATTGGCGTACTTTGCGTATCGTAAAAACATGCCATTGGCACTGCGTTCACCACTGACGCCTATCTTTGGCGAGCGCTTGATCAAAGGCTGGCTTGGCGATGGCATTGATACCTTTGGTGTTGTTTGCACCTTGATGGGTATTGCGACCAGTTTAGGCATTGGGGTATTGCAGGCCAATGCTGGATTGACCCATGTTTTCGGTATTGAATCTAGCAAAACAGTGCAGACGCTTATTATTGTAGGTGTCGTTGCTGCTGCGGCTATTTCGGCGATGACAGGTGTGGAAAAGGGCGTCCGCCGCTTATCTGAATTTAATATGTTATCGTCGATATTGCTATTAATCGCCATATTGGTGATGGGTAATACGGTGTACTTGCTGAATACTTTTACCCAAAATATTGGTCAATATTTCCAAACCATTCTCTTTAAAACTTTTGATGTATATGCATATGACGGTACTGCTGGTGCTGATTGGAAGTCAGGATGGACGATATTTTTCTGGGCATGGTGGGTCGCTTGGGCACCGTTTGTAGGCTTGTTTATCGCGCGTATTAGCCGTGGTCGTACCTTACGTGAGTTTGTCTTTGGCGTGATGTTTATTCCGCTTGGTTTCATTTTTGCCTGGTTCTCTATCTTTGGTAATTCGGCGATAGACTTGGTTGCTAATGGGGCAACTGAGCTTGGCGAAATCGCCGTCAATGATGCCGCGATGGGCATGTTTGCCTTGTTTGAGTATTTTCCTTACAGTGACGTTTTATCATTCGCTGGTGTAGTCATTGGTTTAGTGTTTTTTGTGACCTCAGCGGACTCAGGCGCGTTAGTATTAGCGAATTTGAGCTCACGTGGCATGACCAATGACACTGACGCTCCTGTTTGGTTGCGCCTGTTTTGGGCAGCAGCAACAGGTCTTATCACTTTGGGATTATTATTTGCTGGTGGCTTTGCGTCATTGCAGTCAGTATCTGTAATTGCAGGTTTGCCATTCTCACTCATTCTTGTGCTCTATATGATGTCAATGTGGAAGTCGCTAAAAGAGGAAGGCAATAAACGTAAAGCCAGCGCGATTGGTACGGCTAATGTGCTTGATAGTGGTAAGAGCTGGAAAGCACGCTTGCAACGTATTGTCAGTTTCCCTAGACATGCACAAGTTGAACGCTTTTTACAAAATGTGGTTAGACCTGCCATGACGGAAGTTGAAAAAGAATTTGCGGCAGGCGGTCTAAAAACCTCTTTGGACATCCGTAACCCTGAACATATCGGACAAGATATAGATGAAGGCATGGATGAGAGTAGCGGTCAAATAGATGGTCTAAAATTACGGGTTGGACACGGTGATGAAGACGACTTTATTTATGAAGTGAATTTGATCAAAGCTGAGCGTCCTAACTTTACATTGAGCACCTCAACTAAGAATGCAGAGTACTATTATCGTGCGGAAGTGTTCTTAAGTGAAGGCTCGCAAGAGTATGACTTGGTTGGTTACTCCAAAGAGCAAGTGTTGGTCGATATCTTAAATCAGTACGAGCGCCATTTGCAGTATCTACATTTAGAGCGTTAATTGATTTATCAACACGTCCTGAATATTTAAGTAAAAACACTTAAGTAAAAATATCGTAAGAAACAACCCCGTAAGTTGAATGCAGCTTATGGGGTTATTTTATGAAAAATAAAATAAGTAGATATAGGGTAAAATATATAAAGATACGTTTCGGATTATCAGTTTCGAAATATTAGCAAAGGATAAGTTTGTGACCACATTAAAGTACATCGCTCATTATTCTGAGCAAGTTCAGACCCAAGCGGCATTGCTGATTAGCGATGGTAAATTGGGCGCATATCTAGAAAAAAAGTATCCCACTCAGCACCAAATAAAAAGTGATAAGGCGCTTTATCAGTATATCAATGAGATAAAAAACCAGTATATGCGCAAAGTGGGACAGCTATCGAATGTCAGCTATAGCAGTAAATTAACGGTTCTCAAACATGCGCTAGGTATTCATACCACCCAGTCTCGCATACAGGGCAGTAAGCTAAAATCGCATAACAGCATCACGGTAGCGAGCTTGTTTCAAGAAGCGCCGCCTGAGTTTTTGCGCATGATTGTCGTGCATGAGTTGGCGCATTTTAAAGAGCATGAGCACAACAAAGCTTTTTATCAACTGTGCTGTCATATGGAACCAGAGTATCATCAGTTTGAGCTTGATACGCGGTTGTGGTTGCACTGGCGCGAACTGAGTTGATCGCAGTGCTGTATTCTTTTCTTCTTAAAATGAGGCCACGCCACAGATTGTATTTCTTATCATAACTTTCTTATCATAAATAATATTATACCTTTTATTAATATGTTTTAGTATATAATTTAATAACGATGATTTTAATAATTGTTGATAAATGGAGAAGATGATGAAACGGATAGTTGCAACTGCACTTGCTATAAGCACCGCCTCACTGATGGTTGGCTGTACAGCGACCAATGCCATGTCACAAAAGAGTGACGTCATTCCAGAGAATAAAAAACCGACGCCATCGGTGTTGATAAATGTGACATCAGACGATGCTCAAGTGCAGCTCATGTCGATGGTACTGACCATGCAGTCAGCGCAGCAAGGTGCCAATACTCGAGTATTGCTCTGCGGTCCAGCCGGTGATATGGCACTCCGTGATGCGCCAAAAAGTGTGACCACAGCACAACCGCCTAGAAGTATGAGCCCACAGGGTTTGATGCAAATGGTTATGAAGAATACCAATACCAAGGTTGAGGTTTGTGCACTTTATCTACCGGGTAAGGGTATTGACCAATCGGCACTGATTGACGGCGTGAGTGCTGCTGATCCTGCTGACATCGGGGCGTTAATGGTCGATCAAACCACCAAGATAATGAGCTTTTAGGCAGATAAAAAATAATTAGTAGTTTGATGAATAAAAAGGGTGTGATATCGACTATCGCATCCTTTTTTTGTGTCAGTCATTTTGGCTAGTGGAATTGCGTTATAATCCCAGCTAAGCACTGTTTACCAAGTAATATTCGCCAAGTACTCTTGGCTGAAAAACAAGTACCATAGATCCTAATTCATAAAAGGTTATGAGCAATGATTAATACCAAAATTTATAAAGCAATTTATACTTTAGCTGAAGAGTTATTGGAAGCTGATCGTATAGGCAATCAAGCAGCATTTGATGGGTTTTATGCTGAATTAGAAGCCATTTGTAACGATAATGAAAATACCGATAAAGACCATCCAGAACAGTGGGAAACATTGGCTGACTTTACCGAAGATTTAGACGAAGCCTTAGTTATTTATGACAAGGCCTTAGCCAAAGCGACTGCGATTAATTCAAAAGATCATTTGTCGTCGATTGCTTTTTCTATGGCAGTGTTACAGCTTGAGACAGGTAACAAAGAAGCGGCTATTCAAAGTCTACAAAATGCCAAAATTACGGCTAATAAGATTGAAGATAAAGAATTTAAGGTTGAGATAGACGAGCTGCTTACCAAGTTGTTGGCTGAGTAACTTCGATACTGAGTACTGAAAAATCTTCAACTAAGCAGGAATGATTTGTTATGCAAAACCTACCTATTGCAATTATCGGTGGTGGCTTGAGTGGCTTATATGCAGCGTTTTTGTTAGAGCAACAAGGTATCGATTATATATTGCTTGAGGCGCGTGATAGATTGGGCGGGCGCATCGCTGTTGCGAAATCATCAGTAGATCAGAATGCTAGTAGACAAAGTGTCGATAATGAAAAATCAAACGATGGCTTTGATTTAGGGCCATCGTGGTTTTGGCCAGAGTATCAGCCGCAGTTGAGTAGTCTTATCGAGGCATTAGGTTTACCACGTTTTGCGCAATTCGAAGACGGCGACATGATGATTGAACGTGCTGCCAATGAGCTGCCTATCCGTACCCAAGGCTATCAAAGCTCGCCACCGTCTATGCGCCTCGTCGGTGGTATGGCAGCGCTCATTGATGCTCTGTATGCGCGCTTAAATCCTACGCGCATTATCACGGGGCAAATCGTAAAGTGTGTAATCAAGACTGATCACTATATCGACATAGAGAGCGAATGCAGCTCTGAACAGATGACAGCTGGTCAAATAACTACTTATCAAGCGCAACATGTGCTCCTTGCGCTACCACCTCGTTTGGCGGCGAGTAACATCAAGTTTGAACCTGCTTTACCACAGGCGTTGATAACAGAGTGGCAAGAGACCGCGACATGGATGGCGCCACATGCCAAATATGTGGCGGTTTATGATTCGCCATTTTGGCGCAATCAAGGACTATCGGGTTCAGCGAGAAGTGCAGTAGGGCCACTTACTGAGATTCATGATGCGTCCTTGGTAGAGGGCAAAGGTGCATTGTTTGGCTTTTTTGGGGTTCCTGCTCACGTCCGTCAAAGCGTCTCAGAAATGGAGCTAAAAGCCCATTGCCGCGCGCAGTTGGTACGTTTATTTGGCGCACAGGCAGAGACGCCAACGGCTGAGTATCTGAAAGACTGGGCGCAAGATTCATTGACCGCGACGCCTGCTGATGCCAGTGGCGCAGGTCAACATGCCGTAGCACCTACCGCTAAGCCGAATACAGGTGCATGGCAAAACTGCCTAACGGGTAGCGCAAGCGAATGGTCAGAGGCGTTTCCTGGTTATATTGCTGGTGCTATCGACGCAGCAAATAAGGCAGTACAAGGTTTAGATTTAGGTTTGTCTGATGAGCTATCGTCATCAGCGTCGCTACCAATAGGATAGTTGATGAGTGAGTCTTTAGAACAGCAAGCTTCTCGCAACACCAGCACATGGCTCATCCCTTTTGCTTGCTTGTTAGGCGGAGGAGGTCTGATTGGTATTTCTACCAATTTGGCAAAATATGCTGGTGAGATAGGTATTACACCACTGGCATTTCTCTTTTGGTCCATCACGGGCGCTGCTGCTATTTTATTGATCGTTGCATTAATACGGCACGAATTACCTCCCTTAAATGCGCGTAGCTTTGAATACTATTTTGTGGCCGCGCTCATCAGTGTTGCAGGTTCTAATTTACTACTGTTTTCGGCTATCCCACATGTGGGTGCAGGTTTCGTCGCGCTCATTATCTCGCTTCCACCATTGTTGACTTATCTTGGCGCATTGGCACTGCGGATGGAGCAGTTTAATATCGTCCGTGCTTTGGGTGTGGCCGCGGCGCTTCTTGGTGCAGGAGTATTGGCAGCGCGTAAGTTTTCGACGCCAGACGCCAGTACTTTTTGGATTTTGATCGCGCTTTGCGGGCCAGTATTATTGGCTATTGGTAATATATATCGTACCTTACGCTGGCCTGATAAGGCATCACCTAGCGCACTCGCGCCAGGTATGCTAATCGCGGCGTCGCTGTTGCTGCTGTCATTTAGTGTATTGCCTAATTTTTCAGTGAATATGCCGCTAGACTGGTTGCCGCTAGGTTTGATTGGCATACAAGCCGCCGTATTTGCGGGTCAATTCTTATTGTTGTTTTTATTACAAAAAACCGGTGGTCCTGTTTTATTAAGTTTATTAGGCTCGGTCGGCGCAGTTGTCGGTGTGCCAGTGGCTATTTTTTTGCAGGGTGAGATGCCGCCAGAAGGTTTGTTTTTGGGTGCTTCATTGATCGCACTGGGCGTTGGTTTGGTGACATGGGGCGGGGTGAAAATGGCGACCACATCGACAGAAACTACGTAAATATGATTATTGGGATATAGCGCTCATAAATACGCCAACCTATAGACTAATGACCCTACTAGAGCATATGTTTGCACTGCAACTATCCAAAAGTGTAGCCATGGAAAAATGTCACTATTTAAAAATGTCACTCTTTAAAAATGCCACTCTTTAAAAATGCCACTCTTTAAAAATGCCACTATGCAACCCTCATAGTGATCATTTTTTATCTAATCCAACCTCACAAAACCTCGTTAAAACGTAAATATTACCGTCACTGCCAATCTATAATTTATCTGCAACCATTTTAGCAATCAGCATGGCTAGGTATGAGTGTTCAACAGGGCATCATAATTGGTTACGATTATCTCAAATCAGTTTTTGTGAGTAACACAAAAAAGGAGTATAAATATCGTGGTTATTCCTATCATGGATTAGGGCGATGCATGCAGCCAAGCGTTATCGATTGTTAAATAATGTCACGATTGTCATTAGTATTATCGGCGTAGCCATTGCTTTATTAGACAGTGGTTTCACGCTGCCGATGTGGCTACAACAGGTTTTCCATATTTTTTATCTGGCGATTATCTTTTTAGGCTTTGTTGTGACGGCAGGTCGTTACCTCTATAGCAAAAAGCCGCTGACCCTAAATAAAGTCGCCGTCTTTGACTTATTGACCAGTATCGCGATTGTTATCCTATTGGCAGCACATTTCACTGATTTAGTGCGTTCTGGGATGTCGGTCGCTGTTGATGGCTTTGTTGCCATCAAAATTGCCGTCTTTGTGACCTTTATTCGTGAAATATCTGACCACGATTTTAATCTCAATCGTACCTTTTTAAACCCTGCACAGTTTTTTATCTTAAGCTTCTTGTCATTGGTATTGGTCGGTGCATTGCTACTGATGATGCCCAATGCAACGACGCAGCCGCTGTCTTTCATTGATGCGCTCTTTACCGCGACCAGTGCCGTCTGTGTGACTGGTCTTATCGTGGTAGATACGGCGACTTATTTCACCACATTTGGGCAAGTCATTATCATGGGGCTGATACAGATTGGTGGCTTAGGTATTTTGACTTTTGTGACCTATTTTAGTTATTTCTTTAAAGGCGGTGTCAGTTACGAGACGCAGGCGAGCATCAGTGAGATGTCTTATATGCCCGGTATGGGCGATGTGGTATCGACCCTGAAATCCATTCTTTATGTGACATTTGCCGTTGAGGCAGTGGCTGCGGCACTCATTTATATTAGCATTTATGATTTGCCAAATATGGACCTCTCTGAGCAGCTATTCTTCTCAGTCTTCCATGCTATCTCCGCCTTTTGTAATGCTGGATTTTCTACATTTAGCGCTGGCATGTACGATGACGCGCTACGTTTTAACTATCCGCTACAACTGATTATCGCGACGACCTTTATCTTCGGTGGCATGGGCTTTGTTATTGTGGTCAATGTGCTACGTTACTTGCGCTATCGCGCTGAGCGCTTGATCTATCGCCATGATCAACGTTACGTCTATCGACCTTGGCTGCTGAATATCAATAGCCGTATTACTCTGATTACAACAGGCGCATTGCTACTGATAGGTCTAATCGGGGTCATGATATTTGAATATAATAATGTACTCGCAGACCATACCAGCTTTTTTGGTAAGTTAGTGACGGGACTGTTCACTGCTTCCACGCCGCGAACCGCAGGTTTCAACACCGTTGATATGGGCGGGCTAGCATTTCCTACCATCATGCTGACCATTTTTTTAATGTGGATTGGTGCGTCTCCTAACTCAACGGGTGGTGGTATCAAGACCAGCACCTTTGCGATAGCGCTACTCAACACTTTGAGCCTAGCACGTGGTCAAACCAAAGTAGAAGTGTTCAAACGTCAGATTGCTGATATCTCGATTCGCCGTGCGTTTTCTATCATGTGGCTGTCTTTATTGGTCATCGGTATGGGCGTGACGCTCATCAGTTATAACCAGCCAGAGCTTGATTTAATTAAAGTAGTGTTTGAGTGCTTTTCAGCTTATAGCACGGTAGGGCTAAGTCTAAACTTAACCGCTGACTTATCAGATTTTAGCAAAATGGTGGTGTCTGTCATTATGTTCGTTGGGCGAGTCAGTATGCTGACCATCTTTATTGCCCTGCTCAAAAACAGTCGTCAGCGCAATTATCGCTATCCAACGGAAGAAATTACGATTAACTAAATGCTCGCAAAAAAACTATTTCATCATTAAGAAATATTGAACAAGGTTAATAAAGTTATGAGATATATCATCGTAGGATTAGGGAATTTTGGCTCATCGTTAGGTATGGCATTGACCAGTCAAGGTCATGAAGTGATTGCTATTGATAGCAGTATGCAAAAGGTCGAAGCGTATAAGGAAGTCATTTCTCATACCATCTGTATGGATGCGACAGATGAATATACGGTCATGGGCTTACCAATTATCGATACGGATATCGTCATCGTTGCCATCGGTGAAGACCAAGGTGCAAATGTCATGGCGACGGCACTATTTAAAACGCTAAAAGCCAAGCGTCTGATCAGTCGTAGTATCAATCCGCTGCACGAAAAAGTGCTGCAAGCCATCGGCGTTGATGATTTGATTCATCCCGAAAAAGAAGCCGCCAACCGCTGGGCGAAACGGCTGTCACTACGTTACTTCGTCGACTCGTTTGAGCTGAGCGATAACTTTAGTATCGTAGAGATTAGTATTCCAAGCGCCTTGATTGGTCAGACGGTTGATCACTTGCAGCTGGAGCAAAAGTTTAATATTCGATTGCTTAGTACCCTGCGCTATGAGTATTATGAGGACAGCTTCGGTCGTATGCAGCGTAAGCCTAGTATTAAAGGTATGGCGGCACCTGAGCAAGTATTGCAAGACAAAGACGTATTGATTATTTATGGTGCTAACAAGCATATCAATGAGTTTCTACGCAGTGTCGGTGTAAAAATTAAGTAACTATTTGCAATGGCTGTGACATAAAAAGGCAAGGGGGAGCTTATGAATAAGCGCAATATCTCTATATTACTAATCGCTACGATGGGGCTGTTGTCTGGCTGTGATCAGCCAACACAAAACCCAAATGTTTTATATTCAGAGAAGCACCAAGACCCCATTCAAGAACTTGAGATGACGACAGCTGTCGATCGAAGTCAGTTCGCCTATAAACAAACCTTTTATGTGCCGATTTATTCTGATATTTATACCGATAGAGACAATCGTAAAGTATTGCTATCAGCGACACTAAGCGTACGCAATACCACGCTAAAAAAATCGCTATATATCAATAAAATTGACTACTATGGCACTGATGGAACCTTTATTAAATCCTATTTAAACAAACCGATTGAGCTTCCAGCAATGGCTACGCTCAATTATATCGTCGAAAAAGAAGAGGATAAAGGCGGATCGGGTGCCAACTTTATCATTGAAGTCGAAGGGATAGACGAGACGGTCAAGCCCGTCATTGAGGCGGTGATGATCGGTAATTTTAGCAATAAAGGCTTTTCATTTAGTACAGAAGGCACACCAGTGGTGCATTGATCAAGGATAATGAAATCCAAGGAAGGAATATGTCTGCAACCAAAGAAGAGATTGTCGCCTTTATGGCGTTAGAGTTTCCGCAAACCAAATGCGTGATTGAAGCAGTCGGCGATAATGGCGCGACGTTAGCGCATAATATTGGTACGGATGAATTGCGTCCCGGTGGTACGGTCTCCGGACCAGTATTGATGAGCATTGCTGATGTGGCTATCTATGTGGCGATACTTGGCAAGATTGGCATCGTACCATTAACGGTAACGACGAGTTTGACTATTAATTTCTTGCGTAAACCCTCAGCAGAGGCACGTATTATCGCTGAATGCACGTTGATGAAAGTCGGGCGCACGCTTATCGTAGGCGAGGTTTCTCTTTACTCAGAAGGTTCTCGCGACATGGTGGCTCACGTAGTTGGTACGTATTCCGTACCGCCTCAGCACGTTTAGCTATTTTTAGCCCATTTTTAAAATGAGGATAGGCTCTAAAAAAGCAGTGCTATAAAAATTAATGTCATAAAATTAACGCTGATAAGGACTGCTACTGTTTGGTTGCCTCGACCTGAATGTTTAAGTGAAGGTTTTTAGTGACGCCAAACCACGCATATTTATCGATATTCCATTTGGTGCGATCAATCATCGCCGTAAAATCCCCACCACAAATATCTTTTTTGAGCGCAGGGTGTAGATAACAGTCAAACTTAGTCGCTGTTAAGCTAATAGGGTGGGTTTCGCCATGCAGCGTTAGATGACCTTCTACTTTTGTGACCATTGGGCGTGATTTGTCTTGGCTAAAATACCATTTGTTAGAATCAAAACGTGCCAACGGAAAGCGTTGCATATCAAAGAAGCTAGGGCCTGTCAAAGTCTGGTTAAATGCTTTATTTCCCGTATTTAGAGAGCTGATCGGAATGACTAAGGAGATATTGCCAGTTTTTAAACTTGAGTCATATTGCAGTTGACCTTGGACATTATAAAAGCCGCCCGCAGTGGCAGGGGATTGGAAGCGTTCAATGGCAAAGCGCACATGGGTGCCAGCAGGATTGATGGTATAACTGGCGGCATGGCTGCTATGTGCAGCGCTTATTATTAATAATGGCAGTGCCGATGTCAATGTCAATGTCAATGTCAGTAAAGGGTAGATATTTGATTTTTTTAGAATAAAAGATAGGATGCTCATAGCTACATTCCTTTGCGGGCTATTGATAAATAAAGAACGTCGTCGACGAGCGCAATCCATGCTGTTACTCAATATTAAGTCAGTCAGCAATAACTATTTATACATTATTTATCAAATGCTTAGTAGCTTTATTTTCATAAGGGTATCATTGTTAATTTGGCTATTATTCAACAGTTAAGATTGGGTTTTCGACGATTTTTGAAAGCTTGCCGTATCAGATTTTTTGCCATTAGCATTGATACTGTTGGCTTTATTCGCTGCTGGGTATTTAAAAAATAGCGTTGCAAGTGCGCAGGTTATGGTCAATGACAGTAGCATCGATACTAATGTATGACTAAAAAAGTGATCACCAAATAGCATCTTATACAGTCCCATCGTCCATCCTATGACCGTGACTATTTCAAATATTCTATAGCGATACTGATGCAGAGTGGGTAAAAAGGCCAAGCCATACAGAGAAAATCCTGCACTGGCATGAGCCGCTGGGAAGCACTTAGCAGGCGTGTTAGCGACTATGTTTTGCCAAATATTTAGATAAGGCAAGTCGCCACCAAATAGTATTAAATGATTGGGGCAACTGACATGAGTCACACCTTTGAGTAGCGCAATCATACTGGGAACGGCAATTAAAACAAGCAGTAGATAACTTATTTCACGCGTGGATAAAGGCGTGAGCAGTTTATCGTACTTAGCATTTTTTATTACCAGATTGATATCTGAATCCTGTTTATGTCTCAGAATTAGAACGGCTATGAGATAAATGCCAAGTAAGATGAGTAGCAATTTAGGCAAGTCATAAAAAATAAAGGCAAAAGGTTGTGTGCCTTTTTCTAGTAGCCAGTGTCCATTAGTGTAAAAAAGCTCACTAATATGAATGTCTAATTGGCTGTGCTCAAACAACAGTGTCGCTATGATGGTCAAGCATAGGAGTTTAAGCCAGACTCCATTGGCTGAATATGTTTTCAAAATACAACACTCAATAATGCCATCATCCACAAGATAAATAGCAGTATTAATGCCAGAAATTGCGCCGCAGAGCCAACATCTTTGGCTATCTTTGCGAGTGGATGCTTGACGGTCGATGTGTGATCGACACTGGCTTCGATTCCAGTGTTAATGAGTTCGACGATTAATGATACAAAAGAAGCGACGACCAGAAGCATTTTGACGCTGATAGTGAAAGGGCACAATATAATAGCCATCAATAATATGAGATTGAGCCAAAATACTTGTCGAAAAGCCGCCTCAAATTTGTAAGCTGCTTTGAAGCCGTCCAGAGAGTAACCAGCGGCTTTTATAATACGGTAAAATCCTGTTTTACCCTTGGCATCACTGGCATAGCTATGAGGTAGCAGTTGTTTTTTGCCTGTTATTGGGCTTAAACCCCCACCACTCGTCGACTGGTTTTCAAGATTAATAGGATTTGCTTTATTCATGTCAAATGCTTCACAGTCTATTAATATCAAGGTATGCGATAAATTTTAATCATTCAATCATTCAATCATTCAATCATTCAATCATTCAATCATTCAATCATTTAACTATTTAACTATTTAACTATTTAACTATGTAATCGTGGAAAAAATAAATGGACAAAATAAATCAGCAGATATTAAGTATAAGCGGGCAGGCATTAAGAAAACGTTAAGCTTTTTTTAAATAGAGATCTGCTCTAATGATAATTGATGATAAAAGTACTGCCACCTAACGGATTGACTTGATGGGTAAGCTGCCAGCCCATATGTGTCATGATGCGCTGTACAATACTGAGCCCCAAGCCTGTGCCTTCTACTGGATAATGGGCGTCAGCTGCCAATGACGATTCTGTATCCAATGAGATGTCTTTATACTGCTGCTCTAGACGTTCAAATCTCTCATATAGCAGCTGCATCATCACCTCAGGAATACCTAGACCAGTATCAGTGACGGTGATTTTTTCAGCATCGATAGTGATGATGACCTCACCCTCATCGGTGTACTGAAACGCATTTTTTATCAAATTACCCAGTGCCATTTTTAGCAGTTCAGGTCGTACGTGTGCGACATACAGCTGTTCTGCGACTATTTTACAAGTGACTGACTTATGGCGAAGCAAGTAATTTAAGCGCTGTACTTCATTTAACGCGATGTCATTGATAGACGTTGGCGGTGCATCCAGTTTTTCAGGAGCACGAGACAGCAATAATAAGGCGCTGATAATCTCCGAGGTTTCTTTGGCGGTCGTACTGATACGAGTGGCAAATGCGCTCAAGTGAGGGTCGTTTTCTAGTTGTGAGGACAATACCTCTGATGCCCCCATGATAATCGTCAAAGGCGTGCGCAGCTCGTGACTGACATCACCAGTAAATAGCTGCTCGCGTTTGAGGTACTGCTCAAGTTTGTGGTTTTTTTCATCGATTGCGCGTGCTAACACGCCAACCTCGGAGGGCAGATGCGTCAATTCCGTCAAGTTGCGATGATCTGTTTCTACGGCTTGCTTTAAGTCTAATAAAGGTTTAATGATTTGCTTGGAGGACAGCGATGAAAATATCGCTGCAATCAATAAGCTCAAAATGACCGCTATTTTTAGGGCGTTGGCAAATATGTCTTCTAAATGCTCAAATATGGCTAAAACAGGGTAATTCCCCATCACCATTTCAGTATTTTCTAAGTAGGTTAAAATGTAGTTTTCTTTGTCTTTTTTATAGTTAAAAAAATGTAACTCTGTTGTCGATTGACCATTTTTAGTGGTGACAGTGACGGGCATTTCTTGTACGGTTTGGGTGGTCAGTTTTTGCAGATTGCTCGGTGCGTTATCGAAGCGATAAATTTTAATACCCGGTTCAGCGCTATAAATAGGCTGATCGCCTTCTTTTTCTTGGCTAAGCTCTAACTGTTGCAATAAGCGAGCTTTGACCAGCTGTTGCTCCATTCTGACTTCGGCATACATGAAAATACTGACGAAAGTGGCACACAGTAATAGGGCAAATAACAAGTAGGAGAGTCGAAACTTATTGGCGATGGAGTCGATATTAAACATGGTATTTACTTCGTTGTGAAAGACGATATGAAAGACGTTGAGAGTCAAATAAGGACATCAGACGATGGTTTTTTAGGCTTTATCTGGATCGATAATCTGGTAACCGACACCGGGCAACGTGACTATCATGATTTTATCGAACGGCTTATCTACCTGCGCACGGACCCCATGCATGTGAGTGCGCAGTGCATCACTGCTTGGTATGTCTTCGCCCCATACCTTTTCTTCCAGCTCGGTTTTGCTAACCACGCGCGGCGCCGCACTCATCAAGGTATGTAGTATTTTGAAGCCTGTTGGTGTGAGTTTTAGCGACTTGCCTTCACGTGTAATCGTATGCTCACTATGGTTTAAAGACAACGTGCCAACAGTTAAACTATGCTCAAAATGATCATCTTTATGTCGGCGTATGAGAGCCTTAATACGAGATTCTAATTCCACCAATGAGAAAGGCTTAACCAGATAATCGTCAGCGCCACTATCGAATCCTGCCACTTTATCTAAAATCGTATCGCGAGCGGTCAGCATCAATACTGGCGTTTTGTCATGCCGCTCTTCCCTGAGCTTTTTGCACAGTTTAGTGCCGTCCATACCCGGCAGCATGACATCTAACAAAATGACGTCATATCGATTATTTGATGCGAGCGTTAAGCCACTAATGCCATTATGGGCATTGTCTAGCTCAAAGCCTTTCGGCTCAAAAAAAGCATAAATATTGGCGACGATATCGGGATTGTCTTCAATGATGAGTATCTTGTACATGAGTATTATTACCTAAAAAGGCGGAGCGATGATAAAGAATTCAATTAGCCACTTTAAAAAAGGTGGGTGCTGCTTTGGTTTCGTCAGTGGTGATACCAAAAAACTGAAGCAAGGTTGGCGTAATAAAATCATGTGATACGGGCTGATCAATCATGTTAGCTAGGCTAGTCTTAGCAATAGTGCTGCTATCAATGCCGTTGCCATTCGGTGACCAAATAATCACTGGCACGTGCTTTTGAGCATTTGGCGCAATAGCGTATGGCAGACCATGCAAGTAAATATTGTTTTCGCCCAAACTTTCTCCATGATCACTAATATATACCATCACCACCTCATAATCTTGCTCATAAGGTTTTAAGATGTCGATCACGCTATTTAAAAAATAATCTGTATAACGAATGGCATTGTCATAACCATTGATAACCGATTGGTTGTCGCATTTTGATAGCTCATTGGTCATACAGACGGGCTGATATTCTGCAAAATCTTTAGGGTAACGCTTAAAATAAGCGGGTCCATGATTGCCCATTTGATGCAGCAAAATAAGTGTGTCTTTAGGTGTCTCTTTCTGTGAGCTGCCTGACTTAACCAGTTTATCAAAACCATCAAGCATGCCTATGTCTCGACACTCAATATCACAATCTGGATTGAGCGCGGCTGTTTTATAATCCTCAAAAGTTACGCGGTCAGCCACCCCTTTGGCGCTAGAGTTATTGTCTCGCCAAACGACCTTGACGCCTTGCTTGTGTAGTGTATCGAGCACGTTTTCATTATAGCTAGCGCTATCAGGGTCATAATTTTCTCTATTGGCGTAGCTAAACATGCAAGGTACTGAATAGGCGGTGGATGTGCCGCATGACGAGGCGTCTTTAAAGCTGTAAATGTCTGATTGTTTTGAAAGCAAAGGCGTGGTGTTGCGCTCATAACCGTTTAAGCCAATATGGTCAGCGCGGACGGTTTCTCCTACTACAAATACCATCAACTTAGGTTTTACAGCGCTGTTGCTAGTGTTAAAAGAAATGCTGCGTTTTGCATCTGTGGCATGGGGGATTAGCGTATCGGGACGACGGCGCTCAGCGATATAATCAGTACCCAGTTTGATAACAGAATAAACAGGGGTAATAGGATTGACATAACTACGGACTATTTTGTGCTGGCGAAAAAAGCTGGCGTATTGGTCACCAAATGGCACTAGACACACCGCTACCAATACGATAGGTAATAATAGGGTGACTGATTTTTGAAGGGTTGCTTGTTGCCAAGACAATCGCTTTAGACGAATGTTACCAATCATAAAAGCAGGCACTATACCTAATAAAAACAGGCGAATAAATAGACTGGGTGCCATTAATCCCATAGCTTCTGCTTGATCGGTTTGTAAGCCGTTAATGAGCATATCACGATTAAATATCGTCCCGTAGGCGTCGGTAAAGTAACCACAGATAGCTGCAATCAGCACCATTATGATAAGCACTACTTTTGCTGTTGAGCGATAACACAGCAGTGACAACACCAACCATATCAGCCCAAATAATAAGCCTATGATGGAAAAAATAAAGCCCGCGTTTGTGCTAAATGGATAAACGCTGAGTACTTGCTCAAAAAAGCCAATATTCGCCGACGCTACTAAATACAGAGCAACGACTATGATCAGATGATTGAGATTAATCTCGCGATTATAGAGCTTGCTTAGGGAGCGGCTTTTTTTATTAGCATTGGGCGCATTGATTTTGGCGGCTTGAGATATTGACATACAAGTACTTCTCAACAGGATGGTAAGGAGTGTAATGCCTTACAGTAACAAGTACGCTGTTAAGAAGATGTTAAGGTGGTTGAATTCAATAAGATATTAGGACATATTAGGGTCTGTTGAACATTCACAAATAGGCACTGCTGATTGATCAAATCGTTTCAGACAAGGCGCAAATTGAAGATAATGCTCGTGCCTTAGCTAGACTTGCAACACAGTATGAAGCGATTTTAACATCAGCTCAAAGAGACAGGACTCTTTTTTGCCGCTTCGTCATTAAAAACATCCGCTTAGAACGACTAAACTAGATATTTTTAATCTAAAATCGACTAAAAAATAGTCACTGTCAGTGCCGTGGTCGAATGTTCAACAGACCCTAATAACCTAAACGATGACACATCCTAATTTAAACCTGTGCGAAAGAGCGTGCCAACGACAACAAAGGCGACAGAAAACAAAGTGACCAATATGATATTGATTGAAAATCCTTGCAGGGTGTGAATAGACAATCTGGGTATTCGATAGAAACGAGCGTGCAAGGCAACCAGAACAGTCATTAGTAATAATAGTAATTTGAGAGTAATAAGAATACTAAAATCATTATCAAGTTTAAACCATGCAGCAATGTTGGGTAATAGCTGGTAGGCCATCCAAAGTCCAGTGATTATTTGCAGCACCAAAGCTGGCATCCCAACCCTTTCAAACAGCTGCTCAAATTGCATCAGGCCATCAATATTTCGGGATGATAGCGCTTTTGGTAAGACCACCAAGGTCAAAATCAGATGACCACCTGTCCAGACAGTAGCGCCTAACAAGTGTAGTATGAGTATATAGTTAAGCATAGATAACAATCCTTAAATGCCACTGACATAGGGCTTTATGTCGATTAACTGAGGTACTTAATCATGAAACGCGTCGCACAGTTACAACCATTATCTCGTCAACATCATCTAGGTCTGAATCTATCTCGCCATGCTAAAGAGTGTGCTGATGAACCTAACGCAATTGCCGAGCATTGGCTAAATATCACGTCTTATATTAACGAGATGCAACAGCATTTTCAGATTGAAGACAATCTAATGGCTCATGCCTTACAGCCTCATAGCAGCTCCAAACCTGAGGTGGCATCGGTACTAAATACACTTGATGCGCAGCACAAGTCCCTGCATGCACTCATGGCAGAGGTTCAAGATTTGCCGCACTCTCAAAGCAATCACGTCACCGTTGGACAAGTCAAAAAACTCGCCACCTTGCTATATGATCATATTCGTTTTGAAGAACGAGAATTGTTTCCTATCGTTGAGCGCTATCTGACAACAGAAGAATTAGAGGCTATTTATGATGCCAGTCCAGACAGTATTAAACGCTCCGATGAGAACCGCTAGAGCGCATTTTTTATCAAAGTTGTCTTACTCTATAGCAAGATAACCTGCGTCAGAAAAATACTGTTGTCCAGCAGACGAGCGCAGATAGTTTGAAAAATCGGTCGCGGCAGTAGTGTCACTAATCACCAACCCGTCTTGCAAAATAGGAGGATAAGCGTCTGGCGCTAACGTATAGAACTGCTCAGGCGTGGCTTTAATCGCTGTCAGTTGTGATTGAGCGACAAAGCCATAATCGACATTACCAGTGTGCGCATATTGAAACGCTTGCCCTATATTTTCAGCTTGAATAATGCGACTTTGCTCAGTGAGCGTGTCAAAGATATTTTGCGTTTGTAGATAGGCTTGTGCCGACTTGCCATAAGGGGCGAGTTCTGGATTGGCAATGGTGATTTTGCTATCAGACTCAGACATCAATAATGCATTTAAAGTAGTAGGGTTGAGTCCTTTAAGAGACTTGTTAACACTATAAAGTGCCAGCTGACCTTGGGTATAAGTAAAGGGCTCGTGGGTTGCTTCGTCAGCAGATTTTGCGTTATCTAGTTTTTCTGTGGCAAGCTTGGCAGGAAATTCTTGATTGGCGGATAAAAATATATCGTAAGGTGCGCCAGAGGTAATCTGCGCATATAACTTACCTGAAGAGGCATAAGTCACGTCAATCGCTTGTGCAGGCAAGTTCTTATCCATTTTATAACCCGCAATAATTTCAGGCAATACATCTGATAAGTTGGCAGCCGCTGCGATGCGCAGTGTTTGACTTTGCTCAGTGGCATTGTTGGCGTCCGATTGAACAAGCTCAGCGGTTTGCTCTTTGCTACAAGCGGTTAGCGTTAATGCTAAGCAAGCTGATGATATCGTTATTATTTTAATCATTATTATGAAGCCTTCTTATTATTGCTCGCCAGTGTCGCTCACTGTTATTGCTAAAGGTTAGCTATCGCTTTAAGTAGTCATTTGAAGCGCATTATTACCCATTATTACTAAGCCATTTAGATGAATCGTCTTGGTAATATTCTTGCTTCCAAACTGGAATGTCGGCTTTAATCGTATCCAATATCCAGCGACAAGCATCAAAGGCAGGATAGCGATGGGCGGAAACCACGCCAACCCAAATAGCGACATCACCAATCTCTAATGCACCGATACGATGGATGGCAATGGCATGGGTAATCTCAAAGCGCTTTTTGGCTTCTTCAATAATGGCGCGACCTTGATTAATGGCAAGATCTTCGTAGCCATAATAGGTCAAACGATTGACGCTACTGGCATTATTGTGATTGCGTACCCGTCCTTCAAAGCAGACAAACGCGCCGCAACTGTCATTATCAAGGGTGCTTTTAAGACGAGTTTCATCAATATCGGTATCTAACAGCGCAAAACCATCACGTTCAGCGATGAGGTATGCCTCATCAATGGTACGTTTAATGCTCATCGATTGACCGTGTACATTGTCTGTCATAACCATTTTCTCTTATTGTTTTTAAGATTCTTAGTGATACAAATGATATTTAAATGGTTTTAACCACCAGCCACTGGGGTGATAAAAACCACACTATCACCCTCATAAATCTCATCTGTCCACTTGGCAAAATAGTCATTGACCGCCACGCGTAGCTCCGACTGCGGACGACTAAAGCGATGCTTTTGGCTCAGCTGTTCATACAGCTCGGTCAATGAAGTCGACTGGGGCACAGTGACTGTTTCTTCATGACAATTGGCTTCATCAGCTAAGCTAGCGAAATATAAGACGTTAATATTCATCGTGGTGTCTAGCTTAGAATTTGTATTGCTTTCTATTAAAGTGCTCATAGCAATCTCCCTTATTTATAAACTGCTTAACTTTATAGTTTTCAAATTACTTTCAGGTATGTTGATAGTCGGACTTACCGCCCGTTTTTTTCATCAAATGAATATTATTAATCACAATGTCATGCGAGATGGCTTTGGTCATGTCATAAATGGTCAAGCAAGCGACACTGACGGCGGTTAATGCTTCCATTTCTACCCCAGTTTTATGAGTAACTTTAACCGTGGCGGTCACGGCAATGCTATGGTTTGCATCATCGTATGCAAAGCTTAAGCTGATTTTATCTAAGGGCAGAGGATGGCAAAGTGGAATCAAGTCGTGGGTACGTTTGGCTGCCATGATACCGGCAATATGAGCAGTCTGAGTGATGCTGCCTTTTTTTGTCATGCCGTCAGCGGCTTTGATTTGCATATAAATGTCTGTAGGAAAAACCACTTGTCCGCTTGCATGTGCTTCTCTGGTGGTGGGCGTTTTGCCACTCACATCGACCATGGTGATATCACCGTCGCTGTCTAAATGGGAGAGACCAGATTGGTTTCTTGGCTGCTTGCTTGGTGGATTACTGTTTTTTTGACTATCGCTATTCATTTTTATTTCTCTTAAATGGTCAGTTTTTCTGAAAGCTAGTTTCTCTCAATAAACCTTTTTATAAGTCGTTTAAAGCTAAATAGGCATGCTCAAAATCTTTAGGCGTATTAAAATTGGTTAAATACTGCCAGTCTTTTGCAAAAGGGACAGGCTGCACAAGCGGCTGAATAAACTTCATCACTTGCCGCTGTCCAGCGTCAATATACTGCTTTAACTCAGGCTCAATACTTAAACGATATAAACCTAACAAGGGGTATAGGTGATGTTCATCGGTTAGGCAGATGACAGATTTACCATCAGCTTGCGTAATATAAGGTTGCAGTTTTTGCCATAAATCGGTGACAGGAATCAAGCTATCACAGCTAATAACCAGCAGCCAAGAGGATTGTATGTCTGGCATTTCGGTTAGTTCAGGCGCATTTGCTAATATCTTCAATGACTGCAACGCTGACTCAATCGCTACCAACGCGCCACCTGTTTCAATCGGCTTATCATCATTGCTTGACAGAATCTTGTTAGAAAGACTGTTAGCAGATAGATAATCCCTAATATGAAAAATTGATGACTTCGAACTCTTAATCAAATTTGGATTGATACTAAATCCACGCCCATTATCCGCAATCATAATAGGTAAGTTACTTGTCAATGCAGCACTCAATTCAAGCGCTTGTCTAACATGATAATCAACTAAACGCTCACCTGTCGGGAGTATCAACTCAGCTTTTGGCGTTCCCATACGTTTGGACGCGCCGCCTGCCAAAATCACAATACCTACTAAATGATTGCATTTATCTATCTTTATTAAGCTATCCGCAACTTCAAGCATGAATTAATCGTGACCTGGATTGGTGCGCATAAAGTGTGGGACAAAATTACAGGGGCGTGTGCGGCTATCAAGCTGCTCTTGTAAGATACCTTCCCAAGCAGTGCGGCAAGCGCCTGATGAGCCGGGTAAGCAAAAAATGCCCGTGCCATTTGCCATGCCAGCCACAGCGCGAGATTGGATGGTAGACATGCCGATATCGTCTTTTGAGATTAAGCGAAACATCTCACCAAAACCATCGACCGATTTATCAAACAATACGCCAACCGCCTCTGGCATGCTGTCTCTAATATAAAAGCCAGTACCGCCAGTGGTGATAATAGCGTGCACATCTGGGTCGGCAATCCAACCGCTGATGACGGCTCTGATTTTATAAATATCATCAATAATCAGCTGACGATCAGCCAGCTGATGACCTGCTGTGGTCAGTTGGTCAACCAAATACTGCCCTGAGGTATCTTCTGCAAGAGTACGACTATCAGAAACCGTTAAGATGGAGATATTAAGCGGGGTAAAGGGTGCTTGCAGCTTACTCATGAATAATCCTTAATAAATACGCTTGTTATGGAAATAGAAGTTTTTATTATTGGTAAATTATTGATTTTATCCACCAATCATCGACAAATTATTCATCATGCCGCTGTTTGATTCGTGAAGATGATGATGTTCAGGTTTGATTGGCATAAAGCTATGGAGGGTATTAACAAGTCCTGCGACATCGTCTTGCTCTAGGTGCTGACGAATATCGTAATTACCTTGATCAAACAAGCACAAATGCACCTTGCCTTGACTACTGACCCGCAAGCGATTGCAGCTATCACAAAAATGCGCAGCATAAGGGGCAATCATGCCAATACGCCCTTGATAATCTGGATGGCTGTATTCTATCGCTGGTCCATCGTTGCTGCCACGTATATGAGTTTGCCAGCCATTTTTTAATAAGTAATTGGTAATAATATCGGACTGTGCATGCTGCGCAAAAAATAAATCGCTATTATCACTGGTCTGCATAAATTCAATAAAGCGATAAGTGACCGCTCTATCTTTGATATATTCGATGGCATTCATCAAATTTTCAAAGGCGGTTTCTGCCATTAAAATACTGTTTATTTTTAGCTTGATATCTGTGGTTGCAAGCAAAGTATCCATATCAGCCAAGAGCTGCGGCAACATATCAAAGCCAGTCATTTTATGGAAGGTTGCGGCATCAAAGCTGTCCATACTGATATTAAGCTGATTCAGTCCAGCCGCTTGCCAGCTGGCTAAGTGCTTACCAAGTTTATAACCATTACTGGTCATGGCAACCGTTTCAATGCCTTTGGTGTTTTTGATGGTTTTAATAATCTCTACCACATCACGGCGTATAGAGGGTTCACCGCCAGTAATTCTGACTTTTTTAGTGCCAACTTGGGCAAAGCCGCGGATTAACGTGGCAATTTCGCTGACACTGAGCTCGTTTTGTGGTGGTTTGCCTTGATAGCCATCTGGCAGGCAATATTCACAGCGAAAATTACAGAAATCAGTAATCGATAGACGCAAATAGGTGAGACGTCGTGCGAAACCATCGGTTAATGGTTGAGAGAGCGTGACCGGAAAATACGTCGACGTGCTAGCAGCTTTTGTCGCAACGTTCGATGATGAGTCACCATCAAAAATAACGGGTGCAGCGGCAGGCGAATACAATTGCGCATTACCTAGGGTAGGGGCAAGATGGTTCATAGATGATTACCATTAATATTAAGTATAGTGTGTACTTTTAGGCGTTGCCTCAGGTTGTGAGTGGGAAGTTCTATTTAAACACGATTATGACAGCTTGCTAGCAAATAACCATTCACCGTAAGTGACCCAAAAACTACCACTAAAGTAGTAGATGCTACTTGGTTATGATTTTTAAAATCAAGATACGCCCCAAGCAGTTTCTCATGATTCATGGCTAATCAACAGTATAAAGAATGATTAACTGTGTAACGCTTTATACCATTGATTAGCCATGCGGCTTTTTAGCTATACCGTTATTAATGACTCAATTATTTAGCTGTTGTTTAGCGATTATTTAGCAATGTAACCAAGGGAAAGGTTGCACTTTTACGGTTTCACCAGCGGCTACATTGCCAGAATCTTGTGCTAGTACAATAAAGCAATTGGCATGGCTTAGTTGTTTGATACGGTGTGATTGTTGCTTAGTAAAGCTTTCAACTTGGAAATCACCAAGTTCGTTTTGGGACAATATGCCTCTTTGAAAATCCATCCGTCCCGCTGATTTTTTGACATCATTTTTAAGCGTTGCAGTGAGACTTAACTGCATAGGTCGCTCTTGTGGCGCAGCGCCTGCCATTTGCCACAAGGCTGGGATCACAAATTGTAGACTACCAACGATGGTCGATAGCGGATTGCCGGGTAAGCCAAAATATAGTACGGGCTTGGCAAGATCTTTAGTTAGCTCGCCAAAGACAAATGGCTTACCGGGCTTCATCGCAACTTTATAGTGATTAATTTGCCCAAGCTGCCCAATGACAGTGGTTAAAAAATCATAGTCGCCAACCGATACACCAGCGGTAGAGATAAGGACGTCGCACTCTTGCATGGCTTGGGTTACGGCGGTGGTGGTTTTATCTAAGTCATCAGGGATAATGCCATAATCACGAATAGTGATGGGCAAATCAGCGAGTAAGCTTTTTAGGGTAGGCGTGTTCGAGTTATAGATTTGCGCCAAGGTGGTCAGCTCATTACCAATCACAACCAGCTCATCACCGGTTGCGAGCACACCAACGATTAAAGGCTGATATACCGTCACTTGACCAAAGCCCAAATTAGCCAATAAGCTAATATCAGCAGGATTTAGGCGTTTACCCTTTAATAAAACCGCTTCACCAGCTTCAATCTCTTCGCCTTGTTTACGGATATTGTCATCATGCTTAGCGTCTTGACTGAGGGTAATAGCATAAAGCTGCGATTTATCAATGCTGCATTTTATGGCGGCAAAGTTGGTGTTTTCTTGCATGATGACCGTATCACAGCTATCAGGAACGACCGCACCGGTAAAGATACGCACCCCTTGTCCTGCTGAAATGTCGCCACTATAAGGACTGCCCGCTTGTGATTCACCCACGATATCAATCGTGCTATCTGCTGAGAGTATGCTGTCTTTAGCGATCGCATAACCATCCATCGCCGATAGATTTTGTCTTGGTATGGCAAAAGGCGAGACAATATCTTCTGCCAATATATGATGACGGCTGTCTAATAAATCGTAGCTTGCGACCGCTCTTTTATGTAGCGGACAGTCGTTAGTATTATAAGCTTCTATGCGCTGCTGTATTTCAGAGATTAGCTCTGCAACCGTAATCATAAACGTCTACTCATTTTATTAATATTGAACTGTGTTATTGATATTGAACGACACATAGCATAAAAAGGGTGTTGTATCACAAGAACCTTTATAACATAAGAATTAAGTGACCGACAGCGGACTGCTTAGCCGCGGAAGATATTCTCTTGCTCAAGCGTCATCTCGATACCTTCGATATCCGCCTCATTCGCTAAGGTAAACAAATAATCGCATAATGCTTGGTGAAAGGCTTGCTGGCTCAATTTATTATGGATTGCAGGGCTGACTTGCTCGTAAGTCATCTGAATACCAGGTTGTTTATTGAGCACCTCAACGATGTGAAAACCGTAACGGCTTTCGATAGGACTTGGCGCAAGTCCTTTATCTAGCTTAAACAATACACCTTCAAATTCTGGTACGGTTTGTCCTTTGCTAATAACCCCCAATTCGCCGCCTTGCTCTTTTGAAGGGCAAGCCGAATGCTGGCGTGCCAATTGGATAAACTCGGCATCAGGATTGGCGTTATTTTTGATTTGTTCGATAAACTCGTACGCGGTCTTTTTAAGCTTTAAGCGCTCATCGCCATCTTCAGGCGGGCATGCCAATAAAACATGGCGTACCGTCATGATGGGATCGGTCTTAAAGTCCGTAATATTCTGGCTATAATAGCGCTCACAGGTTGCCATATCTGGCATCGTTGCTTGAACGTTTTTGTCTATTAAAGTAGAGATAGCTTGCTCTTCGTCGTTTTCCCATGCTGCTTCACCAAGGCTTGGCTCATCTAAAACCGCCAATCTCAGTAATTCGCGCACAACCAGTGCTTGCGTCGCTAAAAAGACGGCGTCTTCTTTGTTTTCTGCTGGATGATATTGCAGCTCTTGGGCGATATTGGTTCTATCTATCATCACCCCATTGACCGTCACTGAAGGCAGCTCATCACGGCTAGAGGCAATCAGGTTTTTATGGTTACTGCGCTCTTCTGCCATTGCTTTTTCGATGAACTCTTGGTCAGAATGCGGTTTTTGCAAATCAGACAAGGTTGGCATTACTCTAAGAATATCATCACCGCGACCAGTAGGAGTGTGATCGGCATGACTGTGACTGTGACTGTGACTGTGACTGTGATTGTCATTATCATGGCTGTGATGTTTACCACTGTGCACATGAGCGTTTTGGTTGGTCGCATGGTCGGCTGGATTGTAGGTACTGACAGTCATGGCTTTGCTCCACTAAGGATTCTGGTAATAGAAATTCTAAAATATAGCGCGTGTTGATTCATCGTCAAAGGTAGGGTAAAGAGCAATATCTAGGTGAGGATAGGGTTAAAAATGCCATTCCATTTAGATACGGCTCTATAGCCTTACTGAGAGTTCTTTTGTCTGACAATTTGATAGCGACGGCCGAAATACCAAATTGGTGCGCTAATGATATGAATAAGCCGTGTAAACGGAAATATCGCAATCAGGGTGATGCCGAGCGCCATATGCAGCTGATAAATTAAGTCAGTTTGCTCAATGCGCGCCGCTGCCTGCAAAGGTCTTAAGATTGTGATGTCCTGTGCCCAGCCTGCCAAATTCATCATGGTATAGCCATCTAAATGTTTCACTGACGTAAAGATGGACAGCAGACCTAAGTTCAGCTGGATAAATAACAGCACCAGTACCAGCTTGTCTGAGAACGATGAGGTGTTTGAGATACGGTCATCAGTAAAGCGTCGCCACATGAGCATGACCAAGCCAAACCAGCAAAACACCCCTGCGATACCCCCAACGACCACCGCTAAGATCTGCTTATGTCCGGCGCTGATAAAGCGGTCATAGAGAAAATGCGGCGTCAACATGCCAAATAAATGACCCAGCAAGACCACGATAATGCCAACGTGGAATAAGTTGCTGGCAAGGCGCATGTTTTTGCTTCTGAGCATTTGCGTCGAGCCTGTCTTCCATGAATACTGAGATAAATCAAAACGTACCCAAGTACCAATAATAGCGATGGTCAATGCCACATACGGATAAACGCCAAAAAGGAAAATTTGTAGCCAGTTTAGGTTGGCTAAAGACTGCACACTAGGATCTGCGATATTCATGTCCTTTCTCCTTATTATGATTTAACCGGCTGGTTGGTTTTAAAATCTACCCAGTGCACTGGAGCATCGACTGCATTTGTAGCAGAGGCATTTTTTATACCAGCTTTTGCTGCAAGATTTTGTGTACTTGTTTGTGACGGGCAGCGCTCTTCTTGTTGCGCATCTAAAAACGTCACCACTTCTTCTTCCCATTCTTTGTCTAATGCCTCAAAGCTGTCATCACGCTTTTCTTTGCTGATTTTTTCTTGGTACTCTTCAACGATATCGAGCGGTTTACCAGCGATTTGCAATAGCGCATTAAAGCAGCCTTTATACAAGCTACCGCGACCTTCTAATCTGGCGGCAAGCAAAGCGAGGATATGGCTAACATCAGCGATATCCATACGAATTTGAATGTCGTCTTCGATAATGGTTGCTTGATACGCTAAAAATTCAAGATACAAAGGCAGATAATCAGGCAGCTCTTTAACGCTAATCTCAAAGCCCGCTTCTTGATACTGACCCATCAAATCGACCATCGCTTGACCACGGTCGCGCGACTCGCCATGTACATGCTCAAACAACCATAGTGATAAAGAACGCCCGCGCTCAAACAAACCGTCATAACGCGCTTGCGCCTCAAGAGAGCCGGTATCGATTAAATCTTCAATCAAGTCGATGATTTGCGTCCGTACTTCTGGGCTAATCAGTGTTGATTTGGCGACAATTTCGGTGCAATCGGCAAGCGTATCGCCGAGAAACAGCTCATTGCTTGGATAATCGATAAGTAGACTGAGTACCTTGAGTAGCTTCAAATCCGAGTTGCCGATGGTTGGTTGGGTAATTGGCTCATGCACTGAACTGCTGTTATTAAGTTGAGTAGTTTGCATTTTATGACTCCCACTTTTGGACAGTATCGATGAAATCGCGGCGATTGGTTTTGCGTTGTCCAAACATGCTATTGTCCGAATGTCCTGAACAGCCTTCGCCAAAGGTGAATCCGCAACCATTACGCTCAGCGAATGCATCACTCAATGCTTCTTCACGATGCGCCGTTGGAATCACAAAGCGATCTTCGTAGTTGGCGATAGCCAAGTAGCGGTACATCTCTTCCACTTGCAGCTTGGTCAAACCCACATCATCCAAGATACTTTGGACTTCTTGTTTTTCAACCAATTGCATACGCTTGTAGCTACGCATAGCCAGTAGGCGCTTCAATGCTAGACGTACTGGCTCTTCATCGCCTGCGGTAAGCATGTTTGCTAAATAGCGCAGTGGAATACGTAAACTGTCGACATCTGGAATCAAACCATCCATACCGACTTTGCCTGCTTCAGCAGCATTTTGAATCGGTGATAATGGCGGTACATACCAAACCATCGGCAGCGTGCGGTATTCAGGATGTAGCGGTAGCGCAAGCTTCCAATCCATCGCTAGCTTATAAACTGGTGAGCGCTGGGCTGAATCAATGACCGATTGCGGTACACCGTCTTTTAATGCTTGGGCGATAACCGCAGGGTCATTTGGATCTAAAAATACGTCTAGCTGTGCTTGATAAAGGTCTTGCTCGTTAGGTGTGCTTGCTGCTTCAGCGATTTTGTCAGCATCATAAAGCAAGACGCCCAAGTAGCGGATACGACCAACACAGGTTTCTGAACAAACGGTCGGCAAGCCGGCTTCAATACGGGGATAACAGAAGATGCATTTTTCAGATTTCCCCGACTTCCAGTTGTAGTAAATCTTTTTATACGGGCAGCCTGAGATACACATGCGCCAGCCGCGACATTTTTCTTGGTCAATCAAGACAATGCCGTCTTCTTCACGCTTATAGATCGCGCCACTTGGGCATGATGCGACGCAAGTTGGATTCAAGCAATGCTCGCACAGACGTGGCAAATACATCATAAAGGTGTTTTCGTACTCGCCATAAATCTCCGCTTGAATGTTGTCAAAGTTCTTATCTTTGCGACGTTTTTCAAACTCTGAGCCGAGGATTTCTTCCCAGTTAGGACCCCATTCAATCTTTTGCATACGCTTGCCAGTGATGGCTGAGCGCGGGCGGGCGATAGGTTGATGATTACTGATAGGCGCGGTATGCAGATGCTGATAATCGAAATCAAACGGTTCGTAATAATCATCAATCTCTGGCAGGTCAGGGTTGGCAAAGATATTGGCCAATACTCTAAATTTACCGCCGATACGCGGATTGATGGTGCCATTGGCATTGCGTATCCAACCGCCTTTCCATTTGGTTTGGTTTTCCCATTCTTTGGGATAACCGATACCGGGTTTTGATTCAACGTTGTTAAACCACGCATACTCCATACCTTCACGGCTGGTCCAGACGTTTTTACAGGTGACTGAGCAGGTGTGACAACCGATACATTTATCAAGGTTAAGCACCATGCCGACTTGCGAACGAATTTTCATGGATCTGTGCTCCAAATAATAGTAAAAAAGCAGCTTTATGTTCTTCATAGATATCCTGAAATCAGGATATCTTTTCGATAGAAGAAACAGCTTTACCCTTCAATGCTGGTTGGTAATGGACGTGGCAATTCGTTATCTGGCTTATCTTCTAGCCAGTCGATTTTTGACATTTTACGAATCACGACAAATTCATCACGGTTACAACCGACGGTGCCATAATAGTTAAAGCCATAAGACTGCTGGGCATAGCTACCAATCATGTGGGTCGGCTTCAAAATCGTCCGAGTGACCGAATTATGGATACCGCCGCGCGTGCCTGTTTGCTCAGAACCGGGAATATTGACCAGTTTTTCTTGGGCGTGATACATCATGGTCATGCCTTCTTTGACCCGCTGACTAACGATGGCACGGGCAGTGATTGCCCCATTAGCATTGAACAGCTCAATCCAGTCGTTATCGACGATGCCAGCTTTTTGCGCATCGACTTCTGACATCCAGACACAAGGTCCACCGCGACTTAGGGTCAGCATCAGCAAGTTTTCAGAGTAGGTACTGTGGATGCCCCATTTTTGGTGCGGTGTTAAGAAGTTCAGTACAATCTCTTTATTGCCATTTGGTTTAGCGTCTTTGAGCAGCTCAGTGGTTTTGGTATCAATCGGTGGACGATACTGCTGCATTTGCTCACCAAACGCCTGCATCCAAGGATGGTCTTGATAAAACTGCTGGCGACCAGTAATCGTACGCCATGGAATCAGCTCATGGACGTTGGTATAACCGGCGTTATAACTGACCTGATCTGACTCAATACCTGACCACGTTGGGCTTGAGATGATTTTGCGTGGTTGGGCAACGATATCTTTAAAGCGGATTTTTTCGTGCTCGCTAGATTTGGCAAGATGAGTATGGTCGCGACCAGTAAATTCAGAGAGTGCAGCCCAGCCTTTTACCGCCACATGACCATTGGTCTCAGGCGCGAGCATCAAAATCATCTCAGAAGCGTTAATCGCCGTATTAAGACGCGGTCTGCCTTCAGAGATACCGGTTTCAGTGACGCGGTGGTTTAAATCCCCCAGCTGTTTGACTTCGGTTTTCATATCCCAATTCAAGCCTTTTGAGCCATTACCCAGTTTTTCTAAGGCAGGACCCATAGAAGTGAACTTTTTATAAGTGCTCGGATAATCACGCTCAACCACTTTAATCATTGGGCAGTTTTTACCCGGTACAGGTTTTTCGCCAGCCGTTTTCCAGTCAGTGCCACCAAATGGTTGTGCCAATTCACCTGGGGTGTCATGTTGCATTGGCAAGGTGACAACGTCAGTTTCAACACCTAAATGACCTTTTGATACTTCTGAGAAGCTCTTGGCAATGCCTTTATAAATTTCCCAATCGGTCTTAGATTCCCACGCAGGGTCAGTCGCGGCGGTTAATGGGTGAATGAATGGATGCATGTCTGAGGTATTCATGTCATCTTTTTCATACCACGTTGCAGTCGGTAGTACGATGTCAGAATACAAACAGGTAGAAGACATGCGGAAGTCTAACGTGACAACCAAGTCTAATTTACCAGTCGGGCCTTTTTCTACCCAATCGACTTCTTTTGGTTGTAGGTGACCTTCTGCATTTTCTTTATTGAGCAAGCCGTTTTTGGTGCCCAAGAAATAATGCAGCATATATTCATGACCTTTACCGGATGAGCCCAATAGGTTTGAGCGCCAGATAAACATGTTGCGAGGGAAGTTGGCTGGGTTATCAGGTGATTCACAAGCAAAGCGTAAGCTGCCATCTTCGAGAGAATCGACCACATATTCTTCCACGCCTTTGCCACTTTCTTTGGCTTTAGCAGCGATGGTCAGTGGGTTGCGGTTGAGTTGTGGTGCTGAAGGCAACCAACCTGCGCGCTCTGCTTGAATATTGTAATCAAGCATATGCTCAGGGAAGAATTTTTTATCGACGAGAGGCGAGAGTATCTCATGGGCAGAAATGGTTTCGTGACGCCACTGTGAGCTGTGATTGTAAAAGAAGCTCGTGCCGTTCATATGACGCGGCGGACGATGCCAATCAAGCGCAAATGCCAATGGCAACCAACCCGTTTGAGGACGCAGTTTTTCTTGCCCAACATAATGTGCCCAGCCGCCGCCAGATTTACCGATACAACCACATAGCATCAGCATGTTAATCACGCCGCGATAGTTCATGTCTAGGTGATACCAGTGGTTCATACCCGCGCCGATGATAATCATCGATTTACCATGAGTTTTATGAGCATTCTCCGCGAACTCACGTGCGACTTGGATGACGCGCTCACGGCTTAGACCGGTGATGACTTCTTGCCAAGCAGGCGTGCCCGGTACGGTTGCATCGTCATAGTCATCAGTGACATGCTCGCCACCAACGCCATTATCCACCCCAAGATTGGCAACGGTTAGATCAAAGACGGTCGCAACGATAGCGGTGCTGCCATCGGCAAGGGTAATGGTTTTACAAGGAACGGTTTTTTGCTGTATCGCTTCGCCCGGTACCGAGGTGAAATGTGGATGATCCACATGACCAAAGTAATCAAAGCCGACTTTGCAGGTCTCATTACTGTCTTTTAAAGTCAATGTTAGGTCAATCTCTGCGCCTGTCGTACCATTTTTTTGCTCAAGGTTCCATTTGCCTTTTTCGCCCCAACGATAGCCAATCGAGCCGAGTGGAGAAACCAGTTCACCATCACTATTTAGACCGATGGTTTTCCATTCAGGATTGTTTTCTTGACCTAAATTGTCGATTAAGTCAGAAGCGCGTAGATAGCGACCAGCACGGCGTGCGCCTTCTTCACCCTCTAGCATCACAAGGACTGGTAAATCGGTATAGCGTTTGGCGTAATCTAAGAAATAGTCACTTGGCTGCTTAAGATAAAATTCTTTGATAATGACATGACAGAATGCTTGCGCAACAGCCGCGTCAGTACCCTGTTTTGGATTTAGCCATAAGTCAGTTAACTTAGAAACCTCAGCATAATCAGGGGTGATGGAGACTGTCTTAGTGCCTTTATAACGAACTTCGGTAAAGAAATGCGCGTCTGGTGTACGCGTTTGCGGGACGTTTGAACCCCAGGCAATAATATAATCAGAGTTATACCAATCGGCTGATTCTGGCACGTCGGTTTGCTCACCCCAAACCATTGGCGACGCTGGTGGCAGGTCACAATACCAGTCATAGAATGATAAGCAAACACCGCCGATAAGTGATAAATAGCGACTACCGGCGGCGTAACTGACCATCGACATCGCAGGAATCGGAGAGAAACCAACGATACGGTCAGGACCAAAAGTTTTGGCGGTATAGACATTACTGGCAGCGATAATTTCATTGACTTCTGCCCACGTTGAGCGAATAAAACCGCCCAAACCGCGCTTGGATTTATACTGTTCTGCTTTGATAGGGTCTTGGACAATGCTGCCCCACGCATCGACTGGATCAGGATACTGCGCTTTGGCTTCACGCCATAATTTTAGAAGCGGCTTACGTACTTTAGGATATTTCACACGGTTCGCTGAATACATGTACCAGCTGTAGCTTGCGCCACGAGGACAGCCACGCGGTTCGTGGTTTGGTAAGTCTGGACGGGTTTCAGGATAGTCAGTTTGCTGCGTCTCCCACGTGACCAAGCCGTTTTTTACGTAAATTTTCCATGAGCAAGAGCCGGTACAGTTGACCCCATGCGTTGAACGCACGACTTTGTCATACTGCCAACGGCTACGATACACATTTTCCCAGTCACGAGACTCATCGCGCGTCTCACCATGCCCATCGGAGAATTCGCCCTTTTTACGTTTAAAAAAACGGAATTGGTCGAGTAAATGGCTCATTTCGCTATCCTCTGTATTATTGCCTATGGGGTATCTAAAGCTGAATGGCGTGGTAAAAACAACCCTTTGCCCAAGCTGTAAATATTTTTCGATGGTATTATTTTAAGTAAGCCATCGCCCTCTTGCTATCCGCTAACATGAGCAGAGCACTACCACCTTAGTAGTAGCGGTAAATGATAAAATTTGCTTAAAAAATCGTTAAGTATTTATGAGTTGGGCTTGTTTATAAGCAAAATATGGATTGGTAAAAATAAAAAAAGTGCTACTTACGCTGGCAAGTAGCACTATAAAGAGAGATGTTTTTAATTTAAAAATCTGTTTTTAGAGGATGATTTATACAAGGCTGCTTTAGCAAGGAATCTCAGCATTAGGGCGACTGTAATACCACCATGTCAACACAATACAGAGAACATAAAAGACAATTAAAGCGATAAAAGTACCATCAACACCCAGTCCTGAACCAAACATTTTTGGGACAAAGAATGCGCCATAGGCTGCTATCGCTGAGGTAAAGCCAACCACTGCTGCTGATTCTTTACGTATCTCGACAAACAAGTCCTCTGTACCTGCTTTTTGAGGTTCAAGGCGTTCATGAAAGGTTCTGAAGATAACGGGAATCATGGTAAAGGTAGAGCCGTTACCGATACCCGTGGTAATAAACAGCACCATAAAGGAGATAAAGTATCCGACAAAGCTGCCCTCATGAGTCTCGCTAGGCAGGAAATACATCACCGCCACTACCGCCAATACCATCACGATATAGTTCCAAAAAGTCACTTTTGCGCCACTGGTTTTGTCAGATATCCAGCCACCTAAGGGGCGAAATAGTGCACCAACTAAAGGACCCAAGAAGGCAAACTTAAGCGCATCAATGGCGGGAAATGAGTTTTTAATCAGCATCGGAAACGCGGCTGAAAAACCAATGAACGAGCCAAAGGTCGCCATATATAGGATACACATGATCCAGTTATGTTTGCGTTTAAAGATAACGGATTGGTCTTTAAAGGAAGCTTTAGCAGTGGCAATATCGTTCATGCCAAACCATGCCAGTGCTGAAAATAGCAGAATAAAGGGTACCCAAATAAAGCCTGCGTTTTGTAGATAAAACAGCTGACCGCTTGCAGAGACTTGTGGGTCACCGCCTAAGCTACCAAAGGCTGCTACTAATATAATCATCGGTACAACGAATTGCATCACCGACACGCCAAGGTTACCCAAACCCGCGTTTAGCCCAAGAGCAGTGCCCTGTTCTGCTTTTGGAAAGAAGAACGAGATATTGGACATGGAGGAGGCAAAGTTACCACCACCGAAGCCACAAAGTAGGGCAATGATGGCAAATATCATAAATGGCGTATCAGAGTTCTGAACCGCAAAGCCCATCCATAATGCTGGAATTAACAGGGATAAGGTAGATATTGCTGTCCAACGTCGCCCACCAAAGATAGGCACCATAAAAGAATAAAAAATTCGCAGCGTTGCCCCTGATAGTCCGGGCAGCGCGGCGAGCCAAAACAACTGCCCATCATCAAAATCAAAACCAATCTCTGGCAGACGGACGATGACGGCACTCCATACCATCCATACTGCAAATGCCAATAGCAACGATGGAATGGATATCCATAAATTTCTACGCGCGACTTTTTTGCCGCCTCCTTCCCAAAATTCTTCTACTTCAGGTCGCCAGTCAGTGATGAGCTTACCACCTTTGAAGTTGTAATTATTGCCCATGTTATTCCTCACTTAGTATCAGCTATGCCTAGTTATATTCAGTATTTTTTATCATCAAATGGCTGTCTAAACTTACAGTAAACCGTAGTGCTTACTCCTGTTATTGTTGATAACAAAGAGCCGCCGTAATGGCTTATGAGCGCTATGAATCACTTGCTCTATCAAAAAATGATAACTCACGGTACTGTGTTATCCCGATGAAGAGTATTCATACATAGTGGTATACTGATGACTAAAAGGGGTATATTACGGGCAGGTTTATCACTAAGGTTTTGCTTGTCGATGGAATGATAAGTGCGCTGTAGTATTTTTTATGCTGTATGTTTTTTGCTTTTGCGACGTTCAATTTTAAGGTCTCAAATCTTTTGTGCAGAAAGTGTTTGATGGGAGCGCTATTAATCATGTCTAATCTACGACGGCAGTCTTTGTTCCTTCATACTTGGATTGCTATTACGATCATCGCTACTTTGTTCTTGATGTCAGCGATAGGCAGCGGTGCGCTCGCTTGGGTCGCAAAGTCTGATGCTGAGGCGATTAATACCGCAGGCTCGATACGCATGGCAACGTATCGTATTAGCTTTCAGCTAGCGACTGACTTTGCGGATAACCATCCCTTTAGCTCAAGCCTAAATATCAAACAAGATGGCTTAGATAGTGACAATGCGCCGCAGGTAGAAAAGCAAGACAGACTGGATTTCTCCAATAAAAGTGAGTCTGAAAAAATAGACATACTGGTTGAAGACATGGAGAGTCGTCTCAACAAATTACAAGCGTATCAACTGACCAGTGCCAACAGAGATAAGGCGATCAGTGAGCAATGGAGCCAGATAAAATCACAATGGTTTCGTGATTTAAAACCAGCATTGTTGGCACAAGACAAGCAAGGCTTTTATAGTAATTCAACCAAATATATTGACGATGTTAATCGTTTTGTTGGCGCGTTACAGGATAGAAATGAGCAGCGTCAGACATGGCAGCAAAACCTACAAATACTATCATTGATACTGAGCATGATTATTATGCTGATAGGCGTACGGAGATTACAGAACTCAGTGCTAACGCCTATTCAACAACTCATTAAAGCCAATCGGGCGTTTAAAGAAGGCAAATATGATACGAGAGTGTCTATCAGCGGTTATAGAGAATTTGAAGCGCTTGGCAATTCTTTTAACGGTATGGCCAGTACCATTGAGAGGTATCAGCGCTCACTTGAGAGTGAGGTACAGACAAAGACCCAGCATCTGGTAAAAGCCAACCAAGCCTTATCATTGTTTTATGATTTCTCAAAGCAATTGACCAGTAGCCCTGTGAGCTTACATCGGCTTGATGAATTGATTGCTGGCTTTGGGTGTATATTCCCATATTTAGATTTTACGCTGTGTATCCAAAGCAATATTCTAACCAATAAAAACTCTATAGCCCTGCACGATGATAGGATGAAGGAGCTATGTACCAAACTCACTTGTGATAGCTGTTCTATTAAAGAAGACGTTTATACCAAAACGTTTCCGATTATTCATCAAGATATAGAATTTGGTGAGCTAAAGGTCAGACCAAAATCTGTCTTAATGACCAATAAAGCTTATGCAGAAGATAAGAAAAAAAGCGAGGAAGATTCAACACGCATCAAAGTAGTAGAAGTGGATAGTAGTTATTTAATTGCTAAAAACAATGAGTTGATCGTTGTGCTGACCAATCTCGTCAGCACCGCCTTATCGCTACGCAGACAAAGGCAGCAAGACCATCAGCTTATTCTACTTGAAGAGCGCTCGACCATTGCTAGGGAGTTGCATGATTCTTTAGCACAGTCATTGTCTTATCTAAAAATACAAGTCAGCGTGCTCGAAAAACATCTGCAACTGTCTGCTGATAAAGACAGTGGGCTGGTGGTATTTGATGAGCAAAGTCAAATCAAGGTTGGGCAGCATATCAGTCAAATAAAAATGGGTCTGAACTCTGCTTATCATGAGCTGCGAGACTTATTGACGACTTTTCGCTTGACGATTGATAGCGGCAATTTTGATGAAGCTTTATATGAGGCGGCTGATGAGTTTGCTGTAAAAGGGCAGTTTGACATAAAGGTCAACAATCAAATCCTATCCTTGAATCTAACGGCAACCGAACAAGTACATCTCATTCAAATTATAAGGGAGGCGCTGTCGAATATCAGTCGCCATGCCCATGCTAACAGCGTCACTATCGATTTGGTTTATGATGATGAAAGTAATTATGTAGCGATGATGGTCAATGATGACGGCATCGGCATATCAGGGACTGTCAATCAGACCCAGCATCATGGTTTAATGATTATGAAAGAGCGTGCCTATAAATTAGGCGGTGATTTGATTATCTCTAATAATGTACCCGCAGGTACCAGCGTCATCGTCAGGTTTGTACCCAGTTTCTTTACGGATTATATGGCTGAGCAAAACTAAGTGAATCGGCTTAGTAAACGCTCTTAACCACTGCATTGTGTTTTTTGTAGCATTTTTCAATTTGTGAGTATTTTATGACTACTAAGGTTTATACGTCTGCTTCTCCGGCTCGGCTACTATTGGTCGATGACCATCCTATGCTGCGCCGCGGTGTCGCAGAACTGCTCAGTCTCGAAAGTGATGTAACGGTCGTTGGTGAGGCAAATAACGGACAAGAAGCGTTGGATTTTTTGGCAAACAATCCAGTTGATCTGGTCATTCTAGATCATAAAATGCCAGTGTTGACTGGTATCGAGACCCTAAGAGAAATCAAGGCCAGAAATATTGACGTGGCTACCTTGCTATTTACAGTTTCTGACAGCGGAGAAGACGTACAAGAAGCATTGAAATTAGGGGTGGATGGTTATTTGCTAAAAGACATGGAGCCTGAGTTAATCATCGTCGATATTAGAAAAGTGTTGCGCGGCGAGCTGGTTATCAGTCCCAATTTGGCCTCAATCTTGGCGCAAACATTACGTACACCAAGCATTGAAGATATCGCTGGCAATCTCACCACTAGAGAGTTGCAAGTGATTCAAATGATTGCGGAAGGCTTAAGTAATAAAATGATCGCCAACAAACTGGATATCGCAGAATCCACAGTAAAAGTGCATGTTAAGCATATTCTGAACAAAACTGGACTACGCACACGGGTAGAGGCGGCGGTGTGGACCGTGAATCATTTGTCAAAATAGTCGTTTGTCAAAATGGTTATTTATCGAAGTGGTTGTTTTTTGAAAATATTACTTTTTAAAATCGCTACTTTTTATAAAAAAATCATGGGTCATCTGAATAACCACTATGACATGTCTAGATAGCTCTCTATATAAATCAAAAAAAAGCTACCGAGCAGTGATGCTGGGTGGCTTTTTTATTTTATAAGCTAATCAAATTAGCCTTCTTCAGCGGCAATTTGACGATCGACCGAGGACATTTTGTATTCGTCACCAAAGGCATCTTCAGGCTCTTTTAACCAGAAGAAACAAAGTACCCAAGCGATAAATGCACCTATCGCAATGATAAAAAAGAACTGATTTGGTTCGACTAACGTAAATATAAATAGGTAGAACACAGCCCCCACATTGCCATAAGCCCCCGCCATACCAGAAATTTGACCCGTTAAGCGCCGTTTAATTGAGGGGATAATACCAAAAGTTGCACCTTCTGCTCCTTGTACAAAGACTGAGCATAGAATCGTAAAGACGACCGCGATAAACAATGGCCACTCTGCATTCAGCAATCCCATCAATCCAAAGCCGATACCGATACCGAACATGTATACCAACATCACCAAGCGACGATTGCCAACCTTGTCAGAGATATAGCCGCCAAGTGGTCGCGCCCATAAGTTAACAAAAGCAAAGGTCGATGCGACTAACCCTGCGACGGTAGGGTCGAGCTTCCACGTTGCGGCAAAGAACATCGGTAGCATAGAGACGACCGCCAGCTCTGCGCCAAAGTTAGCAAAGTAGGTGACATTTAGGGCGGCAACAGAGGTAAAGGGGTATTTGTCATCCTCAGGGATACCCGCTTTGAGCATGGGTACGTTGACACTGATGGCTTTATAAATTTGGTAAATAACCACCACAGCGATGAGAGTATAAAACCCCCAAGCGCCTGTTTCGCTCAGGAATCCCATGTTTTTAGTGCGATAAACCAATACACCTAATACGCCATATAAAGGAATAATAAATAGGCAATATAATAATAAATCTCTCCAACTTGATACCTCTAAAGCACCCGCCTTACGTGCTTTTTTATGGGTATCTTGTGTAGGGCCATCGGTGATTAAAAACCAATAGGCCACCCCATAAGCGGCCATCAGTAAGCCAGATAATGCAATTGCCCAGCGCCAACCGTCATCACCACCAAAGAACTGTAGCGCAACCGTGGGAATAGTAATCGCTGCGGCAGCTGAACCAAAATTACCCCAGCCTGCATAAAATCCTTCGGCAAAGCCAATGTCTTTTGGCTTAAACCAAAGGGCGGTCATGTGAATGCCAACGACGAACCCTGCGCCCACGATAGACATAAATAGGCGAGCGACGAAAAGCTGCATCGCGGAATCACCAAACGCGAAGAACCATGTGGGTATCGCCATGACGACCATCAGTATGGAAAACACGCGACGCGGACCGAAGCGATCCAATGCCATGCCGACTACCACTCGCCCTGGAATGGTCAAAGCAACGTTGGCAATGAGAAATAATTTGATGTGTTCAGAAGTTAAGTAGCTTTCGGCCTCTAGCATAGAAGTGGCTAGTGGTGCCATATTGAACCAGACATAAAAGGTCAGAAAAAAAGCAATCCACGTATAGTGAAGCGCTCTTATATCACGGCGTTCAACCTCAAGTAGCTCTTTTGCATGCATGACAAGTATTCTCCACCGTCGAACTGGATAGTTTAGATGGAGTTAATGTAGCAATAAGTAAGCTCGCTAACCATTAGGCGAAAGCAGTATGAATGTCATTTCACATACTACTTAATGGGGATTAAAAAGTGGCTTTAATATCCTATATATTGATGGTTAACTAAGATTATATGAGGATAGCAATACATTTGAAAATATGATGCGCTATAGTAATAATAACCATTACTGTGCGTGCTTTTCTCGTTTATCAATAAAATTTTATTCTCAAGTACGCTGTTAATAAAAAGGATTGGGATACACCCATCAAATCAGCCAAGGAGTTACCATGAGTCATACTGTCGCCTCAAACCCCATCATACCCAGCCATTGGAAAATAAAGCGTTCGACCCACTTTTTCACTAAAGATAAAGTCCCAAAAGCCTTGCTGACTCATCACAATACAGCAGAGGGCGTATACGGCCAAATTTGTGTCATGCAAGGCACGGTTACCTTTTACGGCTTTGCTGATGAAGCCGCCACTGAACCTGAAAAAACCATTGTGATTAAAGCAGGGCAGTTCGCTGTCAGTCCGCCTCAATATTGGCACCGCGTAGAATTAAGTGATGATGCCCAATTCAATATTAATTTTTGGACAGAAGCGGATACTGGTAATAAGTCGCTGTTCAATAGCTCAAAGATACACAGCAAGCCTATCGAAAAGTTATTTGATCAGTCGGATGAATCATAAGGGCTATATATATGAATCAGCTATTAAAAATATCCTATTTATAAGCAAAAAAATAAGGCCACGAATGGCCTTATTGTATTAAGAGTTTTGATAGTAAGGATAATCATTATAGCCAATTTCGGTGCCACCATACATCGTGGTAGGATCTGCCTCGTTGAGTGGCCAATGATTGGCGATGCGCTCAGGTAAATCGGGATTAGCAATAAAGGGACGACCAAAAGCAAATAAATCGCCATAACCTTTAGCTAGCATATGAACCGATTTTTCCGTCGTGTATTTACCCGCATAGATAATACGTCCTGAAAACTCTGCTCTGACCGCTTGATAAAACGTCTCTGGTAAATCAGGAGCATTGTCCCAGTCAGCTTCTGCAATAGATAAATAAGCGATACCCGCTTGTTCAAGTACTTTAATCGCTTCAATATACGTATGATGTGGATCTGATTCCACTAGCCCTAAATACACGCGAGTTTCATCTGTGCTAGCAAACAGCGGTGCGAAACGTACGCCTAAGCGATCAGCACCAATCACCTCACTGACGGCAGCCACGATTTCTTTTAAGAAACGCAAGCGATTGGTCAATGAACCGCCATACTGATCATCACGTGTGTTGCTATGCTCAGAGATGAACTGATTCACCAAATAGCCATTGGCACAATGCAGCTCGACGCCATCAAAACCTGCCTCCAATGCATTGCGTGCGGCTGCCGCATACATAGCGACCAGTTCACTAACTTCATCAGTACTGAGTGCGCGTGGCTCACTAGGATCGGCTAACGCGCCTGCACCTGGTGCTGTTTCGATAAATACTTTTACATTGTCAGCAGTGATAGCTGATGGTGCAATTGGCTGAGCGCCTTGTGGTTGTAAGCTGGTATGAGACACGCGACCCACATGCCAAAGCTGAGCGAAAATGATACCACCTGCTGCGTGTACCGCTTGAGTGACCTTTTTCCAGCCTTCGATTTGGGCATGCGAATGTATGCCTGGTGTCCACGCATAACCTTGACCCCTTGGCTCAATTTGCGTGCCTTCAGTGACCATAAAACCAGCTGACGCGCGCTGTGTATAGTAGCTTGCCATTAATTCATTAGGAATATTATCCGGTTGCGTGCTGCGAGAGCGTGTCAACGGTGGCATGACAATACGGTTTTTTAACGTATATGGTCCAAGTGTGACAGATGCAAACAATGGGCTGGTATCGATAATAGATGGTTCCATAAAACTCTCTTTTAAAACAAATAGATGGGGTTATTGTTTAAACCACTGAGCTTGTTTTGATGCTTTATTACTGCGTAAGTAAGGTTGGTAAGCATAGAGTTTTATAGATACAATTGGAAACAGGATTTTGTTGTTTAAGATACAACTATAAATGGTACATATTATGAATGGAATTAACCGACTCGATATCAAGCAGCTGAGAGTGCTACATGCGTTGCTTGATCTAAAAAATCTCTCACAAGTCGCGCGCAAAATGGGGCTGACACAGCAGGCAATCAGCGAACAGTTACGTAAGCTGCGTGATTTGTTTGATGATCGTTTGTTTATTCGTCAAGGCAATAGCATGGTGGCAACCCCCAAAGCGCTATCGATGCAGCAACCCATTAGTCGCATATTAGAGCAGTTAGAAGCACTGTTAGAGCCAGATGTGTTTTCGCCGCAGACTTATAAAGGCGTATTTACGATTAGTGCGACCGACTATGCGACGCAGGCATTATTACCGCAGTTGTTTCATATAACGCGCCGCGACGCGCCTGATTTGAAGTTAATCGTGCGTGATTTTGCCTCAGACAGTATCAATCAGCTTATTGCGGCAGGCGAGCTTGATCTGCTGATTACTTTCCCAGAATTTATCCCTGATAACTTGGCTTATGTGACGCTGCTTGAAGAACAACATTTCTGCATTACTGGTTGCAATAATAGTTTGACAACAGAGCCGTTGTCACTGGCACAAATTGCCGCACACTCGCAGCTGGTGGTGTCACCTTCACGCGCTAACTTGCGTGGTTCTCATGACCAGTGGTTTGCAGAAAAAGGTCTTAAACGAAATATCGTTATGTCCGTTCCTAGCTTTTCTGCGGTGCCAGATATCCTCTATACAACCGATATGATTGCATTTTATCCCTCGCGTTTATTGCCAAACAGTCGAGTTAAAGAGCTTAAAGTGGAAGCCCTGCCACCCACATTTAAGGTGATAGCAGCATGGCACCCACGTACCAGTCACAGTGGTATACACCGTTGGCTGATTGAGCAATTACAGCAGTTGTCCAAGTCTGACTAGGGCATGTCCTTAGTTCAACCAATGAACATTTAAATGGGCTAAAAACGGCTAAAATTTGTTAAAAATCGTCAAATAGCACTGTTAGTATTCGTAACGGTGCTATTTTCCTTGTTTAACGGCAATTTATCTTATTTCTATCACCATTTTTACAATGAATGCATCTCCTAGAGCGTTATCGCTTTTATTTTTCGTCATTAGTTTTACTAAAGTTGTTTTTATCAAAGCTGCTTTTATCAAAGCTGCTTTTATCAAAACTAACATTACTGATGCCAGACCTACTTATGCCAAAGCCCTTTGATTGCTTCCCATTGCTGAGTAAATATTGAGTCATTGCCGTTGGTGGATTGATTGGCTTTTGGCAATATGTGCTCGTAATAAGTACCCTTAAGGAGCTTAGTTAATAGACCTTCGCCGATGAAACCTTTACCATCGTTGAGTGTATTCGCGGCTTTCAATAATTGACGGATATCGTATTGTAATGGGTTTATATCGGGGACTTGTTTTTGCACATCTAGTAGCTCATAAACTGCGACACGAGCAATACGAACAGAGCTCTCCATGGTAAATACCACATCATTATGTGTCTCGACGAACTGACCGACTAGACCCATATTGACACAACCATCAGGAACTATCTCAGGTCGATCACCTTTAGCACGAGGCATAAACATCGAGGTAATGTAGGGCATATAAGCCGTTCTGACGATGGTATTGGCCATGATATTCTCTATATCATCGAGGATACCAAGGTGATGACAGAGTTCGCTCAAGATCTCTTTGCCTGTACATTCTGGGATGGGTTTTTTGACATAATTGCCTTCTTTATCCATAAACAAGGCATATAGCCATACGACTAGCGTGTCTTTTGGCTGATCAGGGAAATGCGGTTGACGGTTACAAGTAAAGCTCATCAGCCAGTTTGAATCCGTAATCGTAATGATGCCACCGGTCACTGTTTTACCCGTATAAGGATCGTTGACAGACAGCGTTTTGAGCTTATCAATAAAGGCAGATGGCTGGCAGGTCAACGTCGCCGACATCCAAGCAGATTTATCCACATGCTGATTAAATTTTTCTGGGTGACCAAAGACGGCAGATTGCTTAGCCAGATTATTCCATACTTTCCAACCAGACGATTGCCCCATGCTGTCTTTTGTAAAGTCTAGCGTCGGCGCAGTATTATCATCACCATAGCGGGTATCTTCGGTCATGGAGCCAGTCGTCACGATGACGAAATCATTGCTACCCATAGGAATGGTGGTTTGCTCACCCGCTTTCTCCGTGATGATCGCTTTGACCTTTTTGGTGCCTGTTACTTTATCAGCATGCTCAAACTCAATGTCTAAATCGGTAACGAGCGTGTCATACTGAAACTGCACGCCTTTATCTTTTAAATAATTTTGTAATGGCTTAACAAAGCTATCAAATTGGTTGTATCTTGGGAATACCAGTGCAGACATGTCGTTTAGACCGTCCAATGCGTGTAAAAATCGATGCGTATAAAGCTTAAACTCAAGTAAGCTGTGCCAGTTTTCAAAAGCAAACATGGTTCGCCAAAATGTCCAGAAGTTGCTGCTCAAAAAGCTGTCATCAAAATACTCTTCAATAGTGATATCGTCTAGCTCTTCCTTGGGTTTTAATAGCAGACGAATTAACGCGAGTTGGTTGGTTTTACTCAATCCTAGCTGACTGAAGTCTTTTATCTCACCTTGCCTATGGATCAGGCGTGCAATAGAGTAATTGGGATCTGTGTCATTTGCTATGCGATACTCATCCAAGGTGCTATAAGGCGCAGGCATTTCAAGAGCGGGGATATCTTGGAATAAATCCCAAAAGTTTTCGTAAGTGAAATCCATTTCACGACCGCCGCGCACCATATAACCCGTCTCAGGATTGCCGCTACCATCTAAGGAGCCACCTGCCACGTCAAGATGCTCTAAAACGGTAATGTTTTCAGCAGATACTTTGCCATCTCGGATGCAGTAATAAGCACTGGCCAAACCCGCAATACCGCCCCCAACGATGTAAACCTTACTGTCCTGATAAGCGTCAGTGGGCGTCCCAATATTGCGCTGATAATTACCAATTTGATCAGGGAAGGGTAAGCGCTTGCCTGGTATGTTTTCTACACGGGTTTTACTGGCATCAGGCTGATGGATAAATGTGTCGTGGTCTACCGGATTATTGATTTGAGTCTTTATAATTTTCATAGGTTCATCCTTATTTAGTAAGACTGATATAAAAGGTTATTTGACTAAAATGAAGGGGTTATAGACAGACTATAGGGTGTTTTTATTAAACAAAAATGAAATCGGTTAAAAGTAATATAAGTACTTATTTGCCAAATTATGCGTTATCGATTGGCTAATGGCTGACTATTTATGATGGTTGCTAACCGCAATAAATTCTATGCAATTACGTAGGCGCTGTTTCATACGCTCCAGCAACGGCGCAACCTTGATAGCTTTTATTATCATAAGTTAACGTCACCGTAAATTCATTTTGATAGCCATTATCATCGGTACAAATCTGGCTATTTATATTCATAATAATAGGTTTGCCGCTAACGGTACTCACGTATTCCACACCTTCAGCATAGGTCGAACGAGAGACAACGATGGTCGTTGGTTTCAAAAAATCTGCTTCAATGCTAAGTTGGTTGCCATCAATTACTGTGCGCCAACTTTTTTCTGTATTACCAAAAGCGGTGAATGCTGATAACGGTTCTTCGGGGCTGGACGGCTCCATGCTTAGCTGTTCGTCAGCGTTCTCTTTTGCCGTGTTGGTAATGATAGCTGTTGATTCTTTTGCCGTGGTTGATGGATGACTACTACAAGCCATTAGTGAAAGACTGCTTGCTAAGCACAAAGTACTAAAAAACAAAGGACGCATCGCTTTTCCTTTAATAGTTAAAAGAGAAAGACTTTGTGAGCCTCTTTCTTTAGGGTTAGTTGAATAACGGTATGAGCGAGTGATATCAAGCTCTGAGTGTACAACAGACAAGCTTTGCAATCAGTGATAAGTGACGGAGATCCGCGACATTATATAAAATACAAACACGCCCTCTATATTAGTATTATTAATATAACATATGTATAAAATTTCACAGTACAGAACAAGATAAACTTGGCAGACTCTATAATCATAGAGATATTGATGACATAAATAGAAAAATTAGATACTGTTTTTCTCATTGTGTAACTATGCTATCAATAAGAAAAATCACTTTTATCGATGATGAGCTGCGTATCTTGTTAACTGGTTATGCGGATCTGAATGCCGTGATGGATTCTGTGAATGATGGCGAAATTTATCGCTATATCACTAAGCCATGGCAAAATGACGAACTTAAAAAAATTGTTAATAAAGCCACAGAAATTGCTCAGCAAACCCAAGAAATCACACAAAACACTATGAAAAATGATGCAACTCAAAATCGTGTTAATAGTGGCACGGTTAGCAATCGCCATATATTGGTACTAGACGATGATGAGAGTGTCTATCAACAAATAAAAAGTCATTTTAAGAGCGCTTATACCGTGAGCTGGGCGAGTAACCTTGAACAGGCCGCAAAGTTATTACAAAAAAAACGCTTTGGTGTCACGATTACAGATTCGACGCTCAATAAAGAAAATATTACGCCCATCGTTTATGCCTTAAAAAATATCCAGCCAGATCTGATGGTGCTGATGTTGACTGAGTTCAAAGATGCCCATATGGTTATTGATTTAATTAATAAGGGTCAGGTATATCGCTGTCTACCACGTCCGACTAACTTCTCTATCATGAGTATCAGTCTTGATCGGGCTTTTGATCATCACGAACGATTGGTGCAGCAGCCGATACTGGCAGCTCGTCATCATGTTGAAGAAGTGCCGGAGTCAGAGGCTTTTAATTTTTCTGAAAAACTAAAAGGTTTCTTTGCTAAATTCAGAGGTTGGCGCATTAGTAGATAAAAAAATAGGGCACGCTAAAAATGCCCTATCTATGATCTAAACGTATCATTCTCCCTTATTTACATGAGAGACATTTTTATTGCTCATGATTCATTTGCTCATGGTTCATTTGCTCATGGTTCATTTGCTCATGGTTCATTTGCTCATGGTTCATTTGCTCATGGTTCATTTGCTCATGGTTCATTTGCTCATGGTTCATTTGCTCATGGTTCATTTGCCCGTGTCCACCATGCATATTGGCCATGACCATCGGCACCGCTATGACGGCTAAGCCAGATAGCATCATGATTGCGCCATTCACTTGCCTTAGGCGCAAACGCCCGATTTGATTGCGCATCCAGTTGACCGTTTCGTGCGTGGCGACGAGCATGGGTACGGTTCCTAGACCAAAGACAAACATTAATACGGCACCTGTGAGCGGGTCATGACCGACGACCGCAATAAGTAATGCGCCATAAACGAGACCACAGGGTAAAAATCCCCATAATAAACCTGCTGTTAATGCTCGAGGAAAGGTGTTTAAGGGGAATACTTTCTGCCGCAGAGGTGATAAAGCTTGCCAAAAATGCATACCAAGACGTTCAAGCTTGTTTAAAAAAGGCAACCCTAGCATGGTTAATCCTACAAATACCAAGACCAAACCTAGTAGAATGCGAGGTGCGCTATTGCCAACCATCAGAGGGGTTAATACCGTGGTGCCAATCACTCCAGCAATCAAGCCCAATAGGGCATAACTGAGTAAGCGCCCCAAATGGTAAGTCGCAATGAGACCGCGTTTTTTTGCTGGACTGGTTTCTTTCATCGATAGTCCGAATGCGGTGACGATACCGCCACACATACCTAAGCAATGCGGCGAACCAAAAAATCCCATTAAGAATGCTGCAATTAATAGTGCCATAGTCATGAAGGTGCTTCCTAAAATATAAAATCAATAAAATCCGTTGAAGGTTTAATCGTTATGCTAGTCAGTTAATGACCTATCTTAATGACACCTAAAACTTATAGTTGACACCCACATACAATGATCGGCCCGCGCCAGGGACGGCAGTACCCCAGTTAGAACCGTTGCCTATTTCGCCATTCATCGACATGGTTTTGCCTTGACCCATGTATGCGCCCCCTAGAGGTAGGGCATAGTTTTTATCGAATACGTTATCGATACCAGCCTCAATCGCTACCTCTTTAAACTGATAGCCTGTACTGAGATTTAAGAGACCATAACCCGCCGTTTTAATTTCGTTGCGAGGGGTTGAGATATCATTTTTAGCCGCGACGCCCACCACTTCGATTTGGTTTGTCCAACCGTTATTTTCCCGATTCAGGGCAACACTGCCATTGAATGGCATGATGTTATATAAGTCTGAGCCGCTGTCTTTATTTTTTCCTTTGGTATAGCTTAAGGAGCCTACCATATTCCAGTACCCCCAAGCATTTGCTGCCAGCTCCCGATTGGCTGAGATATCTATGCCATATATCTCAGCATCTTGGTTGGTATAGCGCAGCACATTATATTGATTAGCTGTTTGAGTGCTGGCTGCTGTGTTTGCCATGGGGTTCCACTGTATGGCATCGACATAGTCATCAATTTTTGAATAGTAAGGAGTGGTTTTAACGCCCCAGCTATCATCAGCACCGCGCCAGTCTAGGGTGGCAGATAAGGTGTTGGATTTTTCTGGGCGTAGATTAGGATCACCAAAGTAGCCATTACCATCACCAACGGTATTATTCATGATGGCCGCCATTTTCCAAGTGGACCAGGTATAGCGTTCATATAAGCTTGGCGTGCGTTCTTTGTGCGACAGACCTAAGGCTAGATTTTTTTGTGAATCAATGTCGTACTTGGCAAGAGCCGTTGCGTCAAAGTTATGGTCGGTAGTGTTTCGGTCACTCGCATTTAGCAAGTCACTATCCCGTCTTTCGAATACTGGCATAGACATCCCCATACCCATATTAATCATATCTACATCATCATAGCCTCTGACTTCATCAGCGCTAGTACGCACGTTTTCATAGCGAGCGCCAAGCTGGGTGCTCCAGTCAGATGAGATGTCTTTTTCCCATTCGCCATAGACACCAATGCGTCGACGCTCACCATTATTGATGTTTTGAAAATCGTTTGGCGCCATCATCATCGTACCTGAGGCCGCCCACGTGTCATCAAGGGTATAGTCTTGATATTCAGCACCTATATTGATCGTGCCTTGGTTGGTTAAATCAATAATACCTTTAAGATTGGCACCGATGGTCTCGCTACTGGTGTACATCGGCATACCTTTGGCATTACCGTACACGAACTGTTTGTCTTCCCCAAAATTCATATAGTGATCGACATCTTCATGATAGGCCTGTGCTTCTAACTGTCCCCAATTTAACTCGCTTTTGTAGCGCAAATTAATGCGGTCAAGCTGATTGTCGAGCATGTCCATCCGCTGATTTGGATATAACTCTTTTGGGACGTTTTGCCACAAATAAGTGCCTTGTAGTAGATGATTGCCGTTCTTATAAGCCACATCTACTGACTGGTTTTTGCTTTCATAGGCGGTTGAACCAACTTCGTCTTTCGCTAAGGTTTTACCAGCGTTCCCTGTCTCTGTATAAGATTTAAAATCACCACCAGCTTTATAATTATCCGCCTGCGCAAAGCTGCCTTTATAGGTGAGGCTAAGCTGATCATTTGCCGCTGTGGTAGATAAATTGGCGCCATAAGCGTCACCATTACTACGATAAAATGTGCCAATTTCACTTGAAGATAATATGTTGCTATCCGTTGAAAACATAGGCTCTGCTGTTTCGACAACGATAGTACCGCCAATACTATTACCACCGACACTCACAGGCGTCACACCTGCATAGACGGTGGTCTTCTCTATAGCGCTTGGCGCGATATAAGACAGGGGTGGGTTCATACTGTTTGGACAGGAGGCGATTGAGTCAACGCCATCTACTAAGATACGCAGACGGTTGTCCGCCAAGCCTCTCATCACGGGCAAGTTTGAGATGCCACCGGCACTTTGTACATTCAGACCGGGTATTTTTGTCAGTATAGTGGCCGTATCACTGCTTGCCACTTGTTTGCTGCTAATAAATTTTCGATTAAGGCTGGCTGCTGTTCCAAGTGTATCGGTACTAGAGCGCTTATCCGCTGCTGTCGCATAAACGACGATTTCTGGCAATTGAATATGTGGCTCATCATCCGTAGTAGGCATGTGCGCCTTTACGGTTGTGGAATCCGCATAAGCGCTACTGATATGCAATAAAGACAAAGCTAAAACACTTAGTTTTAAAATAGGTACAGCGTTCATTGATGAAGGTGACATCTTACTTTCCTAGAAATTTGCAAAAATATTTTATGAAATCGGTTATTCAGTTTTTACCAAGAGGCAAGATAGGCCAAGCCACTTATGGACTTAGACTAGGCACTTACTGAATATTTTCCGATATAAATAGATAGCATTATGAGCACAATATTATGAGCACAGTTTTGAGCGCAATGTTTTAGACAAACGCATACAAGTGCCTCAATCAGAGCGTCAAATAAGCGCGTTGATTGAGAGCATTGTCACTAATGCTCTAGGGCGTGTCCTCAATTCAATCGATTACTTTCGAAATGGGCTAAAAATGGCTAAATTTTGCCAAACATCATCAAATAGCTTATAAATATCTCGATATTATTTGCGCTATTTTTCTTGTTTGACGGCAATTTATCTCATGTTTATCACCACTTTTAAAATGAGGACACGCCCTAAAAATATGGGACTATAAATGTGGATAATTATGTAGATAGTTATGTGAGTGTGACTGGTGGAGCGCGTGCGAGGGGTCGTAAAAAATTACTAGGAGAGTAGGTATGTGAGCGATACAAAAACGTGACTGAGACAGTAGACAGCTCAATCAAAGCCGAGTCAGTATGTGTAAAAACGACTGGCAATAGTGCCGCAGACATGGCAGTGCAAAGGTCGCAGCCAGTGTATTTTACGGCATCAGGGTTAGATTCAGAGCTTTCAACCTTATCTTTGCTATACAAAGCTTCTTGCGAAGGTGCGGCGTCAACCGTTATGACTGGCTCAACGGTCGCAGGCGATGCTAAAGATAAGGATGCATTATGATGAAGGAAATGACGAGCGGCACTATCAATGGGTATGCTGTGATTCGTTTGCGCAATATCAGTCTGTATTTGCTCATACTGCTTAGCTGCCGATACAATCGGTGCAAGCTCTGCACAGATACCATGACCTAAGTGGGCATTATCATCCCATAGAGGTGTGAGCAACAGCGTGATGTGCATGATCCAAGCAAAACATGCGACCAACATGCCGAACCACATCGTTACCGGTGATGAATATCGTAAAACAAGCTTGCGGCGCTTAGTAGACATGATAGGGTCATCGTATTATCAGCATGCTGATGATGCATAGGTAACATTTATAAGTAAGGAGGTGTGCTAACTTAAAACGTCAGTTTAAAGCATTTTAGAAAGAATACTTAACAAAATAGACATTATCATTAACAATGCCATTCTAAGACAAGGGGTATGCTCTTTACAAGTCTTGTATAGAGATATATCGGGTATTCTAGAGAAATCGGTCACAGCGTCGTCATGTTTGCTCAGCCTGCTATTTACCGTACTTTAATTTACCGTATCTTAATTTGCCGTATTATCCTTTGCTATATTTATATCCATCTTGTACTGAGAAGACTATATGACTGAAGTAGCTAGACGATAACCAAGCAAATGGTAAAGAGGTAATAAGACCCAGCGGAAAAGATAGGCTAATGTAATGCGGAGTGTGATTTTTTGTTTTACGTGACCAATGTTGATGGTGCTAGCGACTTAAAAATAGTGAAATTTTTAAGTAAAAAAGAGCAATTTAACAACTATTGCTCTCTATATTGTTTTTCTCGATAATATCGATTTTTCTCTCTAATTCTATAATCTGTAACTTACAGCTCTTATAGTGATCTTCTTGATTGCCCTCTATGTCCTTAAGGGTTCTTTGATAGATGCGGTCGTACAGTGAGGTTAGAGCTTTTTTAATTGCTTTGATTTCTTTTGAAGATAAATCCATTTGCTTATCAAAATCAGGTGCTTTTATTTTTGCACATAGCTCAAAAAGTGTGAGATTAAAATCTTGATAGTATTGTTGCACTGAGTTTTCTTTTGATTGATCGCTATATTGGATGTTTTTTTTCATCAGAATGAGCAAAGCACTATCAATCAAGTTTTTTTCATAATCTGTCAAACATAAGTAATGGTTCATTACATCGATTCTCAGTTATTTCAACATTGCTATTCAGAAGGCCATCAGTTGGCTACTTAAAAAAAAGCCCAACCACAACGACTCTTGCAAAATACTTATCTAGCCTGCTTAGTTTGGTCTTCACTCTTTAAAAGTCTTTATTGTGATGCGGCATATTGTCAATGGCTTTGAATAATCAACGCATTTTATAGGGTGAAAATGAAAGTATCGTGACAACGTCTACGTTTTATAAAAAATATGCCAAAGCCAGTCGCCCTAATCTATATATAAGATATCTTTTCATTCGTTATTACTTGCCCATCTAGAAAAGCGCCAATATGACGCTTATAGCGTACCACTTAAGAAACCTTTCCTCATTAAGGTTACCTTTCTTCAATCTTCATAAATCTACTTAACGTTTGAATCATTTATCATTCTCGTTGTCGATAGAGCAAATTTTTATCACGATGCTTTTTATCACGTGAATGCTTTGCTTGATATTGAGTAAGGCAGTTTCAACCACAACTCATAACTAATATGACTTTATACGAGAAAAAATAATGAAAAAAATAATGATAAGTTCAATCCTAGCCATTACTGCTTGCTTCACAATGGTTAGCCAAGCAAGTGCTGCGCCGCAAATTGCTAAACATCATGTTGCTCAAGTGAAGCATCAAAAGGTCAATGCGAAGTTTGATAATAAACATCAGCATGTGAAGAAAAAGGCAGTAGTATCAAAGCATCAATCAAAAAAACCAGCGGCTCATCTCAAAGCAAAAAGCAAATATCAAGCTAAGCATACTCATGGACATCGTTCTTAATCGTTCAGCTGACTGATATAAAAATAGCGCCCATATTAGGCGCTATTTTTTTGTTTCGTTGTTATGTAATAAATGCTATGTGACGAAAGCTATGTAACAAGGCTATATGATAAAGGGCATGTCACCATGATAATCACTACTGACTGTTTAAAGTAACTGTCTTAGTACTACCATTACTACTAGGCTGACTCAGTGTTACTTTGCTTGCTAAGATATCGCCTTTGGCATTGATCTTGTAGCATTCTGATGAAGTGCCTGCAGGGTCAAAGCTGAGTAATAGATTACTTGAGGTTTCTATACAGAACCATGCGGTATTATTCGTATCACGCGACAAAGACCAGTCTTGGTTATAAGTCCCTATCTTGTTACGCATGCTACTATCGGCATAGACATGTTCCGTCAGCAGCTTACTAGAAGCGCCCACCGTCGCCATTTTAGGAATGGTGGTCGTCTGGTTAGATAGTGAGTATTTACCTGTACCGTCTGTAAAACCATGGAATATCAGTGGATTCAGGGTGAAGTAATTGATAGCGACTGATTGATTGGTGATTTGATTATTCATCTTATTGATGGTATTTATTTCGGTACCTTGTACAGACTTATTATTAAATACCATACTGCCTTTAGGCGTCACTTGAATCTCTGCTGACACGCTTTGACTGCCTACAACCGCAACTAATTTATCATTGCGTTGTTTGGTATAGATGTTGAGCATGGCAGTCTCAACAGGGTATTGAGTGACGATACCATTGACATTATTGTTTTGACCCGTATTCCCTGTCATTCCACCAGCACAAGCGCTTAAACCCAGTCCTGCTGAAATACATAAACTTAGTGTCTTCATTATTTTGTCCTCAACTTTTAAATGTATGATTTGATATCTACTATAATCGAATTTTTAAACAATGACATCTGTTAACCGTCTTAGACTCTGCTGTTTTTAGTCGACCTATACCAACGGCACTTCGTGAAGACACATCCTAGCTATGATTTGGATTTATAATAAAAATTATTTGGTTGAGAAAATCTGCAGGCAACAAAAAAGCCAGACAACTGAAATGAACTGACCCCCATAAATTGGACATAATTTATGGGGGTTATTTTATGCGTTACGATCTAGACTTTAAGATTAAAGTCATTGCATACTATAGAAAAGGACGTACTGGAGTTTCCACAGCTAAGAAGTTTGGACTTGATGAGAAGATAGTATCTAGATGGGTCCAGCAATATCAAATCGGTGGTATCGATGCTATCAAGCCTAAAAATAGCAAAACCAGATATAGTGCTGATTTTAAGTATAAAGTGATAACAGTGATGTTGACAGAAGGTTTGAGCCAATCTGAAACGGCACTTAAATTTCATATTAGCTCACCTGCTCTCATCAGTCATTGGCATAAAGCTTATCGACTCTACGGTATGTCTGGCCTCACATCCAAACATAAAGGGAGTATCCCTATGAAGTCTCCTATCATAAGCAAACCTGACGATGAAAAGACGCCTGCTGAATTGAAGCGTGAGAATGAGTATCTACGCGCAGAGAATGCCTATCTAAAAAAGCTGGATGCCTTGCTAAGGGAAAGGGAACAAGCTGCGACAAAGCAAGGCTCATCGAAGCGTTAAGAGAGCAGCATCTATTATCTGACTTATTAACCATAGCAACCCTTGCAAGGAGTAATTTCTACTACCATAGAGCGCAGCTGTGGAATAAAGATAAGTATGCCGACTTAAAGCAGCATATCATCACCCTTTATCACCAGCACAAAGGCAGATATGGTTATCGTCGAATAACAGCTGCCTTAAAACAGCTAGGGATTCATCATAATCATAAACTTATCGCCAAGCTTATGAAGCAGTTGAAGCTCAGTGCACGGATTCGACGGCAAAAGTGGCGCTCATATAAGGGACAACAAGGCAAAATAGCAAACAATCATCTAAAGCGTCGGTTCAAGGCAAGTAGACCCTTTAAACGTTGGCTCACTGACATTACCGAGTTTAAGGTCGGTGATAAAAAATTATACTTATCACCGATACTCGATTGTTATAATAATGAGATTATTAGTTATAAGCTCTCAAAAAGGCCGACCTATGATTTAGTAAGTCGAATGCTAAGTCAGGCACTGGAAAAAACCAAAGCCAGCCGTCATAAGAAGCTAATGCTACATTCAGATCAGGGATGGCATTATCAGATGAAGCCGTTTAAAAAGACGCTCAAAAAGCATCAGCTTAAACAAAGTATGAGCAGGAAAGGAAATTGCCTCGATAATGCGCTGATGGAAGGCTTCTTCGGTACACTAAAGTGTGAGACTATTTATATTGAGAAGCCAGACTCGATTGAGGCGTTAGAGAAACAGATTCATGAGTATATCCACTACTACAATCATGAAAGAATTCAGCTTAAACTAAAAAGACTGAGTCCTGTGCAATACAGAACTCAGTCCTTGAAATAAACTTAAACCGTCTAAGATTTGGGGGTTAGTTCAAAATTGTCTGGCTTTTTGTGCAGAATCTTTTATCAGCTATCCTAATTAGCTAACCATTAACCATCAATCTATGGTTGCGCTACCGCTTAGAACTTCGACCTTTTGCAGGGCGCTTACCATTTGCAGCAGGTTTGCTATTGCCCACAGCCTTCTTACCATTACCAAAAGGACGTCTATCTTTACCTTTAGAACCCGCTGGTTTTCTAGCATCATCCTTGGCGTGTTTCTTGTTGCCCTTTGCTGCCCCCGCTGATTTTGAAGACGTTTTTGTCTTTGATGAATCATCAGTACGAGCATTTTTTCGTGACGCATTACGAGATTTCTTGCCCGGATTACTGGCATCTGAAGAAGAACCTTCTATGGACTTAAGTAAAACAGACAACTCTTTTTCGGTTAAATCTCGCCAATCTCCAACGGGAGTACCTTTAAGACTGATATTCATAATCCGCGTACGCTCAAGCTTCACCACTTCATAGCCAAAATGCTCACACATACGACGAATTTGACGGTTTAAACCCTGCACTAGCGTGATGTTAAACACGGTGGGTGCCACCTTAGTAACTGGGCATTTCTTGGTCATCTTCCCCAGCATTGGCACGCCACCAGCTAAACCCTCAATAAAGCTATCTGTTATCGGCTTGTTCACCGTCACCAAATATTCTTTCTCGTGGTTATTACCAGCACGAAGTACCTTATTAACTAGATCACCATTACTGGTCAAAAAGATTAAACCCTGAGAGTCTTTATCCAACCGTCCAATTGGAAAAATACGTGTACTATGTCGAACGAAATCAACGATATTATCTTTTTCTGAAGCTTCCGTAGTGCTCACAATACCTACGGGTTTATTCAAGACAATGAACACAAAATCATCCGCCTCTCGCGGCTCAATGAGTTGCCCGTTGACTTTTACCGTATCTCCAGCAACCACTTGATCGCCTACTTGAGCACGCTTACCATTGATGTATACATTACCTTGTTCAACAAAGCGGTCAGCGTCTCGCCTGGAGCAAATACCACTTTCGCTGATGTATTTATTTAAACGAGTTGAGGAAGCGTTAAACATAAAGCACCGTTTTACCTGATAAGCAGCATTTTTTTACTAAGAAAAAAGCCTAAATTAAAGGGGTTATCAACAAAGAGATGGTTCACATTATATAGGAAATTCAATATCCATTTTGGGAGAGAAGGGCAAAACCTTAGAAATATATCCAGTATCGTATTTGCGCCTATTAAAATCAATATTATCCTATGTTAGCTCGCCAGCCTCACTAGTACGCATATCTTTCTCGTTTTCCTCTCAAACGTATAAAATACTATGATCATCGAGTTGACGTATGTAGGGAGCTTTTTTGATGAGAATCGTATCTTTAAACTCATTACCTATCGTACGTGCAACAGGAGTCACTAAGATCACTCTGCACAATATAAGGAGATTGGCGTTTTAATCCTTGCATATAATTGAGAAAATATGAAGAATATTACCTATATTCACTAAAATCTATACTGGACTGAGTGGCAATCTTTAACATATCAAGGTAGGTCAACGAACCACCATAGAAAGCTTGAGTTATGCGGTTTCAATCCACGCGCCCGTGATGGACGCGAAGTGCTACCAAGCTATTAGAGCTTGCACAGCTTAAAGTTTCAATCCACGCGCCCGTGATGGACGCGAATAACATCAGACGCCAGCGCTTCATCTTTAGTCGGTTTCAATCCACGCGCCCGTGATGGACGCGAAGTGTAAAGCAGAGCTAACAGCTTACAGCTTTAAGTTTCAATCCACGCGCCCGTGATGGACGCGAAACGCGAAATGGCTATTCAGATGCCTAATCCTGGCACAGGGTTTCAATCCACGCGCCCGTGATGGACGCGAAACAAGAGGCTATTACCGCAGCCACCAAGGAGCGTGTTTCAATCCACGCGCCCGTGATGGACGCGAAAACTGTTTAGCTACTGCTTTAGGCGTGGTAAAATTGTTTCAATCCACGCGCCCGTGATGGACGCGAAATCATGCAGGTATATTTTTAGGTGATGGTAATTTAGTTTCAATCCACGCGCCCGTGATGGACGCGAATTATATAATAATCAACCTAGCAAATTTTTAGGTATGTTTCAATCCACGCGCCCGTGATGGACGCGAAATAAGACGTTTAACTGTTGTAGGATACTTACAGTTTCAATCCACGCGCCCGTGATGGACGCGAACATACTGTCTAACTAGATCTTTGATCTTTAGAGTTTCAATCCACGCGCCCGTGATGGACGCGAAACCATAAAAAAGTATGGCTAATAGCTTCTTATCCTGTTTCAATCCACGCGCCCGTGATGGACGCGAAATCTTCATATGTCTCACCTATTACTAGCTGCTTGTTTCAATCCACGCGCCCGTGATGGACGCGAAGGTGATAATTTATTTATACACCACCCCTATGAGTTTCAATCCACGCGCCCGTGATGGACGCGAACATGCGACCAGTACCGCTATTAGGGCTATTTTGGTTTCAATCCACGCGCCCGTGATGGACGCGAAATCATCTAATGATAAAGGAGCTAAAATATTCTTGTTTCAATCCACGCGCCCGTGATGGACGCGAAAGCTGATATAGTAGCAGCAAACACTAAAATAACTGTTTCAATCCACGCGCCCGTGATGGACGCGAAATTAATCTTAGTGTATTAATTAGCTAAAGCTGTGGTTTCAATCCACGCGCCCGTGATGGACGCGAAGACTAACATTAATGATAAAGTTACTGGTAAGTATGTTTCAATCCACGCGCCCGTGATGGACGCGAATTTAATCCAGTAAGAGTATTAGCATCAAAGGCTAGTTTCAATCCACGCGCCCGTGATGGACGCGAAAGCCCCTAGTCTAAGTCGCTAATAAGGTTAAGAAAAAACCTTGGCATTTGCGAACGTCTAAACCATAAGCGAATTTGGCAAGTAGTACACTCTCCAAATTTTTATTATAAAAAAATAAAGTTATAAAAATCATATTGTTAAATAGCATTGCGCTTCCTTTGCGAACCTTCTAGGGGTTTTGTGTATGCTATAGGTTCGCAAAGACCTTTCAAAGTTAAATATCATATTTTACGATTTACAATATTATCTAAAATAGTAGTACATCGTTTAAGTCTAGCACAGGTTTTGCTCCGACATGTTCAACTTTATGCTGCCAGTTTTTACCAAGATAATAATAACGTAAACTATCCACATCATGATTAATAATGTCCTCAAGCGTGGCTTTCAGCGTTGTCCACTGAGCCGGATTGACCTCAATCTCAAACACCGAATATTGCACCCGCTGCCCAAAGTTTAAACAGTGCTTGGCAACGTGACGTAACCGTTTTGCAAAGTTTGCGTCCTCTGAGCTAATGTCATAAGTCACCAATACCATCATAATATAAATCCTTTTTATTACGTTTATACTTACTGTTTTTATAATTATCGTTACTTCCACAAAAACGGAATATAAGCATCAATATCGCCCCTGATATGCCGCGCCATAATCGTGGCCTGCAAATGCGGTAGCAACCCAAACGGTACAGTTTCTTCAAACCATTCATGATAAATGGTCTGCTGCTTACGGTCATACCATGCCTTAAAAAAGGTTTGCCTAGCATCATCTTTAAGCCAGACCGCGCCGCTTGCCTCTGTTTTAAAATCTGACTTGCTCAGCTGCTTTTTATTGACCAGCGATAATACAAATCGATCAACAATAGGGCGGAACTCTTCGACTAGATCCAATGCTAGTGAAGGACGACCGGGGCGCAGCTGGTGAAACACACCGCAAGCAGGATCAAGGCCGACTGTTTCCAGCGCACTGCGACACTCATGGGTCATCAGTGTATACGTAAAAGACAGCAGCGCATTCATCGCATCAGTCGGCGGATTACGCGTGCGTTTGGCAAAATGAAAATCAGGATTACGAATAAAATGCGGAAACACACTGAAGTAAAGGCTTGCCATTTCCCCTTCGCGACCTAGTAGATCAGGCAAGTTTTCGGTCGCTAGAATTTTATGCAATCCGCGTTCAAGTCGTACTTGTACCGACTCTAAACGATCAACTATATTGTCATCTAACCCAGATTTATAATCCCGCAGATAGCGGCGCACCACTTGGCGCTGATTATGAACTTTTCCCAAAATAATACTATGACAAATCGGCTGCACCCGCGCCGCATCATCACTAATGCGATACTGCTCACGGCGCAGCAGCACATTACCACTGACCGCGCCCTCAATACGTGCTTGAAACTTGCCATAGCGATTGAGATGCGTAATGGTGATCGCGTTGTCGGTACAATGTGCCAAAAGGGCTGGTGAAATTGAGACTTGCCCAAAACAAACAATAGCCTCCAGCTTATGAATAGGTACACGACCTTTGACTTCATGGTCAATATTCATGACCACATTTTCGCCTTGCTTATTCAGCCATGCACCTTGGGTTTGCACAAATAGCGTATTTTTTAGTGGGCGCATGAGTATCCTTATCTAGGCTAAAAAGTAGTGAAATTAGCAGTCAATTAAATAGTGAAGCACTGCTAATTCTCTAAGCTCAGATTGATTTTTTTGTTCAACCAAGCTTGAGCATTTTTATTAAAAATCTTTGGGTGACAGATATCTTTAAGTGAACAGTTGCGGCACTTGCTAGTGCTATAGGTAGGCTTTGGCGTCTGTCCGCTCTCTATAATATGACGGCACTCGTCAATCGCATTTAAGGTAATTTGCCGCAGCTCGTCATCAAAATCTACCGCGTGACGGCGGCGCGTTTTGCCATAAAAAAGTGCGCCTTTAGAAACAATACAGTCGTGCATATCTTCTAAACACAACGCTTGGGCGCACAATTGCACCTCATCAGCGCGGTGTGATTTGGGCTTGCCGCGTTTATACTCAATAGGGAAGGGCGTCTGGGTACCAGCGTCATCAGTATGATATTCAACCACATCCGCCACGCCCTCTAATCCCAGTGCGTCATGACCTAACCGCAAGGTACGCACGGTTTTAATATTACCGCGCGTATCATGCCCGCCAGAGTTGACCTTTTCGTGCATGACTTGCCCTTCAGCGGTAAACAAGTTCTCCTCCCACGCGCACTCCAGCTCAATCAGCGCAAACTGACGCGGACAAAACAGATAGTGTTGCAGGCGAGATAGGTAGAGGATTGGCATGATTTTTGGCCCATCTATCAGTGTTGAAATGAGAAAAATAGATATAGATGTAGCCCTGCTATGTTTAACATAACAAGGCTACTAGACTCCAAATAATTATTAACAATACACTTATTTCAATCCACGCACCCTATTAAAAGTGCGAAAGTCAAAATATGAAAATACCATAATTTTGACCATCCACTCATCCGTTACGGTTGCGATACTATATTTACGATAAAAGATTCAAAATTTGAGTAACCAAAGTCTTATCTATGAGCAATATAAATATTGCTAAAACTATAATAAACTCTCTTTCAGACATTTCTATCAAGAAGTCATTAATAGATAACTTCATAGCACACAACACTCCATATAACGAATAAGCTTGTATACTCGCACTCAATTAAAAAAACTTCAAGATATATTGTTAAAAAATATTAAAACCCTTCAATAATCTCAGGCGTTAATCCTGCAAGCGCCGATGTTAACGCTACCTCATCAAACGCGCCTTTGTTATCTAACAGCTCTTTTAAACTGCGATGTACTTTCGCAGAAGAATATTGACCGGACTTGCTATTATGCTGCCACCAAATCACCTTTTTAACTTGCATACTGCCTTCAGGACGCGCAGAGGACGCATCACCTTCAAATAACTTCGGTAAAATCTCTTTTAGCTTTTCAGCATCGTTATCACTAAAGCCCGTGCGCTCAGCCAACTGCGGTGTGATAGCGCCATAAGTCACGTAAATACCTTTATCAACGCGGTGTTTCATGCCCATGGTATCGCTGCCTTTTTTGGTGCCATCGCCTTCACCGCTGACGCTTTTGGTGATTTGGGTACTGGTAATATCGACAGGTTGTAAGCTAAACGCAGATTGAATGGTGACAGGACCGCGAATTGGAATAGATACGCCATCGGCATTTTTAGTGTCTGCTTTAAAGGCAAATACTTGACCAAAAGCACGCACATCAAACCACTTATCACAGGCTTTTTTTGCGGTCTCATCACGTTTGGCTTCGATATTTTCTTTTTTATCAGCCTCAAACGCGCCTTTACCTAAGCCGACTATTTCGTCATAAGCACGGTTCTTTAGACTGGTCATGCCGTCGGTTTTTTTCTCATCAGACTGGATAAATATCGCCTCGCCAGCTTCTTGCAGACGATCACGAATTTTACGTTTTAGGCAAACGTCAGTGATTTCACCATTGCCTTCAAAGTCCGTGCGGGGACGGTTGCCGTTTAAAGGGTCGCCATTGGGGTTGGCATTGGTTACGCCCATGATGATGGCAAAGTCAATTTTATTATTGATAGGGTTTTGAGTAGAGGCGGTCATACGGTTTCCTTTTACTAGGTTTTAAATACAAATATTCAAAAGTTTAGATTAAGCCGTTGTATCAGTGTTTTCTAAATATTTTTCGTCTTCACGATTCTTTTTTGCTTGCTGTTTATCCAGTTTTATTTGCATTTTTTGGCTGTGATAACCCAGTAAAAACTCACCTGACAAGGCGGCATCATTGGTAAAGTCTGCAACATTAAATAAGCTCATGATTTGGTCCATTAAATCTTGTTTATTAGCCAAATAACCGCCACGATTGGACTTTAGGCGGTTCTCATAAGGCTTGAGAGCCAGCTCGATATTGCGCCATGTGGTAAAGGGGCGATTGGCAAACTGCTGCATGTAACGCTGTGCGGTGGTGTTGCGTTTTTCGCCTGCTATAAATAGCGCTAAGCTCTCGATATCTTCAGCAACCGCCAATAGGCGACCGTATAAATAGTCACGGCTGGTATAGTCAGTTTGTAATGCCACGGTATAGCTCCTTTTTTTAGATTCTGATTGACGCAAATAATAGCCACGGTATAAGGCACAGGCAACGCTAATAGCTTGCTCCCACTCCCAGTTGTCTAATGCCAGTGGGTTACAAGCGCGTTTGATGGACAAATCGACCAATTGCCAAGGAAACTGCCTTGCCTCTCCCTCAACGATACAAGGCAGTACTTGCGAGACGACTTGTTTTTTTAGCGCATCAGACAGACGCGCGCCATAAGCCACTTGGGAGATTTGCTTAGGGGTTGGCGCTTTGAGCGTTAATTTACGCTCACCACTTTCGGGGTCAGCGTAAGTAAAATACCACGCAAATTGTCGATGCCAAGACTCTAGCGCGTCAATATAATCGTTGGGCATACTCTCATGATAATACGTCACTGCCATACGTCCAGGGGTCGCGGCTTCCAAAGTGATGATAGAAATTTGGTCATGTGCGTCAAGCTTCTGCCGATAGCCTTGCATGGTGTTGTTTAAATGGGTCGCGAACAGATGACCTAGATTGTTACTGTGCTTAAAGGGTAAAGGCGCTTCCTTATCAGTGACAGCGATCTCTTGTTCACTGTCTTCATCATCTTCACTGTCCATATTTTCGAATTCGTCAATATCGTCCGATTCAAAAAGCATCTGCTCACTTTGTTCAGCATTTTTGACCACATCAAAAGTGGCGCTTTTATTCAAGGGTTCGGTTGGCTGTAACGTCTCCTCACCAGATATTGCCCAAGCGACAACCGCTTGTCCTGCTTCCTCGCGCCCTTGACGCGTCAGCAACCAAGAGAGCGCGGCATGGGCTTTTTCGGTGACCACAGCACTGATATTCGCGCCTTGCAAACCGTGCGCCTTGATAGAGGCTTTATTGTCCGTAAAGCGTCCTAAAAAGGTAAAGCTGTCCATGTCATTAGCGGAGATGAGCTTGGCATTGGTCGCGCTTCGCAAAATACGGTTAGGATGTTTGCTGGCAAGTGGACGGTTTTGACCCGTGATATAACAAAAGCCATCGATGCTATCAAGAGTGGCATAAAACTGCTGCCATGACTCAAATAAGCTGTCATCTTTCCACGTTTCAGCTTGGCTTGGTTTGGCTTGACTGCCCAATTCGCTATTGATGACTTGCCATGCAACAAACGCTGCGCCTTGGTCAAATACGCCTTTATTTTTATTTAATGAGGATAAAATACTGTCCGGATAGTCGCCAGCTTGTGCAGGACAAGCGAGTTTATTATTATCCTCAGGATCAGCAATCAGAACATTGGCATTTAATAAATCTTTGACCAGCGTGCCTTTTTGGATATAATTTAGCACCGCTTGGGCTTTTGGATGGGCGTATTCTGAGTGGCACCAAGTCGAAAGCACTTCTTCATATAAAGGATAAACATCTTTTTTATTGTCGCTATAACTGTAAAAGTCTTTAGCCACATATTGCAATTTGTCTGATAACGGATGGGCGACTGCGCCCGAAGTGCGGTTAGCAGAATCGTTAGTCGCAGGAATCGCAAGGTATTTAGATTTGACTTTGCCGCTATCCTCTCGGCAGATTTCTGCTCTAACAAAGTCGCCTTTATTATTGATGGTGGCGATGATTTGTATGTTTTGATTGACGTGGTAATAAGGCATCAAAGCATGATCTTGCGCTTGAATCTCTTCATTTTTACTGGCAAGCTCGTAGGTTTGATATAACCGTTGTAACCAACTCATAGCGTTGCCTCCGTTTGCATGACTGATTGAAAATTATCATCAAGCGCAAAGCTTTTGGCAGTCATCGCGCGCACAAAGCGATTGGGCATACCATTATTGCTATCGGTTTGCAAATCATCCGTCGGCTTGGGAAACTCTACGACACCATACTCCATCACTGCTCGAAAAAATCGACTGTGTAGCTCATCTATGCCAGTTTCATCAGGATAGGCAAAGCTATGAAACATGAGACCATAGCTTAACTCCGGCGTATCATCATAAGCGCCTACACCGCTACCAAATTCGCAAGGTTCTACATAGCCTTGGCACTCTCTTGCGCCTAAAAATATATCTTGGCGACCGCCTTTATTGACCATACGCTGGGCGATGCTGTAGTGCTTACCATCAATACGATCAGCGGCAAGTTCTGGGCGATGCATATTCCATTCAAAATGCGCTTGCACTTGATAAGCGACATCATGAAGGTAGGTGTAATAAGCCAAATCATTTTCATCTTTGTGAAATTTAATGGGTTTCATGCCTTTGGTTTGGGTGCGAATGGGGTTTATCACCCGTACTTTATCGACATACCAGATGATGGAGGGTTTCCAATAAATGCTTTTGCAGACCCCTTTTAGCGCTTCGTACGTTGGCAGATGATAGCTGGTTTTTTCGCCACCAATACGAGTGATGGGGTCGGTAAATAGAGCATGTCGTCCGGTGAGTAGAAATTCGATTGAGTTTTTTTTCATAAACTTGCCCTTTTATCGTAATCATATTTTATGGCTTCAAAGACAATATCTAAAAAGCGTATAAAGACGTTAATCGCTCCAATAATAAAAGCGAATGTAATAACGATCTTAGTTGAAAGCATGGATTCTCGAGCACTGATATTAGCTAGATAAAATGCAGTAATTGACATGCCTAAACTGATTATAAAAAGCACAGAAGCATGACTTGCATAAACCATTGTTTTGTCAGCATTTACATTATTTTTTGACTTATTTGAAATAAACTTATATAAAAATTTTTTTAACATAATATTTGCCCTATTAACTATTTAAGAAGAATTACTTGTTGCTATTCATAGATAATAGAATCAAAAAAGAGATAAGTCAATTTTCTCTAATGTAGATAGTTAATATCATTACTCTGTAGCCACTTATGTTATAATTTTTCTTCATCAATTTATGATGTGGATTGAAATTCTAAAGTAGATAGGGGTAACCTTATTTGCTCGGCAATGACTGTCTTACCACGGTCATTGCCATTTTCATATCAACTGCTACATCCCAAAATCTACAAAATCAAGCTTGCCTGTTCCTGCAATATCTATCCCCATATGCTCATCATAAAACTGCTCATTTAGCGTTAGAATACCCGTGTCTCTGACCATGACTATTGCCTTATCATCTTGTAATTTTTGCAGCATCCAAGGGAACACGTTGACACTATATTGCTGAGCTTTATGGACTAGTTTATAAAATTCACCATCGCTGACGAGTGTACCGTGCAAGTCATTAATCAGCTCAACACCTGCTTTATGATAAGGAACGATAATTGCTTGCGTTGGCGCATCAATCGCCTTAAATGCGCGTCCTGCATCCATAAAAGACTGCCAAAGTTTTGGATATTGACCGTTTTTAAGTCTGTTTGAATTTTCATTATTGACAACAGGGTTCGTAGTGTTGCTACTTAACCAACCATATACGGTCTCAGAACCAGAGGACTTGCCACCTTGATTTTTAATCGGATAAGCCATCTCTTTTTTCATATAGTCTGCGGTACAAAATGCATTAAAAAAACTATTCATAATGTCAGGGTCAAGTAGATGCTTACCCTCATTTTCAGGCAGTCTTAAACTGTGAAGAATATCAGACATTTTATTTCTACCCAGCTCAATAGTTGGCAATTTGCTTAGGTTTTCTTTATCAGGACGGACGATAAATACTTGTCCCCTTAAAGACACTCCTGAATCATCACTCATCTCGCCATGACGGTTACAGCGTCCAGCAGCTTGCGCGATACTGTCAAGACCTGCCAAAAACCGAATCACGGACTTAAACGAGACATCCACGCCAGCTTCTATCAATTGCGTTGAGATGACCAAGGTTGGTAAGCCTTGGTCTAACCGACTTCTAATCTTAGCTAATAAATCTTTACGGTGACGCGCGCATTGCCCTGTACTCAGGTGGAATAGCTCATTCTCAGCTATAGAGGCTGATAGCGATTGATACAGCTGCGTTGCCCACGCTTTGGTATTCACAATTACTAAAGTGCTGGCATATTTTTGAAAGTTGTCTTCAATATAAGCTGTTAAGTTGTCTAAATCTCTAGGCGTTTGAGTGTGGTCATGAATGTCCACGCGCTTTAGGGTGTCAAATAGGGTGGCTAACTGCTCACGATCACCGATGATTTCTGTTGAGGGGTTGAGACTGCCATTATGCGCGATGGGAAGATTGTCTAGCACTGGTTGCGTCGCCGTACATAGCACCGCTGTAGAGCTAGCATGACGGGTTAAAAAGTTAATGGCATTACAAAATAGATAATAGCAAATGATGGGCAAGGTTTGAATTTCATCAAAGATAAGTACCGCGTGGCTTAACTGGTGCAAACGCCTGACACCTTTAGTACCGCCGCCAAAGCAGCTTTCTAAAAACTGCACCATCGTGGTAAATACAATTGGCGCATTCCAATTGTCCATAATTAGTTTACTTTGCCATGTTTGCACGTCAGGCTCTAAGTTAGAATGTTGCTCTAACACCCATTTGCCATCAAAACTGCCATCGGGTCGCTTTTCTTCTAGCACCTTGCGAATCTCAGCGGCATTTTGCTCAATGATGCTGGTAAAAGGAATGATATAGATAATGCGCTCAAGAGTGTGTTTTTTGGCATGTTGGAGCGCAAAGCGTAGGCTGGCAAGTGTTTTGCCGCCGCCCGTTGGCACGGTTAAAGTATAGATACCTTGCGCTTGTTGGCCGCTAGCATAACAAGTATCTGCAATATGGGTGCGCTGCTCATTGATGGGGTTATGAGGACTGTTTTTTGCTTGATTGGCAAAATCCTCATACAGCGCTTCCACTTTATCTATCGCAGTCTGCCAATTTGGGCGCTGATAATCTAATAGATACGCTTGGTCTGGATGCTCAAAAGCGATGCTATTACTACGATCGGCATCAATCAGACAGCTAAACAGCAGACGCGCATAAAAGCCAATGTAAAAGTCTTTTTGTTTGTCTTTCGAGGATTTATCGTTTAACACATTGGCAATCGCTTTGCTAAATTCGCCCAGCATTTGATTGTTAATCTTGTCATCTAAGTGAGCAAATAACTCATTATCGTAGGCATTGGTTAAAGACTCTTGATAATGAGATTTGCCCTCGATTTTTTGCTTACGATTTTTAAGGTATTCATTGCCTTCTTTATCAATGACATTGACCATGCCGCTATGATGGGAGGCAACACAAATGAATAAAATATCGGCAAGCAGTTGTCCTTGACCTATTTTTATTTTTTCTTGAGTGCTGTCATTGATTCGGCTGGTAGATAAGCCTTTAAGCTGTTTATATAAATAAATTGCGCCAGCGGTAGAGTGATCGACAGAACCGCGTTTTGGTTTGCCTTTTAGCAAGATTTCGGCTTCTTCGTCCTCATCTAAATCTAGGCTTTTATAATTATCATAAGTGATACTGTCTTTAATATATTCTTGAAATTCTTGGCTATATTTGCCTAAATCATGTACCAGTCCAATCAACTCACCCGCTAATGGCAAACCAATCTTAGTTGCCAAGTTTTTGGATATTTTTGCTGTGCCTGTTAAATGGTCATAGAGAGGTTGTTCATGACCGTCGCTGGCACGAACATGCGCGATAAAAGTATTACCAGCAACTATCGAACAATTCTGCTCATTATCATTATTCATATTCAATTATTAATCCAAACAAATGTTTTTTAAACTTTACCTGAGTTTATCCTTTCTCGCAATAAGGATTTTTACGTTGATACATTCCTTGCGATCTTTTAAAGCTACCATTTCTGCCGCTTTGTCACTTTGTCACTTTGTCACTTTTTGGAAAGTACTTAGCATAGTTGAACAAACCTAGGATGATTTCTGCTTCCATTTTTTCAATCACCTTCTCAAGCTTTTTGCGATTCACTGGAGTGTCGGTCAGGTTTGTCGTCTCCCGACAGCGTTTACCCATATAGTAAAAATCCAGAATAAGCTTGCCGTATCTACTTATGATACTAACCATTCTATTTCTCCTTATTGAAGTGCCATGGCATTGATGCTATCGGCGACGCCAGTGCGCATATCTTTTTCAATCTCTTCCCAAATGTACAAGATCTTACGACCGCCAAATGGACGTATGTAATGAATACCCTCGATAAGCACACTATCTTTGAGCTCATGACGGATAGTACGAGGGTTATATTTGATGAGATCAGAAAGCGCTTGGGTAGTTAGGTATGTTAAATAATATGTTCCTTATATATAGTTTAACCATAATGGTAATTTTTAATACCACAGTTGTAATTTTCCATAAATTTATAACTGTGCAAGTAATTTTTATAATTATAATGGGGGTTTATAGGATGATAGTTAACCATCTTCCGACTTTGTTGTGAAAGAAGGCTAAAAGTAGCGGATGCCGTACGAGCGACAGGAGTAAGCAACACGACGTTGCATAAGATATACAATGATCAGTCATCAAGAATTGATTTCGACACTATAGATAAGCTTTGTGAGTATTTAGGAGTAGGAGTAGGAGATCTTTTTGAATATGTAACAGAAGTTGAGGCAGAGAATATAAAGAAATAGACGTTAATCTAAAATTCGAAGTAGAAGTCAAAAAGAGAATTTTTAGTTTAGGGATTTTTAAAGACTGGTCACGTTTTGGTCACCGTCGTCTTTTTTAGCAATTTAAAACAGCTTACATAGTGATGATTACAGGGCGTTACGAGTAAAGATTTTCCGCTACAGCTTATATTTCACGGACAAAAAAAGCCCCAATCGTGAGATTGGGGCTTTCTAAATATTTGGTAGGCATAAGCAGACTCGAACTGCTGACCTCTACCATGTCAAGGTAGCGCTCTAACCAACTGAGCTATACGCCTATTTAGGTTGAGTATTCTATCAAGTTTTTGAGATTTTACAAGCTTTATTTATAATAAATTTTTTTATTAGCATAATAATGATTATCACACTTTATATTAAGTAACTTTTAATATTTTTTTATGTAGTTATATTAAATAGTTATTGAAATTGGTTTATTTTTTATTGTCAGTAGAACTACAAATCTTAATAGCTAGGCAGTATATAACTGGTATCATTCTCAAAATAAAGTGAGGATTGTGATAATAGTTTCACAGTACTCATAGTTCACAAAAATTATATCAAAATAGAATGTTGAGGAGAGCGGAATGGGTCTATTGGTTGATGGTCAATGGCAAGACAAATGGTATGACACAGAGGCGAGCGGTGGACGCTTTGAGCGAGAAGATGCCGGTTTTAGAAATTGGGTCACGGTCGATGGCAGCGCAGGCTCATCAGGTGTTGGCGGTTTTAAAGCCGAAGCTGATCGCTATCATTTATATATCTCGCTTGCATGTCCTTGGGCACATCGTACCATCATTTATCGTCAACTCAAGGGTTTGCAAGACCTGATTTCGCTGTCAGTGGTGCATCCATTTATGGGCGATAAGGGCTGGACGTTTGCAGAGGGCGAGGGCGTGATTGCTGATCCTATTGTAAATGCGAATTACTTATATGAGATTTATACGGCGGCAAAGCCTGACTATACAGGACGCGTGACGGTGCCAGTATTATGGGACAAAAAAACCAATACCATCGTCAGTAATGAGTCCTCTGAGATCATTCGTATGTTTAACTCAGCTTTTGATGAGGTTGGGGCACTAGCAGGTAATTTTTTACCAGCAGATTGCATAGCGGAAATCGATGAGATCAATGCATTTGTCTATGATGCGATTAATAATGGGGTTTATAAATCGGGTTTTGCCACCAAACAATCCGTCTATGAAGAAGCAGTGACGGAGCTATTCGGTGTATTAGAGACGCTAGAGGCACGTTTGACAGACCAGCGTTATTTGCTAGGTAATACGATAACTGAGGCGGACTGGCGCTTCTTTACTACGCTGGTGCGTTTTGATGCGGTATATGTCGGACACTTTAAATGTAATATTCGCCGTATTGTTGATTATCCCAATCTTTGGGGTTATTTGCGTGATTTATATCAAGTGCCAGATATTGCAGAGACGGTAAGCATCGATCATATCAAGCAGCATTATTATACTAGCCATGCCAATATCAATCCCACGCGTATCATTCCTGTTGGTCCAGTGCTTGATTTTAATGAGCCACACGAGCGTACACTTTTATAATTTTTAGTGAAGTTTTAAAATAAGACCAATAAAAATCGCGCCAGCTGCTTGATCACAGTTGGCGCGATAAATTGACGGTATAAATAAAAAGCTGCTTAATTTATATTACGCATTATTCAACTGACGAGCGGCTTCTAGCGCAAAATACGTCAAAATCCCATCCGCGCCTGCACGGCGGAAACCAATCAACGATTCTAAAATGACTGCATCGGTTAGCCAACCATTTTGAATCGCAGCCATATGCATCGCATATTCACCAGACACTTGATAAGCAAAGGTCGGTACGCCAAAGGTATTTTTAACTTCACGAATAAGGTCTAGATACGGCTGACCCGGCTTAATCATGACCATATCTGCACCCTCGGCTATGTCCATCGCCACTTCGTGCAATGCTTCAGCACGATTACCGAAATCCATCTGGTACTGTTTCTTGTGTCCGCCTTTTAGGTTGCCAGCACTGCCGACGGCATCACGGAATGGGCCATAGTATGCAGAAGCATATTTGGCAGAGTAAGCCATGATAGCGGTATTCACAAAGCCTTCGGCTTCAAAGGCGTCACGCATAGCTTTGATACGGCCATCCATCATATCACTAGGCGAGATGATGTCAGCACCAGCGCGGGCATGTACCAATGCTTGCTTGACCAATACTTCAACCGTTTCATCATTAATCACATAGCCTGAATCATCCAGCAGTCCATCTTGACCGTGCGAGGTATAAGGATCTAACGCCACATCGGTCATTACTACCATTTCAGGCACAGCATCTTTGATCGCTTTTACGGTACGAGCAGTAAGGGCGTTTTCGTCATAAGCTGATTTGCCATCAGGTGTTTTTAAGGAATTATCAATAACAGGAAAGATGTCGATGGTAGTGACGCCCTCGCTTAATAATTCTTTGGCATAGTTGATCAGTAGGTCAATCGATAAGCGTTCAACGCCTGGCATACTAGCGATTGCTTCGCGCTTGTTTTTGCCTTCTAAGACGAAGACAGGGGCGATAAAGTGCTTAGGATGCAGCTCAACTTCACGAATCATCGCGCGTACGTTATCGTTGTAGCGTAATCGACGTAGACGAGTTTCAGGGAATTGACGGTTAAAGGTATAAGTCATGATTTGTCCTCATTAGATTTTAGTCATTGTTATTTATCAGCTTGATTAAATAAGCTGTTTTGAAGCATATGTTTTTTTATATCACGGACATTAGGGTCTGTTGAACATTCAAATATTAGGGCTGCTGATTGCTAAAATTGCACCAAACTAGGCGCAAACCGACGATAATGTCGAGACCTTAGCTAGGCTTGCAACAACGTTTGGGGTAATTTTAGCATCAGCCTTTCAGGGCAATACTCTTTTTTGCCAATATATGGCGAAATTGTTTAACCTAGAATGACTAGGCATCAAAAATTTCACTGCATATTGTCTAAAAAATAATGACTGCCAGCACCACATTTGAATGTTCAACAGACCCTAATAAGTGGATAAAAGTATGTGTAAGCTAATTTCTCTACTATAACTAAAAGCGCCTTACAAAAGCAAAAAGCCCTACCAAGTCGGTAGGGCTTTTTGTACTTATCGACTATCAATGTGAAGGAATTCACCTCACACTATTTATGAGTGTTTAAGGCTCAACGATCTGCGTGACCGGTACTTGCTCAACGCTGGTTTCGTTATACGTCGTCTGTTTGGTAACCACTCCTACGGCAGCATCTTTTTTGCCATCATTATTGACATCAACGACAGCGGTCGGCTCAAAGGTAGCCGTTTCCGATGGTTGCGCTTGTTTAATGGCGTTCGCTTCTTGTGCAGAAGCAACTCGCGCTGAGCTAGCCGCATCGATAGCATTTTCCGCTTTTGCTTTATTGCTACTGGCAGGTAGATTCACTAGTTGCACTAAGTTTTTATGCGGTACAGGAATCGCCGTTGGTACATCCAGATTAGCACCGCCACCCAGCACTTGGTATAGCTCGACTTGGCTCACAATTTTTTGTAGCTCTAAATCCAAAATACCTTGCTGCGTTGAGAACAATGAACGCTGTGCATCTAGCACATCTAGATAGTTGGCAATACCTGCTTTAAAGCGTGCATCTGCTATCTGGAATGTTTGTTCAAAGTTATCTTGTAGACGGTATTGTGCTTCGAGCTGCTCACCCAGTGTGGCTCGTGTCGCGAGTACGTCTGACACTTCACGGAATGCGGTTTGGATAGATTTCTCGTAGCCTGCGAGCGTTTGTTCACGCTCAATTTTAGCCACATCGTAATTGGCGTCTAAGCGACCAGCGTCAAAGATAGGCACGCTAATGCTTGGACCAAACGACCAACCGACAGCGCCGCTTTTGAATAAGTCATCTAAACTGCCGCTACTAACCCCAATGCTACTGGCTAAGCTGATAGACGGGAAATAAGACGCGCGTGCCACTTCGATATTGGCTCCAGCGGCTTTTAGGTTGTATTCTGCTTGCAGTACATCTGGGCGATAACGTAGCAACTCACTTGGTAAGCCTGCACTAAATATCTGCTGGCTAGTGATGTTGCTGACTGCTGGTGTTGGAATTAGATTGGTTGGAATCGGTCCACCCACCAAGAACTGCAAGGCGTTACGTGATTTTAAAATGCTGCTTTGTGCCCGTAGGACAGCAAGTTTGGCATTTTCTAATGACGCACTGGCTTGCAAAGATGGCAGCTTCGGATCAATGCCTGCTTCAAAGCGTTTATCAGCGATAAACAGAGACTTTTCACGACTCTCAACCGTGGCTTCTGCTAGCTTTAACTGCGCTAAGCTATAGCTTAAGTTGGCATAGCTCTGAGCGATGTTACTAATCAAACTGATTTGGGTCGAATCTTTGGCCGCTGTAGTGGCTAAGAAATTCTGTAGCGCTTGATCTTTTAAGCTAGCAATTTTGCCCCAAAAGTCCAACTCGTAATTAGCCAACCCTAGGTTGACGTTATAGCTACTGTTGGGGTTTTTGTCGGTTCTATTTTGTGCTTGACGCGTGTATCCACCATTACCATTAATCGCTGGTAGATCATTAAGATCGGTAATCTGATACTGTGCGCGTGCTTTCTCGATTGCTAAACGAGCACTTTCAAAATCTTTGTTGTTCTCTAACCCTAAAGCAATCAAGCCCTTTAAACGCTCATCGCTATAAAAATTCTGCCAGCGTTGACCCGCAATACTTGCTTGATCAGCGCTACTAACTGTTTCTTTATCGAATGCCCCATAGGTTTGTTCGATAGGGATATTTGGCTCAGCAAGCACAGGGCGCATATCTGCTTTTGGAATCGTGTTACAAGCAGCCATGCTCATCGCTAAAACGGTCAAGCCGATTAGGCGACCAGCATTTCTGCGCATATGTGAGCCCGCTGGTTGCGCAGTGATAGCAATATTTGCTACCGCTGCTGAGTTGGTGTTATATGTTTTCTGAACACTCATTGTGTATTGTCTCCAAAGCTTGCAGGCTGATAATTCTCAGAAGGCGTTGGGTTTTGCGGGTCAGGCGTACCATGACCATCATCTTTATCATTTGGTTTATTATTCTCGTATTTGTACGGGAACATACTACGTACCCAAATATAAAACATGGGAATAAAGAAGATACCTAACAATGTCGCGGTCACAACGCCACCGAGTACACTGGTACCAATGGCATTTTGACTGCCTGAACCAGGACCTGTGGCGATAAATAATGGCACAACACCCAGTCCAAAGGCGAGCGAGGTCATGATAATCGGGCGCAAACGTTGACGCGCGGCTGTCATGACAGCTTCTCTCAGACTATAGCCTTCCTCTTGGTGCTCTTTTGCAAACTCAATAATTAAGATAGCATTTTTAGCGGATAGACCAACGACTGTGAGTAGACCTACCTGCAAATAAATATCGTTATTAAAGCCACGTAGCCAAGTAAAGATGACTGCACCTAATACCCCAAGTGGAATGACCAATAGCACAGAGAAGGGGATAGACCAGCTTTCATACAAGGCTGCTAGACATAAGAATACCACCAAGATTGAGAGCGCGTATAGCATCGGCGCTTGTGCACCTGACTTTTGCTCTTCAAGTGACATACCCGTCCACTCATAGCCCACACCTTCAGGCAGATTCTCCATCATTGCTTCCATCGAACTCATCGCTTCACCCGTACTTAGACCAGGTGCAGCACTACCTTGAATATTCATCGATGGTAAGCTGTTATAACGGGTCAGACGCGGTGAGCCAGATTGCCATTCGCTGCTAGAGAACGCATCAAATGAAATCATTTCACCTACATCGTTGCGTACATACCATTTAGCAATATCTTCAGGATTGGTACGGCTGCTTGGTTCACCTTGAACAAAGACGCGTTTAATACGCCCGCGATCGACGAAGTCATTAATATAACTTGAGCCCCAAGCGGTAGAAATAACGCTATTAATGCTAGCAAGTGACAAGCCATAAGCAGCGGCCTGCTCTTGATTAATATTTACTTTTAACTGCGGTGCATCTTCTTGACCATTTGGACGAACGCCCGCGACTTTGTCGTTTTGCGCAGCCATGCCCAGCAGCATATTACGTGCTTCGAGTAGACCCTCATGTCCAAGGTTACCCGTGTCTTGAATCATTAAGTCAAAACCACTGGCGTTACCCAGTTCGGTAATGGCTGGCGGTACAATCGCAAATACTTGTGCTTCATTTAGTTGGGTAAAGAAGTAACCCATGGCGCGATCAGCGACAGCCTGTGCAGTGTTTTCTTCACCGGGACGATCAGCCCAATCCGATAAACGTACAAAGGCCAGTCCCATATTCTGCCCTTGTCCTGCAAAACTGAAACCTGCGATAGTAAAGACTGAAGCGATATTATCGCCTTCTTGGGTACTGTAATAATCACTGACTTTATCGAGCACTTCTTGCGTTTCATCAAGCGTCGCACCAGCAGGTAACTGAACCAAGGTAAACATAATACCTTGATCTTCTTCTGGTAAAAACGAGCCGGGAATACGTAAGAATACCACTGCCATAATACCGATAATGGCAGCATAAAGAATTAAGTATAGCCACTTCAAGCGGAAACTTTTGCCAACTAAATTCTCGTAACTACGGCTGACTTTATAAAACGAGCGGTTAAACCAACCAAAGAAGCCTTTTTGCTCTTCTGTATTGCCTTTATCATGGCTCTTGCTACGCTTGAGTAAGGTCACACAAAGGGCAGGGGTAAAGATAAGCGCCACTAAGGCCGATAGCACCATACTGGTAATTAAGGTGATAGAGAACTGACGATAAATCACACCTGTTGAGCCACCGAAGAATGCCATCGGTACGAATACGGCAGAGAGAATCAGCGCAATACCGATAACGATTTTACTAATCTCGCCCATCGATTGTACGGTAGCATCCTTAATAGAGATATCAGGATCTTCTTCCAAGATACGCTCGACGTTTTCGACGACGACGATCGCATCATCGACCAACAGACCGATGGATAGTACCATGGCAAACATGGTCAAGACGTTAATACTAAAACCAGCGATGTAAAGTACAGCGAAGGTGCCAAGTAGTACGACAGGTACGGCAAGAGTAGGAATGATGGTCGCACGCCAGTTCTGTAAGAAAACGAACATGACGATAAATACGAGAACAATTGCCTCAAGCAGTGTCATAACCACTTGTTCGATAGACAAGCGCACAAATGGTGTGGTGTCATAAGGGATAACGGATGTTAGACCTGCTGGGAAGTTTGCTTCCAGCTCTGCCATACGAGCCCCAACGGCTTCACGAGTTTCCAGTGCATTTGCACCACCTGCCAATGAAATACCAAGACCGGCTGCTTCTTTACCATTGTATAGCGACACTACGCCGTAGTCTGCACTACCAATCTCAACCTCTGCCACATCACCTAAACGCACTTTTGCGCCAGCAGTATCGGTTTTTAATAGAATGTTTTTAAATTCATCAGGCGTTTGTAGATAGCTTTGAACCGTGACAGTCGCATTGATAACCTGTTGACTGGTATCAGCAGGTGCTTGACCTAGCTGACCGGCAGATACTTGGGCGTTTTGTGCCCGTACTGCCTCAACCACATCAGCTGGCACCATGTTATAGCTACGTAAGCGCGCTGGATCTAACCAAATGCGCATGGCATAAGCAGAACCAAAAACTTGTACTTCACCAACACCTTCCACACGGCTTAACTGGTCAACAACGTTTGAGTTGACATAATCGGCGATATCCGCACGATCCATGCTGCCATCTTCAGAAATAAAACCTTGCACCATTAAAAAGCTGCTAGAGGATTTATTAACGTTGACGCCTTGACGCTGTACCGACTCGGGTAGTGAGCTCATGGCGGCTTGGAGTTTGTTCTGTACCTGTACCTGTGCAGTATCAGAATCCGTACCATTTTCGAAAGTGAGCGTAATGGATGCAGCGCCATTCGAGGAGCTCGATGACGACATATACATCAGCCCATCAAGACCCTTCATGCGTTGCTCAATAATCTGAACGACTGAATCTTCAACCGTCTGAGCATTAGCACCAGGATAGCTTGCGCTGACTGAAATCGTCGGTGGTGCAATACGTGGATACTGCTCAATCGGTAAGTTAATGACCGATATCACCCCGATGAGCATGACTAAAATAGCCATAACCCATGCAAAAATAGGGCGATTAATAAAAAAACGTGACATAGTATATTCCTAGTCTTCCTATCTTTGAATGGAATTAGTTAGCGGTAGACTCTGCTTGTTTCTGAGCAGTGGCATCTTTGCTAGCTGGCTTATCCATCGCTTTAGCAGCTTGCGGCGGCGTCTGGGCATTAGAGGCACCTTCTTTAGCTGGTGCTGGGTTTGGATTCTCTAATGGCTTAACGACCACCTCTTGTTCAGGCTTAACTTTTGAGCCGCCGATAACAACTATCTTGTCCCCTGCTTGTAAGCCGTCAGTGACAACCCACTGGCCTTTATAAGTGCCATTAATAGTGACAGGACGTACTTGGATTTTATTATTTTCATCAACGATGTAAACTTGCGTCTCACTTTTCGGTGTACGCATTACGGCGCTTTGCGGTACCAATGCAGCATTGGTAATCACGCTCTGTGTCAAACGTGCCGTCACATACATACCAGGCAGCAAGATGTTATTGCTGTTTGGGAAAATAGCACGCAAGGTCACAGCGCCTGTTGACTCGTCAACCTTTGCTTCAGATAAAGCAAGCTTGCCGCGTGCTGGGTAGACTGAGCCATCTTCTAATACCAACTCAACCGAATTCATACCCGGCTGTGCTTTGCCTTCAGCGATTTGCTGACGCAGCTTTAATAGCTCAGAGGATGATTGGCTGATATCAACATAGATAGGATCTAAGCGTGAGATAGTCACCAGCGGATCAGCTTGACCTGCGCTGACCAAAGTACCAGCAGTGACACTAGAGCGGTCAGTACGACCCGACAGCGGGGCACGTACGATGGTACGGTTAAGATCTAGGTTGCTAGCATCCAAACCCGCTTGAGCAGTTTGAATGCCTGCTTTTGCACTTTCGATGCCTGCTTGTGTCTGTCCAACAGCGGCGGCCGCACTTTGTACCGCTGCTTGTGCAGTACGTACTTGTGTTTGTGCTTGCTCATACTGCTGCTTTGAGATGGCGTCGATGCTGACCAAGCCTTGTAAGCGCTGTAAATCATTTTGCGCTTGTGCTAATGATGCCTGACGGCTGGCTAGCTCGGCTTTTGCATTGGCATTATTTGCTTGTGCTGTCTGGTAATTTGCTTGTGCTTGTTGCACTGCTGCCTGACCACTGGTGACAGAAGAAGCGTAGTTATCAGTATTGATACGATAAAGTGGCTGGCCTTTTTTGACGTTGCCGCCTTCACGGAACAATACTTCGTCAATAACGCCATTAACTTGTGGGCGGACGTCGGCAGTCTGATAAGCCGTGGTACGTCCAGAAAAAGTCTGTACTTGGGGTACAGTATCGAGCGTGACAGTCTGGACGTTAACAACCGCAGGCGGCATCTGCTGCTGTGCGGCATCTGCGCCAGCGGCGTCCTCGTTTTTGTCACAGCCAATCAGTACAGCTCCAGATAGTACAGATGCTATTACAAGCGCAAGAGTAGAGTGCTTCATCAATGTCCTCGGCAATAGGTATAAAATAAGTAATGACAGTATAAAAAGTTTATCAATAAATCTAAGCGTATTGAATATAAAAATGGGTGTTGATTCTAATGATCTTTACTTTCTCGGCTAAATTTGTTCTTAATAATATGAATTTAGCCAAACATCACTATTAGAATCTCTAATAGCAATATAAGTATCAAGTATCGGTGTAAGAATCTTAAGCATCAAAGCTGTAGCCAAACCACAACCTTGATTAGTAAAGTTAACGAGTAATTATAAACTATCGGGATAACCCCACAGTCAAGTAGTTGAGCGCAGGATTTATAGTTAGAAATCGTAATATCAGCTTTCGTGAATGCATTAAATGCTGTCATGGCAAGCGCCATCTTCACTAACAGCTAATGTACAGTCATACAACGGCCAATGAGAAATAATTGTAAACTTTTGTGAAAATGGCATAACCATATAGATTGTAAGGTCTTTAATGAATGATAAATAAGGTTTGCCAACAAAACAAAAACTTTAGCAACTATTAACTGTGACCATTAACACAATTACTCATCAATGGTCTTTACCAACAGCTAATGGCTGCTAGCCGCAAGTATTGACAGCTGTTACGACCATACTGACTACAGCAAGCGTGCGCTAGCCAATTCAGTCAATTGATATAAGCCTGTGCGATAACGATTGTCAGGTAACGTACTCAGTGCTTGTTGCGCCAGCTTGGTTTCTTCCCAAGCTCGCTGCTTACAGTAATCTAATGATCCTGAGCGGCGCACTAACTCAATAAGTTGTTCAGCGTTCGGTGTCTTTCCAGTTTGTACGGCGACACGCAACTGTTCATAGCCTTCGATGTCGCTGTCTTTGAGCAGCTCAAGCGCTTTGATGGTCGGCAGGGTTGGCTTGCCTTCAGCGAGGTCGTCTCCTAAATTTTTGCCCATTACCTCACTATCACCACTATAGTCGAGCACATCATCGATAATTTGAAAAGCATTGCCAAAGTGCTGACCAAAATCGCCTAAAGCCTGCATATGCTCTATTCTGTCTTGTAAAATTGCAGCGCCTTGAGTCGCCATCATAAACAGCCGCGAGGTTTTACCATCAATAATGCGCAAGTAATCCTCTTCTGTCGCAGCAGGGTTGTGCTGATGCTGGAGCTGCAATACTTCGCCTTCAGCGATATCGCAGGTGCCATCTGAGAATACTTGCAACAGTGGTAAGCTTTGGAAGCCAACTAATAAATTAAAGGCGCGAGCAATCAGATAGTCACCGACCAGTACCGCGGTGGCATTATCCCATGTGGCATTAGCAGTCGGCTTACCACGGCGCTGTCCTGACTCATCAATCACATCGTCATGAACCAAGGTCGCTGTATGCAGCATTTCAGTAATAGCGGCTAGATGCATGGCTTTTTCTGAGGGCTTGTCCTCAAACATGCGTGCACATAACAAGGTAATCAGCGGGCGCATGCGCTTACCACCAGCATTGATTACATGCTGTGAGACGCTCATTACCAGCTGAACTTTGGAATTAAGACTACCGAATACTTGCTTGTCCATAATCTCAAAATCATCCGCCACGATACTTTGAATATAAGCATAATTAGGCGTTGATTGAGTCATTGAATCTGTTTTATGTGAAGGGATGCTGGTCATAATAAATAGTCATATTAATAAGAATAAAGAGAATTTTTTATAGCCTTAGTTTTATAGATAGGTAAGGCATTATTTTCTATAATAGCATAGCTATGCCTTTAGATTGTGGGTTAAAACGTGCCTAAAACATCGCGCCTATCTTTTAAATAAGATTTACTATATATAGAAATTGACATAAAAACTGTAAAAGTTGGCTGAAATTTCACTAGAATTAATGGTCATTTATCGGCGACATTTAAGCTCATTTAAGAGATGTATAAAAGGCTGTAAGTCGCTGATTATATAAGTTATAATAGCCGCTATTATTATATAGTGTTTTTTTGTTGGAGTAGCATCTTGGATGCGCTCTTAATCAGCAGTAGATATAATAAAAAGTGAGGTGGTTATTCGTGTAACTGCCTTACAAAAACCAGTCAAACAAGTGAGATAGACGGCTTGCTTTTATGAGCAAAAAGCCGTAAAATCTTGCCTTTAATTTTTCCCTGTCGTGTTCGTCGTAAAAGCGTTGGTATAACATCAGCCACGGCACACGGGTTAAACGGAGTCATACAATGTACGCAGTAATCAAAACTGGTGGTAAACAGCACCGTGTAGTTGTCGATGAGTTGCTTAAAGTTGAACTACTAAAAGCAGAAACTGGCGCAACAATCAAATTCGAAGATGTATTGATGATTGTTGACGGCGAAACTGTCAAAATCGGTCAGCCTATCGTTGAAGGTGCTAGCGTTGAAGTTGAAGTGGTTGAACATGGTCGCGGCGAAAAAATCCGTATCGTTAAGCACAACCGTCGTAAGCATTATCACAAAGAGCAAGGTCACCGCCAATGGTATACCTTGTTAAAAATCAAAGCCATTAATGCCTAATTATCCACTTAGCAATTACTGCTAAATAGTGCACTAAACGCTTAAGAGTTATCGCATCAGCGATAAGTCAAATTAACAAGGAGATTTTCCCATGGCACATAAGAAAGCTGCCGGTTCAAGCCGTAATGGTCGTGATTCAAACCCAAAAATGCTAGGCGTTAAAATCTTTGGTGGCCAAGCTATCACAGCTGGTAACATCATCGTTCGTCAACGTGGTACAGAATTCCACGCAGGCGAAGGCGTTGGCATGGGTCGTGATCATACTTTATTTGCACTGAATGACGGTGTGGTAAAGTTTGCGACCAAAGGTAAGTTCAACCGTCGTTATGTAATGGTTGAAAGCGCATAATTGCCCATCTAGGTTGTTTTAGTCAAAGACTAAAATAATCCGATGACTAAAAAGCCTCTATTACCGTTTGGTAGTAGGGGCTTTTTTTAGTTATTTTCGTAGGGGTTATGGATACTAAATTGGCTTTATGCTGCTAAACAATATTAGTAAATAACGTTAGGAAATAATGAATAGTTAAAAAACTCACCATCCATGCGGTTTATTATTGTGTAGCCACTTATGATCACAAAAATGGTCAAAAGAGTAGTTACAAGCGTGTATGGCAGCGGTAGTAAAGATTGCAAATCATGACTAGGCGTGTAATAAAAAAACTGGCACACTGTTGTCATTGTTTATGAGCACCCGTTTTATGGTTGCTAGATAAACATTTATGGAAAACAAAAATTTTAATAAGATGTCTTATTTTTAAGCGACAATTTTTAAGCGATTATGCATTTTTAGAGAGGATTTATGATGACTTTATCAACCAACAAAACAACTTTAAAACAAAAAATGATGGGCGGTGCTTTAGCTGGTGTATTAATGACATCGCTTGGTGTTGCAGCCCCGATGATGGTATTGACACAATCAGCTACTGCTGCACCAGCTGATAACTTGACCGCTGCCAAACGTTTAAACAAGCTGCTGACAAATACCAAAAGCATGACGGCTAACTTTAGCCAAACGACCAAAGGTGCCAACAGTGGTACTTTTACGGGTACGATGAGTGTACAACGCCCAAATAATTTCCGCTGGGAAACAAAGTCGCCATCACAGCAACTGATCGTCGCTAACGGTAACTCCATGTGGGTTTATGACAAGGATTTAGAGCAAGCGACCAAGCAAAACGTTGACAGCCAAGTTGGCAATACACCAGCACTGCTGTTATCAGGCGACCCAAGCCAAATTGACAAGAATTTTAAAATTACCCAGCCATATGACAATAAAAATTACTACGTGCTGTACCCAAAATCAGACAGTGCCAGCTTTAAGAGCTTGTCAATGAGTTTTAGCGGTGGTAAGCCAGTGATGATGGTGCTAAATGATAGCCTTGGTCAAACCACCTCCATCAAATTTAGTGGTATCAAACTGAACCCAAGCATTAGTAGCAGTCAGTTTAAGTTTACGCCACCAAAAGGCGTTGATGTTATTAATCAATAACAGGTCGTTATCAAGAGCCAATTATTAATGGCTAATCAAAGACTTTATTGATTAAATAAAAAAGACAGATCCTATGCGGTCTGTCTTTTTTTGAATAAAGGTTCTCTGGAAAATAATGCTAAATCTCTTCTATACTATGTTTTAAATGCTTAATGATTTATAAAGGGTTCACGCTCTAAAGGCTTAAGACATTGCTTTGATGGCGCTTATATCTGGCATCGGTGGTAACTCGCTCAACTCACTCAGTCCAAAGGCATCTAAAAATTGTGGCGTGGTATGTAGCAATGCTGGGCGACCCAAGGTTTCTTTGTAACCTTTCTCTTCAATCCAGCCTTTATCAAATAGTTGACGCAGTATATTGCTTGATAGCGTCACACCGCGCACGTGTTCTATGTTGCTACGAGTCACTGGCTGCTTGTAAGCAATCACACTAAGCGTCTCAAGTAAGGCTTGGCTCAGGCGTTCTTGGCGCTGCGGGAAGACGCGTTGAATTAAAGCACTATAGTTATTCGCGACTTGCAGTCGATAACCGCTGGCAGTTTCGTGCAAGCTTAGCACGCCCATATCCAAGCGCTGTCTTAGTAGCGCCAAAGCCTGTGTTAGCTCTTTAGCCGTTAAAGACAGGTGTTTTCTTAAGACAGTGGCGGTTAGGGGCGTCTCTGACGCATGTAATAGCACTTCGATATGCTTGCTTAAGTCTTCTAGATGCTGTCGCTGTTCATCGGTCAATGACAGTAAAGCGGTAGATAATGAGGATGGTTTGTCATGATCTTGCTTGGTATTGTCAGTATCTGTCATTAGAAAGCGACTCTTTTTAAATGATAATGTGTATCGATATTTATAGGAATAGACAGATGGATAATAACTATGCCAACCACTGTAACGTTAAGGGTTTAATATGACTGTCTTCAGCATCATTATTGTCAGTAGTAGGATGACTTTTTAAATCAGTATTTACGATACCAACCAACTGTCGTTTTATCAGCTCTAGTATGGCGACGAAGCTGACAACCACACCTATTTTACCTTGTGTTTTATCTAGTAGCTCATAAAAAGAGTGCTCACCATCCGTGCTGAGCTGTCGGCTAATACTGGCAATACGATCAGCAAGGGGAACAGCATCGACTTTGATGGTATGCATTTGATAATCGGGCTGCAGTTGCATTTTAAATAGGCTGTCAATCAAAAGGTTTGGCGAATAGCTAGGTAGTTCAGCATTCATGACGTCTTGACCGGGCATACTGACCATGGCCAAAAACACATCACGCTCAAGACGCACCAGATTATCTAAGCGTTGACTGGCTACTTTGATTTGCGCATATTCTTCAAGGCGCTCAATCAGCTCTGCTTTTGGATCACGTTCATCGCTCGGAGTTTCAGGCTTGGGTAGCAACAGCTCGGTTTTAATGGCAATCAACGTGGACGCCATCAACAGATAATCGCCTGCCAATTCAAAATGCTCGGTATCTAATTCGCTGATGTAAGCCAAATACTGCTCAGTAATGGGCAATATCGGCATTTGGGTCAGATCAACATTATTTTTTTTGACCAAATATAGCAAGAAATCTAATGGTCCGGCAAACTGCTCAAGCCAAATGGCAAAGGCTTGCGGCGGCACATAGAGATCTTCTGGTAGATGTTGTACGGATGTCTGGTAAATGCGCAAAGACATATCATTAATAAATGAGCCGTCTTGTGCGCGCTTAGTATCTAAAGAATCAGAGGCTTGAGGTACAGTTAGAAGAAGAGCGGCTTTTGGTAAAGCCGATTGTTCATTTTTTAGCTTAGTCTGCACGCTTAATATCCATCTTGGCTAACATAATCAAATGATTATTTAATTTTGGCAAGTGGACGGATACCAATCGCACGGCGCGCTTTATCTAGTTGCTTACGGCTATGACGACGGGCTTTTTCTGCACCCATTTGTAAGATTTCTTCTAGCTCTTTTGGGTTAGCCATAAGATGCTCATAACGCTCGCGGAAGGGTGCTATTTCCGTATTTATTTTCTCAAACAACGCTTGTTTGGCATCGCCCCAGCCGATACCAGCGGCGAACTGCGCGCGCATATCAGCAATTTCTGTAGGAGTAGCAAAGGCTTTATAAATCTCAAAAATAGCAGAGTCATCAGGGTCTTTTGGCTCAGCAGGTAACTGTGAGTTGGTCACAATTTTCATGATGGCTTTATGCATCTGTTTTTCGGCGCTAACTTGTGGATTAGAATCACCAAATAGCGGAATGGTATTGCCATAGCTCTTACTCATCTTGCGACCATCCAAACCCGTTAGTAATGGGATATCGTCATCTACGACCGCAGATGGTAAGGTAAAGAGCGTTTTATAGCGATGATTAAAGGTACCAGCAATATCACGTGCCATTTCAACATGTTGAATTTGGTCGCGACCGACAGGTACATGTGTGGCATTAAACATCAAGATATCTGCTGCCATGAGTACAGGGTAGCCAAACAACCCCATATTAATACCTTGGTCAGGATCGACGTCTTCTTTTTTCATATTAATATCAACAGCTGCTTTATAAGCATGAGCACGATTCATTAAACCTTTGGCACATGAGCAGTTCAAAATCCAAGCAAGCTCTGGTATTTCCGGCACATCTGATTGACGGTAAAAAGTGACGCGTTCAGGATCCAGACCACAGGCAAGCCAAGTCGCTGCAATGGCTTTGGTCGATTCATGAATAATAGCAGGATCATAACAGCCGATAATGCCATGGTAATCTGCTAAAAAAAAGAATGCTTCGTCATCACTGTTTTGGATAGACTGAATGGCTGGACGAATCGCGCCAACGTAATTTCCTAAATGCAAGGTACCCGTCGGTTTGATGCCCGTCAAAATGCGCTTGGCTTGCGTTGAGTGATCAGGAGCTTGGTTATTAGAACTTTGGTTATCAGAAATATGAGTGTTATTCATGGTAAATCCATTATGTGGTTCATCAAGGTTTTATTTATAAAAGTTTTGTTTTTCAATTTGTTATAAATTCATTGTTATTTATATGTAAGTAATATAAAAAATATAAGCTGCAAAGTATAGCAAATTTTCTGGCGATCTTTCGTAGCAATACACGCTTACTTATAGATATCAGTACGACCATCAGGACCATTTTTGAAACGACGATGGAACCACATCCACTGAGTGGGATCAATACGAATCAACCCCTCTAGCAACTCATTGACTCGCGTCGCATCAGCCAATTCATCGTTACTTGGATAGTTTTTAATTTCTGGGGTAATCGTTAGATGATAGTGCGGGCGTTTGCCTTTGGGTAAGCTGTCTGGTGTCTGCCGGTAAGTATGCAGCGCCATCAATGCGGGTGGATGTGCCTTGTCACCCAATTTTGCCATGCGCCGTGATGCTGTAATAGTCGCTGCTGGCACACCGAAGAATGGTGCCATGACGCCTTGTTTTAGACCATAATCTTGGTCAGGTGAGTACCAAATCACGTGACCAGCTTTAATTGACTCAACAAAACTGCGCATGTCACGACTGGCTATTTGCTTGCTAAGAATACTGGCACGACCATTGTAAATAAACCAATCAAGTAGCGCGTTATTCTGCGGACGATACATCCCATCCATCGGAAAAAATTGCGTACAGAGCATGCCGCCCAGATCAAGCATCGTATAATGAGCGCCCAGTAAAATGACAGGACGACCCTCATTCTGTGCATTGACAACGTGCTGTAATCCTGAAATTGAAACGGTACGAGTAAAAACATTTGGACGATACCAAGCACATAAGGTTTCAAACACACCAATGCCCTGATTGACAAAGACTTGTTTTGCCATCAATTCGCGCTCGACGTCTGGCTTTTCTGGAAAAGCCAGTTTCAAATTGATAAGCGTATCACGCCGACGTGAGCCTGCTATTTTATAGATAAATATGCCAAGCTGACGTCCCAGCCAAAACTGCCAACGTAGCGGCAAATATATGATGGGTAAGATCATTACTGCCAATAGCCAAATGCCCCAATATTTAGGCAACAAAAACTGCCATTGAAAAGGCTTTTTTTCGATAGGTGCTGTGCGCTTATGATTTTGGGTAATCGTTGGCATGCCAGCAGGTATCGCTGGAGACTTAGCAGGCTGCTGCGTACTTGATGGTGGCAGGCTGCTTTTGGTAGATGGTTTGCTGGGATCGTATTGTTCAGGCGCTTTCATAAAATTGTTACTAATAATGAAAAGTTATCATCATGATGGGGTAGTCAGCATTGCTTTGCAAGGTAAGTTACGCACAAAATCACGAGCAAATGCAAAAGTCATCAGCCATAAAAAAACCTTATAAGCTGCGGACAGCTTATAAGGTTTTGCAAATCTACTCTTTTCTTTAATATTGTGACTGTCGCTCTGAGATAAAGACAACAGCCGCAAAAAGATAAGAGATAGCTTTGATTAACGTTTCGAGAATTGTGGACGTTTACGTGCTTTACGTAGACCCAATTTCTTACGTTCAACTTGACGTGAGTCACGAGTAACAAAGCCAGCTGCTTTTAGTGCAGGTTTGTTGGCTTCGTTTAGCTCAATCAATGCACGCGTGATGCCGTGACGGATTGCGCCAGCTTGACCACTAATACCGCCACCTTTTACAGTGATGTAAAGGTCATAAGCAGTAGGTGAGTCAAGTAATTCTAGAGGCTGACGAACAACCATACGTGAAGTTTCACGGCTAAAATACTCATCAAGTGGCTTACCGTTAACAACGATGCTACCAGTACCTTTAGCTAAAAAGACACGAGCAGTAGACGTCTTGCGGCGACCAGTTCCGTAATTGCGTTCCATAAGTATATCCTTAGATGTCTAGTTCTTTAGGTTGCTGTGCAGTATGTGGATGTTCAGTACCCGCATATAGCTTCAGCTTCTTGATCATCGCATAGCCAAGAGGGCCCTTTGGAAGCATACCCTTAACTGCTTTGTGTAGAACATCTTCAGGCTTATGTGCAAGCAACTTACTGAAGTTGGTTTCCTTGATACCACCTGGGTAGCCACTGTGACGATAGTATTTTTTATCTTGCGCTTTTTTACCCGTTACCGTGATTTTATCAGCATTGATGACAACAATGAAGTCACCAGTGTCAACGTGCGGCGTAAAAGAAGGCTTATGCTTGCCACGTAAGCGACTAGCGATTTGAGTGGCTAAGCGACCAAGGGTTTTGCCGTCAGCATCTACGACATACCAGTCATGGGTCACTTCAGCTGGTTTTGCACTAAGTGTTTTCATGATAAAACCTTAAAATTAGAATTCGTTGAGAGTTTAGCTGGGAACGGGGCTCTCAAAAAACAGACTGCACATTATAAGCAGTAGTGCCTACGCTTGCAAGCTGCATTGGGGTTTATTTTCGCCTTATATACATTAAACTGCAGCGTTGGCCAGTTTTTAGCGGTTCTAAACATTTGTAAAATTTGTTAATGGCAGGCATTAACCCGACAATTATGACGATGATAAACGATAAAGTCCAGCAACAACTTGTCCAACCTTAGTCTGTTTCACACATTCAAAGCGGATTATTTGCTGAATAGTACCTGATTGGATATCTGGATTTTTATTAAGCGTCTCTTCCATTTGCTTTAATTGGCTCTCTAAATCTTTATCCGCTTCTAGATAAATCAGGGTTTCACTATCAATTAACGACTGGGTAATCAATGCCATTAAAATAGGTTGCCACAGATCTTGAGCATACGGTGGATCGATGAATACAATATTGAAAGGGCGCGGAACAATCTGCTCTTGCATCAATACTCTTTCTGCAGTGCCTTGGATAATTTGATGGGTATCAGTGCTCAGATGCAACTGTTCAGCACTTTGACGCAGCATATTACTTTGCGCAGGATTTATTTCGATAAAGGTGGCGTGCGCGGCACCACGAGACAGTGCTTCAAAACCTAAGACACCGCTACCAGCACAGCTATCAAGCACATAAGCGCCATGAATATCAGGAAGTAGCCAGCTAAACAGCGTCTCTCGCAAGCGATCTGGGGTCGGACGTAGACCCTCTGCGTCGATAAAACGTACAACACGGCGTTTAAACTGACCACCAATGATCCGCACGTCGCCCGCAGCTATATTTTTGCTTTTATGATTGTTCCTATGCTCGCGGCTGCTTATAGATTTTTTCATAATATTTATATTTACCGTATCTCGTTTAGCGTATTTTTACTCAGAGGTCGTGGTGGCTGTGGCTGCTTCCAACTCTGCCTTTTCTTCTAGCGCTTTTTCTTCTTTTTCACGCTGGGCATCAAACATCAATTTTTCAAAAGCTTTTTGGCGTTTGATGACTTTTAGTTGATCAGCTGTTGGTGGCAAGATAGGGTCGTTTTTGCGCTGTAATATCCAGTAGTCAAATAGTGCGCGACCGATGGGTGCAGCAACCACACTACCACCGCCACCATTTTCGACCAGTACTGCGAGCGCAATCTCAGGATTTTCTACGGGTGCAAAACCATTGAACCAAGCATGATCCCAGTGACGTTTGTCTATGGCAGATTTATCATAGCGTTTGCCTTGCGCAATGGACTTGACTTGCGCAGTACCCGTTTTACCCGCAATACGATAGCGCGGCGTATAAATCCCACGTCCGGTACCTGCCTTGACGGTTTCTTCCATCGCATCGTGCATACGTAGCCAGTCAGATGGTTTGCCGTTATATTCGATTTTACCATCAGGTTTGGTGATTACATTAACTTGTGCTGCACCATCGCTACTTTTTAGTAGATGCGGAGTAATGTGATAGCCTTTGTTCGCTGTCATGGCGGTTGCATTGGCAATCTGTAATGGTGTGGCTAAGAAATAACCCTGCCCGATACTGACTGAGATGGTTTCGCCCGGCAACCAACCTTTATCATAGGTATCTTTTTTCCATTTTGGTGACGGCATAATTCCTGATTTTTCATTGGGCAAATCAATACCTGTTGGTTCACCAAATCCAAAACGTGCCATCCAATCGTGTAGGCGCTGGATGCCCATCTCATAAGCCAATTTATAATAATAGGTATCCACTGACATCACGATAGATTTTTTAAGATCTACCGTACCGTGACCACCGCGTTTCCAGTCACGAAATCGATGTGAGTCTCCTGGTAAGCTAAAGTAACCGGGATCATAGATAGTGGTTTCCCAATTGCGCAGCCCATAATGAATGCCGCCTAAGCCTTCAAAAGGTTTAATCGTAGAGCCGGGTGGGTATGTCCCTTGTAGCGCACGATTATAGAGCGGCTGATCCAGATCTTCACGCAGATTGCCATAATCTTTAAAGGAGATGCCTGAGATAAAAGGGTTGGGGTCATAGCTTGGATTACTGACAAACGCCAAGACATCACCATTTTTTGGATCGATTGCCACGATAGCGCCGCGACGACCGTCTAGCTGCTGCTGGGCGACTTGCTGTAAGCCATAATCTAAGCTCAGCGTAATGTCATTACCAGCTACGGGTGGTTTAGTGTCTAATTGACGCAAAATATTGCCAAGAGCATCGGTTTCTACCGACTGATAACCCGGTTGCCCTAGCAATATGTCCTCGTAATAATCTTCGATACCGATTTTACCGATAAGGTCAGTGCCAGCGTAGCGATCTTTGTCAATGCGTTTGGTTTCTTTATCATTGATACGCCCAACATAGCCGATGACGTGCGCAAATAGCTCGTCATAAGGGTATGAACGTGTCAGCTTACTTTGAATGGTCACACCGCGAAAAAAGGGTTTGCGCTCACTAAACTGCGCCAATTGGGCATCGGTTAAGTCAATTTTGATGGTCACAGGATCGTTTTTGCTTTTACTCAGTCGCGCTAAAATATCGGTAATATTCTCATCTGTTAGCTCAAAAATAGGCGCAAGCAAATTTAGCGTACGCTCTGGATTTTCGACTTCATCAGGGCTTAACATGGCCGTAAATACGGGCTGGTTGTCTGCCAATATGATCCCATTGCGATCATAAATATAGCCGCGGCTGGGCGGTGCAGAGATCAGTTTAATACGGTTATTGTCTGCTTGCGTCGTATACTTATCGTGCGCATAGACTTGCAGGTAACCATAACGCACGATCAAGCCGCTCAATCCAATAAATATCAGAATTCCAAGTATAATAATACGACTGGTGAAAACACGATTGACCTGTTCAGTATTGGGGGTTAGCGGTTTATTCATAGAAAGTAAGAGCCCAAACGGTCAGTGAGTCAATAAAAGAGAGTAAAAGGGCAGGGTCGTTCACCAAAGTGCGGCGAGCATAAAGGATAATAATAAGAATTTCAATTACATGGACTGATATGAGTTGAAATAATAATCCCTCAATCTATATACAGCGATGTGTGGTCATACAATCACAAATTATAACAGAACAAATGAGCCGCCGCAGTACACCGCCATTTATTTTGTGGTCGTTATTATCTAAAGCGCCTGTAGATGATATTAATATTGTTACTATCGAAAGTAATAGTAAAACGTGTCATCCCTAGTCACAACTTACCTAGGCTCGACGTGTGCTAATGAATGGCAAGTATGCTAAAATCAGGCGATTTATTTGATAATAATTATCATGGGCAGAGCGGCTTTTTGTTAAGCGTTCTAATTTGCTAATCCTTTTTAATTAGCGACGACAATTAACCTGTCAGGGGCAAGATAAGTCATGGATGCAACTTCATTGTGGCAGACAATAGCTGAACACCCAGAGTTTTTTGCCATGCTGACTATTCCGCCTGTGACTGCATTTGTCACATGGATACACGTGTGGATGGCGCTTAAAATGCTGTTCTATCCGATTAAGTTTCGGGGTATTCGTATTCCAAACTTTCCGTTTTTTGGGTTGCCGGGTATTGGCTGGCAAGGTATCGTCCCACGAAAGGCTGGCAAGATATCAGGCGTTATCGTAGATCAAACGCTGTCAAAGCTTGGCTCGCTTGATGAGTTTTTTCAGGCGATGGAGCCTGAGCAGATGGCGGTATTCATCACGGATACCGTGGACAAAAACCTTGAAGCATTGATCGATGAAATTATGCTGGACCATTCGCCAGCGCTGTGGGGTAATCTGCCTTATGCGTTGAAGCGCCGTGTCTATGCTCAAGCGCATCAAGAGCTGCCCAATATCATGCAGTCTTTGGTGACTGACTTGACCCATAACGTCGAAGACTTGGTTGATATGCGCAAAATGATTGTTAACACGATGGAAAGTGATCGTCGTTTAATGGTCAATATGTTTTTGAAGGTTGGTCAAAAAGAGATCGATTTTATTTGGCATATCAGTGCTTTGATTGGTTTGGTCTTCGGTATTATCCAAATGTTTATATTTTTGGTGGTGCCGCAGCATTGGACAGTGCCGTTTTTTGCCGCGATTTGGGGCTTTCTTACCAATTGGATTGCTATTTGGATGGTGTTTAATCCTGTAGAGCCGCGATTTATTCCTTATGTGAAGTTTTTTGCTGTCCAGAGTCGCTTTCCCTTTATTAGACCGCAATTACCACATATCGCCCAGTATCGTTTGCAAGGCGGTTTTATGAAACGCCAAGAGGAAGTTTCTGAGGTTTTTGCTGAGATTGTCGTAAAAGATTTGGTGACGCTTGAAAACATCATGAATGAGATGATGTATGGCGACCGTGCTGCACAAACGCGTGAGTTGATGAAGTCGCATTTATATAAAGTGTTAGAGTCGCCAGTGATTAGTACGACACTACGCCTAGGCTTGGGTCGCCGCGAATATGGACAGCTAAAAAACACCATCATTGATAAGTCGATTGTTGCGACAATGGTGCCATTGCGAGATCCTGAGCTCAATGAAAGCCGTGCCAGTAAAATATTTGGGCTGTTTCGTGACCGTATTCGCGCGCTGACGCCAAATGAGTTTCAGAACTTATTACGTCCCGCTTTTCGTGAAGATGAGATGACATTAATCGTGTTGGGTGGTTTGACAGGGTTTTTAGCAGGCTGGTTGCATTTGGTCTTAGTGTTTTTTCCTGCGATTCAGTAATGACATATTTTTTATATCTTTATACACATCGCATACAGAGTGGATACAGAAACGTGACAAGTTGACGCTAATGTACCTTGCTGTAAGCGCCCTCAGCTGCAATGGCTAATGGCGCTTTTATAATAAATAATACTAGGGCGTGTTGAATATTCGACCATGGCACTGATAGAGACTATTTTTTTAGACAGTTCGACGTTAAAAATAGTAAGTTTAGTCATTCTAAGCGTCTATTTTTAACCATGAAATGGTAAAAAAGAGTCCTGTCTCTTCGAGCTGATGTGAAAACTGCCTCCCAGATCTATATGAGCAGTGCGTTATAAACCTAGTTAAGGCACGAGCATTACTGTCGTTTTACGCTTTGTCTAGAACAGTTTTCGCAATCAGCAGTGCCTATTTGTGAATGTTTAATACGCCCTGATAAAGACCAGCAGTATAAATACTCGTAGTAACGATTACTGGATGCTTTCGAATATCCTAAAAAACCAATCCCTAGAATAAACAATGACCGTATTAAGGTAAACAAGGTTAGACCGTATGTTAATCACAGAATTGGGTTATTTTGCCTTGCTAGCCGCCTTTATATTGGCGATTTTGCAGGTGGTATTACCAACCGTCGGTATTATGCGTGACCACGTTGCGTGGCAGCGTTTGGCACCAAGTCTGGCGTGGGCACAATTTGCTGCCATGATCACATCATTTGCCGCGCTGATGGCAGGCTTTTATTACAATGACTTCAGCCTCGTCTATGTCACTCAGCATTCTAATACGCTGTTGCCTTGGTATTATAAGCTGTCGGCAACTTGGGGTGGTCATGAGGGTTCATTGCTGCTTTGGATGACCATCATGGCTACTTGGTGTGCGCTGGTCTCTTACTTTAGCCGTGGTTTGCCACTGTCTATGCGTGCGCGAGTGTTGGTCATTTTGGCTGGCGTACAGATGATGATGCTAGCGATGCTGATTTTTACCTCGTCGCCATTTGATCGTACATTGCCAAATTTACCTGTTGATGGTGCGGATCTAAATCCTGTGCTACAAGATTTCGGTTTGATTATTCACCCACCGATGCTGTATATGGGTTATGTGGGTTTGGTCGTGCCGTTTGCCTTTTGTATGGCGGCATTGTGGGAAGGTCGTTTAGATGCAGTGTGGACACGCTGGTCGCGTCCGTGGGCATTGGCGGCTTGGGGCTTTTTGACCGTTGGTATCGCGCTTGGCTCATGGTGGGCCTATTATGAGCTTGGCTGGGGTGGTTGGTGGTTCTGGGATCCAGTAGAGAACGCTTCATTGATGCCATGGCTGGCTGGTACCGCGCTGTTACATTCGCTTGCCGTCACAGAAAAACGTGGTGTCTTTAAAGCATGGACGATTATGCTGGCGATTTTTGCTTTTGCACTCAGTCTATTGGGCACCTTTCTCGTGCGTTCTGGCGTTATTACCTCGGTGCATTCGTTTGCCGCTGACCCAACGCGTGGTCTGGTCATTCTAGTCATTCTCGGTGTGATCATCGGCGGTGGCTTGTTGATGTTTGCGGTACGTGGTTGGCGTTTAACGGTCGAAAGTCAGTATCAACTGATCTCACGCGAGTCATTTTTAGTCATTAACAACGTTATTATTTTGATTTCGACTTTGGTCGTGCTACTCGGCACGCTGTATCCTATCATTGCTGACTCCTTTAATTTAGGTCAGGTGTCTGTCGGCCCTCCTTACTTTAATGCGCTATTTGTACCGCTAACGTGGCTGATATTAGTGGCAATGGGTATGGGCTCGAACATTCGCTGGAAAAAAGACAGCCGTCCGTTATTGGGCGCTGGTATGGTCATTGCAGCCAGTAGTTTAGTGCTTGCAGCAGTTATCACGTATTTTGTGAGCCCGTCTGCGATGCTTAATATTGGCGTTACCTTGGCGGTCAGTTTTTGGGTACTGCTATGGATGGTGGTTGATTTCAAAGACAAAACCAAAAACGCACCCAATTTTGTTAAAGGGTTAAGCCAGTTACGTCTGAGCTATTGGGGTCAACAGATCGCTCATATCGGTGTCATTATTGCCGTCATCGGCGTCGCATTTACCAGTACGTTAAGTATTGAACGTGATGTCGCGCTTGGACCAAACGATAGCGTTCATGTCCAAGGCTATGACTTTACCGTTAAAGGCTTTCGTGAAGTCAAAGGCAGTAACTTTGATGCCACCCAAGCTGAGGTTGAAATTAGCAAAGATGGCCGTGCTGTGACCACTCTGTATCCTGAAAAACGTAATTACATCATTAGTATGATGCCAGTCACAGAAGCCGCGATTGATGCTAGCCTCATGCGTGATGTTTATGTGGCACTTGGCGAACCTATCGCCGAAGATAGCAATGAATGGGCAGTACGTATTTATGTGAAACCGCTTATCCGCTGGATATGGCTAGGCGCTCTGATTATGGCGTTTGGTGCAGTATTGAGTATTCTTGATCATCGCTATCGTATTAAGAAAACCAAGACACCTGCACAAATTGCGGCGAATAAAGCAGGCTTTACCACCGTTGCCGATTTGGATGCGTCAGCATTAAAGACAGGGGATAATTAATATGAGCACATCAAAGCAATCCCCTGAGCAAAATGCAAAGCAAGATAAGGTAGGTGGCACGAAAACCATAAACAAAAAGCAACTTAAGCTATGGTTTTTGATTCCACTGATCGTTTTCATTGGCTTAATCATCATGCTATATCTGCGTTTGGGTAAGCCGACGGATATCGTTACCAATACGGCACTTGAGCGCCCAGTGCCTGCTTTTGAGCTGCCGTTATTATCAGATACCAGCCGTATCATGACCAATGAGAATTTACCTGATAAGCCCTTTTTGATGAACATTTGGGGCTCTTGGTGCCCAACTTGTATTATTGAGCATCCTTTTCTTATGCAACTAGAGGAGCGCGGTGTCAATCTGGTCGGGGTCAACTATAAAGATGACATTGGTGATGCTCTAGGCTACTTAAACCGAGGTGGCGATCCGTTCTCGATGTCTATTCAGGATTTATCTGGTCAGTTTGCTTTGGACTTAGGTTTGACGGGTGCGCCTGAGACTTTCGTAGTCGATGGTAATGGCATTATTCGTCAGCACATCATTGGTGAGATCAATGAAAGCAACTGGCAAAGTCGTATTACGCCTTGCTTGATGGTGCTCAATGAAGCCAATAATAATGACGTCAGTCCAGATCCGACTCAGGTTGCGGAGGCGTGTAAATGATAGCCAAAAAAATAACAGCCGTTACGTTAAAAGTCTCGAGCTTATTAATAGCTTGTCTAATAAGTATGGCAAGCTATGCTGCTATTGAGGTCTATGACTTTGATTCTGTGCAGCAAGAAGCCCAATATCGTGGTCTCATCGAAGAGCTGCGTTGCCCAAAATGTCAAAACCAAAATCTTGCAGGATCGGATGCGCCCATTGCTCAAGATCTAAAGCAAAAAACCTATGATTTGATAAAAGACGGTCGTAGTGATGGCGAGATTCGTGCTTATATGCAGGAACGTTATGGCGATTTCATCACTTATAAGCCGCCTGTCCGTCCATCAACGTGGATTTTGTGGTTTTTTCCACCACTATTACTCATCAGTTTACTCATAGGCTGGTTCTGGCAAAGCAAACGACGTCAGCTTGTCGCTAGTGGTGAAAGCGGGGTAACGGTCAATAGTACGGCTGCTGCTCTGTCTGCTGCTGAAAAAGCCGAGATTGATCGTCTGTTATCACGTGCTTCGAGCGATGACAAAAACGACCATGATATTACAAGCCTCAAGGACAAAAAATGACCATATTCTCTACTGTGGGCTTATTTATTGCTCTAAGCTTACTCATCGCCTTAATACTCGCTGTTATTACCATCATGCCTTGGCTGCGAGCGTCACGCTCGCCAGAAAAGTCTATGGACAATCAGCTGTTGGATATCAACGTTGCTGTGTTCCGTGAGCGTTTAGCAGAACTAAAAACAGATAAAGACAATGGCACTATCGATGACAGCCATTACCAGAACCAAAAACTGGAGCTTGAACGCCAGTTATTGGATGCTCAGCGTGAAGTCACACCGATGGTCGCGCCTGGTATCAAAAGCCGATTGATCATTACTGTCTGGGTGCCAGTCCTCGCGGCGATGGCGTATTTGATGGTCGGCGATCGTACGCCTGTGTTCGAGCTTTGGGCAGCTGAAGACAAAGTGGGTCAAGTGGCTGATGATTTATTAACGGGTAAGATTGATCAGCCGCCTGCTTGGGCGATTGAAGATGGTCAACAGCTGATTAGTGCCATGCAGACCAATGTCTATCGTCACGCTGATGATCCAGATCGCTGGATGCGTTTATCAGAATTATTCTTATCATTAGAAGCCACTGACTCCGCAATTGAAGCCTTGTCGCGTGCTTATCGTTTGTCACCAGATAATGAAGAGATTGCAACCACTTATGCACAGATTAGCTTCTTTGCCAATAAAGGCCAATTAGACGCTAATAGTCGCCGAGTGCTACAAGATGTGTTGGCTAAAAATCCAGAGCATGAGGGCGCGCAAATGCTCATGGCAATGGGTGAGGCACGGAGTAGTAATTTCGATCAAGCACAAGGCTGGATTAAGCGTCTACGTGACAGTATTGCGGCTAAACCTGGTGATCATACCAAAGCATTGGCGAGTCTAGATGAGCTAAGTGCTAATGTCACCGCTCAGCAACAGCAAGCCTCTGAAGGTGTTGAAGTGACTGTTACGATTAATGCTAGCCTGCTGCCGTTAGTCAAAGCCGACGATGTGTTATTTGTCGCCATACGTGATGTCAATGGTGGACCACCATTTGCTGCCAAACGTTTGCCGATCAGTGTTATCAAGCAAGGTGAAGCCAGCATTAGCCTAAGCGATTTGGATGCCATGATGCCTGAACGTACTTTGAAATTGGCGAGAGCGGATAAAGTTCAGTTGGCTGTCATCGCTCGTATCAGCCATAGTGGTACTGCCAGTGCAGAGTCAGGGGATTTGTCAGGTAATCCTGTGGTAATTAGTGCGGAACAAAATCAGGTCAATGTTGAAATTAATCAACAAATTCCATAGTATTTATATCTGTTGTTGTCAGCACCTCTGACGTAAGCGCTGTTGTCCGATACAGCAGCGCGCAATAGCATTATATGAACAGATAAGTCATGACAACTTATCACTGCAAATAATGAAAATACTTGAGCTTTGCCAAGCCACAAGGTAAGGTAGCTTGGCAAACAACCAATCCCTGAGTTTTATTAGTCCCAAAATCCTATCTATTAAGGAGAATCGTGTAATGATGCGTATTATTTTGCTAGGTCCACCAGGCGCCGGTAAAGGTACCCAAGCCCAGTTTATTTCTAAAGAATATGATATCCCGCAGATCTCAACTGGCGATATGCTGCGTGCAGCAATCAAAGAAGGCAGCGAGCTTGGCAAAAAAGCCAAAGACATCATGAATGCTGGTGGTTTGGTTTCTGATGACCTCATTATTAACCTAGTGAAAGAACGTATCGCTAAGCCTGATTGTGCCAATGGCTGTATTTTGGATGGTTTTCCGCGTACGATTCCACAGGCTCAAGCACTTGCAGATGCTGACGTTGCTATCGATCATGTAATCGAAATCAGTGTGCCGGATGACGAGATTGTCAAGCGCTTATCTGGTCGTCGCCAGCATCCTGGTTCAGGTCGCGTTTATCACGTTGATCACAATCCACCTAAGGTCGATGGTATCGATGATGTGACTGGTGAAGCGCTAATCCAGCGTGAAGATGATAAAGAATCTACCATTCGTGATCGTCTAGCGACTTATCATGAGCAAACATCAGCGCTTGTTGGTTTTTATCAAGACAAGGCCAAAGAAGGTGCCGATGCCCCTAATTATGATAAGTTTGATGGCACGCAAGGCATCGATGATGTTAAGCAACAAATTTTATCAGCGTTAAAAGGCTAATCATCGATTTCGAATAATTGATGACGCGATTAAAGACCCTGTTTATTAGCAGGGTTTTTTTATGTCTGACGGTTTTAACTGTATGTCTCACAATATTACTCAGTAGAACTCTCATTGCTCAACGATTTTTTTGAATAAGCGCTTAAATAGCATTCACAAAAAAAACCGCTCACTCGTAATGAGTAAACGGCTTTTTTATCAAAATATACTGCGAATAAAGCTAGCAAATTTTTGCTTAAAACTTATGCATTACCTTCAGCATCAACTTGTGCTTGTTGCTGGCTTTGCGCGTAAGCTTGGTCAAAGTTCACAGGGGCTAGCAATAACTGCGGGAAGCTACCACGCGTTACGATGTCGCTGATGACTTCACGAGCATACGGGAACAAAACATTAGGACAGTATGCACCTAAGATTTGACCGATTTGGTCTTCTGGGATGTCTTTTAATAAGAAAATACCTGCTTGATGCACTTCAGCGATAAATGCCGCTTCTTCCGCATTTTTTGCTGTAACGCTCACCGTTAAGATGACTTGATAATGATCGTCATCCAGTTTTTCAGCGTTGCTAGACAAATTGACATCAAGCTCTGGGTTCCACTCTTTGGTGAACACACTAGCGCCTGGGACTTCAAGTGACATGTCTTTTACGTAGATACGCTCTAGTGCCAATTGTGGTTGTGCTTGTTCTTCAGCCATGATAAATCCTCTAAAAGTTGATCAAGTAGTTGGACAAACTGTCATTTTAATAAAAGTTCATTGTAATATAAATCGAGACAAAATCTGGATGTTTTTATTACTCTCTTTTATCTTTGCCGCTGTCTATCATTGCACAGGCAAAGACAGACAGCAACGAAAAGTAGCAGATTAACCTGCTAATAGCTCGTCAAGTTTGCCTTGTTGGTTCATTTGATTGAGCTCATCAAAACCACCGACAAAGGTCTCACCGACGAAGATTTGCGGCACAGTGCGATAGTTATTGGTTTTTTTCATTAATTCTTGACGCTCTTCGCGGCTCATATCGTGCATGCCAATTTCTTCGTAGTCAACGCCTTTAGTTTTTAAGAGTTGTTTGGCGTTTGAGCAATATGGGCAGATAGGCGTCGTATAAACTTTAACAGCGACAGTCATGGTAAATCCTTATTTATAAGTTTAGAAGGTAACCGTTTTATTATAAAAAGTATTATAAATAATTATTTGATAAAAATTCTTATAATCCGTTACCAGCAAGTAAATTGAAGATAGATTCGGTGATGCTCGTTATTAAAGTGGGGATGAGCAGAGCAAATTCAAGATGCTTGAGTATAAAAGCTCTGACGGTAGCACAAATGCCACAAACAAAAAAACACCTATCGATAAGGTGTCTTTTTTATTTGTGAATATTCAACGCCCCTCAATCATATATCAATTGATACGGGCTAAATATTTTTAAACAGCAGTATAGCGGACTACTTATGTAGACTTGGTTTGGCTTTGCCTTTATTTTTAGGCTTTGCGTCTTTTAAACCAACCAATGGCATGCCCGCTGCTTGCCAGCCGCCGATACCACCTTCTAAGCGATAGACACTGTCCTTGCCGATCATCTGAATCGCCGCGCCTGCTTGCACACCCATATCACAAATGATAATCACTGGCTGCTCAATTGCACGGATTTCTTCTAAGCGGTCTTTAAGCTCAGTGAACGGTATGTTACGGCTGCCTTGGATGTAACCGGTCTCAAACTTCTTTTTGGCACGAATATCGATTAGCTGCGCGTTTTGCGAGTTAACCATCATACCTAAGGTATTGGGCGATATTTTTCTGCCACTACGTTTGTTTTCAATCGTAAAAAATAGCACGGCAAGTACGGCTAATATACCAAATAAAAACGGGTGGTTGCCCACAAATTCCAGCGCACGATCCAAACCATACCTCCAAAAAAATAAGTGTTCGGTTAAGCTGAGAAGACAGCCTAACGATACTGAACAAGGCGCTATTATACCGATTAGACCATCCATAGTAAACGGGCGATGGTCAACCAAGCGATTAACGAGCTATAAGACAGCGATTAATAAGGCGGATACTAATAATGCCAATATTAATAGGGCTTAGTATCGGCCTCTTCTCTTAGGGTAACGAGGTTTTCTACACGGCGCTGCAATACCACGCCGTCAGCAACCGCTTGCCATAATGCGCAGCCTTTGCTGTTGTGAGTATGACGACAATCACGGAACTGACAGTTGCCAGATAACGGCGCAAGCTCCACAAATCCTGAAATGATATCATCGGGTGTGAGATGCCAAATGCCGTACTCGCGGATACCTGGCGTATCGACGATACCGCCTTGGGTCAAGTCGGCTGGATTAAATGGTAATAAGCGACTGGTGGTAGTGGTGTGTTGACCAAGTTTTGAGTTATCAGAGATGATATTGACGCTTTGTGCCGATTCAGGTAGTAGGGCATTGATTAAACTGCTTTTACCGACACCAGATTGCCCAGCAAAAATAACCAGTTTTTTATCGATATAACGTTTTAATTCATCCAGCCCTTCTTGCTCATCACTATCCGCGACGTTTTCAGGGCAGTCGACTGAGGTCAAGACGCTCTCATAACCGAGAGAAGCATATTGTGCGAGTAATTCTTTGGTATCGACGCCGTTTTCTTCTGCCAACAAATCGGCTTTATTAAGCACCAACAGCGGCTTTACGCCAGCATGATGACAGACGACCAAATAACGATCGATGAGGGTTGGCGCGGCAGCAGGTAGCGGCGCAAATACAATCGCTAAAATATCGACATTGGCGGCGACAGGTTTAAGTTTATGATAACGATCAGGACGCGAGACCAGAGAGGTACGCGGCTTGACCGATTCAATACGTCCAAAGCCAGTGTTAGGATCAGCACTCCAGCGTACTTGGTCGCCAGCAGCTAGCATCGGTAAGTTGGTACGCACATGACAACGCCAAATATCGCCTAATGCCAGCTCTTGCCAAAACGGCTCAGGATCATCGGGTGCAATCTCCGGCTGCACAGGTATCACCGCAGGCAAGCTGGTCACTTGTACTTCCAACTGCTTGCCATAATGCGCCATGACCACGCCATCCATCAAACTGTCATCGATGCTGTCTTGACTTGCCAGCTGTTGTTTGTCGATGCGACGAATCTGTTGCTTAGTCAGTTTGCGTTGCCGAATTAATGCCATGGGTTTTGAACCTATTAAAAAAATATTGCTAAGTGTAGCGTGAAAGTTTGATAACATACAGCCTAAAGCGCCTGCTGCAGACAGAGATTTTGTAACGTTTTAAGGGTTATAAATCAATAGATGCTAAGTTTTGCTACAGTTTTACTACTTAGGCATAAACATTGACAGACGATTTATTTAATTAATATTGCTCCAAAGTTGTTCTAAACTTTATTGACCATAGGATATTTTATGAGTACCGGTGACCACCCCAACAAGATTAAAATCAGAAACCAAGGCAAAAAAGGGCTGGTATGGATTGACCTAGAAATGACCGGGCTGGATACCTTGAATGACGAGATTATCGAGATTGCTACCGTTGTCACTGATGAAGATTTGAATGTCCTTGCCGAAGGGCCAGTGTTCGCTATAAAAGTATCGGATCAAACGTTAAATAAAATGGATGATTGGAATACCAAGCAGCATGGTCAGTCAGGATTGGTCGACCGTGTCCGCCGTAGTACCGTGACATTGGCAGAGGCCGAAGCTGAGACCATTAAGTTTCTCAATAAATGGGTCGATAGTGGTAAGTCGCCAATGTGCGGCAATTCCATCTGCCAAGATCGCCGCTTTATGGCGCGTCAAATGCCGGAATTAGAAAAATTCTTTCATTATCGCAATCTGGATGTGTCGTCAATTAAAGAGCTTTGCTTCCGCTGGCGTCCTGATATTCTTAGAAACTTTGAAAAAGGTGGCAGTCACTTAGCGTTAGATGACATCCGTGATTCTATTCGTGAGCTAAAGCATTATCGTCAGCATTTCTTTAAATTAATACCGTAAAGTAAGAGTTGAGCGATCAATAGTTTGACACTTAGATGCACGTCAATCATGCACTGTAATTTATATAAAAAGAGGTCTGTTGATAACTCAACAGACCTTTTTTATTGTTCAGAGGCGCTCAAAAAAATGACATTAAATGAGTGATTTAAACTCAACCAATCTAAATTCAGCAGCATTACTACTAAAACTGTCATTTGAATCCTCGTTGCCTGTCACTGTGCCAATCACCGCACTGACTTTTGGCTGGCGAGTATCTTTATCTAACAATCGCCAGTCGCCGAGCACGTAGCGTTTTTTATCAGTGGTCACTTGATGTGTATCTGGACGGTGGGTATGTCCGTGTAACAACGCATCGCTAGCAGTGATTGCTTGACGCACGGCTTCATCGTTCACATCCATGATATGCGCCGCTTTATTGGCATTATTCTGCTGGCTTTTTTGCCGCATTTTATCGGCGATAGCCAAGCGTTTTTCTAATGATTTATTGAGCAAATACCACTGAGTCAAACGATTACGCATGATTTTACGAAAAAACTGATACTTTTTATCATCAGTACACAAGGCATCACCGTGCTCTAGACGATAATTTTGCTGACCGACAGTCAAAGTATACGGCTCGTAAATAAGCTCGCCACCAAATAGATTGCAGAATGGCTGACCTAAGAGGAAGTCACGGTTGCCATGCATGACCAAAATCTCACAACCAGCTACCCGTAGTTTTTTTAATTTAACGATAAGCGGAGTGAGCCAATGACTTTGTCGTTCCTCGTCGGATAAAGACAAATAAAAATCATCACCGAGCCAAACTTCAAACCAATCACCTAAGATAAACAAGCGTTTGAGCGCAGGCAGAGCCAGGCAATCATCAAGCAGCGCCAAAAAAGCCTGCACTAAGGCAGGCTCTTCAGGCGATAAATGCAAATCGCTAATCAAAACTTGCCGTACCTCATGAGGGCGGGTCGTTATTAAATGATTAAAACTTTGCATTTATCTTTATCCTCGTCATTTATAATGAGTAACGATTATTCAGAAATAATAGTCGCTGATTTGATAACCACTGGCTCTTTTGGCACATCAGCATGCATACCGAAACGACCAGTAGGTACGCCGCGCATTTTTTCGATGACGTCCATACCGCTTGTTACTTTACCAAATACAGTGTAGCCCCAACCTTGCATGTTTTTGCCAGAATGGTTTAGGAAATCGTTGTCTTTTACGTTAACGAAAAACTGGCTGGTTGCTGAATGCGGATCTTGCGTACGCGCCATTGCAATCGTACCAGCGTCGTTTTTTAGACCGTTGTCTGCTTCGTTTTCAACTGGAGCATTGGTCGCTTTTTCATTCATTTCAGCGTCCATTCCGCCGCCTTGAATCATAAAGCCGTCAATAATGCGATGGAAAATCGTACCGTCATAATGACCAGATTTTACATAGTTTAAAAAGTTTTCAACGGTTTTTGGTGCTTTTTCTTCATTGAGTTCGATAACGATCGCACCCATATTGGTGTCTAGTTCTACTACTGGTGGCATGTCTACCATGTGATATTCCTCTTTGATTGCAGCGCCTAAAATGACGCTGTTAAGTGGTGGCTAAAAAGTTGGTGATTAAAAAGTTATGGCTAGTCTAACGGCTTTTTTATCTCGTGTCATGTATCAGGCTGTTAATGCGTTCGCAAAAGCTGATAGAATAACGCAACTTTAGCTTTTTATTATCATTTTTAATAACTTGTTTTTAATGATTTGGTTTGAATTTTCCATGCTACGTGATGGCACGTAGCATGAACTGACAATTTGCGTTAGGAGCAATGCCCGATGAGTGAGCACTCAAGCAACAATGCACAAAAAGACGAACAAAAAAATGATTTTATTCGCAATATCATTCGTGACGATGTCAAGGCGCAAAAATACCCACAAATCGTGACGCGTTTTCCGCCAGAGCCAAACGGTTACTTGCACTTGGGGCACGTAAAATCTATCTGTCTAAACTTTGGCGTGGCCGAAGAGTTTGGTGGTGTTTGTAACCTGCGTTTTGATGACACCAACCCAACCGCAGAAAAGCAAGACTTCATCGACAATATCGAAAATGATGTGAAATGGCTTGGATTTGAGTGGGCAGGAGAGGCGCACCATGCGTCAGGCTACTTTGACCAACTTCATGCTTGGGCGATTCAGCTTATCAAACAAGGCGACGCTTATGTAGATTTGCAATCGCCTGAGCAAATTAAAGAAAACCGAGGCTCATTCAATGAGGCAGGCACAGCGTCACCACATCGTTCTGCCAGTGTTGAAGAAAACTTGACCCTCTTCAATGACATGAAAGAAGGTAAGTTTGCGGGAGGAAAAGCGGTGTTGCGCGCCAAGATTGATATGGCAAGCCCAAACATGAATATGCGTGACCCTGTTATCTACCGCGTTATGCATCAAGCGCATCACCAAACGGGTGATAAATGGTGCATTTATCCGATGTATGATTTTGCCCATCCGCTCTCTGATGCACTCGAAGGCATTACCCATTCATTGTGTACGCTGGAGTTTGAAGATCATCGTCCATTTTATGATTGGGTCATTGACAAAATTGGCTTTGATGTACCACCGCACCAGTATGAATTTAGCCGCTTAAATGTCGATCATACCTTGACCAGCAAGCGTAAGCTTAAACAGTTGGTTGACGAAAATATCGTTAGTGGTTGGGATGATCCGCGTATGCCGACGATCGCTGGCATGCGTCGCCGTGGTTATACACCAGAGGGATTACGTGATTTTTGTGAGCGTGTTGGTGTAACCAAAGTAGACAGTGTCGTTGACTTTCGCTTATTAGAATTTAGCATTCGTCAATCATTAGAGACGACCACAGGTCGTGGTATGGCGGTACTTAAGCCATTAAAAGTGACCATTACCAACTTTGCTGAAGCGGTCAGCAGTTGGGAGTCGCAAAAAGCGGACAGCGTCAACGCTCGCTTTGATGATGCTTCGCAAACCTTATGGCTCACGCAGCCAAACCATCCTAATGTCGACATGGGTGAGCGTGAGATTCCATTCACCGAGACTCTCTATATCGATCAAGGCGATTACGAGATTGAGCCCCCAGCAGGGTATAAGCGTCTATCGCCAGAAAAGCCAGAAATCCGCTTGCGTAATACCTATGTATTGGCAGTGACTGAGCACATTACGGATGAAGCGGGCAATGTGGTCGAACTAAAAGCGACGATTGATCCGACGACATTGGGTCAAAATCCTGAAGGTCGTAAGGTTAAAGGCGTGATTCATTGGGTATCAGCTAGCCAAGGCATTCCAGCAACGGTTCGCATGTATGAGCAGCTATTTAGTGTTGAAGACCCAAGTGGCGTCGCTGACGTCCATCAAGCATTGAATCCTAACTCGTTGACTGAACTCAATGCCGTGGTGGAACCGTCATTGGTGAATGCGGACGCTGGCACACGCTTCCAGTTTGAGCGTGAAGGTTACTTTATCTCTGATAGCGAAGACCATAGCACTGACAAACCAGTCTTTAACCAAATCGTCAGCTTGCGTGACAGCTATAAGCCAGCTTAATTTATCACTATTAGCGGCATTAGCGCTTATTTGAAAAACTACTGAACAATAGTAGTTTGCAAGCTTGCCCATTTCTAGTACGCTAGGGATGGGCTTTTTTGTGCATGATTATAAAGTGATTGATCGTAAGACTTGAGGAAATAATAATGGCAAAATTTTTAAACAGCAGTGGCACGACTTACCATTTAGAAGAATTGATTAAAAATGCGTCTGATAGGTTGATTATCATCAGTCCCTATTTAAAGCTGAATGAGCGTATTAAAGAGCTATTAGAAGACCGTAATCGCCTAAAAATCGATATTCGCATTGTCTATGGCAAGAATGATTTGCACCCAGAAGAAATAAACTGGCTCAAAAATCTGACTTTTATTCGTACCAGCTTTTGCAAAAATTTGCATGCGAAGTGCTACCTCAATGAAAACGAATGCATCATTACCAGTTTGAACCTTTATGAATTTAGCCAAGTCAATAATAATGAAATGGGCGTGCTGATTTATCGTAATGAAGATGCCAAACTATATGCCGATACTTATGAGGAGGCACAGCGCATTATTCGTATCAGCGATGAAGTGCGCATGTCGCTTGAAAAAGTGACTGAATCTGATGGTAGGACTGATAATACTGCTACTGCCAGTCATACAATGTTTAGCAATAATGCTAATACAACGGTCATACCTACTGCTACAGAAGCGGCAACGCCTAATTACTCTAAATTAACGACGGCGAAGCTTGCCAAAGAGCTGGGTTTTAAGACACAAGAGTTAAATGATAAGTTGCTTGCAGCGGGATATTTACAAGAGCAAGAAGGTGAGCTTACATTAACAGATGCTGGGCGTGCAGCAGGTGGTACCAGTAAAAAAGGTAAATTCGGTGATTTCTGTTTGTGGGATTCTGGAATGGTGATTTGATTCATTCGTTAAGTCTATGCTAAATTACTTAGTAATAAACAGAATAACCGCATTACAATCCTTCACAAGACAGTTATAACCAGTTTGCTAAGATAAAATAGAATTTTTGCTGACGTGCTTTGAGTTATTGTGTAATATCTGACAGGGCACGTTGATAATAAAAAGTACGTTGATAATAATAGAGCACGCGAATATCTTTGGATATTAGTGCTCATCACTAACATAGCTAAGGAATTAAGCATGGCACATTTACGTTTAGGCGATACCGCACCGAATTTTGACGCTGCAACCACAGAGGGTAATATCAATTTCCACGAGTGGGCAGGCGATAATTGGGTGGTTTTTTTCTCCCATCCAGCTGATTTTACGCCAGTGTGTACGACTGAGCTTGGTCGTGCAGCGGCACTGAATGGCGAATTTCAAAAGCGTGGTGTCAAGCCAATCTGTATCTCTGTTGATGGTATCGATGACCATCATGCGTGGGCAAAAGACATTGGTGAGACGCAAGGTACTGAGCTAAATTTTCCAATCATTGCTGATCCGCACAAAGAAGTCGCTGAGCTATACGACATGATGCATCCAAATGCAGATAGCACGCATACGGTACGCAGTGTCTTCATTATTGATCCAAATAAAAAAATCCGCTTAACGCTGACTTATCCTGCGAGCTGTGGTCGTAATTTTGACGAGATTATCCGTGTCATTGATGCTCTGCAACTGTCTGATGAATATAATATTGCGACGCCAGTTGACTGGAAAGACGGTGATGATGTCATCATTCCACCAAGTGTCAAAAACGAAGATATCGCGGCTAAATACCCTAAAGGTTATACAGAAATTAAGCCTTATTTACGTACCACGCCTGCACCCAATAAATAAGTAGCATGATTGGATGATTAGAATAAAACAAAGCCTCATGACGTAAAGTCGTGGGGTTTTATTTTATTTAGTTTCTGATCAAAAAAGCAAGCTCAATAAGGCTTTGCTATGATGAGCAGAGTAGGATATAACTGTTGTATAGAGTACGGCTATTCTTTATCTATCATCAACAGCGTAATAACCATAATAAAACCAGATAGCGTTGAATCGCTTTTGTTCAATCTTACAAGGAGTTTGCCATGAAAAAACTATACGTCACCCGTACTGCACCCAATCCACGTAAAGCCCTTATTTTGTTAGCATCAAAAGGCATCGATGTCGATGATATGGATGATGTGGACGTGATTGACATTGATTTTGCTGCCAATGAGCAAATGTCAGACGAGTTCACCAAAATAAATCCAATGCAGACCGTGCCAGTTCTCATACTAGGGGATGGCACGGTACTTAATGATTCACAGGCTGTATGTGAGTATCTCGACCGTGTCTATGGTGAGCGTTCGGTGATGGGTAATGATGTAATACAACGTGCGCAAGTGTGCGCTATGCGCCGCATTGCTGAGTTTGAGGTATTATATAATTTTATGCTGGCCTTTCAGCACAGCCATCCGTCCAAAGCCCAACGTGTTGAGCAAGTCCCAGAGTTTGTCGCGCCATCTGTTGCACGGGCTGTTAAAGCCCTTGCTTATTTTGAGAATATTTTAGAAGGTCGTGAGTATTTGGTTGGTGAACAATTAAGCTTTGCTGATATCGTCCTATATCTCGGTTTGGATTTTGGTAAAGTCCTGAACGTAAATCCGAATGAGCAGGGCGAAAATCTTGCGCGTTTTTATCAAATGATGAATGAGCGTTTCAGTATTAAAAATATGGCAAAAGCCAAAATTGCTCATACAAACGAGTAAGACTAGGGCGAAAAATTAAAAATGTGACATCATTGATGGTCTTGAATAATTGATGAAATTTTCAATTATCTGAGACCATTGATTTTTTATGGTACTTTTAAATATTAAAATAGCAGTTACGATGAATCCATAAAAATAAACACTTTGTTACAACCATGGTAATCAACGGCGCTATAGTGGTGAATTGTGACGCTTTAATAAAGTGGATATCATCAGCCCCTTATTGTTAAATATTTAACCTGATTTTTTAAATACTTTGACTTAAAAAAGGGATAACCACAAGGTATGACTGCTATGACCTCATCTGTTAAAAAACGGCCAATTCGATTCACTTTACTACCAAGTTTGTTGGCACTAAGCTTGGCATTAAGTGCTTGCCAAGATGCTTCTTTACCCAATGAAAGTGACGTACAAGAAGGCACTCAGACAAGCGCTGATGCAATAAATGGTGATGGCATAGAGATGAACGCTGATGCAGTAACGGAGGATACTCAGATGGATAAGATGAGCGATGAAGAGAAAATGATTGCCAATCTTTCACGTTATCGTTGGATATTGATGTCTGTAATGGACAAAGGCGAACAGCCATTAAACATGCTGACGGATATTAAAGACCAAGTGCGTTTGTCTTTTAATCAATACCAAGGTGAGAATACGTTAAGTTATAGCGTTGGCTGTAATACTATGAGCGCCGGCTACCAATTGCAAGGTCACACTTTGACTGTTGAAGAGGGTATGAGTACGAAAATGTCTTGTGGTGAGCTTGATAAGGCTGAAAATAGTTTAAGTCAGCTGATGCAAGGTGAAAGCCAGTTGATATTAGTGAAAGCTAACAGTGTCAAAGATGGTGACGCTAAAGACAATAACTCTCAGGATGATAGTCTCAAGGGTGATAAGCCAATATTAACCCAAGTGACCAGTGTCGGAGCAACGTTGATTTGGGAAGGCAGGCTTACCTCACAAGCCAAGTATAATAGTAAAGGTGAGACCGTATTCTGGGCAGTAAGCTCGAAAATGATACCTTGCACCGATAATGGCTCAGAGATGTGTCTACAAGTGAAACCCATTACCTATGATGACCAAGGTATTAAAACGAGCGAAGGCAAGTGGGCAGTCTTTACGGGTGAAATCGATGGCTATCAGCATGATGGCATGCACGATGAAGTATTACGTCTACAGCGTTACCCATTAGACAGTGACGATAGCAATAGTACAGAAGGCGAAGCATATGCTTATGTGTTGGATGCAGTGATTGAAAGTGCCGTCGCAGAGTAGTCGGTTTAAGCCGTTGCATTTTTATAGTAAAGCTATTTTATAGCAAAACGATAGTATAAATAACTTAGATAGTTCGAAAAACACGCGGCATTTGAACGCGTGTTTTTTTATGCTTGTTTTATAAGCGTTCTTAACGCAAATTGCCTAGATCTTCTTCTGTCAAACGCCAGCGGCCTTTTTTCTTAGATGCACCGCGCCCACGCATGGCGCTGTTTAATATTAATTTATTCATAGAATGGCTTGAATGCGCATGACAGATGGCGCAGGCAAGACCATCGGCGGCATCTTGCTGTGGCACGACATCCAAAGATAGTATGCGGCAGACCATCTCTTGCACTTGCTCTTTTGCCGCTGCGCCATAACCGCAAACAGCTTGCTTAATCTGGCGTGCAGTATATTCTGATACTTCTAAGTCTAGAGCAACCATGGCGGCAATAGCAGCACCTCGCGCTTGCCCAAGTTTCAACGCTGAGTCAGGGTTTTCTGCCATAAACACTTGCTCGATAGCCGTATAAATAGGCTCATCTGCATATTTCAAATGATGCTGTGTGATGCGCGTTAAGCCATTAAAAATCCGCTTTAGACGTTCAGGCATCTCTTTGGTGTCGGTACGTATGGTACCTGCATCGATATAGGTGAGTTTGTCGCCTGTTTGCTGCACGATGCCATAACCGGTCATGCGCGAACCAGGATCAATTCCAATAATAATTGCCATAATATCCTATCTTGCTTACATTTTATTTTATATTCAATACTATATAAATTGGATACGGTGTCAGACTCGCTCAGCCTACTACTCGTAGTACTTTTACTCATCTTCCTTGTATTCAAATTATATTGTACCGACTATATGGCTTAAAAATCAGCCTTAAGTTTGATAGTATAGCAATCAATCCCCATATACATCATATGTTAGCCATCTTAATTTGCATGGCGCTCAATTTATTGGTTTTTATTTTATAGGACGACACTTTATGGGTCAGATAGTTGGTATTGCCATTGTTTGGTTTATTATCGAGATGCTACTTTGGTATTTGCTTGCTCAGTTTATGAGTGGTTGGTGGGTATTTATGTGGTTTATTATCGCCGCAGTCATTGGTATCTCCCTCTTGCGTAAAGGGATGGCTGCCCTCAATCCAATGGCACAGCAGATGAAAGCAGGTGGCATGATGAACCCATCAATGCGTCCGCAAGAATCAACCATGATGAAAAGTGTGGCCATGGCAGCGGCTGGTATTTTGCTACTCATTCCAGGTGTGCTGAGCGATTTACTCGCATTATTGGTGATATTGCCACCCGTGCAAAAGAAGCTCAAAGACTTTGCTAATAATTATGTCATGAATAATCAGCAAAAAATGATGGAAATGATGGCCAAGCAAATGGGTGGACAGATGGGCGGCGGACAAAATCCGTTTGGTGGCATGGGCGGTCAAAACCCATTCGGCGGCGCAGGTGGTATGAATAATCAAAATCCGTTCGGTCAACAACAAAACCCGTTTGGTGATGGGTTTAAACAGCATACAACGATTGATGGGACAGCAAAAACCATTCCCAAGGATGTGAAAAAAATCACCAAATCTGCTAATGACGAATAGTTAAATTAATCGGTAACATAGAAAAAGCCCCTTTTATCAATGATAAAAGGGGCTTTTTAATGGTTATTACTAAGTCTTTATGAGTTGATAAGTAAACCTACCGAATATAAATAAGATAATAATTAACCGAATAGAACAACCGAAGTGCCGCTGTAAGATGGTGACCCATGAACCGTGAAGTTCAGGGCGGATGCGTCACTGCCTCTGCAGGTTTCCTGATACACCGCAAGCGGTGCAGGCATACACAATGAAGCAATAGGTACCACATCCTGGTAAAGCATTATCGGCTCAGGGAATAAACATCTACTAGCCAACACTTCAGAATATAATTATCTTAACGAATGGTTTGAATGATTGCAAGTATGATTTACAGATTGATACGTAGATTTAGAGAGTGGCATTATAGCTATTAAGTTTTAACTGCCTTTTCTACTGTATAGATGTGTTTTAAATAAGTATGCTTTAACGCTTAAGGGTGGACGTAAAATGACGATTTTTCAGCTATTTTAAGATGTGTGTTAATATAGAGGGCTTTAAACATCCTAATATAGCATTATAGGCGTTCATTCACTTGAGGAGCGGTAATCCATGACCAATACCCAGCAACAATCAGCATTTATCGATGATAATCAGGCTCAGCTCAATAGTAAGCAGGATGGCGATCAAAATAAGAAAGTGCCGCATGTCTTAATGATATTAGATGGTTTTGGGCATCGTGAAGACGATAAGGATAATGCGATTGCTGCCGCCAATATGCCAAATTTGGATAGGATTTATCAGCAATATCCGCATGGATTGATATCTGCTTCTGGAGAAGATGTTGGTTTGCCAGATGGGCAGTTTGGCAATTCAGAAGTTGGGCACATGAACTTGGGCGCGGGTCGCGTTCTGTATCAAGATTCGACTCGTATCTCAAGTGAAGTGGCCAATCGTGAATTTTATAAAAACGAAGCCTTAGTCAATGCGGTAAAAGTCGCGAACGAGTTGGGTGGTAACGTCCATATCATGGGTTTGCTGTCAGATGGTGGTGTACATTCGCATCAAGATCACATCGAAGCAATGTGCCACTCGGCGTTAGTGCACGGCGCCAAAAATGTCTTTGTTCATTGTTTTTTAGACGGACGCGACACCCCACCTAAATCGGCGGATAAGTATATTAATCGTCTGCGCGATCATATCAATAAGCTTAATGCTCATTATGAAGGCGGCCGCGTACAGATTGCCAGTATCATTGGGCGCTATTATGCAATGGATCGTGACAATCGTTGGGATCGCGTCCAAAAAGCCTATGAGCTTATCACTGAAGGTAAAGCTGATCGTCTGTCTACGCGTGCAGATGGCGCAGTACAAGCTGCTTATAAGGCACGCGAGACCGATGAGTTTATTAACCCGACCGTAGTCATTGGCCGTGATGAGGTGCCATATACCGTTGATGACAATGACGCGCTTATCTTTATGAATTTCCGTGCTGACCGTGCCCGTGAGCTGGCGCAAGCTTTTGTCTTGCCAGATCATGAGTTTTCAGGGTTTGCCCGTAATAAGCAGCCAAAACTTGCGGCATTTGTGATGTTGACCAAATATTCTGATGTTTTAGCAGACAATCCAAAAACTAGCGTTGCTTATTATCCTACGTCGTTGACCAATACGCTTGGCGAGTATTTGCAAGACAATGGTAAAACTCAGCTGCGTATCGCTGAAACTGAAAAATATGCACATGTGACGTTTTTCTTTAGCGGTGGTCGTGAAGAAGAGTATGAGGGTGAAACACGTATTCTCGTACCCTCTCCAGATGTGGCGACTTATGATCTGAAACCAGAGATGAGTGCGCCTGAAGTGACTGATAAATTAGTGGCTGCCATCGAATCAGGCAAATATGACGTGTTAATTGTCAATTATGCCAATGGTGATATGGTCGGGCATACAGGGATTTTTGATGCGGCTGTAAAAGCAGTAGAGGCGCTAGATGTCTGTGTTGGCCGTATTGAGTCAGCGGTACGCGCTGCTGGCGGTGATATGCTTATCACAGCAGATCATGGCAACTGTGAGCAGATGCAAGATTACGAAAGCGGTCAAGTACATACTCAACATACCACTGAACATGTGCCACTCATTTATGTGGGTGAGAAAAAGCTACAAGTACGTAGTCGTGGTAAGTTGAGCGATGTCGCACCGACTATTTTGGCGCTGATGGATATTGAGCAGCCTGCTGAAATGACGGGCGAAAGCTTACTGGTTCCAGCGTTGTAAGTCAGGCATTTAATACTATTATATTGACAACTTACTAGCGTTGTTAGAAGTAATAGAAAGAGGAGAGATATTTATTGTCTCTCCTTTTTTTGATCTGTTTTTTAAGAGATATTTGGCTGACTTTATTATCTTTAAATGTTTGGATAGTGAGAAAAATAAGGGTAAGCATGATATTTCGCCTGCTAAACAAACTTGACACCGCTACTCATCATTTGATGAAATCATATCAGTTATCGTGAATGTTACTTGCAATACTCTCCTAGTCTTAGACTGGCTCTTGATGCTATCTTATGAGATAAATATTCATCCATATATCTATAAAAATAATTCTATTATTAAACGAGTTCTCTTATGCGTTCTATTTATTTTATGCGCTTACCAGTGACGAAGCGATTGGGCAAACAAGCAATGAAGGTATTCACTGCGCCGACTATTTTTAAACCTGCATTGATGATAGGTCTGCTTGGGCTCAGCACTGCCAGTATGTACGCACAAGCAGCGATGTCACCAGCTAATGCGACCATCAATAATCCCACCGCCAGTCTACAACTGATTAGCTTAAATAACGATGAGATAGCCACAGAAGATGACGCTAATAATTTATCAGATGTCGCTGATATGCTTGAGTCGGCCGACCAAGTTGACGATTCGATAGACAGTGTCGCAGATGAGAGTGCCTTGACCGATGACACGAACGAGATCGATGTCAGTATTCCACCTGAGGTTGCGCAAGTATCATTGAATGCCATTTCTCCAGAAACGCTCAAGACGTTTGTTGCGGTAGTAGATTTGGTACGCCGTGAATATGTAGATGCGGTCAACGATGAAGAGCTGTTCAATAATGCGTTGAGTGGTATGTTGACTAAGCTAGATAGTCATGCTGAATTTTTAGATGCTGAGGCTTATGAAAATCTGCGTGCCTTTACCGAAGGTGATGTGGGTGATGTGGGTATCAAAGTCAATTATCAGCCTACAGATGGCTATTGGGTGATTACAGAGGTTATTGATGCATCGCCTGCAGATAAAAAGGGCATTGCGGTTGGCGATTATTTGCATCAAGTCGGTGATTTCAAGCTTGATGAAGATAAAGAAAGTAACGATATCGAGCAACTTTTGACAGGGATTGCGGGTACGCAAGTAGATGTTATCACCTCAAAAGCTGGTCGCCGCAAACATACCACCACCTTGCAGCGTAATAACAGCCACCCTCAAACGGTCGAGGCAAGTCTCATTGACGGTATCGCTGTTATCAAGTTACCTGCCTTTCAAAATAATAGCCGTGAAAAACTCTTGGAAGGCTTGATAGATCTAGACGCACCTATTACAGGTATCTTGCTCGATATGCGTGATAATCCAGGCGGGGTGCTAACGTCGGCGGTGAGCGTGGCCAGTTTGTTTATGAGCGACACTGATGTGGTACAAGTAAAAGGTCGTCAAAGTGACACGCGTACGCTATCCACTCAAGGTCTGGCGATACTTGAATCATTGCCAGTGGTGGTGCTGCAAAATCGCTATTCGGCGTCAGCGGCAGAGGTGCTGGCCAGTAGCTTACAAGCACAAAAACGTGCCACAATCGTTGGTGAAGTCAGCTATGGTAAAGGATCTGTACAGTCGGTCATCCCACTGAATGATGAGCAGGCTGTCAAACTAACCGTCGCCAACTACATGACAGCGTCAGGCAATAAGATCGATGGAATCGGGGTAGAGCCTGATATGACCTTGTCAGGAAGTGAAAGTACATGGGAGCAGCAAGCGCTTGCTTTACTAAAAACAAAAGCACTTGATTCGGGCATTCGTTTTGTCCGAAAACCTGCCAAAGTCGATAAAGCAGTGGCAGGCAATAGGGTTCAGTAAAGCTCGCTTAAAGATAGGCTATCGCAATATATCAACGTTAAAATATCATCATTTAACGTTATTCAAAAATGGCGAATGCTATGGCTCGAATTGATCCTCAGCTATCTCTAGTTTTTTCATGCGATAGCGTAACGAGCGAAAAGTGGTGCCTAATAGTTCAGCTGCTTGCGTTTTATTCCAAGCCGTTTGTTTTAGCGCGGTAATAATCAACTGTTTTTCTTGTTCTTGTAGGTAGTGCTCTAACCCTTGAGAGGGTAACTGACCATCCTCTAATTTACTTAGAATTGCTTTTTCATCACTTTCTTGCAGAGTAGATCGATTAGTGATAGATTCTTCGTGATTGTGACGGGCTGTATGGTTGGGGTTTTCTGCATGATGGCTTTCTGAACGCTGTATCATAGAAGGGTAGTGCTGAGCGTTAGTACGATAAGGGTGCAAGTTGGTCGTCACTTGCTTGACCTGTGGCGCTATAGTCTCATCCATAGATTGAATGACTTTTTCTCTATTTTCTATCGATTGAGCGACCATTTGGTTGTTTGTTTGACGCTCAGAATGTTGAGTATTATTGACAACCGCTGGCTCACTCTTCTGATCTTGAGAGACTGCGCGGTGATGGGTTATATCAATATCAGGCAAACCCAAGTGGCTGATGTCAATGTGCGGTGTCTCTGCTAGGGTTACTGCACGTTCAAGGACGTTACGCAGTTCACGAACATTGCCCGCAAAGTTATGATCTTGCAAACGTTCGCATGCCTCAACAGTGAGTATCGGTGGGTTCTCTAACTGCCATTCATCAGCAATTAATGCTAAAAAGTGCTTGGCTAATACAGGGATATCATCACGACGTGCATTGAGTGTCGGCAGTTTTAACTCAATCACATTGATACGGTAGTACAAATCTTGTCGAAACGCACCGTCTTGTACCAATTGGTTTAGATTTTTGTGGGTGGCGGACAAGATACGAATATCTACGGGAACCTCTTTGGTATCACCAATGGCTCTCACCGTTTTTTCTTGAATGGCGCGCAGTAGTTTTACCTGCATGGCTAAAGGCAAATCAGCCACTTCGTCTAAAAATAACGTGCCGCCATTGGCTTGCTGAAACAGCCCTTGTTTGTCAGCGACAGCTCCCGTAAAGCTGCCTTTTTTATGACCAAAGAACTCTGACTCCATTAGCTCTGATGGTATTGCTCCACAGTTTACTGGTACAAAGCTACCATCACGGCGTGGGCTTAAATCATGAATCAATCGGGCAACCACTTCTTTACCAGTACCCGAAGCGCCTGACAAAAATACAGGTGCTTGTGAGCGTGCCAATTTTAAAATAGTATTTTTCAGTGGGTGCATCACCGCAGAATCACCAATGAGTCTACTGTCCAGCAGTTTTTGTTCAGGTGAGCATTCGGCTGTGGCTTTTGCTTCATTGTCTTGATGAATAACTTTTAAAGCATTTTCTACCAGTTGACGTAGGCGCGGTAACTCAAGAGGTTTATTCACAAAGTCGAAAGCACCAAGCTTCAATGCCTCAATGGCAAGATCCATACTGCCGTGAGCAGTAATCACGGCAATGGGCGTACTAGAGCTATTGCTAATTTCTTTTACCAACTCTAGTCCTGACCCATCAGGCAGCTTTAAATCGGTCAGGCAAAAATCGTAATCATTGTCTTGCCAGTATGATCTTGCTTGTGACAGAGTATATGCTACATCACTTTTAATGCCCATTTTGGTCAAAGTAATTTGCATCAATCGGCACAGATCCACTTCGTCATCAACGACTAGCGCGGTTGTTGTCATACATCATCTCATCGTATTCAATAGCTATAAAATGGTAAAAACCAAGAGGCCTTAATGGCAAAGTATTCGATATAACGTTAATACTTGGTAACGTTAATATTTATAAAATAGTGGTATTAACATTATATTCAGTTTTATTTACATAAGTATCAGCGCCAATAGCAGGTGCTATCAAGCGAAAACAGGTTTTTTCATGTTCAGGAATATAAAGCAAGCGAGTTTGGTTGGCCTCACAAAAAGCTTGTGATAAATACAGTCCTAAGCCTGTCCCTGCTTGGTCTGTCGTAAAAAATGGATTAAATAAATGTTCTAAGTCTTTGGTGCTAACCCCACGACCAGCATCCAAGATATCAATTATAACATCGTTATCCGCACAATAAATCTCGATTTCCACATAGGCATGAGGGTGGGCGAAGCTACTGTAGCGCAAGCCATTGTTAATCAAATTGATTAAGACCTGTTCTAGTTGATGTGTGTCGAATGATATGGTCGGTTGTGTTTTTACGTGTAGAAAAATATCGTGTCCTTGAAAGTAGTTCTCTAAAAATGTTGGCATCCAGTCTGCCAATATAATCGCCTGCTGGTTTGCAGTTTGCTGGCGAGACAATTTTAGTACATCTTCGATAATGCGATTCACGCGTTTTGTTTGTGAAAATATCATTTGATAAAGCTCATGATTCGCTGCCATATCATCATTTGAGATAGTCGCCGTTATCGTATTATTTGCTGTATCGACTTCTAGATTGGCTTCTATAACATCTTCCATTAATAATTGGCTGGCTTGTGATATCGCTGCCAAAGGATTCCTTATTTCATGGGCGATGCTCGCCGTCAATTGCCCTAAAGAAGCCAGTTTTAATTGTTGGGCACTGGCTTGCTCGCGGCGTAAGTCCTCTAACATTATCAGTTTGCTGTCATCCTTTAATGGAATGATTTGTACGCGCAGTTTACCAAATATGGAAGCGTTTGCGACTGCAGGCAAATCATAAATAAAGGTGCGTGATTGGCCTGCCGCTACTGACAAACAGGCTTTAAATAGCTGCGTATGTTGTTGACCAAGCTGCTGCTGAAAGTTAGATAAGAGTGCACTGCGAGTATTGTTTCGAGTATCTTTTGTATCAATAGAGGTGTTATGCAATGATGCGGAAGGGGTCGGCGAAAGGCTAAGTAAGTGGTGAGCGGCAAGGTTTGCTAAAACGATATGCTGTTTATCGATGACGATGACACCATTAACCATTTGCGTGATGACTTCTTGGTTGATGACGTTTAATCGTTCAACTTCTTTAGCGTGACTCGCTGCTACTTTTTCAAGTTGTACCAAACGCTGTGAGATGGACCAGCTCAAACCACCAACCGCCAAAAAGCTGGCTGACATGAGCAATGCGTCCCCTAAATTTGTTAAGCTCATGCTATTGGCAATGGCATAAAAGAATTGCTGATAAATGACAAAAATAATAGCGAGTAAGGTAATAATTAAGGCTTGTGAGCCGTGTAGCAACATAAAACTCGCTGCGACGACCACCATATATAGCATGGTCAACTGTAAATCAGGCGCACCCGCTGTATATAGCAATAAGCTTAATATAATGACGTCTAATACTAAACCAAAGGCCAACTGCCGCCGCATTTGCTGATTAACGGCATAAAACAAGCCAAGTAAAATAAGGCTAAGCAGGAAATAAAAGCTAAGCGTTGTTTGTTGTAAAAAGCTTGGTAGAGAGAGGCTGTTGTCAGAGTGAGCGGTGATATACACCATCAGGAAAGAAAACAGACTAACAGCAAAGCGGTAACTGCTATAAATAAGCCCTAACCTGCGCAATTGAGGTAGAGATAGCGTGTCATCACGATGCAAATAGTGAGTAACAGCAGAGACGATATTAGTAGCAGGCTTCATAGATTGACCGCAATAAGGGAACAGTTGCTAGGGCGTGTCCTCATTTTAAAAATAGAGATAAAATGAGATAAATTACAATCAAGCAAGGAAGATATCGCCATTAATATCAGGATATTTGACGATACTTGATAAAATTTAGCCATTTTCAGCCCATGTAGGTCCATCAATTGAATTGAGGACACGCCCTAATGAGTTAGGGCTGAATTAGACCATGACGAATGGCCAAATGTGTTAACTTCACATCGCTATCAACCCCAACTTTTTCATAAATACGATAGCGGTAAGTGTTGATGGTTTTGACACTCACAAATAGTTGGTCAGCGATTTGCTGCGGGCTTTGACAGTTAACTACCATCATTGCCACCTGTTTTTCGCGATCACTCAGTAAGTCAAAAGGTGAGTTGGCATTATCTGACAGCAAAACATCAGCCAGTTGCTCAGCGACATCTTGGCTAAAATAACGACCACCTTGATAGATTTTTTTGACAGCGCGAATCATCTCATCGAGCGGCGTGCCCTTCGTGATATAGCCATTGACCCCCGCTTTGATAAGCATAGAAGGGTAAGGCTGCGCTGACATACTGCTGACGGCCAATATTTTGATACCTATATCCAGCTGAATTAAGCGTTTGGTTGCTTCAAGCCCACCAATATTAGGCATATTGACATCAAGCAAAACCACATCAGGGCGCAATTGTTTGGCCAATTTGATGGCCATGTCACCGCTGTCCGCTTCGCCGATTACTTCGATATCGATACTATCTGACAACATGCGGCTAATACCCATTCTCACCAAATCATGATCATCTACTACCAGTACTTTAATCATAACGATACTCTTTGTTGTTTGTCAGAATGAAGGCTTTTATTGACGCTAAATGACAAAAAATAAAATCATTAGAGTCGTTTTTTTAGTTTTTGAAAAAATAAAATATTGCTAATCTTTTAGATAGATACCATTGTTTAATATAACAAAAAACGAATAATTGCAGTGTTCAAAGTTAAGATATATTGCTGAAATGTGAGTCAATGTTTCTGTAATATAAAGTGGTTGTAGTAAAATTTGAATTACACCAAAATAAATTATTAAATCAGCTTGATACATTAAACTTAAATGCAAACCATGATACACTAAAAATACAAAAACTCTATACGAGTACTTATAAACCCATTCATAAACGCTACGTACGTTGTTGCTATTGGTTAGTATGTAACTGATTCTCTAATTAACAGCATCGTGACAGCAGGAGGCATAATGAAGCAACTACCATTAACCAAACAGCAATTAATCGCTGCTATGATTTCATTGAGTTTGGGCAGTGTTGCACAAGCCGCACTTACTATTAATGGTAGCGCTGACACTAGCTCTAGTGCTCGCATGAGTTGGGGCGGTGCTGATAGTTTATCTGAAGCACGCAATATTATGTATAAATCCAAAGGCTCAGCTATCAAGAAAGTTGATAGTGGCAATGGTACGACCAGTATCACTAACGCCAATAGCTTCGGTAGTAGTAATAACAGTTACAATAGCAGTAATAGCTATAATACAACGTATCGTGGCTCATTTGGTAGCAGTAACATGATACCGATCAGCACTGATTCGCGTAGTGTCGCGGTCATCGATGCTGAAACGGGCGAATCTATTTATGAAAAAGATGCTGACATTGCGCGTCCAATGGCCAGTATCTCTAAAGTGATGACGGCCATGGTCGTATTGGATGCTGGTCTCGATATGCGTGAAGAGCTCACACTCGATCCAGAAGATTTCGTCGGTCCTAAGCGAGCCAGCTCTAACCTTAAATCAGGTGATCGTTTGAATCGTGCTGAGATGTTGCTCATGGCATTGATGAAATCAGAAAATCCAGCAGCAAAGAGTTTAGCGCGTAATTATCCAGGTGGCTATACTGCCTTTATACGTGCCATGAATCGCAAAGCTCAAGATCTGGGTATGACCACTGCTTTCTTTGGTGATCCAACGGGTCTTGATAAGCGCAACGTCGCTTCATCAAACGACTTGGTTAAAATGGTTCGCGCGGCGGGTAACTATGACGTGATTCGTCGTTTCTCGACCACCAAGAGTTATGACTTTTATGTGTCTAACTACTCAAGTGGTAACCGTACTTATAAAGCCAATAACACCAGTAGCTTGGTTCGTGCCGGTGATTATCCAATTGGTATCTCAAAAACAGGTTTCATCAATGAAGCTGGTCGTTGTGTGGTAATGGAAACACGTGTGAATAACCGCCCAGCAATTATCGTCATCTTAGGAGCGAACAGCTCAGCCACACGTTGGGGTGATGCCAAAAATATTCTAAACAGTTTAGCGACACGCCGCACGGTATAACTTTACTGTTTTAGCATTTATAAAAAGGCTGTTATTCGATATAACAGCCTTTTTATTGTGTTGAATTTAAGGTATGTCTTTAATTTAATCAATGGACTTTTACATGGGCTAAAAATTTATCTTATTTTTATCTCCATTTTTAAAATGAGGACACACTCTAGGAAAAATAACATGACTCAAATATCGACTGTTATATCAGTGCCAAAGCTATATTTACTGACCAATGACGATGAGTTTGCGCTGCTGTATCGCAAATTAGAAGCAGCACTAGCAACAGGATTCATTGCGCTGTTACAAATTCGTCGCAAGCAGATATTGGCGCTACCTGATGGTGAGTCTCGTCTATACGAAGAGGCTAGACAAATAGTTGAGTTGGCGAAAGCGTACAGCGTACCAGTCGTCATCAATGACAATATTAAACTGGCTGCCAAGCTCGGCGTTGGTGTGCATTTGGGTCAACAAGATGGCGAAGTTGCCGATGCTAAGCACGAACTACAACCAAACCAAGTGATCGGACGCACTTGTCATGGCAAGATAGAACTGGTTGAAGAAGCAAAAAATGAGGGCGTAAGCTATGCCGCTATGGGTGCGATTTTTACCTCAAATACAAAACCTAACGCCAATATTATCACGCGCCAGCAGCTTATAGATGGCTGTCAGCAAAATATAGCGATATGTGTCATAGGTGGCTTGACGGCAGAAAATGTCACCGAACTGGCAGGTTTGCCCATTACTTACGTGGCGGTCGTTGGGGATATTATGGATTTACCTGTGGATCAAATCGCGATGCGCTGTAAACAATGGCAGCAGGCATTCTCTCAATGGAAAATGCCTACTTGATCACTAGAACTTTGATTTGGAATGGCTGTCTTAGAGTAAAATGAGTCGTTATTCAGCGTGTTCCATACATAGGGTAGCGTAAGGCAGAGCTTGTAAGCGCTGTTCTTCAATTTGCTCACCGCAGACTTCACATTTACCATAAGTCCCGTTTTCAATACGGCTTAGTGCATTTTCGACATAGATCAAACTTTGACGGGCTTCACCCATCAAATTTGTACGCATGTCGTTTTGACGATAAGAGATGGCTTGGTCTTCCCAATGCTCATTGAGGTCGTCTTGCGGGTTTTGGATATGATCTTCGATTTTATCGATACGAGTCTCATATTCTTCTTTAAGTGTTAGTAGGTTTTGTTTGGCGGCTTGAAGGTCGATACTCATTGGGTTCTCCTAATGGGTTATTTTTATTGTAGGTATTATTTATTATCAGTGCTAATAGCATCTTAAACAGCCTTATTACTAAGTGCCACCACGAAATGTTACTGATTTTTATTAAAATTCAGCCATTTGTCTTATTTTTATCCCCATTTTCAAAATGAGGATACGCCCGAGTAAAATTTAATAGTGCGTTCTTTATGAGCACTTGCTAGAAAACTGCTAGAATACACCGCCTCAAATTCTTGCTTGGTTACTTTTATAAAGCCACAGACAAGAGCAGCCGATTTGATAAATATTTTCAGCAATGAGTAAAAAGCCAACCGATAGATTAACAAGAGATAATGCATAGGAGCAGGTAATGAATTTTTTGCGTATGAGTGAGCTGAGCTTAACGGATAAAGTGGTGTTGATTCGTGAAGATCTCAATGTGCCTATTAAAAACGGTAAAGTCGCCAGTGATGCACGCCTGCAAGCCAGTTTGCCTACGATTAAGATGGCGTTAGAAAAAGGCGCGGCCGTTATAGTTTGTTCACATTTAGGTCGTCCGGCTGAAGGCAGTCCTGAGTCGATATATTCGCTAGCACCAGTTGCTGAGTATTTAAGCGATAAATTAGCCACACAACTTTCAAAGCCCGTTAGCTTAAACAATGACTACCTTACTGAAGGCGTGGCAATTAAAGCAGGCGAGGTCGTGCTATTAGAAAACGTGCGCTTTAATCAGGGCGAAAAGAAAAACGATGCGGATTTAGCACAGAAGTACGCTGACTTATGCGATGTATTCGTGATGGATGCATTTGGCACCGCACATCGTGCGCAGGCCTCAACAGAAGGCGTTACCCAAGCTATGCATCGAGCAGGAAAAACAGCTTGTGCAGGACCTTTATTGGCGGCTGAGCTTGATGCGTTAAGCTTGGCACTTGAGACCCCAGCACAGCCAATGTTGGCAATCGTTGGTGGTTCAAAAGTATCGACAAAGCTAGAAGTGCTGCACAGTTTGTCTGAATTATGCTCGCAGATTATCGTTGGTGGCGGTATTGCAAATACATTCCTAGCCGCGCAAGGTCATAGCGTTGGTGCGTCACTGTATGAAGCGGACTTGGTTAAGACAGCTCGTGACATTATGACTAAGACTGAGATTTTATTACCTGAATATGTTGTCGTTGCTGATAAAAATGAGATTGATTTTTCTGACTTCACAGGCTCATTACAACAAGCCACTGCGACCATCAAATCTGTCGATGCGATTGGCGAAAATGACATGATATTGGACATCGCTCCAGAAAGTGCCAAGCAATTAGCGGATGCTATTATCAACGCAAAAACCATTTTATGGAATGGTCCGGTCGGTGTTTTTGAAGTCGATGCTTTTGGTCAGGGCACACAAATCATAGCAAATGCCGTTAAAAACAGCGAAGGATTTTCGATCGCTGGTGGTGGTGATACGCTTGCTGCAATTGATAAATATCAAGTGGCAGATGGCGTTAGCTACATGTCAACAGGGGGTGGCGCATTTTTAGAGTTTGTAGAAGGCAAAGTATTGCCTGCGGTTGCTGCTCTACAGATTGATGCGTAACGCTTTAACGATATTTAGCAGATGAGTAACATTAGCCGTACAATTTAGCCTCACCATCTCATGTACGCTGTATCAATAATATTTTGGCTACTATTCTTATGTTACTGTTTTAAGAGAAATAAGAGTCAGTGGCCACTCATTATTATTAAGTAGTAATTATTTGTTTCTATACTGAAAATTATGATTGCATGTCTAATTTGCACTCTATAAAATAGCGCAAATCATGTATTTGACATGCTTTATTTATGAGGGATTTATTATGTTAAAACGCCATTTATTACTTGCTAGCGTACTTGCTGGTACTTTTGCAATCACTGCATGTAGCCAACAAACAGAAGAGAACGCCGAAGCTGCTGTTGAGTCTGCTGGTGATGATGTTGCCGCTAATGCTGATACTGCCGCTGCTGAAACAGAAGCCGCCGCTGCTGAAGCTGAAGTTGCTGCACAAAATGCTGGTACTGAAGTTGCCGAAGGCGCTGAAACTGCCGGTGTTGCTGCTACAGATGCACTAAAAAACACTGGTGAAGCAGTTGTGGTAGGCGCAAATGAAGCCGTTGCCAAAACTGCTGAAGTGGTTGCCGATGGCGCATCTGCTGTTGAGAATAAAGCCAGTGAAAACGCAGTAGAAGCAGAACAACAGTACTAATCATCAATACATAAGCAACTGAACCTAAGCCATTGAGCTATTAATTTATCGATTGATGAATAGCTTATTAAGCTGTTGGTTGCAGATATTGATTGCTGTATAAGCCCTCAAAATATTTAAAAAGCTTTGGTGATAGCCAAGGCTTTTTTGTATTTAAAATCATAATCTAGAGGTTAGGGTGTGTCCTCATTTTTAGCCCATTTAAATATCCATTGATTGAATTGAGGGTAGGCCTTAGTCAGTCAAAAATATGGTGCACAAGGTTTATCCATTTTTTTCAATTAGCTGCGTATCATATGGAACTTATCAAATTGTTTTATGAAACTCGCTATCATTCTGTTTTATGAATCAAGCAAAGAAAGAAATAGTCGGTTAACCGCTACGAAGCGCTGGCAATTTTTGCTATAATCACGGCGTAATAATTACGATCAAAAAACACCGGTTTTTTGCTGGTCTGACTATTATCAGGCTAGGGTTTTAGGGCAATTGTTGCAACATCGTATTTTTAAGAATGATTTCTTAATATCATATTCAAAATTTAATCAGAGAGCGTCTTATGGCTTTAATATCGTTACGTCAACTTCTAGATCATGCCGCCGAAAATAACTACGGTGTCCCTGCTTACAATGTTAATAATTTAGAGCAGATGCGTGCAATCATGATGGCAGCCGACGCCTGTGATTCTCCTGTTATCGTACAGGCTAGTGCTGGTGCACGCAGTTATGCAGGCTCTGCATTTTTGCGTCATCTGATTATTGCTGCTATCGAAGAATGGCCACATATTCCAGTCGTTATGCATCAAGATCACGGTATGTCACCAGCGATTTGCCAACGCTCAATTCAGCTTGGTTTTTCATCAGTGATGATGGACGGCTCGCTCGGTGAAGATGGTAAAACGCCAATGGATTATGATTACAATGCCAGCGTGACTCGCGAAGTTGTCAAGATGGCACACGCGTGCGGCGTCTCTGTAGAAGGTGAAATTGGTTGCTTAGGTAGCCTTGAGACCGGTATGGCTGGTGAAGAAGACGGCTCTGGCGCAGAAGGCGTCTTAGATCACGAGCAGCTATTGACTAGTGCTGATGAAGCAGAACAGTTCGTTAAAGACACCAACGTCGATGCGTTAGCCATTGCTATCGGTACCAGTCATGGTGCGTATAAATTCACCCGTCCACCGACAGGCGACATTCTATCGATTGAGCGCGTAAAAGAGATTCATGCGCGTATTCCTAACACGCATTTGGTCATGCATGGCTCGTCATCAGTGCCGCAAGAGTGGCTAAAAGTTATCAATGAAAATGGTGGCAACATCGGTGAGACTTATGGTGTACCGGTTGAGCAAATCGTTGAAGCGATTAAGCATGGTGTGCGTAAGGTAAATATCGATACCGATTTGCGTTTGGCATCAACGGGCGCTATTCGTAAATTCCTTGCAGAAAACCCTAGCGAATTTGATCCGCGTAAATACTTCAAAGCCTCTATGGTTGCAATGTCAGATATCTGTACCAATCGTTTTGAAGCCTTTGGCTCAGCTGGGCAAGCGCATAAAATTCGTCCAATCAGCCTTGAAGGTATGGTCGATTTTTATAAATAAGCGTTGCCAACAAGATATGCTTATTTAATAGCATTTATAATTAAATAGCAGCTCAGTTTATTTTTTATATCAGCTCTAATAGAGGTAGTGGATTATGATTGGATTGATTAGTGGTCAAGTGCAGTATTTGATGGCACCGACTGCCTGTGTCATGACTACCTCTGGTGTCGGCTACGAAATAGAGCTGCCGCTACCGTCATTTTGCCAGTTGCGTCTCAATGAGCAGGCGAGCATTTGGACGCACTTTCATGTACGTGAAGATGCGCAACTGCTTTATGGTTTTATCGATCGCAAAGAGCGTGATGTCTTTCGGCAATTGATTAAAATCAATGGTGTTGGCGCAAAAATGGCGTTAGCAATGCTATCTGCGATGTCAGCTGCTGAGCTAAAGATGCATGTCGAGCAAGAGTCAGAGATGGCATTAACCCGTATTCCGGGTATCGGTAAAAAAACAGCGCAGCGCTTATTGATTGAGCTAAAAGATAAGCTGAAAAATATCGAAGTCGATAGCAGTCATTTAGAGTTTGCCATGCAACCTGCTGAGGTGTCTCACGAGGGCAGCATCATCGCTGAGGTAGAAGGCGCGTTGATTAGCTTGGGCTATAAAGAAAGAGAGGCACAGCAAGCGATTAAAGCCGCTAAGAGTAATGGTAATACCTTTGCCGATACGCAAGGTTTACTAAAAGCCACATTGCAACAGTTGTCAGGATTTTGATTCATTCAGCTCACTATTATTAATAAGTATCAATAACTCTTAAACAGATAAGCGACATTCATTGTCGCTTATTTTCGTTTTAGGCTGTGCTTTATTTGGTAGCTGCTTTATGATGTTTTGCATGACTTATACGTAGCGTTTGGTTATGCTATTTACTACCTATTCTTTAAAAATAATGATTTAATATAATGATAAAACCTATGATACAAGATCGTTTGATTAATCCATTCGAAGGGGCAGGCGATGCGCCTGATTCTAATATTCGACCGGCATTATTGGCTGAATACATTGGTCAGCCAGTGGTACGTGAGCAGATGGAGGTATTTATTGGCGCAGCGCGTGGTCGGGGTGAGGCATTAGATCATACTTTGATTTTTGGTCCGCCTGGTCTTGGAAAAACGACGCTTGCCAATATTATTGCTCGTGAAATGGGTGGTAACTTGCGTTCTACCTCAGGACCTGTGCTTGAGCGTCCCGGTGATTTGGCAGCCATGTTGACCAATCTAGAAGAGGGTGATGTGCTATTTATCGACGAAATTCATCGATTGAGTTCCGTTATTGAAGAAATACTTTATCCCGCCATGGAAGACTTTCAGCTGGATATTATGATTGGTGAAGGGCCTGCGGCACGCTCTATCAAGCTTGATTTACCGCCGTTTACCTTAGTCGCGGCAACCACGCGAGCAGGATTATTGACCTCACCATTGCGTGATCGTTTCGGCATTGTGCAGCGGCTCGAATTTTATAATATTGCTGATTTGACCACGATTGTGAGTCGTGCCGCCCGTTTGATGCGTGTACCGATGAGTGAAGATGGCGCGGTGGAGATTGCTCGTCGCGCGCGTGGTACGCCAAGGATTGCCAATCGTTTATTACGCCGTGTACGCGATTACGCTGAAGTGAGAGGCGACGGTAGCATCAATGGCGCGATTGCGGGCAGTGCGCTCGATATGCTGGCAGTTGATAGACGTGGTCTTGATCATTTGGACAGACGTTATATTGAGATATTGCACGAACGTTTTGATGGTGGTCCAGCTGGCGTTGAAGCGGTAGCAGCAGCAATGGCTGAAGATCGCGGTACGCTTGAGGATGTGATTGAGCCATATCTTATCCAGCAAGGCTATGTATTACGCACCGCTCGTGGACGCGTACTGACCCAAATGGCGATTGACCAGATGTTATGAAATTAGTCTAAAAAATACCACTACGTTTAATACTCTAGTTAAACGTAGTGGTATTTTTTAGGCTTTGATCTCTTATAAGCACCATTCGACAGTTAAACAGCGGGTAAAGGTTCAGGCCATATTTTACCCGGATTTAAGATGTTTTTAGGGTCAAGGGCTGATTTAATCGCTTGCATCAGCACTAAGGCGTTACCGTGCTCTTGCTGCATATATTTTTGTTTGCCTTGCCCGATGCCATGCTCACCTGTACAAGTGCCATCCATCTCAATAGCGCGGGTAGCTAAGCGGCTAATAATGCCGTCAGCGGTAGCAACTTCTTCAGGATTATCGGTATCGACCAATAACAAAACATGAAAATTACCATCGCCGACGTGACCGACGATAGGTCCAATCATACCTGACGCTTCGATGTCTTTTGCTGTTGCACTGACGCATTCAGCCAAGCGTGAAATAGGCACACAAGCATCCGTCGATAAGGCGCTGGCTTCAGGACGTAGAGCAGAGCTGGCATGATAAGCGTTATGCCGTGCTTGCCACAGACGTTTGCGCTCGGCTTCATTGGTGTCCCAAGCAAAGTCACGACCGCCGAATTCTTCGATAATATCCGTAAACAGTTGAGCTTGTTCAGCGACGCTGGCATCTGTGCCATGAAACTCTACAAATAGGGTAGGTGTCTCATCCAGATCAAGATTGGCATATTGATTACAGGCTTTAATTTGCATGGCATCAAGTAGCTCAATGCGCGCAATCGGCAAGCACATTTGAATGGTCAGCATCACTGCCTGACAGGCATCCTCAATCGTTGTGAAATGGCAAATACCGCTACCAATACACTCGCTGATGCCGAATAGTTTAAGCGTCACCTCAGTAACAATACCAAGTGTCCCTTCTGAGCCGATCATTAATCTCGTCAAATCATAACCGGCTGCAGATTTTTTGGCACGGGTACCAGTGCGGACAATCTCTCCACTCGCGGTGACTATCTCAAGCGCCAGTACCACATCTTTCATCGTGCCATAACGTACCGCATTGGTGCCTGAAGCGCGAGTGGCGACCATACCGCCGATACTGGCATTGGCACCCGGATCTATTGGAAAAAACAGTCCTGTATCACGTAAGTAGTGATTGAGCTGCTCACGTGTGACGCCTGGTTGTACGGTCACCGTCAGATCTTCATTATGTACCTGCAATATTGCATCCATCGCATGCATATCGATGCATAATCCACCATATGGGGCATTTAATTGCCCTTCTAAGGATGAGCCAATACCAAATGCAATCACTGGCATTTGATACTGATTGCAAATCTCCACCGCAGCTGCTACCTCGTGCTTATCTTGTACTGTCAAGACGGCATCGGGTGGCTGATTGGCAAGCCACGTCATCGTATGCCCATGCTGCTCACGTACCGTTATATTGGTAGTAAGTTGTTTATCGAAACGGGTTTGTAAGGCAGCAATAGCCTCGCTGTGGTCTTTTTTAGCCATTGATATTTTAGAGGTAGACATGGGTGACTCCTATACAGAGTGTCTTTTTTACCGAGCCAATGAGGCAATGAGGCAATGTAAAAACTAAGCTCTCACTCACTTTAAATGTCACTAAAAAGCAATAAAAGTGAGTGGAGGTCTATTGAATAAAAATTAGATAGTAATGGCTATTAACCAATACTTATTTTTATTAAAAATAACAGAGCGTTAGGCTAAAATACGCCAAACGACAACCAAAATAGCCAATATATAAAAGATAGGCGAGAGCCAGCCAACAACCTGTGTTGCAATGGCAATGAAAATGGCAAAACCTGACAGTGCTAACCAATCTCGGCGGCGATCATTAAGCATATCCGCACGAATTTGTTGTATTTCTCGCAGTTGACTGTCTTGGCGTGATCCTTGGGAAGCAAGGCTTTGTAAGCCTTGATCCAGTAGCTTTGGAATATCAGTGGTCGATAATAAAATCTCTGGTAACTGCTGACGCAAGTGTTGCAAATTACGCATCGGATCGAGCTGCTCTTTAATCCAACTGCTTAAGATCGGCTTGGCAAGTGACCAGATATCAAGGTCAGGATACAAGTCGCGACCGAGTCCTTCGACATGAACCAAGGTCTTCAATAGCAGCATGAGTTGCGGCGGGATACTCATATGGTGACGACGGGCGATATCTAAAATTTGCATTAAGACACCGGCAAAGTCGATATCATTAATAGACTTTTGTAGCATTGGACCAACCGTGCGTTTCATATCGCGCATCAGTGCATGCTTGTCTGTATTTGGTGGAATCCAGCCAGCTCTACTGACGATATCAACCATCGCCGTAAAGTTGTTATTCATCACCGCCAATAGCATGCGTGCCACAATGAGTTGATCGTCTTTTGATAGCGTACCCATGATGGCGCAATCAAGCCCGATATAGCGCGGCTCGTGCCCTAAGTCAACCGCTGCCATATCGGCAGTGAGCGTTTTAACCGGCGGCGTCTCTACAAAGACATTACCCGGATGCATATCGGCATGAAAAAAGTTATCGCGGAATACTTGGGTAAAAAATATCGTTAAGCCTTTTTCTGCTAGTGCTGCTCGGTCATAACCTAGCTTATCAAACACTGCAACTTGCGAGATAGGAACGCCTTGGATACGCTCCATGACCATCACATTTTTGGCAGAATCATAGACTTCTGGTACATACATCAATGCGGAACCCAAGAAGTTGTTGCGCATCTGAGTGGTATTGTCTGCCTCTAAGGTCAAATCCAGCTCGTTTAACATCACTTGGCGATAGTCTTCGACAATATCGACGATATGGATGGCACGTGCCGCTTCAATACGCGCTGATGCCCAATCGGCCAGCTCGCGTAGTAGCTCAAAATCAGCAATGATGGTGGTACGAATATCAGGACGCACCACTTTTACCACCACTTCACGACCATCATGCAGCGCAGCAGTATGTACTTGGGCAATAGAAGCCGCCGCTAGAGGTTTGACATCAAAGCGTGCGAACAAGGTGCCAATCGATTGACCAAGACCGTGTTTAGGGTCTTGGATTTGGGTAATGGCCACATCAGAATTGAAAGGTTTGACTTTGTCTTGTAGTTGAACCAATTGCTCGATAATCTCAGGCGGCACTAAATCGCGACGCGTTGACAGCAGTTGGCCAAGCTTTAAAAACAGCGTGCCCATGTCTTCAAGCGCATATTTAATCGCATTGGGTTGGTGTTTTTTACCCCACGCCGCTGGATGTAGGCGAATCAAACGCGCCAAAGGTTGCAGCTGTGGCGCGTCTTCGATAGAAAGATGAGTATCGATGCGATAAGTTGCGGCGATACGCCAAAGCTCAAGTAAACGGGCGCGATGAGATAATAGCATGAGGTATGGGTACTCTAAAAAAAGTCGAAAATAGGATGGGCATTGCACTTATTTATAAATTGCACTTATCTATAAAAAGCGCTATCGATAATAGGATTTAGCGATCATCGACGACAACAGTTATTGATGAAATGAGTTATTGAGAAAACGTGCCTGTTCATCTTTGATAGCAGCAAGTTTGGCCTCTTCACGTTCGACATCAGCCCGCAGCTTTAACAGTTGCTGCTTAAGATCGTTTACTTCTGCTGCCTCGGTAGGATCAGGAGCACTATTACCTGCCACCTCATTAGCCCAGTCGCTGACATCGTCAAAAGCGCGTTTAGCACTATGACGCCAGCTACCTTTTAGCTGTGATATAAGTAGATGTAACTGACTGGCCATCGGCTTACCAATAAATGGCTCAAGCTGTCCTGCGACGTCTGGATCAAAGCCTGCGACCAGTTGTTTGAGCTGCATCAGCACCTTGTAATCACCCGCGATAGGCAAGTTGCCCTCGGTACCGCGCATCAGATTCAGCAGTTGCGCTGGGTTATCTACAGTAATGGTACAGTCTGGGCGACTATGACCAATCCGTGCGCGCTCCATACTGGCCTGTTGGTGCTCGTTCATCGCGCCACTTTGCTCAAACACGCTGTCTGTTGTCACCGGCTCAAAACGCAAACGCTCATGAGTGAATAAAATATCCAAACGAATCTCAGGCATGGCCATATTGAGTCGCAACACTTTGCCAGCAAGCGGTGCCAATCCTGATTTGGTAATTTCATCACTCGCAATAGCAAGGTTAATCAGCTTTTCGGCACCCGCCAAAAGTAGAACAGTCAGCATAAGGCTCTCGCATAGTCAGTTGAGCGCCTTAAAAGAGCGCATCATTTGTAAAGGTGAGTTGCCACCACTTTACGTGATGGCATGTCTATTACGATGGTTTTTAACTTAATATTACGCTTTAAAGCCGCGATGGACAGCGACAATACCAGCCGTCAAGTTATGATAATCACAATTTTCAAAGCCCGCTTGCTGCATCATTTGTTTCAACGTCTGTTGATCAGGATGCATACGAATCGATTCGGCCAAGTATTGATAGCTCTCAGAATCATTGGCAATCAGCTTGCCCATAATAGGTAAGGCGGTAAATGAGTATAAATCATAGGCTTTAGACAATGGCTCAAATACAGGTTTTGAGAACTCCAAAATTAATAAACGTCCACCTGGCTTAAGCACGCGATACATCGATTTGAGCGCTGCGTCTTTGTCCGTGACATTACGTAGACCAAAGCTGATAGTGACCAAATCAAAGCTATTGTCATCGAATGGCGCGAGTGTTTCTGCATTGGCAAGTACAAAATCGACGTTGTTACAGCCAGCATTGATTAAGCGTTCACGACCGACTTCTAGCATGGCGGCATTGATATCTGATAACACTACATGGCCATTTCTACCGACTTCACGACTAAATACTTTGGCTAAATCACCCGTACCGCCAGCGATATCAAGTACATGCTGACCCGCACGCACGCCTGATAAGCTAATGGCATAACGCTTCCATAGGCGATGAATACCAAATGACATTAAGTCGTTCATGATGTCGTATTTTTTGGCAACTGAGGTAAATACGTCCGCAACGCGCGCTTGCTTTTCAGCCTTGTTGACAGTCTTGTAGCCAAAATGCGTTTCTTCATTACCATCGGTATCAGGCGTATGTGGGTTATTGATGTCATCACGCTGATTAAAAAGTGTTTGTTTGGCGGTTTGTATTTGTGCAGATGCATTGTCTACAGTGTTGTTATTGGCGTTGTTGCTGGTAGTATTATTTGGCATAGTGGTTTGTTGGCCTTGTGGCGTTCCCGTTGGTAGGTCTTGGACTTGTGTAAAGTCATTTCTCTTGCTGTTTTCGACGCCAGCATCAATACCTGTATTAAGCGTAGTATTAGTTTCATAGCTTCGACGTGCTTGTACTTGTGACGTAATATTTTGATTGTGGGTGATGCTATCTCTGACCAATTTATCTTGCAGGTGACCATTAGTTGTGGTGTTGAGCGCTGGCTTTTGGTCAGAGTGAGCGGTGTTGTTATTGGTGTTATCGGTCATAGCATTATCCTGTTATTCACTTTTATGATTATTGGTTTGCAAGGTATAAAATAGCAGCTAACCAAGCAAATGATGCGTCTATCATACACCAAACGTCATTGGCTTACCGCCATTATCCGTCTCATGAACACGGTCAATAATCTCAAGCTCACGCTCACAAAACGGTTCAATAAAGCCGCTGACACTTTTTAGTGGTTTCATCGCTTTAAAGCCTGAATCGATAAATTCATACAAAGGCTGATAGTTGTAACGGTAGGCGGTGCCTTTAGCCAAGGCAAAGGCTTTTTGCAACATAAAAGAGTTTATATATTTATCGGTACGATAGCACACCTCTTTTAAATGACCGATTTGGATACGTCTGGTGTCGGCTTCATTGACCGCACGATAGGCGTTCAGCATGTTGTCTTCGTTAACGGCTAAATCTTGAGCCAATAGCCATTCTGCTAAATGTAAATCCAGCTCTATCGCCAAGATAGCTGCTTGTATCGCCATGCTGCCGGTTTCTAAAGCCGCTGCTGGCGCAAAACGTTCAACTTTTTGCGCTTTAGGTACAATGCGTTCTAACTGTTTGGCCAACAATTTAAACTCATCGCCGCCATACAACTGTGTCAAAAAATAATCTGCCATCAGCTGATTTTGAGGTTGCTCAAACAAGTCTTTGTGAGTGTTCTGAATACGATCTCGTTGCCAAGCTTGCACCTCGCTAAGTTTATCGTTTAATGCCAAATCTTCATGATAAGGCAGTGCCCAAAAACGGTTCAAATGTTGTTGTAAATCGGCTAAAGAGGCCATGGTCAGTAAACCTGCATAAAAGTAAAGAGGGTTAAAAGGTTGCAAATAAAAAGCTCAGGATAAACCATGTTTTATACTTTCGGTTTTTGTATTTATAGAGCGTGATTACAGCATGTGTCTGAGATTGTGTTCACCTTAAAAGAAAATAAAGCAGAATACAAATGTCAAACTGTTACATAGCAGCGTTATTTACCGAATTGCTGCAATGCTATGATGGCGCTAACACGCTTTCAATCATAGGATGATGACAGTTATGAGCAAAAATAATAAGACGACTGAACCCACCGCACCACAAGCGCTAAGTGCACAATTTAGTGAGCAGATTATCGATGAACGCTTAACCCCCAATCCCCTGAGCCAGTTTTCTATGGACAAAGATGCACTGAGATTGTCACTGGTCACCGCCCAATATGCTCTACGAGCAACGCGGCAACAGACGCCACCAACTCTCAATAAACCAACAGGGCTATTGGTATTGGTCAATGGTATGGAGCAGGCAGGCAAGGGCACTGCTGTCAAGCAATTGCGCCAATGGGTAGATCCTCGACTACTTAAAGTTGAGGCAACCGTTGGTGATTGTCCCTTAGCGTATCAGCCGATTTGGCAGGCACATACCAAGGCATTACCCCGTCATGGCGATGTGATGGTTTATTTTGGCAACTGGTATGCTGACTTGCTTTATAACGTCATGCGTATGGCAACATCAGACAATGACAAGTCTGACAACGACAAAGCGTTACCTATTGCGCAATGGCAAGCCTATTTACAGCAGCAGCTTATCAAGCTACAAGCATTCGAACAAGACCTCGCTGCCAATCAAACCCGACTGCTTAAATGCTGGTTCCATGTCGATATCGAAACGTTGCAAGCGCGACTGAATGACGATGAAGCCGATCCGCAGTTTTTATACCAAATTGACTGGAATAGTAAAAAAGTTATCGAAACCTTTAATCAAGTGGCTACCGTTCTGCTACGCCAGCAAGATGATTGGATCATCATTGATGGTGATGACAAGTCAGATGCGGCTGACCATTTTTGCCATGAAGTGCTACAAGAGATGCAAACCGCGCTAATGAGTAGTAAAAGAAATACAGTACAAACCTCTGATAAGTCAAAGGCTAAGAAGCAAGCTCAGCAATCACTCAAATCAGAAAAGTTTGAACCTGTAAAAATCCCTAAATGTTTAAAAGATATCAATGAGGCAGAGATTGATAAGTCGGACTACCGTGATGCGTTGGTAGAAAAACAAGTTCGCCTTGCTCAGTTGCTGCGTGCGCGCAAAGGGCGTCATATCGTTTTTGCCTTTGAAGGAATGGACGCTGCTGGCAAAGGCGGCGCGATCAAAAGATTGGTTGCGCCGCTCGACCCACGCGAGTATCAAATTTATAATATCAGTGCGCCAATGCTATATGAGCTGCAACATCCTTATCTATGGCGTTTTTGGACCAAACTTCCGAACGAGCAAACCGACCGTATTAGCCGTATTGCCATTTTTGATCGGACTTGGTATGGGCGCGTTTTGGTTGAGCGCATTGAGGGGTTTGCCACTGATGAGGAATGGCAGCGTGCTTACGATGAAATCAATCGTTTTGAGGCGAATTTAGCCGCGGCGGGGACAATCGTTATCAAATACTGGTTGGCTATCGATAAAAAAGAACAGCTTAAACGTTTTGAGGCACGTCAAAAGACACCGCACAAGCAGTTTAAGCTGACGGACGATGACTGGCGTAACCGTGATAAATGGTCGGATTATGTGCAGTCTGCGGCGGATATGCTGGCACGTACCGATACAGAGTACGCACCGTGGTACGTCATCGCGGCCAATGAGAAGCGTCAAGCACGTTTGGATGTTTTAGATCATGCGATTAAGCAACTATCAGCGGTGTGTGGCAGCTGATATGTGATTGGTCATTCAATTAGGTAGCTGTTTACAAAGCGCCATAATTATATATTTAACGTTAAATAAATTTAGGGAAAGAGAGTATAATGCGGCGTTACAGCAGGATGTTTTCTAACACATATGCTGGCAGTTACAAATCTTGCAATATCATCATGCATTATGCGCTTATATTTAATATAATAGGCGCGTAATAGCTCCTGCTGTGCACGAAACTCACTGAGTGAGTAGCGTGTTTTTACCCTTTGACACAGACATTTTAATCACTCTGGTTAATAAGTTTAGCAAAGGTTCTTACAATAGCAGTTATTAGAACCAAAATTATTACTACGACATCTCTAAGCCGCAAGCTGCTGTAATCAGACGATTTGGCAATATTCCTTGCGGCTTTGTGACATATTGAGTGATGTGTTTTACCTTATTTACTGCCTTTACGTAAAATAAAATACGAGTAAATAAAAGGTAAGCGCTAGGGTAGAGCGCCAAGATAGCAGTAAGAAAAACCGTTTTTTAGCAAGCATATTGCGCGTTTTATATACGTTATATTAATGTCAGAAGCTATCATGAGCATTATTAATAGCCGCGCAATGTCATCAACCGCCTATAATTTCAATCAGCTTACGCAGGACGTATCAACGTATGGGTATTAGCAACAGTTCTACAGAGCCAGTCAAATCAGTCGGTTCTATGAGAATAAATCTATTTTTTGCCATTTTACTGATTGCGATGACCGCCTACTTTTTGTGGTGGGGTCTAGATTACACGATGCGTCAACAGACGACGCTATTTATTGTGGCCACCGCTTTTGGTGTCTTTATGGCATTCAATATTGGTGGTAACGATGTCGCCAACTCCTTTGGTACCTCAGTAGGTGCGGGGACGTTGACCATTCCACAAGCATTGGGTATCGCAGCGATATTTGAAGTGTCCGGAGCCGTACTGGCAGGTGGTGAAGTCACCGATACCATTCGAAGCGGCATTGTCGATTTAGATGGTCTTTCAGTAACGCCCAACCAATTCATTTATGTCATGCTGTCAGCGCTCATCGCTGCCGCATTTTGGCTGTTATTTGCCACCAAAAAGGGTCTGCCCGTTTCGACCACGCACGCTATTATTGGCGGCGTTGTTGGTAGCTCTGTTGTATTAGGTATCACGTTAGGTGGTACTGAAATGGCATTATCAACGGTGAATTGGAGTACGATTGGCACCATCGCGATTTCTTGGGTATTATCACCGCTATTGGGTGGCGTTTTGTCCTATGTATTATATGGACAGATTAAGAAAAACATCATTGAATATAATGATAGAACAGAGGCGCACATTGCGACTTTGAAAGGCGACAAAAAAACCTTAAAACAAAACCACAAAGAATTTTTGGACGGTTTAACAGAATCAGAACAACTTGCCTATACGTCAGCGATGTTGCGTGATCAAGAAATCTACAAAGATGATGATTGCGATGTTGAAGATTTAGAGACTGATTATTATAAACAGCTTTATGAGATTGAAAATGAACGCAGCAACCTTGATACGCTAAAAGCGTTGAAGCAATGGGTTCCTATCATTGCGGCTGCAGGCGGCGCGGTCATGGCCTCTTTGGTCATCTTTAAAGGTCTAAAGAATGTCAATAATGGCATGACGACGCTGCAAGGCTTTTTAATCATGGGTATGATCGCGGCGCTAGTGTGGCTTGCGACCTTTATCTATACCAAGAGTATCCGCGGTAAACATAAAGAGGATTTGACCAAAGCGACGTTTATTATGTTTAGCTGGATGCAAGTCTTTACCGCCTCTGCTTTTGCCTTTAGCCACGGCTCAAACGATATTGCCAATGCAGTCGGTCCTTTTGCCGCGATTATGGATGTTATCCGTACCAATAGCATTGCGACTGAAGCTGCTGTACCGCCTGCGGTTATGCTGACCTTTGGTGTTGCGCTTATCGTTGGTCTTTGGTTCATTGGTAAAGAAGTCATTCAAACGGTTGGTACCAACTTGGCAAAAATGCATCCCGCTTCTGGTTTTTCAGCTGAATTGGCTGCGGCTGCAGTGGTTATGGGCGCATCAACTATGGGGCTGCCTGTCTCAAGCACACATACCTTGGTCGGTGCAGTACTGGGTATCGGTATTGTCAATAGAGACACCAATTGGGCGTTGATGAAACCTATCGGTTTGGCATGGATCATTACTCTTCCTGCAGCAGCGGCAATGTCTGCAATCAGTTATATCATTTTGGTCAATATTTTTTAAAACGTATGCTTATTAAAGTTTTTGTTTAAGTCTTATTTAACGTTATTTATAAGCACATTTCAAATAAAAAACGCTTATCAGCATCATGCCGATAAGCGTTTTTTTATGTCAAATTAAGGTCTATTCGGTACCAAATTGTTTGCGTTTTTTGGCAAAGAAGCGATCTAAGCGATCCATGGCATCTTCTAAATCATGTAGGTTTGGCAAAAATACCAAGCGGAAATGATCGGGCTTATCCCAGTTAAAGCCTGTTCCTTGCACCATTAAGACATTTTCTTCAACAAGCAAATCCATCATAAATGCCATATCATCTTCGATAGGGTAAATATCAGGATCCATCTTTGGAAAGCAATAAAACGCGCCTTGTGGCATGGTACAAGAGATACCTTTGATCGCATTAAGCCGTGACACAGCCATTTCACGCTGCTTATATAAGCGCCCACGCTCTGACGTGAGCTCTTTCATGCTTTGATAGCCACCCATCGCCGTTTGAATGGCATACTGACCTTGGACGTTGGAACACAAGCGCATAGACGCTAACATGTCCAAGCCTTCGATAAAGTCAGTGGCATGGTGTTTTTTGCCAGACACCATCATCCAACCTGCCCGGAATCCCGCGATACGATGCGATTTTGATAATCCATTGTATGAGAGCACCAGCACATCATCAGTCAACGTACTCATTGGGGTGTGTACCATATCATCATAAAGAATACGATCATAAATTTCATCGGCCATGATGATTAAATCATGCGCTTTAGCGACCTCAATAATTTGTTTCAGCAATTCATCACTATAAAGTGAACCCGTTGGATTATTAGGGTTAATCACTACGATACCTTTGGTTTTAGAGGTGATTTTAGATTTAATGTCTTCGATATCAGGATGCCAATTGTCGTCTTCATTACAGCGATAATGTACCGCTGTGCCGCCAGCTAGGTTCGCCGCTGCCGTCCAAAGCGGGTAGTCTGGCATTGGGATAAGCACTTCGTCACCATCATTCATCAAAGCCTGCATGGTCATTACAATCAGCTCAGAAACTCCGTTGCCCAAATAGACATCACGGACATCAACTGCCGATAGCAACCCCTTTGATTGATAGTACTGTAAGACGGCTTTGCGCGCTGAAAAAATCCCTTGCGAGTCGGAATAACCGGTCGCGTCTGGTAGGTTCATCGCCACATCGCGCAAAATCTCATGCGGGGCTTCTAAACCAAAGGGGGCTGGGTTACCGACGTTCAGCTTTAATATACGTTTGCCTTCTGCTTCCATCTTATTGGCTGTTTGTAGTAGCGGACCGCGAATGTCATAGCAAACATTTTGTAATTTATCCGATTTTTTTATTGTGTTCATAGTGTGACCACTCATAGGGTTATTTTGTGAGTTTGTATCTATAGTAGGAGTTGTAGTCGTTTGATTGGCTTGGGAGTCATGTATCTTGTCAGTTTGAGCAGATGACGTATTTTGACTATTCTTATTATGAGAATGAGCGCTCTTACTCACCTCTTTATTATTATTACTGTCGTTTTTTAGTTCACCGCGTAACAGATAGCCTTCGCTGCAGCCTAAAATGTGTGCGAGGGTTGGCAGCTTAGATGACACAATACCGTTGGTGCCACGCTCCCAATTTGAGATAGCCCCGCGACTGACTTTTGCGCCTGCTGCGGTCATGGCTTGCGCTAATTGTTCAGCAGTCAGCCCTTTATCACGACGTAGCTGTACCAGTCTTTCGGCTTGTGAGCCTTTATTCTTGTCATCAGCCATAGTCATTCAAACCTTTATTCAGTAGTTGGTAATCGAGAGAAGGAAAGCAGGCATTTGTTTTAATTAAGCCTTAATGCAAGATATTATTGCATTATCAGTATCAATGCAAGCTGTTTTTAAGGGTGGTATATTTGCTAATGCAAGAATAACTTGCATTAGCAGTATTATCGCTGCCTCATTGCTGCTCTACTAGGCCGTGTCCTTATTTTAAAAATGGTAATAAAACTGAGATAAATTGTCGTTAAACAAGGAAAGTAGCGCAAATAATATCGAGATATTGATAAGCTATTTGACGATGTTTGGCAAAATTTAGCCATTTTTAGCCCATTTAGAAGATAATCGATTGAATTGAGGACACGCCCTAGATATCAAACTTCTTTCTGAGAATCATTGTCGTGGCTACATCTATATTCATTGATATGTTAAGAAAATTTGCTGTATTTTATTTATCATAGCTTTTTCAATACCTTACGCTATCACTTGTTTATGATAGTTTTCTTGTAATGTATGCCTTGAATATTGAATAGATAAACAATAGATAAGGCCCATCGTTTTTATAAAAATATGGCGATAAAGTGTTAGTTAATAGCAGATAAAAGCTAATGCTAATGGACGAGATAATACATACCCAAATTAAGGATACATTATGCAAGACAATCAACTTAGCCAAGAAGAGATCAGCCAATTAACAGAAGCTGATTGGAAAGAGCGTTTGAGTGCTGATGAATATCACGTGATGCGTGAAAAGGGTACAGAACGCCCATTTACGGGCGTCTATAACGATGCGACTGATGACGGTATTTATCGCTGCAAAGGCTGCGGTGCGAGCTTATTTGACTCAAGCAATAAATTTGATGCCAGCTGTGGTTGGCCAAGTTTTGACCAAGGAGTTGATAACAGCGCTATAGAGGAGCATGTAGATAATTCGCTTGGCATGACGCGGACAGAAGTGACCTGTAGTAACTGCGGCGCACATTTAGGTCATGTCTTCCCTGACGGCCCAAGCGAGACGACAGGCATGCGCTATTGCATCAATTCTGTGTCTATTGATTTAGATAAATCTGAAAAGTAATTGTTAAAAAAATTGCTTAGAGTATTTTAGAGTCATGGCAGGGAAGCGCGAGATGCTGCCTTGCCAGTGATTAGCATTATTAATGTTTTCACTGTTATTGAAAAATGAGCACGGCTTAAAAGAATATCAAAATAATAACTTAATCGACTTAAGGATAAATGATGAGCACGATTTACGATTTTACTGCTGAGCACATGGACGGAACTGTACAAGCCTTTGCTGATTATCAAGGTAAGGTGTTATTAATCGTCAATACCGCCAGCAAATGTGGGTTTACACCGCAATTTGAAGGCCTAGAGGCAATATATCAGCAATATAAAGATCAAGGATTGGTCGTTATTGGTTTCCCCTGTAATCAATTTGGCGGGCAAGATCCAGACAGTAATGAGGAGATTGGCGCATTTTGTCAGAAGAACTATGGTGTCAGTTTCCCAATGATGGCGAAAGTTGATGTCAATGGCAAAGACGCTGATCCTATTTTTGATTGGCTCAAAGAGCAAAAGGGTGGTGTATTGACAGACGGTATCAAATGGAATTTTACTAAGTTTTTAATTGGTAAAGAGGGACAGGTCATTGACCGCTACGCGCCAACCACCAAACCAGATGCCATAAAAATGGATATCGAACAAGCATTAGCCAGTAAATAGGGTCATGCTTGAAAATTTATTGGTTTTTTATAAAAATATAAATCCAATGAAAACATAGGCTTGTCAGATTAATAAATAAAAACCTATAAAATAGGTTAAAAAACTGAAAATACTGTTTGACAGCCATGTGTAAATCTATATAATACACACCCACAGCAAGGGGACTTAATTAAGTTCAATGTTGTTAGAATTTTTACTGACTTAGAGCGTGACAACTTTAAAGATTAAACTTTCTATAAAATTCCCTTTAAGGAATTTTAACTTGCGAAGTTAAAATTGCAGTGCAATTTTTTAACGCTTCTCAGGGTGATTAGCTCAGTTGGTAGAGCGTCTGCCTTACACGCAGAATGTCGGCGGTTCGAATCCGTCATCACCCACCACTCTTTTTAGCGAGTGTCTCTGTAATAAGAGAAGATGCTAAGACGACCTAAGCAGCGGTAGTTCAGTTGGTTAGAATACCGGCCTGTCACGCCGGGGGTCGCGGGTTCGAGTCCCGTCCGCTGCGCCATATTTAGTAAAAAGCTAAAACAAATTTAAACTCTCGAGTTTAAGCAAGTTTCGCCTCAAACATAATTTTGTTTGGGGTTTTTTTGTGTCTAAAATTCTTCTTACGGCCTTTATCTATAAAGGTTGGCTTTTTTTCCCTTATCAACTCTTAGGGACTAGTCTATCTTAGATAAAGTATTCTCTATAAGTTTGGTTGCATACATTCTATCTTTTGAAAATCGCTGATCACCTCCTTGCTGACCACCTGCTCGGTGACCAAAAGGTGACCAATTCTCGATCAAACCCGCCCTATGATTCTTTTAATAACTGTACGTTAACTTGAAAGTAATACTCATCCTTAATGGTAATACTGACTTTGCCGTTATGGGCATTGACGATTGCTTGTACGATGGCCAATCCTAGTCCTGTGCCCGAGTGCTGATTATTGGATTTGTCATGACGATAAAAGCGTTCAAACAGTCTATCTGCTTCCGCCTGAGTTAGAGGCGTCTGCAAGCGATTAGTGATGGTGATGTTTAGCGAGGGCTGCTGAGCCGTTTCTCTAAGGGCGTGAGCGTTATGTTTTATGAGGCTAGCAGTCTTAGAAACGGCGGTAATAGTAATGATACTGTCGCTGGCGGCGTAGTAAACCGCATTGGATATCAAGTTGGCAAACAGCCTTTGTAACAAGCTCTCATCCCCTAATACCACATCAAATGCCCCTTTTTTCTCAAAAGAGATACCGCGCTCTTCGGCTATCAGTTCAAAATAATCGATGAGCTTAATTATCAGTGAGTTGGTATCGACAAGATGACGTTGTGAGTCGTAGAGACCTTTTTGAGTTTTTGCCAGCAATAGCATATTGTTAATTAGCAGGGATAGTTGCTTGAGCGTGTCGTGTTGATGATGTAGCTGCTCAACATATTCTTGATGGTCTCTAGGTTTACTGAGCATCACTTGAGTTTGGGTGCTTAACGTTGCCAGTGGTGTGCGCAGTTCGTGAGCAATGTCATCTGAAAACTGTGATAATGAGGCAAAGTTGTGTTCGAGTTTATCCATCATGGCATTATAAGCGTCAGCCAAGGGTCGCAGCTCGCTTGGCATTTCAGAGACGATGATTCTATCGTCTAACTGCTCGGCGTTGATACGTGCCATTTTTTGACTGATGGTCGCTAAGGGAGCGAACCCTAAATAGACGCTAAAAGCCGCCACTGATACCAAGATAAAAGTAATCGCAATAAGTATCAGAATAAGATGGTGATTAAACTGGGCAAGGTATTGATGATGCACATCAATCGGTAGCGCGATTAATGCCAAGCGATTATAGTGCTCAATGACCAGCGCGCGATAATGACGATGATTAAGCTGCAAGTCAAAGGGTTGATCGCGGTGCTGCTGCCATAGTTTTTCGACCAATTGGGAGTCATTGAGTTTATCAATAAAATCCTTTGGCTGACTATTGATGACTTGTCCATTATGGTCAGTGATAATTGTTTTGACTTCATAGTCTGGTCGAAAGATATCTACCACGGATGATGCTGTATTGGCGAGATGAGCAGGGTCGGCAAGGTTGTCAGAGCGCTGATCATCCGATGTCACCTCTGTCATGTACTGTCGTAAATTAAACGCAGCGTGAGTCAGGATCTCTGAGTCCATTTGTTCAAAATGATCATTGACCGAACGCTGTATCCATATGTACAAAAAAGCTTGAGATATCAGCACGCATACCGTTAATACTAGGGTCGTGCGCCACAGTAATGATAGGCGTCGATGCTCCGATTTATATGCCATGCTATTTCACTTCAACGTGATTGAGTTTAGAAACTGTATTAGCCTCATTATTCACATCAGTGTTGGTGTCATTATTGACTGTAACGGCGCTATTGTCCGCTTCTAGTTTATAGCCCATACCGCGTACGGTATGAATGAGCTTATTTTCAAAGCCATCGTCGATTTTACTTCGTAAGCGTCTTATTGCCACATCAATCACATTGGTATCGCTATCAAAATTCATGTCCCATACTTGTGAAGCGATGACAGAGCGGGGCAATACTTCGCCTTGATGCTCAAGTAAAAACTGCAATAGCGCAAATTCTTTGGCCGTCAATTTGATAGAACCTTTATCTCGATGCACGCTACGTTTAGCGATATCCAGTTTTAAATCAGCCATTTGAAGCACTGTGCTGGCGTAATCTGCTTGATTGGCACGGCGTAGTAAGCTTTTGATTCTGACCAGCAGCTCAGCGAAGGCAAAAGGCTTGGTGAGATAATCGTCACCGCCAATCTCAAAGCCTTTTATGCGGTCGCTAAGGTCATCTTTTGCGGTCAAAAATAATACAGGGGTGGTATTACCAGCCGCGCGATAGTTACTGACCAGCTCAAAACCACTGACATCAGGCAGCATCACATCCATTACCACGACAGTGAAGTCCTCAGTCATCAGAGCATGATAACCATCTAAACCGGTGGTTTTATGCTCAACGATAAAACCTGCCTCACTTAAACCTTTTTTAATGTAGTCGCCAAGCGATAACTCATCTTCGACTAACAATACTTTCATAGCATACTCGCGCCAATTATTTAGGATGAGATCAATATAAAATGTCTCTATTGTTATCAATCATAGAGGAATACTGGTAATAAACCTATGCTCAGTCTAGAAGATGACAAAATTGTCATCTTGGCGTCATCTGACTGTCAGAGTGGCTATGCTAGTTTGGCATCAATACATCCTAATTTTAATATTCAACACCATGAGAAGCCTCTATGATTCCTTTTACCGTTAAGTTTGTTCGAGGGACAGCGGTCTTATTAACCGCTGCCATATTATCAGCGTGTGGGCAATCTGACAGCAATGCTTCTAATGCTAGTCTCTCTACTGCCAATGCCGCTAACGCCAGCAGTGGTGAGGCAAACGCTATACAGAGTATGCAAACAGTGACAGAGACACCAGCCAACAACCCAGACCTGCTCAAGAACGTGTCAGCCACTGTCTATAAAGATGCCAATTGTGGCTGTTGTAAAGAATGGATAGGGCACGCAGAAGATAATGGGTTAACGACAACTGCACATGATGTTGCAGACTTGTCATTATTTAAAGAGCGTTACGGTGTGCCTGCTGAGATGCGTTCTTGCCATACCGCCGTTACCAGTGATGGTTATGTCATCGAAGGTCATGTTCCTGCCAAGTATGTGGCTGAGTTTTTGCAAAATCCATCAAAGCAAGCCATTGGTTTGGCGGTACCGGGTATGCCCGTCGGTAGCCCTGGTATGGAATATCAAGATAAGTTTATGCCATACCAAATTATGCAAATCAATAAAGATGGCACAAACCAAGTATACGCTGAGATTGAGTCCGCAGAGCAGCAGCTATAAGACAATACTTTAGATAGTTTTTTAAATTTCAGCTGCTCATTGTAGTACTGATAGCAGCATTGATGGAGACTGACTGATGAATCATACAGAGCAAAAACAGATGAACCCTTATGTAAAGTTCACCCTCATGATTCTGACGTCTACCGTGGTGATGTATATCATGATGTACTTCAATACTTATGAGTGGGATCATATTTATTTTAGTGAGACCAGAGCCTATATGGCGCTATATATGGGCGCAGGCATGGCAGTGATTATGCTCGCCTTTATGAGCAATATGTACAAGAAAACTAAGGTCAACTTAATGATTTATGGTCTTAGTGTGCTGATGTTTGCCGTAGGTATCTGGGGCGTCAGATCTCAAGCAACCGTCGATCAAGTGGATTGGATGCAGGCTATGATACCGCATCATTCAATTGCGATCTTAACCAGCTCAAGAGCCGATATAGAAGACCCTAGAGTACAGCAACTTGCTGACGACATCATCGAAGCACAAAAACGTGAAATTAAAGAGATGCAGGCACTGATCGAAGCATTAGAATAAATAGCCTTAAAACACACTGCTCTTAGTACATAAATTAAATGATTTTTCCAACTGGTGGATCTTAGCTGATTTGCCAGTTTTTATATGAACCATAACTACCAAACGATCGTAATTAAGGATCTACTATGAAAATGATAAGAAACTCACGTCTTGCCATGCTTGCAGTTAGTGTCAGTGCCATGATGATGCTTGGCGCTTGTCAGCCGACGAATGACGTAACAGAGGCTACTGTCAAAGACGAGGCGGCTCCCGTTAATAATGCTACAACAGACACTAGCGCGATGGATGCTCATGCAGGTCATGATATGTCAGGCGATGCGATGACGGGCATGCATGGAGAGTATAATGACTCTATGACTAAGATGCATGATGAGATGATGGCAGGCATGGCATACAACGATCCCGATGCTGCCTTTGCCCAAGGAATGCTCGGTCATCATATAGGTGCTGTTGATATGGCAGAGATTCAGCTAAAGTATGGTAAGGATGCAGAAATGCGTCAGTTGGCACAAGAGATTATTGACGCTCAGAAAGCTGAAATTGAGCAAATGCAGAACTGGCTTGCCAACCATCCTGATGCTGCTGAGCCAACGTCTGATACTGAAGCCATGCAGACAGCTTATGCTAAAGGTATGGATACGATGCATAGTGAAATGATGGCAGGTATCGCTGACCCTAACCCAGATATGGCATTTGCTCGCGGTATGTTGCCGCATCATATTGGCGCAGTAGATATGGCAAAGATACAGTTAAAGTATGGCAAAAATGAAGAAATGCGTCAATTGGCACAACAAATAATTGACGCGCAGCAGCCTGAAATTGAGCAAATGCAAAACTGGATAGCCAAGCATAATAGTTAAATAATGAGTGCTTAAGAATGGATGTATTTTAGATAAAAAGCAGTGTCTTATATTTATTAAGGTACTGCTTCTTCTACTTTACATTTCTTAATCTTCTCTAAAATTCCGCCATTGCCTGTATCAATATTCACGTCGCCACCTTTGTCTACCATAAGCCTTAAAAGGCTGAGTCTCCTAGGTACGCCATTGATATGAGTAAGACTTGCTAGGATAATATAACTGTGTTTAAACCACCCGAAGGTGGCTTATGTCATTATGAATCATTTCAAATTATCTAAATCAGGCAAAGTTGAAGTATCTTCAACGCCAAATGCCATTTGTCCCAACTTCTTAAAGTCTATGTATTGGATTTCAATCAAGTCGGGTAAAAGATTGAGATGTACAAAGATATTCATCTTATCTATATTTTTGATAGAAGCATTGTCACTAATCGCAAGGACAGGGACAAAGCCAAACATTTCATCGTATTCAAGTGCTCCAAACTTTTTCACGCAACGGTCAAATAGTGGTTTGTCGTTGTTGTCATATATATCTGTATGATCTAGCTTACTAAAACCAAAAAATAGCTCTAACTTTTTATCTGCGTACCCTTCTGCAATATCTTTTTTTTCTCCTTCTTCTTGATATACCCAACCACGAGTCGGAGTGATTGTATAGGCATGACCTGTTTTTTCTCCCCAAACGTAGAGCTTGCCAAAGCCACTACGAGCGATCACATAATAGTTATCTTTCCGCGTGATTTCTTCATCTAGCCAGATAGCTAATTCATCTTCATAATCAGCAGGATTAACCATCCAAAACAGCCCTTGTTTAAAGCGACAAAAACCAAACTGCTGCCAATAGAATAGAAGTCTATTAGGTAATTTACCCTGATAGTAATTTAAGGTAGCTTGATCAACCGGTTGTTGCCAATCAGGTTGACCGAATTTTTCTAAAAAATAATCAAATCCTTCATTAATAATAAAGTGACTCATTTTGTAATCCTTTAGATGTTTATTTGTACATATTAGGGCGTGTTGAACATTCATAATTTCAGTCAGATATAGGCACAAGCGAGAGCCACTGTGTTCTCATAACTTTGTTTGAGCTTAT
>NZ_JABASQ010000019.1 GCF_016107535.1 Psychrobacter cibarius | reverse complement strand
GCTTAAAACTCTGAGAATATGGTGTGATGTTTAATCCTTATCTACTACAGCCCCTTAATTTTTTTTTATCGTTTACTTTTATACAAAAAAATAGCACCTACCTCAGTAGATGCTATTTTTTGACATTGCTTATATGATTGCTCACAATGATTAAGTATTTTTGTTTGCTTGAAAGAAAGCTATGTCAACTTTGCTCGCTTTAGCATTTGTTATTTTAAAAACATTGCCATGGCTTTTTTAAACAACCCGCCATAAGGTGGCAACAACAAATTCAACCCATTCAACTTGGATTGTACAAATACTGGTTTCATATGGCTAAGACGCTCGAATCCCGCTTTACCATGGTAAGCACCCGTTCCTGAGTCGCCAACCCCACCAAACGGTAAGTCATGCTGGGCAACATGTATCAGCACTTCATTAATACATAGGCCACCAGAGACCGTATTGTTACGTACTTTCTCTAGAGCGTTGTAGTTATCACCAAAAACGTATAACGCCAGTGGGCGTGGTCGCTCGTTGACAAAATAAATGGCATCATCAAGCGTATCGTAATGCATCAATGGCAAAATCGGCGCAAAAATCTCGTCCTGCATCACATCACTATCAGGGGCAGGCTCACTCACGATGACAGGCGGCATTAGACGCGTTTCGATATTAGACTCAGCATCAGTAAGCTTATGGATCCCATCGCTCGATAATCCATCTAAATAGCCTTTGACACGCTTAAATTGCTCGCCATTGATAATACGTGAGTAATCTGGATTGCTCTCAATATTTGGATAGTGCTTTTCCATCCACTCTTTTGCTAAACGGATAAACTCTTCATGATATTGGCGCTGAATCAGTACATAATCAGGCGCAATACAAGTCTGACCCGCATTTAGTGTTTTGCCCATCATCACACGATTGACGGCGTTTTCTAAGTTTGCGCCCTCTAACACGACGACCGGTGATTTACCGCCCAGCTCGAGCGTGACGGGTGTTAAGTTAGGAGCCGCCGCCGCCATGACTTTTTTGCCTACAGCCGTAGAGCCCGTATAAAGCAGATGATCAAAAGGCAGCTCACTAAAAGCAACCGCAATGTCTACCTCACCCAGTACGACACAAATCATGTCTGGTGAAAAATAACGAGCAATCGCACTGGCAAATGCTTGAGCGAACTGCGGTGCCGCTTCACTCATCTTGATCATAACTCTGTTGCCAGCAGTGAGTGCATCAATCATCGGTCCTACTGCTAAAAATAACGGATAGTTCCAAGGCACCATGATACCAACCACGCCCAATGGCTGAGGCTGGATTTCATTATGAGCTGGCATATACAGCGCTGAAATAGAAGCTCGCTGAACTTTCATCCATTTTTTACCGTGCTTTTTGGCATGACTGATACCAGTAAAGCTAGGAAACAACTCGGCAAACTGGGTCTCTGATTCGCTACGATAACCAAAGTCGGCACTGATCGCTTTGGCGAAACTGGCTTGGTTATCGCTAAGCATGACTTCTAGACTGTCTAGTTGGGTTTCACGAGTGGCCCAGTCATTGATTGGCTGCGTGCGACTGAGTGTTTGTAAGCGTGAAAATTGCGCTCGCATCTCATCAACCGTATTAGCAATACTAGGCGATTTTGGCACTGGTTGCTGCAACATATCCGTGTCGATTGAGGTCTGCTCATTCATGTTTTGATTATTATCTGTCATTTATCTTCCTTGTCATCTGCGTTGGAGTCAATATACTCTATTGGGTTAGAGACTCTGTATTTCTAGGGCTTGTCCTCATTTTAAAAATGGTGATAAACATGAGATAAATTGCCGTCAAACAAGGAAAGTAGCGCAAATAATATCGAGATATTAAGAAGCTATTTGACGATGTTTGGCAAAATTTAGCCATTTTTAGCCCATTTAGAAAGCAATCGATTGAATTGAGGACACGCCCTAATCAGCGGGTTACATTGACGATCACCCCTGAATATAAGTAATGCGATTCCATTCATTGCACTTTAATGTAGCGCATCAACGAATCAATGAACAGCACATTAAGTTGACTCCTGCGTCTGTATGAAATAAGTGTCTAGAAACACGCATCACAATACTAGAAATTTCATGTTAAGCACTGAGAACTTTTGCTTATTATGGCTACTCCGTTAGGGCATTTATCAGTGTTTTGATTGTTGAGTTTTACAGCGTGACCAGAGATAATCTTGGGTGCCAATCGCAAAAACTGCTACACTCACTATCGATATCACGACTGAATATCAGTGATACACCTCTTTGAACCAGACCACAATAAGACTGCGACTCTCATGCAAAACACCACGCAACAGCTTAATGACACACTGATCAGCAAATCTCTAACAACAGCCGATTACGTTCCCACTCTCGATGCGATGCTGGCACGTACGCTTGCACGTATTGACTTAAAAAAACAGCAAGGACTGCGCACACCTGACGAATTATGGATTGTCGATCACAATGATGTCTATACTTTAGGGCAAGCAGGTAAAGAAGAGCACATCTTGCAACGTACCAATACGCCTATTATAAAAACGGATCGCGGCGGTCAAGTGACATGGCATGGTCACGGGCAGCTGGTTATTTATTGGTTGTTCGATTTGAATAGCTTGGGCTGGAGTGTGCGCAACTTGGTCTCGCATGCCGAGCAAGCAATCGAAGATGTCATTAATGACTGTTTGCAAAATCCTTTTTCATCAGACCCTACAACCATTAGCGCCCATGCGCGCCGTGACGCACCCGGCGTTTATCTATATGCTGATACTTCTGTAGCAGATGACAGTGATGATGCCGATGCACCAGCCAACAGCACCTTCCTCGATGATAAAATCATGCTGGGGAAAATGGCGTCACTAGGCTTCAAAATTAAACATGGATTTAGCTATCACGGTATTGCGCTTAATTTAAATTGTGACTTGTCCGCATTTAATGCGATTAATCCGTGCGGTTATGCGGGGATGCAAATGTTACGGTTATCCGACTTTATGGCTATGCAAAAAGAGTCAGATGAACAAACTGGTGAAGCCTTAAGCTATGCGCAAGTGACCCAAAAACTTATTGATAACATTGCTAAGCGTCATGCCGGACTCATTGAGCTACGCGCACTCGCACCAAAGTGAGTTCTTTTAGTCCGTTTTTGCATAATCTTTTTTTGCATAATATCGTGCACGCTTAGACTTAAGCATTGTGAGAAAATTTGAGTCAAACTTGTTATAATCGCAGGCGGCACATATTGGGCACAGTGATAATATCGCAGTGCCGCGACGTTATTCTTTTATCATCACTTATTATTCAAGCACTTAAAACAAAAGCAAATTGGAGTACTTTATGGCAGATTTTAATAAAATTTTGGACGCAGGCGATGTAAACAGCGGCATTATCAACGTAGTAGTAGAAATCCCAGCTGGTAGCAGCCATAAAATTGAGTGGAATCGCGAACTGGCAGTATTTGAGCTTGATCGTATTGATCCACAGATTTTTGCCAAGCCTTGTAACTATGGTTTTATCCCGCAAACGCTTGACGAAGATGGTGATGAGCTTGACGTGTTATTGCTGACTGAGCAGCCGCTACCAACTGGTATTTTCCTAAAAGCCAAAGTCATTGGTGTGATGAAGTTCGTTGATGATGGCGAAGTCGATGATAAGATCGTCGTTGTACCTGCTGACGACCGTGATACAGGCAATGCTTATAACAGCCTAGCGGATCTACCAAAGCAGCTAATCAACCAGTTAGAGTTCCATTTCAGTCACTATAAAGATCTGAAAAAACCAGGCACTACGGTCGTTGAATCTTGGGGCGATGTTGCAGAAGCAAAAGAAGTCATCAAAGAGTCTATCCAACGCTGGAAAGACCTATAGGCCATCAAAAATTGGTAGAAATACTAATAAATGATAACTATTAAAATACCGCAGTCATTATCGTGATTGCGGTATTTTTTTGATTGAATATTACTGCTGTAAAATGGTTATAATAATCAACACTATCGATGCCTATTTTTCATATCGCCATAAGGACAGTCATGTTTAACCCCGACCCTAGCTCAAAATCAGTCAACCCAAAGCTGCCAAGAGACGTCATCATGATGATCGAAAAAAACAATTTAGTGATGGCGATCAAAACTTTGGCGGCAGATGAAGGCATTAGTATGGATGACGCCAAGAATAGGATTGATGCCTATGAGACACAATTAAAGGTGAAGCAGCAGCAAAAACTCAACACTATCGCCAGCAAGCAAGGCATTCCTAACCATGCTATTAGCTTTGATAGAGAGCAAGGTGCTGAGGATGAAACTGGACAGCTGATAAAAAATCGCGTCAAAACGACTAAGCAAAGTCGAGGATTCAAGAGCCTACAAAATGGTGTGGACAGCCAGCTTAATGATTTAGGCTATAAAAAACCGCTGATGCCCTATTGGCTGAAACGGCTATTGGTGATTGCCATCATTATGGCTGGATTATTTTGGATATTATGGCGGGTATTTGGTTAAATAGGACAGGATGTTGTCGTGTTAAATTTTATATAGTCTGTTATAAGTGGTTTCATTATACCAGTCTATTTTAAGTGGTCTGTTAATAGATTTGAAGGGTGAAACGTCTGGTTCTGTTGGGGTATATGTTGCTTAAACAGTATTTATTTATTTTCTAAAAATATTTAAAATGTATATCACCTAATTCCAGCTAGTATCTGGCTAGGGCAAAGTGTCAACTCGATCTTCCCAACGTCTTGCTTGTTCAGCATAATCTAGATCAATGGTCTTTAACCGCCCGTATAATTCTGTTAATTCATTTGTAGCAACATAACTTCCTTGCTTGGAAAGATCTTCAAGCTTCTTAAGCTTTGGGTCTAATAGTTGGTGAATCACATCTACCGTGGAATCATCAAGCTTTCTATTCATTCGACTGATGCAACTCTTTACTAATATAGCCTTCGTATCTAAATGCCCTGCTTTGGATAGCAAATAAGCAGTCACAGCTTCAACACTACTCTCAGTCTCATGCTGTAAATTAATAGGGTTGTTATCACTGATATGTCTTTGTTTTTCTGTGATTGCTACCGCAACCATATAATTTAGTAATGGTGACACATCGTTAGGGCTAAAGGATTGATGGTAGTCAACCACATAGCTCATATACTGCACGGCTTTAGCATCATCTTTAGGTGTAAATTCGCCTAGATAACTATAAACCGCCATATAGATGTATATGTTTATGAACTTGTCTGGATCGTGCTTTTTCTGTTTTACTGGTTCTACGTTTTTAATTATTTGGTCAAGTTCTTCATTATCTAAACCTTTATATTTAGAGAAGCCTTCTGGTACATCACGAATAATTATCTCCGCTATCTTGTCTAAATCGTGTTCAAGTTGCTGATACAGCGCCATAGCCTCTTTGTCACTACTGAATGGCTTACTGGCTTTGCATGGTTGAAAGTCTTCCACTTGAAGATCTAAGTCATTTGAATGAACTTCAATACCATTTGGCGTTTGTGTGAGATTATTCAGATCAATGGGCGTATCAGACTGTTCAATGTGCTTGTAGATGTTACAACTTGATGAGCTGTCAGTAACGCTTGATACGTTAAAAGACTGGTTAGGTGTGCTTTGAGCGATTGCCATTGATGACAGCGTAGAAAGCACAGCAGCTGAGAATATAGATAAAATTGGGTTTAGATAATTATTAATATCTACTTTTTTGTTGTACATAGTGCACTTTCCAATATATTCGATAAAGTGAGTTGTGACCATATCTTATACTTTGCAGGTTAATAACTTAAATTTACAAAACAGGGAACATACCGCACTTTCTTGTTTACGTCTGATACATGACTAGCAATAATAGCGGAAAACTCAGCGTTATAGTTTCAGAATAAAGTGGTTCGCAAGATTTGTTCATTTCTAGCCCAATCTATGACTTTTATGAGCGGTCTACGGTCTAACTGCTGTACGGCTAGAAAGTAACAAAAAGCTAATTATAGTTATTTTATGCAAACAACTACCATGGTCAACTGTTCAATAAAATAATATTTAGTTGAGGAGCCAAGAAAAAGCTTTTAGACAGTGCTAAAAATCTTATTTTGTTATAATTGAGGAATATTAAAATTGGAATACACACGCACAAAGAGCAAAAATCGACTACTTGTGAATCCAGAAAATTGGGAAGTTAGTGAGAATACTTATGGAATAGCACCTAAATACTACTATGATTAAGATTATATCTAATTTACTTTATTTGCCCTGTTCAAGATCTTTTAGTATGGCACAATCGGCGTTTGCATCACCTGAGCAATGATCAGCAGAAACCTGTAATAAGCTCACCATATCTTGCAATTGAGCTATTTTTTGATTTAAAGTTGCGATATGTTGCAGTGTCAATTGTTTGACATCAGCACTCTGCCGATCTGTATTTTTCCGCAAATCAAGCAACTCTTTCATCTGTTTGGACGAAAAACCTAAATCACGAGCCTGTCTCAAAAAGCATAAGTCTTTTATATCTTGTTTAGAATATATTCGATACCCTGAATTTGAACGTTTTGCGGCAGCAAGCAACCCGATTTGTTCATAATAGCGGATCATTTTGGGAGAGATTCCCGATTGCTCTGACGCTTGACCGATATTCATAACTTTCCTCCTGATATAAAAAGGGTTAAAGCCAAACGGCTACTTTAACCCTATATTAACAGTATCTAAGCTTTAATCACGGGCACCTGAAAGTACTCTAAGCGTAAGGCATTACCTAATACGAAAAAAGAGGATAGTGCCATTGCCCCTGCTGCAAAAATAGGTGACAACAAAATTCCAAATGCTGGATATAAAACCCCTGCGGCAATTGGAATTAAAGCAATGTTATAGAAAAATGCCCAAAATAGATTTTGTCGAATATTTTTGATGGTAGCCTGACTTAAAGCAATCGCATTAGGAACCCCTTGTAAACTACCTGACATCAACACTACATCTGCGGCTTCAATTGCCACATCTGTTCCTGTGCCAATTGCCAGTCCGACATCAGCTTGAGCGAGAGCGGGCGCATCATTGATACCATCACCAACAAAAGCCACTCGTCCATATTGTTGCTGCAGTTGACGTATCGCATCTACTTTTCCATCAGGCAACACTTCTGCGATCACTTGATCAATATGTAATTTTGCGGCAATCGCTTGCGCAGTATGGCGATTGTCGCCTGTAATCATTGCTACTTTTAAGCCCAGTTGATGTAAACCTGCAATAGCGGCATAAGTGGTGTCTTTAATAGGATCTGCAACGGCAATAATAGCAGCCAATTTCTGATCAATCGCGACATATATGGGGGTTTTAGCTTCTTGTCCTAAGTGCGCGGCTTCGTCTTTAAAGGGAGTAACATCAAGTCCTAATTGCTGCATATAACGATCAGCACCAATATGAACGGCTTGACCTTCAACTTCTGCTTTGATTCCAAATCCCGTCACAGAATCAAAAGTGGTAATCGGTAATAAGCTAATATTCTGTTGCTCTGCGGCCTGAACAATGGCTAGGGCAATGGGATGTTCAGATTTTGCTTCAACCGATGCCACAATGCGCAAGACTTGGTTCTGTTCGAACCCTTGTTGGACATGAAAATCTGTTAAGGTTGGTTTGCCTTCAGTCAATGTACCAGTTTTATCGACCGCAATGACTTTCACTTCCTGTAAAGCTTGTAATGCTTCACCTTTGCGGAATAAGACGCCCATTTCTGCACCGCGACCTGTGCCAACCATAATGGAGGTAGGTGTTGCCAATCCCATTGCACAGGGACAAGCAATGATTAGGACGGCAACGGCGTTGACGAGACTAAACGTCAAAGCAGGGTCAGGACCAAAAATAAACCACACAGCAAAAGTCAGAGTGGCTAAGAGCATGACCATGGGGACAAACCACATAGTGACTTTATCGACCAATGCCTGGATCGGTAATTTAGACCCTTGAGCCTGTTCAACCATGCGAATGATTTGTGCCAATACTGACGATTCCCCGATAGCAGTCGCCCGAAAATTCAAGGTCCCATTCTGATTGACCGTGCCTCCGACCACTTGATCACCCACTTGTTTTTTGACAGGCACGGGTTCACCTGTAATCATGGATTCATCAATATAACTTTGACCTTCAACGACTTCACCATCGACTGGAACACGCTCACCGGGACGAATCTCAACAATCGTTTCTGTGGTCACTTCTGCAATCGGCACTTCAATCACTTGCCCATTGTGGTGAACACGTGCTGTTTTTGCTTGCATACCCACTAGGTGTTGAATGGCTTGAGAGGTACGTCCTTTGGCTTTTGCCTCAAAATAACGCCCCAATAAAATTAAGCTTACAATCACAGCGGCCGCTTCGTAATAAACATTCACAGTGCCTTCAGGTAGAACTTGTGGAATAAATGTTGCGACTAGCGAAAAACTATAAGCTGCCAGTGTTCCAACAGCCACCAATGAATTCATATCTGGAGCAAAACGCCATAATGCTGGAATACCTTTTTGATAAAAACGTCGCCCTGGAAAGATGAGTACCAGCGTGGTCAAAACAAATTGAATCAGCCAGCTTTGTTGCGTGCCGATATTATCCATGACCCACATATGAAAAGCTGGAATCATATGTGACCCCATTTCTAGAATAAAAACAGGCACGGCTAGAATTAAAGAGATCGCTAAATCTCGTTTCAGCTGCTGCTGTTCCGTGGCTTTTTTATCCTGTTGAACACTCACACTCTGCTCAATCTGCTTAGCCGTGTACCCCGCTTTTTTAACGGCTTGAATCAAATCGCTGCTCTGTACTTGAGCGTTGCCTTGTACCCATGCGCGTTCAGTAGCAAGGTTGACGTTTGCTTGTTGTACGCCCTCGACTTTTTTTAATGCTTTTTCTACCCGTCCAACGCAGGAAGCACAGGTCATACCTTCTATCGACAGCTCAATCGGCTGAGATGCCAAGATCTTATAACCGGCTCGTTCTACTGATTTGGTTGCTGCGATAAGATCTAAAGGTTGAGACGAGGAAATCATGGCTTTTTCAGTCGCAAGATTCACCTCAGCATTTTCAACACCTTCAACTTTTTTTAATACTTTTTCCACTCGTCCCACACAGGAAGCACAGGTCATACCCCCAATGGGTAATGTTTCATTGTAAAGATAAGACTTACTATTTTCTGAGTTCATAACACCCTCTATCATGTTCAATCTGTTATCAACAGCATAGAGGTTGACATAATGGTAAGGTCAAGCGTTTTTTTAAAATGTGTTTGACCTTACCATCATGACAAGGCTTAAGCTTAGTGATGAAATAAAAACTTATTTGGAGAAAGGCTATGAAACTATGGATTGTAAATATGAAATGTGGCGGCTGTGCTCGTGGTGTGACAGCAACCATTCACGATATCGACTCAAACGCCAAGATTGACATTGATTTAGTAGCCAAAGTGGTCAGTATCGAAACCATCGCAAGCGTTGAGCAGATGACGGCTGCTTTAGCAAAGGCTGGCTTTCCTGCACAAGTGCAATGAGTCAGTCTGATAGACGCGCAGTCTATACGATTAACAGAAAGGATTATGGGCTGAATCATTTTGAATTTATTGACCACGCGCGTTTGGTGATAGGTCTACTTTTACGTATGAAAAGTGGATAATGTTACCAAAATGAATACTTTACTTATGACAGGAGTTATCGGCAAGCGCATGCAATATTCCGCAGGATTCAGCTAGCGCTTCACTTGCGCATTTTTGCCGCAACGCTAGTAGATGTTGCTTTAATTGTACCAGCTCTTCCATACGTGTTTCTACCGCATCGATATGCTCATCCAATAGCACATTGACCTCACCGCAGTTTTCATCAGGTTTATCTCTATACTGAAGCAGGGTTCGTACTTCATCCAAAGTCATATCGAGCGTACGGCAGTGCAGGATAAATTGTAGACGCTCAAAATGCGCCTCATTGTACAAACGATAATTGCCTTGGCTACGCGCAGGCTCTGGTAATAACCTCTCTTTCTCATAATAGCGAATGGTTTCGACCGTCGCACCGGTGCGCGTAGCAAGCTCACCAATCTTGATAAGCATGTGTATCTCCTTAAATAGTATTTTCTATTATCTAAAACAATAAAGTAACTATAAGGTTTGCTGATAAAAAATCAAACCCCTTTGTCGTTAAAAGCCTTGACCCTAAAGCTACTATAGGGTCCATAATGTCTTCAATAAGAGGATAAATAACTATGCAATATCATATTGAAGGTATGGACTGTGCCAGTTGTGTTGGCAAAATTGAGCGGGCACTAACACGTATGCCTGGTGTCTCTGAGGTTCAGCTAAACTTTTCGACTCAAAAGCTAGAGTTAACCCTAGAACCTGATACAAGTACTAACGTTAAAGATATCGAAAAGACTATTAAGCGCTTAGGGTTTGGTGTATCAGCGTTAACAAGTCAACAAAATGAGATGGGTATTGATGGTGGTCAAGCAGCGGTAAACGATCAGCGCTGGTGGCAAACCATAAAAGGCAAACAGGTCGTTGGTAATGGGCTTTTGATGAGTGCCGCATATATGTTGTCTTTAATTTTCCCTGAATATGGCGCATGGGTTTTTATTGCCGCTGTGGCTATCGGTGTCCTACCATTTGCCCGTAAAGCTTTTGCACTGGCGTTAGTAGGTTCGCCTTTTTCAATTGAAATGCTCATGTCTGTTGCGGCTATCGGCGCCCTTATCATTGGAGAGGCAGAAGAAGCTGCTGCCGTGGTGTTCCTATTTTCGGTTGGTGAGCTATTAGAAAGCGTCGCAGCTGATCGTGCGCGCGCTGGCATCAGAGCGTTATCATCACTAGTGCCAAAGACGGCTATTTTATTGGACGCGCAAGGACAACAACGTCAGGTGGCAGCGACTGCATTACAGATTAACGATAAGGTGCTTGTGCGTCCCGGTGATAGAGTTTCTGCTGATGGGGTGATTATTCAAGGGATATCTAGCCTTGATGAGTCACCTGTGACAGGAGAATCTGTTCCTGTTGCCAAAACCATAGGCGATGAGGTCTTTGCTGGATCTATCAACGTTGATGGAGTACTACAAATACGCGTAGAAAAAACAGCGGCAGATAATACAATTGCGCGTATTATTGAACTTGTGGAGCAGGCGCAAGCGTCCAAAGCACCGACTGCACGCTTTATTGAGACATTCAGCCGCTACTATACGCCTATCGTGATGGCGATTGCGGCGCTGGTCATTATTATCCCACCTCTACTGATGGGAGCAGAATGGGGAATATGGTTATATCGTGGTTTGGCGCTATTACTGATCGCCTGTCCTTGTGCTCTTGTGCTGTCAACACCTGCCGCTATTGCCTCAGGTTTGGCTGTCGGCACGCGCCATGGACTGCTTATCAAAGGCGGGAATGTCATGGAGTTGGTGGGTCAGGTCAGTACTGTCGCTTTTGATAAAACGGGTACTTTGACTGAAGGAAAACCACGGGTAACCGATGTTATTGGTTTTAAAACAGCGCATACCGCTGCTGAGGGTCACGATAAACTACTGTCACTATTTGCAAGCGTCGATGCTGCTTCTAGTCATCCACTTGCTAGGGCTATTGTGGATCATGCCAAAGCCGCTAACGTAGTCATACCTGAATCCTCCAACGCCTTTGCTACGGCAGGCAAAGCCGTTCATGCCACTGTCGCTGGACGCTCTTTGGCCATCGGCTCACCAGTCTACGTCGCTGAGAACGTTATGTTGTCAGCTGAGCAGCAGATTCAAATTGAGATGCTACAAAATGATGGTAAAACGGTTTCTATTTTGTTTGATGAGCACACGAGGGAGGCGCTCGGATTGGTCGCTCTACGTGATGAGTTACGAGAAGATGCACAGCAAGCCATTGCACAGCTCAATAAGATGAACGTGCGCTCTGTCATGCTCACAGGTGACAATAGCCGTACGGCAAAAGCGCTAGCCAGTCAGTTAGACATAGAGTGGCAAGCTGAGCTGTTACCTGAAGATAAGCTACGTCTACTCAGTGAGATGCAAAGCAATAGTAAAATAGCGATGATTGGTGATGGTATCAATGATGCACCCGCTTTGGCAGCGGCAGATATTGGCATTGCGATGGGCAGTGGCACGGATGTGGCTATCGAAACGGCTGATATTGCCCTATTAAAAAGCCGCGTGATAGACGTTGCTAACCTTATTGCCTTATCCCGCGCCACCATGAGAAATATCCATCAAAATGTCATATTTGCACTTGGGTTAAAAGGCATATTTCTGATAACCACTGTGCTCGGCGTGACAGGACTGTGGATTGCTGTGCTAGCGGATACTGGTGCTACGGTACTGGTGACGCTGAATGCATTGCGTTTACTGCGTTTTAAAGGAGTGTCTTCCCGTTAATGACAGTTCAAAAATAAAACGGTTATGGCTACATCAGTGGCCGTTTTATTACATCTAACTCTTACCTATAAGCAGTCAATGTGCCTACCTTTAAAAAAATCATTACCTAAACCTATCACGCCTTATTCGTATTAAATCTACGTCGATACTCACTTGGTGTCAACCCAACAATGCGCTTAAATATTTTACGAAATGCACTGACATCACTATAACCCACTTTCCACGCTATTTGCTCAACAGGAGACGACGAGAACTGTAGAAAGTCTTTGGCACTGCCGATGCGTAACCGCTGATAATATTCCGTTGATGTCATGCCTGTTGCCTTATGAAAACGACGCAGAAAAGTACGCTCTTCTAACTGCGCGCAATTGGCGAGGGTGGATAAATCAATATCTTGTGCATTGGTTCTTTGTAGCCAATGCTGCACTTTTAATATGGCTGTGTCTCCATGGGTGAGGTTGGGTGAGAAAGCACTGTAATAACATTGTTCACGCCTTGAGGGGTCAATTAACAACATACGAGCGGTTTCATTCATCACCTGAGAACCAAGAAAGCGATCAACCATTCTTAATCCTAAATCTGTCCAGGCCATCGCGCCACCAGCGGTCACAATATCACCGTCTTCGATAATAATGCGATCGACATCAAGCTTCACATCAGGGAAACGCTGCTTAAAATCCTCTGCATAACCCCAATGCGTGGTTGTCTTGCGCTTAGATAGTAGTCCTGTTTCACCCAGTAAAAAAGCACCTGCACAGACGGATGACAATACCACACCTGTCGAATGCTGCTCTTTTAGCCATTCTAGCCAAGGTTCTGCCGCTTGCTTTGCAATCGGTGCTTCTAACGTGGGTGGAATGATGACGGCTGTTAATTTTCCTACGCTATCAAGATTGCTCGAAAAAGTGCGCTTAGGCTGCTGCTTAGCGCCGCTAATCTCCCAGTGACTTACTTGTAGAGGCAGATCGGTTGTATCTTGACGTTTGGCGGCGAGTTTACTGGCAACCGTCAGTAAATCAGTCAGTCCAAGGACAGCCGCCATTTGTGCTTTCTCATAGACGACCAACCCAATTTCAATCGTATCTTTATGACTCATATGTCGTTATTAACCTCTTATGTGTCGATGTAGCCACTCGTTAGTGTAGCACAGTGCTTGTAAAATATACGCCTATACAGTCACTTCCATAAATAAAGAGGCATTATTATGAACACACAAGCATTGATCGTTGTCGACATTCAAAATGAATATTTCCCACAAGGTAAACTCGCACTCGTAGGTATTAACGAAGCCGCTGATAATGCCGCTTTGGTGATTGCGTCTGCCAGAGAAAAAGGTCATACCGTCATTCATATCCGTCATGAGATGCCATCTGCTGACGCACCAATCTTTACGCCTGGTAGCGATGGTGTGGTGATCAATGAGAAGGTAAAACCTGTAGAGGGTGAAGCCGTCATCACTAAGCATTATCCCAATTCGTTCCGCGAGACCAATCTGAAAGAGCTATTAGATAAAGAAGGTATCAAAGAAGTGACTGTGATTGGCGCCATGAGCCATATGTGTGTTGATGCAACGGTTCGTGCTGCAGTGGACTTTGGTTATACAACCACTACCGTCCATGATGCCTGTGCCACGCTTGATCTTGAATTTAATGGTACGAAAGTACCTGCTGCTCAGGCTCATGCCACTATCATGGCAGCGATTGAGTTTCTATATGGCGAAGTGATTGATACTCAAACGTGGATTGCCCGTTAATCCAGAGTTGTTAATCAAATCATGATTTAGTCATGAAATAGACTCTTAAACCATATTCCCATTAAGAAGAATTTCCTCAATAAGGTAACTATTATGAATATCGCAAAATCGCTGACCGGCACCACACTGTTAAGTGGCATGATGTTGTTAACGGCATGTACCACCTTTGCCAGTCCAGCAGCAAATTCTAACGCTGTAAAACAGACAGCGACCAATACCGTTCAATTTCAGCAAATCCGTAATGCCACGATCAAGCTTAATTATGACGGGACTACATTTTTAGTGGATCCGATGCTAGCGGCTAAAAACGCTTATCCAGGGTTTGATGGCACAGTAAATAGCCAAATACGCTATCCAATGGTCGATCTGCCAATGTCTGTTGACGAAGTGCTTAAGGCTGATGCCATTATTTTGACCCACTTACATGATGATCATTGGGATGAAGCTGCACGTAACCTTGTGCCTCGTGACATGCCAATTTTTACCCAAGATGCAGCCGATGCGGCAATCGTACGTAAAGATGGTTTTACCGATGTCAGAGTATTAACCGAACAAGGCGTTGTGTTTAAAGGCACTAAGATCAATAAAACCATCGGACAGCATGGTACTGATGAGATGTACAAAGTGGCGCCATTAGCTGAAGTGCTGGGCAAAACGATGGGGATTGTATTCCAGAAACCAAACTACAAGACCGTCTATGTCGCAGGGGATACCATTTGGAATAAGGAAGTAGAGAGTACACTTACTCACTACAAACCTGATGCCGTCATCCTTAATGCAGGCTATGCCAAGCTGACTACCTTTGTGGATGACTCGATCATTATGGGGAAAGACGATGTATACCGTGCCTATAAATTCTCTCCTAATGCGCAGATTGTTAGCGTGCACATGGATACGGTCAATCATGCCACTCTCACCAAGGCAGAGCTGCGCCGCTTTATCGAGGAAAAACATCTGGATAAACAACGAGCGCTTGTTCCTGATGATGGGCAGCTCTATAAATTCTAGTACTTGATAGCTGGGTTTTTAAATCTTCCCTGTGTGGCAATACCCAAAGTGTGTTGTCATGCATCGTTAATACGGTAAAAATGAGATCGCTTATGAATATGCCAAATCATTCAGGTAGCGCCCCTTTCGTTCTTTCGGTGCTCGACAATGCCTTCACCGGCGTTGGTCACACGGCAGAGGACACCTTTCAAGAGATGATTGCGCTTGCAAAACTGGCGGATAAAAGGGGTTTTCAACGGTTTTGGATGTCTGAACACCATGCCATGCCTGGTGTTTCGGTGCCTTCACCGCAGATGATGGTGGCTCGGCTTACTGGGGAAACTGAGAACTTTAGACTTGGTGCAGGTGGCATCATGCTACCCAATCATGTGCCTTTGGTCATCGCTTAACAATTTGGTATGCTTGATGCGATGGCACCAAGGCGAATTGATCTTGGTTTGGGACAGGCACCGGGTACGGATGTCGTAACGGCTTCAGCTTTGCGTCGGCATCAGGCGGCGAACAATGAATTTCCTCAGCAAGTTGCAGAGTTGTTGGGCTTTTTAGAAGCTTCCCAAAAGACCATTTTTATAATGAGGTTCATGCGGTGCCAGGCTCATGGAAAGCCGAGTACCCCCATCGAAGACCGCTGCTGATGTTTGGATCTTAGGGTCATCGACTTACTCCGCGCATCTGGCAGGGGTAGACCTTATGCATTTGCTCTACAGTTTGGCAATGCTGATGTATTAAGTGCCATGCGCATTTACCGAGAGAATTTCCGTCCTTCAAAAATTCTAGCCAAGCCATATAGTTTGGTCAGTATTGGTGCGATTGCAGATGAAGATCCTGTAGAGGCACGTCGCCAATCAACATCGTCTGCCATGGCAATGTTAAGAATGTTCCAGCGCAAACCTTTTGCTTTGCTGCCTCCTGATGAAGTGGCGGCTTTTCAAGGCAATATGCAAGAGCGCCAGATTATTGAACAGTATACCGATCAAACCCTTCATGGTACTGCTGATGAGGTCGCAAAAGGTTTAGAGGATCTTCAGGAGCAGACAGGGGTGGATGAGGTCATGATGGTGGTTCAGGGCTATTCGCGCCGCGCCCAATCGCGCACTGTTGAGCTAATCGCAGATCACTATCGTATGCCAAGTCACTAGATCCTGTTGGGAATAACGATATTAAAAAGTTAGCAAAGCGCTTAATGCCTAACCATTAGGCTTGATTGGGCTCGTAAGCTACCCTTGATTCTTAGCTCAGATCAAGGTGCGATTGATCTGCTCATGCACATCTACCCAAATGCATTGCACCGATGTAATGACAGCGACACTCAAAAGACACCGATTCTCATCCAAATAGTAGTCCCTGTGTAGATAATGGCTTTTGAAGAAGTAGCGCATACAAGTGAAGTTAGCAACCAAGATAAGCCGTGATATAATGCCCCGATAATCGATATTTTATAAAAGGTTTACATTATGGCTCGTACAGCTAGCGCATTACACATTTTAGTAAAACACAAAGAACAGGCTGAAGATATTATTGCCAAGCTTCAAAAAGGCGCTAAGTTCGATGTGCTGGCGAAACGACATTCAACCTGCCCTTCAGGTAAAAAAGGCGGTAGCTTAGGTGAGTTTCAACAAGGCGACATGGTACCAGCATTTGATAAAATCTGCTTCAGCGGCAAACTCTTCACCCCACATTTAGTAAAAACCAAATTTGGCTGGCATGTGGTTAAAGTACTTTACAGGACATAAGTGTTAGAGGCGGAGCTTTCATTGTAAGCCGACTGATATATGCCTTAAAAATTATTCTGACTCATACAGGATCTAACATCATGGCAATCACGATTTGAGCTGCCATGATTGACTCATTTATGACCCGAAACGACTTATGACTTAATGTGAGTGCTAAATCTAAATTTGAGTTGAAGACACGTTAGTTCCCATAAGAGTGATTATGATAGACAGTTATAAATAGGTTTTGATCATAATAAAGCGTTAAGAACAAAAGGCTGCTACTGCCCTCTCTCCTATTTTGTATCAACATTAATAATTTTAAGGCATTAAAAAAGGACACCGCAGCGTCCTTTTTTATCCTAAATCAAGGCTCATACACAGCCTATTCTAATGATGCTCACCAGGAAGTATTCTGGCAAAGGCGCGCTGAGCAAGGTTTGGCTTCTTATCGGTAGTCAGTCCAGCGCGGGTGCTTGGAAAAATACGATAACCCATCGATTGAATACCAACGTTGATTGCTGGTGCCAGTGAATAAGTAGCTGACGCAAATTTACCCATGTTGCTGGCAATACTGTTTGGTTTATGGACAATCGCTTTGGCAACCATCATCGCTGCTTCATCAGGCATAAGCGCAGGCATGTAGCGGTACAACTTAGTAGGCTCAATCATAGGCGTACGCACCAATGGCATAAAAATATTGGTGATCGTCACATTATCGCCCTTCACTTCAGCAGCTAAGCAGCGGCTAAAGGCATCCAATGCCGATTTTGAGGCGACATAAGCGGCAAAACGCGGACTGTTTGCCAATACGCCAATAGAGGAAATATTCACAATTTGACCAGTTTGACGTTCAATCATCGTCGGCAAAAACCCAAGAACTATTTTAACCGCGCCAAAGTAATTGATATCCATAGTACGCTCAAAATCATGGAAACGATCAATAGACTCGTGAACCGAGCGCCGAATTGAACGACCAGCGTTATTGACCAAGACATCAACATGTCCGAAATCTGCCAAAATTTGCGTGCTAACTTTTTCGATATCATCCATATTGGTTAAATCACAAGGGTAATAACTGGCATTGCCACCAAGCTCCTCGATACTTTCTTTAACGGCTTTTAGTTTGTCTTCGGTACGTGCTAATAAGATAACATGCGCACCGCATTCACTGAGTAAATACGCTGTACGCTCACCAATACCGCTTGATGCCCCTGTGATAATGATATGCTTATCTTTGACCGCTTTGTTGATTTCTTTTTTTGAGGGATTGGCCATAAAAAATCCTTTTTGTTGTTTCTATGCCTATGAATGTTCGATTACAGCATAGCAAAAAATTATGGCTTAAAGTGAACAAAACCGCCGTCTCAGCCAGATAATTTGACGATTATAAGGATTGATAAACGTATAATCGCAGTATTGCTTAGACTTACGATTTCCACCGAACATCGATAAGGAGTATCTGTTTTGATTGCAACTCTAGCTCATTACATTGATTTAATTGCTAAGATAGTCGAGATCATTGGCGTACTTATTATGTTTTTTGGACTGTTTTTTGCTTTTTATCGAGGGATTCGCCTAACCAGTGGGTTTAATCACGAGACCTATATCGAAATCAGACAAACTGTGGGTAAATCTATTTTGTTAGGATTAGAAGGCAAATTTCCTTGGCAAAAAGAAAATACAGTGCTCAAAAAAGAACCACATACCGCTAAAGTGGACGAGCTTTAAAGCTTTTTTTGTCATTTAACAAACGCTTAGCATGAGCCGTTTGCTCACTTACTATTCGTGCGCCTGCAAAAAATCTTCGACCACGCGAAACTGTCCAGCGGTACTTTCTTCGCCATACATCGCTTGGCGAAAAGCATTAGAATTAGGAATGCCTGTGGTATACCAAGCAATGTGCTTGCGAGCGATACGGCAGCCAGAGTACTCACCATAAAAGTCATATAGCTCTTGCAAATGCGCCAGTACGATCTCTTTTATCTCACTGACGCTCGGTGCATCAAGACTCTCACCAGTGCGTAAGAAGTGCTCGATATCACGGAATATCCACGGTTGTCCTTGGGCAGCACGCCCAATCATCACAGCATCACAACCTGTCAACTCATAGACACGCTGGGCTTTTTGCGCGCTATCGATATCGCCATTGGCAATGACGGGAATATTGATGCTTTCTTTGACTTCGCGTATCAGCTCATAACGCGCCTCGCCAGTATACATATCCTCGCGCGTGCGCCCATGAATGGCAATCGCTGCAATACCTGCTTGCTCAGCACGCTTTGCCACACGCAAGATATTCTCACGACCATTTTCATAACCCAATCGCGTTTTTAAGGTCACGGGTGCATCGACAGCATTTACCGCCGCATCTAACAAGCGCGCAACCAAATCTTCGTCTTGCAACAGTGCAGAACCTGCCAGCCTACGGCAGACTTTTTTGGCAGGGCAGCCCATATTGATATCAATAATTTGTGCGCCATTATCAATCTGATAGCGTGCCGCTTCTGCCAATTTATCAGGTTCAGCCCCTGCAATTTGCGCTGAAATAGGTGCAATTTCATTGTCAAAATTGGCACGATACAAGGACTTTTTGCGCGCGTAAAGCGCCGTGTCAGCGATAATCATTTCACTCACTGCATGACCGGCACCAAATGATTTACACAATCGCCGAAAAGGATTGTCCGTAACGCCCGCCATAGGAGCAACCATGAGGCGGTTTTCAATCGTCAAGCCGCCGATATTCAATGGCTGCAATAATGGATGGCCAGATACTGGCAAAGACGACGGTAAAGCAGGAGAATCAGTAGACATAAAAAACGGCTTGCCATTAATTAAAATAAGATAATAAAAACAAGCCGTTATTCTAAGGAATCGTACGCATATTGCAAGCTATTAACGTGAATAACTTGCATTAAGAAACACGACTTTTTTAACAGTACACCCTTACTTATCAAACACACTGCCCTGCTCCAGTGTGATGTCCTCATCATGCTCCTGCATACGCCACGGCAAACTATCTGGCGACACATTTAAGAAGTGTAGGTATTTTTCGAACTGATCAATAATATCGTTAATCACCGACTCTGATTGATAGCCATATAAATCATAGGTTTGACCACCACGGCGCAAATACACCTCAGCACGATGATGGTGCTCTTGTGGTAATTCATTGGCCATATCTTCCGTATAATAATCAGGAATTTCATGCTCTGACAAACGAACTTCATACCAGAACTCTACATTGTCACCGCGTCTTAATTCCAATACAGCACGGTTATTGACCTCATCATAATTCACATCAGGCAACCAGCCTGTTTCGGCAAATTTCTCTGCCACCTCATGCATCGATGATAAAACCGTACCTTTGATATAACCCAGCACTTTTTCGCGCGTTGGTTGATTGGTGATATAGTCAATACGATCACGCCATGCGTCAAGCTTAAGTAGATGCGGCGGCAAATGATTGTCATTGGCTAGGCTTTGATTGCGATGTCCTTCAATACGTAGTGCACGCCACATACCAAATGTCGAAATTAATATAATGATTGCAAACGGTAAAGCACTAACGATAGCTGCTGTTTGTAGTGCACTCAGACCGCCTGCGATAAGTAAAACCGCTGCGACCGCCCCCTCGGTGACCACCCAAAACGAGCGCTGCCACCAAGGCGTATCACTACGCCCACCCGCAGCGAGCGAGTCAATCACTAATGACCCTGAATCCGATGACGTCACAAAAAAAGTAATAATTAACAGTACTGTCAATGATGAGACAATCTGCGTAAATGGTAAATTCTCTAGCAATTTAAATAACGCAATCGCTTGGTTGTTTTGCACTTCGCTAATCAGCGCGTCGTAACCATCGACCATAATCATATGCAGTGCCGTATCGCCAAACACTGAAAACCAAAAGAAGGTAAATAGCGTTGGCACTAACATGACGCCCAATACAAACTCACGAATGGTGCGACCGCGACTGATTTTGGCAATAAACAGACCCACAAAAGGCGCCCAAGCAATCGTCCATGCAAAAATAAATAGTGTCCAACTACCGATCCAATCACTCGATTGATACGCTTGCAAGCTAAAAGTACGCTCAACGATATTGCCCAGATAGCTGCCCGTGTTTTCCATAAAAGCATTGAGAATAAAGATCGACGGACCAACGATAAAGACAAATAACATGAGTGCCGTTGCCAATACCATATTTAAAATAGACAAGCGCTTGACGCCTTTGTCCATACCTGCCAACACGGACACCAAGGCAGCTGCTGTTACTAAGGAGATGATAATAACCTGCACCGTCGTATTAACTGGTACCATCTCTGGTAGCAAATAATTTAGTCCTGCATTAATTTGCGCCACCGATAGACCCAAACTGGTGGCGATACCAAACATCGTGCCCACGATCGCAAACACATCAACGGTATGTCCGATAGGGCCATAGATTTTGTCACCGATTAATGGATATAGCGTTGAGCGTACCGACAATGGCAAGCCATGACGAAAAGAGAAATACGCCAGCGACAAACCTACTACGCCATAAATCGCCCAAATATGGAAACCCCAATGGAAATAGGCAATTTGCATGGCTTCTTTGGCAGCTTCAATCGTCTGCGGCGTGGAAAGTGGCGGACTGGCAAAATGCAATACAGGCTCTGCTACGCCATAAAACAGCAAGGCTATGCCGTAGCCTGCGGAAAAAAGCATGGCGAACCATTCCAGAAACTTATACTCAGCCTCCGCATGGTCAGGGCCTAATTTAATACTGCCATAAGGCGAAAATGCCAAGGCGATGATAAACATCAAAAATATGGCGACTGCCAACATATAAAACCAGCCGAAAGTGTCGGTGGTAAATGCCAGCACTTTGCTGAACAGCTCGCCAGCAGCGTCAGGGTTGATGGCTGTACCGATCACCAATAACAGCATAATCGCTGCTGCCGGTACAAAAACTGGCAACAAAATAGTGGAGCGAGGTAATTTACTCATAGAAAGTGATATCCCCAAAAAGTAGCAATGAAAAATAATCTTCGATATCAAGATTAATAATCAAAAGGAGCAGTGCCTTTTTTATAAAAATTGACTCACAAAGGCGAAAATGCATCAGTTATTGTTAAACAAATATAATTTTTATCACACTATGTTCAAAAACCCCAGACAAGCGCCCAACTTGTAACATGACTTTAACGATTGTTACATGACTATTACCAAGTAATAAAAAAGGCCGCTTGTTAGCGACCTTTTTATTTTATTCTGGAACAATTTATGTTTTGCTTGTTAATTCGATAAACATCTCGGTTTTTTATTATTAAACAGTAATGGCAGCAGCAAGTTGCTTTGCCGTTTCAGCCAGTTCTGTGTGATCAGCTTGGGTCACTGCATGTCGACCGAGCTGATGAATACTCGATGGAATGAGATGCACGTGATAATGAAAAACGGTTTGACCCGCCTCGCTACCATTTAATTGCATCTGAATAATGCCTTCACGCGCAAATACTTGACGCTGTGCTTGCATGACTTTTTTAGCGGTCATTAACACCGCTGCGGCATACTCTGGTTCAAGATCCGCCAAATCAACGGCTTTTTGCTTAGGAATCACCAGCACATGCCCCTCTGCTTGTGGCATGATATCCATAAAAGCAAGGGTTTTATCATCTTCATAAACTTTGTGATAGGGAATGTCACCATTTAGCATTTTGGCAAAGATATTGTTATCGTCATACGCGGCTTGCTCATTGGCTTGGGTCATTATTTTTTCCTTTACTTGTTTGATTATTGGTTACTCGACAGCTTTTAGAAGGGATGGAATAGCCTGTAATATAGTGGACGAAATGTCGTTTAAGCACAAGTTGCTATAGCACTCGTTATTAAGAATTAGCAATACATAAGCTAATCGCGGTAGCTCACCAATTTGGTTGGCGAGTCAGGCGCTTTAAATGTTATATTAACCCTCTACTTTAACAACACTACGTTTATGGATTCGTCTACTTTGCCGACTCAATCAAATATGAGTAACATTTATACAGAACCTGCTCAAACAGCGCAAACGTCTGTCACAGCTGGCTCTGTATTCAATAATGAAAAAGAACCAAGCAGCGCTGAGACTGAAAATGAGACTCAAGCCCCCATTCAAAGCATTGAGCCTAGCGCGCTCATTCTGGCCGAAGCACTGAGCGACAAGACGATTGGTTGGAAAATACACAATTGCAAAATCACTAAAAAGACAGTGACACAGGATTTACCACTACCGTTTTTATATCATTACGACAGTTTAAATGATGCGATTAAGCAAGCAAATCCGCTCACACCTGCCCTACTGTCACAGTTCAATACGCCCATGAGCGCTCGTGAAGCAGCCAAGCTGATTGGTATTAGCGAAGCACTAATCACCAGCCCTTGGCATGTCAAAATCATCGGGTCATTGGTGGTGTTTAGCGAAGCGTTGCAGTTAGCCGTACGCTTGCATTGGACCAATACAGGCAAAGACACCCAACAACTTTATACCCAGAATGAAGCAGACGCTATTACAGCCGCTTTTAAAGATTGGCAGTTTTTTGGTCGCATCGATGTACTCTACAAAAATAATAAGCAAACCTTAATCAGTATAGATGAACAAGCTGAAGGCAATGAGCAACTACTTCGTATTGAAGCAAACGCTGATTATCAATGCTTGCCAGCGACTCATGCGTTAGTGGTTATCGCTAAATTGGAAGCGGACAAAACAGAGCTACCTTGGTTTGAGACGGCGATAGTAGAGCGCGTCGAATAACATCTTGTCTTCCAATTATTTACGATGTTATGACTACTATTGACTTGGCATTATCAATGAATAGTTTTCAGTGATTCATATCTAATGGTATGGTAACGACCTAGTATTATTCACTAGTCCTCGCATTTTATAAAAAGCACACTATCAATATTAAAATTGAGGATGCACATTTTCACAAACCTCGCCTATTTGTAAGGAATATCACATGGATTATCGCTCAAAAACCTCTACTGGCGGCCGTAATATGGCAGGCGCGCGCGCATTATGGCGTGCGACTGGCATGACTGATGGCGACTTTGGTAAACCAATCATTGCCATTGCCAACTCGTTTACCCAGTTCGTACCCGGCCATGTGCATTTAAAAGACTTGGGGCAACTGGTCGCACGTGAGATTGAACAAGCAGGCGGCGTGGCTAAAGAGTTCAATACCATTGCGGTCGATGATGGTATTGCCATGGGTCATAGCGGTATGTTGTACTCACTGCCAAGTCGCGATTTGATTGCCGACTCTGTAGAATACATGGTCAATGCCCATTGCGCAGATGCCTTAGTTTGTATCTCCAACTGCGATAAAATAACGCCGGGTATGTTGATGGCAGCCATGCGCCTCAATATTCCAGTAGTGTTTATTTCAGGTGGTCCAATGGAAGCGGGCAAAATCTTAGCCAGTACCGTTGGTAAAAGCCATAATACCGATGGTAGTGACAGTAGTGCCATTCGCAAACTTGACCTCGTTGATGCGATGATGGATGCCGCTGATGACAGCATTAGTGATGAAGATGTAGCCGCTATTGAAGCCTCTGCCTGCCCAACTTGTGGTTCGTGCTCTGGTATGTTTACGGCCAACTCAATGAACTGCTTAACCGAAGCGTTGGGCTTGGCATTACCGGGTAATGGCTCGTTACTCGCCACCCACTCGCTACGTCGCGAGTTGTTTTTAGAAGCAGGACGCACCATTGTCTCACTTGCCAAACGTCGCTATGAGCAAGATGATGATTCAGTATTGCCACGCTCCATCGCTAGCAAAGCAGCTTTTGAAAACGCGATGACCTTAGATATCGCAATGGGCGGCTCAACCAATACTATTTTGCATCTGTTAGCGGCTGCTAACGAAGCAGAAGTCGATTTCAAAATGTCAGATATCGATCGTCTAAGTCGCGGTGTACCTTGCCTTGCAAAAGTCGCCCCTGCCTCGCAGAAATACCATATGGAAGATGTGCATCGTGCTGGCGGGGTCTTTGCGTTATTGGCCGAGCTTGATCGTGCTGGATTACTGAAGACTGACGTACCGACCATCCATAGTCCAACGATGAAAGCCGCGATTGATAAGTGGGACATCATGAATCCTGATAATCAAGAGGCACGCGCGCGCTTCCTTGCAGCACCGGGTGGCGTACGTACCACTGAGGCATTTTCGCAATCAAAAGAATGGTCAAACCTCGACGTCAACCGCGAGTCAGGTTGCATCCGTAGTGCCCAACATGCCTATTCTACAGATGGTGGTTTGGCCGTATTGTATGGCAATATCGCTGAGCGTGGCTGTGTAGTCAAAACCGCAGGTGTGGATGACAGCATCCTAGTATTTACTGGTCGTGCTCGTCTATTTGAGTCACAAGATGATGCTGTCGCTGCGGTATTGGCCGACGAGATCGTGGCAGGTGATGTGGTCATTATCCGTTATGAAGGCCCTAAAGGCGGTCCTGGTATGCAAGAGATGCTCTACCCAACGACTTACCTCAAGTCAAAAGGCTTAGGCAAAGAATGCGCCCTACTCACCGATGGTCGTTTCTCTGGTGGTACCTCAGGCCTATCAATCGGTCATGCCAGCCCAGAAGCAGCTGAAGGCGGCGCAATTGGTCTGGTTGAAGAAGGCGATACCATCCATATCGACATTCCTAATCGTACGATTAACATGCAAGTCAGTGATGCCGATTTGGCCACTCGCCGCGAAGCGATGGAAGCTCGTGGCCGCGATGCGTGGAAGCCTGTAAGCCGTGACCGTCATGTGACCCCTGCGCTACGTGCCTATGCTGCCATGACGACCAGTGCCGATACCGGTGCGGTACGTGACGTGAGTCAAGTTGAGCGCTGAGCCTTCAATTATTAATTGTTAAAGTATATTGGTAAAAATCTATTAAGCCTGCGCTATGCAGGCTTTTTTTTCACCAAAAAACAACGCATATGTCGTTTTGATAACGATTTTTTGCGGTAATCATTATTTTTTAGCGTCATTATAATGGACTAGTAAATATGGTCTTATTCTAACTTTTTAAGATAAACATAACAGCGTGCACCTACCTTATGATTGAAAACTACAATTTATTTTTATTGGTCTGCGGTATCGCTTTTTTACTGGGGGCGTTGTTCCCCATTATATTTAAGCGCACGCCTATCTCTTTGCCTATGTTGCAAGTCAGCTTTGGGCTGCTGATGGGCTACTGGTGGACGACCTTATCATTCTTAGACCCTATGAATAACGGCTTAATTATCGAAAAATTAACCGAAATTGTGGTGCTCGTATCCTTGGTTGGTGCTGGTATTAAAATTGATACGAAGCTGTCTTGGCAATTGTGGCGACCGACCGTACGTCTGTTACTTATTACCATGCCGATTGGCATCTTTGCGATGGCGGTGCTAGGCTACTATGCATTTGGTCTCAGTCTGGGAGCTGCTATATTGCTGGGCGCAGTACTGGCTCCAACCGATCCCGTATTGGCTTCTAGTATTCAAGTAGGGCCACCCAACACAGGTCGCGAAGACACACCGCGCTTTACTTTGACGTCAGAAGCAGGATTGAATGACGGACTGGCTTTCCCATTTGTTTATTTGGCCATAAAAATAGCGGAAGCTTTTAGCCAAGGCAATTCCTTTACCCTCGAGATGCTCTGGTCATGGTTCACTCATGATGTCTTATGGAAAATTGGTGCTGGGCTGGTGGTTGGGATTGTCGTTGGTAAAATTATGGCTAAGCTGGTATTTTCAAAATACAGCCAAAACACCACTATTTCTCAAGGCTATGTGGTCATTGCGCTAACGTTAATGGCTTATGGACTTGCCGAATTTGTACATAGTTATGGCTTTATCGCTGTATTTATCGCAGCATTTGCCTTTCGCCGCTCAGAACATGAGCACAGCTATCACCACAAGCTCCATGATTTTGCAGAACAATCAGAAGGCTTACTCATGTCTCTAGTGCTGGTCACTTTCGGCATGTTTCTTGGTCAAGGATTACAGTCGGGCGTTGAGCTCACATGGCGTGTTTACATCGTCAGCTTCACTTTCCTCTTGTTGATACGTCCCATTGGCGGGTTTATTGCTTTATCAGGACTAAACATGCCACACACTGAAAAGTATGCCATCTCTGCTTTGGGCATCCGTGGCATTGGTACGCTATATTATTTATCTTATGCGCTCAACCAAGGTTTTTTCGGTGATGAAGATGCGCTTAAGCTGTGGGTCGTCTGTTCGATTGTCATTTTGGCGTCAATCTTTATCCATGGTCTTAGCGCCACAAGGTTGCTTAAAATGACGCCGAATAAATCACATTAACCTTATCGATAGAGCTATTTAGCGCTTTCAAAGCTCTGAATCGACTAAGTTAAGTACCGCTTCCGTTAGTGCAAACTGACGGACATCATTCAGCATCGTGGTGTCAAAATTATGGATAAAGGCAAATGACAATTGACGCTCTGGGTCACACCAAGCAACCGAACCGTTATAGCCCATATGCCCAAACCCTTGCTTGTTTGCATCCACTTTTTCACTGTCTGTATGCTGACAAAGACTAAATAACCGATGATAACCCAAGCGCCAATCCATGTTTGCTGGCATGACGGCATCTATCCCTGTGACTTGCGGTTTGGATAGTTGCTCAAAAGTGGCGCTATTAATAAATGTGTGTCCTTGCCATGTTCCGCCGTTGGCTAACATGGCATAGATGGTGGCCAATGCCTGAGCTGAAGCGACACCATTTGCTGCTGGAATAATGGCCTGTAATGTCTCACGACTGTGATAATCGATCGCTTGTTTGCCAGCAGGTATGAGTGCCGCCTTATAATTTTTTAGATTAAGCTGACTGCTATTGAAATACAAACGATTAATATGAGCCGTGTCTAGTATCGGTAAAGTGTTCTGCTCATCATCTGAACTTAGGTCTGCCGCTTGTATATCGACTAAGGCGAGCTGCTGCCAACAAGTGTAGCTAGGCAGATTGGCATAAGTACGTAAAGTACTTTGTGAGTCGGCTTTTAGGGTTGGCTTATGACGTTTATTACGCAGTTGTGAGCCAGCCTCATTTGATGCTTCGAAGTCTTTGGCCAGTCTTGCGACTTGGTTGACTTTATTTTCTGGTACACCAAAATAGCAACTATCAGCAATACCTAAAGGCTCAGTGAGATAATGGCGCAATGCCTCAGCTAAAGACATTTCAGTAACGGCTTCTATCAGACCGCCCAACACCCAACCATAGACCAGAGCACTATAAGCGCTGTCATATAGCTCGCCATGGTCTGGTGCTGTGATTGGCATGGCAGCAACTTGATTGAGCATTTGAGCCCAATCAAGCAAAGTTTCGCTATCCGCATCGATACTCTGAATTGAGAATAAGTTGGCTTGATGTGACATCACGCTACGTAATGTAATATTCCCTTTATTCTGTGCAGAAAATGCGGGCCAATAATGGGCAATAGGTTGGTCATAATCAAGCATCTGCTGCGAAACCAATATATGTACAAGCGTCGCCAATATACCTTTACCCGTCGAAAAGTTAATCGCCAAAGTATCAGGCTGCCATGGCATCTCTGGACGTGCCATCCCCACACTCGCCTGTGCAATGCATTCTCCTGCCTGATAAACAACCACGGCACCCCCTGCTGGTGCAGCATCAAGCTGTAAGTCGGTGAGTATTTGTTGCAAACGTTGTTGCAACGTTATATTTATCTGATGATCAAAAATCTGCGTGGTTTTATTATTATTGTCGATCATGGCTACCCTGCTCCATTTCTATAAAACAGCTAAACGGTAAAAAACTATTTAGCCCCCAATATTAAGTATTCATATGATAAAAAATACATTATTTGCTAAGGCGTAACTGTTCAATATCTCAATATTAGCAATTTATCTTTTCGTTTGCTTAGGGCGTGTCCTCATTTTTAAAAATAACAACGCACCTTAATAAAAAAGGCAACCTAGTGGTCGCCTCTCAGTCATTCAATGCTGCCCAATAATACGTTGTCATCCTTATGGTCTTAACGCGGTACCAACAGACGATTATGAACTTCTTGCTCAAGCTTCGTTAAACCATGACTGCGCCCACGTTCCATAGCGGTGTCCATTTTACGTCCCCGTAGCCATCCTGCGCGTAGCGCCATTGCGGCACCCACTCTATTGCCTGAGCCACAATGCACTGCCGTTTTTTTGCCATGATGTTGGCGCAATATGTTATCAAATGCCAATATATTGAGCTGCTTTAAGTCTGCAGCACCATTAATAGGCAGATGCTCATAGTCCATGCCAGCTCGCTCGACCGCTGCAGCTTCATCAAAGCTCAATTCATCATCTGGCTGTAAGTTAATCACTAACTCAACCCCAGCGTTCGCTAAGGCAACCACTTTTTCGTCATTGAGTGCACCGCATACAATGGTAGTGTCATCAGGACGAAAATAAGGCTCAAGAACAGTACTAAGATCAACGCCATTGTCTAAAACGTTATTGCCAGCATTCGATACTGTGTCAATAGCTACTGAATGATTCAGTTGATCTGGGTTTGGTACGGCGGTATGTGAAGTCATAATTATAAATTTGTTCGTTATATTTACTATGGTCAATTCCAGTTAAAATAAGTACAAAGCAACCGCGTGTCGATGTATAAGCAATACTTCAAGCGAGGTTAACGCTATTACTTTTCTATCACGAATCGACCATATTGAGATATTTTTTAGTTAAATGACAGTCGTTCTACTGGCTTTTACTCATTGCCACTCTGTAATTTAACCGTACCTGCCAAATGCGGCTTGTCATTTTTAGAGCTAAATAAACCAAACTCACAGGTATCGTCTGTGTCTTCAAGTGCAGCCACCGGATCAGCGATAAGCTCTACTTCGGCTGGCAAAAAGATAGGCAGTTTAAATGACACATCAACCGTACAAGCATCTGGCAACTCGTCCATCATAGCAAGGCATTTGGCCTTTGACCACATACCGTGAGCAATCGCTTTAGGAAAGCCAAACGCACGCGCAGATAATGGATGGAGATGAATGAGGTTAAAGTCACCTGAAACAAAAGCATAACGACGACCGATATCTTCTGGCACTTCAAAGATACTATGCACGCCTTCTGGGTTGACTGATGGCTTGACCGTTATTGGACGTGGAGTGCTTTTTTTGTCTTTGCTGCTGATTGGTTTTTTGCTGCGTGACAGATACGTCGAAGTACCTTCCCAAATCACCTTATCTTCTGACTTGACCGTCGTCACAAAATCAAACTGCTGACCCTGAGCATGGTCACGCAAATTATCAAAGGTAACTGACATAGCAACCGTTTCACGCTCACCGATAGGACGATACTGAGTCACACTATTATCGACGTGCACTAGACCCAACATAGCAAATGGAAATGGCTCTTTGACCATCATATTCATTTGCAGCGTCTGAGACAGCACTGAAAAGTAAGTAATAGGTACTTTGCCATTATCTGCAAAACCACAAATTTTACGATAATCGTTTAAGTTACTTTGGTCAATGTGCAAATCGTCCACATAGTAAGTCGCTTGCGGCAATTGGTCTTTACTGATTTTGCCGTTATTACCAATAGGCAATAAACTTTTAACAATATTGGCATAGGTCGTATGCGCTTTCGGCAACGCATCATAATGTTTGTCTGACATAATAAATCCTAAGTGGGGCTTGAGCAAATTTTCTTGGTGTATCTAAAGATGCTATGACATTATTGGTTACAGCCTATCATTGAGCAATGCCACCAGTATTATGCCTAAATTAGGCACAATTCATAGGCGTGGTTTTAGACAATGTAAGCAACTCTCACAGCAAAAAACAATTTGGCTACTGGTTCTCTGTGTTTTTATCATAAAAAAGCCACCCTTGGGCAGCTTTATTACGATTTATAAGCAATTTTTTCGTAAGCATATGTGAGGAAAATTAAAAATAATGATTAATATCAGCTATTTATCATTATCTAAATCATCATTTATACTTACTTATAATTGACACTGACTTATAAAGTGATATTAAGCACCCAATAAGCTTTGACCACAAACGCGAACGATGTTGCCATTTAAGCCACCAGAAGCAGGTGATGCAAACCATGCGATGGTCTCAGCCACGTCTACTGGCAAGCCGCCTTGGCTCATAGAGTTCATACGGCGACCCGCTTCACGAATAGCAAATGGAATGGCTTCGGTCATTTGCGTTTCAATAAACCCTGGAGCAACGGCGTTGATCGTCATGCCTTTGGCGTTGTCTTCTAACTGCTTGGCAGTGACATTCACCAATCCAATCACCCCTGCTTTAGAGGTGGCATAGTTGGTTTGACCCAAGTTGCCAGCGATACCTGAAATCGATGACACACAAACGATACGTGCATTGTCTTTTAATACGTCGTTGTCTAGTAAATAGCGGTTCAGCCTAGCAATACTACCTAGGTTAATATCGATAACCATGTCCCACTTTTTCTCGTCCATGTTTGCCAATGTCTTATCACGAGTGACGCCAGCATTATGGATGATTGAATCTAATCCGCCACGCTTTTGTGCAGCTTCGGCGATTTGCTTACCAGCGTCATCACTGGTGATGTCGACGGTCAATACTGAGCCACTAATTTCGCTAGCGACTTTTTGTAGGTCTGCTTGCTGCTGCGGTACATCAAGGCAGATAACGTGAGCGCCTTCGCGAGCCAATACACGAGCAATTGCTTCACCAATACCGCGGCTTGCGCCAGTCACCAGCATGGTTTTACCGCCAAGAGGCTGTGTCCAATCGACATCAACATTGCTACCTTTACTAACGCGTACCACTTGTCCTGAGACATAAGCTGAACGAGCTGAGGTGAAAAAGCGCAAAGTCGAATCTAAGTTTTGCTCTGCGCCGTCTTCCACATAGATAAGCTGTGCCGTAATACCTCGTTTGAACTCTTTACCAACAGACTTCACAAAGCCTTCAAGCGCGCGCTGAGCCAAAGCTGTATCAATGTCAGTGATATTTTCTGGTGGGCGACCAATGATAATGACGCGACCAGACTTTTCTACACGACGAGCGACAGTATGGAAGAACTCATACACTTCTTTTAATTGATCGGCATTGCTAATATTGCTGGCATCAAACAACAAAACTTTAAATTTATCATCGCCGCCCGTATTGGCTTTTGCTTCCACGCCTGCATCAGCAAGGGCATCTTTGATATCATCACTGCTGTTTACATAAACATCAGCATGTACGTCTGACAAAATTCGCGCCACAGACTCACTGACGCTTTTATCCTCGCCATTAGCACGACCAACCAATACGCTACCACGTACTAAAGGCTCACCGCTTTCGAAGCGATCAAGGGTAACAGGTAACGGTAAACCCAAATTTTTGGCCACTTTTTTGCCAATAGAAGACTGAACAAAATCACCATAACGGTCTGACATAATATAATCCCTATAACTAACGGTTAGAATAATAGTAATAAATGTAATGTGCCTATTATATAGACTCAATAACCTCATAATTATTGATATTTAGTAAATGAGTCTAAAGCTCGCCTAACTATACACTGCCATCTTAAACAAGTCCAAAAACCGATAATGTCTACAACAATCTGTAAACAACTCAGTATACAAGACGGTCACTTTTTCTGGATTTAAAAATCACCACATTGTGCTAAAATCAGACCTATAAGTTATAGCAAATGAAATTATCGATAACAATATATTATCAAATCTATCGTTATGCAATGCCAATAATCGATACTAGCCAGTATACGAAAGTCATATTGATGTCTTTCAAAGCTGATACCGACCTTAGATAAGCGTCACATAGTTTGCCAAAGATATACAGTAAGGTCGTAAAAACGTCTTATCATAAACAGTTATGCTGCGTAATAAGTGATAATATTTGCTTCTTGTTTATTTTCGATTATTGATTTTTTAATGTAATCATTTTTATTATTAGCTTTACTATTGTTACCCTCTTTTCTTCTGCCCATATTTTTTAAGGATAATATTATGAGTAATAAAAACAATCACCCTGATAGCCCTGTTGTTGAAAGTACAGTGGTAAAAGCCAGTGCGTCAAGATCTACTGATAATAAATCAGACAGCGCCAAAACAGAAACGGCTGTTAAAAAAGCTAAAAGCACGACAGCTACAGACACGTCTAATAAAGAGTCTTCTAGTAATAAAGAGTCTTCTAGCACCACAGAAGCAAATGATAAATCACCAGCTTCTACTACGAAAAAGCCAGCATCTGCTGCCAAAAAAACTAGCAAAACCAAAGCCGTTGCTGGTCAAAATCGTGTGGCTATCTTAGGTGGCAACCGTATTCCGTTTGCACGCTCGAACGGTTCATACGCTGACGTTAGCAACACCGACATGTTGACAGCTGCATTAGATGGCTTGATTGAACGCTATAACCTACAAGACGAAGTGTTGGGTGAAGTGGTGTCTGGTGCCGTCATGAAACTAAGCCGTGACATCAACCTAACTCGCGAAGCCACGCTTAACACAGCGCTCAACCCACATACGCCAACTTATGATATCTCACAAGCTTGCGGTACTGGCTTGCAAGCGACTTTTGCTTCTGCCAATAAAATCGCACTGGGTCTTATCGATTCAGCGATTACTGGCGGCGTAGACACGACCTCTGATGCACCGATCGCGATTGGTGATGGTCTACGTAAAGTACTGATCAAACTGGGTGCGGCTAAAGACAACAAACAACGCCTAAAAGCGCTAATGGGTCTAAATCCAAAAGACTTAATCGATTCGCCACAAAACGGTGAACCACGCACTGGTCTATCAATGGGCGACCATCAAGCCATCACCACACTTGAGTGGAATATCAGCCGCGAAGCACAAGATGAGCTTGCTTTTAACAGTCATCAAAACCTAGCGCGCGCTTATGATGAAGGATTCTTTGACGACCTAATCACTCCATACAAAGGTCTGACGCGCGATAACAACTTGCGTCCTGATACCACTTTGGAAAAACTGGCTAAATTAAAGCCTGTGTTTGGTAAAAAGAACGCCAATCCAACGATGACAGCAGCCAACTCTACCCCATTAACTGATGGTGCCTCTTGTGTCCTATTAGGAACCGATGAGTGGGCAAAAGAGCGTGGTCTTAAGCCATTGGCGTATATCGTTCATCAAGAAACGGCCGCCGTTGATTTCATTGGTAAATCTGGCACCACAGAAGGCCTATTAATGGCACCTGCTTATGCCGTACCGCGTATGCTTGAGCGTGCAGGTCTAACACTACAAGATTTCGATTTTTATGAAATCCATGAAGCCTTTGCATCACAAGTGTTATCAACACTAGCTGCTTGGGAAGATGAAAAATTCTGTGAAGAGCGTCTAGGACTAGATGCACCACTAGGCTCTATCGATCGTAGCAAGCTAAACGTGAATGGCTCGTCGTTAGCTGCCGGTCATCCATTTGCCGCAACGGGTGGTCGTATCCTAGCCACTGCAGCGAAGCTATTGGATCAAAAAGGCTCAGGTCGTGCACTAATCTCTATCTGTGCAGCTGGTGGTCAGGGCGTGACTTGTATCTTAGAGAAATAACTCTTTGACTGCTATTATTTAATTGCTATTACCAGTCAATAGTTAGCATGAATACTTTAAAGCACTCTTTAATCGATGGATTAGAGGGTGCTTTTTTATGCCCATTCACTACTCAAAACTGGATGTTAGTCATGGTCTTGCTAACAACACAATAATGAAACGTAGCCAACGCATAGCTCTATCGGTAGTTATGCTAAAGTAAGAGAATAACCAATAAAAATCATAACAACACTGATTAGGAGTTTTTTATGGGTAAGATACCTTCGTCCATCAATCCCAAATCCCTCACGCCACAAGAGCGTCAGGAACTTAGCTCACCTGAGCAACACAGTTTTATCGAGCGTATGGATAAAGAGGTTTTTAATGATCAGTTGCGTCGTAAGATGCACGAAGACCTCATCGATACTTATGATGAAGAGCTAGAAAATGAGATAGATGATTATGTGCGTGACTTTCGTTTTGATGGGCGCGAAATGAGTGAGCAAGAAAGACTTGATCGGCGTATGTACTTTCAAGAGTTGGTAAGGCTACAGCGCGAGCTTATTAAGTTGCAAGACTGGGTCGTTGATCGCGGTGAGCGTATCGTCGTCATATTTGAGGGTCGTGACTCAGCGGGTAAAGGTGGCGCTATCAAGCGTATCACGCAGCGCTTAAACCCTCGTGTGTGTCGAGTGGCTGCCCTACCTGCACCGACGGAACGTGAGCAATCACAATGGTATTTTCAGCGTTATGTCGCCCATTTGCCTGCTGCTGGTGAGATTGTTCTGTTTGACCGCAGTTGGTATAACCGTGTGGGGGTTGAGCGTGTGATGGGTTTTTGTACCGATGCACAGTATGAAGAATTTTTTCAGTCAGTACCTGAGTTTGAACGTATGCTAGTGCGCTCAGGTATTCGCTTGGTGAAGTATTGGTTTTCGATCACTGATGATGAGCAGCATTCTCGCTTTATGAGCCGTATTCATGACCCGCTCAAGCAATGGAAGCTCTCAGCCATGGACTTACAATCACGCCGCCGTTGGGAAGACTATACCAAGGCTAAAGAGACCATGTTTGAGCGAACGCATATCCCTGAAGCACCTTGGTGGGTGGTTGAAGGTAACAATAAAAAACGCGCAAGGCTAAACTGTATTGCTCATCTACTTGAACAAATTCCTTATAAGGAAGTGCCACGTGATGAGGTCGAATTACCCGATCGTAAACGTGATGACGAATACTACCGTGAGCCTATTCCAGATGATATGTATGTGCCACCGCGCTATTAAAAGATATGCTGGTTTTACGTAAGCCGTGTCCTCAATTCAATCGATTGTCCTCTAAATTGGCTAATAATGGCTACATTTTGCCAAGGATAGTCAAACAGCTTATTGATATCTCGATATTATTGGCATTACCTTCATTGTTTGACGGCAATTTTTATCACCATTTTTAAAATGAAGACACGCCCTAGTCTTATGCTCATAAAAAAAGCCGCCTTATCGATATATAAGGTGGCTTTTTTTATACTGTTTGTTGAATAATATTAGTCTAACATTCATCAAAACCATTACAAGTACAATAAATAATTACATGGTATAGGTGGACTGCAAACCATCTATTTTACCCGCCAATAATCGCTCAACTTCGTTTTTAATTCTTTGACCTGCAATATCAGTTCCAATCTGTACCGCAAAACCTGCCGGTCGACCACCTTGAGTTTTGGCGTTAATCCAAACCACTTTGCCATTCATAGGCAAACGCTCGCTAGAATTGGGTAAAGTGATGGCGATAAATACCTCGTTACCTAGCTGCTGAGCGTCATTGGATGGCACAAATAATGCGCCATTACTGACAAAGGACAAGTAGCTGGCATATAACATTTCGATATTTTCAATGTGGCAGGTTAATATCCCGCCGCGTCCTGGCATGGCCATAGTCAGCTTCCTTCATTAAGTTTGGTATTTTTATTTGCTATCAAGGCAGATTTTCTTATAAACAAGCCAATTCTTGCATTAGCTTATCATAGGCAAATTTTTCTTGCACATTTTGTTGCAGAGCGATTTTTTTCTGCTGTAAGCTATTAGAAAAAAGTGCGAGGCCATTATTATCAGGTGGATATTTTTCTAAGGCAGCGGATAGATTGACATCTTTTTGAAGCTCATTAAGCCCTAAGTAAAGACGGCGCATATCAAGTAGCATCAGCTCAGAAAGCTGAATAAATTCCGTGATACTCAGTTGGTTTTGCCAATAGTCACTGGCTGCCACACTACTACGTTTACCACTACGCAATGCCTGCCACGTCGTCAACCATAGCGCACGTTTGCTATACCATGGCGCTTGTGCCATGGCTATCGCTGCCAAAGGTGCGCCATTTGCCAATTGGATAAGCTGCTCAATCGCAGCCGTTCCGACCGCTTCACGATTGACCGTAGAGCCAAGTGCCTGTGTCACATAGTCAACGGCGATCATAGGCTGAATGGTCTGTAATGGCAACTGCTGCACCCGACTTTTAATGGTGGGCAGTAGTTGTGCTGGAGTATCGCTGATCAAAAACAAATGGACTTTAGCTTGTGGTTCTTCCAAGGTTTTGAGTAGCGCGTTGGCCGCAGCAATCGTCATTTGCTCTGCATGGTCTAACACACAGATACGCATCCCTTGACCACCTTGGTAGATAAAAGGCTGCAAGTTGCGGATATCATCCACTTTAATCTTAAGAGCACTGTTATTGGCTGTTTTGGATGATTTTTTATCCTTTGCAGCGTTACTTAATTTTTCTTGATTATCAGCACTATCTGCACTATCTGCACTGATCGGCATACTGATCAGTGGCAATACCTGTAAGCTTGGATGCGTGCCAGATCTTAGCCATTGGCAACTTTCACACGCGCCGCAAGCCCCTGTGGGATGGCTATCACGCTTACGGCATAATAGCCAAGCGACCAAACGCCATACAAAAGCCCGCTTGCCCATACCCTGCATACCAGCAGCTAATAGCGCATGTGGCAAAGATTGCTGTGATGTCAAAACTCGCTTGGTCAATTGCGACCACAGATTTTTCTGCCATGGCAATAACGCGGCGAAATAAATGTGGTCTGTAGTATCCATTGTGCCTGTATTTTGCGTCTTATCACTCATAGCTAACGTCCTATCACTTCGCTTGATTATTCAGGATATAGCGTGTTCATGACGCTTTAGATGAAATATTTTTGCTTAGGCTATCTATCCAATGGGGCTCTGAAATTCAGTCAAACTCATGGCATTTAAGCGGTCTAAATCTTCTTGGGTATCGACCCCTGCAGGTAGATGACAAGCGGCAACTGCAATAGCAATCTGCGCTCCATTTTCTAAAACGCGTAACTGCTCTAGGCTTTCAAGTGTCTCAAGTGGCGTTTGCGGCCAATGCACAAACTGCTGTAATAAACGGACGCGATAAGCATATAACCCTAAATGACGATAAGCATTTTTTGGTGGGTTTCTATGATTATCATTGGACAATACGACATCACGATCACAAGGAATGGGCGCTCGGCTAAAATAAAGCGCACGTTGCAAGTCATTAGCGTGTTGACTGACAACCTTGACCACTGATGGACGCATAAAGGTCTCATAGTCATCGATAGACTCACACAAAGTCGCCATCACGCTATCACTGTCTGCGACCAAAAGCGCCTTTACCTGCTCCAATAACAACGGTGGCACTAACGGTTCATCGCCTTGCATGTTGACCACGATATCATGGTCAGCCCACCCTTTGATGGCGGCAACTTCTGCCAAACGGTCAGTGCCTGAAGCATGCTCGCTACTGGTCATCACCACATCGAACCCTGCATCCATGCATATCTTGGCAATATCGTCATCATCCGTGGCAATACACATATCATCAGCGAAGTGCGCTGTTTGCGCCTTTTCAGCAACCCAAAGAATCATCGGCTTACCATGTATCTCTAGTAATGGCTTGCCGGGCAGCCGCGTGCTCTTAAAACGAGCAGGGATAACAATATGAGTTTTGGCGGGCATAATCACTGACGACATGGGGTTTCCTATAGCAATTTTTATACGGTTTAAAACATCATCTGTTATTAGTATTGGTACTGTTATCGTTTGCGATATCAATACCTAGCTTTTTTAGCTGCTGCTGCAGATTATCATAACAGCTGTCAGAGAGTTCGGCGGTTACTGGCAGTACCCATAGTCTGTTTATCAGCGTTTGATATTCATTATTCAGCGCTTTATCAGTAGTGGCTTTCGATAGCAACGCTCTCATTTTTACCGCATCTTTACTGGTGACTACGATTGGATATTCGGTATACTGCAATAATTCCGCCAACTCAAAATCATAATGATCAGGATAAGCATGTCCAACGACATCGAAGCCTAGCGAACTTAAAGTATCAAAAAACCGCTGCGGATAACCAATACCGCTCACCGCATGCACTCTACAACCCTTTTTAGGCGCATCAATTTGAGAATAGGATAAAGTAGGCTGCCATAAGAGTTGCAGAGCATTCGCCTCTAAGTGCATTGTCAAACGATGGGCTCGGTACAGATTGCTATTATCTTTTTTATTGTCCACTGAATCTGTTGTTAGTGGTTCATGGTAGATGACAGTTGCACCTTGCAACCGCGACATGGGTTCACGTAAAAACCCTGTTGGCAGGAGTTGCTGATTACCAAAGCCCCGTGCTGAATCGACCACAATCCATTCAATGTCACGTTGCAGTGCATAATGCTGCAAGCCATCGTCGGCAATAATGAATTGCAAGTCAGGATGAGCAGCTAACAAGGTTATAATCGCTTGCTTACGATCAGGACATACTGCCGTGGGTGCATTTGTCATATTGACAATCAAACAAGGCTCATCCCCTACCACGTTTGGCAAACTGGCGCCATCGACCAAAGCGGGCATTTGACTGGTGTCGCCACCGTAACCACGGCTGATAACCCCTACCTTTATTCCGCGTTCTTGCAAATAATCAACCAAGGCAATAATCAATGGTGTTTTGCCACTACCGCCCACGCTAATATTGCCGATCACCATAACAGGAACAGGCGCACGATAACTTGCTAACAGCCCAGCTTTATAAGCTTGACGACGCAGCGTGGTGATAAGTCCGTACAACCAACTAATAGGTAGCAATAGCCATAGCCAAGCGGCTTGACGTTGCCAGGCACGCGTCACTGTCGTTTCAATACTCATGATAATTGACCACTTACCTATTCAGCTAAACTTTAACTTAGCACGATTTGAACGTCAAAGCTGCTCAAAGAATAGTCCGATAATTTTATTCAAAATCGCGTTCATACATTTGCGCATAATGACCTTGCAATTGCATAAGCTCATCGTGCGTGCCTAACTCGACGATTTGACCGCTGTCTAACACGGCGATACGATCGGCTGATTCAATGGTGGTCAGTCGATGTGCAATGACTAACGTGGTACGATCTTTCATCACATTATCAAGTGCTTGCTGAATGTAATACTCTGATTCATTGTCTAACGCACTGGTTGCTTCATCTAAAATTAGAATCGGCGCATCTTTTAATAGCGCACGAGCAATCGATAAGCGCTGACGCTGCCCGCCAGACAGCTGCAAACCTTCAGCACCGATTTCACTTTGATAGCCGTTTGGCATTTTCATAATAAAATCATGAGCAAAGGCATCTTTTGCGGCGCGCTCAACCTCAGCCTGGGTTTTATTGGCTAAGCCACCATAAGCAATATTGTTAAATACCGTGGTATTGAACAGAACTACTTGTTGATTGACCATCGCAATCTGCGCCCGTAAGCTCTCAAGCTTAATGTCTTCAATCGGTATACCATCCAAGGTAATTTGCCCAGAAGAGGTCGATAAGGTGCGCGTCAGTAAATTTACTAAAGATGACTTACCAGCACCACTTCGCCCTACCAATGCAACCGTCTCACCCGCTCTTACATCTAACGTAAAGTCACGCAAAGCGACCGTTGAGTCAGGATAAATCAGACTGACATTGTCCAGCTTGATTTCGCCCGTCAGAGCAGGGCTAAGCACACCAGTATCTGTTTCTTCTGGCTCATCTAACAAGGCAAAAATAGACTCACCTGCCGCGATACCTTTTTGCAGTTTTTGATTGATGTCAGTCAATGAGCGTACCGGCTTGCTGAGCAAACCTGCAGCCGCGATATATGAGATAAACTCACCCGCTGAGATATTGTCTATCACCGATGGGCGTAGTGCGAGCCACACCACAACTGACATGGCGACAGCCATTAGCAGCTGTACTGCTGGCGTATTGATACTGTTGGTCACCACGACCTTCATGCCTTGGCGTAAGTTCTTTTTCGATGTTTTATCGAAGCGTGCGGCTTCGTATGCTTGACCGCCATAGTTTTTGACAACCTGATAGCCACCAATCACTTCATTGGTAATATGGCTGACATCACCCATCGTCTCCTGAATACCTTTGGACAATTTTAGATAACGCTTTGAGGCGATGCGAATAAGCCACAATATTGGCGGTAGCACAACGAATAAAATCAACGTCAAACGCCAATTGCTATAAAGCAAGAAACCTATCAAAGCGACGACTGTCAGACCATCCCGCAGTAGCGTCTTCATAGAGTCTGTACTAGCTGCGGTGACTTGCTCAACATCAAATATCAGCTTGGATGAAATGGTACCAGCAGGATTGGCTAAGTAAAAAGAGCTTGGCAGACGAAGCAATTTATTAAAGACTTCCACTCGCAGCTCATATACCAAATTACGTGAGACCAGAGCAGAATAATAATTACCCAAAAAGCTACCAACACCGCGGACAAAAAACAGACCAATGATCAATAATGGAAATAAATCCTGTTTGCTTTGATCGTTCTGATTAATGGCATCGGTGATGTATTGAAGTAATTTGGCAATCCAAATCTCTGTCGCCGCATTAATTGCAAAGCCCAACACAGTAAGCATTAATGCCCACCAGTATGGTTTTAAATAACTCAGCAAACGCAGCAAGGTCTTATGTTTAGGTATGTTTGACGGCTCTGCTGATAATTTTTTAGCAGCAGTTTTTGCAGAGTCAGGTTGATATGCTTGGCTCATAAAAGCCTCAATTTGGGGGTCATAACATGAATGGACTGCGTTAAAATCACAGTTTTATAAGAGCATCTATCAATGGCACTAAAGTAGCTATAGGCTACTGCGGTAACGGCTGACCAAGTGGCACGACCGTACTGATATTAAGATTCAAAAATCCCAGTTTACCCGCAATGTCCATCACTCGCACAACCGATTGATGGGTGGCATTGGCATCCGCAGCAATAACAAATAGCATGTCACGATTACTACCAGCTTCTTGTTGTAGCATACTGGTCAACTCTGCCTCATTACTACTGGCAAGCGTAATACCGTTCACCAGATAACTGCCATCTTCTTGTACTGCCACTTCGATACTGTTTTTCTCTTCTGTCAGCGCGACACCTTCAGCTTCAGGAAGAATAATATTTAAACGACTAAAATGATTAAACGATGTTGCCAGCAGCAAAAACACAATCAAAAACAACAAGCAGTCAATCATCGGGGTCAAGTTAATTTCGAGCGGCTCAACAGTCGGTTTTCTAAAGCGCATATCACTCTCTTTAATTTACTGAATACTCATGTGCTTGATGGATTATTAGGGCGTGCTGAACAGTCACAAATACTAAGAAGTGACGGCAACACCATTATTTGAGCTTAATGCATCCTCGTGATCTACAACGTCATCCGATGGCGCACGATGTGCAGGCACATTCAAACCAGCAGTAGACGTATTTTCCAGCAAATGATAATCATACAACTCTTGAATCATGAGTCCCGCTTGCGTCTCAAACTGGGCATTAATATCGATAATACGGCGCTGAAAATAACGATAGGCAACCAGTGCTGGAATAGCCACGATCATACCAGCAGCAGTCGTAATCAACGCTTGTGACACACCAGCAGCAAGCATCGTTGGGTCTTGCATCGCCCCATCGGTAATCGCCAAAAACGACGAAATAATGCCTAACACCGTGCCTAACAAACCGAGTAGTGGCGCAATCGCCCCTATGGTCCCAAGCATATTTATGTTTTTTTCTAACTGATGCACTTGTACGCTAGCACGGTTTTGCATATGCATCGTCATCGAGTCTAAGCCATATTGACGATACAGTAGCCCTGTCGCTAAAATATCTCCCAAAGGTGTTTTTTCTTTGACATTCATCAACTGTGTACGACCAATATCCCCATTCTCACGTAATCGCGTGATTAGCTGTTCGCGCAATCTACTCGGGGCAACTTTATTAAACTGTAAGGTATGACTACGCTCGATGATGATAACCAATGCCAATATTGAGCACACCACGATAGGTGTCATCAACCAACCACCCGCTTTTACCAACTCCCACATATTGACTCTCTTTTATATTTTTATAAAAATAGCGGTTATCAAAATATCTTAAATTTACAGCATCATGACAAACTCATTAGCGATATCAAGCCTGTGCTTCTATGTGCTTAATTAAAGCTGCTAACTGATCTTGGTTATGGAAAAATATCTCAACACTACCTTGACCATCTTTTTTGTGTTTGAGTTTGACTTCAGCCCCTAACATATCTGTCAGTCTTTGCGTCAAGCGCTCAACCTCACGAGATTGCGTTTGCTCAGCACGATTGGCTTTCGGTGCAGGCTGCAAGATCGATTTAACCAACTTTTCAGCGTCGCGTACCGTCATACCGCCGTCGATAATTTTTTGCGCGATAATCGGCTGCTGCTCAGAGGATAATGCCAAAAGCGTGCGCGCATGACCCATATCTAGGGCGCTATTTGCCAAATGATCTTTGACGGTATCATGCAGCTGATTGAGACGCAGCAGGTTCGATACGGTGGTGCGCGCCTTGCCAACGACTTCGGCAATCATCGCATGACTCATACCAAATTCAGTATGAAAACGTTGTAATGCGGCGGCCTGCTCAATCACAGACAAGTCTTCACGCTGGATATTTTCAATCAAGGCCAGTGCGATGGCAAGCTCATCCGATAAAGCACGTTCAATCGCTGGAATGACAGATTTTCCTGCCATTTTTGCCGCACGCCAGCGACGCTCACCAGCGATGATCTCATGGGTAACGAATGCTTCACTCTTGTCTTCATTGGCCAATAACGGACGGATAACGATCGGTTGCATGACACCGTGCTGCTCAATCGAAGACGCCAGCTCTGCAAGCGCTGTTTCACTCATATCACGGCGTGGCTGATACTTACCCGCTTGCAAACGCGTGACATCTATTTGCACCAAGCTGATCTGGTCTTCAGAGGCAATGGCATCTGTTCCATTAACACGACTTTTATTAGCCGTACCTTTGTTTATCGTGCGCGGCGACCGTGTGGTTCGACTGCTGGCAGTGGTGTCAGAGGCAATAGGTTTGGTCGTTGGTTTTTCACTGGTCTCATTACTATCAGATTTAGCAGGTGTGCTAATATTTAATCTATCAGCGTTAAGCGTTTCAGCTGGCAAAGTACTCTCACGCGCCGCCATGTCGTCTTGCAAGGCAGAGGCGGTGATTTGCTTTTCTTTTTTGATTGACCCCAATAAGGCATCTAAGCCTCGATTGGCAGCCAACCCTCTTTTCTTCGCCATGATTACCTATCCTCTAACGCTAAAATAAAAGCCAAATAATTATTAATACAGCTTACTCATTACTCATAAATACAATATTCAATGTTCAACATCTGTTTGCACGATTTTTCTTGCAGTCTATCATTGGTGCTAAAAAACATGCATACATGCATGCATATTAGTCACTTTGTTTCATGACTTCAGCCGCCAATTTTTGATAAGCGCGCGCACCTTTTGACCATCTCTCATAAGCGATAACTGGCAAACCATGTGCTGGCGCTTCTGCCAAGCGAATATTTCTTGGAATATGAGTTTTATACATAATATCGCCAAAGTGCGCTTCAAGCTCGGCAGACACATCGCGAGCCAGTGTATTGCGTGCATCAAATAATGTTCTCACCACGCCGCGGATATATAGCTTTGGATTCAATTCCGTCAAGCGCTCAATCGTCTGCGACAAATCAGCCAAGCCTTCTAGTGCATAGTATTCACACTGCATCGGAATAATGACGCTGTCTGTAGCAACTAACGCATTAATCGTCAGCAAATTCAAGCTGGGTGCACAGTCTATAACCACATAATCGTAAGCAGGTTTGTTAGCAGCTAGCTGATCATTGACCAATGCCACCATTGCTGTCTTAAACAGCTCATGACTATTGGTCTTGTTCATTAGGGTGATATCCATGCCTGCCAAATCACGATTGGCACCGATCACATCAAACCCCGCCGGACTGGTAACAATAGCATCAGACAGCGACACCCCATCCAATAATACGTCAGCGATAGTTAGCCCAAGCTCGTTTTTATCAACACCCGTACCACTGGTCGCATTACCCTGTGGGTCTAAGTCAATCAGCAGTACATGCTTGCGCTTCGCAGCCAAGCTGGCGGTCAAATTTACTGCCGTCGTGGTTTTGCCCACGCCGCCTTTTTGATTCGCAATTGCTATGATTTCCATACACTCACTCAATTTAATTAGGGTCTATTACTGTTATTTTACTTTTGGCTTACACAATCAATTTTTCGCTAAACTTTGCATAGCATCATACTCATAAGCGTAAACAATACGAGTACCTCTATATAATTAGCGCGATCTGTATCACCATATTTTGAATATCTTGCCATTCAAATATCAACAAAACCATGTGTCACCGACATGTATCACTTAAAAGGTGTTCATAGCTTAGACATTTTTATAGGACAATTCAATTAAATGACGACTATCGTGTAAACGAGGCACTTTAAGTTTAATCGTCTTAACATGCCAGTCATTGTCCAGCGCTTGTAGTTCTTCGTCGCTTGGCGCTTTGCCTTTCATCGCGCATAGGTAACCGTTATCTGCTAAGCGCGGCTGAGCCACTTCGACAAAATCGATCAAACTGGCAAAGGCTCTAGAAGTCACAACGTCATAGCTGGCTTCATGCGCCTCGATACGAGAAGCAATTGGCTGCATATTATTCAAGCCAAGCTCACTGCTGATTTGCTTAATAAAACGAATTTTTTTCTGATTACTATCAAGTGCGGTGCATTGACGCTCTGGCTGACAAATCGCAATAATAACCGCTGGCATCCCTGCTCCTGTGCCAATATCTAACAGTGACCCTGACGGTAAATGCGTTATAATAGCCAAACAATCAATTATATGTTTGATTAAAGCCTCTTCTGGATCAGTGATGGCGGTCAGATTATACGCTTTATTCCACAACAAAAGCTGGTCTAAGTACAATAATAATGTGCGCTGCTGCGTCTCACTCAAGGATAGCTTGAGCTCATTGATCGCTTGTGCCAAGGTATTCGCCAGCGCTGGCAACTGTGCGCCAAGCTTTACAAAGCCAGTCGGATCAATACGGATATTGCCCGTGTTAGCAGAGGATGAAGATGTTTTAGTAAAGTCTGACATACAACGAGTTATCCAGTTTTGACATGTGAACCGTCTATTTTATCATGCAGTCTGCCCATTGAATAGTTGCAGATTGCGCCAATGTGAGACATCTTATACTATCTGAGCCTATATTGAGGCGTTATTGTTCTTTAATCGCCTTAAATGGATAATGAATGATTGCTTATATAGGCGTTTTTAACAAAGCCTGCTAATGATACAAAACGGCTTTTAATGATTTATTTAAAATACCGTTTTATCTTGTAAGATGTTTTTATGAACGATGCAAATTAACTAGAAAAAACTAAGTATTAGCACTCATTAGTAAACTTAATAACACTTAATAGCACTTAATAACCACGCCACTTTCCACAAACGATATAATTTATACCTATGACCAAACAGCCACACATCCCTACCTCTCAATTATCAAGAGACGCTAATAAAAAAGACGCTAATAATATGGCAACACCCATCATTGAATTAAAAAGTACCAAATCAGCAACACCGAATACACCGCATCCATGCTTTATTGATATCAAGCAGCGCTGCCTAGTCACCGCTGAGCAATTAAAGCGCTATAGCGACCCTGATGAATTGCCCTCGGATACCCGCACGGCACCAGATCTAGACGTTGGCTTTGGTCAACAGCGTGCACTAAAAGCCTTACAAACAGCTTTAGATATCAAAGCCAGTGGCTATCATGTGTTTGCTGCTGGTGAAAATGGCTTGGGCAAACGCACCGTCATCAGCCGCTTGCTAACGCGTATTGCCGCCGATGCACCCACACCTGACGACTGGGTATATGTGCATAATTTCACCGATCCACGTACCCCTTTAGCGCTGCGACTACCTGCGGGGCAAGCCTCCTTATTGCAGCAGCAAGTCAATCATTTATGGCAACAAGCCAAAAAAAGATTGAGCCAACGCTTTCGTAGTGACCAATATCAAAGCAAAATCGAAGCCATCAAAAATGACACACATCAAAAAGAAAGTCAGGCTTATGATGTGCTCAATGCGGAAGGCAAACAATATGATTTGGCATTGACGTTTCGCTCCTTTGATAATAAAGCGGTGTTTGTACATCCCAGTCAACTTGCGACAGAAATTAGTGGTAGTGATGACAAATCATCTGCTAGCTATAAAAGTAAATCCGTGAGCGATGATAGTAGCAAAGCGAGCATTCCTAGCACCGAGTATAACGATCCTACGAATGCAGAGCAGGATAAAAACAATACTGAATACGGCAATAGTGAATACGAAGCTGAGTTAAATAACTTTGTTCAAAAAAACCATATGCAAAAACGCTTAAGTCAGTTGACCATCGCGTTAGAGCAGTTAGAGGACGAAGCCAATGATGCGATAGAAGCCCTACATCGCAATATTGCACGTCGTGCACTGCAACCTTTATTTGCCCCTGTTTATGAGCAATTTGCCAGTCACCCACTGGTCATTGACTATCTCAAGACCGTATTTGCCGACATGGTTACGCATGTCGAGCGCATCGTCAATGGTGATGACGAAGAATTTGTGACAGCAGTTTTGGCCACAACCCCAAGTCGCTATGCGGTCAACGTCATTGTCAGTCACACGCCGGACGACGGTGCACCCGTCATCTTCGAGGACTTGCCAACGCATTTGAACTTGTTGGGTCATGTCGAGCAAATCACCCAATTGGGCACGGTCACCACTGATGTCAGTATGATTCGAGCAGGTGCTCTGCACCGTGCCAATGGTGGTTACTTACTATTAGAAGCGAGTCACTTACTTGAGCATCCGTATGCTTGGCAGGGTCTCAAGCGCGCGCTACAATCACGCAAAATCAAACTCTCAAGCCTTGAACAAATGCTGACCTTAACAGGCAGCTTATCGTTAGCACCTGCCCCCATTGACCTTGATGTTAAAGTGATTTTGCTTGGTGAAGCAGATTTATATTATGAGCTGTTAGAGCTTGAACCTGAGTTTGATGCGGTATTTAAAGTACGTGCAGATTTTCACGATGATGTGCCTCGCAGCAGTGAACACGAATTGGCGTTAGTCGCAAAAATGGCTGACATCATTGACTACGCCAATCTCTACCCGTTTGATCGTAGTGCGCAAGCTGCCCTACTTGAGCATTTAAGCTTACAAGCAGAAGACCAAGACCGCTTAAGCTTGCACAGTGATTTATTAATCAAGCTATTGCATGAGTCTAACCGCCACGCGCATTTAAGCGGAAAAAACATTGTTAATGCCTATCATGTCACACAAGCCATCGATGATATGGACGAGCGTTCAGGATACCTGCGTGACCTCTATTGGGATGAGCTCAAAAACGGTCAGCAGCTTATTCAAACCACAGGCAGCGCTGTCGGACAAGTCAATGCACTGACAGTGGTCAGCTATGCCGATAGCGAGTTTGGCATGCCCGCCCGCCTGACTGCCGTCATTCAACCAAATATCGGTACGGGTGAGATTCTCGATATCGAGCGTGATGTAGATTTGGGCGGTAGTTTACACGCCAAAGGCATGCTGATTATGACCAGCTATTTGCGCGCATTATTCAGCCAACATCATGCACTCAACTTTAGTGCTTCACTCGCTTTTGAACAAAGCTACGCCCATATCGATGGCGATAGTGCTACCGTCAGCGAAGGCTGTGCGCTGCTATCTGCCTTAGCAAACGTACCGATTGATCAATCATTTGCCATTACTGGCTCTATGAACCAATTGGGCGAAGTGCAAGCGGTTGGCGGTATCAACTCTAAAATCGCCGGATTCTTTGATGCATGCCGCGAGCAAGAATTGACTGGGCAGCAAGGCGTGGTCATTCCAATGGCCAATGTCAAACAGCTCATGCTGCGTGACGACATCATTGCTGCCGTCAAAGCGAACGAATTTCATATTTATGGTGTCTATACACTGAGCGAAGCATTGACGCTGATGACTGGTTTGCCTATCGATACCCTGAACAAGAAAGGTCGCTATCGTAAAGACACGTTGTTTGGCAAAGTTTTAAGTCGTCTGATGTTATGGGATGAAAATCAAGATAACAATGACGATGGTATTGATGATAAAAAGTCCAAAAAGAAAGATAAAAAAAAGCAAAAAGAAAAACGTCAAAAAAAATGGGACAAGAAAAAAAAGGAAAAACACAAAGACAAGGCGGAGCACAACGAAGTCGTTATAAATGATGATCAAGGCATCAATCAGGGTATTGATAACAATGCCACTAAAACACCCATTGACGCCATATAAGCTGATTTATAGTGAAATTTAACTGTACCAAAACCAATCAATAAATCAATGTAGTAATTGAAGACATGTCCTAGACGCTACGATGCTTTTCTGCGATGATGAATGGTTAATATTCCGCTAAGCTATACAAAAGCCAACTCGTAATTTCATAAAGGTTATTGCTTAATGACTGTACATTCGACTGACGCCGACCACTCCCATGCTCAAATAAACTCTGTTGAGCAAGCTAATACTGTAGCGGCAGCGGACAGTCATGTCTCAGGAGATAACAACGATAATCGCCATGGCGCGGCGACGACGGCGCGCCAGTGGCAAGTACTATCGCAACTACAGCGCAACCGCTGGGTGGGCACAACCCATATCTACGAGCAGCTGATGATGGCAGGCTTTGACATCAGCTTGCGTACTGTTCAACGCGACTTAAATGCGCTGGCAAAACGCTTTCCCATAGAAAAAAATAACGCCAACCCACAAGGCTGGCGCTGGCGTGATGACGCGCCACTCCAAAGCTTACCGCACATGAATCTATCGCAAGCAGTCGCCTTTAATATGGTTGAAGCCAATCTAACTCAGCTACTACCACCCGTTATTTTAGATGAATTATTTCCATGGTTTGACTTGGCAAGGCGGCAGCTAAAAAACAGTAAAGTCACCCATTCATGGATCGACAGAGTGCGTATCGAGCCTGCCACTCAGCCACTAATCGCACCGCATATTGACTTGGATAGCAAAGACAATATTTACCATGCGCTATTTTATCAATTACAAATCAAAGCCAGCTATACCCGCAGCAATAAATCACAGGCCAGTGAATATCTTTTGAATCCCATCGCTATTATCCAGCGCGGTGTGATTATTTATCTGCTGGCAACTCGTACTGATGATCCAAAATTTACCATTCGTACCTTTGCCCTACATCGATTTGCTAGCGTTGACATTCTCGAAAGCGCCGCACAAACACCTGAGAGTTTCCAACTCGATACTTATTTGGATGCTGGTGGTATGGGCTTTAGCCACCCCTTATTCGGTGAGCTGCCTAATCATGGCAAAAACACCGCTATTGAGCTACAATTCACCAAACAAGCGGGCAAAAGCCTGACTGAAAGCAAGCTCAGTGACGATCAAACTGTTACGTTGGATGATGACACGCTGACCATTCAAGCCACCGTTAACCTAACTTCACAACTGGTTTGGTGGTTGCGTGGTTTTGGCAATGGTTTATTGAATGCCAAACCAGCATTGTTACATCAAGCCGTATTGGATAAGTTTTTTGATCATAAATAACAACTGCGAGTAATGGTGCTCAAATTTAACCGTATTCAGACGATTACCACTATTTAAAAATAAAGAACGAAAATAGATAAGGAATGTTATGCCGACCACTGCCTCATTGCCGTTACTGTCAGACAGTTTAAGAGGACTGGGCTTAGACGCGGGAACCTTATTTTTTGCGCTAAACTATGAATTTACCAAGATTGAGCCAAAAGGCATGTTTAAGCGCTTTAAAAAAAACCAGAGTGCTATTGATATTGATTTGGCTTGCGTACTATATGACGACAATTGCACCATCAGTGATATCGTTTGGTTCAAACAATTGCGCGATAAAGCGGAATCAGTGAAACATCAAGGCGACAGTCTCAATGGCAAAGATCGCGGCGAACAAGCGATGTATTTGGCGCCTCTTGACCAAGAGCAAATCAGGCTTTACTTAGAGAAAATTCCAGCACATATCACCCACATTGCTATGATAGCCAACTCTTACCACGGTCATCCGTTTTCAAGAGTCAAAAAAGGCGAGATTCATCTAAGCGATGATGAAGGCAATCGATGCTTTGAAGTCAATCTAAAGCAACTGCCACGTGATTGCACGACGCTGTGGGTGGCACATTTACGCCGAGAAGTGGATGATTGGCATCTCACACTGCAAAACTTACCCCTTTCTGCCGAAGATTTAGCAACGGCGGCGCAGCAAGTCGCCCATGAATTGGCACGTGCACTACCCATTCCACAAGCTATCTAAATACCATAAAATATCTGTTTATTGCTAATAAAAAGGGTGCAACGTTCTGATAACGTTGCACCCTTTTCTTACATATCCATTTTTTGAAACCTAAAGTAATCACTATAAAAGACTTACAGTGGCTCACCGCAATGTGGGCAAAAGTTCTTTTGTCTTTCTTCCACTTCTCTTTCGCGGCGCTCAAGCTCTTGTTCGCGTAATACCTGCAATACGATATTTTGCGCCTGCTCTTTATCCAGTCCCAGCTCACGGCGAATCTTATCGATCATCATCTGATTTTTTACCAAATCAAAATCGCTATCAATCAACTGTGCTCGAAAGTCCTGTTCAAGCTCTTCACGGCGCTGAGCAAGCTCATTTGCCAAACCAGTCGCTAAAATACCTGCAGGTAATGCCGCCAGACCCACACCTAATATGGTAATAACCGCACCCAATATTTTACCCGCATTGGTAATCGGCGTGACATCGCCATAGCCCACCGTCGTTAGCGTCACCACCGCCCACCACATCGCTTTAGGTATCGACTCAAACTCTTCTGGCTGAGCGTGGTTTTCAACCAAGTAAATGCCACTAGATGCCGTCACAATCATAATTATTAAAATGAAAATAACCGCTTGGAACGAGCCTTTTTCTTTGCTGATGACCACCAATAAGATGCGTAACGAAGCAAAATAGCGTGTCAGTTTGAGAATTCGGAATAAACGTAAAATACGTAAGAAGCGTAAATCAATCGTAACAAAGAAATTCAGGAAAGCTGGCGCAATGGCGACTAAATCAATCAACGCAGAAGGACTTTTCAACCACTCCCAGCGCTGACGCCAAGTAGTGTCATCTGGTTTTTCCTCGGCCACACTCCACAAACGCAGCAAATACTCAATAGAAAACACCACGATAGAGAAATTTTCAAACCAAGTAAAATACTCCTGATAAGGGTAATACCAACTATCAACCGACTCAGCAATGACCGCTGCTACATTGGTCATGATTAAAAATATTAAAAAGTAGTCAACGCAACGGCTAAACAGCGTATCGTGCTCATCATTTTGCAGAATATCGTAAACGAAAAGACGCAAGCGCCGTATAGATTGGAATAGCATGCCGTCCCTATGCGGTGAAACACCGGTCTTATATTAATATAATAAAGCAGTCATCACAGAATATGACATTAATGCTCGGTCACCATCAGTATTTCATACCTATCACTACTTGACGATGTAATGCTCTTAAAGCATTACTAGTGATAGGACTGGCTTATTTAGTATGAATCATGATCGGTGATTATACTAAATTTAAATAATACATGTAGGCAAACAAAATTAGCACCAGCACAATGGCGATGATAGCGAAGCGTAAGAATCGTTCGTCAGCGCGTAATTGCTCACTGATATCTTGAGCAGGCAGCAAAAATAAGTTGCATTCAGGACAGCAAGAGTCCATCCGATCTAATATCGTTACAGAACGTGCGTTTGTGCAGCGTAGAGGAGAATTACTACAATAGCCAAGCATAATATATTACCCCTCTTTTCCCACTCTCATTATTCATTCGAAAAGTAATGAGACTATCATTACCGACTCTAAGCTTTTGACATTTTAATATTCTGAAAATATCAGCGAGAGTTTAGCATCATTGACTATCGACCAAATTCTAACGCCGTACCTCTGTATAACATCAGCATGACAGAATCTAAGTCCTGCCTCACAAATGCTAACTGTTCTAAGTAATTTTTAATTACCTCGACAAATATACCTTTTACGGTAAATTTATGCCATAAAAGCCATTAATATGCGTTTAAAACCTTACAGTAAATATGGTTTTGTATTATAATGGCGTTGTAATGTTACAGGTTAGTCAATAATCATAACATTGTGTATCGGTACCTAATGTCATCCCTCGTTAGATAGCCACCGATAATCTTCTATCACGTTAAGGAATCAAATGATGAAACTACAATCCCTAGTTTTAGCCACTGCTGCTGCACTTACTATGACCACAGCATTTGCTGTACCAGCTGGTACTTGGTCTGTCGCTGCTGGCGCTCACATGGTTGATCCAAAGAGCGATAACGGTACTCTGGCAGATGGCACTATTGGTGTCGACGTAGACAGTGATGTTCAACCAACCATTAGCGGCGAATATTTCGTTGCCAATAACATTGGTATTGAATTACTAGCGGCTACACCATTCCATCATGACATTACCTTAACTGCTGGCGATGCTACTATCGATGCTAAAACTCAGCATTTACCACCGACTCTATCGGTACAGTATCACTTCGATGGCTACAACATGCCTATGAATGTGAAACCATTTGTTGGTGTTGGTGTGAACTATACAACTTTCTTTAAAGAAAAAATCTATAGCGATGCTTTCGAAAAATTAGAACTTGATGATAGCGTCGGCGTTGCTGGTCACATCGGTCTTGACATACCTTTTGCCCCAACTGAATACTTCCGTATTGATGCTCGCTATATGGACATCAAAACAGACGCCAGCGTAAAAGCTAATGGTGAGACCATTGAACTTGGTGAAGTTGACATCAGCCCTTGGGTATATGGCGTTGCTTTTGTTAAGACGTTCTAATATAACATAAAGCAATGTGAATAAAAAAAGCTGGCTTAATCGCCGGCTTTTTTGTGCTTGAAGTTTAAGCGGCAATGATTATAGATAAAAAGATTATAGATAAAAACGATTGTGCTAAAGTCATTAACTGCTAAAAATCTGGCGACCATTAGTGTCAAATTTTAATCATAAAAAAAGACCATCCTAAGACAGTCTTCTTTTTTCAGATCCTTTTAGTACAAACGATTCTTACAGCAAAATACGGCGCGGATCAGCCAGCAATGTTGCGATATAGCGGGTAAATACGGCAGCATCTGCGCCATTAATCACACGGTGATCGTAAGACAGTGACAATGGCAACATGAGACGCGGCTCAAAGCTTTGCTTCTTAGCATCCCAACGTGGCTGCATGCTTGCCTCAGACACACCTAAAATACCCACTTGAGGCCAATTTACTAATGGCGTAAAGGCAGTGCCACCCAAGTTACCTTGGCTTGATATGGTAAAGCTTGCGCCTTGCAAATCTTTAGTAGTGAGTTTTTTGTCACGCGCTTTTACCGCAAGCTCACCAATTTCAATGGCGATTTGCTTCAAGCCTTTATCCTGCACATTCTTGATAACAGGTACGATGAGACCATCATCCGTTGCCACCGCGATGCCCATATTGACACTTTTACGCAAGATAACTTGCGTATTATCGTCGCTTAAATGACTGTTAAAACGTGGATGCTGTGTTAAGGCATAGGCCGTCGCTTTGACCACGAACGCTAAAATCGTGAAGCCGATACCTTCTGCTTTCATGCTAACTTTTAACTCGCCGCGCAGTTTTTCTGTCTCAGTGATATCAGACAAATCAAACTGGGTCACTTGTGGCAACAAGGTATTGTAGTTGAGCTGCGGTATCGAGACTTTTTGTAGACGGCTAAGGTCTTGGGTTGCTGTTTCACCCCAAATCTCAACGTTGCTCATGTCAGGTAAGCTTGGCAGGCTAGCGCTGGCTACATTGCCACTGGCAGGTGCCGCTTTTTGAGTGCTTAAGCTTTCTTTAACATGCGCAAACAAGTCTTCTTTTAGAATACGATCATTTAGCGCCGAACCATTCACTTGGGTGATATCGACACCTAACTGACGCGCCAGCTTACGTACGGCTGGACCTGCATATACGTCAACCAACTTTTCATTGACCTGTGCTTCAGTCAATTTATCAGCTTGCTTACTAGCGACCGCATTAGGCGCTGACGATTTTTCTGCCTGTTTTGGCTCACCCGTTGTTTTAGCAGCAGCTTTCTCTTCTGCTTTGGCTGGTGCTGAAGGCTTTGGCTCAGCGCTATCTGATGTAGACTCACTTTCAGCAGCAGCAGCATCTGCACCACTACTTATGATAACGATAAAGTCTTGACCATTGGCAACCATATCACCAGTCTGAACTAAGATTTTTTCAATCTTGCCCGCAACTGGTGCGGGCACTTCTACCGATGCTTTATCAGATTCAATCAATAGGATTGATTGATCCGCAGTCACGATGTCACCAACACTGACCATAATCTCAGAAACTTGCGCTTCATCAACACCTAGATCAGGCAGTGCATAGGTCGTTGCCTTACCAGCGTTAGACGCAGGTTTTACACTAGACTTTGACTCAGTTGCAGCAGGCTCAGCCTTTGTTTCTGGCTTAGCATCTGCTTCTGTATCACTTGCTTGTTGCTTGTCATCAGCAGCGCTATCGTCATCACTTTCCGCACTGTCTTCTGCACTCTCAAGCTCAATCAGTACCATACCTTCGCTGACTTGATCACCAACAGCAACGCTGATTTTGGTGACTTTCCCAGCAGCGGAACTTGGTACTTCAACCGAGGCTTTGTCAGATTCTAATAGAATGATGTTGTCATCTTTTGCGATGACATCACCCACTTCTACCATAATTTCGCTGACTTCGGCGCTATCAACACCCAAATCGGGGGCTTTAATATCCATGATTTATCTCCTAGTCTTATGATTATTATTCTTTGACATCACCGTTATTAAGTAAAGTCGCATCCGCTTGATCTTCAGCTCGACCCTCATTGCTGATTTCATCATCATCTTCAGCGACAAATTCAGGGACAGGATTGGGATTGACATTACCAGGTGCTGGTGCATCAGGAGAATGATCATAATAAGGCTGTTGTTGCCATGCAGGTGGCTGATCCACATCGATGCCTAAGCTTGAAATAGCATCTTTCACCAAACGCATCTCGACTTCACCCTCATCCGCTAGGCGTTTGAGCGTCGCAACCACGATATGTGCGGCATCAACGTTGAAGAAACTACGCAAATTTTCACGGGTATCAGAACGACCGTAGCCATCTGTGCCTAAAGTCGTATAAGGACGATTGTCTGGCAACCAAGCACGGATTTGCTCCGAATAATTGCGCATATAATCCGTCGCAGCGACGACGATACCTTCATGCGGCGCTAACTGCTCAGTGACCCATGGCACCCGCTCTTCATCCATTGGATGCAAGCGATTGTAGTCATCACAGACCATACCGTCACGAGTCAACTCGTTAAAGCTGGTCACGCTCCAAACGTTGGAGGTGATATTGAACTCATCTTTTAGAATCTGCGCCGCTTTTTGTACTTCACGTAAAATAACGCCAGAACCCAATAGCTGAACTTGTGTTGAACCATTGTCTTCGAGCAAATACATACCACGCTTGATACCCTCTTCCGCGCCTTCTGGCATCTCAGGTTGCTCGTAGTTTTCGTTCATTAGCGTTAAGTAATAATAAACGCGCTCGCCTTCGCCATACATACGGCGTAGACCATCATGCATCACAACCGCTAGCTCGTAACCGAAGCAAGGATCATAAGTCACACAGTTAGGCACAACGTTAAATAGAATCTGTGAATGACCATCTTGATGCTGCAAGCCTTCGCCGTTCAAGGTGGTACGACCAGCTGTTGCACCCAGTAAGAAACCTTGTGCTTGACAATCGCCTGCCGCCCAAGCCAAATCACCCACACGTTGGAAACCAAACATCGAGTAATAGATATACATCGGAATCATCGGTAGCGCGTTCACAGAATAACTGGTTGCCAACGCAATCCACGTACTCATTGCGCCCGCTTCGTTGATACCTTCTTCTAGCATGTGACCGTCGATGGCTTCTTTATAGCCCATCAATGCTTCACTGTCTTCTGGTGTATATTTTTGACCAACCGCAGAGTAGATACCCAACTGACGGAACATACCTTCTAGACCGAAAGTACGTGCTTCATCAGGTACGATTGGCACGACACGGTCTTGGATGTCTTTGTTTTTTAGCATGGCTGACAATAAGCGCACAAATACCATGGTCGTTGATTGCTCTTTACCATTGCTGCCTTTTAATACCCGATCAAACATTGACAGTTCAGGAATATTCAATGGGATATGCCCACTGCGGCGATTTGGCAAATGACCACCTAGCGCTTCGCGGCGACCTTTAAGATACTTCATCTCTGCCGACCCTTCTTCAGGGCGATAGAATGGTAGCGTCTCTAGCTGCTCGTCAGTAAATGGTAAATCAAAGCGATCACGGAAATACATCAACGCTTCTTGATCGAGTTTCTTAATCTGATGTGATTTATTAACCGCTTGTGTTTGAGCTGATAAACCATAGCCTTTAACGGTTTTGACTAAAATAACGGTTGGCTGACCTTTGGTTTTCATCGCTTCACTGAATGCAGCATAAACTTTCATTGGATCATGACCACCACGATTCAATCGCGAGATATCCTCATCAGATAGCGCATCAGCCATCTCTTCTAACTCAGGATATTTACCAAAGAACTCTTTACGAGTGAACTCAGCTGTACGGGCTTCGTATAGCTGATACTCACCATCGACCACTTCTTCCATACGATGTTTGAGCACGCCCGTTTTATCATTGGCAAGTAAGCTGTCCCATTTACCACCCCAGATAACTTTAATCACTCGCCAGCCAGCCCCGCGGAACACAGACTCTAGCTCTTGGATAATTTTACCGTTACCACGGACTGGACCATCAAGACGCTGTAAATTACAGTTGACGACCCAGATTAGGTTATCTAGCTTTTCACGACCAGCGAGAGAAATAGCCCCTAAGCTTTCTGGCTCATCCGTTTCACCATCACCCAAGAACGTCCAAATCTTACGACCTTCTTTCTCTAGCAGACCGCGGTTTTCCATATAGCGATGTACATGGGCATGATAAATCGACATGATCGGACCAAGTCCCATCGATACGGTTGGGAACTGCCAATAATCTGGCATGAGGTACGGATGCGGATAGCTTGATAAGCCTTTGCCGCCGACTTCACGACGGAAATTATCCAGCTGATCTTCGGTCAATCGACCTTCTAAATAAGAACGCGCATAAATACCGGGTGCGGAGTGACCTTGATAATAAATCATGTCACCACCGAAATGATCGCTGGCAGCACGGAAAAAATGGTTAAAACCTGTCTCGTATAGCGTGGCACTAGAAGCGAACGTCGCTAAGTGACCACCCAAATCGTCATCATTTTTATTCGCGCGCATGACCATGGCCAATGCGTTATAGCGAATCAAAGCACGAATTTTGCGCTCAATGGTTAGGTCGCCAGGGTACATCGGTTCATCTTCAACGGCGATGGTATTGATATAAGCGGTATCAAGACGATTGAACGGCAGATCTTCTTGAACTGCCATATTGTATAAAGCTTTTAGCAGAAACTGAGCACGATCTTTGTCTGCATGTTTGATAACAGATTCAAACGCTTCCAGCCACTCTTGGGTTTCGGTGCTATCAGCATCCTTATAATAATTCATCACTATTGTCCTTTTTTATCAGTCAGTCCTGCCCGAAGACAGGATATTATTAAATCAAAGTGTTACTTCAATATTGTCGTGCGGGAATAATTTTCTCAATGACTTCCTTGTTAATTTTAAGAAGTGAGATTTATAGTAGGGTGCGGTTATGCAGCAGTATTTGACCGACTCATCATCTGGAGCAGCCTCACATAGCCAAAATAAAAACAGCGCTACTATCTATCGCATATGAACTGAGTATTTAAAAGTGGTTAGATAATAAAATGCCAACCCAAATTTTATAGTCAATTATCAAATGATAATAACTCTTTATTATAGGCTCTTATGCTGCAGTTGTTTATAGCTGTAAAGAAATGGTGATATGACAAGTATTTTTGAAATAAATAATCATTAGTTTTTTTAGAAATGTTTCAAAGAAATATAAGGATTGTTTGCTAACGAGCTAACATCTATAACCAGATATTGTAGCTGGTCATGAAATATCTGCCATTCATCCATTTCGTAGGACTTTTACGAAATTATTGCTTAATATGTTAAGTTACGTAATATATACATTAGTTTAGTTAGTGAAATAATTGAGAACTAGTTAAACGCTTATAGCAAGTTTTAGCTTCTTATAGGGATAACCATATGCATAAAATGCCATACGTTCTAAATTCAATAATTTCACAACTATTCAGTGAACATATATATCGGGTGCTGGCATTGATAGCTGCGACGGGCTTGATGTTGGCAAGTAATGTCGCATTTTCGGCTGAAGCTAGTCCCACCTGCCCCGCAGATCATGCAATGTATTATGTAGGGTCCAAAAATTTTAGCCCTGCACCTGCGGCAGCTAATAAATTGGCATTGAGTTGGACAGGAGGTGCGGGAAACACTAGCACTACCTATAACTTCAACAACAATCTCGAATTCAAACTGTCTTTTTCTGAGACTAATTTTTTAGCTGCTGGTTATCCAGAAGCCAGTAGTTTCGGTGGCGTAACTACAAATGCTATTAATATGCGCCATAGCAGCCAGTACCTTAATATAAATCACAAACTTACTGCTACTATTAACAAGCCAGTATCGAAGTATGGGTTTGTTGTGCAAGATTTAGACTCAAATGAAAATGGAAGATATACTGAATCAGTATCCCTCTTTAGCGCTGGCGGTGCTTTTAGTAACATTCTTACTGCAAACCACACATTATCAAATTCGAACCGCACCATTACAGGCAATCAATGGCCGAACTGTAGTCCTACTAATCCATGTAATTTCAATGTTGATTGGGGCTCTCAATCATTAAACACACCTTTTGTTATAACTCATGGGAACACTTATAGGTCTGCATCTACTACGACATCTACTGGCGACCATGTAGTGGGCTACTCAGACTTTTATTTTTGTCTAGCACCACCGAAACTCATTGTGAAAAAAGTATTAACTGGTACTCGTTTTAACGACAGTGATACTAAGCGTGACCAATTCAATATTAAAGTAGCTGGTGGAAAATTAACTCCTGATAGTCAAGGCTCTACAGCGTCTTTTACAACAACAGGGGCAGGTTCGACCATAACTAATGGAAGCACTGTTACCCCATTGGAATTAGCCCCAAGTACAACCTATACCATATCTGAGAATATAATAAATGGTGATGCTACTAACTATAATACTAGCTATGTCTGTAGCAATGCAACGACTGGTAGCAACTCAAGCACGCCTTCTGGAAACACAAGCTCTTTTACGTTATCAAACTTAAATTATGGTGACGAGATTACTTGCATTATTACCAACACACCAAAATCTTATAGCTTTTCAGGTGTTGTGTTTAACGACAATGGTAAAATCACAAACCCCACTAAAGATGATGTATCCGATAAATATCTAAATAACCCTCTTTACTTCAACGGTAAATACGATTCACCAACTGAATCTGGTATTCCTTTTACTACAGGTCATACTATCACCCTAAACAAATGTGCAGATGATACAAGTACAAGTACGTTTACATCTCAAACTGTGAATATAAGTGATGATGGAACCTATAGTTTCACTTTGACGCCTGCGCAGCTTGGAAGCAATACGAAGCTCTGTGCTACTCAGAATGAACCTAATAATTATACATACTCTGTGGATACTACAAGCAATTTGCGACAAATAAATATTACGACTAATACATTTAACTATCCTGATAATAACTTTGGTGATGTTATTCAAGATAATGCAGCTTTAGTGCTCTTCAAGAGTCAATATACTCACAACTGTAGCTTGACCGACCTCACGACCATTAATGTTAATTATATGGGTAGCGCCAGTACTGCTTATAGTACAAATTCCATATCTGAGATCATACCAGGACAATGTATCGCTTATAGGATTGAAGCGGTTAACCGTGGTAATGTGCCTTTGACAGATATCATTATTCGAGACACCTTACAGAAAAAAGGAGAAAATGGTGCTCTTGTAACGTCTACTTTAGCCACGCCTACACCTATCGGAGAAAACAGCGGTGTACCTTCTTTTTCTAATAGTTCAGTATCGATTGGTAATAATGGTCAAGTGCTAACTAATGGCTTCCCGCTAGGAATTACTAGCTCCGATCGCCGTCGAGCTATTCGCTTCAACACCAAATACGGCGCTACTGTGAATCCTTAGTAACTATTCCCCCTTGCTATATTATCAACTCTAAAGAATATTTTTTACTGACAAAAGCCCTATCTCTATAGATAGGGCTTTTACCGTTTGTGTACTCCAAAATACCATTTGTCGTTTTTGTGGTGAATATTTGTATTGTTTGCGTGACAATCACATTAAGGAACAATTTGAACCGCCCCGACTTTATCGGAGGCTGGTTTACTTTAGTCAGGCAGCAATGCCT
>NZ_JABASQ010000018.1 GCF_016107535.1 Psychrobacter cibarius | reverse complement strand
ACGAAAAATTGGCTCGTAATTATAAGTCTATGCTGTATCTAGCTTGTACTATGATTCATTGCAAACTGAATTAGGGACACGCCCTAAGTTTATCCTGGGATTGGAGTTTGCATGCGTATCGTAGTTTGTGATGATGAGCCACTAGCACGTGAGCGTTTGGTTAGAATTGTACAGGAGTCAGGTCATCAAGTCGTTGCTCAAGCAACCACGGGTGCAGAAGCCATTATCGCTGTAAAAACTCAGCAGCCAGACATCATATTATTAGATATTCGTATGCCTGAGATGGATGGGGTGCGCTGTGCTCAAGAGCTTGCCAAGCTTGAGCATCCGCCAGCCATTATATTTGTCACCGCTTATGATCATTATGCCATTGCCGCGCTAAAAGCCAATGCGATTGGTTATTTATTAAAGCCTGCCAATAAAGATGAACTACTAGAGGCACTAGATAAAGCGAAAAATTTGAACGCGGCGCAGTTAAATGAGATTCGTAAACTCGAAGACCCAACAGCGCGGCCAGTGCGTGAGCATATCGCTGCTCGTACTCACCGAGGCGTTGAGCTCATCAAGCTCAAAGATATCTATTATTTTACCGCCGATCAAAAGTACGTCAAAGTCCGTCACAAAGATGGCATTGTCCTGATTGATGAGACGCTAAAAGAGCTTGAGCAAGAGTTTGAGGATCGGCTGTTTCGAGTACACCGTAATGCCATCATCAACCTTAGCTTTTTGGACTTTTTAGAAACGTTGGATGCAGGACAATATCAAATACGCTTTAAAGGCATTGATGAGACACTCGCGGTTAGCCGCCGTCACTTACCTGCATTACGTGACAAGATTCAAAGCATGTAAACTGCGGTTTCCATTGTGAAATAACAGCAAAATAACCGTGAAATAATCATCCCATATCATCAAACCCTTATTTATGCTTAAATAGGGGTATTTTTTTGCGTCAGCATTGACTATATATGGTTTATATCGCCCATTTTTTGTGGAAAATTTGCAGTATTGTCTAATACTGACCTGCATAGTACTGACGTAAACAGTATCGAATTTATTGAGGCCCTTTATGAGCAATCCGCAGCAAACTGCTTTGACTACCTTGAATATCGCCACGCGTCAGAGCCCTTTAGCACTATGGCAAGCTGAGCATATCCGTGCTCGTCTACTAGATTTGTATCCTGAATTGACGATTAACTTGCTAAAAATTGTCACTAAGGGTGACAAGATTTTGGACACACCTTTGGCTAAAATTGGCGGTAAAGGTTTGTTTGTCAAAGAGCTTGAGCAAGCGCTATATGACAAACAAGCGGACATCGCGGTACATTCATTAAAAGACGTACCGATGCAGCTTCCTGAAGGCTTGATGCTGGGCGTCTATTGCAAACGCGCCTCACCGACTGATGCTTTTGTGTCTAACACCTATAATAGTATTGATGAGTTGCCGCAAGGGGCAGTCGTTGGCACGTCAAGTTTGCGTCGTCAGTGTCAGCTTAAAGCCTATCGCCCAGACCTACAAATCAAAACTCTACGCGGTAACGTCGGTACACGTTTGGGCAAGTTGGATGCTGGCGAGTATGATGCGATTATTTTAGCGACCAGTGGTTTGCAGCGTATCGAGCTGGATGAGCGCATACGCGGCGAGCTTGATATCAATGCCTGCCTGCCTGCGGTTGGTCAGGGCGCCTTAGCAATCGAATGCCGTGAAGGTGATGATGAGGTGTTAAAATTACTGGCACCACTGAATGATGATAAAGCTCGTATCCGTCTCATTGCTGAGCGCGCGCTGAACCGTCACTTAGAGGGTGGCTGCCAAGTGCCGATCGCCGCTTATGCCGTGTTACAAATGGCGGATGAAACAAGCAGCAACAATGATGATAACGGTGACAATGGCAATAACGACAACGGCAATGTGTTATGGCTACGTGGCCGCGTCGGTCAAGCGGATGGCAGCGAGCTGCTAAAAGCAGAAAAACGCGTCACGTTGATCGGCACACAAGCCGAGCAAGAAGTACAGGCTAATCAGCTTGGTATTGATGTTGCCAATATACTGCTTGCCGATGGCGCGGGTGATATCTTATCCGCGATTTATCATCCTGAATAACATACCAGTATTTTGATTCCCTTAGTCATAGCCCCAGTATTATTGATGCTAGGGCTATCGTTAAGCCAATTCTATCAGTCTTTTGTCATGGTACGTCTATGTCATCAACATTAAATCACGCCCAGCTTATTGCTAACAGTCAATCAAATAATGAGTCATCACTCACGCAAGTAGTCATCAATACTCGCCCAGTAGAGCGTGCCGCTGCATTGACGGATCATCTACAAGTAGCAGGGCTGACGGTGGTAGAGATACCGATGTTGACGTTACAATCGCGCCCAACGACTGAGCAAGACATGACGCTGATGCGCCAATGGCTAGCAGGCGATTATAAGGCGCTTGTGATTGTTAGCCCAACGGCGGCTGCTTCAGGACTGGCTGTTTGGCAAGCGCTTGAAGATGAGCGTCAAGCTCAAAACCATGACAATGACGATGATAATAATAATGAGCGAAAAGATATAGCAATTAATGCTCTGCAAGCGCCGAGCTACTTGATTGCCGTGGGTGAAGCGACCGCGTCGGTATTAAACAATGCCAAAATCGAGGCGTCGAATTATCAAGTGCTTCAGCCTCATATTGCCAATAACGAAGGTATGCTAGCGATGCCTGAGATTGAGCGTTTGCAAGCAGGTGACAAGTTGCTCGTGTGGCGCGGATTGGGTGGTAGGCGATTATTGGTCGATACGTTGCTGGCACGCGGTGTGCATATCGATAGCATTGCTTGGTATGAGCGCATAATGCCAGTCGAGGCGATGGCTCAATACGAGCAGTGGCTACAAGGGTTTTTAGCTCGCAATGGTATGCAAGATACATCAGCTAGTCAGCCAAAGCCAGTCGTTGTGGTCAGTAGTGGTACAGCCTTTGAGCATTGGGAAAGCATTGTTCGGGCTGTGGCAGAAAAGGCATTAAAGCAAGAAACAGCCAGAGAAACCCCCGCTATTTTGCCCTATAAATTGTCAGACTTTTCTTATGTGGTATTGGGTGAGCGTTTAGCCAATATGGTCGCTGAGCAGCAATTAAGTTATTGGCGTGTGGAAGATTTGGCGCCAGAAACCATTCTTGCTGCTATCCATGCTAAAGCCTATTAAATGTATAAATGTACCAACCGATGACCTGTCCTTATCTATTATGTTTCACTTTTTATTTATTCGCTTTAAACCTGTTTTAGTCAAAATAACGGTGCTGCCTTATGTCAATCAATTCTGAATCGTTATCTCAGGAACCTTCTGCTACTCAGCAGCGCCGACAAGCAAATGTGTTTTTGTTGCGCCTGCAGTGGCTGGTTATCTTGTTGCTTATCGCGGCCCTATTGTGGCTCTACATCAGCCAGCAGCGTTTCCAACATAGTGTTAATGAGCGTTTGCAAAGCAACGAGCAAGTCGTCAGTCGTCTCAATGAGATGGATGACCGTCTATTTGCGATGAGTCAGCAGACGCTGCCAGAGCCTCGATCTGCCGCCAGTAGCCAAGCGCAAAACCAGTTAGATTTACTGCGTATTCAGATACAAGTCGCTGATAGATTGTTGGCAGACAATAACGACAGTGCAGCGATTGATTTGTTGCGTGGTCTACATTGGCAGCTTTCGCAAAGCAGCAATGAGATTGCTCCAGCGCTAACGGTTGTGATCAAACAAAGCTTGATAAAAGACATCGAACGTTTGCAGGCGAGCAGCACTCAGCCCAGTCCTTGGCAGCTACAAAACCTCGCCATCCAAAATATTCAAGAGTTTTTGCACAGCTATGAGCGTGTGAGTAGCGAGGCGACACCGCACGATAGCGCTGATAATAATATGAGCCTCTCGCGCAAACAACTGACCATTCACGAAGTGATTATGACCTTAAATCTGGCCAGTCAAGCCAGTAATATGCGCGAACAAGAGCAGCTGGTTGGTTATCTGCGTCAAGCACGAAATCAACTACAAACCTTGGTGCCGAAGTCTGCTATTCCTCAAGAGTCAGCGCCAAAGGCAGCCATGACTAATACTGAAAACGCCTCTAATGATGCGTCCGTAGGCAAAAAGCAAACCTCTACCGACAAGAACCTACCAACCAGATCCTCTCCGACAAATATCGGAGAAGTCATAGATTGGTTAGATAAATTGATTGCCAATGCACCGAAACCAACGCCATTGTTGACCACTCAGATTTTGGATAAATCTCAGCGTTAGTGGTTCATTGGATGTTGATTGATAGATTTATGAATACAAAAATAAGAGAAGTGACGTTATGGACAGTTTGAATCAAGCAGCACATGCAGCCTCCAATATCGCAGATAATCATCCTGACGAATTGTCACATTATCCCATTATTCATCACCAGCCCATTCACTGGGGCGAGATGGATGCGTTTAACCATTTAAATAATGTGATTTATTACCGTTACGCTGAATCAGCACGAATTGGCTATTTGCAGGCGCTAGGTATGTTTGATGGTAGTATGGTGACGGTATTGGCACAATCAAGTTGCCAGTATTTACGCCCAGTGACTTATCCTGATACTTTGCTATTAGGAGTGCGCTGTCAGCGTTTAGGGAATACGAGTATCGTGATGGAATATAGCTACTATAGCACCGCGCAAGCAGCCATCGTCGCGACGGCTGAGGCAGTTGTGGTACGGCTCGATAGTGATGGAAAGCGTAAATTAGCTTGGACAGAGGAAGAGCGCGCTCGGCTATTGGCATTAGAAGCAAAAGTTGGTCATATACCGAAGCTTTAGCACTGAATATTAAATAAATGAAAAAAAGGGCACGCTAACGTTATGTTAGCGTGCCTTTTGCTATGTAGCTGATATCGAATCAATCAGTCAAATATTAATCTTGCTTTGGCGCATGTACGAAATCGATGACGTTCAAGTCAAAGCCTGATAATGCGTAAAACTTCATGGGCGATGATAATAAACGCATATCACGAACGCCTAAATGACGCAAAATCTGTGCACCAACACCAATGCTGCGATACGGCTGCTGGGTAATGGTCGATTGCGATTCATTGTCTGCCGCTTTGTCTAACGCCTCTCCTAAATCTATTGGCTGGTTGCTACCAATCCAAACTAATACGCCGCGATCTGAATTACTAATTTCCTCCAGCGCTGAGCGTACGCTCCAGCCACTACGACCCGTCATATCATTTTTGGCAGCAAACAAGTCGCGTAGTGGGTGAAAACCATGGACACGGACAGTGCTGACGCCTTCGCTCACATCGCCTTTTACCAAAGCCAAATGCGTTTCATCAGCGCCAAATTCGCGGAAGCGATGTAGCGTAAAGGTGCCGTATTCCGTTTCAAAAGGACGCGACTCAATTTCTTCTACCGTTTGCTCGTTCGCGATGCGGTAGTTGATGAGGTCAGCAATTGTACCCATCTTGATGCCATGCTCTTCGGCAAATATCTCAAGGTCATCACGGCGCGCCATCGTACCATCAGCATTGATGATTTCGACAATCACTGCTGCGGGCTCAAGCCCTGCTAGGCGTGCTAAATCACAACCAGCTTCGGTATGTCCAGCGCGGTGCAAGACGCCACCATTTTGAGCCATGATTGGGAAGATATGTCCAGGCTGGACGATGTCTTCAGGTTTTGCCGAAGAAGAAACCGCGGCTTGAATAGTACGTGCACGGTCAGCAGCAGAGATACCCGTGGTAACGCCTTCAGCGGCTTCGATAGAAACCGTAAAGTTGGTGCTAAATTTTGCTTCGTTACGATCAGACATCAGCGGCAACGCCAACTGCTGGCAGCGTGCTTGTGACAAGGTCAAGCAGACCAAACCACGTGCATGAGTAATCATAAAGTTAATATCTTCGGGGCGCACATGGGTCGCTGCCATAATGATATCACCTTCATTTTCACGGTCTTCATCATCCATTAAGATGACCATCTTGCCAGCACGAATGTCTTCGATAATCTCAGGAATCGTATTTAAACTCATAGTAAGTCTCAATATTTTATTATTTATAGATAGGTGTGATGTGGAATATAAAGCATTGTCTGTCTATTGTAGCAGTAGATGCTACAGAGCGCTGTTGCGGTTAGGCAAAGTGCATGGAATCAAATTGATCCACCGTAGACATTATCTAATCATTGCTCATATATCAATATGAGGACATTTTAACGCTTTTCAGCCCACTGTGCTGCTTCATCTCAAAACTATATGGACCAGTCTGTCAAATATAGTGATAAGTATTACTAATGGTCACGACGATTCATGTATTCAATGGTGTATTAAGCAAAGGGCTAATCGACCATGTGAGCCATCAGTCATTACTGGCTGCTTGGCTTTTTAGCCAATCCATAAACTGTTTGCTGTGTTGCTCGCGTTGGTTGTCGGCAAATTCATAAAAGCTGCTACCAACTAAATTGTCTGGCAAATAGCTTTGCGGATAATAGTGATTGGGATAATCGTGTGGATAGGCGTAACCTTGACCATAGCCTTGATTGCGCATCAGTTTGGTTACGCCATTACGTAGGTGTAGCGGCACAGGAGAGGCATCTTTTTCTGCCAACGCCATCGCAGCATTGATGGCTTTATAAGTGCTGTTACTTTTGGCACTGGTCGCCAGATAAACCACTACTTGCCCCAAGATAATACGCGCTTCTGGCATACCAATTGATTGCACACTACGTAATGCTGCATCGGCAAGGAGTAAAGCATTAGGGTTGGCATTACCAATATCTTCACTGGCCAAGATGACCAAACGCCGCGCGATAAAATCAGCAGGCTCACCGCCAACTAACATCCGCGCCATCCAATAAAGCGCAGCATCAGGGTCTGAGCCACGTACGGACTTTATCATCGCCGAGATAATATCATAATGCTGATCGCCATCTTTGTCATAGCGTACCAGCGCGGTCTGAGCGACACGAGCGACCAATTCATCGTTAATGACGAGCGGTGATTGCTTAGTGTCCGCCGTTTGAATAGCAAGCTCTAATAAATTCAGCGCCTTCCTCGCATCGCCATGCGCCAGTTGACTGATAGTGTCCTGTGCTTGTAAATCAACCGTCAAATTCTTCAGCACTGAATCTTCTGAAATTGCTCTTTGCAATACCGCACTGATTTGCTCAGGCGTCAGTGGCTCTAAACGATATACTTGGCAACGTGATAGCAGGGCATTATTGACACTAAAAGAAGGGTTTTCAGTTGTCGCACCAATCAAGGTAATATCACCAGATTCGACCGCGCCCAGTAAGGCATCCTGCTGAGCCTTGTTAAAGCGGTGTATCTCATCGATAAAAACCACAGGTGATTCAAATGCCAATGAGTCCTTATTGTCTAACACTTCTCGCAGCTGTTTGACCCCAGTATTCAAGGCAGACAAGGCATGAAAAGGCCTGCCAACAGCATCAGCCAACAGCATGGCAATAGTCGTTTTGCCGATGCCAGCTTCACCATGCAAAATAATCGATGGCAGATGCCCTTGTTCGACCAAACGCAGCAAGGGCGCACCTGCCGCTAGTAGATGTTCTTGACCAATGATTGCATCAAGTGTCGTTGGGCGCATACGCTGGGCAAGGGGTGTATCGGCATGAAAATTAGGCGGCATAGAAATCTCTATTATCAATTTAAACAGCTATCAATTAGTTCATAACGACAGTGATTAATGGGTTTTTATTGCTGCATCTAAATGACTACATCCTAGATTACATTCATCATTGCTATGGAAAAAGACCATATCTGTCTGTTTGGCATGATTTTCGCACTAATGAATATTAGACATGAGTAGTAAAAGTAGGCTAATTTATAAAGATGCTATTTAGTATGTGTCTTGGTATGTGTCTTGGTATGTGTCTTGGTATGTGTCTTGGTATGTGGCATACACGATAGGCTAACGCAGATTTACGTTAATAAAAGTCAATCAAGTGTACAGCTTATGTCCCAAATACTTTGATTTTTATGCTTTTATCCCTATTAACGGTTCAACAGCATTGATAGATCGCAGATATCACGCGCGATTTACGACCTATCATTTGTGATCATCCATTCATTAGGCATAAGGTATTACCGTCATGATGTCTCCGCCGATATTGCAGCGCTTGTTCGCTCGCTATTTATATCGCAGTGCCAAGCAGCAATCACGTTTGCTTACTACAGGTGAGATAGCGCTGGCGCGTTCAGTATTTGGCGACAGTATCAATCTCGATGAGGTTCAGCTCAAGACTGCTTGGTGGGTGTTGAAACATTATGCCGTTAGTCCTAATGGCAATATTTATTTTAACCCAGCAGATTGGATAATAGATTTTAGCGATGCTTCATTGAGTAAAAAAAGCTGGCTGATACATGAATTAACCCATGTATGGCAATTACAGCAAGGCTTAAAAGTGGTGCGCGGTGCACTTATTGATCGCCGTTATGATTATGTGCTCAAGACAGGCAAATCCTTCTTTAACTACGGTATCGAACAGCAGGCGCGTATGGTTCAGGATTATTTTATTCGTCGTCAGCGTGGACAAGACTGTCAAGCATTAGAAACTTGTATTCCATTTTTAATTGTGAAGTCTGACGACAATATGAAGTGATATCCATTGGCAATGGATTGCCATGACGACTTTGGTTTTTATTATTTTGCCTTAACAAGGACACGTACCCTTATGTTTAAATTTTTGTCAAAAAAGCCCAATTATAAAATGAATAAAGATGTGGTTGATGATTCTATCAATCAAAACAACAACCTTTTACAGCACTCGTCAACCTTGCTTGCGGCAACACTCAGCGGCGTATTGCTGTTAAGTGGTTGTCAGCAGCAAGCAGAGACTCAACCTGCGCCAGAAGACAGTCAGAGCGTTGAAAAAACGAGCACTGAAGACAGTCAGCCTATGCGCCCAAGTGATTCTGCTGCTACCCGTATAAAGCAGTTTCAGCCTATCTATGTCGCGCAAGCACAAAGGCTACAGCGTCGTTTACAAGCAGAGTATGAATCCTTACAAGCCGCTGATAGCTCAGATAGTGAGGATTCATTGCTGATAAATGATGATACTGCTGCTAGCGATACTAATACTAATAACGTGATGAAGAATAACAGCGATACAACTGATAGCAGCTCACTATCTGCTAACACCACAGATGATGAAGTGGATATCCCCGCTGAGGCTGATATCAATACCAGTACGGAAGTTGGCGAGCGTGATTTAACGGTGTTAAAGCGCATTAGCCTTGAGCCGCGTAAGCCCGTCATGCTAACAGAAGATCAAATCATCGAAAGCTACCAGAAAGCGATGGAAGCGCTTTATCAGCCTGTGACGACGCCTCTTAGCGCAGAAGATGTTGATACGTTAATTAATATCGCGACGTTAGTACCGCAATTATTTGAGCATGCAGAAATTGCTGGTAGACTCAGTGCCAAGAGCCCAGCATTAGCGCGTTTGATTATTCAGCATCAGGTTTGGGAGCAGATAGAAGCTCAGCAAGTGCTTGATATGCAGCAGATGAAACTGAATCAACAAAAAGAATTTGAGACGCTTATGACTAAGTTTAATGACACCATTAAAGGTTATGATGAGCAAATTGCCAAATATGAGCAAACACTAACAGAATTCCAGTAGCCGCAATTCTGTCACTCAACCAGTTATTCATTCAGTAACCGATAGGGTTTTTATAAAATGTAATGTGGCTAACCGTATCAAATGAGACAGTAAGAACCATAAAAAAAGAACCATAAAAAATCCCGCACGATGGCGGGATTTTTTATGGTTCTAAAAACTAAAATATAAGTGACTATTTACGGTCTTCAACTTTAACGAAGTCGCGATGCGTTTCACCAGTGTATAACTGACGTGGACGACCAATTTTGAACGGTGTGCTGTGCATCTCTAACCAATGGCTGATCCAACCAGAAGTACGAGCCAATGAGAAGATTACGGTAAACATTGACGTCGGGATACCGATGGCTTTTAGGATAATGCCCGAGTAAAAATCAACGTTTGGATACAAGTTACGCTCAACGAAGAACGGGTCTTCTAAAGCGATTTTCTCAAGTGCCATGGCAAGCTCAAGCTTAGGATCATTGATGCCCAATGCGCCTAATACTTCGTCACAAGTTTCTTTCATCACTTGTGCGCGTGGATCAAAGTTTTTATAAACGCGATGACCAAAGCCCATCAGTTTCACTTCACGGCTTTTCACTTTTTCCATGAATTCAGGCACATTTTCAACTGAACCGATCTCATCTAACATCTCAAGCACGGCTTCGTTCGCGCCGCCATGTGATGGTCCCCAAAGGGCGGCGATACCAGCAGCGATACACGCATAAGGGTTTGCGCCAGTAGAACCAGCTAGACGTACCGTAGACGTTGACGCGTTTTGCTCGTGGTCAGCATGCAAAGTAAAGATTTTGTCCATGGCGCGAGTGATGACGTCATTGGTTTGGTAATCAACATCAGCAGGCGTGGCAAACATCATGTATAAGAAGTTTTCAGCATAGCTAAAGTCATTGCGTGGGTACATGAACGGTTCGCCTTGCGAGTATTTATAACTCATCGCAGCAAGCGTTGGCATTTTAGCGATTAGACGGATAGCCGTGATTTCACGATGCTCTTCGTTACTGACGTCTAATGCTTCATGATAAAACGCGGATAAAGCACCAACGACACCAACCATAATGGCCATTGGATGTGCGTCACGGCGGAAGCCTTCAAAGAACTTGCGCAACTGATCATGAACACCCGTATGCTTACGGATTTTTTCAAAGAAATCTGCTTTTTGCTCAGCGTTCGGCAAGTCGCCATGAATCAAGGCATAAGCCACTTCTAAATATTCAGCATTGTTTGCCAATTGATCGATAGGGTAGCCGCGGTGTAGTAGCTCACCTTTACCGCCATCAATATAAGTAATCTTTGATTCAACAGGAGCGGTTACTTTAAAACCAGGGTCATAAGACCAAAATCCTGATTCTTGTAGAGCAGCAATATCTAGAACTGGACGCCCTAAAGTACCTTCGATAATAGGAAACTCGTATTCTTTACCATTGACGGTTAGTTTGGCATTAGTGTCAGCCATAAATTGCTCTCCATTGGTTTTAGCTTGTTAGAATAAAATTACGACAGACGCACACCCTCGGTCTATCGTTAGTCAAATCATAAAAATGCATTTAACTCATTTAATACGCAGGGTATATTAGCAGTAATTACTTATGATTTGAAAAGACTTTTACCATCAATAGCACCAATTGGCACGGTTTAGTCGTGTTTATTCACTGTAATTTTTGTATCAAAATATGTCTGATTGGTTATTTTGCTTAGAAAGCTTGTTTTTATGACAGTAAGTACAGCTACATTATCTGCATAATTTTTAAAGAATTTTACGATAATAATGTAGCAGGTTTGATTAATATTCGGGTTAAAAACAGACAGAGTATGCGTAGTAGACGAATTGAGTTTGGCGCAAATTCCCTCAAAATTGAGCAATTTTGGCAAATACGTATGACCACTGTCTATTTATTTGTTAACCCAGCGTTTGCCTTTTACTACTTAGGGGATAAATTTGTAATTATCGCCCAGTCATTTTATAATTGTAGGAACTTAACTGGCACTCGCTTTGTGCAAATTGATAAGTGGTCATGATGTAGTGTCGTTTTTCTATTCATACTCGTTTATAGCTGAGTAGCACAAGAGCAACGACGCACTAGCGTTTTGATAGACAATATCTGTAATCCAGGGTTTGAATGCTTTTGTTAACTGTTCTATTTTTAAGTCATTAGTAAAAGGGCTGTATTGATATCGATGACGGAGTAGCGCTGTCTTTATTGATATGACCAGTAAAAATAGACTAGTTAATCGATCTTACTCATGTTTATTTTCTTTGTTGTATAATAGACGGGTTGTTTTATAGACCTGTCGATTTGACGAGCGATATTAAACAGTTTATCAATACCTTGTACCCCACGATCCTTTCTTCATATTTAGCGCAAACTAAACGAAGTCAGCTAGCTCTTCCTTACTTTATTCGTCTCGTGTGTTGCTCAATGCTTAATCGACATCAGTGATATCAAGCGTTGATAGCAGATACAGGAGTATAACCGCAAAAAGGATGCCCGCTGTGAAAAGCAACCGACCTATTGATCTGCCTTTAAGCCAAGTGATTAGCGTTAATCGCTCACCGATTGCGATCGCCTCTATCTTGCATCGTATCTCTGGCATTATTTTATTTTTATTGATTCCTGTCATGCTGTGGTTACTACAGAACTCATTGGCTTCGGCTGAGAGCTTTGAAACCGTATTTGACAATGTACTTGTGCGCTTCTTAGCATGGATATTTGTTGCCGCGATTGCTTATCACTTTGTGATGGGTATTAAGCACTTATTCGCTGATATGGGCATGAACGAAGAGCTAAAATCTGGCCGCACTGCGTCTATGGTTAGTTTTGTGATTGCAGCGATTCTAATTGTCGCGTCATTTGTATGGGTGATGTTCTAATGATAAAAAATGATTCAGGAATCAAAAGTGCGACTGGTCTGACTGGTTCAGGCTCACGCGATTGGATTATCCAGCGTATTAGCGCTGTCGTTTTAGCCGTTTATAGTGTGGTATTGCTGGGCTTCTTTTTGACGCACGGCGATGTTACTTATCTTGAATGGTCATCATTCATGACCAGTTTACCGATGCGTCTATTTAGCTTGGTGGCGGTGCTTGCCCTAGCTGGTCATGCTTGGGTTGGTATGTGGACCGTGTTCACCGACTATATTACCACGGGCAAATTGGGCTCAAGCGCAGCAGGTCTACGCTTAGTGCTACAGTCATTGATGATTATCGCTATTTTAGTGTTTCTATTTTGGGGCATTATGATTTTTTGGGGTACTGGTTTCGGTGTGGTTGCTGTTTAACGATAGCCAATCCCCTATAATCTGGATACGGTGTCAGGCTCGCTTAGTCAACTATTTGTAGTTCTGGTGACTCGCCCTCCTTGTATCCATATTATATTGAACAGACTATGTATTGATAATATTTATTTATCTGTAACTTGATTTATCTGTAACTTGATTTATCTGTAAAAATAACGGACGTGACTAGCAAACGTCAAAGTCATCCGTTAGTAGCCAAAAATAGTCATAGCCCATCATAGCGTTGGACATCATTGACTTAGCCAGTCACTTATATAATAGGTGCGCTATGGTTTAGTCAGTGAACGAACCCAATATAACGATAGATATGCAAATTAGGTGGTTAAAGGTTGTGAGCGTCATCTACTTTTATAATTGCAAATAGTGGCAAGACAATAAAGTGTTTTGTCCAGCAATAGGATGATTTTGAGACAGCCTTTTTATTTACTTCTAAGCATTAATAGGCATTAGGAAAACCGTAATGGCAACTAGACAAGATAATACCATTAGTAATATTAAGACGCTAAACTACGATGCAGTCATCGTTGGTGGCGGTGGCTCAGGTATGCGTGCTTCACTACATTTGGCAGAAGCGGGCATGAAAGTTGCCGTTTTGACCAAAGTATTCCCAACCCGTTCGCACACGGTTGCGGCTCAGGGCGGTATCGGCGCAAGTTTGGGCAACATGAGCAACGATAACTGGCATTTTCACTTTTATGACACCGTTAAAGGGTCAGATTGGTTGGGTGACCAAGACGCGATTGAATACATGTGCCGTGAAGCGCCTAAAGTCGTCTATGAGCTTGAGCACATGGGCATGCCGTTTGACCGTAACGAAGACGGCACGATTTATCAGCGTCCGTTCGGTGGTCATACCTCAAACTATGGCGAAAAAGCCGTACAACGTGCGTGTGCTGCAGCTGACCGTACGGGTCACGCGCTATTACATACGTTATATCAGAAGAATTTGCAGCAAGGCACTGAGTTCTTTATCGAGTGGATTGCGCTTGATTTGATTAAAGACGAAGCGGGTAATATCAACGGTGTTATCGCGCTTGAGCAAGAGACAGGTACGGTTGCCGTATTCCAATCACCGATTACTGTCCTAGCGACAGGTGGTGCAGGTCGTATCTTTGCTGCTTCTACTAACGCTTATATCAATACTGGTGACGGTATTGGCATGGCAGTTCGTGCTGGTATTCCATTACAAGACATGGAGTTTTGGCAGTTCCACCCAACGGGCGTTCATGGTGCAGGCGTATTGTTAACTGAAGGGTGCCGCGGTGAAGGCGCAATCTTACGTAACAAAGATGGCGAAGCGTTCATGGAGCGTTACGCGCCAACCGTGAAAGATTTGGCACCACGTGATTTGGTTTCTCGTTCTATGGATCAAGAGATCAAAGAAGGTCGCGGCTGTGGTCCAAACTCTGACCATATCGTAATGGATATGACCCATTTGGGTGTAGAAACTATCATGAAGCGTTTGCCATCGGTATTTGAGATTGGTAAAAACTTCGCTAACGTCGATATCACCAAAGAGCCAATTCCCGTTATTCCAACCATTCACTATATGATGGGCGGTATTCCAACCACCATCCATGGTCAAGTCATTAAGCCTGATCTAGAAGCAGGTACGGATGAAGACGGTCTATATGCAAAAGGCAACGTGGTTAAAGGTCTTTATGCTATCGGTGAATGTGCTTGTGTCAGTGTTCATGGTGCCAACCGTTTAGGTACTAACTCTTTGCTTGATCTATTGGTATTTGGTCGTGCTGCTGGTAAGCATATCGTTGATGAATTCCATCATGCCGATCATAACTATAAGCCTCTAGATCCACGCGTGCTAGATTATACGGTGGGTCGTTTAGACAAGCTGCAACAGTCGACTGAAGGCTACAATGCCCAAGACGTGGCTGACGAGATTCGTGCAACCATGCAAGCGCATGCGAGTGTGTTCCGTACGCAAGCGATGATGGACGAAGGCGTTGAGAAGATTTTAGCGCTTGGTGACAAGATTGAAAAAATCCATCTGGCTGATAAATCACAAGTATTTAACACAGCGCGCATTGAAGCATTCGAAGTGGCTAACTTGTATGAAGTGGCCAAAGCGACGATGGTATCAGCGGCAATGCGTCACGAAAGCCGTGGTGCTCATAGTGTGTCTGACTATGACCGTCCAGAAGATGATGATTACGCACCAAATGGCCGTAATGACCACGAGTGGATGAAGCATACCTTATGGTATTCTGAAGGCAATCGCATCATTTATAAGCCAGTTCGTAAAGTACCACTAACGGTTGATTATATCGAACCGAAAGTTCGCGTCTATTAATTTTAGACTGCGCAATTTAGCGATACGAACAGCGTAAACGTTTTATTTTTTATTCATTTATTAAAAGGTGACCGCCAGCTACATGCTCATGCCAGCGTGACAATATGATTAGTTGATATTTGATAATTACTGTCAATATGGGCTAATCAATAGCGCTGATATGCTGCAACCTTTGTATGCCCGCCATCACCTACGTGTGGAGTTTAGCATTATGAGCCGAGGTACTCGCACCATCGAAATCTATCGCTACGATCCTGATCTGGACGCAGCGCCGCGCATGCAAACGTATACGATTGAGTTGCTAGACTCAGATCGTATGTTGCTTGACGTGTTATTACGCCTGAAAAAGGAAGACGAAACACTGACCTTCCGTCGCTCTTGCCGTGAAGGTATTTGTGGCTCTGATGGCATGAACATCAATGGCAAGAATGGTCTAGCGTGTCTCATTAACATGAACACTCTGCCAGAAAAAGTCACGGTTCGTCCATTACCAGGTCTACCTGTTGTTCGCGATTTGGTTGTTGATATGAACCAATTCTATGAGCAATATGAGAAAGTACATCCGTACTTGATAAATGATCAGCCAGCACCGCCGACAGAGCGTTTGCAGTCACCTGAGCAACGCGAAAAGCTAAACGGTCTGTACGAATGTATTCTATGTGCATGCTGTTCAACCAGCTGCCCATCGTTCTGGTGGAACCCTGATAAATTCTTAGGTCCATCAGCACTACTGCACGCTTATCGCTTCGTGGCTGATAGCCGTGATGGTGATACGCAAGCACGTTTGGCGCGCTTAGATGATCCATTTAGTCTATTCCGTTGCCGCGGTATCATGAACTGTGTATCAGTTTGTCCAAAAGGCTTGAACCCAACCAAAGCAATCGGTCATTTACGTAATATGCTCATTGACCAAGCAGGTTAATCGTTTATAATTGTCTGTTTTTTTGCAGATAGCGTACGAAAAACACCACCTAATCATTAGGTGGTGTTTTTTATGAACAATAATCTGAGATTCTTTGATTGTCTTTCAGTGCCAGATAGGGCTTATAGAGACGATTATTCGACATGGTTAAAGGTAAGGCTGGGCTATCAATACGTTGGTTGTATGTAAGAAGGCATGATATATACGTCAGCAATCTATCAAAAAAGCGAAATAGGACTCCACCCGGCATTAGGGCGGAGGGGAATGTCACTTAGTATTTATTATATTCGGTGGTGTGTCAAAAAATATGTTGACTAAAATTTGAACAATTTTTGAAGCCTTGAAAGCTCTATGGAATCAGAGAAATTAGCATAGACTTCGTATTAAATTTTTTCGTCACCATACTTTTTAGAACACCGCCTTATATTCTTATACAGATTAGTTACTGAAATAAATCGTGTTAATCTTTAGTATTGATAACATGTCAGACGAAAATGAATTGGTGTTATGAAAATCAGTAAAGCGTATAAGTTTAGGCTTGAGCCTAACGCAGAGCAAGAGGTTATCTTAAATAACCTTGTTGGTTCTGCGCGCTTTGTTTGGAATCAAATGCTGGCCATATCGTTTGAGATGTTTGCTAAGAATGAGTTTATTAATGCAACGAATTTGGTTAATAAAATCATGGATATTAAAGCCAATCCTGATTTTGCATTCTTAAAAACAAGCTCCAATGCGGTATCTTTACAACAGAAAGTTCGTGATCTCGCTTCTGCTTGGTCGCGCTTTTTTGACCCTAAAGTTCATGCAAGGCTGAAAGAAAATAACAGAAAACCTAGAAAAACTAAATGCCTCAAGCTTGCCGACGGCACTGAAATCCAACTACGCCCACTCATGCCGCGTTTTAAACGTAAATCAGATGGTCGAGATTCAATCCGCTTGGTTCAGTTTGATAAATATTGCCGCGTTAATGGCAATCGCGTCAAATTACCGAATGGTATTGGCTTGGTGAAGTTTAAAAAATCTCAAGAGATCATAGGTGTCATAAAGAATATCACCATCAGTAAGAAATCCGGCCAATGGTACGTGTCTTTCGGTACGGAGCGTGAGGTTGAAACACCGACCCATCCGTCCAAAACCGCCATTGGTATTGATTTAGGGATTACTAAATTTATCACTACCTCAAACGCTGATATTATTCAGCCCAAAAATAGCTTCAAAGCTAATCAAGTCAAGATAGCAAGGCTACAGCGCCAATTAAGCCGCAAGGTCTTATTTAGTAATAATTGGAAAAAGCAAAACCGTAAAATCCAAAAGCTTCACCATCATATCGCCAATATTCGCCATGACTACTTGCATAAGATCACCACTGACATCAGCAAAAACCACGCCATGATTGTCTGTGAGGATTTGAAAGTAGCTAATATGTCGAAATCAGCAAGTGGTACGCTTGAAAACAAAGGTCGCAATGTCAGAGCCAAATCAGGATTGAATAAATCAATTCTTGATCAGGGTTGGGGTATGGCGTTGACTATGCTTGAGTATAAACAGCAGTGGCAAGGTGGATTATTGATCCAAGTAAACCCAAGATTTACTAGCCAAACCTGTTTTGAGTGCAAGCATGTTGCCAAAGAAAATAGACGCACCCAAGCAAAATTTGAGTGCGTTGAATGTGGTTATATTGCGAATGCTGATGTTAATGCAGCTCGTAATATTCTTACGGTAGGACATGCCGTTTTGTCTGTGGAGGGAGGACGCGGTAAAGGTCGCCCGATGAAACAGAAAGCTTGTGACCTTCGTGAGAAAGTCACCTAAGAGCTTTTGCTTTTAGAATCCCACACTTGAGCTTGTCGAAAGTGGCGGGAGTATGTCAAATAATTGGTGTTAGAAAAAAGTATTCAGCCAGAGATATTCACCACGTAAAATGTTAGAATAGCGTATTATTTTAATAATTAGTTGTTTTGAAGAGCAGCTATCAGTTGCCACTATTCTGTCTTACTAATAAATTCGTAGTAAACTGGAATGATGTACCTGAAATGATAGTAGATATTCATTACCTAAATAGTTATTATTGAACAAACAAACTATGGCGTAAAACGCTGTCGTGCTACTCTATACAGCAGTGTATGTTCGCTTCAAAAGCAATGATAGCTTGGAAATAACAATATAAGTCAGTGAGAGTAGCCAAATGATAGGCTAGCTGAACGATTCATTAAATGTTTATCTTTAATGAGTTGGTTATCATTGATTTCAGTATATATAAATTAATGTTGTGAAACGAGTAAGATAAGAAAACTGCACGTTCACAAATAATTCTATTTTTAATAATAGGTATTGCAATGAGATTTATTATCACTATGTAGGATGATTGTCTGTATAAGCAAAATGACAGGCACACGTATTACTCTTTTATAGTGATAACTGTAGTTTATAAAGCAGTACTGAATAGAAGACGATTGAGTTTTTATAGCATTAAGTATGTATATATCTAACATACAACAGATTACACAATAATAAGCACGATTCCATTCATTTATCTATCAAATAGACGATTATTATGAATAGTATAACTAAAGAAGCAGCAAGCCTAGGACATACAGAACTGGCTGCTGACAACGCCAGCTATATAGAAGCTCTTTATGAGCAATACCTAAATGACCCTGATAGCGTCGATACCGATTGGCAAACGTATTTTGAACAATACAAATCGCCGAACGATGCACAGCACAACGCTATTAAGGAACAGTTTTTGTTGCTTGCCCGCAACCAAACTGCTAACAAACCTAGCACTTCAGCGCCTGATACAAATACAGGCAATTTAACTGATTGTGCTAATCCTAAGCAAATGGCTGTGCAGCAGCTAATTTCAGCTTATCGCCGCCGTGGTCACCGCCGCGCCAAGCTCGATCCGTTAAATTTACATCCACGTGCTGAAGTGGAAGATTTGACGCTTGCTTATCATAACCTTTCAGAAGCTGATCTTGATACGGTATTTCCTACTAACGATTTAAATATCGGTAAAGATGAAGCGCCATTGCGTGAAATCATCGAAATTATGGAACGTGTTTACTGCCGCTACATTGGTACTGAATACATGCACGTTACCACCAGTACCGAAAAACGCTGGATGGAAAAGTATCTAGAAACCAACCTAGGTTACATCAAGTTCGATAAAGAAAAACGTTTATCTATACTTGAGCGCTTAACAGCAGCTGAAGGGTTAGAAAAATACTTGGCACGTAAATATACGGGTGTGAAGCGTTTCGGACTAGAGGGCGGCGAAAGCTTTATCCCTGCTATCAATGAAATCATCCAACGTGCAGGCGGTTATGGCACTAAAGAGATGGTCATTGGTATGGCTCACCGTGGACGCCTAAACCTATTGGTCAATATCTTAGGCAAAAACCCTGCGGATTTGTTTGACGAGTTTGATGGCAAAGTACAGCCAGAAAAAGGCTCAGGTGACGTTAAGTACCATAATGGTTTTTCATCGAATGTGATGACGCCAGGCGGTGAAGCGCATTTGGCTTTGGCATTTAACCCGTCACATCTTGAGATTGTCGCGCCAGTATTGCAAGGTTCTGTACGCGCACGTCAAGTTCGCCGTAATGATGAGCCTTTAATGGAGCATACCGATGGTAACTCAGTATTGCCAATCGTCATTCATGGTGATGCGGCGTTTGCTGGTCAAGGTGTGGTTCAAGAAACGTTCCAAATGTCACAAACCCGTGCTTATAGCACTGGTGGTACTGTACATATTGTGATCAATAACCAAGTCGGTTTCACGACCAGCCGTCAAGAAGACGTGCGTTCGACTGAGTACTGTACTGACGTTGCAAAAATGGTACATGCACCTATCCTACATGTGAACGGTGATGATCCTGAGTCGGTCGTATTTGCCGCGCAGTTAGCATTAGATTACCGTCACGAGTTTGATAAAGACATCATTATCGATCTGTTCTGCTATCGCCGTAATGGTCATAATGAAGCCGATGAGCCGTCAGCGACTCAGCCACTCATGTATGCAGTTATCAAGAAACTACCAACGACTCGTACGATTTATGCACAAAAACTCATCGAAGACGGTATCTTGAATGCTGAAGAAGAAAAGCAGTATGAAGATGACTATCGTGAGTCTCTAGACCGTGGTGACTATGTTGCAAACTCATTGGTCAATGAGCCTAACGAAGAGTTGTTCGTCGATTGGAAACCTTATTTAGGTCACGATTTGGTGGATGATTGGGATACCAGTGTCGACATTGAGATTCTAAAAGGGTATGGACGTCGTATGGCGGAAATGCCAGAAGGCTATAAGTTACAACGCCAAGTCCAAAAAGTAGTTGAGCAGCGCTTGGCCATGCAGACAGGCGAAGAGCCATTAAACTGGGGTGCAGCTGAAACGTTGGCATACGCATCACTAGTCGATAACGATAAAGTATTGGTACGTATCACTGGTGAAGATGTGGGTCGCGGTACTTTCTCACATCGTCATAGCGAAATCTATAATATCAATGATGGCAGTATGTATGTGCCATTGGCTCATATGAGTGACACTCAAGCCCGCTTTGCCACTTATAACTCATTGTTATCAGAAGAAGCGGTATTAGCATTTGAATATGGTTATGCAACGACAGTACCAAATGCCTTGATCGTTTGGGAAGCGCAGTTTGGTGACTTCGTCAACGGCGCGCAGGTGGTGATTGACCAGTTTATTTCAAGTGGTGAGACCAAGTGGCAGCGCGTTTGTGGTCTAACTATGTTATTACCACACGGTTTTGAAGGTCAAGGTCCTGAGCATTCATCTGCTCGTCTTGAGCGTTTCTTACAGCTATGCGCTGAAGACAATATGCAAGTAATAACGCCAACGACACCTGCACAGATCTATCATGCGCTACGTCGTCAAGCAGTTCGCCCAATTCGTAAGCCATTGATTGTCATGTCGCCGAAGAGCTTACTACGTCATAAGCTAGCCACTTCAAATCTTGAAGAGCTGGCGAATGGTAAGTTTGAAACGGTACTGCCAGAGATGGACAACCAAAATGCAGACCAAGTCACTCGTATGGTGCTTTGTGGTGGTAAAGTTTATTACGATTTGCTTGAGCAGCGCCGCGCCTTAGGTCTAGATCATGTCGCTATTGTTCGTATTGAGCAGCTCTACCCATTACCAGAGCAGCGTTTGATGGCTGAGATTGAAAAATACAGCAACTTGGCTGAGATCGTTTGGACGCAAGAAGAGCCGCTGAACCAAGGCGCTTGGTATTATTTAGCACCGCATATGTTCCGTATCGTCGTACCACACCCAACCAAGGCGAAAGTCATGGAGCCAGTGGCGCGTCCTGCGAGTGCAGCACCTGCCACAGGGTCACCGAAACTGCATGCTCAGCAGCAGCAAGCGTTGATCGCTGGTGGTCTTGGTATCAGTGTCGATGAGTTGGCTAAGTAACAGATTATTGAAGATAAATGAATCAGGCGATAACAGTCAGTATGTTGTAATAAAATCTAGATAGTATTATCTAAGATCGCTATGCAAGATGGCACTGACTGCCTATCACGACTTAATAACAAATATGAATATCCCAATCTAAGGAGTATATCGATGGCTGATATCAAAGCCCCCGTTTTTCCAGAATCAGTTGCCGACGGTACTATCGTTGAGTGGCATGTCACTGAAGGTCAGCAAGTCAATCGTGATGACCTATTGGCTGAGATCGAAACTGATAAAGTTGTATTAGAAGTTGTAGCGCCTGATAACGGCGTTGTGACCAAAATCGTTAAGCAGGTTGATGATACCGTGTTGTCTGACGAGATCATTGGTCAATTCGAAGCTGGTGCAAGCGCCAGTGCAGATAATGCTCCTGCGGTAGATCCAGATCAACCAGCAGCGCCAGTACAAGCCAAGCAAGCAGCAGATGGTGGCGAGCCTGTCCAAGCAACAGATAAAAAAGACGAAGCGGACCATAAAGATCAAAGCCCAGCAGTGCGTAAAGCAGCGAAAGAGTCTGGCGTAGATCCTAAAGAAGTGGAAGGTAGTGGTCGCGGCGGTCGTGTGACCAAAACCGATATGGCTAACCCAACATTGAAAGCAGACAGCAGCATCAAATCTGATAGCGGCCGTCCAGTAGCTGAATCAATGGGTGAGCGTACTGAGAAACGTGTTCCAATGACACGTCTACGTAAGACAGTCGCCAATCGTCTGCTAGCAGCTTCACAAGAAACGGCGATGCTAACGACGTTTAACGAAGTGAACATGAAGCCATTAATGGACATGCGCGCTAAATATAAAGAACAGTTCGAAAAACGTCATGGCGTACGTTTAGGCTTTATGTCATTGTTCGTGAAAGCGGCAACCGAAGCACTTAAACGCTTCCCAGCAGTAAACGCTTCACTAGACGGTGATGACATTGTTTATCATGGTTTCTACGATATCGGTGTTGCTGTATCATCTGATCGTGGTTTGGTTGTTCCAGTACTACGTGATACCGATCGCATGAGCATGGCTGATGTTGAAAGCCGTATCCGTGAGCTTGGTGGCTTGGCTCAAAAAGGTAAACTTGGTCTAGATGACATGACTGGTGGTACTTTCACTATCTCAAATGGCGGTGTATTTGGCTCATTGATGTCAACACCGATTTTGAACCCACCACAAACAGCTATCCTAGGTATGCATGCGATCAACGACCGCCCAATGGCTGTTGATGGTAAAGTTGAAATTCTACCGATGATGTATCTTGCATTATCTTATGACCATCGTATGATTGATGGTAAAGAAGCGGTACAGTTCTTAGTCACTATCAAAGAATTGGTTGAAGATCCAGCCATGTTGCTCCTAGACCTGTAAGCTTTTAAGCTTGTATTGGCAACTGCTGATACAAGCTTTTTAACTTTAGTCTAAACAGTGGTGCTCGTTGTTTATTAATAAATAAGAATGTTTCTACTTTATGGTGTATTTACCGTAAAGTGAAAAAATTTGAACCAAATATGGCTTATTTATTAACGAGACAATCCTCAGTTTAAACGATATTTACAATTAGAACGATAATTAGAAATAGGAACGTACTATGAAAGACAATTATGATTTAGTCGTCATCGGCGGCGGTCCTGGTGGTTATGAAGCCGCTATCCGTGCAGGTCAGTTAGGTATGAGCGTTGCTTGTATCGAAAAGCGTGTTTATAAAGGTGAGCCAGCACTTGGCGGTACTTGCTTGAACGTTGGTTGCATCCCATCAAAAGCACTACTTGATAGCTCGCATCGTTACGAAGCGACGAAGCATGACCTTGCTGAACATGGTATCAGCACTGGTGACGTTGCTATTGATATTGAGCAAATGATTGCTCGTAAAGAAGGCATTGTTAAGCAATTGACGGGCGGCGTTGCGGCACTATTGAAAGGCAATGGCGTTGACTGGCTACAAGGCTGGGGCACGTTAGAAGACGGCAAAGGCGCTGATAAAAAAGTTAAGTTTACCGCCCTTGCAGATGAAGCAGAAACGACCATCACTGCTAAAAACGTGATTCTTGCGGCAGGTTCTGTGCCGATCGATATCCCAGTTGCTAAAACTGATGGCGATCGCATCGTTGACTCTACTGGCGCCCTTGATTTCACTGCTGTACCTAAACGTTTAGGCGTGATTGGTGCTGGTGTTATCGGTCTTGAGCTTGGTTCAGTATGGCGTCGTCTAGGCGCTGAAGTGGTTGTTTATGAAGCGTTGCCAAGTTTCTTAGCAGCTGCTGACAAAGATATCGCAAAAGAAGCGGGCAAAATGCTGAAGAAGCAAGGTCTTGATATCCGCGTTGATACCAAAGTAACCAATGCTGAAGTCAAAGGTGATCAAGTTGTTGTCACGAGCGAAACCAAAGGCGAGTCATCTGAAGAAAGCTTCGACAAACTGATCGTTTGTGTTGGTCGCCGTGCATACTCTGAGAAACTGCTTGGTAATGACAGTGGTATCACGTTGACTGAACGTGGTCTTATCGACGTGAATGATCAATGTAAAACCAATCTTGATGGTGTTTATGCCATCGGTGATTTGGTTCGTGGTCCAATGCTTGCGCATAAAGCAATGGAAGAAGGCATGATGGCCGTTGAGCGCATTCATGGCGAAAAAGCCCAAGTTAATTATGACACGATTATTAACGTCATCTATACCCATCCAGAAATCGCATGGGTTGGTTTGACTGAGCAGGAAGCTGAAGCAGCTGGCTATGAAGTCAAAACTGGCTCATTCAACTTAGCAGCTAACGGCCGTGCACTTGCTCAAAGTGAAGCGGAAGGCTCTGTGAAAGTTGTTGCTGATGCTAAAACAGATCGCCTGTTAGGTATGCATGCTATCTCTGCTGGTGCTGGTGACATCGTCCATCAAGGTATGATCGCGATGGAGTTTGTCTCTAGTATCGAAGATTTACAGCTGATGACATTCGCGCATCCAACTATTTCAGAAGCAGTGCATGAAGCCGCTCTGTCTGCAGATGGCCGTGCTATTCACGCGATTCAGCGTAAAAAGCGTAAGAAATAAGTCGTTATTTTGATCAGTACCAACTTATAACCTGATCGCGGTGGGGTTGTTATGACTGCCACCACGGTCATGAGTGCGCCATATGCCTGTCTAATATGTATATACGCGCACTTGTTTTCACTTTTTATTAATTGTAAAAAATAAAGGATACAATCAATGAATTTACATGAGTATCAAGCAAAAGAGCTATTAAAAAGCTATGGTTTGCCGATTCAAGAAGGCATTATTGCCTATAACGGCGACGAAGCTGCTGCTGCTTTTGATAAAACGCCAACAGACATTGCGGTTATTAAAGCGCAAGTACATGCTGGTGGTCGCGGTAAAGCGGGTGGCGTAAAGCTGGTTAAAACTCGTGAAGAAGCCAAGCAAGTTGCTGAAGAGCTAATCGGTACCAATTTGGTTACTTTCCAAACTGACGCTGATGGCCAACCAGTTAACTTCGTATTGGTTGCAGAAGATATGTATCCAGTACAAACTGAGCTATATCTTGGTGCAGTCGTTGATCGTTCTACGCGTCGCGTAACGTTCATGGCATCAACTGAAGGCGGCGTTGATATCGAAGAAGTCGCAAATGAGACACCAGAAAAAATCTTTAAAGTAAACGTTGATCCTTTAGTTGGTTTGATGCCTTTCCAAGCACGTGATGTGGCATTCAAACTAGGTTTAGAAGGCAAGCAAATCAATCAATTCGTTAAATTGATGACAGGCGCGTATCAAGCATTTATCGATAACGATTTTGCATTGTTAGAAATCAACCCATTAGCCGTTCGTGAAAATGGCGAAATCGTTTGTGTTGATGGCAAAATTGGTATCGATTCAAACGCACTGTATCGTTTGCCTAAAATCGCAGCACTACAAGACAAGTCACAAGAAAATGAGCGTGAGCTTAAAGCGGCTGAGTTTGACCTAAACTATGTTGCTCTAGAAGGCAATATCGGTTGTATGGTTAACGGTGCTGGTCTTGCTATGGCAACGATGGACATCATCAAATTGTATGGCGGCAAGCCTGCTAACTTCTTGGACGTTGGCGGCGGCGCAACTAAAGATCGCGTTGTTGAAGCATTCAAGATTATTCTTGAAGACAGCAGCGTTGAAGGTGTTTTAATCAACATCTTCGGTGGTATCGTACGTTGTGACATGATTGCAGAAGCGATTATTGCTGCTATCAAAGAAGTTGACGTGAAAGTACCTGTTGTTGTCCGTCTAGAGGGTAACAACGCTGAAAAAGGCGCGCAAATCCTAGAAGAGTCTGGTCTGAAATTGATTTCTGCCCAAGGCTTATCAGATGCGGCTCAAAAAATTGTCGATGCTGTTAAAGCTTAATATATTTGAGGCATAGTCCTCTAAATATACGTGCTTAAGCATAGTAGTCAACGCGTAATAGCAGCTTGTTGATATAAATTTATCATTAACATTTAATGCATAACACATCATCAAGTGGCTATTGCAAGACAACCGAATACAAGGAATAAATAATGAGTGTATTAATCGATAAAGATACCAAAGTATTGGTACAAGGTTTCACTGGTAAAAATGGTACGTTTCACTCTGAACAAGCGATTGAGTACGGTACTAAAGTCGTCGGCGGCGTAACGCCAGGTAAAGGCGGTCAAACGCATTTAGGCCTACCAGTATTTAACACGATGGCAGAAGCTATGGAAGCCACCCAAGCTGACGCTTCTGTTATCTATGTACCAGCACCATTTGTACTAGATTCTATCGTTGAAGCGGTAGATGCTGGTGTTAAATTGATTATCGTTATTACTGAAGGCGTGCCTACTTTAGACATGCTAAAAGCAAAACGTTATATCGAAGAAGCTGAAGGCGTACGCATGGTTGGTCCTAACTGCCCAGGTGTTATCACGCCAGGTCAGTGCAAAATCGGCATCATGCCAGGTCATATCCATTTGCCAGGTAAAGTGGGTATCATCTCACGCTCTGGTACATTGACTTATGAAGCCGTTGCTCAGACCACTAAGCTTGGTTTTGGTCAATCAACTTGTATCGGTATCGGTGGTGACCCTATCCCTGGTATGAACCAAATTGACGCATTGAAACTGTTCCAAGAAGATCCACAAACTGAAGCGATCATTCTAATCGGTGAGATCGGTGGTACTGCTGAAGAAGAAGCCGCTGCTTATATCAAAGACCATGTGACTAAGCCAGTGGTTGGTTATATCGCTGGTGTTACCGCTCCAGAAGGCAAGCGTATGGGTCATGCAGGCGCGATTATCTCTGGTGGTCAAGGTACTGCTGAAGAGAAATTTAAAGCGTTTGAAGATGCTGGTATCGCGTATACACGTGACCCATCTAAGCTTGGCGAGAAGCTAAAAGAAGTTACTGGTTGGTAGTATAGACATAAGTCTATAGCCAAACTACTGAAACTACATTGAAAAAAAGCGAAGACACCCCTACAATGGGGTGTTTTTTTGTATAAATAACTGCAAGTCAATTCTGCAATCACTAAGTGTCCGAAATTTTTTATTTACCTGATTTCATTAGATATTGTTCATTAAGAGATAAATAGTTATGAAAGATCAAAGTATTAGAGAGTCTATTGTCGAAAGCTTACCTATCGATGAAGAACGAAAGCGAGTCTTAAATCGCAGGTTGGATAAATTAAAAAGAGATCCTAAGGATTTTCTACGGAGTTCATATAGTAAGCGTAGTGCACAATTGATAAGTAAGACGCCTATAAAATATAAAGGTAGTAATAATTTCACTGTTGTATCGGCAGTATATAATGTTGGGAAATATCTAGATGATTATTTTGATAGCTTAGTAAACCAAAGCTTAAGTTTCAAGAGACATATTCAGCTTATATTAGTAGATGATGGCTCTACTGATAACTCTGCTGAGATTATTAAAAAATGGCAGAAACAGTATCCTAAAAATATTACCTATCTATATAAAGAAAATGGTGGTATTGCTTCTGCACGCAATTTAGGTCTTAATTCTGTAAAAACTGAATGGGTAACGTTCATTGATTCAGATGATTTTGTGAAGAATGATTATTTTAAAATTATTGATGATGCAATTACTAAAGACAACTCTATAGAAATGGCTGTTGGGAATTTAATGTTTTATTTTGATGAAAATAAAACCGTTAAAAATACTCACTCATTAAAATATAGATTTAAAAATGAAAAAAATATAGTTTCTGTATTAAATATGGATGATAACATCAACCTTTTTGTTACAGTAACATTTTTTAAAACAGAACATATAGTGAAAGAAAAAATATATTTCAGTGAAGATATCAAACCAAATTTTGAAGATGGGAAGTTTATTGCTGACTATTTACTAAGTTTAAATTCCGGTAATGTTGCTTATTTAAAAGATGCTGTATTCTATTATCGCAAAAGAAGCGACGGAAACTCAACCATCGATACGTCATGGCAGAAAAAGGAAAAATTTTATAATATCTTAGCTTTTGGTTATATTCCTATGCTTGAAGGATATAAATCAAAATATGGTTATGTTCCAAAGAATATACAATGGACAATTCTCTATGAGTTGTCTTGGCATATAAAAACAATTTTAAACCAGTCGGGAAAAATAAATTTCCTAGAAGAGAGTCAGAAACAAAATTATTTTCAATTAGTTAAGAGTATATTTAATTATATTGATATAGATTATATAGTAGATTTTAATTTGATAGGGGTTTGGTTTTTATATAAAGTTGGTATGCTAGGAGCCTTTAAAAATACTAAACCAGACTTTCAGATAACATATATTGAAAATGTAGATAAAGAGAAAAAACAAATATTAATAGTTAGCTTTAATTATTTAGATACATTAAGGTCTTATAGACTGAATGATACCGACCAGCTACCCAAGCATTCAAAGGTTGTTAAGCATACTTTTGCTAATCAGCTTTTCGTCTATGAGCAACGTGACTGGATTGAGTTTGAATCAATGGAGGATAATCTAGATGTTTATATGGATAATAAACCTGCGCGAATATCCTTATTTGGCAAGCAAAATAGTCATGGTTTAAAAATTCAGGAAGTTGTGAAAGCTTATACACCCTCTGATAAATATAAAAGTGATGACAGCTGGATATTAATGGATAGAGATACTCAAGCTGATGATAATGCAGAACACTTATACCGATATATTATGCAAAACTATCCTGAGCAAAAGTGTTATTTCGCACTAAGTAAGGACTCTGCCGACTGGAATCGCTTGAAAGCTGAAGGTTTTAATTTAATAGATTTTGGCTCAAATGATTTTGAGTTTCATTTGTGTAAAGCTTCTAAAATTATTAGCAGCTATTTCGATAGCTACATATCTAATTATTTTGGGGATGAATATGAACATAGTAAGAAGTTCATATTTTTACAGCATGGCGTTATACATACTGATATTTCTAAATGGTTAGATTATAAGCGTAATATGCTTTGCTTCGTTACATCTACTTTAGCGGAATTTCATGCAATTGCTGCGGATAATAGTCCTTACCAAGTTGGTTACAAGGAAGTAGTACTAACAGGTTTACCTAGACATGATCAGCTTTTAATTAACAATCAGCAAGATAGTAAAGTTATTTTGATTATGCCTACATGGCGTGCCTCAACAATGGGAAAAGTTATCGGGAGTGGTCATACAAGAGTAGTAAATGAATACTTTATGGATAGTGATTATGCTCAGCACTGGTATCGTTTGCTGCATAATGAAGCTTTGGCAAAATTAGCTAAAGAACGTGATTATAAAATCATATTTGCTCCGCATGCTAATGTTGAGCCTTATATTAACGATTTTAATGTGCCTAGCTATATTGATACTTGGCGAGCTAGCACAGCTACTACGAGTATTCAAAAGCTATTCCAAAAAGCCAGGATTATGATTACTGATTATTCATCAGTAGCGTTTGAGATGGGATTACTGGGTAAGACAGTCATTTATTATCAATTTGATCAGCAAGAATTTTTCTCTGGCACACATACTACTCAGAAGGGCTATTTTGATTATGAGAATGATGGTTTTGGCCCTATTGTTACAGAAGAAGGAGCTCTGATAACAGAGCTAGAAAAAGTTTTGAAGAATAATGGTGAACCGTCAGAACCTTACCTTACAAGAATGCGAGAGACCTTTGCCTATCGTGATACTAATAACTGTAAACGAGTCTACGAAGCTATTATTGACTTAGATCGTCCTGACACTTCACAAGTGCCTGTCGATATCATTATGGAGTATGCACAGAAAGCTATAACTCACGAATCTTGGGATCTTGCACTGGAACGTATTGAGAATGCTCTTCAGCATTCTGCTATTACGCCAACGCAAGTGGAAGAAATTACACGAATAAAAGAATCCGTGCTTCAAACGGGCTATCAGGACGAACCTGTTAGATTAGCAAATATCTTATGGCATGAAAAACGTCTGCAAGAAGCCTTAGACGCACTTAAACAGATTGATGATACAGAAGCCTCAGATGAGCTATTGCGTCTACGCGTCAGATTGGCTATCTTAAATAATGACTTTATGTTAGCTCGAGACTCACAGAAGCTATTACTTGAAAATTACAATGAAACTTGTACTATCGAAGACTGGCAGTTCTATACACAGTTAGCTCATGTATAATTAGACAATCAAACTCAAAAAAAGAGAGCTTATCTAAGCTCTCTTTTCATAGGTGTAGCAACTAGATGGTTATTAAAAAAGAAACTATGTTAGAACAATATCGACGCAAATTTAAGAAGCTGAAAAATGATCCAGGTATTTTTTTTAGAGATTATTTTAATAAACGCTATCCTATTACCAATACAGAAATGGGTGTTAGCGAATCTACAGAAACTGCCTTTTTGGAATATTCAAACATCAATACTGTCGCTATGCCTGACGATAGAGCTATAGATGTGGTATTTACTTGGGTCAACAACACAGATAAAGCATGGAAAGACAAGTACGACAAATTTGAGCAAGCTTATGATCGCGTTCAAATTGGGTTACATGCTACTGATAAAGCTCGTTTTGAAGATCATAATGAGCTCTATTATTCGGTAAAAGCAGTAAAAAAATACTTACCGTGGGTTAGACACATCTATATCGTTACAGACAATCAGACACCCCAATGGTTAGATGGAATGAAAGGGGTGACAGTCGTGGATCATATCGAAATCATAGACAGTCAGTATTTACCAACATTTAACTCACATGTGATTGAAGCTTTTTTATATCGTATTCCTGGTTTATCAGAGAACTTTATCTATTTTAACGATGATGTTTTTGTAGCAAAAGAGTTGCCTCAAGAGCATTTTTTTTCGGCAAATAATATTAGTTCCTTATTTGTATCAACTAAAAATCTTTATGATATGCGAAAGAGAGGGGTTGAAACACCAACTTTAAAAGCATCATTTAAGAGCATCGATCTCATCAATCGACATTATTCTTACGATATAAAGAACACACTGGTACATACTTATTTTCCACTGAAAAAATCAGGTTATGAGCGCGCATGGGCTTTATTTCATGATGAAATCATCGAATTTCTGCCTAACAAATTTCGTGGGCACAATGATATTAATATGGCGTCATTCTTAGTCCCTTGGCTATTGTACTGTGAGGCTAAAGCGATCGAAAAAATCGATATTTGTTATTATTTTAATATACGTACACGTCATGCATTAACACGTTATGAAAAATTGTTGAAACTAAAAGAACGGAACGCTTCACCGCATTCTTTCTGTGCTAACGATTTTACGAGCAATAAAGACAATAGGCTGCCAGATTATCATGAACGTTTGATAGCGATGTTAGAGACGTATTATAAGTAGCTATGATAGTTACATATTATATAAAATAAGTGCTGGTAATAGCTGGACAGTAGAAGCTTGATACAATTGTTAAGTTTCATTATACAATTAATGGATCACGTTGATAATGACTCATTTATCTATAGGTATACAAGGCCATAGCGCAATATAGTTATCGCACGCTGGTTTGTCTTAAAATATCTATTTCACACAATAAAGAGTTTTTGAATAATATGATGAAAAATAAAATACTAGTCACGGGTGGTGCGGGCTATATTGGCACACACACCTGTATCGCCTTGCATGAAGCTGGCTATGAGATTGTAGTTTACGACAACTTATCTAATAGTAGTCGTGAAGCCATCAATCGTGTCTCAGCTCTCATTGGTAAGCCTATTGAGTTTATCGAAGGCGATATTCGCGATGCTGAGTCACTTAGACAAGTATTTTTATCTCATCATTTCTTCGGCGTGATTCACTTCGCTGGACTAAAAGCAGTTGGCGAATCTGTTGCCAAGCCATTGCTATACTACAATAACAACGTCAGTGGTACCATTACCTTGCTAGAAGTTATGGCAGAGTATGATGTCAAAAATCTTGTTTTCTCATCATCAGCAACAGTTTATGGTGACCCCGAATCGCTGCCTATTGACGAGAATTCACCGCGTTCTTGTACCAATCCTTATGGACAAAGTAAACTGACGGTCGAGCATATCTTAGAAGATCTTGCTGTATCGGATTACAGTTGGAACCTGATACCTCTTAGATACTTTAATCCAGTAGGGGCGCATCCATCAGGGCAGATTGGCGAAGACCCTAATGATATCCCAAATAACTTAATGCCCTATATCTCACAAGTAGCCGTTGGCAAGCTTGCCAAACTTAATATTTTTGGTAATGACTATCCAACTATTGATGGTACTGGCGTGCGTGATTTTATCCATGTTACTGATTTGGCGCAAGGTCATGTCGCTGCGTTAAATTATTTAGAGCGACAAGTGGCACCAGTAGGATTTTTACCGATTAATTTAGGTACTGGTAAAGGTACTTCTGTATTAGAGCTAGTAACGGCATTTTCTAACGTTTCTGGACAACCAATTCCTTATCAATTTGCAGAACGCCGCGCAGGTGACATAGCCAGCTGCTACGCGAGTGCTGATAAAGCGAAAAACCTGTTAGAGTGGCAAGCAAAATTATCAATTACTGATATGTGCCAAGATAGCTGGCGTTGGCAAAGTATGAATCCGAATGGATATAATCTAGCTTAGTTTTTATAAAATATAACCTTTATCTCACACCTCTTTTAATAAAGTTTAAAAATTATGAAAAAAATAACTCACGCCGTCATCCCTGTTGCAGGCTTTGGTACACGTATGTTGCCATTGTCTAAAGCTGTGCCAAAAGAGCTATTGCCACTTGGCAATCGTCCTGCCATTCATTATGTGGTTGAAGAGGCGATTGCTGCTGGTATTAAGCATATTGTCTTGGTTGGTCATGCACAAAAGAGCGCGATTGAAAACTACTTCGATATCAATGCTGAGCTGGACAACCAGCTGCGTCATAAAGGTAAAGATGAGCTAGCCGATAGCTTAAACTGGCTACCAGACGATGTGACGGTTTCGATGATACGTCAAGGTAAAGCATTAGGTTTGGGTCATGCGGTACTCGCGGCTCGCCCCATTATTGGTGAGCATGATTTTGCCGTATTATTGCCCGACGTTGTGCTTGATCCTTTTACGGGCGATATGGCTGCTGATAACTTAGCCTTTATGATTGATGCTTTTGCTGAAGATAACCATTCACAGATATTGGTTGATAAAGTCGCTGATGAAGATGTGCATAAGTATGGTATTGCCAAACTGCATGAAGCGTTTAGTGAAGTGAATAGGGAAGATGATAAAGCAAATATAAATGCCAGCTTCAAAGTCGCAGGATTTGTAGAAAAGCCTAACTTAGCCGATGCACCCTCAAAATTAGCAGTCGTTGGTCGTTATGTCTTTAGCAATCACATTTTTGACTATCTGGCCAATACCAAAGCCTCGGTCGGTGGTGAAATTCAGCTGACCGATGCGATTGATGCCTTGATTAGTGAATACGGCGTGAATGTCACGACCATGCGCGGCGACAGCTATGATGCAGGCGATATGCGCTCATATATGCAGGCATTTATCTATTTTGCCGAGCAGCAATTAGCAGAAGATGAATAGCTGATGGATGAAATAAAGGGCAATAGCGCTTATAACAGTGCTCGAAACTCTACATACTGGCAGCAACTACAAATGCTAGCGAAGCAGCCATGGTCACTGGCAGCATTGTTTGCGCAAGATGCCAGTCGTGCAACGCGCTTTAGCATGCAAGCTGGCGCGCTATATATGGATTATAGCAAGCAATGTATCGATGAGCAGGTATTGGCAAGTCTGTTGCAGCTAGCAGAAAGTTGTGAATTGTCCACACGAATTGATGCGTTGATGCAAGGCGCTATGGTGAATACCAGTGAAGCGCGTGCCGCTTTGCATACAGCGCTCCGGCTACCAGAAACAGTAACATTACCAGTCGATGGGCAAAATATTGTCGCTGATGTGCATGGCAGTCTTTCGCAAGTAGCGCGCTTATCTGAACGTGTTCGCAGTGGTACATGGCGCGGGTTTTCTGGTCAAGCTATTACGGATGTGGTTAATATTGGGGTGGGTGGCTCTGATCTTGGTCCGCTTATGGCGACTACCGCGTTGGATGAGTGGGCAGATACCGACATTGAAGTACATTTCGTCTCTAATATGGACGGTACTCAGCTTGATAATTTGCTCAAGCACCTCAATCCTGAGACCACCTTGTTTATTATCTCATCCAAATCTTTTGGTACGGTGGACACCTTATCCAATGCAAAGACGGCCTTGTCATGGTTGCTTGCCACTGCCAAGCTGCGTGCAGGTACTGAAGACAGTGTGCTACGCCGCCACTTTATTGGTATCTCCGCTAACAGCGAAAAAATGAGTGCTTGGGGTATTCATCCTGAGCATCAGCTACAGCTTTGGGAATGGGTTGGTGGGCGTTTTTCTTTATGGTCGGCGATAGGACTGGCGATTGCCATTCGTATCGGGATGGCTGGGTTTAAAGAATTGTTAAGCGGTGCCCATAGTATGGATGAGCACTTTGCGCAGACGGATTTTGCAGAGAACGTGCCCGTATTATTAGGGCTACTTGCTGTTTGGAACAGTACCTTTTTACAGGTAAATGCTCATACCGTGTTGCCCTATGATGGTCGTCTCAGCTATTTACCAAGCTACTTAACCCAGCTTGAGATGGAGAGTAATGGTAAATCAGTTACCCAACACGGTGACCATATTGACTACGATACCTGTCCGATTCTGTGGGGCGAGATTGGCTCCAATGCTCAGCATGCCTTTTATCAGCTGCTACATCAAGGCACACAGCAAGTGTCTTGTGACTTTATTGCTTGTGCGCGCCGTTATAGTGGTCAATCGCAGAACGCGCCATTACAGCAGCAGCATGAGCTGTCTTTAGCCAATTGTCTAGCACAAAGCCGAGTGCTGGCTTTTGGTAATGCCGCGCTTCAAGAGACTGAGGTTCAAGTAGCTTCTGCTGCGGATAAGTATAAATATTACCGTGGCAACCAGCCGTCAACAACATTGCTAATCGATGAGCTGACGCCGCATAGTTTGGGATCGCTGATTGCACTTTATGAGCATAAAGTCTATGTCATGGCCAGCATTTGGGATATTAACCCGTTTGATCAATGGGGTGTCGAGATGGGCAAGCAAATGGCGGAGTCCGTACATCAAGCCATGCAGCAAGCAGGTGAGAGTCAGTTTGACAGCTCCACTAACCAGCTGTTAAAACATATTCAGCAGCTGTCTTGATCGCTTTGCTACTAAGTCAATAATTATTAAAGGTGAACGCATGAGCGCTGTTTCTATAAATGACAATATACCTAAATATACGCATGAATCTAGACCACAAAGCACTGCAAGCAAGCAAGTTTGTGTGCTTATTGGTCATAGTATTGAGGCCATTACTAGCGCCGTGGTGCTGGCAAGTCTCGGTCATCGCGTGCATCTTTATGCAGATATTGAGCTATTGACGCAGCAAATACAACAATACGGCTTTGAGCATCATTTGCAAGCACTGTGGCAAATGTATGAGCAGCAGCAGGTTATTATCAGTACAGCATTACTGGCTAGCGCTGACACGTTAATACAATATTATGAAACGACAAATTTTAGTGACAGTCGTCACACCAATGAGAGCAATGAGAGTAGTAAGATTGACGACCAAAGCACCGTTGCGCTTTATTGGTTGTTTTTAGACAGTATCAAGCCAGCATGGGCAGAAGCCAGCTGGATTACCGCCTTCAACCACAGCCATCAGCAATCGTTACCCGTGATTATAAGTGGCACTGAGAAACTAGGGGTTGTCTCAGCACTGGCGCAAAATTTGCAGCGCGCGTGGGTCTACTATGTGCCGTTTGTATTCTTGCAAGACGGTGATGTTTATAGCTCAATGCTAAGTCCTTCACTATGGTTACTTGGTGAAAAAACAGCCAACAGTAGCCAGCATCTAGAAGTGTTGAAGCCGTTAATGCAGCATGCGCGTGCCGCTCATCACGCTGATATCGCAACGATAGAGTTTGCCCGTAGCAGTATCATGGCGATGCTGGCGACGCGAGTGAGTTTTATGAATGAGATGTCACGCTTGGCGGACAGTCAACAGATTGATATCAAACAAGTTAGCCGTATCATGGGGCTAGATGAACGCGTTGGTAGCAGCTATCTACAAGCAGGCTGGGGCTTTGGTGGTAACACACTACCCACTGAACTGGCTAAGTTACAGCAGTCCAGCCAAACGCACAGTTTAGATATGCCGCTATTACAGTCAGTCATGCACATCAACGAAGACCAAAAAGAGCTGATATTCCGTAAATTCTGGCAGTATTTTGATGGCTTTATTGACAATAAAACCGTGATGATTTGGGGTGGTAGTTATAAAGCAGGCTCGGGACGGACGGCAGGTTCAGCCATACATCCATTACTAGCATTGCTGTGGTCTTACAATATTCGTACTTTGGTTTATAGCGATAAAGCACAAGATGAACTTGCCGCGCTTTATCAGCAGCAACCATTACTGCAATTGATTAATAGCCCTTATCAGCAGCTAAATACCGCACAGGCAATTTTTATCATCAGTTGGTCGCCACGAGATCAGCTAGATATTGCACAGCTTAATCAACAAGCAATACCAGTATTTGATGCGCAAAATGCACTGACACGATTGCAGATCGATAGTCTGGTAGGTGACTATATGGGCATTGGTCGGTCTAAATAGCTTTATTCCAGTTTTTCTATCATCAAAAAAGCTCGTTGATAATTATCAGCGAGCTTTTTTTGGTTTTTAATCGAAATTATCCGTATTAATTTACGCTAGTACAGCACCTTGTACCGCTAGCCACTGTTGAATCTCTTTAACTTTAATAGCTAACAATTCTTCATTGCCACGACTTTCAATGTTTAATCTGATCAGTGGTTCGGTATTTGAGGCACGCAGATTAAAGCGCCATTCGCCAAAGTTAAGACTCAAGCCATCAAGTATTGATTTGGTCGGATTTTCGCTGCTAAATTTTTCTTCAATAGCGCTAATAATCGTTGGCGCATCATTTGTTGTGAGACGAAAATTAAGCTCGCCTGAACTTGGATAGGCTTGAATATAGCCAGTAACCAATTCTGATAAGGTTTTTCCGGTGACAGACAACAGCTCGATGGTGAGCAGCCAAGGAATCATGCCGCTATCACAGTAGAAAAAGTCGCGAAAATAGTGATGCGCTGACATCTCGCCACCATAAACTGCACCAGAATCACGCATCACTTGCTTGATAAAAGAGTGACCAGATTTACTGATGACAGCCTTACCGTTATGTTCCTTAATCACGGATTCAGTATTGTAAATGACACGTGGATCGTAGACGATTGGCTCATTTGGGTACTTATTCAAAAATGCTTGAGCGAGCATTCCAACTATATAGCTACCATCAATAAATTCACCATGTTCATCAAATAAAAAGCAGCGGTCAAAGTCGCCATCAAAGGCAATGCCAAGGTCGGCTTTATTTTCCAAAACAGCTTGCTGAGTCGCCACTCTATTGGCTTCAATCATAGGGTTGGGGATGCCATTGGGGAAGCTACCATCTGGTGTATGATGCAGTTTAAGCACTTCAATTGGCGCACCAGCTTGTGCAAGCTTATCAATCAACAAGTCAACCACAGGCCCTGCACTGCCATTGCCTGAGTTAATCACTAATTTGAGGGGTTTGAGCTTATCGGTATCGATAAAAGTCATGACATGATCGACATAAGCGCTTTTATCAGTTAATAATTGCAACGTTCCTGATCGGTTTTTAGTGATAAATTGCCCAGATTCTGCCAATGCTTGAATCTCTGCCAAACCATCATCAGCACTGATTGGTTTTGAATGTTCCTTAACCAATTTTAAGCCGTTATAGTTAATAGGATTATGGCTGGCTGTGACCTCAATACCACCCAATGCCTGATAATAACTGGTGGCAAAATAGACCTCTTCTGTACCGCTCATGCCCAAGTCAATCACATTGACACCAGCATCGAGAATACCAGCGATGGTCGCTTGTTTTAATTGCTCGCTTGAATGGCGAATGTCACTACCAATAACGATGACAGGTTTTAGATTTACCATATCATTGTCATGAGCCTCAACCGCCGCACCATAACGCTGAAATAAAATCTGTGCAAAAGCACGACCAATACGGTAAGCAATGGCTTCGTTTAGATTTACCCCAAGCTCGCCGCGAATATCATAAGCTTTAAATGAATCAATAATAATGGGATTAAATGCAGTTTCTGGCTGATAACGAATGGTCGCAGACGTAGACATAATGATAAAATTCCTTGCGCATGTGCAGTGGTAAAATAATAAAATAGATAGCATAATTATAAGCTAATAAGCGTTCAATGCTACACTAACTGCTAAATTGAACGATAAGCAAAAATATAAGAGCCTCCCTTATGAATACTCTCGACAATAAAATAGTAGCGCCTACACCAGCACAAGGAACGCCAACTGCTAGTGGTGAATTAGACGATTTATTGGCTTTGATGGCACGGCTACGTGTTGACTGTCCGTGGGATAAAAAGCAAACCAATCACAGCCTTATTCCTTATGCCATCGAAGAAGCTTATGAGCTGGGCGAAGCGGTACAAAGTAATGACGATGAGGATATCAAAGGCGAGCTGGGCGATGTGCTGCTGCAAGTGGTGTTTCATTGTCAGATGTATGCTGAGCAAGGTCGCTTTGGCATGAGCGATGTTATCACCACTTTACAAGAAAAGCTCATTCGTCGTCACCCACATGTTTTTGAGGCTGAAACCCTTGAAGATGACACGGCGGTAAAAGCTCGTTGGGATGAGATTAAAGTGGAAGAGCAGCAAGCGCGCGAGGCACGAGGCAAACCAAAACGTCGTTTAGACAATACCAAGGCGGGCAGTGCGCTCATGCAAGCGCAAGATGTGCAAAAACAGGCGTCAAAGTTAGGGTTTGACTGGGAGGGCGTTAGCGGTGCTTTTGATAAGCTAGATGAAGAGATTGCCGAGTTAAAGGCTGAATTGATAGATAAATCAAAAGATGCTGCTGAATATAACATAAGCAAAGCCAATATTAGCGATATTGAAAAAGAGCTGGGTGATTGTATGTTTGCGCTCGTCAATGTGGCGCGTAAACTCAATCTTGATGCAGAAGCAGCCACCTTAACGTGTGTGCATAAATTCAAATCACGTTTTGGTTATATTGAAGCGCAGTTAGCTGCGACTGGCAAGCGTTTAGAAGACAGCGATATAACAGAGATGGATGCGTTATGGGAAGCGGCGAAACAACATGAACGATCGTCATGAACGTTTATCATAAGGTCTCATTTGTTAGCTTAGTCAATATGGCTGTTTTCAGTCTAATATTGGCGGTTTTTATGTTGAACAGTGTTCAAGCTGCGCCTTGTTTTGATAATCCTCAAAGGGCTTATAAATATCTATTGGCGCAAGAAAGTGCCAAAATACAGGTACGTGACCAAGCCACCATTAATATCAATCGTGCTAGTGAAGGCGCGCTCGTTTCATTAAACGGTATCGGCAGCAGCAAAGCCCAAGCGATTATTTTATATCGTGAGATGTTTGGTAGTTTTCAGACCGTTGATGAGTTGGTAAAGGTTAAGGGTATTGGCGCAAAAACGGTTGAGAAAAATCGAGCACGTTTACGCGTACAAGATTAAGGGTGGTATTTTGCTTTAACCAATTCAAGTAGAATTCCCCTACCTCTATAAATTGGGATGAATGCCCATTAATGTGTTAGATTTACTTCTGTATTATAAGTAAATCAAGTAATATAGTCTTATGAGCAAACAAGTATTAAAAGCCTATAAAGTCAGACTCTACCCTAATGACGAACAGCAAGTATTCTTTGCCAAGTCGTTTGGCTGCACGCGCTTTATCTGGAATAAAATGCTGAGCGATAAGATTGATTATTATGAAGCGACTAAAACTACCCTAAACAACACACCCGCTCAGTATAAAAAACAGTTTGAATGGTTAAAAGAAGTGGATAGTCTCGCCTTAGCCAATGTACAGCAGAACCTACGCAGCGCCTATAACAAGTTTTTCAAACAAGGCTCGGGCTTCCCTAGGTTCAAGAAAAAAGGCATTAAAGACAGCTATACCACTAATAATCAAAAAGGCACAGTTTCGGTCACTAACAACACCATCAAACTCCCTAAAATTGGTCATATTAAAGCCAAGTTCCCAAATAAAATAAATGGTTTAATCAAAAGTGCCACTGTCTCAAAAACTCCATCAGGTAAGTACTTTATCAGTTTACTGGTTGAAACAGTGGTTGATGAATTGCTTAAAACTCATTCAAACATCGGCATTGATTTAGGATTAACCGACTTTATCGTCTTATCGGACGGTACGAAAGTGGCTAATCCTAAATTTCTATCAAAGCTTGAAAAAAAATTGGCTCGTCAGCAAAATATTTTAGCCAAGCGTAGAGAAGTTGCTAAAAAAGAGGCGCGAAATCTGTCAGACAGTCGTAACTATCAAAAGCAGAAAATCAAAGTTGCCAAAATTTATGAAAAAATAACCAATGCCCGAAAAGATTTTCTACATAAACTCTCATTCACTATCATCAAAAACCACGATGTTATTGCCATAGAGGATTTGAACGTCAAAGGCATGGTTAAAAGCCGTAGTTTAGCTAAAGCCATTAGTGACAGCTCATGGTCATCATTCATCAGTATGCTGACGTATAAAGCTGAGTGGTACAGAAAAATGCTTGTTAGAATAGACCGATGGTATCCATCGTCTAAGACCTGCTCAAACTGTAATCACTTACTGTCTAAAGCTGAACTGCCATTATCACTACGCCAGTGGCAGTGTCCGTCTTGTAAACAAGATAATGACCGAGACATCAATGCCAGTATCAATATCCTCAATGCGGGGTTGATAATGGCAACAATTAAAACCGTCGGTGCGACGGGGTTAGCTTAGTCAATTTGCTTAACCGCTGATACAGAATATCGTATCAAGTATGAGTATTACCTAAGAAGCCCCCACCTCTATAGATGGTGGGTAGTACATTTAACCCCAATATTGACAAAATAGCACGTAAGTAAATGTCATAACACACCTACTACGCGCAAAATTTGTTAAACTAGCAGGTACATCCGCCTGATAAACGCTGTGTTCATCAGGGGTGGTTAAAGAATACCGGCGAGGAGTAGATGCATGGCCGAGCGTGCCGCCAAGCAGTTAGAACTGAATAAATCTGAATTACCCAATTCCATTACTGACGTGATTGCCACCTTAAACCGAGCTGGGTTTGATGCCTATATCGTCGGTGGCGGCGTGCGTGATACCTTATTGGGTTTACGTCCAAAAGACTTTGACGCTGTCACTGATGCCAAGCCGCATGAGATCAAAGACGTCTTTGGCAAGCGCTGCCGCATTATCGGTCGCCGCTTTCAGTTGGCGCACGTGTATTCAGGCCGTGAGTTGATTGAGGTTGCTACCTTCCGTGGTCCACCAACCAATGATGCTAATACCAATCAAGACGGTATGATCCTGCGTGATAATGTTTGGGGTGATATCAAACAAGACTTCTCTCGTCGTGATTTTTCTATCAACGCGCTTTATTATCAACCGCTTAAAGGTGTGGTTCATGATTTTTGCGGTGCGCTTGACGACATTGATAATAAAATCATTCGTCTGCTCGGCCATGCGCCAGTGCGTATCGAAGAAGATCCAGTACGTTTGTTGCGTGCTTTACGTTTCAAAGCCAAGCTCGGTTTTGAGTTTGATGACGAGTTAGCCGATCAGTTTCATGATGGCAATTGGGCATTGCTTGAGCAAATATCACCGCATCGTCTCTATGATGAGACGCAGAAGATGTTTACCGGTGGTTATCTGGTGCCATTATTGCCGCTATTGTTTGAGTCGGGGGCGATTGATAGCTTAATCATCTACCCACCATCTGAGCCAAGCGCATTGGTCAATCAAGTCGCTATTAATACTGACAAACGTATTGCTGCGGGCAAAAGTATCAATCCGGCGTTCTTTTATGCTGCGCTATTGTGGGAAAACTATCTGCATCAGTTGGCAAAAGCCAAGAAGCGCAATATGCCGTTTGCTGAAGCGCAAATGCACGCCGCTGGTAAAGTGATTGATCGTCAACGTATCAAGACCGCGATTCCTAAATTTGCAGAGCAGTTTATCCGTGATATCTGGATATTGCAGCCAAGACTTGCAGCCCCGCGTAGCAAACAAATCGTTCAGCTGTCTGAGCATCCACGCTTTCGCGCAGGTTTTGACTTTTTGTTATTGCGTGAGCAATGCGGTGATGCTGAGCATCCGTTATCAGAGTCGACCAATGGTATGGGCGATTGGTGGCAGACCTATCAGACATTGTCTGAACGAGAGCAGCAGCAAGTCATTGATGATTTTGATGAAAATATTCGTCGCGGTGCGTATAAAAAAGGGCAACAAGCGCAGCGTGGTCGTGGGCGTAATCATCAAAATTCAGAGTCAAATAGCATCGATCACTCAATATCTCATCAAAAAAATACCAAGCACAGCAAAGCCAATGATACTGGTGAGCAGGGTAGGAATGAGCAGAATATGGTAAATGACCCGTCAAATATTCCAGCACGCCGTCGCCGCGCTGTCAGTCAATCAGCCTCTGTTAAGCAATCTGGTAGCAATAACAACAAGTACTATGAATCGCAGCAAGTAAGTCAAGACAGCCATGAGCTTGCTCAGTTACGACAGCTATCCCTTGCCAATAGCAGCAACCAAGCGGCAAATAAACGCCATCATTCCAAGCCTGCACCACTCTTTGTAATTGAGAACGAAAAAGTTGTGCCACCATTGCAGAAGCAGCTATCAAATGGTGATAAACCTGATAGTCGTCAAGAGGCGGCGCAGAAAAAACCTGCCCATAAGAGTGTATTAACTGAGAAAGCGCTAAAAAATCAGGATACTAGTTCTGATGCCAACTCTTATAGTAAGGCTGATAGTAAACCTGATCGCTCAAATCAAGCTCAGCAGCCAAAAGCAACACAGTCAGAGGTTACGCCTTCGTTTGTGGCTCGCTCGGTAGCAAGATCGCCTGCGCTCGTCAGTATGAATAATGAGCCGATACCGCATAAGCGTCGCCGTCGTCAGCCGAGTGCAGATAGTATAAATATTGCTAGTAATACAGAGGCGCAAGTAACGACTAACAACGATGTTAAAGCTGTAGCAAAGTATGCAAAAAAAGCACCTAAGCCAGCAGCCCAGCTTACTGATAAAACAGATGTTCCGGCTAAAAAAACGGTTGAGCGCAAAAAAGTGGCGAAGGTTACGACACCTGAAAGCGCTAAAAAACCAGCCAGAACGACAGAAGCAAAGTCTGTTAAAACCAGCCAAGCTGCTAATGGCAATGTTGGTATGAGTAGTGTGAATGACAATAAAGGCCCTGTCCCATCGAAACGTCGCCGTCGCCAGCCTAGTACTGACAATGTCTAATATTACTAATGATGCGGGCAACGCGAATTGGGTAACCTGCTACTTAGGTTTGGGTAGCAATTTGTCTAACGACTTGGGTTCACCGATAGAACATTTGCAGCAGGCAATCGCAGCGATGCAAGAGCATAAGCAAATACGTGCGGTTCGGGTTTCTTCGTTTTACGCTTCAGCGCCTATGGGGCCGCAAGATCAGCCTGATTTTGTTAATGCCGTCGCTGGGTTTGAGACGATATTGCCGCCTCTTGAGTTGCTTGCTTACTGTCAACAGTTAGAAAAAGAGGCTAAGCGTGCACGAATACGGCGTTGGGGTGAGCGTAGTTTGGATGTCGATATTTTGTTATACGGTGAGGGTGAGGCGCAAATCACTGAGCCACAATTAACCGTACCGCACGCTGGATTGTTTGAGCGTAATTTTGTCTTATTACCACTGCGAGAGTTAGCTCCAGCGCTTATCATTGCTAGCAAGTCGATAGATGACTATCCGCCTAGCAAAGATTGGACAGGCTTAAAACTACTGTAGCCAATCTATTGTAAAAGAGTGACAGCGTTCACCTCTTTTAAGGTAAATCACCTATACCAGAGGATTGCTAAGAGTTTTGGTCACAATCAGAATAAATAGCTAATAGCTAATAGCTAATAGCTAATAGCTAATAGCTAAAGGTGCTAAAAGGTACTAAAGGTTAATCGAGGATCATATGACGACGTTATCTACTTTAAAAAAATTCAAAAAAGATGGCACCAAGTTCACTTGCTTAACGTGCTATGACTCGATGTTTGCACGCATGATGGAAAAGGCAGAGATTGATACGATTTTAATCGGTGACAGTTTGGGCATGGTGGTGCAAGGTCACGACTCAACGTTACCCGTGACTGTCAATGACATGGCTTATCATACAGCCAATATTGCCCGTAGCAATAAACACGCGCTGATATTGGCTGACTTGCCATTCATGAGCTATGTGACCCTGCCAGAAGCGGTTGCCAATAGTCGTCAGCTGATGCAGTCGGGCGCGCATGTGATTAAGATTGAAGGTGGTAGTGAGCTTTGCGATTTAATCACGACTTTGGCGCAAGCAGGGACGCCTACTTGTGTGCATTTAGGATTAACACCGCAATCAGTCAATGTGTTTGGTGGTTATAAAATCCAAGGTCGTGGTGACGAAGCGGCTGATCAATTGCTTGCTGATGCGAAAGCAGTCGTTGCGGTAGGTGCTGCGCTGTTAGTGTTAGAGTGCGTACCTGCTGAGCTTGCAAAAGCAGTGACGGAAGCCGTCGCAGTGCCAGTTATTGGGATTGGTGCTGGTGCGGATACGGATGGTCAAGTGTTGGTCATGCATGACATGCTAGGTATGGCACACGGCCGTGTCCCGCGCTTTATTCATGACTTTTTGACCGATGAACGTAATAGCGCGCACAGTATCGAAGGCGCATTTGCCCTTTACCAGCAGTCAGTACGTGAAGGCAGTTTTCCAACCGAGCAGCACCAGTTTAGCTAACATTTTAGTTTTTACGATTATCAGTAGAAGAATAGTTAACCATGCCAATCATTCATCATCATATCTCCGCATTGCGTACAGCTTTACAGTCTTATCGTGGACAAAAAAATGACAATCAAGATGGCCCACAGCGCATCGCTTTAGTGCCAACGATGGGCAATCTGCATGCTGGCCATCTTGAATTAGTAAAAATAGCCAAGCAACATGCTGATATCGTGGTGGTTAGTATTTTTGTCAACCCTACTCAATTTGGCGCGGGAGAGGATTTTGATAGTTATCCTCGCACGCTTGATGAGGATGTCGCTAAGCTAGCAACGGTCGATACTGATTATGTGTTTGCGCCCAGTATTGAAGAGATGTACCCTGTCTTACCGCCGCCGACTTCCGTTCTTGCAGGTGCTATTACCACTCAATTATGTGGTCAATCACGCCCTGGGCATTTTGACGGTGTTGGTATTGTCGTCTCTAAACTGTTCAATATCGTACAACCGGATATGGCTGTTTTTGGACAAAAAGATTATCAGCAATTAGCGATTATTAAGCAATTGGTACGTGATTTAAGTTATCCCATTGAAATTATAGGGGCACCTATTGTCCGCGCTGCAGATGGTTTGGCACTCTCATCGCGTAACCAATATTTAAGTGCTACTGAACGTGAGGTAGCACCTGTTATCCATCAAGCGCTACAATATTTAGCAAAGCAGTTAGAAAAAGGCGAACAGAGCCAACAAGTTGTTCAGTCGTTGCTAGCAGAAACGCATCAGCGTATTACGGATGCTGGCTTCATTATTGATTATTTAGACATTAAAACCGATACGCTAGAGTCACTCACTAATGATACTGTAACTTTTAATGTAGAAAATAAGAGTTTGATGATTTTAGTCGCTGCTTGGCTAGGACGTGCACGTTTGTTAGACAATCAATTGGTGACGGTGGATCAATCGTTGTGACATAGTAATTCGCAGGATGCAATGGACTAGAATGGGTGAATCATGGATGTGAGTCAGGGTGAAAATAACAGTCAATCTGAGCAGGCAGCGTGTAAAATAGCAACCGATAAGCTCAGTATCCTAGTGGTATCAGGGCGTTCAGGCTCAGGTAAAACATCAGTATTAAATATCTTAGAAGATTTAGGATATTATTCTATTGATAACTTACCGTTATCCTTATTGCCGGATGCTGCGCATAAATTGGTCAATGAAAGTGGGATTCGTCGTATTGCGCTTGGTGTTGATATTCGAACACCGCGAGCGGATCTATCCAACTTTGCAGAGATGCATGCATCCTTAAAGAAAACATACGGGGCGCATGCGGTCAAAGTAGTGTACGTGACCGCGCAAGAAAGTACCTTGATAGCACGTTTTAATGCGACACGCCGCGTACATCCGCTGATGTCACAGGATATTGATAGTGACAATGCCAAGCACATTGCTTTTAATCTACCTGCCGCGATTAAAAAAGAAGTGGAGCTGTTAGAGCCTATCGCAGGTCATGCCGATATCAGAATTGATACCAGCAATTTGAATATTCATCAATTGAAAGACAGCTTGCGTGAACATGTCGGCGTGGACAATCAGATTGTGATTAATCTGCTGTCTTTTGGCTTTAAATATGGCAGTCCTATTGATGCAGATTTTGTCTTTGATGTGAGAATTTTGCCGAATCCGCATTGGAACCCTAAATTGCGTACTTCGACAGGTCTAGACACGGAAGTTGCCGCATTCTTTGCCGACTATCCAGAAGTGGCTGAGATGACTGATGATATAGATAAGTTTTTAACCCGTTGGTTACCCGAATTTTTACACAATAACCGCCATACAGTGACAGTGGCTATTGGCTGTACTGGTGGTAAGCATCGTTCAGTATTCATCACCGATAATTTACAACGTCGTCTTGCCGATGTTATGCCGCAAAGTATAAAAGTGCTGGCGAAACATCGTGAAAAAAATCGTTGGTAGTTATTGGTAAACACTGGGGCATATCTTCATTTTTATGACTATTCCTAAAATGAGAGCATGCCCCTGTTAATTTTATTATTTTGGAAAGCTTTTATGATTGACTGGAAAGAACAGGATATGCGCGTCTCGCGCACTGAACTCAAAAAGGCCCATGAGCGCTTGCAGAAGTTGTCGATACCACTTGCCAGCTTATCGAAAAAGCAACTCAAAAATCTGCCAGCTAGTGACTATTTTATGGCAGAACTCATGGCATTGGCCGATATCACCAGCGCTAATGCTCGTATTCGCCAAACCAAGCGCGTTGGTAAGCTGATTAGTGAAGAAAACCGCCACGAATTGGTAAAAGCGTTATTTGATGCGTTTTTCCCTAAAGAACAGGTCTCAAAAATAGAAAGTTGGTTTGAGCGTTTAAATATTAATGATGAAGGGACGCTTAAGCAGTTCGTTAAACAATACCAAGCATCTGAACAAAATAGTATGTATCAATTACTGTTATGGATTGAGTACGCCAAACATACCCAAGACGATGAGCTGATGGCAGAGTCTAAAGCAGATTTAGCCAGTTATATTCGTGAAGTCACTATTTTGTCGCAATTGAAAAAAGAAAAATAATAAGGTGATAGCGGCTAAATAGCTTTGACCACTATTTATACAATATCTCCACTTATAAATTAATTTAGTCTGCAAATAAAAAAAGCCAATCATCAAGTGATTGGCTTTTTTATGGGTAAGAGCATTTAGGTACAAATGACACTTGCAGATAAATGCTAGTCCCTAATTTATAACGGTACCTAATTTATATTAGTACTTAACCTATTTCTTTTCAGCACGAACTTTGTCAACCAAATAGTCAACGACTTTAGGTACAGTGGCACTTTCACCAGTTACAACGTATTTGCCTTGCACGACGACTGCTGGCACACCAGAGAGCTGATAACGCTTAGCACCTGCTTGTGAACGACCAATTTTCGTACCAACGGCGAATGAATTATAAAGGCTATTGAATTTCTTCTCATTAACGCCTTTCGATGCATACCATTTGCTTAATGATGATTGGTCAAAGATTTTCTTACCATCTTTGTGAATGGCATCAAATAATGCGTCATGAGTCTTGTCTTCAAACCCTAGCAGCTGAGCGGCATAGAAACCACGAGCGTTCGCTTCCCAGACAGGGTTAAGCGCTGCTGGCGTTTTGAAAAAGGCAACGTCTTTGTCTTTGTTTTTAGCCCATTTTTCCATATGTGGGTTAAGAACGTTACAATGCGGGCAACCATACCAAAAAAACTCACGAACAATGATAGCATCACCGCTGATTTTTTCTGGATTGTCTAGCACGCGATAGTCTTTTCCGGCGACATAGTCGGCAGCTTGTGCGCCCATAGTGGCAAATCCAATGGCCATGGCCAGACCAGTCAGTGTGATGACACGTTTCATACTTTATCCTTGAGGTGTGAAAACTTAGGGTTTGTTGAGATGTTTTAGTATCGTATGGTTTTGGGTATAGCGCACAAGTTTTTAAAGTGCCCAAACGAGACAGTGTCGAGTATAATCGAACTATAGCGACGTATCGACTATAATAACGTAAAACATGGTTGCTTGTGAATCCGATTCTTAACTAATGGTTGTAAAGCTGTGAGCCATTATTTAAGGCTTATTTCACCGCGTTTTTTGGAATTTTTTTAGCGTTTTATTATTTAGGTTTTAGACTGTTTGAGGCATCTATCCTCTAAAAAAACGGTACAGAAAATATGAACGTTTGCTAAGAGTATTCACAATCGGTGACGATGTACTCACGACAAAGCTGCCGCTCTCATGCTAATATTAGGTACATAATTGTGCACTGTATATGATTATAACGATAATGACAATAAAGGAAAAATGCAATGAGCTCAGCTCTATCTTCCTCGCCTTCTTTGAATGAGCAAGCAAACAGCAGTCTTGATGATACAACGGCTACCGCCATTAATGTAGATCCTAGCGAAGTCGACAAGTTTAATAAGTTGGCAAGCGAATGGTGGAGTAAGACGGGTGCATTTGCGACTTTGCATGAAATAAATCCACTGCGTTTAAATTGGATAGAAGAAAACGTCAAGTGCAGTTATCAAAATAACAGTGCTGATACAGATATTCATAAAACGGCTGAAACCGGCTTGGCTGGAAAAAAAGTGCTCGATGTCGGCTGTGGCGGCGGTATATTGTCAGAGTCTATGGCACGTCGCGGTGCGGATGTGACAGGGATTGATTTAGGTACCGAAAACCTAAAAGCGGCAGCGCTGCATGCAGAGCAAAGCGCTTTACATGAGACGCTGCGCTATCAGCATATCCCAGTAGAAGAACTAGCCAAAACTCATGCAGGTCAGTTCGATATAGTGACTTGCATGGAGATGCTCGAGCATGTGCCTGATCCCAGCTCGATTGTGCAGGCGTGCTTTGAGTTATTGGCACCAGGCGGTGTCTGCGTATTATCGACGATCAATCGAAACCCTAAATCATATCTGTTTGCCATCGTTGGCGCAGAGTATGTGTTGCGTTTGCTCGATCGTGGCACTCATGACTATGCCAAATTTATCACGCCAGCCGAATTAGATAAAATGGCAATTGATGCGGGATTCACACGTCAAGATATCATTGGCTTGCATTATAATCCGCTGACCAAGCGTTATTGGCTGGCTCAAAATGTCGATGTTAATTACATGATGGCAGTACACAAGCCACTGGCTTAAGCTGAATGCCGTATTTGGTTGTTTTCATGTCATATTATTTCACTCAACACCTTATCTATATTAAGAGCATTCACTATGAGCCAATTTGTAAAAGCGGTTTTATTTGATCTCGATGGGACATTAATCGATACGGCTGCTGATTTTGTCCGTATTATCGGTAAAATGAGCCGCGAAAATGATTGGCAAGCACCCCCTGAAGCAGAAATTCGCGAGCAAGTTTCTGCTGGTGCTTCAGCGATGGTACAGTTGATGCTACGTCATAACGATCAAATTGAGGTTAGCGAAGAAGCTTTGCAGGAGTTTCGCCAACAGTTTTTAGATGATTATGAAGCTGAGATATGCGTCGATAGTTGTGTGTTCGCTGAATTAGAAGATGTGTTGACTGCTCTTGAAGAAAAAGGGGTGCCATGGGGTATTGTGACCAACAAGCCGCGTTATCTGGCAGAGAAGTTACTAGACAAGATGCAGTTAGACGGGCGCTGTTCTGCTTTGGTCTGTCCTGATGATGTGTCTCGCTCAAAACCCGATCCAGAGCCTATGTATGCGGCGTTAGAGAAGCTTGGTATCCCTCGCGGCGCCGCTGAAAGCGTGATTTATGTTGGCGATCATATCCGTGATATCGAAGCTGGTAATGCCGCTGGCATGCCGACGATTCTAGCTGCTTATGGTTATATTCCGCCTGAAGATCAAAAAAACCTAAAGAAATGGGGTGCAGATTATATTACTGATACGCCTGAGCAATTAAATAAACTGTTGCTCTCTTCTGGTAAATTTGACTATTTATAAATAAAATTATAAATCGAGTCCGCCACACTCTATGTTTTTAAAGAAACACGATAAATACTTAGCATCCCAACTATTAAACGATAAGCAGTGAGCAATGCCATGAGTGACAATATTAACCAGTCAGCTAGTCAGCAAGACCACCAGAAAACCGTTCAAAGTCTAACTCAACCGTTAACTCATAATGATATTCGCAACTTTGTACCATCTGATAATTGTTTAGATGGTAAGACTATTTTGGTCACGGGGGCAGGTGACGGTATCGGCCGCGTTGCCGCGCTGACTTATGCTCGTTATGGAGCGACAGTCCTGTTATTGGGACGTACCAGCAGCAAGCTTGAATATGTTTATGATGAGATTGAAAGTCTTGGTGGCAAACAGCCTGCCATGCTACCGATGAATCTAGAAGGGGCAACCTATGCTGAAATGCAGCAGTTAGAGGGGTTGATTAATAAAGAAGTCGGTCAGCTCGATGGCATCTTGCACAATGCGGGTATGCTTGGGCAGCTAACCCCACTTGAGATGTATGACGTCGATACTTTTGCACAAGTTATGAAGGTGAACTTTACCTCGACGTTTATGCTCACCCAAGCACTGCTACCACTACTTAAAGATGCTGAGAATGGCTCTGTTATTTTCACCTCTAGCACGGTCGGTACACATCCTCGCGCGTTCTGGGGTGCTTATGCGCTGTCCAAGCAAGCCGTAGAAGGCATGAGTGATATCTTTACCCAAGAGACACAGAATACAACTAATTTACGTTTTAACTGTGTCAATCCTGGTGGCACTCGTACCAATATGCGCGCCCATGCTTATCCAGGAGAGAGTCCTATGAGCCTAAAAACACCTGAAGATATCATGGCAGGCTATGTTTGTCTGATGAGTGATGCCAGTATCGGGGTACGCGGGCAAGTGGTCGAGCTACAGCCAAAAGATTAGTCATGTGATTTTTTGCTAGGAAATGTCATTACTTAGCGCATTTATTCGCATACTTTCAGATTGAGGCATGCTCTAGTAGGTTGCAATTAATTATAAACAACCCCATCTATTTGTTATTAAAGCGATTTGTAATATCTGATTATCGTAAATAGGATAGAATTATGGCAGGTGGTTGGTCAAGAGATGGTGCTGAGCATGAGCAAATGGATGCAACGGTAAATGATGCATTAGAGCGGGCAAGACGTGCGTTGCCAACTGGCATCAGTGCCGAGATGTGTGATGAATGCGGCAAGCCTATTCCAGAAGCACGGCGGTTAGCAGTGCCTGGTATTCAGCATTGCGTCAGCTGTCAGACAGAACTTGAACAAGAGGCGAGAGCCGCTGAGCTGTTCAACCGGCGCGGTAGCAAAGACAGTCAATTACGTTAAAAAAGAAAAAGGGCAGGCATTGCTATATCGAACAGCAATGTCTGCCCTTTTTTTGTCTATTACTATCAAAACCGCGAAAGAGGACGCCATCCGACATTAGGGTGGCGGTGAATTTCGCATCATTTTTAATGTTTAAATTACATAATATGCGCCTGAATCTGGTAGAATAATTAATTATTATAATACCTTGTAACTTATAAAGAGTGTTAGATGAAAATCAACAAAGCGTATAAATTTAGGCTGGAGCCTAATACGGAGCAGGAGATTATTTTAAATAATCTTGTCGGCTCTGCACGTTTTGTTTGGAATCAAGTGCTGGCAATCTCATTTGAGATGTTTGCTAAAGATGCGTTTATCAATGCCACCAACCTCGTTAATAAAATCATGGATCTAAAAAGCAACCCTGATTTCGAGTTCTTAAAAACCAGCTCAAATGCTGTCTCTTTACAACAAAAAGTACGTGATCTGGCATCGGCTTGGTCGCGTTTTTTTGATCCTAAAGTACATGCCAGGTTAAAAGAAAATAAAAAGAAACCTCGCAAACCTAAGTTCTTTAAATTGGCTGATGGCACAGAGATTCAACGACGACCATTGATGCCACAATTTAAGCGCAAATCAGATGGGCGTGACTCCATTCGCTTGGTTCAGTTTGATAAATACTGTCGTGTTGAAGGCAATCGAGTAAAACTGCCTAATGGCGTGGGCTTGGTGACGTTTAGGAAATCGCAAGACATTATTGGCACGATTAAAAATGTCACCATTAGCAAGAAATTAGGGCACTGGTACGTGTCGTTTGGCACAGAGCGCGAACTGGATGAGAACCCACGTCACCCTGCCACAAGCGCCATTGGTTTGGATATGGGTATCAGTAAACTACTCACCACCTCAAACGGTCAGTACATCAAACCGAAAAACAGCTTTAAAGCCAATCAAATTAAACTTGCCAAATTACAGCGTCAATTAAGCAGAAAGGTTCTGTTTAGCCAAAACTGGAAAAAGCAAAACCGCAAGATTCAAAAGCTACACAGCCACATTGCTAATATTCGCCATGACTACTTGCATAAAATCACCACCCGCATCAGCAAAAACCACGCCATGATTGCTTGTGAGGATTTAAAGGTCGCTAATATGTCGAAATCAGCCAGCGGGTCGGTGGAGAACAAAGGTCGTCATGTCAAAGCCAAGTCAGGATTAAACAAATCAATCCTAGATCAAGGCTGGGGCATGATGGTCGATATGCTTGAGTATAAGCAACACTGGCAAGGCGGCTTACTTATCAAAGTAAATCCACGCTACACCAGCCAAACCTGCTCTGAATGCCAGCATATCGCTGTCGATAACAGACAAACTCAGTCTAAATTTGAGTGCGTCAAATGCATGTATGTTGCGAACGCTGATTTTAATGCAGCTCGTAACATATTAGCGGCAGGACATGCCGTTTTGTCTGCGGAGGGAGGATGCAGTAAAGGTCGCCCGTTGAAACAGAAAACTTGCGACCTTCGTGAGAAAGTCGCCTAAGAGCATCTGCTTTTAGAATCCCCCACTTGAGCTTGGCGAAAGTGGTGGGAGTGTGTCAAATAACCAGTGCCATTAGTTCACGGTCGCAGGTATCCCAATCGATAGAAGGTAGCGTCTTTATAGAAGATAAAAATGCTGTCCTATCTTTTTCTTCTGAGCGGTCGCTTTCTACCGCTGTATCGTTGTCGTTATTAGTATTTGCATCCAACTGTAATATAATCTCTAGCCGACTATCAACTTGTGCGCTGACCGTACTGGTGGTTAAGCTGTCAGGGGTAAAATTGATTTGTAGCCAGCCATCAGACGTATGAACCACGCCTTTGATACGTTGCCAGTTCGGTAGCGTTAATAACCAACTCTGTAACTCATCCGCTTTTAATATGTAGTACGCTGGCAGTCTCCAACCCGCCAACTGTAACTCTTGTTGTTTCTCATGATAACGATAAGGTAGCTCAATATCTGTGTCGGTCTGCGCATCATCTTTGTTTGTAAAAGCGTCGGATGACAAGGTGGTCGATATCGATAGGGCATTGCTCTGCGGTTGCAAACTAATAATCGATTTTTGAGGGTGAATAATATTGACTGTGCGTTGTTTCGAGATAACCTGACTGGGCTTGGTTAGCTGGGTTTTCAGCTCTGACACGCTTGATTCTGATAAAAGAATATTGGATGAGTCATTTGTATCATGAGATATCTGCTCAGATACTGCCCAAATAATTTTTACCTGTGCATTGAGCTTGGCTATCCATTGTTGCAGTGCTTGTTTTTCGCTATCGCTTAATTGAGCATAGCGATTAATGACTAACACATCGGCATCACGGACATGCGCTTGAAAACCGTCATGATGACGGTATTTATCTTGCTGCCATTGCACGCCACTCAGTACCGTTATTACTGCTTGCATATTGAGCGCTGTTTGCCAATGCGGTGCACTGAGCTGCATGATAAGCTCACGTGGATGAGCAAGCCCTGTGGGTTCGATGAGCAACCGCTGTGGATGATGCTCACTAAGTAGCCGACTGATAGCAATTTGTAATGGCAGCTGACTGGTACAACAAATACAGCCACCACTGACTTCGCGTATCGCAATATTATCTTGCTCAGGCTTACTCTCTTGCGCGCTTGCCAGCAGCGCACCATCAATACCGATACGACCAAATTCATTGATCAGCAATGCCCAGCGCTCATCGGCAGGTTTGATAGCAAGCAGCTGATTAATCACTGTGGTCTTACCAGCACCCAAAAACCCTGTCACCAAGGTGCAGGGTATGTTTTGAAAAATAATAGGTTTTTTCACAGAGACACTCATCATATAGGTCGTATTTGTGAGTAATCAAACACGACCTATATTAAATGGAAATGATATTAGCGTGTGTCCTCAATTCAATCGATAATCGGAATTTTCGAAATGAGGACACACATAGTCAAAAGTTACTCACTTTTAACGGTTTCTACTTCGGCTTCGTCAGGAACGAATACGTAGCCTACACCCCAAACGGTTTGGATGTAACGCGCTTGTGAAGGGTTGTCTTCAATCAAACGGCGCAAACGTGATACCTGTACGTCGATAGAACGCTCCATCGCACCCCATTCACGACCACGCGCAAGGTTCATCAATTTATCGCGTGTCAACGGCTCACGTGGATGCTGCACGAGTGCTTTTAGCACCGAAAATTCACCTGTCGTTAAAGTGACAACATTGCCGTCACGTTTAAGCGTACGTGTCGATAAATCAAGCGTCCACGGTCCAAACTCAACCACTTCAAGCTGATGGCTTGGTGCGCCAGGCAGCTCGCGATTTTGACGACGTAATACCGCTTTAATACGAGCCAACAGCTCTTTTGGGTTAAAGGGTTTTGGCAGATAATCATCTGCGCCCGCTTCTAGACCAGCGATACGATCGGCATCACCACCTTTGGCTGTCAGCATAATGATAGGAATGTCACCATTGTCTTCGCGTAGACGCTTACAGATACTGATGCCGTCTTCGCCTGGCAGCATCAAATCGAGTACCACCAACGAGAAAAGCTCACGCTGTAACAGTTTGTCCATTTGACTACCATCATGAGCGGTACGGACGACAAAACCGTCGTCTTCTAGAAAGCGCTGTAATAAAGAGCGCAAGCGTGCATCGTCATCAACGACTAAAATTCGTTGAGTTAAGGTATCAGGGCTGTTATTTTCAGACATACAGGCATCCTCTTATAAAAATTATTATTAGTAGAAATTATCGTTAACAGTCAAGGCTAAAGGTTATATAGTTAAAATGATATAATGATATAATGATATAAAGAAAATACGGTGTCAGGCTCGTTGAGTCTACTATTTATAGTATTTTAACGTGCTGTCCTCATCGCTAAATTATCTTGAATCGACTATACAAAAAAACCTGAGCAGAAAAACTGTCTTTATTCAATGAGTGGTCAAAAGTAAAGGTCCGTCTCAATCCATCATAAATTTGAATACTATTGTTCAATGCGTCAGCGCGTACCAATATTTGCGCCTTCGATACTTTAGTGTATAAGATTGCACCACTAATTGCATCACCCATCAGGACAAATGCTGTATGCGTTTGTTTAACAAAGCGACAGAACCTATGATATGAGACGATTTTCGTCATAAAACTAGCGATAAATAACGAAAAGATAAAAAGGATTTTTATTCATGCAGCTTTTGCTATAATGCAAAACTACATTTCTCAACGATTGATACGTCTATGAGTAGCACTGATACCTTAACGCCATCTCAAACCTCGACAAATGCACAGGTTTTGGATGCAACCACACACGCGAATATTCACGACAAGCTTGCTCGCGCGCTTGGCATTAAGACTGCTCAAGTCAATGCGTTTGTCAAACTTTACGATGAAGGCGCGACCGTTCCATTTATTGCCCGTTACCGTAAAGAAAAGACGCAGAATCTTGACGATGCGCAATTGCGCGCTTTAGAGAAGTCACTCAATTATGAGCGCGATATGGCTACCCGTCGCCTCAAGATTACTGAGCTGCTCAGCACTCAGGGCAATTTGACTGACGAGCTACAGACGCGTATCGATAATGCGACGTCGAAACTTGAGCTTGAAGACATCTACTTGCCATACCGCCCGCGTCGCCGCTCTCCTGCCGCCAAGGCACGTGCTGCTGGTCTTGATGTGGCAGCGCAAGCCGTCTTGACGCAAGCCGTCACGCCAACTGACGCATTAGCAGACTATCAAGTTCAATCGAGCATTACCGATGATAGTGGTAATGAGATCGAAGTTGATTTTAGCGATATCACCAAGCAACTTGCTGGTATACAGGCCATCATCGTTGATGAATGGACGCAGGCTTTGGCTTTGCTAGACAACTTGCGCAGTGGCTTTGCCAAGACGGCCAGTATCGTATCTGCCGTTGCTAGTGAAGAAAAACGCGAAGTCGGCGAGAAATTCAAAGATTACTTCGAGCATAGTGAAAGCCTTGCGCGTCTGCCGAATCATCGTTTATTAGCGATGCTACGTGGTCGTCAAGAAAACGTCTTGGGTCTAAAAATCGAAGGTGAAGACGCGCCATTTATCGAAAAAATTATTAAGCATTTTGATGTTGATACTAAAGCGCCAGCCGAGCGTCAAGCATTTTTGACAGAAGCGGCGACGAGTTTGTGGAAAGACAAATGGCGTCCGCATATTGAACACCGTTTATTGACGGAAAAACGTCTGACTGCTGAAGCGGATGCGATTGACGTATTTGCCAATAATTTGCAGCACTTATTAATGTCAGCGCCTGCCGGTCGCAAAGTAATTTTAGGCGTTGATCCTGGCATTCGTCATGGCGTAAAAATGGCCATCGTCGATGCTCAAGGTCACGTCATGTTAGACAGCGAAGACAAGCCTGTCGTCGCAACCGTTTATCCATTTGCCCCTGATAATAAGATGGATGAAGCCAAAAAAGTCATCGATGAATTATTGAGTACTTACCACGTTGATTTGGTGGCTATCGGTAATGGTACGGCGAGCCGCGAAACAGATGCGATGATTAAAGAAATTTTGGCTGCCAACTCTGAATTACAAGCCAAATCAGTTATCGTCAATGAGTCAGGTGCGTCTGTTTATTCAGCCAGTGAGCTTGCCACTGACGAGCTTGGTAACTTAGACGTTTCGGTACGCGGTGCGGTTTCTATCGCCCGTCGCTTACAAGATCCATTGTCAGAATTGGTCAAGGTTGATCCAAAAGCCATTGGCGTTGGTCAATATCAGCATGATGTCAACCAAACGCAATTGGCAGATAGTCTTGATAAAGTCACGCAAGATAGCGTAAATGCGGTTGGCGTTGATGTAAATACTGCAAGCCCTGCTATCTTGGCACATATCGCTGGTTTGAATAAAAACGTCGCGCAGCAAATCGTGACCTATCGTAAAGAGCATGGTGCTTTTGAAAGTCGTGAATCATTAAAAAACGTTCCACGCTTAGGCGCTAAGACCTTTGAACAAGCAGCAGGCTTCTTGCGTATCCATGGTGGTAGTAATCCCCTTGATGCCACTGGTGTGCATCCAGAAAGCTATGCGCTGGTCGATAGCTTATTGGCACAAACTGGTAAGGCATTGCCAGAAGTCATCGGTAATGACGGCGTACTAAATACGATAGATAGCACTGCACTGGCTGCTAATGATGACAATATTAGTGTAACTGCTATCATCGATGAGCTAGCCAAACCAGCACGCGACCCACGTCCTGAATTTAAGACTGCTAACTTCCGTGAAGACGTTAACAGTATTAAAGACTTGAGCGAGGGTATGCAGCTTGAAGGCGTGGTGACCAATGTGACAGCCTTCGGTTGCTTCGTTGATGTTGGCGTTCATCAGGATGGTTTGGTACATATCTCACAGATGGCCAATGACTTTGTCGCAGACCCGATGAACCGTGTCAAACCAGGCGATATCGTCTCGGTACGTGTCATTTCTATCGATGAAAAACGTGGTCGTATCGGCTTTAGTATGAAGCCAGAATCTGAAAAGCCTGCGCGCCCAGCAGCGAAAGCGGCTGAAAGTGCTGGTAATGATGAGAAGGTCAGTCGTCCACGTAGCGATCATGCAAATAGTAAACGCCCAAACAGTAGCCGTCCAGCGCCTGATAAGCGCCCGTCGAAATCTCGCGGTAATCGTCAGGATAAAGACCATGCTAATAATGATCGTAGCAAAGCGCCAAGGGCTGATAAAGCAGAAGCGCCTAGAAAAATGGGTACGCTTGGGGCGCTGTTACAGGAAGCTGGCGTGACTAAAACCAAAAAATAGTTAATATTAATAGTGATAAAAAAGGCAGCCATTAGGCTGCCTTTTTTATGGAATTTATTTAAAAATAGAAATTGTTAATGAACACTGATAACTGCTCAAACCTAACTCGCTGAATAACCTCTTTTCAATGATTTCAGTTAACAGCGGGGTTCATATCGTACTTTATTTCGTATTCTATAATTCTTCTGTGGCTTCTTCAGCTTCTTGTAATTCTTCTTGTGTGTCTAACGAGTCTTCTTCTTGCATCGCTTCTTCTTGCATCGCTTCTTCAGAATCTTGAATCAACTCTTGCTCGGCATCCATTGCTTCTTGCTCAGCTTGAAGCTCAGTAGTCATCGGCTGTTGCTCAGCACTGTTGTTAACGCTTGCTCTTGAGATAATCTGTGTCTCACTAATCTGAAATGGGCTAGATTGATTGTCTGCTGAAGCATTATTTGTATTGTCACCTTCCATCTCAAGTGTGGTGGCAGTAGCCGCTGATTGCACATCTACTGCTGCAGTATCAGCAGGTGCTGCCATAGCCAAACTTGGGATAGTGAGCGCAGCGCCAATCAGTAGCGATAAAGACAGAGTACTTTTTTTCATTAATCAATTCCTTAATTTACAATCTTATAATGTCAGCTTAAAAAATTTCAAACTTGACGCTTATGTTGCTAACTGCTGTATACAGCCGTTGCATATCACACATTCATTTAGTAATTCAAATCTATATATTTAATATATCTAACATTTAATTGGTAGACAAAATAAAATCATGATAACCATTAAGAGACTATCATGATGGATTTGGATAAAGAGCTTTATAAGCTGACCTAAATCAGTGATAAAAATCTAAAGGGGAGAATACCAACTAAACAAGCGTTAGTTCAGTAGTCCATAGATTAAAATTCTAACAGACGGATGTTATCAGGTGACTTTGTGCAACTATTGTATGGTTATTGTCAGATAGAAAAATAGTATTGTTTTCTACTTTCCTATCTCTAATTCTTATACCAATGATGTCTCAACGAATCTTGTTCGTTTATATTTCATTAGAGTCTTATTCAATAACGATATACTTGCCAGTGTTTGGATCAACGACGCGTTGTTGAGTGCTGCTACTAGGAACACGAATGACTGGGAAGGTTTGATTGATTTCAGTATTGTCGATGACATCCGCATCTGCTTCTTCACCAACGATTACAGTACGATTAGCCTCGTCTTCGATAGCAATGGCTGTACCTGACGCTGTGTTTACTCGCTTGATTTGATCTTTTGGTACGATGATGACTTCTTTGACACTATATTTAGTAGGGCGGATAACACGTGTGGTTTCAATGATGACAGGCTCTACACGGCGATCTTCGATAATCGCGAGTTGTGCTTCTGGTGCTTCAGCTTCTTTTGTTTCGCTCGTAATAGGCGTTGGAAACTTGGCACCGAAGTGGTTATCGCACTGCTGCATGCTTAAACGTACTGGATTGCCAGCCTTGTCCATATAGACGTTGACAGGCATATCAGCGGCAATAGGGACGTATTTCCCAACCAATGCACCCGAAACACCATAGCGACCATTTGACTGCCCAACCCCTAGATCACAAGCACCTGCTGAGTAATTACTGGCTGTTAAGTTGTTTGCATTGACCACTGTTTGAGGAATCATCACTTCAGACAAACGCATTTTTTTGACAGTCGCTTCACCTGCTTGGCGCTTTGGGTTTTGATAAGTATAAGGGGTATAAAATTTGGCCGAACCGTCTTTGACAGCGGTGACACACTCCTCATAACTGTCATAGCCAACATTGCCGTGGCTATCGGTAGTCATAGCGGCGTTAGCAGAGCTTGCAAACATAGCAAGACCAGATGTCATCACAGCAGCGGTTAATATATTGATTTTCATTGTTATTTCCTTTTAATTAGATGAGGGTCTATTGATTTATTCCAAATTTATGATAAATAAGTAAAACTTAATTTTTATTAATATGATTTTTATTCCACTAGAAAATTACTCTGACGCGTTTAAAGTCTAAATGGAATATTAATGAGCCAATTATTCCTCTCAAAGCTGCTATGCAATATGGGGTAAAAAGATATGGGGTAAAAAGTTGCCTAACCTTTTTTATCCTACGTCATTCACTGCAATATGGCTGTGACATTATTCTAGAAATGTGTAGCTTAATGTATTAAAAAGGCAAGAAGTGCCAATATCGTTTACCAAAGAATCACGTTATTATTATTCATTAACAATCGCTCAAAAGATTTAAATCTGAATAATGAGGAAAAATAGGCAATAAAAAACCGTATCTCGTTGCTAAGATACGGTCATTAATTAGATGTTAAGAGGTAGATTGCTTCGATTTATAAATGGGTAATCTTACGAATCGACAACTTCAAAACTAAGACCCGCATGCTCTTCTAAACGTGCTAGTAGATGATTACCCATGGCAGAGGCTGGCGTCCAAAAACCACCACCAACTTCTTCTTTGCTGATATCTTGTGCTAAGCATAACGCTGCTTGCGCTAGCATACGCGAGGTACTGCCGTAACCTGGATCTTTATCACCCGTTACTTTCGTATTGATGGTGTCTTTATTAGCTGTTTCTCCAAAGAGGCGAATGTCAAAGTAACCGTTTGCTTGCTCTTCTGCAGACGGACCAGAACCTGACTTGGGTAGCACGTGCTTAGCTAATAATTCACGGCTCGGTTTGACCATCATAGCAGTGGCAAATCCAAACAAGCCGGCGCTCATTGCATAGCTTGATAATTGACCTTTTACACCATCTTGCATCCACATTGCTTCGTCATATTTAAAGTCACGACCATATTCATAGCCAAGCAATTGGTTGGTGCGATGCACGATACGGGTATTGATACTGGCCATGACAAAAGGTGCAAGCCAGCGTTTGTGGTCACTATCGTATTCTGGCTTACTGACATTAGCTTGGCGCACGTTTGGCGCATCTTTGTCATCATTGAGTAGATAAGGATTTGCTACCTGCTTACGACGTGACTTGTCCTTTCCAACTTCTTCAAAAATAGTCGCCATCGAGGCAATGGTGCCACCTGATAGACCGCCTTTCGCCGCTTTGACACGCATATGAATCACATCACAAGCGCGACCAAATTTCTTTTCTGCTTGGGTTTGGGTAAAGTAGACGCCCAAATCCGATGGAATCGAATCAAAGCCACACGAGTTGACAATACGAGCGCCGCTTTGCTTTGCCGCGTCCTGATACTTGTCCATCATGTCTTTGATGAATATGGCTTCACCGGTGAGGTCGACATAATCTGTCCCATGAGTGGTACAAGATTTGATCAGCGGCTCACCGTATTTAAGATAAGGACCGACGGTTGAAATGATGACTTGGGTTTGTTTGGTCATCTCATCAAGGCTATCCGCATCGTCACTATTAGCAAGAATAATATCGACAGTGCTGCCAAGTTTAGATTGCAATTCGTTCAATTTTTCTTCATCACGCCCAGCAATCGCCCACGTGACATCGGAGCCCTCTTTGTCTTTAGTATTAGATAGAAACTCTGTTAAATAGTGTGCTGTAATTTGACCAACAAAGCTGGTTGCACCATATAAGACGACCGCGTAAGGACGCTTTTCATCGCTACGCTGTCGTGTATTGTTCGAGGTATCCGTATTGGTATCCATATTTATTATCCTTAATAGATGTTTTGATGAGTCGTGTGACGTTTAAAATTTGTTGCCATTTAACAGTCAGAGTTTGAGGTCTGATTTTTTGATAGAAATCAGGTTAACTATATAAGTCATGACTCAGACTTATATCTGCCTGAAAAAGATATATTAAAGTATTTTTGACCAGTAAAAATGACTTGTAAGTTACTGTTTATAGCAGATTATATGATGAAAATGTTGATGGCTAAGTGATAACTAACCATCTATACACATAACTCCCATAAAGGGATGAAAAAAAGGTTCGATGTTAAGATTTGCTACAAAGGTTACATAACCTACCGATATCATTACCAAAATGAACGTTTTCTAAAGATAAATATTGCTAATCTATGGTCGTAAGCAGTAATAATGGTTGAAAAACTAATAAGTATTAAAAAAACAAAAAGTAAAGAAAAAGGAACCTTAGAGAGAGCAAGGCAGTCATTAATAATAGTAATTATTTCTTATTAATAATTGTCGATTGCATCAATCTAAATATCTGGTTTTCTAATAATAATTTTTAAGGAGAAGGTTATGTTTCGCTGGGCTATTATTTTTGCCGTAATTGCATTGTTAGCAAGTTTGTTGGGTTTTGGCGGTGTCGCAGGATTGTCTGCTAATCTGGCATATATTTTCTTAGCAGTCGCTGTCATTTTATTTATTGTGGCATTTGTAAGCCGCAAGATGTAATTAATGACTGTAGATTGTTAAATAAAAAAAGTCCTCAATTGAGGACTTTTTTTGGTATTTAATAATGTATTTACTAGGGCGTGTTGAACATTCATAATTTCAGCCAGATATAGGCACAAGCGAGAGCCACTGTGTTCTCATAACTTTGTTTGAGCTTAT
>NZ_JABASQ010000017.1 GCF_016107535.1 Psychrobacter cibarius | reverse complement strand
ACGAAAAATTGGCTCGTAATTATAAGTCTATGCTGTATCTAGCTTGTACTATGATTCATTGCAAACTGAATTAGGGACACGCCCTAATATCAATTCGTTTGGCGAAATCCCCTATTGATATAGACTGATTACCGTTATTTATAATTCTAATAAGTAGCAGATGCACATTTTCTACAAGTTTATTTTCATAATATATTTTAATTTTATTTTGAACCTCGCTTTTCACTCCGACTAACTGTGTATTTGAAACAATTTCATAAGCTAATCTTTTTTTACTTTTTTGCAGGAAATAGATAATGAGTGGTACAGTAATAGCTGCTATCACTGCTAAACAACCTAATAATATTTCTATTGAAAAACTCATTCTTCTTCCTACATTAGTTTGATTTGTTGATTATACATATATCTAAGTTGAATAGATGCTAACAAATGACACATGCGATAATATATGACGTATATGTCAACTAATTTCTTCACCATAAAACAAAATAAACCCCGCATCATCACGATACGGGGTTTATTTTTATCTTACTAATTAGCTTTAAAGCAAATATTAGGTCAATTGAGCAACGTTAATTTTGTCGGCTTCTTCAGTATAAGAATCCATACGATCGAAGTTCATATACTGATACACTTCCTCGCCCATGCTATCAAGCATACCAGCATACTGCTGATATTCTTCGTTGGTTGGCAATTTACCAAGTACCGCTGCGACTGCTGCAAGCTCGGCAGAAGCTAGATATACGTTAGCGCCTTGACCCAAACGGTTCGGGAAGTTACGAGTAGACGTCGATACCGCCGTAGATTTCGGTGCGATACGTGCTTGGTTACCCATACATAGCGAACAACCTGGCATTTCAGTACGAGCGCCTGCTTGAGCGTAGATGTTGTAGTAACCTTCTTCCATCAACTGACGCGCATCCATCTTAGTAGGTGGCGCAATCCATAGACGAGTTTTCAAACTACCTGCTGGTACGTCTTGTAGCAGTTTACCCGCAGCGCGGAAATGACCGATGTTGGTCATACATGAGCCAATGAACACTTCATCAATGGTATCGCCAGCGACATCAGCCAATGTTTTTGCATCGTCTGGATCGTTCGGGCAGCAAAGGATAGGCTCTTTGATAGTGCTCATATCGATAGTCATATCGATGGCGTATTCAGCATCGGCATCAGCACGCAATAGGCTTGGGTTCGCTAGCCACTCTTGCATTTGCTCGATACGACGGCTAATCGTACGCGCATCGCCATAGCCTTCTGAGATCATCCACTTAAGTAGCGTGATGTTTGAGTTTAAGTACTCAGTCACTGACGCTTCAGACAAAGTGATGGTACAACCAGCAGCACTACGCTCAGCTGAGGCATCAGACAATTCAAACGCTTGCTCAGCGGTCAAATCTTCTAAACCTTCGATCTCTAAGATACGACCATTGAACTCGTTGATCTTGCCTTTCTTATCAACGGTCAATAGACCTTCTTTAATCGCTTGATAAGGAATCGCATGTACTAGGTCACGTAGCGTGATACCAGCCTGACGTTCGCCAACGAAGCGTACACGGACAGATTCAGGCATATCAAGTGGCATAACACCAGTCGCTGCTGCGAATGCTACTAAACCAGAACCTGCTGGGAATGAGATACCCATTGGGAAACGCGTATGCGAGTCACCACCAGTACCAACGGTATCTGGAAGTAGCATACGGTTCAACCAGCTATGAATGATACCATCACCAGGACGTAAGCTTACGCCGCCACGGTTCATGATAAAGTCAGGTAGTGTGTGCTGAGTCTCAACGTCAACTGGTTTTGGATAAGCCGCCGTATGACAGAATGACTGCATTACTAAGTCTGCTTGGAAACCTAGGCAAGCCAAATCTTTTAGCTCATCACGAGTCATCGGACCAGTCGTATCCTGCGATCCTACAGTCGTCATTTTAGGTTCACAGTACATGCCCGGACGTACGCCCTCTAGACCACAAGCTTTGCCGACCATTTTTTGCGCTAGAGTAAAACCTTTACCCGTATCAACTGGCTCTTCTGGCTTAGCAAAGATATCTGAATGTCCAAGACCCATGTACGCGCGGGCACGATTGGTCAAACCACGACCAACGATCAATGGAATACGACCGCCAGCACGAACTTCATCAAGCAATGTTGGTGAGTTCAATTTGAACGTAGACAACACTTCATCAGAATCATGCTTAGTGATTTTGCCTTCATACGGATAGATGTCAAATACATCACCCATGTTTAGGTTATCAACGGCTACTTTTTCGATTGGCAATGCGCCAGAATCTTCCATAGTGTTAAAGAAGATAGGAGCAATATTGTTACCAAGTACTAGACCGCCGCCACGTTTGTTTGGCACGTTCGGGATATCATCGCCCATGAGCCACAATACTGAGTTGGTCGCAGATTTACGGCTAGAGCCTGTACCTACCACGTCACCAACATAAGCGAGCGGATGGCCTTTTTCTTTAAGCGCTTCGATCTGCTTCATTGGACCGACAACGCCCTCTTCGTCAGCAGTGATGCCGTCGCGAGAGTTTTTGTGCATAGCCAATGAATGCAATGGGATATCAGGACGGCTCCACGCATCTTGCGCAGGCGACAAGTCATCGGTGTTGGTTTCGCCAGTCACTTTAAACGTCGTGTAAGTCGTCTTTTCTGGTACAGCATCACGGTTCAAGAACCATTCAGCGTCAGCCCAAGATTGAACCACTTCTTTAGCGATAGCATTGCCCGCTTCTGCTTTTTCAGTCACGTCATTGAACGCGTCAAACACCAGCAATGTCTTTTTCAACGCTTCAGCAGCATCTTGTGCCACTTCCGCGTCATCCAGTGCAGCAACCAATGGTTGAACGTTGTAGCCACCTTGCATCGTGCCTAGGATTTGAACGGCTTTTTGCTTGCTAATAAGTGGTGAAGAGGTTTCACCCTTAAGAATCGCTGCTAAAAACGCCGCTTTAACGTAAGCCGCTTGGTCAACGCCAGCAGGAATACGGTTTTCTAGCAGGTTCATCAAGAACGCATCTTCGCCTGCTGGTGGATTCTTTAGTAGTTCGACCAACTCTGCTACTTGTTTTTCATTCAGTGGTAGCGGAACCGTTCCTAGCTCAGCACGTTCTTCGACATGTTTACGATAAGCTTCTAACACAATAGTCGTCCTCGTCAGTTGGGAGTATTAGTACATTACGTGGGTAGTCAGCATGACCGCCTGCGTCTATATACTAGATGAAATAATTATTGGTGCAATCATAGCTTAAAACGCCCTAAATGTTAATGGCTCAGCCTTTAAAAGGCTCATAAAGCGGGTATAAAGGGCTCATATTGAACATTTATTATATAAATAGTACCATCAACAATATGATTGAGCAGCCTTGCCCAATCGATATACAGCTTGTCATTTTAGTCAAGCACCCCTCGATTTATGAGTAAATAAATACGCTGTGCCTGCTAGACGCTTTGTAGGATATTATTTGATAAAATGTCATCTTGATACGATAGCTTAGAGAAAATATCACTTAGAAAAATAGCGCTTGAAAAAACAGCTTTTATTAGCCATATACTAAATGAATAAATATTAAGGATGATGATATGGATAGTAGTGCAATGGAAAACAAAAATAGGGAAAACAGCGATATGGAAAACAGTAATATAAAAAGTAACGCTAATTATCAAAACGGTCTCAAAGTTCGTACTGACGTCATGGGCGCAGCACATGTTAAACGCTCGCTTGACGGGGCAACTGGATTTACTCAGCCGTTACAAGACTGGATTATTGAACACGCTTGGGGCAGCACATGGCAAGATGACTCAGTATTACCACGCAAATACCGCTCATTAATCACTATTGCTTTTTTAATTGCGCAAAAAAGCCCCACCGAGCTAAAAGGGCACATTCGAGGTGCCATCAATAATGGCGCAAGTGTCGCTGAGATTCGAGAAGTATTAATGCACAGCTTGCCTTATTGCGGGGCACCTGCCACCCAAGAAGCGTTTCGTGCTGCCATAGAAACCCTGAATGAGTTGAATATTGATATAGATATTTAAAACTATGGTTGCGAGACAAACCATAGTAGCCTTAATGATCCACCTCAAAATGATCAGTTAAACATTATTCATTGAAAATTAGCCCCTAAGTTTCTGCTATAATGTCCTCACTCACAACACATTCTAATAATTCCATAAACCCTTATGCTATAAAGGGTTAAGAGATACTTTATTATGACAACTGCCGTACAAACACATGTGCCTGCTGCTAAGGTCAAACCTAAAAAAGCCATTCAAGGCGAAAAACTACGTGGCTATGATAAAGTTGCCCGTATCCCAATTAAAGTGATTCCGACCATCGAGGCAAAGAAAAAGCCAGATTGGATTCGGGTTAAAATGTCCTCGCCCGCTGAAGTGGCTCGTATCAAAGCAACCTTGCGTGAGCAGAAGCTATACACGGTCTGTGAGGAAGCGGCCTGCCCTAACCTGCCGCAGTGCTTCGCTGATGGCACCGCGACCTTTATGATTATGGGTGATATCTGTACCCGTCGCTGCCCGTTCTGTGACGTCGGTCATGGTCGTCCGAATGAGCTAGATGCAGATGAGCCGCGCCACACTGCCGAGACTATTTTAGGTTTGCAGCTTAAGTATGCGGTAATCACCTCTGTGGATCGTGACGATCTAAAAGATGGCGGCGCGGCGCATTTCGTAGAAGTGCTCAATGAATCTCGCGCACTTAGCCCGAATTGCTTGATCGAAATATTGGTACCCGATTTCCGTGGTCGTATGGATATCGCGCTAGACTTGTTGACTGAAACACCGCCAGATGTCTTTAACCATAACATCGAAACCGTGCCTCGTTTATATAAAGCCTTCCGTCCAGGTTCTGATTATCAGCATTCGTTAGATTTGCTCAAGCTGTATAAAGAGCGGCGCCCTGATATCGCGACCAAGTGCGGTTTTATGGTCGGTCTTGGTGAAACTGAAGAAGAAATCTATGCATTGCTTGATGACCTAAAAGCACATAACGTGGATATGATTACGGTTGGTCAGTATCTGCAACCCAGCAAAAACCATGCGCCTGTCGATCGTTATGTCCATCCAGACGAGTTCCAGCGTTATATGGATTATGGTAAAAAAATCGGCTTCTTTAACATTTGGGCAGGCCCAATGGTACGCTCAAGCTACTTTGCCGATCGTCAGTACTACGGCGAAGAATGCCCAGCGCCAATCCGTAGTAAAAAAGCATTGGCAGCAGAAGGCAAACTTGGCTGCTAAGTGTCGGGGTTTAATGAGCTAATGCTTAAAAATTAAGTTGAGCATGTAAAAAGGGTGAATAACATTTTATGTTATTCACCCTTTTTTTAGCTTTAATAGATTTTTAAAACCTTCAACCGCAACGTCTTAAATGGTTAAAGTGGGCGTTGGCTCGCCACTGTTTCTAGTATTAAGGATGGCGATAGCAATAACGATCACGCCACCCACTAGACCAGTTGTTATTCCAGGATAGATTAACAGCAAAGCTCCGATTGCCAAAATAACGCGTGTTACTGGGCTCATATCGCTTTTAAAATAACCCTCTAATGCCGCACTAAGTGCGAGAACACCCGTAATTGACGTCAATACTACCGTGACAATATCGATAATAGGTGGTAGCGGGAAGTCCTTAGTAGTTACCGCAAGCCCAGTAGGATCAATCATTAACATCGCTGGACTATAGATAAACATAAACGGTACGATAAATCCAGCGAGTGCCAGTTTGAGCGATAAGAACCCTGTCTTCATCGGATCGCCACCAGATATACCCGCACCAGCAAAGGCGGCTAGACACACGGGCGGTGTAATATTGGCAAAAATACCAAAGTAGAAAACAAACATGTGCGCCGACAAAATTGGAATATCAAAACCAGCTAAGGCTGGTGCTGCCATCGTTGCCGTAATAATATAGGCAGGAATAGACGGTAGTCCCATGCCCAATACCATCGAGGCAAGCATGGTCAAAATGAGTGTGAAAAATAACGACCCTGCACCAAGTGTGACAATTGATGAGGTCATCACCGTTCCAAAGCTGGTTAGACTCACGACTCCGATAATAATACCGACGACTGCACAAGCAGCCATTACCGCGAGCGACTGGCGTGCACCATCTTCTAATGCCCCCAAAATGTCAGAGAAACCCATTCTAGTTTCTTTACGCAGCATACTAACTACGACAGTAAAACCAATGGTATAAGCCGCTGCATAACCAACGGGCACGTTTCTGATTAATAAGAAAATCAAAAATACAATCGGTAGCAGCATATGACCGCGGGCTTTTAACACTTCTTTCACGGCTGGCAAGCTTTCTTTAGCGATACCTTTTAGATCGCGACGACCAGCGCGAAAATGCACCTGCGCAATGACGCCCAGATAATACAATATCGCTGGCAATAAGGCCGCCAACGCAATTGTGCTATACGGCAAGCCTGTTGTCTCCGCCATGATAAAGGCACTCGCGCCCATAATCGGCGGTAATATTTGCCCGCCAACAGAGGCACTTGCCTCAACGGCACCCGCAAAATCTTTGTGGTAACCAACCTTTTTCATGAGCGGAATGGTAAAGGCACCAGTACTGACTACGTTTGACAAAGCAGAGCCATTAATACTGCCCATAAAACCACTAGAAATCACCGCTACTTTTGCAGGCCCGCCTTTTTTATGACCCGCAATTGCCAATGCCAAATCATTAAACAGCTGCCCCATTCCCGAGCGCGCTAAGAATGCACCAAAAAGAATGAATAAGAAGATAAAAGTGACCGATGCACCAATCGCAACAGAATATAAACCTTCGGTTTTTAGGAATAATTGACCAAAAATGTCACCCATGTCATAAGGACGAGTCAGTAACCGGTCTGGCATAAAATCCAAATGGCTGACAAACGGATAGGCCAAGAATATGCCTGCCAATATCGGTAGAATCCAACCTGTGATACGGCGACTACCTTCTAATACGCAGACCACTGTAATCAGCGAAAATATTACATCCATCTGATTGGCCATACCGCCACGTGAGGTCACGATATCTTGATATTCATATATCAGATAAGCCATGCCAGACAATGACAGGGCAAACCATATCCAGTCATACCATGCGACGCGCTGACGGCTGCTTTTTTTACTTGCTGGAAAAATTAAGAAAATTAAGGCAAAACCAATGCCCACGTGTACAGAGCGCTGTAGCAGCGCTGGCATGGGATTAAAGGTGATATATAAATGAAACAGTGAATATAAAATGCAAAGTCCAGCGATAAAATACTTCACTGGTCCTTGAGTGATGTGCCTTGTGATGGATTCTCTATCATACTTTTCTAATATGGCTTTATTGTGGGCTTGCGCCTCAAGTTCAGCGTCGACCTGAGTATCAGCATCCGTGTTGGAATGTATAGGCAAGTCGTTATTGATATGGTTATCTGACATCGTTGTCACATTATTGTGATCCATCACTTGGGAGTTCATGACACAAATCCTTGTTAAATCTATCAATGAAACCATACGTTGTCGGCATGATCGTTACTTCAGAATAGTCTGGCACCCAGCGATGAATGAGCATCTGGTAGTTACCATAGTCAATCTCACCTTTGGTAAGCCGTGAGACCACCCAATTGAGATTAGGCAATTTCTCATTGATTTGATAACCCAGATAGCCAGGTTTTTGTATGGGAGCAAGTGCTTCGGTTGAGGGTGTACCTGCCCCAAAAGCTTCAAAATAAGTGGTTGTCAGCAGCAATTCAGCGTCTTCTGTACTGCTGCCGTCTATACGTTGGTATTGCTCTTCCCACCATTGTTTTTCTACAGAGTGTATCCAGCGCAGTTGAAAATTTGGCTCGACAAAGTAGCAAACCTTGTCGTTAGCACCATCAACGCCTGCGACACGCACTTCCACCACAGGCTGACGGACAAAGAGATGCCATAGCATAAAAAAAACCAGCGCGGCAATGCCTGCCACGCCAATCAATAACCCTAAACGCTTATTTAGCTGCTTGCTCATCATAGTACTTTTTAGCGCCAGGATGGATAGGTGCGACCATACCTTCACGAGCGGTTGCTAAGCTAATATCATTGGCCGCTTGGTGCGCTGTTTTTAGACCGTCTAAATTGTCAAATAACGCTTTGGTCAGCTTGTAACCATCTGCTTCAGACAACTCAGAGCTAACCAATAGAGCATTCATGATTGCTGCGGTTGGAATCGCGGCGTCATTGCCATAAGTGCCAGCAGGAATCTCAAAGGTCTTAAAGTAAGGCTTAGTCGCAATGATTTCTTTTAGCTTGTCTTGATTGATGGTGATCAATTGTAAGTCTAGACCCTGCTCTAGCTCCATCAATGAAGAGTTTGGCAGACCACTACTAAAGAAAGCCGCTTCAATTTTACCCGCTTTCATACCGTCCGCTGCTTCCGCAAAGCCTAAATAATCAACGGTAACGTCATCATATGTGATACCAAACCCTTCTAATAGCGTCCGAGCATTTACTTCTGTGCCAGAGCCTTGATCGCCCACAGCGATGCGCTTACCACGTAGGTCTTCAATATTTTTGATGCCAGATTTTTTGGTGGTGACGACTTGCACCACATTAGGGTACAAGACTGCAATCTGTTGGATGTTGGTTATCGGCTTATCAAAGTTGTTTTTGCCTTCGATCGCGTCGGTGACCACATCACTGAGCGCCAATACCATGTCGACTTTACCTTGGGTCAATAGATTGACGTTTTCGACTGAAGCCCCAGTAGTTTGTGTTTTTGAGTTGACCCCAAAGGTTTTGACATAGACCTCTGATAATGAAGTGCCGATGATGTTATAAGGGCCAGATGCTCCGCCAGTGGCGATGGTAAGAAACTTGGTGTCCAGCTTGTCGGCGGCAGTGTCAGTAGCAGCGCTATCTGTTGCCGTACTGTCTGTACTTTCTGAACTTGGTGATGAGCATGCTGTCAGACCTAAAGTGGCGCTTAACATTGCTGATAAAAGTAACGGGGATTTTAGAGAGTTGAGCATTGAATTCATCCTTGAAATAATCGAGTTAATACACTTAACGGCACCAATATATCAATAGTGATGCGTTACAGACCTGTAATAATATAGCAATTCTTGCTATAAATAAACTGCCATCCAGATTCCCTCTACACTCACACTTTGTATGCGAAGCTATTTAAGTAAGGGCGCAGCAGTTCTTGTAATGAATCAATAGCCAAATATAGTTTTGCTATGCGGAACAATGTTTCATTAGAAAATTCATTTAAACAAAGTCTGTGTCTATTGTAAACCTTTATAATCATCTAAATATAAACGAGGTTATTTGACCAAAAAATACTGATATAAAATGACTAGATGGTAGCTCTTAATGCATTTTTATCATACTGTAGGATTTATTTTATATATAAAACCTAAGCGGTTATCTCGTAAGGCAGCTAACTTAAAGTAGATCCCGTCTAAATTTATAAATTCGTCACCACATATATTGGCAACGTTATCTGTTACTCTAAAAATATGGAAAACCTTTATGGCAGTATTTAGTGTAGAAAAGTCAGCGGAAGTATCGGTATCAGTATCTGCTGATATCGCCATCATTGGCGGTAGTGGTCTTTATCAGATGCAAGATTTAACCAATAAACGTAGTGTCAGCATATCGACACCTTACGGCAAACCCTCTGATGATATTGTCTTAGGTGAATTAAATGGCGTGACGGTCGCCTTTCTAACTCGTCATGGTCAAGGTCACAAATTCACCCCTTCCGAAGTGCCTTATCGTGCCAATATTTATGCCCTCAAAACTTTGGGGGTACGCTACGTCATTTCGGTATCGGCAGTGGGCTCATTAAGAGAAGCGCTTAAACCCTTAGATATGGTCATTCCCGATCAAATGATCGATATGACTAAGCATAGAAACAGCAGTTTTTTTGGGGAAGGTGCAGTGGCACACGTCGCGATGGCTGATCCTTTATGTCCTAAAGTCGCGGATATTCTAACGCGTGCTTATGCTCAGGCGCAGATAGCTCAAGGTCAATGTCATGCAAAAGCCACTTATATCTGTATCGAAGGGCCACAGTTCTCCACTCGTGCAGAATCACACTGGTATCGACAGATGCAAGCGGATATCATCGGTATGACCAATATGCCAGAGGCTAAGCTTGCTCGTGAAGCAAGTATGGCTTACGCAACGCTCGCATTGGTCACAGACTTTGATAGTTGGCACCCTACCGAAGAAGCCGTTAGTGCAGACTATGCCATAAGAAACCTAATGAAAAATGCTGAAAACGCTCAAGCAGTGATTAAGCAGGCGGTCGCCCTACTCGCTGTAGAACAGCCTAAATCAATTGCTCATAATGCTTTAGCACAAGCGTTAGTCACGCCTATTGAGGCGATGAGCGAAGAGACTAAAACCAGACTTTCAGCATTACTGCCTTAACGATACCAATTTGTGATTATCGAAAAGCCATCGAACTATAATCAACCTAATAGGGTCAACAAAATAGCTCGATGGCTTTTTCATACCTAAAAACCCTAAATGATAAGGCGTTCTCAGTTATTAGTTCTCAATAAACTTGCAATCATCAAGCCAACCTTCAGGTAAATACGGTAAATCTTCAGGCTCATCAATATCAGGCAAAGGCGCTAACAACGCTACAGACCAGCTCAATTCTGCCAAGCGCTGTTGAGTAATCTTTGCTACGCTCGCCGTACTCCATTCGATAGTGCTAAATAAACGAGCAGCAACTTGCTTAAAACCAAACAGCACATAACCACCATCAAAAGCGGGAATCATGACGCTATCTTGTGTTTCTAACTGCTGGGCAGCCTGTCGAATACGAATGGTTGTAAGATTAGGACAGTCCGTACCTATCAAAATAACGTGCTCGAAACGTGTTAATGCTTGCTGACTGGCGGTTAACATACGCAAACCCAAATCACCATCTGCTTGTGCTGACCATTGCAGCGAGTCAAGTAAATTAAGCGCTTGCCAGCATGGATCTGTCGGCGCAGGACTGACACATAACTCAACCGTGAAGCCAGTGGCGACGGCTTGTTCTATACTATGCAATAGCAGTCTACGTGCCATTTGCGCAGCACCTTCAATGCCAAGCGCGGGTTGCAAGCGCGTTTTTGCCATGCCCTGTGCGGGGAATTTGGCGAAAAGGATAACACAAGTTTGTGGTTTTTGATTCATGGTAAGAGTTTGTACTTTTATTTATAATAACGCGCTTTGATATTATCGGCCGAAACGCCACGCCAATAATCAAAGCGTAGATGCCACATCAAAAGAATCGTCCGCCAAGTGCCATGCTGTTGCCAGCGTCTTGCTGATGTGATGACTTTACTTTTTAAACAAGCAGGTTTAGCAATACCTTTTAACTGTTTGCAAAGCTCAACATCTTCCATTAAGGCTTGGTTAGGATAATTACCGATTCGCTCAAATAAAGACTGGCTAATAAAAATGGCTTGGTCGCCTGTCGCGATTCCGCTCAACCGTGAGCGCCAATTGATCATCTGACTGACCAATTTTAGCATGAGCTGGCGACTGGCTATTTGCACATCAAAACGTCCCCACTCTGCCCGTTTCATCGCTTCAGAAACGCTCTCTATAGCATCCATTGGCAATTGCATATCGGCGTGCAAAAATAGCAATACATCGCTAGTTGCTAACGCTGCGCCTGTATTCATTTGCAGCGCGCGCCCTGCTTTAGACTCAGTCATTTGCCAATCAATTTTACAATCATTATCAGGTATTAATTTATTAATAAAACTTTGGATTATGTCAATAGAATCATCGTTTGAACCACCATCGACCACTATCACTTGCTGTGGGTTTGGATTTAGCCTATTGATATTATCAAACAATAAAGGCAAATTATCTGCCTCATTGAGTACTGGAATAATGATAGAAACCGTCGCCATAGCCGTCATAGTTAGCAGTACTCTTACTTGTTGTTACCATTATTTCTTATTAAGGCTCCAATTATAATCGGTATAACCAATCTTCATTTTTCCTGCTTTTAGCTCAGTGGTTTGCGATTTATTAAGCCCTAAAGATGAGCTGTAACGAGCCAAAAACCCTTCTAAATCATTAGTAACGCGCCAGTTAGTCTCAAAGTCTTCTTTATACCATTTAAAAATTGGTGATATCTCTAACGTATTACCTTTGAGACGGTTGCGACTGCTATCCGCGAGGAATTTACTCGTCACTTGCTCTAATTGTTTATCTAATTTACTCCCTGTAAAAGCATCATTTAATAGCGCAGGACAGCCGATACTCGCACAGTTCACCGCAAAGTGAATACGTGGTTCGTTGTAGCGTTTTGAGCCACGGATTAGATTGTGCTCGATGTCATCAAGCGAGCGCTTCTTGCCTAATAGCGTGACGAAATCCTGTTTCCATGGCGAACCAAATATTCCACCAATATCTTTAATCGACTTGATGTTAGGATATTTGGTCAAAACCAGCTCTACCGTTCCAGCATTATAGACATTGATCAAAAATGCTAATTGCTCATCTTTACTCCAAGCGTTAAATTCCGATTGGCTGATTTTACCAGTCGCCGCCATGTAGCTATCAAGTTTGCTTTGATCTGCTTTCATACCGTTGTAATTAACGACTGAGGCTTTGCCACCATTGGTCATGGTGACGTTTTTATTCAGTAAACTATCCCAAGTGCTGTGATTAAAATCCGCATAACTTGCCATACTGGCTAACATGATAGAAGTGGTCACTGCCGTTTTGATTAATAAACCACTGCTTAAAAAAAGGCTTTTACTATTAAGTCTTGTACTATTAAATACTGACATGATTGACTCCGGTTAAATCGAGGATATTTCTTCTATCGTCCGATCTGTTGTCTCTTCTTCTAGCGCACCACCGCAGCTACTTCCTTGCCCTGCCGTACAGCCATAGCAATGATCTGCAATGGCAATGTCATCGCCAGCAGAATTTTGCGTTAACAAATCGCTTAGATGCCGACGGGACTTGTTGGGCACTGGAATCTTTAATTGCTGGTTAAAGTCACAATCAAACAATTCTCCTAACCAATTAACACTGATGGTCGATCGGCACATGACTTCGGTTAAATTGGCAGCCATGTAATTGGCTTTGAGCAAATCCATATAGGGATGGAATTGGTTTTTAGCCAATAGCACCGCACCAAAACGCTGAATAGGCATATTGGTCAAGGCAAATAACTGATGGAATTCGATATCGAAATGTTCTTTTAACTCGTGCTTATAATCTGCTTCTAGTTGCTGCTGATTGGGCGGTAGCGTAGCACCTTGCGGGTTATAAACGAGGTTCAGCGTGAGCTCCGACCCTTTCTTGCCGTAGCCAAGCGCATTGAGTTTATGCAGTCCCAATATACTGTCATCAAATGCGCCCTTGCCGCGCTGCTTATCGACATTTTCTAATGAATAACATGGCAGAGAAGCCACCACTTCGACCGCATTGTCTGCCAAAAACTGTGCTATGTCCTCAAAGCCTTCTTCCATCAGGATAGTTAGATTACAGCGATCAATCACTTTTACACCCAAGGCGCGCGCGGCTGTGACCAAATACTTAAAGTCTTCGTGCATCTCAGGCGCACCGCCCGTTAAATCAAGCGTCTCTATATTTTTTGCTTGCAAGACTTCTAGAATCAACTCAACCAACTCACGCGACATCATCTCTGTGCGGTAAGGACTGGCAGCCACATGACAATGCACACAAGACATATTGCATAAGTAACCCATATTGACCTGTAGCGTGGTTAACTCACGACGTTTGATCGCTGGGAAATCCGTGTGCTCGAGTAATTCGATAGTTGATTTCATAATGGTATAAAAACCTGTTAGTAGCACCTCTAAAGCAAGAATAATAACGCAAAAATAAAAGGTTAAAAAAGACAAATTCACACGCAAGCAATTGCTTTTTATGACTATTTCATAAAACAATCATCTTATTATTAGCCTTATCACTTTACGTTTTATCTAATTAATCATACCTGATTGTGAAACAATATTGACAACTAATATCGTAATTTTCATCTTTTATGCCAAATGAGCATGACGTCTCGTAGGATGTCATACAGCACTTGTTAATTTGGCTTTTAAGATATTATATTCAGCAGATTTATAGATCGACCTTCTCATTCAATTGGCAATGCCACAGTTGTCAGTACAAAACTCTTAAATAGCATTGACCGCACAAGGCTTTATCGCTAAATTGGTTGCAACATTCATATCTTTTAAAACAACAGTCACTGATAAAATATAAATACTTTTAGAATATAGAAAACTCACCACGTACCAATGCTTATGACACACGGATGTAAGCATCAAATCACCTTTTAAGGATAACGTAATGAATATGAGCACATTACTAAAACCAACTGTACTGAGCATTGGATTAATGAGTGTCATAGGTTGCACTACCATGCAGACCGCGCCCAAGGATATGAGCAACTCAGCAACTGTCTATTACAATGGCAACATCATCACGATGGAGGACGATCAGCCACAAATGGCCGAAGCCTTAGTCACCCAAGCGGGCAAGATTGCCTATGTGGGCAATTTACAAGAGGCGCAATCGAAATATAAAAATGCCGCACAGATTAATCTACAAGATAAAACCTTATTACCCAGCTTTATCGATCCGCACAGTCATTTTGATATGGTGTCGAACACCATGGGTCAGGTCAATCTCAACCCGCCGCCCATCGGTCAAGTCGATAGTATTCCTAAAATGATGCAAACGCTAAAAGATTATAAAGTGGACAATAACATTGCTGATGGCGACTGGATCTTTGGTTGGGGTTATGATGAAACTCAGCTCGCTGAGGGGCATCATCCGACCAAAAGCGAAATTGATAAAGTATTGCCAAACAATCCAGTTTATTTACAACACACGAGTGGTCACATGGGCGTCGCAAACAGCAAGGCGCTGGCCATGATGAATATCACTGCTGACAGTAAAAATCCAGCGGGCGGTAATATTGCTCGAATTAAAGGCTCTAGTGAACCAAACGGTCTCGTACAAGAAACGGCGATGTATCCGTTCGTGCGCAATATGCTAGAAGTGTTAGCGCCGAATCAAGGCAAATTCTTTGAGCAGACGCAAGAATATTATGCAAAGAATGGCATAACGACGGCGCATAACGGTTCGACAGCTCGTAATACCATTCAGTTTTTTCAAAAACAAGCCGATGCAGGCAAACTTAAAATTGACTTGGTCGCACTAGCAGGAGTGAGTGACCTAGATGAGAATTTGGCTGATAAAAAATTCGTATGGAAAACCTATAAAAACGGTTTTAAAGTACAGGGTACCAAAATCGTTGCAGATGGCTCGCCACAAGGCAAGACCGCCTATTTTAGCCAACCTTATCTCACGCCAGTTCCAGATTGTGAAAAGGACTGCCGTGGTTTACCAAGTGTCAGCCAAGATCAGCTGAACGAGATGTTTGTCAAAGCCTATGCTCGTGACAATCAACTCTTTATCCATAATAATGGTGATGGCGCAACCGATATGCTCATCAAGGCACACGAGTATGCGGTCAAAAAGACTGGTCAAGCAGCTGATAAAGATCGCCGTACTGTGCCCATTCATGCTCAATTTGCCCGACCTGATCAGCTAGCCGCATTCAAAAAATACAATATGCTGCCGTCCTTCTTTACCAACCATACTTACTTTTGGGGAGACGTACACGTTAAAAACTTAGGTAAAAAACGTGCCGACTTTTCAAGCCCGATTGCCACTGCTGATAGAATGGGACTTAGATACTCCAATCACTCTGATGACACAGTGACACCTGTTGACCCGCTATTTACAGTCTGGTCAGCAGTCAATCGCACTTCGCGCTCAGGTAAAATCATCGGTAAAAATGAGCGAGCGACGCCGTATCAAGCGTTAAAAGCCATTACCAGCAATGCCGCTTATGAGTATTTTGAAGAAGACAGCAAAGGCACCTTGACGCCCGGAAAACTGGCTGATTTGGTTATCTTAGATGCCAACCCATTAACCATAGAGGCAAGCAAGCTAAAAGACATTAAAGTCATCACAACCATTAAAGAAGGTCAAACGATTTACCAACGTCCAGTACAATAGTTCATGGTAAGCGCCGTATAATAAGCCAAATTTTAGCAGGCGATTTCAAATCATCATGCCTGCTATTCATTAAGATGATGAACCGTTAAAGCTATTTATTAAAAACATTCATTAAAACTGTTTAAGGAACCCTATATGAGTATCAACACCGATACAGGTAACGACCACATTCTCTCCTCAGATAATATTCATTACTTGCATCATAATTTTTTTGTACCAAGCCATGAAAACACAGCGGTAAAAGCCACGTTACTAATTGTCCACGGTATGGCAGAGCATAGCGGACGTTACGCAGACTTCGCTCAGTTTTTAGCGGATAATGGTATCGCAGTGGCAACTTATGACCATTTGGGACATGGAAAGACCGTCAAAACATCAGCAGATTTAGGTTTTTTTGGTGAAGAGCATCCAGTACAGTCCCTGCTAAAAGACGTCATTGTCATGGCAGATAGCTTAAAAAACCGCCATCCTGACGTGCCACACTTTGTAATGGGTCACTCTATGGGCTCGTTTATTGTGCGTAATGTCCTAAAGCACCATGCACACAATTTTACAGGTGCTATTTTGATGGGTACAGCAGATGCCAACCCCTTGACTAAAGTACTACTCCCAGTCAATAAAGTACTGGCAAAAGTAGCACCCAAAAAACCAAATGCAATGTTTGCCAAGGTGATGAATAAAGTCTTGAATAGTAAGCTTGAAGATCGCATCTCTTCATCAGAATTTGCGTGGTTAACTGAAAATCCTGCCGCCATTGAAGCCTATGAAGCAGATCCATTGACGGGCTTTGATTTCACCAATAATGGCTTTATGACATTATTCTTTCTGATGGAAACTGGCTTAAACAAAGGCTGGGCAATGACTATTCCAAAAAACTTCCCGATGCTATTTATCAGCGGCGAAGATGATCCTATCGGAGATATGGGCAACGGCATTCGCAAAATTGTTACGCGCTTAAACAAGCAAAATTTCAGTCAAGTAGATATCCAACTCTACCCAAATATGCGTCATGAGCCTTTGCATGAAAAAGACCACCAAACAGTCTATGAAGATATCTTAGAATGGATAGAAAGCCATAGCTCAGACAATTAACAGCAGCGCTCATCTTGGCGGTTAACTCGTTTGCTAAAAGTCGCCAAATTAGCGACAATACGGTAAGCAAGTTTTTACGCCAAGTCATGCGAGTTATTTAACGATAATATATGCTTTACCTTCCACTAACTTTAGGAACCTTTATGTCATTACAACAAACCATCGAACAAGCCTTTGAAAAACGCAACGAATACAGCCCAAGCACGATGCCACAAGACGTGCGTGATGCTATTAATCAAGTGCTTGAGCAACTAGATAACGGTACATTGCGCGTTGCAGAAAAAAAGGATGGCGAATGGGTCGTCAATCAGTGGGCAAAAAAAGCCGTTTTGCTCTCTTTTCGCTTAAACGACAACTATGTTCAGGCAGCGGGCGAACATGTGCAATTCTATGACAAAGTTCCGACTAAGTTTGCCAACTGGACCGAAGCACAGTTCAAAGAAGCTGGCGTACGCGTTGTACCACCAGCCGTTGCTCGTAAAGGCTCTTTCATCGCAGCAGGCGCGGTATTGATGCCGTCGTATGTCAACATCGGCGCGTATGTCGATCAAGGCGCGATGGTAGATACGTGGGCGACCGTGGGTTCATGTGCCCAAATTGGTAAAAATGTTCATTTATCAGGTGGCGTTGGTATCGGCGGCGTATTAGAGCCATTACAAGCGAATCCAACTATCATCGAAGACAACTGCTTCATCGGTGCGCGTTCTGAAATCGTTGAAGGCGTAATCGTCGAAGAAGGCGCTGTTATTTCGATGGGTGTATTTATTGGTCAATCAACGCGCATTTATGATCGCGAAACGGGTGAGATTCATCGTGGCCGTGTACCAGCAGGCTCTGTTGTCGTACCGGGTAGCTTGCCATCAGAAGATGGTACGCATAGCTTATATGCTGCTATCATCGTCAAAAAAGTCGATGCACAAACCCGCGCTAAAACATCAGTCAATGAGCTATTGCGTTTAGCTTAGTATTTTTAATACTTAGAGTCTCGTACCCAAACCGTACGGACAGCGACAGATCCTCCTTATTAAAGACGCTGAAGAAAACTTCAGCGTCTTTTTTGCAGCTTAATAGAGGGTGGTGCGTTATAATCCCTTTTTTTGGTTTGGCTTTATCCAAACGCAAAACGCCCATACCTGAACCTGCCTTTTTATTACGATTGATAAATGCCTCATCCCATTAGCAATCTTTAACTGTATTTGACATATTATGAGTGAATCACTATTACGCACCGCCGCCATTCCTGTCACTGACCCTGAAGCGGGTCTACGTTTGACAGAAATCTTTTATTCTTTACAAGGTGAAGCGCTGACCTCAGGCTTGCCAACGATATTTGTACGCTTGACCGGCTGTCCACTTCGCTGTGTCTATTGCGATACTGAATACGCCTTTACTGGCGGCGAGCGGCAGTCGCTAGAAACCATTATAGAGACCATCAAAAGCTATCCTTGCAAGCGTATTTGTCTGACTGGCGGCGAGCCTTTAGCTCAGCCGAACGCCATTGAGCTAATGAAGCGCTTACTGAGCGACGGTTATGAAATCTCGCTTGAAACCGCAGGCGCGCTCACGGTAGCAAACGTGCCAAAAGCGGTCAGTAAAGTCATGGATCTCAAAACGCCAAGCTCAGGCGAAGTCGATAAGAATCTATGGTCAAATCTCGACCACCTCACTCAGCATGACCAAATTAAATTTGTCATTATGAATCGTGAAGATTACGACTGGGCGAAAACCAAGCTGTCTGAGCATAAATTAAATGAATTGGTCGATACGGTTTGGTTTTCGCCGATGTTTAATGTCGCAGAGGATATCGACGAGGAAGTCAGCCCCGATGTACCTGTGTTGGCGCGCGAACTTGCAGAATGGATGTTGGCTGACGCGCTGCCCGTACGCTTCCAATTGCAACTGCATAAAATCATCTGGGCAGATGCTAAAGGCAAATAATAGTCCAATCATCTAAATGGATATTCAACATAAATAGCGACCCAAGGATAGGAATATAGGTATGGTCAAACTCATTTTATTGGGCTTACTATCGGGGGCATTTTTTAGCTCGACGTTTGTGTTGAACGAAGTTATGAGTGCGGCTGGTGGGCATTGGTTTTGGTCAGCTAGCCTTCGCTATGCATTTATGTGGCTAATACTCACGGCTATTATAATTATGCAGCATGGTTTTGGGCGTATTACAGAGCTGATGACTATATTCCGTCAACATTGGGGCTTTTGGTGTATTACGGGCAGTATTGGTTTTGGAATTTTTTATACAGGAATATGCTACGCGGCTGATCATGTCGCAGGCTGGGTAGTCGCCGCGACTTTTATGTTTACAGTGGTTGCAAGCCTACTCGTTTTGCTAGCATTCGGACAACGTTTTGATAAAAAATTCATTGCATATGCGTTATTAGTATTTGCTGGCGTGGTACTAGTCAATATCAGTGAAGGACTGGATGCCGCTTCTTTGCTAGATGCTGATGCAGTGCCTATGAAAGATATGCTGCTTTATGGTGCCGTGCCTGCCCTAATAGCCGCCTTTAGCTATCCCATTGGTAACCAGTTGGTTTGGCAGGTATCTTACAATGCACGCAAGCGTAATGCCGAGCCTACTAGCACTCAAAAAAGCGTTATCCAAGCCAACGAGATTAGTAAAAAAACCACCTCACTTATTACAGAAGCACCTGCATTGTCTGCCGATATGAATCGCACGGCAGATGTGGTCAATTCCTTAAACCTTAACCACTCTGCTCAAACCTTGCCGAGCTCTGTGCTGCAAACTTTAATCGCACGTATACCTGCTATCAAAACCACCCTCCTACAAAATGCCTTTAACAAAGTATGGTTAATGACCTTGGGCAGTCTGCCATTTTGGTTGGTTTTGGGTCTTGTCGTTCATCCGGATTTTCCTGATACTAAGCAGGTATTCAATACCTTACTTGTGGCTCTATTGGCAGGCGTGGCGGCAACCAGTATCTTTTTATATGCCCGTGAAAAAGCGGAAACTTCAAGCGAAGTGGCTGGGGTTGATGCCACTCAGGCAAGTGAAGTGATATTTGCCTTAATTGGCGGTATGCTATTGCTCAATAATACCCTGCCATCAGCGATGGGTTTAATAGGTATTGCTCTGATTATCATTGGGCTTATTCTATTTGCAAAAGATGGCTAAACTACTACCTAAAGTTAGGTTAACTCTATTTAAATTATTGATATAAGCAACTTCAAAACTAACCTAATCTAACCCAGCCCAGCCCAGCCCAGCCCAGCCCAGCCAATCTATTTTGATGGCCATTATATTGGTAATATAATCATGGTTAATGATTTAATTTTTCCTGATATTTTATTATATTTATTAGATATGGTTGGTGTGATTGCTTGTGCGATCGCAGGTACACTGCTGGCACAGCACAAAGGCTTTGATATTGCTGGCTGTATCTTGGTTGCGATGGTCAATGCTATCGGCGGCGGTACACTACGTGATATGGCGCTAGACCGTCATCCATTATTTTGGATGACTGACCTCAATTATGTGATCGTCATCACAGTGACATCGCTTATTTTACAAATATTCTTTCATCTGTATCATAAGATTGATAAGGCATTGAAGCTGTTTGATGCCATTGGGTTGGCGGCTTTTAGCGTGATTGGTTTTAAGATAGCATTGACACAAGATATGTCAGCTATTATCGCTATTATGATGGGGGTTTGGACGGCTATTATTGGTGGTCTGCTACGCGATATCATCTGTAATGAGATACCACTGTTACTTCAACGCGAGATTTATATCTCTGCTAGTATTGTAGGTTCGATCACTTATCTGCTGCTTGATCGTTTGGGTGTAAATGCTGGATTGAATGAATTTGTTATGCTGGGCGTTATCTTTGCTGTACGGATGCTAGCATTACGTTTTGATTGGCACCTGCCTTCTATACGTTTGGTGAAATAAGACCGATATATATGGTTTAAACACTAGGGCGTGTCCTCAATTCAATCGTTTACTTTCTAAATGGGCTAAAAATGGCTAAATTTTGCCAAACATCGTCAAATAGCTTCTTAATATCTCGATATTATGTGCGCTACTTTCCTTGTTTGACGGTAATTTATCTCATTTTTATCACCATTTTTAAAATGAGGACACGCCATAACTCTACTGCATTGGCTTATAATAATCAGACAATCATCATACAAACTTAGTGAGACTTGCTCATGCTGGCTATCGCATTGAACCCTTCAGCACTAATCACTACGTTTGACCCACGCTCTCTCATTTACCTTTTTGATATGATTGGTATTATCGCTTGTAGCATTTCAGGCACGATACTGGCAAAACACAAAAATTTCGATGTTTTTGGTTGTTTACTGGTGTCTATTGTCACCGCTATCGGTGGCGGCACTGTGCGTGATGTCATTTTAGATCGCCATCCACTATTTTGGATGGTGGATATGAGCTACCTGACTGTTATCACCATCTCTTCATTAGTGATGCAAATATTCTTTCATCCCAACTCTAAACGCGTTAATAAGTTCCTCAAACTCTCAGATACTATTGGACTGTCAGTTTTTACCTTAATCGGTATCAAGGTTGCCGATAGTATGGGTGCAAATGTGCCCGTGGCGTTATTACTTGGGGTAATCACCATTATTGTCGGCGGTATCATCCGCGATATGATCTGCAATGAGATTCCGCTGGTGTTGCAGCAAGAGATTTATATTTCGGCAGCCTTGGCTGGCGGCATTCTCTATTTCGCCCTACACAATCTGGGTGTGACATCTTGGATTGCTGACATCGCTACTATGGGTACGATTTTTACCTTACGCATGCTCGCCATTCGTTATGACTGGCAGTTTCCAACCATCGAATGGAAATACTAAAAAAGCGTCAACCTTAAACAAAGTCGACGCTATATTTGCTACTTATTAAGTATCTTATAATAAGATAATGCCATCATTCCTGTATGACTGCTAAATCCCTTACCATCAACTGTAGACTTTGTTTGCCGTTCCACTCGTTGATGTCTAGCTGAAATAATACATGCACTTTTTCTGCACGATAATCCCATATCTCGCTATCAAAGTTAAAATGAATTGCTTCAATCGGATATTGCACATCAGGGTAACGCAGCGACAGTTTAAGGTGCTTGTCTTTTAATATCTTAAAGCTTAACACTTCAAAAACACCATCAAATATTGGCGGTGCAAAGCCATGACCCCAAATATTGGCATCGGCTAAATGTTCAGCAAACCACAAGCTAAAGTCACTCGGCTGCAACGCGCCATCAGTGAATTTTTGCTCAGCAAACACCTCATTATTCATCTGTGCCATGACGTCATTAAAAGCCATAACAAACCCATCAAAGTTACGACGTTTGATCGTTAAGCCTGCTGCCATCGCATGACCACCAAAATGACTGATTAAATCAGGATGGCGCTCGGCAACCTGCTCAATCGCATCACGAATGTGCACGCCAGCGATAGAACGCGCCGATCCTTTGATAGGGTCATCGTCACCGGTACGCTCTGTATCCGCGGGCGCAAAGACGATACTTGGCAAATAATGACTTTCTTTTAACCGTCCAGCGACAATGCCGATGACGCCTTGATGCCAATCATCTTGATATAAAACGATACTGCGTTTATGATTATTATTCGTCTTTTTCTCAGATCTATTTTGAACAATAACATCGCCGCTTTCACGGTTATCCGCCGTAGCCTCATCGTCCATGTCTGTATCCGCAGCGGCTAATGTCTGTACGATGTTATCCGCTTGCGCGCGCATCTCACCTTCTACCTGTCGACGCGCCCGGTTTAACTGCTCAAGCTCTTGCGCCAAACGCTGCGCCGTACTCCAGTCATCCGTCAACAAACACTCAATACCGATGCGCATATTGTCCATACGACCAGCGGCATTGATACGAGGTCCTAAGACAAACCCAAAATCTTGTGCCTGCAACTGTTTAGGATCTCGCCCTGCTTGTTCAAGGAGTGCCAAGATACCGAGCGAGCAGCGCCCTTGGCGGATAGCCGCCAGTCCATGATGCACTAAAATGCGATTGTTTTTATCAAGCACCCCAACGTCGGCAATCGTTCCTAATGCCACCAAATCCAAATATTGACTCACTTGCACGGTAGATTTACCAGCTTCGCGGCGCAGCTTAGCCAAGCGTCCAAGCACATAAAATGCCACACCCACTCCTACGAGCGCTTTACTGCTGAAGTGGCAATCGAGCTGATTGGGATTAACCACAGCCTCCGCAGGCGGTGTTTCTTTAGTCGTCAAATGATGATCAGTAATAATCACGGTGATACCATCGGCTTGCGCACGAGCCACGCCTTCATGGCTTGAGATACCATTATCGACGGTCACTATCACCTCAGGATGATACTTCTCAATACCCAATTCGACAATTTCTGGTGTCAAACCATAGCCGTACTTAAAACGGTCGGGCACTAAAAAGTCAACGAATGCCCCCATTTTTGTAAGCGCACGCATCATTAATGCGGTACTGGTCGCACCATCACAGTCAAAATCGCCCACGATAAGGATACGCTGACCGTCATCGATGGCGACGTCTAACAGACGCACTGCTTCGGTGACACCATGTAGCATTTCGGCTGGCAATAGCGCAGAGAGTTGCGTCTCTAGCTCATCAGGCTGAGTAATGCCGCGACCTGCATACAGGCGGGCAAGCGTCAATGATTGGGCGGCAAGTGGTTGCAGCGCGGCGGGCAACTCGTCGATGCGAGTGCTGGTATAACGGGGGGTTAAATTTAGCATGTGCATATTCTACTGGCTTTGGCAGAGGGTCACAATGACAATTTTTGGCGGCTTGGTTTATCGTTTTTTGTTGCAGTACATTGTGATAAACCATATTTTAATACTAGCATGGAGCAAATAATTCATACTCTATGCATATAATATGCATAATATTTCATTTACAAAAACGGTGCATATCGACTGCATTTTTCTGCATTTTGCTACAAAGCAATGATTGTATGCCGCTCAGAAATCCATAAAATGGTAAGCAACTGAGATACTTGCTATCTATTGAGATTTGATTTTTTATTTTAACCATTTATAAGGATGCTTTATGAAAACCACACCACTGGCTGAAAAACTACCAAATACCATTGACCCTAGCTTGGATCTTGAACAAGTAAAAAAGGAATGTCAAAAGTTGGTCAAAAAACGTGCCAAATATTCTGCTGGTGTTGCCATCGTTCCTGTACCATTTTTTGATGTCGCAGTAGACGCAGGTATGCTTACTCAACTATTACCTGACATTAGCGAGAGATTTGGCTTACTTGAAGACCGTAAGGCGGCAGTTGATTTAGAATCACGAGCCATTCATTGGGGTGCATTGAAAGATCGTACTGTCGATTTTGCAGGGTTGATGGCGACACGTGGTATTGTTAAAAAGACCGTGCAAGGCTTTGGTGGTCGTATCGCTGCCAAACAAGTAACGAAATTTATCCCACTGGGAGGTCAGATGGTTGCTGCTACAATGGGCTATATGATTTTCAAAAAAATCGCCAATGACCACATCAATGAGTGTTACAAACTCGCAAAAGACATTCAGCAAAAGCAACACGGTAAAAATGTCTAAAGCAGTTAAAAAACTGACATCAACTTTATAAAATAAAACCAGCTAAGAGCCTTTGCCTTAGCTGGTTTTTTTGTGCTGAGTTACGTATATATGGGTTTGAATCGGCTGCTTTGCGCAGAATGCTATTAAGCTAAATAGTATTTACAGTAGAAAATAATAAATACGCTACCCAAATATAGCAATACTTCATGAATATTTCACCTCTCTCAGTTAATGAACTCGTTAAAGGAAGATAAATTTTATTCATGGATTCTTGTATGCTGCACTTTAGCGTAGATAGTTATGAGCTCACCTCAACACTGATATTGCTATTGGATTGCCTCATTCTTTTCATCGCCAGTATTTCTGCGGCGTTTAATCACCGTTTTGATGGTTGTTCGTGGGAACACCTCACCACTTGGTTATTTATCGTCGGTGGTTTATTGATGATTGCTGGTTATATTGTTTATAAAGCCTATGCATATTATCACCCTTATGCGTGGCTGGATTGATAATATCGATCCTCTATAAAAAATGGCTTCATTCTGTGCTAGTAGTGGTTAATAATGTCATGCACTGATTTTGCTGATAATATACGACCTGCTTGGAGAAAATACATGTCAACTAGCAAACATCAACTCGTACCAAATGCCAGTTTCTATTAAGCATAAACCTTAAAACCAATGAAAATCTTAAAGGATCAGACCCATGAAAAAAATCTTAATATCAACGGCTATGCTCGCTACCCTCGCTCTATCTGGATGCACAACGACTGGTGGCATGAATAATAATGCAGGTACTGCTATCGGTACTGCCAATGAGATTGGTATGAATGTCTTTAAATCAGCGATTGATAACCAATGCCGCAGTCAGATTGAAAAGCAAACTGCTTGGCGTGTGGCTAGCGTGGCTATGACCGACACACAACAAGAAGCTGTAAAAAGTAATGTTTGTGGCTGCGTCAGTGAGCAAGCGCCGCAGCAAGTGACACTCGTTGAATTGGGCAATGCTGCTATCGATTCACAATATCGCACACAGCTGGTCACGAAAGTCGTCGCAAAATCTCTACAAAGTTGCTATACCAGTTTTATGAAATAAAATATGATATATCTACTGATGTTTAGTAGATATGGTTGCACAACATTCAAGTTTTAAGACATTAAAATAAGACCATAAAAAGGGTGCGTTATAAATAATCCACCCTTTTTATTGCTAAGTCTTTGTACCATCACTTATCTTATTAACTTGGCTTAGAACTTGTTTTTGTCGACTGGATTCTGTGACAAAGCTGCTGTAAAAGGCAGTATTTTACTGCGGCTAAAATACTTAGAAGAGCCATCAATAATCTTATCTACTTCTTTGATCAAATCATTAATAACGTCATCATAAACGCCATGATATAGTTCGGTTTCGAATGCCGTAAAGGGATGCTTACGTGATGCCGAGCCGACCTCTGTCACGCCTTGCTTACTATAAAAGATATCGACTCGACCATCACTGTTGAGTACACAATTTAATACTCCGCCCTCCAGCTCCATCTCTACTCGCTCAGGCATAAAAATATAATCATCTACATTGATGAGTTTTTTTTCTACTTCTCTCTTAAAAAATGACTTGATATCAAACATGGATATATCCCTGACCTTAAAATTATAATATACGTTAGCACGACTGATTTTATGACTATCACCAAGCATTCAACTGCATGCTTGTTCGTTCGTGCTTTATGAATCAATACTATAAGATGACGTGATATTTTTTAAGACAGGATATGTAAAACTGCGTTTGATGTTGGTAAAAATAGAATGTTAGCTGTGGCTCCTTTATCCTATTGCAATAAAAAAAGGAAGTGGCAAACTAGGACGTGTCCCCTTTTTTAATGATGAAACTACTCTATCTGGCTTAATCACACCCAGCCTTTCTCACGAAACGATTTCAACACCTCAACAAACACTGCCATCTCATCAGCTCTGCCAAGCGTCAAACGATTAAAGCCAGTGATAGGCGCAAACTCGCGACCAACAGCGATGCCATGGTCGCACATTCTATCAATATAGGTTTGTACATCGCCTTTGATTTCGTGAAATATAAAGCTGGCTTGTGATGGTAAGTAGCGTAGTCCAAGCTCATCCAACGTCTGCTCAACCAGCTGACGCGATTGATTGGCAGTATGCAAACTCAACGCCAAAAACGCCTCATCATTCAAGGTTGCTATCGCGGCGACAGCACCAGACAGATTGGTATTATCCACTGAGATAAACGCCTCTAGCTCAGTGATCATTTGCGGACTGGCAACGGCATAGCCGACACGCATACCCGCTAGCGCACACAATTTGGAGAAAGTCCGAACCACGATAATATTGTCTGAGCGCTGCTCTCTTATCCACGCAATTCCACTCTCAAAACTTGGGTCAGTGACGTATTCTGAATAGGCTTCATCTAGCAAGAAATAATGATGGTCTGGTGCCGTTCCTACCCACGCTTTTAACTCATCTGTGTCAGCAATCGTCGCTGTAGGATTGTTGGGATTGCAGAGATAAAACAAGCTTATACCATCAAAATCATCAGCCACTTTTTGCATATTTTGTAAGTCAAAAGAATAGCTTTCAGGCATCAGTGCTACTTTTACCACGGGCACATTGATAGAGGTTGCATATAATTCCGCATAAGCAAAGGTTGGGTGCGGCACAATTACTTGAAAATTTCTGCCTTCTCTTAACGCTTTGTTTTGCAGCATTTGTACGACGGTGCGGATATTTTCACTGGAGCCGCTGCCTAGAGATATTTGACTTTCAGTCACGTCATTAATTTTCGCAACTTTAGTGATTAAGGCTGCACGCTGGTCATCTGGATAACGGAAGCCGATGTCTAAAGCATCGATAACTGCTTTTTTGGCAGAGTTTGCCATGCCCAATGAGTTTTCGTTAGAGTTTAATTCTATTAATGGATTGGTAAGCACAATAGTAATACGCCTAATTGATACCCATACCAAATTTGCGATGAACAATGTCAAACTCGCTCAGCCAGCGGACGTAGCACTTGCGCTCGTCTTTTTTGCTACTCTGATTATTTAGTAGGGTTTATATATGGATGGTGAGATGCATTCGGATAATAATGGTTATGGTAAGTGGCATTTACCCTGATTACAAGCGCTCTGAACGATGAAACTCGTTAGCAGATGTTATGAGTAAGATGCTCACTTATTGATAGTGTCCGTTAAATAAAAAAGAGCCACCCTATAGGCAACTCACTTCGTAAAACTCTTAGCATGTTTGCTAATACTAGGCCATGTCCTCATTTTAAAAATGGTGATAAACATGAGATAAATTGCCGTCAAACAAGGAAAGTAGCGCAAATAATATCAAGATATTAAAAAGCTATTTGACGATGTTTGGCAAAATTTAGCCATTTTTAGCCCATTTAGCAAGTAATCGATTGAATTGAGGACACGCCTTAGTCTTGCTAGTTTATCGATATTTCAAATTAGCAGTTTTTTAATGCACTACTTAGACCCAGCCTTTTTCACGGAACAGCTTTAATACTTTAATAAATGCTGCCATCTCATCAGGCGTGCCAAGCGTCAAGCGATTGAAGCCTGTAATAGGTGGAAACTCGCGACCAACCTTGATGCCATGGTCACGCATTCTATCGATGTATGTTTTTAAGTCACCTTTTATTTCATGAAAAATAAAATTGGTCTGTGAGGGTAAATAACGCAATCTAAGGTCATCTAATACTGTCTCAATCATCTGGCGCGACTGATTGGTATTGCGCAAACTTAGCGCTAAAAACTTGGCATCATTTAGCGTGGCAATAGCAGCAACCGCACCTGACAAGTTGGTGTTGTCCATAGACATAAACGCTTCGACAGCCTCGATTGCTTGCGGGTTAGAAACCGCGTAGCCCACTCGCATACCTGCTAAGGCACATAACTTTGAGAAAGTATGAATAACAATAAGATTGTCTGATAACCCTTGTTTCACCCACTCAATCCCACTTTCAAAGCTTGGGTCTGACACGTACTCCAAATACGCTTGATCTAGCAAGAAGTAATGGTTATCTGGTGCCTTACTTACCCAAGTCTTAAGCTTTGACGTTGATGTAATGATGCCCGTTGGATTATTTGGATTGCAAATATAAAGTAGGCTGATGCCATCAAAATCGTCAGCAGCTTTTTGTAGTTCAGCAAAATCATAATCATAGTTTTCAGCGGTTAATGGTATCTTGACCACAGGCACGCCAATGGAATTTGCATACATCTCTGCACAATCAAACGTTGGCACAGGAATTACCATCTGAAAATGCTTGCCCGCTTTTAGTGCTTTGTTTTGCAGCATTTGCAAGGTAGCTCGAATATTTTCAGTCGAGCCATTGCCTAAGGAGATTTGGTTTTCTGCCACACCATGGATGGTGGCAATTTTGCTAATGAGCGCCGCGCGTGGATTATCTGGATAACGAAAGCCCTCACCTAAAGATTCTATAATGGCTCGTTTGGCAGAATCTGCCATGCCTAGTGAGTTTTCATTCGCATTTAATTCTAAGAATTTATTATTTTTCATGATGAATTATGTGCCTCAACGTCCGTTGTTATAAGTTCATATTGCTCATTGATATCATATTAAGGGGCATTTGGTATAAACACAAGTTTTGATATGACCAATTATTAGTTATTAATTTACACCTATGAAGCCCTTCCTTTTAATCCTAATATTAGTTCAACTCAACTCAACTCAACAGACAGTCATTTGTCGTCACGTATACTGCTATGAGAAATAGGACAAAAATTACCAAAAAATACTTTTAAGCTATGATTATTCAGCCTTTTGATTTTATATATAGAGCAGCTACCTGCCTTAAGTTAGCAAATTTAAAGCTACGTTTAATACTGGCGAGTATATAATAGTTATAATTTGTTATGACCACATGAATTTTTTGAAATATATAAGTATGAAGGGAGCATATGAAATGATGAGCGAAGAAGAGTCTTACTTGCAAAAAATACGCATAGAACATGAAAGAAAATTCTTCTTCTTGAATCATAATTTAGGTGCTGAAGTTCACTGGTTATTTACTCAAGCACTTTCGGCATTGGACTCCGAGCTTTATTTACCAGCTTGCACAAGCTTTATAAATGGCATTGAAGCTTCTCTCAGAATAACTATGTCTCAAATTAAAAAGCCATGTATAGTAACTGAACTTGATAACATACCTACTTTAAGCAATAGCCTGTTACTAGCAGCTCAAAATAATGGGCTGCCTATAGAAGCCCTAGCCTTTCCAGAAGAAAGTCTGTTTTTGGACAATTTAAACTCTAAAAAACCAAATAAAACTGATGTGGAAATAGTGCGGATAAGACACAATCTTTGCCATGGTAATTTTTTGGAATATGCAAATCCTGAATTCTTTACCCCTGAATGTTGTCGTCCATTAGCGCACCAACTTCATGATTTGTGTTGTGAATGGACAGTACAGCTAGGTAAATTCAGAAAAGAACTATTTAGAAAATCAAATCAGATCTAATATATTTATTAAGTAAAAAAAGCGAGCTAACTATCTGTTAACCCGCCTACTGTTTTTATATTCTAAACCTTACCATCTAAATCAAATGCGCCTTTAACTCTAGCACTTTATCACGAGTCTTCGCTGCATCTTCAAACTTCAAGTCACGTGACATTTGCTTCATAAGCTTTTCAAGACGATTGATTTCTTTCGCCAGTAAATCAGGACTGCGTAAGATACTAATATCCACATCAGGCAAATTACTCTTGATAGGAATCACTTGATTGTCATTGGCATTCTGATCGTCACCCGTATCGATTTTATCGGTGATACTGCGACGCGCGCCTTTTGGGGTGATGTTGTGCTCAAGGTTAAATGCTACTTGTTTTTCGCGGCGACGGTCGGTCTCGTCTATCGCCTTTTGCATACTGTTGGTAATGCGATCAGCATAAAGGATAGCCTTACCATTGATGTGACGCGCAGCACGACCAATGGTCTGAATCAAAGCACGCTCAGAACGCAAGAAGCCTTCTTTGTCCGCATCAAATATCGCAACCAATGACACTTCTGGCATGTCTAGCCCTTCACGCAATAGGTTAATACCGACCAATACATCATGCACGCCAGTCCGCAACTCATGAATGATCTGCATACGCTCAACGGTATCGATGTCCGAATGCAGATAAGCAACTTTGACGTCGTACTCTTTTAGATAACTGGTCAAATCCTCTGACATGCGCTTGGTCAACGTGGTAATCAGCACGCGCTCATCTTTTTCTCGGCGCTTGGTAATCTCTGATAACACATCATCGACCTGTGTCAATACAGGACGAATCTCAATCTCAGGATCAATCAAACCCGTTGGACGGACGACTTGCTCAACGACTTGCTCGCTGTGCTCAAGCTCATACAATGCAGGCGTAGCACTCACATAAATGGTCTTAGGCTTGATACGCTCCCACTCTTCAAACTTCATCGGGCGGTTGTTCATGGCGCTTGGCAGACGAAAGCCATAATTGACCAAGTTCTCTTTACGCGATCTATCGCCTTTATACATCGCGCCAATTTGCGAAACAGTGACATGTGACTCATCAAGGAACAGCAGTGCGTCTTCTGGAATATAGTCAAATAAGGTCGGCGGCGCTTCCCCTGATGGACGACCTGACAGATGCTGCGAGTAGTTTTCGATACCATTACAGTAGCCAAGCTGTTGAATCATCTCAAGGTCATACTGAGTACGCTCTTTCAGACGCTGTGCTTCAATCAGTTTATTGTTTTCACGGAAATACTCCAGACGCGGCTCTAGCTCAGCACGAATGGTATGACTGGCAGCTTCTAGTTTATTGCGCGGCGTCACATAATGCGATTTTGGATAGATAGTAATACGTGGCACGCTACGTACCGTCTTACCTGTTAATGGATCAAACCAAGTGATTTTCTCCACTTCATTATCAAATAAATGCACACGAACGGCTAATTGCTCAGACTCAGCAGGATAAATATCTAACAGCTCGCCACGCAGCCGATACGTACCGCGTCCAAAGTCTAGCTCATTGCGCGTATATTGCATTTCAACGAGACGTTTAATGGTAGCAGTGCGATCGATTTTGTCCCCAACGACGACGTGCAGCAGCATTTTTAAATAACTTTCTGGATCACCCAAACCATAAATACACGATACCGAGGCAACGATAATTGCATCACGGCGCTCTAGGAGTGCTCGCGTCGCTGACAGGCGCATCTGATCAATATGGTCATTAATGGCACTGTCTTTTTCGATAAAGGTGTCACTTGCCGCTACATAAGCCTCAGGCTGATAATAGTCGTAATAACTGACAAAATACTCAACGGCGTTATTCGGAAAAAACGACTTAAACTCACCATATAACTGCGCGGCAAGCGTTTTGTTATGCGCCATAATAATGGTTGGACGCTGCGTCTCAGAGATGACCTTTGCCATAGTATAGGTCTTACCAGAGCCCGTTACACCCAGTAGTAACTGCTCATCCATACCAGAATTAATACCGTTGACGAGCTTTTTAATCGCTTGGGGTTGATCTCCTGCTGGCTCAAATTCGGTGACCATCTCAAAAGCACGACTTGATATTTGCGTCCCAGACGCATTAACACCACTAATTTCAGCTTCACCTTGGAGCTGAGTGGCCAATTGATTTAACTGACGCGACGAGCGCGGTTCAGGCATTCGCATAATGGCTTTCTTCTTCTGAAGGTTTATTACAATGTGGGGTCTAAGCTAGGGTTTTTAAAGGTAATTAAGGGTTTTATCTTGTCACCTTCTCTTACAATATTAGCATCTAGACATGACGTCACGCGCCCTATTTATAACGAATAAATAGTACCTTCGTTATAAAAAACGCACACAGCAACTACTAAATTTACAAAGCTTTTCATGATTAACAAACTCATTACACGACCACCTAATAAAGCCTAACGCTTGAGGCTTTCAATCTTCATTTAAGCTGCTATTATTTATAACGAATCAGCAAGTAGTTGGTTACTAAGATACCAATAACAACAAATGAGATTTTCATTAAAATAATACACATAACGGAGTAGAACATGAGAGAACGTTACGCAAGTGGAATAGATGACGCAACCGCAAAGAAAATGATCGACTTATTGAACGCTAATCTAGCGAATCTCATTGATTTGAGTATGGACAGTAAGCAATGTCATTGGAATTTGCAAGGTACTGGCTTTATCGGTGTTCATCAGTTATTAGATGATACTTATGGTCGCTTGACTGAAGCTTATGATACGGTTGCTGAACGCATCGTTATCCTTGGTGGTAAAGCCAATGGTATTTCTAAACGCGTCGTTGAGGACTCTATCTTAAAGACTTACCCTACTGATATCACTGAAGTTGATCAGCATGTTCGTGAGCTTACCAATCGTTATAAGACCATTGCGGCATCATTGCGTGAAGGGATTGATGCTGCTGGTGATGCGGGTGACGAAGATACCGCTGACTTATTAACGGAAATAAGCCGTACTGTCGACAAAGATGCATGGTTCATCGGTGCCAATGCACCAAAGAAATAATATCTTTGTACTCAAACCAGACATATCAATAAGACAGTCTATATCAGCAAAAAAGGTCACTTTTATAGTGACCTTTTTTGTGTGTACTAATGTATGTGTAATAACTTTAAGATTCGCGCTCAGAAACGGGCTTTAAAGTAGCTAAATTGTCAGTTATCAGTTAAAAAACACCTTGGATTATTTGTTGCATCTGCGGTAAAATCTCATCCAGCTGCGCCTCTGTCTCACTGGTATCCTCAGGCAAAGATTGCTTTAGAAATGCCGCTGTAATCTGTGGCTGTTTCGATAAGATACTTTGACCCATCACCGTATCATAAAAATCAATTTGAGCATCAACTTCCGCTTGCGTATAGTAAGTCTTCGCTGCGCTGATATAAGCTTGCGTCAACGTCTGCCTGTCAGTGGTATCGCCGATAGTATTGGTCATTATCTTGGCATATTGACCCAGCACTTTTTGAATCTGCTCTTGTAGCGCCTGTTGGCGTTTATTTAAGTTACCATCACCTACTGACTCAGTACGATTTTGCGTTTGTACATTGATAGCATCGATAGCCGCTTGTTGCCCGTTAACGATAGATTCTATTTGCTCATCAATGTGCATCACTTCCATCAGCTTAACGATAGACGTATCTGTTGGGGAGATATTATTATTCATAAAAGCGGTATTGTTAATAGAAGCGCTATTCGCACTTATTCTATTGATACTTACGCTTTGCTGTTGAGCAGGCTCATTATGAATTACCAGCTCAGCCTGTGCTTGAGTCAGACTGGCTACTGCGCTAATAGTGATAACGGCCATACTTAATGAGCGAACCATGATTGAACGCCCAACAGGGCTCTCTATAGCAGACTGAAGACTTAGTTTCATATTAGTTTCTCTTTATCAGGCATCTTGATTATAACTATTGGGTAAGCTCAAAGTTTCAGCATTAGGTACAGATAATGTCAGGATAGCTTCCTGAAATAAAGGATTGGCACGGAACTGACTTTCAATAATTTCGAATTTTTGGGCAATCTCCTTTTCTTTTTGATTGCCAGCGATATCGACTGCCGCCACCATAAATATCTTTTTGGGTCCCACCCACTCCAAATGCAAGTACGACACACTATCGATATCTGGATGATTGAGTAACTCGGTCAATGCATAGCCATGTATCCTCTCTGATACTTTATAACCGACCAAAAAGTCACGGTTACGGCTAATTAAAAAGATGGCTACCGCACCCAATAATATTCCGACAATGATAGAGCCGAGCGCATCCCAAAACGGCTGTCCCGTATAAGCATGCATACCCATGGCAGCAGCAGCGACAACCAAGCCAATGACAGCTGCCAAGTCTTCAAAGAATACACCACGTAAAGTTGGGTTTGACGTATCGACCACATAGCCAATGGCGCTGACATTTATCGCTTCACCATGCTTTTTACTTTGTAAGTAAGCTTGCCCTAATGAAAACCCTTCGAGCACAAACGCAATCGCCAATACAATGAAACCGATGGTATAGTTGGTCTCGCTTTCCGCAGCATTCCACTCGGTGATACCAGTATAAATGGAGACAATGGAACCTGCCATAAAGACACCAAAAGCGGCTATCATCGACCAGACATAAGCTTCTTTGCCATAGCCAAGGGGATGGCTTTCATCAGCAGGTTTGATCGCCTTTTTCTCAGCGACAATTAATAAAGTACCGTTACCTGCATCTGCCCACGAATGCGCTGACTCTGCGATCATAGAAGCAGAGCCCGTCATAAATGCTGCTACCGTTTTGGCAATCGCAATGATAATGTTGGCTCCAACGGCAATTAATACCGTTACCAATGAAGCGGAATGTTGCTGGTCTTGATTGGTTGCTGACTGAGCAGAATCGTCTAATACAGAATGAGAATTACCATCAGAAGTGGCGGCTGTAATGAGCTTACCAGCGCCTCGAGCACGACTATTATGCGGCGCTGGCTGATGAGAAATAGGAGCGTGTGACTCGGCTTCCGATGGTTTTAAGCTCATAATAATCTCGATATAGGCTTTTTGAACGCAGATATGTATATATTTAACCAGATCAATAGACCGTATATTGAAAGCATTTTAACTGACTATACAGGGTCTATTCCTCTTAACGATCATGAAGATTAGCCAGCTCACCAACCATATCCCCGATATCACAACTGGGTCGATGTGAACTTTCCAGACGCAGGTTTTTACGCTCTAGTGCGGCATCAGCGCGGCATTGCTGCATGGGATTTTTGATATCAAGTGGCGGCGCAGGTGTGGGCTTGCCATTATCATCGATAGCGACCATCGTAAAATAGCAGCTGTTGGTATGGCGTACAGTGCGGGCTCGAACGTCTTCTGATTCGACACGAATGCCAATCTCCATCGAAGTATTCCCTACATAGTTGACACTTGCCGCAAAGGTAACCAATTCGCCAACATATATAGGCTCACGAAACATCACTTGGTCGACAGACAGCGTCACCACATAATTGCCGCTATAGCGACTGGCGCAAGCGTAAGCGACTTGATCTAGCATCTTAAGCAAATCACCACCATGCACATTGCCAATAAAATTCGCCATATCAGGCGTCATGAGTATCGACATATATAGCTCATGATTTAATGGGGCTTTTTTGGCAGTCGAGCTGGTATTGTATTGCGGCATAAAAATCCTTGAATGATTTAGGGCGTGTTGATAGTAAGTATCATTTATACAGCAGCTCACAAGAGAGCACAAACGGCACTCTGTCATTGAATGGTCTAGGTTATGTAAATCTTAAGCTATTTAACTTTAGCTCAACCAATGAAAACGATAAGCAAGCCAAGCAACAATGGCGCTCACTGAACCTGTCAAGATACCACCCCAAGCAAAATCAACCAACGCTGTATCCAGTGTAAAACCTTTGTACAACGCTAAACTGGTAAAGTCATAAGTACCGTAGGCCATCAGCCCTATTAAGCCACCAAGCAAGAATATATGACCAATCGAAGCGCCTGCTTTGATTTGTGGATATAAAATCAAGACACAGAGAGCCAGTAGATAAAACATATAGAACACGCCAGCAGCAATCATGTTTGGCTCATCGGCAAGCAGATGCCCGATACGCTTTTCATAAAATAAGCCAGTCATAGTCTTGAGCCAAACTGCGTCAATACCCAAAAATATAAGCACAGCAGCCAGATATATAAATACATAACCCATAACCACATCCTTTTAATTAGCGTTTTTTAATCCCAGCTTGTTTCCATAACTGCTTGTATCCAGCATCGCTTGTTAAGACACTACCTGTTGAAACGCAACTTGTTAAGACGCTATGTTTCGTTTGGAGGCGTCTTGGCCATCACCGTTGTTGGCATTACCGCTTTCATCAAAATTCATAATATCGTGAATCAGGCGGCTGCTTTGCTCATCGGTGAGAGTATCATGAGAAGACAAATCAGAGAAATGCATCACATCAATATTGTCTGGCTTCACTGCGGTCAACTGTACCACGCCGATGGTGCGCTCTAAAAACCCACCTTCACAATAGCAAAAGTAAAAATCCCACAAGCGAATAAAGGCATCATCATAACCAAGCCCCTTAATTTCTTCACGCTGTGCCATGAACGCCGCACGCCAATCACGCAAGGTATGAGCATAGTCAAAACCGTAATCATGTAGCTGCTTGATGACCATGTCGGTTTGTTCCGTAAACTGTGTATTTAGCTCTTGATTGGAGAGCAAACAACCACCAGGGAAAATGTGCGTCTGGATAAAATCGACTGAATTAACATAATCTTGGTAGTTTTGATCGTTAAAGGTGATCGCTTGCAGCACCATCAGCCCTGTGGGTTTGAGTAAGCTATTACATTTGGCAAAAAACGTCGGTAAGTACTCGTGCCCAACGGCTTCAATCATCTCGATACTGACTAGCTTGTCGTACTGCCCTGTCAGCTCACGATAGTCTTGCTTCAGCAGGGTAATGTTATCAGACAGTCCTGCCGCATCGACTCGGCGCTGCGCCTCATCATACTGGGCATCAGAGATGGTCGTCGTCGTTATGTGACAGCCATAATGTGTGGCGGCATAAATAGCAAAACCGCCCCACCCTGTGCCAATTTCTATCACATGATCATCAGGCGTCAATTGTAATCGCTGGCAAATGAGCGCCAGTTTATGCTGCTGCGCTGCGCTCAGTGATACATCAGGCGTACAATAGACTGCTGCTGAATACATCATCGTATCGTCCAAAAAACGCTGATACATATCATTGCCCAAATCATAATGCGCTAAAATATTGGACTTGGCACCAGACTGATCATTACTGCGTAGCCGATGCTTCGCTTTTTCAAACGCCTTACTCACACCTGCAAAACGATTTTCTAACTTATTCAATACCACCAAGTTACGCGCTGCCAACCGAATCAGCCCAGTCAAATCGTCCGTATCCCACTCACCATTGATATAGCTGTCTGCTAGCGCAATAGAGCCGCCAAGCAACAACTGCCGATAGACAGTAGGATCATGAATCATCAAGGTGACGTGTAGTGAATGGCGACCCACTGCCGAACTGCTCGCGACACTATCGGATACTTTACCGAAGCTGACGGTATTAGGTGCTTGCTCATCGAATGCTTCGACTATAGTCAGGCTGCCAAACTGGATATGCGCTAATGCGCGGAAGATGAGTTTTCTTGCCAATTGATTCATTCCAGCACTGACGGGCTGAAAAATGGCGCGCTCATTGACGACCTTACTCATCTGTGCGGTCAATTTTCCTAATGTCGAAACGGGTGCTCGGTCGGTTGGTCGTGCTGACATCGTATATTCATCCTTGTTTAAATGCTCTATGCTTAAGCGTTAAGCTGATAAATTTCTTTGGCTGATCGTTAGCCCTTCAACTATCAAAGAATATCTTTTGGAGTCGGTGCTTTGTTCTGTTGGCTATCGGCCAGTTTTTCATCATAATGAATATAAGGCACTTTTTTAATCGCATAAAGCTTGAAAGCATGCCAATAAATACGGGTTACAGAGGTCATGTTCATTAGCGGACTTTTTCGCAAACTGTTGCGAATCGTTGTGGCGGTCATTGGAACGCCAGCCATTTTTATACCCGTTTTTAATACCTCACCGCGCTCATCGCTGATATCGATAGCAATACGAACTTGCAAGCAATTATCCGGCTGCTTTTTTACCTTAACTTGCCAACGATATAGCTGATCGATCGGGTTAAAAGGTGAGACATGAAAATCTTTATTATGACAAAATTCAGTATTCCCGCCATTGAGTGTAAACCCATAATAATGGCGCTTATCCCACGGTGTATTAGAGACTTCAGCCAATAAATGGGATGGTATCTGCTGCTCATCGAAACCTAAATAAAAATTGACTGGACTAAAATATATGCCTGCATTGCGGCAAACGAGCATCCCAATAATATCGCCTGTTGGCGCACTACCCGTTTGCTCAGTAAACGCTTGGTTTAAGCGATGATTAAGTGTCTGAACAGAATTTGAACGGCAATTATCATGCTTATCACTTATTGATAAATTACTTAGGCTATTTGACTTTTGTAAAGGTAGACTTTGTAAGTAATCATCAGGACAAAACTGCTGCAAGGCTTTTTTCTTTGCTGAAAATAATGGCAATCCTTTGACCAGCCGTCCTTTTGAAAGCAACTTTTTTAAAAGCTTATTTCTGCTACTAATACCTGTACTTATTTCAGGAAGCTCCAGCCCTTTAGTCAATGCGCTGATATTGATGCCCCAATAACGATATGGATACGCAAATTTATGTACACTTGGCAGTAACCGACTGTGCCAAGTCGTCCCATGAAACAACTGATGGGGTAACAGCTTATTAGGCGTGTCGGTTTCAATAGACATAGCATTCTCTTCAATAGTGTTCGTTGATCTCACGGCCAAAATCACTGCACGTTATGACGACCGAATAAGCGACGCTTTCGCTTTGGTTCATCACTTTTAACAGGCGATTGTAAACGTTCAATGTACTCAATCAGCTCTTGATTGGTGAGCGCCGTGACCACCTCACGCTTATTAAGTGTGCGCAATTTGGTATCTGCCTTTACCGGTAGGTCCTTATAACGAAACGGCGTATGTGCGCTCTCGGCATCAGGCAGATGAGTCGGATCAACCTCGTCTTTTATGGCAATATCATGGCCAAGTGCCTGGCAGACACGTAGACCGCTACGTACACCATCTTCATGAAAACCATTAAACCAATAGGCACCGCAAAAATGTGTGTGCATGCCGTTACCAGAGATACTCGACCATTTGCTTTGCGCCTTAATCATCGCTTTATCAAACACAGGATGGCTATAGTCGATGCGCTTGATGACGTGCTTATCATCAACATTTTCATGAGCGGTTTCTGGATTCAGCGTAACCAAATAATTGTGCTTTTTGGTCAGGCGTTGCAGAATATTCATGTGATAAGTCAGCACTGGTTTTGCTGATGTTTGTGCTTTTTTAGTATGGTTTTCAGCAGCTGATTGTCCTGATTGTCGCGCAGTTTTATTTACGAGATTCTCATCTATCAGATAATTCCAGCTGGCCCATGCCAATGGCTTGTTCGGTAGGACACTGATATCGGTATGCAATACGGCGGTATTTTTGGTAAAGCGAAAATGACTGAGTACCTCATATTCATCCTTACTGGCGTCTGTTAAAATTTTGAGCGCGGTGTCTGCATGACAAGCAAAGATAACTTCGTCAAATACCAATTTTTCGTTCAAGCTTTCGATATTATTATCAGTAACACCTTTATTTTGAACCGTCAATAATACTTGCTCACCATCGCGAACCACAGACTGTACGGGACTGTTTACTCTCACCTTACCGCCCGCTTTGATGAAGCGTGGAATCAACTTATTGACGTACTGTTTTGAGCCACCTTTGATCGTAAACCACTGCGGACGATTAACCACATCGAGCAAGCCATGATTGTCAAAGAACTGTGCAAAAAACACCAGTGGGAAGTCTTGTACTTCATGCAGACTGGTTGACCAAATGGCAGAAACCATTGGCAGCAGATAGTTGTCTATAAACAGCTTGCCATAGCTTTTTTCTGTGAGATAGTTGCCCAGCGTTTGCTCAGTAAAAATACTAACATCTTGCCCGTTAGCACGTGCCATTTCGTAGTCTTGGCGTAGCTGCTTGATATGTTTATTGAATTGTAAAATATCTTTGATAAATTGCCAAAACTTTGGATTGAAGGCATTCTTACGCTGCGATAATAAAGTATTGAGCGTGTGACCATTGTATTCAAAATGGCGCGCTGTATTCTTTACCGAAAAGCTCATGTCAGTTGATTGAAACGGCACTTGCAGCTCATGCAGTAGACGAAAGAAATTGGGATAAGTACGCTCATTGAAGACGATAAAGCCAGTATCTATGGCACTGTTTTCCACATTGCTGCTCTTTGCTTTTTTGCCGTCTTGTAGCGACACATCGATGGTATTTACATGGCCGCCAATATAATCATTAGCCTCGAACACTGTCACTTCATGTTGCGCCACCAGATAATGAGCGCAAGTCAATCCTGATACACCTGAGCCAATGATAGCAATACGTTTTTTAGCTTGAGCGTTAGTCGTCTGCTTTGAGAGGCTGCTGGCTTCATGAGAGACTGTCTCTAGGTTCTTACGTTTACGGTGGTTAAACAGCATTGATGCGTTCCTTTCCATATTTTTAGTAATTTATTTTTTGCAATTTTTCAATATAAACTATTTTTTATTAATTTTTTCACTGACTTGCTGCCACACCAAATCTGGCAACGTACCCAACACCTTTAACGGTAAAGTGAGCTTTTTGGGAAATTCAATCACATCGTGGCCACTCGCGATACCATCACGAATAGCTTTGCTTGCCTGCGCTGTTGTTTGGATAAAGGGCATGGGAAAATCGTTTTGCTTAGTCATTGGCGTCTCGACAAAACCAGGCACGACCAAACTTACCGACACATCATGCGGTGCAAGGCTAATCTGCAAAGTTTTCATTAGGTAATGGATGGCAGCCTTTGAGCTTCCATAAGCTTCGGCACGAGCAAATGGCACATAAGCAGATGCTGAACCAATGCCCACCAAGCGACCTTTTGAGGCGATTAGTTTTGGCAATATCCCTTCGATAGCATGTGACAACGTACCCATATTTACCGACATCACTTTCATAAAAGAGGCGCTATCGAAGTTTGGCATGTCCAAATATTCGCACATGCCAGCGCCACAAATCGCCAAATCAACCTCTTCAATTTTTTCAAAAGCATCGATAACTTTATCCCGATCCATGAGATCTAAGTCAACCGTTTCTGCGCCTAATGACTCAAGCGCAGCCAATGCCCTATCGTCTCGACCAACGGCATAGACATGATGACCGTCTAGTAGATAGTCTTTTGCCAATTGATTGCCAATACCAGACGTCGCGCCAGTAATAAGTATATGTAATTTCTTAGTAGAGTCAGTCATCGTAAACGTCCTTTTATGTGTGCTGATAGCACAAAACTTACCATGCATTCAGGTGTCAAATACTTGCTTACCACCTTTAGTCAGCTGACGGCATTAACCTTTTTTTATTAAGGTATCATCCATTTTATTTATTAAATCTAAACAATCATAGCGCAAGGCTATCGATTTATTGTTGTGGTTTCGCAATCAATGCGTCTCTTAATTGACTGAACCTGTCTACTCTCACGCACTGGAAAAATTGCTCTTAGGTCTGTCGTTTTATGTTACTAGCCCTATAAGACAGCGTAATTGCGGCATGCTACAATACTAAAAATCAAAAATAGCTTTACATTAAATGGCTGATTAGTCAGCGTATTTATCATGAAAATATCCAACCTGTTAAAAGCGCTTGTCTTTATTAACGGTTATTTATTTTCAAAAATCAACTTCCCTTGCGACAGTTTTTGAAACTGCCTGATATCGTGTCCTAATGACATCTCAAACGTTATACAATTAATGATAGTGCTTCACCAATCCCACTCCACTATAAAAAGGATCTCTCATGAGCGAATTGCAACTCTCTGACCGCGTCAACAACATCAAGCCATCGCCTACGCTAGCGATTACCAATAAAGCCAAAGAGCTAAAAGCAGCTGGTAAAGACATTATCGGGCTGGGTGCAGGTGAACCTGATTTTGATACGCCAGAGCACATCAAAAAAGCAGCAATCGATGCCATTAATGACGGTTTTACCAAATACACCGCTGTCGATGGTACGCCAGAGCTCAAAAAAGCCATCATTGAGAAGTTCAAACGTGATAATAACATCAGCTATGAGCCCAATGAAATCCTAGTATCGGTCGGTGGTAAACAGTCATTTTTTAACCTTGCGCAAGCCTTTATCAATCCAGGTGATGAAGTCATCATTCCAGCACCTTACTGGGTCAGCTATCCCGACATGGTCATCATTGCAGAAGGTGTGCCAATCATCGTCAAATGCCCTGCTGAGCAAGATTTCAAAATCACCGCTGAGCAATTAGAAGACGCCATCACTGACAAAACTAAAATGCTGGTACTAAACAGCCCCTCTAACCCAACCGGTATGATTTACACGTTGGATGAGCTAAAAGCCATCGCTGACGTGCTGAAAAAGCACCCACAAATTTATGTTGTGTCAGATGACATGTATGAGCACATCCGCTGGACGGGCGATAAGTTCTACAATATTCTGAATGCAGCACCTGAGCTAAAAGAGCGGGCGATTATTTTAAATGGCGTGTCAAAAGCATATGCGATGACTGGCTGGCGTATTGGTTACGCTGGTGGCCCTGCCAAGCTGATTGGAGCGATGAAAAAAGTACAATCACAGTCAACCTCATGCCCAACATCGATCAGCCAAGTTGCTGCCGAAGCCGCTATCAGTGGTGATCAAAATGTACTTACGCCGATGGTAGAAGCCTTTGAAAAGCGTTGTGATCTAGTCGTTGATGGTTTGAACGCGATTAAAGGTATTACTTGCCTGCGTCCTGATGGCGCTTTCTACGTATATCCTGACATCAAACCACTCATCAAAGCCGCTGGTCTGTCATCATGTACTGAATTTTCAGCATGGTTGTTAGAGAAAGTTGGCGTCGCAGTGGTGCCTGGTGACGCCTTTGGACTTGGTGGCTATATGCGCATCTCTTACGCAACTGATGAAGCAACGCTAAAAGATGCCTTATCACGTATCGAAAAAGCGGTGGCTGAGTTAGACATTGCTGAATAAAGACTAAACAGCCACTGTCTTAAAATTACTACGCTTAAGTATGTGCTTAAACATGCGCTTATAAACGAAGACGCCACCTATCCTCTATGTGGCGTCTTTCTTATTTATCTCACAATTGGGAGTTTTTTTGGCAAAAAACCTCGAAAAACGCCTTATCCCCTTATTAAAATAATTATCTTTGATAATTATGCAAAAAAGGCTTGACGTATTTTTTATTTTTGCTAGAATACGCCCCACTTAGCAAGAACTCATTAGAGACTTCTAAGGCTCGTTGTAAGGTTTTAAACACTTGCAGCTTATTCTCCAATAGCTCAGTTGGTAGAGCAACGGACTGTTAATCCGTGTGTCCCTGGTTCGAGCCCAGGTTGGAGAGCCACATTTTAGTTGTAAATTTCTTGAATTATCTTTAATTCAATTATGGCATTTGCCAAAACCCTCATCTATTTGATGAGGGTTTTTTTATAGCTGCTATTTTTATTGGCATGAAGAAATTTATATAAAACTCAGTAGAAAAATAAGTAGCCAACAATATAACAATCGGGGCTGTCCTAACGGTTTCTATTTCAGCACAACATACGCAGCTGAAATAAAAACTGTTAAAAAAGTTAGCATTTAAAGTAAGGAAAATAATTAAGGTAGGAAAATTGAGATATGAGCTTGCTCTTTGTTTTCTTGAATCACATTGTCGTATGCTGACAGCTGCTCATTAGAGAAACTATTGGTAAACTGCCACATGGTCGCAAATATCGCGGTTAACAACACTGCCATGACTGTGAGTATGACCCATAGTGGCGTTTCGCTCGTGAGCGTGTGTTTGATTTGGTCGGGTATCGCCCAAAAAGGCGAAAACTCGTTCTTATTACCCCGTAGATGCTCAATTTCATCCCCTAAGCGTGAGATAAGATAACGAATTTTCTCTGGCGCTTCTAAACGATACTTCCCTTGAAAGCCAAGTAGCATCGCATAGTGATAGACCTCCAGAGCAGGCAGACGCCTCTCTCCTTGCTCGCGTAGCCCATCTAAACGCTCGAAGAACTCATTACCAGCAATTTGTGAGCCAAATAAATCCAACTGCAAAGGATTTAGCTCCCAAGCATCTTTGAGAGTTTGAAACTCGGGCTCTTGCGAGGTCATGATGGTCTCATCAATCAATGCACAATACGCATACTTAGCTTCATGGATATCTTCTGAAAGAAATCCTTTTTTGCGCGCATTCATCTCGAACTTGTCTAAAAAATCATATATTTTTTGACGAAATTGTCGCGGCTCTGTACTGAAATAATGATTACGCAATAAAAACACTAAGTAAAAGCCGTCATACATGATGTCTACCAGCGACTGACTACTGATACGCTTATCTAGACCAGTTGCTGAGACCTTTGAAGCCACCTCGCCTGAATCTAACAACGAAGGTGCAGAACCCATTGAATTATTCCCTGACATGATTATTCCTAATGCTTATTATTTCAAATACTATTGAGGGCGTGTCCTCAAAATGAGCACGCGCCCTAGTGCATACTCATCTTGCATACTCATCTTGCAACCTCAGCACCTCTAGAGACAAAAAGAACTACTGTACGATAGCCATCAGCTCTATTTTTAAATCATCAAAGCCATTTGGCACATAAATACAGATAGATTCAGATTTGAGCATTTCGTCATATAGCTCGCCTACCGGTTCGATGGTGAAATAGCTAAAGCCTGGTCTCACTGGTATCGCACTGGGTACTTGGCTGACATGTGAAATAGAAGAGCCTGGCAGCGCTGATAAGACACGTTTCTCTACTGAGTCAGGCGTCGCAATTTTAAATCGGCGTGGTACGATATCGATGAGCTCGTGCATCGGCAATGATGAGCTAACAGACAGATACAGCTGTGAGCCACGCGTGATCTTGTCACTACTTAGCTCGCCTGTATAATAAGATGGCTTATTCTGACGCAATGGAATCGAGATAAAGTTACTGGCAATGACGGTATTGAGTAGCTCACGAATGATTAAAATGATACTGACAAATGAGTCATTGGCATTATCGTGATGATAAGAAGGTAAGTCGCCCACCTTATATAATGAGCTAAAAGTAGCCAATTGGCTGGCGACATTTAATAATGCTTCATAAAGGCGTTCTGGATGTAGTTTGGCATTATTATATAGATGACTGAGCTGAGAGTATGCGGTATTTAGCGTATGCAATAGCCAAAAAGAGGCAATATCTGAGGAGCGAAATTCCAGTAAGTCATTGTTTGACTGACGATGATGGTCATACAGTGACGTAGACTTGGTATTAATCATCGTCATCAAACGATATACGTGACCAATAAGCGCAGGGTTACTCGTAATATGCACACTTGGGACGATATAATCATCATCGACTTGATAGACGCCTTGAGTGGTACGCACGAGCTTGGCTACCAATAATGACACGGTATCTTGGCTAGGCGCTTGCGCAGAATGGCTTAATTGTAAACTTGGCGACAGTTTAATCACATCAATGACTGCTTCAGCCGCTTGGCTATATAGATCTTGTGCCTCAATAGCGCCCCTTACATAGCGTGTTGGGTTGTCACTACGATCCGTCTGTATATTGCTGCCGCCACTATGGACAATCTCTAAACTCAAAAATACGAAAACTTCATCGCCATTGTCTTGGGTATCTAAGGTAATGGCTTTCGGTAAGGTGTCGGTACGAGGCGCATGATATATCGTGCCATCTGGCAATACCGCATAAATACTTTGAAAGCTTAGTAAATTGCTTTCCAAAAGTTGCTTATCAATCTGAACATCAGATACGCCATAAGCATAAGGATGCACCAGCATCATACTCAAAGCTCGTTGCGAGTCATGATAAGTGTCTTGAATCTGAAAATGTTGGGGTCGCAAAAACAACCCTTCTCCCCATAATACCCTGTGTTTACTCAAGACAATCTCCTAAGAACAGCTGACTAGTGGCTGCTGATAATATTTAAGTTTGGTGGTAAATGTAGGTGCCAGTGCTGGGTCAACACCCTCAGTAATGCTGACATCGCATCCACCAATATTGATCGCCAGTGGCGTATCAAAATTGAGACTGGCAAGTGGGATAAGAAACTGTGAGCGCTTTTTGGTATATCTCAGCCCCACTTTAATAGCGATAAAGCGTGCGTCTTGTGGAATGTTCACGGTCAGACTGCTCTCACGATTTGGGATAATACTGATCTCTTTGGCAGCCAGCGCTTCAATATCCGTAAACTGACTCTCCTCCTCCAAAAATGCGATATAGGCAGTACTTGCTGTGCCTACTTTGGTACGACCTGCATTGGCATTAGTGGTGGGTTTGATATTTAGGGTAATCTGCTGACGCTTCATTTTTTCTTGCAATGCTTGCTGCTCAGCACTCATGGTCGCTAGCTGCTGTTGCTGCAGTTCTAGCTGTGCTTTTAAGCTTTGCAAATCAGCACTATTTTTGCCATTATTAACGATATGGCTCATGGCATCTATAGTAGGAGGCTCGCCTGCCAATGCTGATACCTTGTCATTTGACTTGCTCAATTTATCAGTGCTGCATCCTGCGATCGCACCACTTAGCAAGCAAGTAGCGGCGATTAATGATACTGGCAATGTCATACATTTATTCATACTTTCGGTTTACCTTAGCTTTTTATTATCATTATTGACTGGTCAAAATCTCAGCCATTTCTGGGCGACCGAGTACGCCTTTTTTGCGCAGCTCGACATGCCCAAGATCCATCATACGCCAATCACCACCCCACACAAGTCCGGCAGATTTGGCTACTTTACCATATAATTTATAGCCTCGCATTGCCCAAGGATCCTTTTCGCTTATGACAATTTTACCATTTCTGATAAAGGCGCTATCGCCCGCCAAACCAAACTGATGATAGCTCTTGTATGATCCTGCCTTCGTTACATGAGTGCCTTTTTTCAATAGTCTTGCTTGCCTTGCAGGGCTACGATAGCCTTCTAACAGCACCATGTCATAGCCATATTGGTCACTCATTACTTTATACACAGTCAACAGCCGTTGAACAAAATTTGAGTTCATTTTTTGCCAATTACGGTCAGCATTTTTGATATTGATATGACCATTGCTTAGATGTGCAGCCAACATGTCACCTGAATAGCCAGTGCTATGATCTTGCGTGTTTAAGTCAGACAAATCAGGCTCAGGGAGCATTAGCGGTCTATCAATCTGAGGTATATTTGTCTGATTATTTGGCCAATACCCTTCCTCTGTCTTGTCAGCTTGGTAGCTTGCAATCTCAGCTTCTAGTTCAGCAAACAGCTCCTCTGGCGGAGGCGACGGCGGACGCAGACGCTCTCCTATAAGTAGTTGACTGATTTGCAAATTTGTCGTGCTAGCCACGGTATCGTTGGCATGATAAACCTCCAGAGAATGATTGGTAATCAGGGCATAACACAATCCAACCGTTGCCATGACAATCAAAAAAGACAATGCCGATATCACTGGAATACGAGAAACATCTATATCTGAAATAAAACGAATAAACTGCTTGATACGATAATGAAATGCCTTTTTTGGTGTCTTTATCGATGGACGCTTGAATTTTAGGCTAGACAATCGATGAAAAAACACCATTACTTTATCTAATAGTCGCCCACATAGCTGCCGATCAAAAAGCATGACCATCATGAGGATAGAGAGCAATGTAAAGACCGATACAGTCAAGTAAATCATAGGCAAGAGTCAGCGACAGTTGAGACGATAAAAACAAAATAACAATAAACAGGCGTTGATAATTACGATTTCGTCAGTATTATATAGACAAATCATCTCCTTTTAAAACAAAGCTAACTTAATTACACTAATTTTTATTTATTGCTATCCATTAGCTTATTTATAGACAGCTTAAAAATACCATTTCATTATAAAAATTTACTTAATAATTCCTAAAACCCTCACTGGTTATCGATTTTATAGTTTAACAACGTTTTCAAAGCGATTCCTATCATTACAATCGAATCATAAAAAAGACAAATAAAGTTAACTAGTATAGTAAAAATAAGCTTATAGATATCATAAAATTTGAATCGCAAAGCTTGTCTACATGGTAATAATCATAAGAACAACCCAACAAATAGGGAGTTTAAATAAGTGGGCGCAAAAAAAATACTGTCATACGGACGATCTATTTTAGTCATGATTTTGGTGTTGTATCTCATTTTGGTCTGGATGTACTTTAAAGACAATGCGCGACAGCTGACCTCATCTGGCTTATTGCTATGGTTTGTTACCATCCCTTTATTGTTTCTTGGCTCTATCATGGCGCTCTCATGGTGGCAAAAAAAACTGGATAAACAAACAACCGATTCACCAGAGATACTTGATGGAACAGCAGATAAAACAGACGCTATTAAGCCGCCCAATACTTATCCGTTATTTATCTATAGCCGTGTCTGCCTACCAGAAGGAGACTGTTGGTCTGAAGTGGTGGACAATGATGCAGACCTAACCGTATTGAGCGAGGATTTGACAGATATTGATGGTATGCCAATGTTGGTCAAACCGATTGCAAGACTCCCTGATGCAGCCGCCCTACCATATCCTAATATCTCTGATGCCTATTCAGCAGATTCAGAGTTTGACGACAGCTATTCAGACCATTATTTAGATTCGAACAGTGATTTAGACAATAGTTTAGACAGCCATCTCGATGATGAGAGATTTACCGAACGTAAAGCCGCGTTAAATGATACTACCTTGCGTTTACAGGCATTAATTTATGAGCAGCTAGTCTTGAGCGAGGAGATGCTGTCTAGCCTTGCCGAATACTTTTACCAACATCACCAACAAGATACGACTCAGTCCAACGCAGCCATTCATATTCATCCCGAATGGCAGCAACATTATTTGGTGAGTGCCAACGAAGTAAGTAGTGAAAATAACAGCAGTAAAAATAACAGTGATGACAAAATGACAGCAGCCTCTGCTGGTCATTTAACCAATCTTCCTATCTATTTATGCTTACCTGCCAGCGCCGATTCAGCATTTTTGATCGCGACCATAAAAGAACAGTTAGCAACTTACGGTATTCTTGATACACGTCTTGCTATTACGACCATCATAACTGACAGCACTGACGCCTCAAACACCGTAGCAGATAATAGCGCTAACAATACCGCCATTGCCACACCTACAGATTTCATCAATAGACATCTACTGCCTTTATCTAAATCAACTGCGCCGGATCTTTGCTTAATTCTCATTGCAGATTCACAGATAAGTGAAGAATGGTTGGACACTCATTTGTATGCTAAGCAAATGACCAATGTCATTCCAACTGAGGCGGGTGCGCTGTTGCTATTCTCGAATCAAGCGACTCAAGAGCTACTCAATATTGACGCTAGTACCCGTATTTTATTAACGGAGATAGGTACAGCTCATCGCACTGAGCTTTTGAGTGATAATCGTCGCTATTTGAATCATTTAACGACTATCAAAAACCTATTAATAGACAATATGCTTTCACTGTCGCCGACCGATACGACCACGCTAAAAACCACCGATAAACAGATAGTAAAGCCCGCAAAAAAATCGTCTGACATCAACAGCAAAGAAAAAAACAAGACTAATGTTTCTATAACAGATATATCCATTACCGCCATGTCTGACATTAATCCATTAAATCAGCCTTATGACTTATCAACGTATATGAGCTTTCTTGAAGCATTTATAGCACAAGGCGCTCTAGTAAATGAGCATAATTTAGGGCATTATATGCCATTGAATAATTGGTTGAAGCCATTCATCAGCTTATCGTTATTCATTGACTTAGCCAAAGAAGACCAACAAGAGTCAGACAGATCATTTCTAATTACTCAACATAAGCACTGCAATATGCTTTGGTTGCTAGACTCGTCTCAAAAATCTGAGTCGTAGTTTTAATGGTGTTTTGTCGTGGTAAATACTCGTTTTATTATCTTAAGTTCACACTAGGTAGCACGCATGTTTTCAAGGTTTTTTCATCTTATCTATAACCCAAGAGTATTATTGGCGCTGGGGCTCATAGTCGCTCTAGTCTTACTTTATGATTATGTGACTATTAAAACCTTTGTCATACTCATTGGCGTCCTAATCACATGTACGGTGCTGGGGACGCTTGGCTATTACCTGTGGAAAAAACGTAAGCTTGCCTCAGATGAGCTGGCAAACTTAGTGGAGGATAATGGCAACGAGAGCCAAGGTGACGATAGCCTTCATGTGGCTAAAGATGAAAACGCTCAAGAAGTGCAAGCGCTACGTCAGCAAATGCAAGATGCCATTAAAACCATTCGCAAATCAAAAATAGGCGATCAAACAGGCAAAGCGGCGTTATATGAGCTACCGTGGTATATGGTCATTGGTAATCCCGCGGCAGGCAAAAGCTCTGCAGTGCTACACTCTGGCTTAAAATTCCCCTTTATGGAACAAGGTAACAAGCTATCCGTTAAAGGCGTCGGCGGTACACGTAACTGCGATTGGTTTTTTTCGACTGAAGGTATTTTGCTCGACACCGCTGGACGTTACTCCGTTTATGAAGAAGATCGCTCAGAATGGCTGTCATTTTTAAGCCTTCTCAAAAAGAATCGACCTAAAGCACCGATCAATGGCATCATCATCGCGGTTAGTATCGCCGAACTCACCAAAAACGATCCAAACTATGCCTTGGATTTGGCCAAGAATCTGCGCAGCCGTGTGCAAGACTTAACTGAACAGTTAGAAGTTTATGCGCCTGTCTATGTGGTCTTTACTAAAATGGATTTGATTTCAGGCTTCCGTGACTTCTTTAATGACTATGAGCAAGAAGAGCGCAGCCAAGTATGGGGCGCGACCATTCCCTATCCTGAAGACCCAGAAAACATCAATATCACTGACGTATTCGAAGAGCATTTTGGTGTCTTGGTCAATGGTCTAAAAGACTTGAGCACCACTAAGCTATCCTTACGTCATCAGCGCACGGTATCTCCCAGTCTAATGACTTTCCCAATGGAATTTCAGTCATTACGTCCCATGATACGGACGCTGATGCATGCTTTGTTTGAGGACAACCCTTTCCAATTTAAGCCCATATTGCGTGGCTTTTACTTTACCAGCGCCTTGCAGGACGGGCAAGTTAGCAGCCAAATGACGTTGCAAATGGTACAAAATTACGATTTGCACCCACCTGCGATACCGCTCAATGCGCAGCAAGAAGCCGCAGACAAGCCCTATTTTTTACAAGATCTATTTTCTAAAGTCATTTTAAAAGACAAGCATTTGGTCAAGCAGCATAAAAACCGACACAAGCGCAGCCATCGTGCGCTTGCGACGCTAGCTGCTGTCGTGACTTTGTGTGCGGCTGTCGGTCTGTGGACATGGTCTTATGCCAATAATAAACAGCTCACTGAGCGTGTCGTGGCTGACTTACAGCAAGTCGCAGCGCTACAAAAAAATTCTAACGGTGATTTACAATCGCAGCTTGAATCGCTCAATATTCTACAAAGTCGAATCGAGCAGCTTGAAGGCTATGAAGACGACAAGCCGCTGTCTTTGAGTTTTGGCCTCTATCAAGGCGATAAGCTTAAGCAAAAATTGCTAGCAGAATATTACAACGGCATCAGCATCATCGTCTTAGCGCCAACCAAACAAAATATCGAAACGTTTTTAACCGAAGTAAATACCAATGCCGATCAATTAGAAGTCCGTACAGAAGACTCAGGCACTGATGACACCTCTGATGCTGCCGTTAATGATGCTTATATCCAGTCGGACCCCACAGACGTTGAAGATGCTTATAACGCGCTTAAAGCTTATCTCATGCTTGGCAATCATGACAATTTAGAGGCCAGTCATTTGAGTGATCAGATGACCCGTTTTTGGCGCAACTGGCTCGAAGCCAATCGCGCTGACATGCCGCGTGACAAGATGATTCGCCAAGCTGAGCGTATCTTGAGTTTTACCTTGGCTCATGTCGACGACCCCGCCTTTCCATTGATCCAAAATGACTTAGGGCTGATAGACAAAACCCGTAGCAATTTATCCAAGGTTAGCAAAGGTCAACCTGCTCGTGAGCGTGTTTACTCTGAGATTAAAATGCGTGCATCTGCCCGCTTCCCATCGGTCACGGTTGCACAGATCACGCAAAACAATGCTAATGAAGCACTGCTTGGTAGCTATGTAATTTCAGGCACTTTTACTAAAGAGGCATGGGAGGCTTTCGTCAGTGATGAGATTGATAAAGCGGCCACTACGAGAGTGGTCGCCGATGATTGGGTGTTGGCCACCAGCAGCCAAGATGACCTTACCTTGACGGGCAGTCCTGAACAGATACGACAATATCTGGTCAATCGCTATAAGCAAGAATATATCAGTGAATGGAAACGTTTTTTAACTCAAGTATATGTTCGGGATAGCACAGGCTTCGATGATCATGCGGTCTTATTAAATCAGCTGTCCAATGCCGCAGAGTCACCGTTAAAAACCCTGTTTGAGACAGTAGATCGCCAAACTCAATGGGACAATAAAGCGGCTAATCAAGCAGCTGGCAATGGTGGCGAATCTCGTCGCTCATTCGTCAACTGGTTTAAGCAAACTATCCTGCGTCAAAGCCCTGCTGAGCTACGACAAGCAGAAGCTGCGATGAATAATGGTGGTAGCTCTAGTAACGCCGCGCCTGTAGCACAAGCAAGCTCAGGTGTGATTGCTCAAGAATTCTCTTCTATACATGCGCTAGTAACGCCAAGAGAAGAAAATCAGGATCTGTCATTATTAGACAGCTATTTAGTCAGTTTAGGTGATATCAGAACCCGCTTTAACAATATCGCTCGTAGTGACGACATCGGCCCTGATGCCTTGTTGTTTGCCTCACAAACCCTCAGCCCCGAAGGCTCAGAGTTAACCAAATCTCTACAGATATTAGATGAGCAGATCCTAAGTCAAGCCAACTCTGAAATAAAACAACTGGTTCGTCCGTTGTTGAGTGAGCCACTGACTCGTTCATTTAATATGCTGCTGACGCCCACCAAGGCAGAGATTAATAAAGTTTGGAAAGCGCAAGTCTATAAGCCTTTCCTCGATAACCTAGGCAGTAAGTACCCCTTTACGGCGAATGCAAACTTAGAAGCGACGCCTGCAGAGATCGGTCAATTCTTCGGCGAAGATGGCTATGTGGCGCGATTCGTCAACGAAACGTTATCGCCCTTTATCATTCGCCGCGGCGATCAAATCTCCAGTAAAATCTGGAATGGTGCAGGTTTGGGTCTCAACCCGCAGTTTGTCGCTGATTTTGGCCGTTACTTTACCAATTATACGGGTAGTAATAGTCCAGGTGCTGCTGGTGCGAATAATACTGGTGGCGCTGCCAATCAAACCACTTTTCAAATCATGCCATTACCCGTCAGCGGTTTGACTGAATATACCATTGTGGTCGATGGTCAGCAGTTGCGTTATCGCATGGGGACCCAAGCGTGGACAACGTTTGTATGGCCGAACCCAAGTAGCCAACCTGGTGCCAGTATTCGAGCCAAAGACTATGATGGCAGAGACTTTACTGTCTTTGAAGAAGCAGGTAGCTTTGGGGTAGAAAAGCTGATTAACAGTGCACGCCGTACTGAACTGGGCAATGATGTCTTTGAGATGGCATGGTCTGGTGACGGTATCACTATCTCTGTACGCTTTAGAATCATCAGCGGCAGTGGCAGTAGTACCACTACCGGTCAAGGTCGCTCTACCAATCCCTTTACTGGCATGAAACTACCAGAGGAGATTATTGCCCTTGGTGTCACACGTACAGCAAGGCCAATTTCTGATAATAATACTGTTGATGGCGATACTCCTAATGCGGGTTCTGGCACCAATCAGCCAGTACCGACTGGCGAGCAAAATACAAGCAATGTCACGCCGCCAGCCCGCACATCTACTGTAACCCCTAATACTAATAGTGAAAACAGTCCACCAGTGCAACCGCCTACTGATAGCACGACGGCTACTGATGATCGTTCAGCCGTGACTGAACAGCAGGAGCAAACGCCATGACTCCAGACTCCTTGCCTTTAGTATATTTTGGAAAATTGCCTGCTCGCGGGGACTTTGTCCGGGCGCGCGCTCATATCTCTGAGACCAATGCCATTGATGAGTGGGTCAGCGAAGCGTTAGCCGTGTCGGAAAGTGTATTTAGCGGAATTCCGATAGACAATGTCAGTAATCATAACTTTGCCTTTTTAAATTTCAGTCATATCGATACTAGAGCTAATGAGATTATCACCGGTGTTTTGATCCCTAGTCACGATAGTAGCTATAGAAATTACCCATTGATAGGTTTTGGCGTGCTTCATCTCGATAAACCGAAAAACTGGATGAACTATCTGCCCGTCAAGTCATCAGCGCTTTGGAATGACACTTATGAAGTTTTAAGCATGGCCAAATCCAAAACTGACAATACCGATCTTATGGAGCATCTCAACCATAGCCAACTCAGCATCGATAATAATGCCAGTACTTACTACTATGATTTTATCAATACCACTACGTTGCATGATATAGCGATCTTAATGAACATTGATAAAGCGCAGCTGATACAGCAAATCATTGCCACTGGCCTGTTATTTTTACCTACTTTTACTAAGGGTTTCCATGGCTTAAATAAAGCCATCTGCTGGTCACTTACCTCTGATAGAGAAAACTCGATACACATGGCCACTTTTTGGCACGATCTCATCAATGGTTTTTATCAGCCACACCAGCTCTACTTGAATACCTACTTATATCGTGTCGCTAATTGCTATCGCCTGCTCATGAGTTTTACTAAACCAGATGGACGTATACTCAAGCAAATATCAGAAAGTGAAAAAACTTATCCTGAAGGTTGGGTGGTCATCGCTCATAGCGACTGGACTCAAGGCTATATCGATGAAGACATTGGGTTGACACGGTTTAATAAAGTATTGTTACAAGACAATTTATATCTGTATGATACTAGGCAATTGTTTAAAAAAACTTTTTTAGCACAATAAATAATGGCTCACGATAACTGCTGATTTGTAACAGCTGATAGTAGCCGCCATGCATCATACCCCTGCAATTAGTCACTGCTCAATAATAGACAGATTAAAAAGGTACTTGAATGAAAGTCCTCTCTAGAATAACAAAATCTAAGCGAACAAATCACACGAAAAACCTGCTATTAGCCGCCGCTATCACCCTGCCTATGAGCGCCGTTGTATTTGCAGAACATAACGACACTCATGTGACAAATAATTCACAAAATGTGCCAGTGGTCATCAAGGGTGTGGTCGCTACCAGCTCAGACAAACAGCAACTGCTCGACAAGCTAAAAGCACAGTATCCTGATAAACCTGTCAGAGATGAAATCGAAGTACGTTCGAACATCAGTATACCAACCAACTGGCAACAGATAGCCACGACTATCATTGATAGCGATATCTCTAACATTCGTCAAGGGCGTATCGACATTCATGGGACGACCATTAGCTTACATGGCAAGGTAAGCAGCCTTGAACAAAAGCAAGCCATCCAAAATCGTATTCACTCGCGCCTAACAGATCTCTATCAATTAGAAAACCAGCTGGTCGTGGTAGAAGGTGAACAACGCCTCATAGACGAGACTTTAGGCAACCGTATTGTCGAGTTCGAGTCTGGTAGCACCAATCTAACGCCGATGGGCCTTGGTATCTTAGACGATATGGCAGGGGTGTTACAGCGGGTCGGTGATAAGCCTGTTCTTATCACCGGTCATACCGATAATGTCGGCAATTCTACTGCCAATCTTGCCCTATCAAATAAGCGTGCAGAAGCCGTCAAACAATACTTGATCGGTCGAAATATCAATGCGTCTCGCCTTAGTACTACTGGTAAAGGGGACTTAGACCCTATCGCTAGTAACGACAACGAAGAAGGTCGCACTCGCAATCGCCGTATCGAATTTACCCTTAATGAATAACATCGCTATGTAGAACGTATGACGATAACGGCAACTAAGCAATGACGGTTAAGTGCTGATAGCTGGTTTGATAATGCTGAAAAATATGCTGTCATTGCTACTAGAGATATCGATGCTACAAAAAACACCAATGCTAAAAGAGAGCCACTGCTAAAAAAATAGGGACATAACTATGCTACGCTTGACCAATACCGTGCTGCCTATGCACCCTGATCGGCTCTATGCCAGTGAAGGCAGCACTCAAGCGCCCTATCCGAGCGCTCGCCAAGACATCAATGCTCATCGTGCCTGGCAAGATAAGCTCATGCATAGCGCTGATGAAGCCGATATCATTGCTCAACTAAACCCCAATGGTAATTACCAATACCAGCAGCATAGTATCGACACTTATGTGCTACACGTTTATATCCATGAGCGGCATCACCCTCCCTTTACGCCATTAACCAATCTTATCGGTAGCCCTCTGACCTTGAGCTTTGATATTCCAAGTGGCCTAAGCTTTCGTCATCTGTATATAACAGCGGTGCATCAGCTAGATCATGATGGCAGCTACGGCTATTATCGCTTGCTCGCCCAGCCCATCACTTATCGTCTGCATCAGCATATACGCGGTCATATTGATACTCATTTGACCGTACAAGCGATGGTAGCAGAGCGCACGGCTACGCTGGATATAGAAATCATCGATGACAGTAACAATGGTGAGGATGCTAACTGGTCACCAGCACGCATGACCCAGTGGCAAATAAGCGACTGGACACATATTTGCGAGCGGCTCGCGCGTCAAGGGCTGACCGCCTATCTGCGCCATAAGCAAACGGATGAGCACAGTCCACCAAAGCTCATCATTACCACCGCAGATCCAAGTGATAGCAATGTCATCAGCTTGAATATTGGCGCGCTGCGTTACCAGCAAGTGTTACATGACCGTGTCCATGCACCAGTATTGGCATTGAGTGAGCAGGTCATCACCCAGCCAAACTCAGTAACGATGCAGCGTTTTAATAGCAGCAGTGTTGCACACCCAACGCAGTCCGCTGACGTTGCGATGAGCCGTAACCCTAATGACGTAAGCCATTCAAATAACCACACTCTCACATTAGACACGCCAGCTGCTTTTGCGCCAGTAACCAATACTGAAACCATAGACGAAGCAACCATCGTGGCAAACAGTCATCAAAGTCAATATAGCGTCTATCATGCCCTAGCCCATGCTACGAATTTGAGTGTTGCTGATACCTTTATGCTTGTCGATCACAGTGCGCTCAATCAGCACTACCGTGCTACCCATATCGTGCATCTGGCTCGCAATAGTCTAGCGCATGTCACAGGGCTGACCCAAAGCTCACGCCACCAACAGCGTCATGCGTCAACATTAACAGCTGGCATTCATTTGACTCAGCTGCGCCTCATTACCGCTGATACCCCGTGGGTCGGTCATCTATATAGCAGACATGCCCTACCGCCGATGACGGGGATCACTGAAATGCAAAATGAGATGGATAGCCGTAACCATATGACGCCCACGCGCAACTATTTACTGGATAGTCCAGCTCAGCCTATCAACCGATTGGAGGCGCAAGCTGGCGCGAACTACGGCACCCACTTCACCCATAGAGCGGACGACCAAACCCTCATGCAGTCTATCGGCGATAGCGAGCATCTAATTAACACGGGTAGCTTATTATCATTGACTCGCCCTAGCTTATTTGCCACGGACAACGAACAAGCGGTCGAAAGCGGTTATCGCAACACGGGCAACGGCCTGTCTGAATGGGTGACTGACCACCGTACAGAAAAAGCTTACTCTCAGATAAAAATAGACAGTGCTGGGATATCTGCCAGTCTAAAGATGGGGGCCATCAATCCATCAGACACCGCCAAACGCGAAGGCATCAATGCAGCTACCAATGCCCAAATCAATATCAAATCAGGCGAAGCCCTCGTTCTCTCCACTCAACCGCAAACTCATACGCAATCTGGACAGCATAACTACCAGCAGCACACCCCGACTCTCACCCAAACTGGTCTTGGCGGTCAGCACTTAGCCGAACGTTTAACACAATTGGCGACAGGGCTTGGACGTCATATCAATGACCACAAAGCGATTAAGACGCAACTTGAAACTATCGCAGAGGAACAGCAAACCAAAACTCATCAAACAATGCCATTCGCGCTGATCGATAGCGCAGCAGACATAAGCTATGTGAGCGACGATACACTGATTCACAGAAGCATGGGTGAGCTGATTAGCACTACTCAGCAAGATATGAGTATTAGTAGTGGCGATAGTCATAATCAAGTCAGTAGCGAGTCTCTAAATATCATAGCCGATGGTCAATTTAGCATGACCAATGCCAAAGAGAATATCACCCTCTCCACCCATACGGGTAAGCTTGAGGCCACGGCTAAGCAAGATGTCAATATCGCCTCCTCGACCAAAGAGGTTGAGATAGTAGCGACGAATAAGATTACGCTAACGGCTGGTGGTGCGAGTATCACTTTGGATGGCGCAAATATTACGATAGCGGCAAAGCAGTTTACGGAGAAGGCTGGTAAGCATAGTAAGGCTGGGGGTGGAAGGGATGGGATGGGTTTGGCGGGGTTGCCGAGTTTGATAGCTGGTGCGATGTTTAAAGCGCAATTTAAGTTCGCTGACGATGATGATATCGCCTACACCAATACACCATATATTGCTATTAATGAGAATACAAAAGAAACATTCGAGGGTGTAACTGATGCTGAGGGAAATACTGAGACTTTTTATAGTTCTGACTCCAATAAGATTAAAGTACATCTAAGAAATGAAGACCCTTGGGGATCTATTAAGCTTTATAAAACTAAATTTAAGTTTACTGATGATGATGGTAACCCCTATAGTCATGTTCATTATCGTGCAATATCTGAGGTAAAAGAGTTAATTTATTTTGGAATCACTAATGCTGAGGGTGAAACTGAAAACCTTGTATCATCACTTAAAGAAAACTTTAATGTTCACCTCTATCTATCAACGAATGGAGATTATTAGTTATGCAAAAACCGCCTCAATATTCTACAGATAAAACTACTTTAGATGGTAAAACTAAACAGGTGAAGATTACAAAGGGGAACAAAAATTTAAAATCTTGTCCTGTATTTGAGAATTTAGTGCTCAGTGCAAAGGGATCTGAATATTTAGATGATATTAACTCTCGTCTTAAACTTGGTAGCTGGCTAACAAGATTTTTAGGTATAGGAGGAGTAGCTACTGTCTTTATAGGCGGAACAACTTTAAATGCAGAAGTTGCAGTAAAATCAACAGACTGGATAATGCTTGCAGAAGGTATGAGAGACGTGAGTAAGATAACTCGACGAAAAGTTGAAGACATAGCAGGTATGGCTGTCATTGACCTTCAAAGTGATGGAGCAAGTAACGATGAAATTAAATTCTTTAGATCTATTTACGATGGATGTATACCATGAAAAAAACTATATTCTTTTCATTAATATTAATCATATTTTCAGTACCGGCTTGTGCTAAAACAGAGACACAATTAGAAGATAAACTTACTCTAGAATCAGCAATAGAACAGTACGAGAACACTATAGATCTATGCACTGCTGAAGAAAAAAACAGAACTTTACCTGATGAAAGTACTTTAAAGAAGATAAGTAAAATTGACATAAAAAAAGTTAAAGATTACATATTATATCGTTCAGATATCAACTATAAGATATGTATGCTTAAAAATGGTGCAGCTCCACTTGAATATTTTGTAGCTTTATCAACAGATAAGGCAAAAAGCTCCGCAGTACGAAAGAGAGCACGTTTAATTTCTGAAGAAATAGTCAGCAGTCATATAATAGACAAAGTAAATAATATTTCAAATTTAACATCAGAAGAAATGTTACAACTAAAGTCAATCGGTTATTTAAACACAAGCTTTGATGCGGTTAAAACATATGATGCTTTAAAATCTTATAACAGCCAAAAAATCGATTGACTTAATGATAGAAATTAGAGTAGCAATAAGTAAGAAGCAGTGCACTTTGATGTTTGATCTGAATGAGTAGATAGATATGTTGAAGCGATTAAGGTTCATTACTTCTTTTTTTATCATATTAATAGCTACTTCTTGCCAAGCTAAAACAAAGGTTAATATGCCTGATAAACCTTTAGAAATTTCATTAAACATGACTGCTAAAGAGTTATACGATGCCAACCCTGAGTATAAAGCTTTTCAAGAAGCGGACGCTCAACCTATGGGCGTTACTTTTCAAGGTTATGATTTTCCAAGATATAAAGAACCTACTGTAATTATTAAATATCCTAATGGTGAGTTAAGTATTGACGGTGTTATGTCAGTCTTGGCTTACGACGATAACAAACAAGCAAATTACAAACTCTCGAAAGTCAATCTTGGCTTTTTATTCAACCATAAAGTAAGCGGTATATCAGACGAAGATGCCTATCAGAAAATGATGTCTTTCTTTAAAGAACTACAAGATAAAGGTTGGACTTATGCTAAAAGTTTAAGTGAACCTCGTTTAAGCCCTAAAGACAGCTTTACATTTGCCACAAAAGAAGGTGGAAGTGACTTTAATCTTGATTACACCTACCCTTTGAACTTTGAGCAATGGATGCAGCTCAGTGATTTGCAAATATGGCAACTGCGACATGGTACAGATGTATTTATGAATATTAGAATAAATAGGCAAAGTGACCCTGAAACAGGCAACCGTCATTACCTGATTAGCTTAGATATTTTCGATGAGTTAGAGTTAATAAGACAAATCATTCCTAATAACTATGATGAATCTTTGACCAAAGAATATAGTAAGCTTTATGGCGGATTACCTGAAGCTAGACTTTTTTTCGAGACTAAAGCCATTAAAATGGGATTGAAGATTCAGCAAAATCAACCTGATTATACGCTACCACTCGTACTTAAAGAGACAGGTATCGACACCAGTAAATTTATCTCTATTGACCCTTATAAAATTACTTATGAAGAGTTTATGCAGCGTTCTGAGGCGGGTGAAGATATGACGCCTTATTATGAGAACCAGCCTACCACTAAACCTGAAATTACTAGTCAAGCCAAAGGGCGTTGCCCAGCAAATCAGCCTTGCCCTGAGTCAGGCTACTGGTTCACTCAAGCAAAAGCGAACAGTCGTGCCTACTTTAAGCAAGGTGACATCATGCCTGATTACCCTAACAACCAATGGGGCGAAGTTATTTGGCAGTTTGATGGTGAACAAGGGTAAGGCTATAAAATCCCATTATTCAAGCAACTAAGGCATGTTTAATATTATTTTTAAACAAATTTTCATTACTCTGATTTGCTTTAGCTTTCTTTTTTTAGCTACTGCCTGCCAAGCAGAAAAAGAGGTTGTTATCCCCCTCATGCTTATGTTTCAGTAGAAGAAAGCCCTGACGCGTTTAAAAAGAACAACGAAGGCATTAAACAGTATTGGAGTTTTGATGATAATCCTCTCAATATTGGTAGCTTAGGCGTTACTTTTTATAAATTACGTTTTCCTAGCGATAATTATGCCACTGTTACGTTTACTTACCCTGATGTTCCATCGTTTACTATCCAAAATGTTAGTAGTACTTCAGGATTCTACAGTCACGATAGACCAGAACGAGGTATAGAGTCTTCTGCAGTTCGTTTCTTTATCGAAAATGCGCAAGGTAGTTATGGTGTTACGAAAAAAGATGCCTATGTCGCCATGCAAAATTTGTTTAAACAGCTAGAAAAGCAAGGTTGGTTAGATGATCACCGCATTGACGACCCTCGTATATCTATTCAAGATAGCTATACTTACGGTACTAGCGAAAACGTTGCAGATGATTTTGTAAATTATCAATACCCTTTAACTTTTAATCAATTCAAAAAACTACCGAGCTTACAAACATGGAGTTTGCGACATGGTACTGATGTTTTTTTAACGGTTGACATGCAATACAACTTTGAAGAAGAGATTAACAATTACGTCTATATGATCAGTTTAGATTTTAGCTCCGAAGAGATTCGTATCAACAGCTATCTCAGTTATGACAATCCAGACGATACTATGGAATCAGTTTTTATAGAAGCTTATCCAGACTTACCGCAAGCTAGACTATACGCTGAAACTCAAGCTTTAGAGATAGGCTTAGACGTTCAACAAGATCAACCTGACTACACCTTACCCCTTGTATTAGAGAGAACTGGCATTGATACCAGCAAATTCATCTCAATAGACCCCTACAAAATCACTTACGAGGAATTTATCGAACGTAAAGAAGCTGGCGAAGACATGACTCCTTATTATGAAAATCAGCCAAAGGCTAAGCCTGCAATAACCAGTCAAGTCCAAAGACGTTGCCCAGCAGGACAACCTTGCTCAAAATCAGGCTACTGGTTTACTTTAGCCAAAGCAGACAGCCGTAGTTACTTTAGACAAGGCGAAACCATGCCAGACTATCCAAACAACAACTGGGGTGAAGTGATTTGGCAGTTTGACGGTGAAGAAGGATAGTTTGTTATTATTTTACTTAAGCCACCTTCGGGTGGTTTTTATATTTATGACTCTCAAATCAAGCTCGAACTCCAATAGCAAACAGGACAACTACCAGTATCATCCTGCTACTTTGATGCAACTAGGGCTTGATAGAGAAGTAAACGACCACAGGGCAATTAATAAGGTATTAGAAAACAGTAATAATAAATAGCAAGCCAACACCTACCAACAAATATCATTGACACTGATTAGGGCGTGTTGAACATTGGGAATAAAACGATGGCAAAAAAATAGCAAACGGT
>NZ_JABASQ010000016.1 GCF_016107535.1 Psychrobacter cibarius | reverse complement strand
TGCGTAATTAAAATCTCCCAAGTTTATGTGTACGGATTTGACGGCAGGGGTCAGTCAGCATCGTTTTTACTACTGGTAACTCAAACTCACTACCGCTGCCCATAAAATAAATCAATGAAAAGCTCAGCACAATGGGAATGGTAAAGACGGTAATCACGCTCGCAATCGCGGTCATCGTCACCGACAGCGCCACATCGCCTTTGGCTAAATAGGTAAATAAGTTTGAGGTAGTGCCACCCGGACACAATACGAGGAGCATAACTCCGACGGCATACTCTGGGCGTAATGGCATGATATTGGCCAAGGCAAAGCCAATGATAGGTAACAGTATCAACTGATTGGTCAAGCCAATGCCGACTGCTTTTGGGTATTTTAAAACCCGTTTAAAATCGTTGGTGACGAGGGTCAGACCCATGCCCATCATGATTAAAAACAGACAAATAGGAATGATAACTGAATTGACTAACGTGACTATTGCAAGACCTTCCATAACTACATCCTTGTAGATAAGAGCTGTTTATAGATTCATTTTATAGATGAATTTTTAGACCGATTATGCTGATTAAATGACGCCTGATTAGCAATCCTTGCTGAGGCGTGTCCTCATAATCAATAGCCGTTAAACACCGATAATCAATTAAAAAACAGCAAAAGATAAGACATGGTAAAAGCAAGTATATAGGGGTAAAGTCTACCTTATCTATTTTATTCAACTACTCACCAGTCAGTATCCAAACGTAGGATATCCGCCATATAAAAGTATAGAAAAACTTTAAGGTATACCGTTATTTATATTTTTAGGCTGAGAACGAGCAGATTTGTCGCTAAGAAAGGAATCAATCACACCCGCCACCATCACCACCACTGTCACCACAAGAGTCATTGCTGCTATATCCGCTATGATTACTGTTGTTGATGTCATCTCCAGAAGATGAGCTGGAAGTACGCTTTGAAAGCTTTGTACGACTAGACCAGAGCATCACTTTAAACACACCATAAAACATCAGTAGCCCAAAAACAATCTGTAAAAGTAGCAGGAAGCCCCAGAAGAAAAGTTCAAGCATAATATAGTCGACTCTCTATAATTTCTTGTTAGACATTGATAGCAACGCAAGGATAACTAAGATAAGTGCTTATTTTGGGGATAAGAAAGAACATAAGATTAAGAATATATCTTAAATTGGCAGGACTTTAGTGACGGTCAGTACTGATAACTGCCGTACCATAGGCAATAGCTTCGACCATGCTGCCCAATTGATTGATATTGCTAACTTCTAGACGTAAGCCGTAGATATGGTTATAGCCTTTGGCTTGTGCTTCGGTACGCATACGTACCAGAGCTTCGCGGCGGGCACGGTCGAGTAAGGTCTCGTAAGTGGTCAAGTTTTTGCCAAAAATGCTCAATACCCGAGCGATAATCATTTTGAAATAATCTTGGGCAATAACCACGCTACCAAGTACCAGCTCGCCCTCAGTCGTGGCAACAAGTTTCGGCACATAAAAGCGCTCACTTGAGACCATAATATGGCTTAATTCTTGCTCTGCAATGCTTAACTGCGCGAGATGTTGGCGCTCATGACGCGACCCAAAGAACCAACCAGCAGCGAATAATAAAATAAACGGTGCGTAATTGATAAGCATTTGGGTAAGGGGGTTATTCATGGCACGTCTCTTGTCATAAACTTATCAGAAAAAAGCATCGATGCTTTAAGATTTGGTTAGCTAACCAAAAGGGTTGAAACGTGGCAAGTCATCGGTCGCTGTCGGTGCAGAATTTTGTAGATTTGGCTGTTGACCAGACTGATGATAAGAGTCGCTTGGTGGGGTTTGATAGACTTGCTGCGGCATCGGTATTGCTTTGACAGCGGTGCCATAGACAAACAATTCAGAAGCTCCCTGCGCGATGCTAGAGGTCGAAAAACGCAACCCCACAACCGCATCTGCACCCAAAGCTTCTGCTTTGACAATCATCCGATCGATCGCCTCTTGGCGTGACTCTTCTAACAGCTCGGTATAAGCCGTTAACTCACCACCAACGATATTCTTAAGTCCAGCAAACAAGTCTTTGCCGACATGTTTTGAGCGTACGGTACTGCCGTACACCACATCTAAACGCTCGGTGATTTGGTAGTTGGGCAAATGCTCAAGATTGGAGAGTTGCACAGTCATAATACGACCTTATCGGTGACGTTATATAGACAGCGTCAACTTGGATATAGACCAAACCACGCTGTCCCTATATTGATAAAAAAGGCTAATCGTTGGTATGGAACAATAAAAATAACTCAGTCAAATTGCCTTCGATGCTATTGGCCATTTGTGCCAGCTTGTCTTCATCTTTACGCATCTCTGCAAGCTCTGGATCTTCATCATCGATACCGCTTAGCAAAATCATTGGTAAGGTCAAGACAGCCACATCTTCAGCCGTCTCTTCATCTTCAAACCAATCGCTGGCTTCATCGCCATACATCGCATCGACAAAGCCAATTGACCAAGCAACGATATCTGATTCATCTGAAAAATCAACGGCCACTTCTTCATCACCCGCATCTTCACCAAACGGTAGCTCAATAGGCGTCTCGTTTTTTAGCTCAGCGATAATAGAATCGCGCCAGCGCTGGATACCGTCGATGACGTTTTCTGGGATTTCACTAACATGGCCTTCAAACAGTGCATCCAGCCAATTCGGTAATGGACGCCCAATAACTGTCGCTGTCAAAAAACCATGCGCGGCGACACTATCAAGCACAAATGGGCTCTCTTGATTGTCCAAATAGTCTAATAATTCATCGAAGCTTAGTTGATTACTCATGATGTAATTGTCCTTGAAAGATAGAGTGCGGCTGTCGCCATAAACGATCGGTTAAGTGCAGAATAGTGGATAATTTGAAGGTAAAAATGGTTTCGGTAAAGCACCCAAACCATCTTTATAAAATAAGAATCATTGCATAGAGCGGGTGGCTAGCAACCGTCAAAAAGTAACGATTGCGATATCATTAGCATTACACTGTCAGCTAATATACCGTTATTAAAAGGCTTTAGTCGGCTTAAATGACTGAGCACTTTCACATTAGGCTATGACTTAAGTTTGAAAACTAAAGATCGTCATCATCCCAATCATCGCCATCTTCATCGAAATTGTCTATATCGTCTAGATCATCCTTTAGCTCTTTAGCCAAACGCTTTTCTTCTAGCAGATTATCGATCAGTCGACGCTTCTCAAGACTACTTAAGCGCGTACGCACGCTCGTCTCGGCCTCTTCCACCATCTTTGCATCATCATCGTCGACAAAATCATCATCAAAATCGTCGTCAATATCAGCGTCACTCATGACAAACTCCTATCATTTTTAGCAAGGGTATTAAGAATACATTAATATATATATGCCTTATAAAGTCTCTACTTCACGTTGTCAATGCTTTTTATTATTACTGCCCTATTTTTAGGCTATATAAACATAACGACAGAGACAATATCTCAGACAATTGTATAGTAATAAGCGAATATAAGCAGCATTAAATAGCCGACTCATCTGTGCTTTCAATCATCAATACCGCATTGCGCACATCCGCTAAGCGTTGGATCATCGAATCATTACCACCATCGAACACCGCACATTCACGCTCATAAACAGTGGTTGGGCGCATGATACTCTGTACCTGTACATGGTGGCTGATTTGCTTGAGACCTGTATTAGGTAACAAAATCAGCATTTGCTCTTTTTTGCCGACGCTGTGTAATAATTGCGTCATTGCTTGCGCCTGTGCATCATCGCTGACCCCTGCTTTAGCAGGTAGTGCAAAGCGACTCAGCTCAATGTGCTTGTCATGGATGATTTTGTTAAGCATCAGATACAGCTTGCCAAGCATCACACCTGCTAACGCCACTTTGGCATGGCTATTGTCCGCCTTTAACAACACGCTAGCACCCGTGTCATCGAAACGCGGCTCGTTCATTTCGCTGACACCCAACAACAATGGCTGCTTGAGTAACTCGGTCACTGCTTGGTTCAATAGCTGCGTACATAATGCCAAATAAGGTAAACGCTGAGCCGGTGCCAGACGCTCAAGCATATTGAACTCGTCATGGAATACAATCTGCACTCTCACACTGTCAAATGAGCGGGTGGCAGACAACCGAGAGGCGCTACCAGATTTAGGAGCGCGGCTTATCTCATCTTGGGCAGCACCATTTGCTGCATCATGCTCCGCTCGCTCTTCAGTCGTACTATCGATAGGCTGACTATCAGAGCCAGTGGTATCAGTCGCCGCTTGATTCTGTTGCGTTCTTAAATACTGGTTTACTTCACTATGTACATCGAATTTGTGTGCATTGGTTGGCTGACTGTCCGTTGCACTCTCTACAGAATGCTCCGATGTTTCTCTATCCGCATCCGTGGTACGGCGTTCAAACTCCCGATCATAACTGCGCTGATCGATTTGCATATACTGCTCACGATGCAAATCTTGAATATCGCGGCTAAGCGCGTTAATTTGCTCTTTGGTTGGACGGGCAAGGTAACCATAAACCAGCCAAAGCAACAAATGCAGCAGCATCGTACCGATGACGAACGGCCATTGCATAGCGATAATCTCGCCTTTGCTAATATCTTTTAACGTCAACGACACACTGCCAATCACCGAATCACCATTGGTGGCAATCTGACGAATGGTATCACCTTGCTGCATGGGCGCATTGCCAACAGGCACCAAGATGTCGTCGTTATTGTCTTTAATCAATATGCGCGTCACGTCTTGCTCGCTGGTATAGCGATTGGCAATGACACTTAAGCTGACACGGTCTTTATTTTCTAAAGACAACCTTGCTTCATCAATCAGCTGGGCGACCATCTGCTCGCCTTTTAACGCACGACTTTTGCTCAGCTGTTGATCGGTACTGATGACCAATAACAACGTCTGCAAACAAAAACTAACCAGAAGAATAATGGCAAACAACCCTTGCCGCGGCGCTAAATACGTCATGATATGGTAAACTTTTTTGGATAAGAGAAATTAAAAAAACAAGGCTATCCCTCATTTTTTGGCGAATTTAAAAAAACTATAATAGTGCGTATCTTAACAAGTATGTATTGAATTTAAGTACCATAACCCGACACGTATGTTGTTGCCTAAAATAATATTTACAACAAGGTTTGGTTACTTAAAAACTGCTGTCTAAAATACTAATACTCAGGATAATCTACGGCACATTTGGTAAGCGGCGACTGAGAGCATTGTTGTGAATATCATCATGAATACAGACCGCTTATCTTATCTACTATATCACCATAATAAGTCTTATAGCGTTAGTTGATTTATAAATTTATCATAATAATCACATTCAATTTCAAATGATTTTTTAATGATTGCTGTCATCTTTAATCGACGGTGATACTTTGTGCGTCATCTATAGGCGCTGCCGAGTAAAGCTGCTATTATTCCCAATCTTATATGAGCATACAAGGGACCATTGAGCCATGCCACACAATACATCTTACTCGTTACCAAAAGACAGCAAAGCATGGCAACAAGCCGTTGACTCTATTGCGTCACTGTTACCAGATAACACGAACTTACAAGATTTTGATGCGCTACAGTCCCTGCCAGTTTTTGCTCTTATTGTTGTGCTACCGACCAAAATATCGACGCTTGATATCCACCAGTATGTGCAATCATGGGTCGATGAACAGCCAAGCTGGCATTTGGTCACCGTCGCTGAAGATACTGATGCCAGTTTTGTCAATATTACCGTTTCTGATACAGAGCCAACAGCAGCAAACGCACAGCGCTTGCCTTTTACTCAAGCACAAGTGTTCCGCTATTTGTTGGTTCCAGTCACTGATACGCTCATGCATCCTGGCAAAAAGACCGCAGCAGCTCATATCATTGATGATCAGCTGACCACACGCTTGCGTCATGACTTGACCGAAGCTTATAACGATAGTCATCAAGCGAGCAGTGCTGAACGCTTGGATATTGTTGATTGCCACATTTTATCAGTCGGTCATATGCTACGTACTCACAAGCTTGCCTGCTTTGATATGGATTCCACCTTAATCGAGCAAGAAGTCATCGTTGAGTTGGCAAAAACAGCGGGCATCGGCGAAGAAGTCGAAGCCATTACGGAAGCGGCAATGCGCGGTGAGATGGATTTTGATGAGTCTTTTGCCCAGCGGGTAGCGTTACTAAAAGGCATCTCGACCGATGTGCTGGATGATATCTGCAGCCGCCTAACGCTATCAATGGGCGCTCGCACTACCATCAGTGCACTAAAGGCTTTGGGCTACCATACCGTACTGGTATCAGGCGGCTTTACCTACTTTGCGCGCTACATCGCTGAGCAATTAGGCATTGACGAAGTTCACGCCAACGCCCTAGATATCGACGAAGGGGAAGTCACTGGTCACGTACAGCTGCCCATCGTCAATGGTGCCAAAAAAGCGGCTATCGTTGAGCATACTGCGGAGCGCTTAGGCATCGAGATGTCACAAGTGGTCTGTATCGGTGACGGTGCCAATGATTTACCGATGATGGCCATCGCAGACCTAGGCGTCGCCTATCACGCTAAGCCTATTGTCCAAGCACGTGCTGATGCCGCCATCAATGTCACAGGGCTTGAAGGCATATTTTATGCCCTTGGTTATCCAGCACTTGCGCCTACAGAGTAACGACTACACTCGCAATACCATACCATGGAGCTAGTTTAGTGTTTTTAACATTAATCTGGCTTTTATGTCTTATTACATTGCTACATTGCTACATTGCTACATTGCTACATTGCTACATTGCTACATTCAATTTTCGCATCACTGTCCTAGCATACTTAGCAGCATCGCATTAACTTTCACTGTGTTTTTAAATAAAAAAGGATTGTCCATGACGGCATCACCATCACCGCGGCAAAATGAGCCGTCAGCGCCACAACCACTGGATAAGAGCAGCACTGCTGCATCCTCCGATAGTCCAAAGCAACTATTTGGGGTTTATATCAGAGGAATGGCCATGGGGGCAGCGGATATCGTACCAGGTGTCTCTGGCGGCACCATTGCGCTGATTGCTGGTATTTATGAGCGCTTGATTAACGCCCTGAGTAGCATCGGCCCCAATCTCTGGCAGATATTTCGACAGGAAGGCGGAATCAAAGGTTTGGTTGCAGTGTGGCGACAGGTTGATGCCACTTTTTTGTTGTTTTTATTATTGGGAATCGCCACCAGTTTTGCTACTTTAGCCGGTATTATCAAACACCTATTGGATAATCAACCGTTATTTATTTGGTCGTTCTTTTTTGGACTGGTTGTCGCAACGGTATTTATATTATTGAGTGAGATTCAGCGTTGGAATATAGGGCGGGCAGCACTCTTCGTGACTGGTCTTGTTGCCGCTGTGGTCATTAGCAGCTTACCATTACTCACGACCACACCAAGCTTGCCTTATTTGTTTTTTGCAGGGGCAGTCGCTATTTGTGCCATGATACTGCCCGGTATATCTGGGTCTTTTATCTTATTACTATTAGGTGCTTATGACGCAGTATTAGAAGCCGTACATAGCCTTAACTTTACGATAATCTTCACGGTCATTGCGGGTATGGCAACGGGATTGTTATTATTTACTCGCGCACTTAAATGGTTATTGTCTCGCTACTATCAGGCAACTTTGGCCTTGCTCACAGGTTTTATCGCAGGCTCGCTTGTGAAAGTATGGCCATGGAAAGTAGATGCGTTAGGCGCGCTTAATAGTGACGCGATAAACAACGTGATGCCATGGCAATATCCTACTGGTCCACATTGGCTAACCACTGTAGGACTGATGCTGCTAGGCGCGATTTTAGTCTCACTATTGTCTTGGTGGGGCACTCGTAGCAATCGCGCTTAACCCTACCTTAAACCTGCATCAGTCTCTTTTAAAACCCAAAAACCCTCCTATACACTCTTAATAATAAGCGCCCATCCTTGCGGCGCTTATGCTTAAACCTTGCCATACAAAATCATCAAAATGCGCTAAAAAACCAAACGTCAACGGTTGTCGCAAAGTCGCTTGTCCCCTCTTTAGCTTTGTTCCCCAAACTTTCATAATGACCCTATTGGAATTCACCTTATGAATAGCGAGATGAATGATGTTACTGACTATATTTTCGATTATTGGTATAGAAACGTGGAGCACGGCGGCACTGCTTGGTTATAGCTTGCTGGCAGGCTTGATTTTAGCGCTTGCCTTATCCTCACAGCGCTGGCTGCTCTGGTATCTATTTGGTGGTATGGCATATTGGCTAGCAGTTGAGGCGATTCAAAGCATTGTGGCGGGTCGTCCTATGCTATCAGAGCTGTCAGAATGGCACAGCTATATCATCGCCATGGGTATCAGTTGGTTGCCTTTAGCGGGCTGGGTGCTGTATCGGGCACTACGTTACGAGGATGTCAGTCAATCCGTTCAGCTGCAACGTCAATTGCAAGCGGCACGTTATATCGAGCACACGCCTGTTTATGATGACGACTACCAACCGCGCTTCCACTGATAGAGTCGCGTCTATATCAATGAGCGACGCTGTCAGGTTAGTTCATTCTCTGTTTACAGTACTTTTACTTACCTCTTATATAGCCTGTATTACATTATCTTTATTCGACTGTATCTCGTCCAAAAATTACGATTAACCTGCCGTCAAATTCGCTCAATCTAGCATAGGTAGTGTGAGCATTCATTTTCGTTACCATTCTCTTTTCTACTGTCATTTTTATAAATATTAACAACTTGTTCTAATTCAGATGACGTCATTGGATGTTACAAGATACTTAACGCTCTCTACGTAACTCCTAAAGAATAGCAACCTCTCTATCGTTTATAATCTAGTTATATATTTGTCACAAAAATTGTTATAAAGTACGCATTATTTTGCGTCTCATTCTTTAGGAGTTCGATTATGTTTACTGTTCCTGTATTAGATATTAAATCTGATCCGTTAGATGTGCTATTGGCTGTGATTGGCTATCGTTTGTCCATGCTTGCTGATAGTGATAACGAAGATGTGAAAGCACTATTCGCTGATCGCAATGTGACGATTGAGCTTGCCAGCACTGAAGCGGATATCGCCCGTTATTTTGTCTTTGATAATGGTAGCTTCAGCCAATACAGTGGTCATGCTAAAAAAGCAGACCTCACCATCAATTTCAAAGATTCGATGACAGGTGTTAAGCTTTTGACCAAAGGCAATCTTCCTGCCTTTATGACTGCTGTACAAGAAGGCAACCTCAGCATCGAAGGCGATTACAGCCTAATGATGTGGTTCAATAAACTTGCTAAGCATATCGTGCCAGCTGTTCCAGAAGAATGTAAACCTTATATCCAAAAAGCCAAGCCTTATGCTTATAAAGCACAAAAACTTGCCAACCATTGGATTGGGGTTGCTAAGCACAAACTTGGCAAATAATGACGTAAATAGATCGATATAAATAAAGAAAACAGATCACGATTATTTAGCGCTCAGTTACTTTACTCTTTCGCAGTGTTCTGATTTTCTAAAAAGGTTGCGGTATACTATATCGCAGCCTTTTTTATTACCTAAAATTTTATGGCTTTATACACAACTCTTTTAACTACTATTCTCTTCAAAATGATTGTTGCAAAAACTATTATAAAAGGAATTATATGATGGCAGGATTACTTAACATCTCAGAGCCTAATGCCAGTAGCCCCACTGACACGTTTAATAATAAAAATAACAGCCACAGCGGCTTGAACAATGACTTTTTAAACAACTTAACAACGGATACCACCGCCAGCCAACAAATGACCCGTAAGCATAGCCGCGAAGAAATCGCCGAACTGTTTGATTTGCCTTTAATGGATTTGTTGTTGCAAGCGCAAACGATACATCGGGCGCACTTCACTGCCAATGAAGTACAAATTAGTACTTTGTTGTCGATCAAAACAGGTAACTGCCCCGAAGATTGTGGCTATTGCTCACAATCCGGTCACCACCGCGACACGACTAAATTACAAGCAGAGAAGCGCATAGAAGTGGATAAAGTCATTGCTGCGGCCAAACGTGCCAAAGCCAGTGGCTCGTCACGCTTTTGTATGGGTGCAGCATGGAAACATCCAAGTGCCAAAGACATGCCTTATGTGGTTGAGCTGATCAAAGAAGTCAAAGCGTTAGGGCTTGAGACCTGTATGACCCTTGGTATGTTAGATACTAATCAAGCGACGCAACTGGCGGATGCTGGACTCGATTATTACAATCATAATCTAGATACTTCACGTCGTTATTATGAGCAAGTCGTCAGCACGCGAAGCTATGACGAGCGCTTAGATACCATAGATAACGTGCGTAACTCAGGCATCAATGTCTGTAGTGGCAATATCGTCGGAATGGGCGAAAGCCGTGACGACCGTATCGATTGGGTACATGAGCTGCTAAAAATGCCCAAAGCGCCAGAGTCAATTCCGGTCAACCTACTTGTGCCCATTAAAGGCACACCGATTGGCGATAAAGTCTTGGCAGAAGGTCAACTGTCAGTGATTGAATGGATTCGTACTATTGCCGTAGCACGTATTTGCTGCCCGACCAGCTATGTGCGTTTGTCTGCTGGCCGTGAGAGCTTGTCCGACTCTGAGCAAGCCTTGGCATTTATGGCAGGTGCCAACTCATTCTTTTATGGCGATAAACTGCTGACTACTGGCAATGCAAGCCAATCAGGCGATGACAGACTCATGCGTGAGCTTGGTCTAACAAAGCAATTTGCCGCGCCAAGAGCGCCCAAAGTATTGCCTGTGATGGATGCGATGAGCGGTCATCAATCGCAAGTAGTGATGGCAGAGTAGCGTTTTTTATCGCTACCATTATTGAATAATCTGCGCTAAGCTTGCCGACATTATTGATGATAAAATATTAAATCGTAAGAGAGAATGTGATGGCAGATTATTTCAACTGGATTAAAGCGGCGCATATTATATCGATGGTCTGCTGGTTTGCTGCGATATTTTATTTGCCACGCTTGTTTGTCTATCATGCGATGAGTGATGATAGCATTAGCCACGAACGCTTTGCTATTATGGAGCGTAAGCTCTATCGCGGTATTATGACGCCATCAATGATAGCCACATGGGTCTTCGGTCTATGGATGTTAGGGCTAGGCTGGGAGGTGTATAAAACCCAAGGCTGGTTACACGTCAAGCTATTATTAGTGGTGCTACTCTCTGGCTATCACGGTGCTTGTGGCTTTTATCGTAAAAAGCTAATGGATAATCCGCATTATAAGACGCATAAATTTTGGCGCTGGTTTAACGAAGTACCAGTGTTTGCATTGGTCATTATCGTCATCTTAGTAGTAGTAAAGCCCTTCTAAAATTCAGTAAATATGCCCATAACTGATTTTTAAATCTGAATAGCTCTAAACTAAAAGCGTCCATTACTTATTAAAGTAACGGACGCTTTTTTTTAGGACATCATAAATATGACACCTTAAACACTAGGGCGCATGATTTGATAGACATTACTCAAATCATAAACACGGTAACGCGCAGGTTCGCGGCGGTTTTCGCCCGCATAGCTGAGGATCAGTGCTTGCTTTGCGCGCTCATCAACCCAGCCGACAAACAGTCCACTATGCTCGACGCCATTGTAGCCATGATTGATATAATAGAGCCAATCTCCAACTTCAATCTCGCCACTATTGGCATACGGACCTTGACCATAAGTACCTTTATGAATGGTATCACGTGTCACCCCAGCGCGTTTAAACACGGCATTGAGATAGTCCCAGCAGCCACCTTGAATGATCGCACGCTCGTTCAGCGCCATCTTGCGTGCGGTGCTAACCACTTCACGTGCGGCCAAACTACTCTGCATCTCCGCACTGCTCAGTAACGGTAAATACTCGCTATCGACATTATCATAATTACCCGATAAAAAAGCGGGCATCACTGCTGGCGCTTGACGCGCTACTTCAGGATAACGATAGGATGTCTGAATCACTGGTGGAGTACTGGCAGAATTTGAGCGATAAGTTCCTGCACGTTGAATGGTAGAACGCGTGCTGACCTTCGCAGAGGGCACGGAAGAGTATGAAGGTGTATAGCGAGCACTAAAATCAGATTGCACAGATTTTTGGGCGATCAGCGCACTCATACTATCGGCATGAGCCTGACCTACTAGGCCAACGGTAAACAATAAAAGACTGCACGACGCGGTAACCGACGGCGATATAGACAATGACACAGGCAAACGCGACATGACCAACTCCTTGTCAATAAAATATAAATGACAACATAAACCATAATAATAGGATGTTCTAATCTTACTTATAAACCATTTAGACATGACGCTGCAAGCTTTGTGAATACATTCTCAAACCCAAATGCATTATAAGAAAACCTTAAGACCGCCTTACTATTAAAATTTAGTTGAGTTATTATTCATCCAAACGATAAAAAACTTAGGAAATAGCGTGTTATCGATTAAAAAACTGATTATTGTTTGTATTTTTATACCCACTTCTATGGTCCATGCCAATGAAGAGTGCGTCAAACCGTCAGTGAATGGTGCTACCTACGTAGGCTGTTTACGCGAAGATAAATTAATGGTGGCAACGCTTGATAACACCTTATGGGCTTTAGTCAATGAAAAAGGGGCGCTGTTAACAGACTATGCGTTCGACAACTTTATTGATATTAATGACACGCTATTAGGGGTGGCTAGTGGCAGTAAAAAAGGTATCATCAACAAACAAGGAAAACAGATTTTACCGACCGTTTATGATGGCATTACGCTCTATGACAATCACTACTTTCGTCTAAATCAAGACGGAAAGTATGGAGTGGCTGATCCTCTTGGAAACATCGTATTGCCCTTGGAGTATGATTGGGTTGACAGTCTAGATAATGACCACAATCACAATCGAGCCTTGATTTCAAAACAGGAGAAAAAAGGGTTAATTGACGAAAAAGGTCATATTGTCTTACCTGCAAAATACGACCGATTATTTTGTTGTAGAGAGCCTTATTACGGCAAAGTTGCTATAGGTAACCGATATGGTCTAACCAACGAACTAGGAAATCTACTGAGCCCAATTGAGTATCAAGAGATTAAAACGTTTTCGCATCGTCCTATGATGCTAAAAGCAAAGAAGGAGGACAAATGGGGGCTCATAGATTTAAAAGGCAATATTCTACATCCCTTTGAGTTTGACCAACTACCTAGCTTCTATCCCGATGAGGTTGGAGTAGAAACATTCGAAAAGGATGGCAAGGTTGGCTTTATTAATAACGAAGGTAAGATTGTATCGTCAGCCAACTACGATAACATCTCCGTTTTTGACGATAAAAAATACGAATTAAAAAACGACAATCTTTACGGCCTTGCCAACTCCGCGGGTCAACTTATCGCTCCAGTTGAATACGCTGATATTAGTACCGCCGATGAACAAGATTTGAGAGTGGTTGAAAAAAACAAAAAATACGGTCTCATTAATGGTGCTGGCGAAATCATTTTAGCAGTAGAATACGATAAATTGGGATATCCAGATGATGAATCAGGTGTTCGAACGATCAGGAAAGAGGACAAGTACGGGCTTATCGATCGTCACGGCAGCATCCTGATACCCCCTGAATATGATATGCTAATTTGCTGTTATGCAAATGGCTATGGCTCTATCGCAAAAGGCCATAATCAAGGAGTCATTGATTCGTCTGGGAAGATATATTTGTCTGATGACTATGATTATGAAGGCATCTCACTCAATGGGCTATTTTTAGTGGCACGTGACGGTCTACAAGGTTTGGCTAATAAAGAAGAACAGCTCATGACTCCTATCGTATATGAAGATATATCTCCATTTAGTGATGGCCTATCAGCAGTTCAAAAAGACGGCAAATGGGGATATATAAATACTGCTGGAACGCTGGTCATTAAAAACATTTATAAGCATGCACAAGCATTTCATGACGGTATTGCGGTTGCCAAAATAGACAATAAAAACTGGTTTATTGATAAACAAGGTCGTAAGGTTTTACCGCTACCCTTTGACAGGATTACTTATGATAATCCTAATCGCTATAGGGTCAGTAAAAACGGTAAGACTGGCATGATAGATGTGAAAGGCAACGTGCTGATACCGCCCATGTACAATAGACTGATGCAAATTGGGGCGCAGACCTACTTTGCGGCAAAACCAAACGCATGGGGTATGATAAGTTCCACCAATAAGACCATAGTGCCTATCAAATACCACGATATAAAAGAGTTTAGTATATTTGATAGTGCAACGACAGATAGTATGACGACCACAATGGTAGGGTTTTCTGACCCAGGAGACTGGCGCCTATATGATGCTCAAGGCAAGCGCCTTCATCCTGATAAGCGGTTCTCTAAAATCACAGCATTAAATAATGACAGCATTGTCGTTCAGTCAGAAGAAAAATGGGGATTAATTGACGCTAAAGGAGAAATCATCATTCCTATAGACTTTAAAGACGAGCCGCTCGATTACGGCTATAAGGATGAACTACACTTTGTAGGCGATAAGCAAAAATTCATTTTCAACAAAAAAACGAAAGAATCTATTCTTATAGAGAAGCTACCTTAATAAATTAAAGCCACAAAATAAAGTAACTCGCTGAGTATTTCAGATATTCGGTGAGGTTCAAGTGATTGCGTTACGTCAGTACATATTATGATATCTAGATACCATGCTAGATTTTTAATGCTAGGACGTATTATCACCCATCTTGATATTTACATGGCGCTTGCCCAATGCTTGACCTTGCAAAATAGCTTTGGCGGCGGTTGCCTCTTGGATACTATCAAAGCCACTAATACGGTATTTGCATATATCATCACAATCAATAATCTGTAATTGCTCACCAATAAGCATGATTTTATCACCGTCGGTCAACTGAATATGCTGACGCTTACCTTGATTGTCATGCACCAGCTCACCAGCACGCAGCCACAAGATGCCGCTACTGATAACGCCAGCCATGGCTTTTTTCTGTTGTTGGCGTTTTCGATTAAAGATAAAACTACCAATAATCAGTAGCGCCAATGCCCCTATAGCCAAGCGCTCAGGCAGCAGACTCATTGCCAAAGCAACCGCCACTGCTCCTATTAATAATGCTGAGCCAAACCAAAACATGCCCTCTTCAGTCGTTTTGGGCTGATCTTGTAGCGTGATTTTGGCACCATCGTCTGTCAGCTTGAGCATGCATGACTACCTGTTACAGAGTAATAAGAAAGTAAAATTTTAATAAAAATACGATGAGCAAGTAGTCATCAATAGGACTACCAACCTAAGGCTGTTTTTTGCATGGCAATCAACTCAGCGATGCCTTTTTCGGCAAGAATCAGCATATCGTCGGCTTGAGCGCGGGTAAATGGCTTTTCTTCCGCTGTTCCTTGTAGCTCAATAAATTCGCCTTTTTGGGTCATAACCACATTCAAATCGGTATCACAGCTGGCATCTTCTTCGTAGTTTAGATCTAGATACGCTTTGCCGTCTTTCATACCAACAGAGACCGCAGCGACCAAACCAATCAGTGGATCTGCCTTGAATTTTTTGCTTTTTTGGATACTCTCTAATGCATCGATAAGCGCAATAGCAGCCCCCGTCACACTAGCAGTACGAGTACCGCCATCAGCTTGCAAAACATCACAATCAAGATAAATGGTATTTTCACCCAGCTTACTCAAGTCAATCATCGCTCGTAAGCTACGACCAATCAAACGCTGGATTTCTTGGGTACGACCTGATTGTTTACCGCGTGCCGCTTCACGTTGGTTACGAGTATTGGTCGCGCGTGGCAGCATGCCATACTCAGCAGTGATCCAACCTTTGCCTTTACCTTTGAGCCAACGCGGTACGCCAGATTCAACACTAGCGGTACACAATACTTTGGTATCACCAAAGCTGACTAACACTGACCCTTCGGCATGCTTAGTATAATGGCGCTCAAAGCTGATCGAGCGAAGTTGGTCAAGCTCACGATTGTCAATACGCATAAAAATCCCTAGTACAATGTTTTAAAGGCGGTGTCATAAAATGAGGTGTCTATCATTATGTGGCTAACCATCATTTATCTAGCAAACTATTAATAAGCTAAAATAAATAATGATTGGATGCCATAGCAGACGTAAATATTGAGATATCCTAACGTGGCAGCGGCGCAATAGCAAGATTCGTTCGAGCTATTGCGCCGCTACTTGAGCCAGTCATTGGCTTAACAAAGAAATAGCACCAACTTTATTCTAACCCTTCCATCTTACGCAATTCTTTACGCAGGATTTTACCCACGTTTGATTTTGGTAATTCATCGACGAATTGTATGTGACGCGGACGCTTGTAACCAGTCAGTTGCTTTTTGCCAAAATCAAGCAACTCTTGCTCAGTCACATCGCCTTTTTTGACCACAAACAACTTGGGCTCTTCACCGCGGTCATCGTTTGGAATACCGATAGCGCCGCATTCTACCACAGCTGGATGCTCGCTCATGGCTTCTTCAATTTCGTTCGGATAGACGTTAAAACCAGAGACCAAAATCATGTCTTTTTTGCGATCAACGATTTTGATAAATCCTTTTTCGTCCATAATACCGATATCGCCAGTTTTCAGAAAGCCATTGGCAGTAAACGTTTCAGCTGTTTCCTCTGGACGATTTTGATAACCTATCATCACCTGCGGCCCTTTGACACAAATCTCGCCGCGATCACCCAATGCGACTTCATTTTCATCATCATCGATTAGTATTATATCGGTGCTAGAGGCAGGGATACCAATTTTACCCGTGAATTCAGCAATGGTCATCGGGTTAAAAGCAGCCACTGGTGAAGTTTCTGACAAACCATAACCTTCCACGATAGGCAGACCAGTGATTTTATGCCACTCTTTTGCCACGCTTGGCAAGACAGACATACCGCCACCGATAGACGCTTTTAGGTTAGAGAAATCTAAGTCTGCAAAGCCGTCTTTGTGTACTAGACCGTTGAACAAAGTATTCACCGCAGGGATAAAGGCGGGTTTGTATTTGGCCATCTCTTTAATCAAACCATCCAAATCACGAGGGTTTGGGATAAGCAAGCCTGCATAACCTCGGTACATGCCATACATGCCGCAGACCATAAATGAGAATACATGATATAGCGGTAGTGCCGTCAGGATGACATCATTGTCATCAACATCATCATCAAATGCACTGTCCATCAATGCACTAATCTGTAGCATATTGGCAACTAAGTTACCGTGGGACAGCATTGCACCTTTGGCAACCCCTGTCGTACCGCCCGTATATTGCAATAATGCCACGTCGCTTAAATTCAAATCAGGGCGCTTATATTTGCTGGCTGATACTGCATTTAAAGCGTGCTTAAAACTCACGCTGTGTGGCAGACTATAAGCCGGAATCATTTTTTTGACATGGCGCGCAACGAGGTTAACAACGGCTCCTTTCACTGTTCCTAGCATATCGCCAATCTTACAAACGATGACATGCTCAACCTGACCTTTGTCTTCTGCCTCTTGATAGGTGTTCGCAAAGTTCTCTACGATAAACAGGGCTTTGGTGCCACTATCATGCAGCTGATGCGATAACTCTCGGCTGGTATATAGAGGGTTGACGTTGACCAACACCATACCTGCACGGATGATCCCCAAAGCAACCACTGGATATTGCAGGAGGTTGGGCATCATCACCCCAACTTTATCACCTGTTACCAAGCCTAATGATTGTAAGTAACTGGCAATTTGGCGACTGTATAAATCCAATTCCTTAAAGCTGATCGATGCACCCATACAAATATAGGCCGTTTTTTTCCCATAACGGCTAAAGTTACGCTCAAACACATCAAGTAAAGAGGTATTGTCATCAGGCATATCGATAGTCGCATCAATGCCATAACGCTCATAAGTTTTCAACCAGGGGCTGTCACTATCTATCGTCGGCATAGTAGGAAATACGCTGTCTTTATTATTCATTGCAGCATTATCGTTTGTGGTCTCTTTATTGATACTGTCGGTCATAATTTTCCCTAAATGTTACCGTTAAAAACGTAGAATAATCTAATGAAAACACCATTATTTTTTGTGATTGATCAATGACAGCAGAAGCTTGTGAATAAAAAACGTGGTAACAAAAAAGGTTTGTCATTCACAAGCTTTGTCAATCAAAGCGCAACGTTAAGTCCTTGATAAATAGCACAATAACTCGGAATTTCCGAATTAAAAACCACATTATTCCTGATAGTTTTATCAGAGATATAGCGCAAAACTAACGTCATCTCGTCGATAAATAGACAAATATGTCGGTAAGCACTATAGCAGTTTTGCTAAAAATTCTCTATCTCTACCTGACTGGGTCATAGCGACAAAAAAAGCAATAAATACAAAAAATGATAAGGCAGCATACCAGCAACCTTACCATTTTTGGATCACGACACCCAGTATCACAACCACCACTATCACGACAACTTAGCATCCTGATAGTTTCTTGCAGATTTAATTCGTAGCGTTAGTTTGTAGCTTTAGTTTTTATCATTAGTATCGTGGTGACTTATCATGATGACTTTACGAGTGCCTAACAAACAGTAGCAGACACTCATAAAAATACTCTGGCGCTGAAGGCTAGTTGATTAACCGTGGTTCTTTTCTTCCAGCACGCGCAAATCTTTGTGCAAAATCTTACCGACATTTGATTTTGGTAATTCATCGATGAACTCAACATAACGAGGACGCTTATAACCAGTTAAATTCTCTTTGCTATAAGCAAGCACTTCTTCTTTAGTCAAACTGTCATCACTACGCACGACATAAATCTTTGGCACTTCGCCGCTCTTTTCATCTTCGATACCAATGACACCGCACTCCAAAATCTTTGGATGACCTGACATCACATCTTCGACTTCGTTTGGATAGACGTTAAAGCCAGATACCAAAATCATATTCTTTTTACGATCAACGATTTTAAAGTAGCCTTCTTCATCCATCACGCCGATATCACCCGTACGGAAATAACCGTCAGAGGTCATGACTTCAGCGGTAGCATCATCACGTTTCCAGTAGCCTTTCATAACCTGTGGACCACGAACACAAATCTCGCCGCGCTCACCCAGTGCGACCTCATTGCCTTCTTCATCCAAGATAGCCATGTCTGTCGCTGGCATCGGCAGACCAATATTGCCTGAGAATTCGCCCGTACCTTCTGGGTTTGCTGACGCCACAGGTGAAGTCTCTGACAGACCATAGCCTTGTACGATCACATTACCAGTAATTTTTTGCCATTTGTCAGCGGTGTCTTTTAATACTGCCATGCCACCGCCCATCGACATTTCAAGCTTGCTATGATCTAAGGCTTTGAATGGATCGCTATTTGCCAACGCATTAAACAGCGTATTGACCGCTGGGAAAAACGCTGGTGGATAATCTTTATAAGCTTTGATTAAGCTTGCGCCATCACGTGGATTTGGTACCAGTAACCCGATACAGCCGCGATATAAGCCAAACATGCCGCAAACGGTAAATGAGAAGATATGATATAGCGGCAAGGCGGTCATGATAACTGGCTGCTCATCCATACCTTCAAACTTATCAAAAGCATCGCCAAGATAGGTATCACATTGAATCAGGTTGGCGACTAAATTACCATGCGTGAGCATCGCCCCTTTAGCAACACCTGTGGTACCGCCGGTATATTGCAAAACAGCAATATCATCAAGGCAGATGTTATCTGGACGTTTGTAATTTTTGGCTGAGAAGCGATTCAGCGCCGTTTTGAAGTTGGTGCTGGTTTTAAGGTTATAGTCAGGTACAAGCTTCTTCACGTGACGCACGACCATATTAACGATAAAGCCTTTTAATGGACTCATCAAATCACCCATCGACGTCACGACGACATGGTCAACCAAGTCTTTACCAATGTCTTCATACGTTTTGGCAAAGTTCTCTAAAATAAATAATGCTTTGGTATCAGAGTCTGTTAGTTGATGCTCAAGCTCTTTTGAGGTGTAAAGCGGGTTAACGTTAACCAAGGTCATGCCAGCACGCAGCACACCCAATACGGCAACCGGTAGCTGCAAAATATTTGGCATCATGACGCCGACTTTATCGCCTTTTTTTAAGCCAAGTGATTGCAAGTAGGCAGCAATTTGTTTGCTATAACGATCTAAATCTTCGTAGGAGAGTTTTGCATCCATACAGACAAACGCTGTCTTGCCAGCGTGCTTCGTAAAATTCTGCTCAAATATATCGATTAAAGAAGTATTAGCGGCTGGCATCTCAATGTCGTATTGAATACCAAGCTTTTCGTAAGTTTTGACCCATACTTTATCGTTACGACGAATTAGGTTACTGTGATTTTCCATAATCTTTTCTCTCCTAGTAATAGTACGCTACCGTCAACCCATGCGAATCACAGTGTGATAAAAATATAAAAACTCAGAGCGCAGGCTTGGCTGTGAGGCAATCATATGGTGATGAGCAAACAATATAGCGGTAAATAGCCCTCTGTTCATTAACATACACACTTTATACAGACTACTCAATATAAAAGATTGCTACTTGAGTTCGCAAACTGTCTTGACGGTCAATAATATCTTAGTTATCAAAACCTTAATAGCGATAAGCGATAATTTTTCAGCGATTTATTAGCGAACATTTATTCATTAATACTCTTTATATTGTTTTATCGTTAACTATTTTTTACCTTTACTATCAAGGGCAGTAGCAAGCTCTGTTAAGGTCACAAAGTTACGCTGTGTACTCTCTTTATCATTACCCGGCACGTCACGACCTGTCGTCTATTCTGACTTATGCCTTTTTAATTTTGCCAATATCCTTTACGATAGCGCTATCCTATTTGTACGCTTGCACCAATTATCTATACCTATTAAAACTGATAAGTGAACCCTATTTTATGTCCGATGTTATTGATCATACGATTGACCCTATTATTCCTAATGAACCGATGGATACTCGCTCAGTCGCAGAGTTCACTGAGCAGGCCTATCTCAACTATGCGATGTACGTCATCATGGATCGGGCGTTACCAAATATCGCCGATGGCCTAAAACCTGTCCAGCGTCGCATTGTTTACGCCATGAGTGAGCTGGGGCTAAAATCAACGGCAAAAGCGAAAAAATCTGCGCGTACCGTCGGTGACGTCTTGGGTAAATACCATCCGCATGGTGACAGCGCTTGTTATGAAGCCATGGTGCTCATGGCGCAGCCGTTCAGCTATCGCTATCCGCTCATTACAGGTCAAGGTAATTGGGGTAGCCCAGATGATCCTAAATCTTTTGCCGCCATGCGTTATACCGAAGCCAAAATGTCGGCTTATGCCAATACCTTGCTTGCAGAACTTGGACAAGGCACGGTCGATTGGCAAGACAACTTTGATGGCACCATGCAAGAGCCAACCACCCTACCTGCGCGCCTGCCCAATATTTTATTAAATGGTACGACAGGTATCGCGGTCGGTATGGCAACCGATATCCCACCGCATAATCTTAATGAGGTGGTGCGTGCAGCGATTCGCTTGCTTAAAAATCCTGAGCTATCGGTTAAGCAGCTTACCCAATCAATACCAGCGCCTGATCTACCAACCCCTGCTGAAATCATAACCAGCAAAAAAGATTTGCAAGCGATGTATGAGACTGGACGCGGTAGCTATAAAATGCGTGCGACGTTCCATGTTGACCCTAAAGAGAAAAATCTCGTCATCATTGACGCGCTGCCTTACCAAGTCTCAGGCAACAAAATCCAAGAGCAAATCGCTAAGCTCATGACGGATAAAAAACTGCCTTGGATTACCGATATCCATGATGAGTCAGATCACGAAAATGCCTGCCGTATCGTACTTGAGCTAAAATCAACACGGGTCGATGTCGCTCGCGTCATGAGCCATCTGTTTGCCAGTACGGATCTAGAAAGCAATTATCGCGTCAATATGAATATGATTGGCCTAAACGGTAAGCCGCAGGTTAAAAACCTAAAAGAAATCCTTGATGAATGGCTAATCTGTCGCCGTTCAGTGGTCACCCGTCGCTTACAATATCGCCTCGATAAAATCGACAAGCGCTTACATATCCTCGCAGGTTTGCTGATTGCTTATCTTAATATCGACGAAGTCATTCGCATCATTCGTGAAGAGGACGATCCAAAATTATCGTTAATGCAAGATTATGACCTCACTGAGATTCAAGCCAATGCTATTTTGGATATTCGTTTGCGTCAGCTAGCAAAGTTAGAGGAAATTGAGCTACGCCGCGAGCAAGATGAACTGGCTGCCGAACGCGCCATCATTCAAGAGTATCTGGACAATCCAGACAGTCTGACCAATCTGATGATTGACGAGCTAACAGCCGATATGAAAGAACATGGCAATGAACGCGTATCACCACTCGCAGAGCGCGAAGAAGCGCAAGCATTAAAAGAATCTGACCTTGTACCGAGCGAACCGATCACTGCCATCCTATCAAAGGCAGGTTGGATTCGTGCTGCCAAAGGTCATGACGTCGATGCCGCTGGCATGAGTTATCGTTCAGGTGACAGCTATCAAGCGCACGTCCGTGGCAAATCCAATGAGAAAATATACGTGCTTGATAGCACAGGACGCAGCTATAGTATTGACGCGCATAGCCTTGCTTCGGCTCGTGGTCAAGGCGATCCTCTGACCAGTGTGTTAAAACCACCAGCAGGTGCTAGCTTTGAGCAGCTATTAACTGGTGCTGACAATCAGCGCATCATCCTCGCTAGCTCCGCAGGGTATGGTTTTATCAACACCATCGGCAATCTTGATAGCAATCAAAAAGCGGGTAAAAACATCATTAACCTAGCGGCTGATAGTCGATTGCTCCCTGTTACGCGTATCGATGCGCCAGTAGAAACGACTGCCAATGCTGATGGTGACAATACCCATGCAAAGGTAGCGCCTGACCATATCGCTGTCGTGACCAATGCTGGATATTTACTGATATTTTCCCTCGATGATTTACCTGAACAGGCACGCGGTAAAGGCAATAAACTTATCAAGTTAAAAGAAAGCGAAGAAGTGCTTACAATCACGCCACTCAGTCAGCAAGACAGCCTAATCATTACTGCTGGCAAACGCCATGTGACACTCAAGCCAAATGATTTGGCTAACTATACGGGTGTGCGCGGCAATCGTGGTGGTCAGCTGCCACGTGGCTTTCAGAATGTGACGAGTGTTGAGGTTGGGTGATTGGTTTGGCTATTTGAGCTTGAGTAAGCTCGATTAATAGCCTAGTTGACGTATGGTGCGCCCCGTGCACCATTTTTAGAGATTATTATTATGTTAGTGTGTTGGGCGCACCATATAGCTAACCTATCCATGCTTATATTTTCTAAAATATATTATTGTAGATTAGGGCGTGTCATCAATTAGCACATTAGTACGTTTAGTGGTCTTAAAGTGGCTAAATTTTGCTAAACATCGTCAGCAATTTTGTCAATATGTTCATATTAACGGCAATTGCTTCCTTGTTTATCTACAATTTTTCTCATTTTGAGCCTCACAATCTAATTGATGACACGCCCTAGTTAAATTTTGACATAATCAGTATATTTAAAATCGAATTGGAATTAATTAAGTTCCAAGTAACTAAAATAAATTTATTTAACTTTTTGGGAGTATATTGTGAGTGAGCAACATGTTTATATTTATGTTAAAGAACGAGACCATGTAATAAGCGACGAACAAAAAGAAAAAGCGTTTTCGCTTTTTGACGGAAATATTATTGAGTGTGAACATGAACCCTATTTTGATGCAGTTGAAAATTTAGAACTAACCCATTCAGATATTATTATTACTAGCCCATTTATGATGACCGCTGGAGATTTTGTAGCAACTAATAGATTTTGGCAATTAGATGACAATGACAACGAAGAATTTGAAAGCGATATTAATGAAACCATATCTATTCGCCCAGAAATATTACAAGAATTAGAAAACATACTAGGTACTAAGATTGCTGTTGTTTGGGAGCATCGAGATTAGCAACCCTAGGCTGGGCTTTTACCATGTAGGGCTGATTAGATAATACCGACCAAGTTGTTCTTATCAGTTAAATGTTACGAGCATCAACCAAGACTTTACCTCATTACTAAGTTAGCACATCTTATCTATATATGAAACATAACCTACTCTCATCAAAAAGCCGCCTACACAATATATAGACGGCTTTTTTACGCTAGCTATAATAGAGACCTTATCTAAGGCTTATTGGATTCAGCATCTTTAAAAATCGATGTCAAAAAGCTCTTAATCTGAGCACTTGTCATTAGATAGGGATTATAATCAGAACCTGCTGAGAAGCTTTTGAGGGCATACTCTTCATCTTCAGCGCTTGATGTTAGATGTTTCACTAAAAACCCATTCCATTGACGCGACTCTATTTCCTCTATATTAACAATATTGGGAAAAATAGTTGAATGCTCGTCAAGTATTTTTTTTAAGGCAATATTGATAGCGGGCCTTGTCCCTTGAAAACTTTGAACGAAATAACCTTCACTAATGACTAAAGCTGAAGCTATATTGTTTTCTTCAAAATACCTTCGCCAATACTCAAGTGCGCGAGTCAGCTCGATTCCCGAATCTAGGTCGACATTTTTGGCGATATATATCATGTTGATAAGAATATGCTCGCCATTTATTTTTTTGCTTTCTGGAGTATGGCTTGTCGCTATAGTCATGAGAAACCTTATTTATAAAAACCTGATCTAATTTAAGATAAAGTATAATCAATAAAATTTTTTTTCTTAGTGGTTTTTTGTCATCTAGCATCATTGTATTTCTAGAAATAACCATTGGAATTTTAATGAAATATGACGCCTATACTTCTCAGAGTACAATTGTACTATAAAAATTGGTACAATGACTGCGATATCATTATTCTAATAGTTAACAAGCCTAATCTATATATTCCTATAGCACGGTCTCAACCCTAACATACGACTAACCCACGCTTACTCATAGCTCAGACGTTGCAAACATCACTTACTCTTACTAAAAAGCCGTCTATACACACGGTATAGACGGCTTTTTTACGCTCATTAAAACGACCAAGGCATCAAATCAATACCGACCCATCTCAACCGTTGTCTCAGCAAGCACACTATCGCCTTGCCATGCCTGCACATCTACCGTATACAGATGGTTTTTGCCACCTGAACAAGGTGGTTTATACGCCCCTCCCGCTTCCCCTGCACGGCTACGATATTCCGCGACCATCTCAATCCCGACTGGCACTTCATAAGTATGCCCAAACACACGTGGAATCTCAGCACTCGTAGCACCTTCTGGTAGGTTAAATTCTACAATGCCATGTCCACCATGTTGCATACGTTTATTGCTCACATCGTTATAAACGAAAACCAAGCTCTCCGCACCCACCGGAATATTTGAGACCGTCATGCTCGGCGTGGCTGGATTTTTGCCATCATAGTTTAGACACTGCTGCCCTTCAGGTATTTTTTTGCCATTCCAAGCAGCATCGTTAAACTTAACATCCATTGCAAAGGCATTGGAAGATAGTGCCAATGTTGCCAATGCCGTCAAAGCGGTGACTGATTTTAAGGTAAAAATTTTCATACTAGCTCCTTTAGGTAGCGAATACACTGATAAAAACCGTTCATCATTTTGTTAACTGATATTGATCGTTAATCTCAACCTTATAATAAATAGCCACTCTTAAGTTAATTATATCGTTTAGGGTTTTTGTTAACCTTTGGAATAAGCATTAATAAATCGCACCGCCAGCAAAGCGAATACCGCAGCAGTAGCCAAATTTGCATCATCGCAGGTTACTTTATAGGTATTTATCTCTTTGGGTGTGTTGTAGTAGTATCTAAATCATTGGTATTGAAACGACTAAAAAACAATAGGATCATCATGTTTATCGAAGACAAAATCGCCAAAGAAAGTATGACTATCAACACTCCGACACCCAAGATCATCTTTTTTGACATCGATGATACCTTGAGCCGCAATGGCATCATCGCCGAACACAACAAAGCGACCCTTGAGCAGCTTGCAGGTACTGATATTAAGCTGGTGATTTCAACGGGACGCTCCAAAGCCATATTGCCAGCAGATATTTTAGCCTTGCTCGAAGCTGATGTCTTAGATGCGATTATTTGTATGAATGGACAGTATAGTTTTGATAAAAAGGGTCGGATTAGCCACTATCCGTTGTCCGCTGAGCAAACGGATACCATCGTGCGTCTGTGCCAGCAGAGCGAGTTGATTCATAAGTTTGACTCTGCCACCCATATCGCATGGTCAGGTGAAAATGAGCGCTTGCGCGAGTTTAATGCCATCACGCCAAACTCTATCGTTGACCCTGAATACCATAAAGGGAATACCGTCTATCAATGCTCAGTATTTTTTAACAATCAACAAGAGAAAATGCAGGACGTCGATTTTGCCCAGTACGAGTTAAAGCTCGTCCATTGGCATCATATCGGCGCAGATATCTTACCGATAGAGGCATCCAAGGCGCGAGGCATTAAAGACGTCTGTCAATATTATGGGGTAGATGCCAGTGAGTGTATGGCGTTTGGTGATGGAATGAATGATTTAGAGATGTTTGACTTGGTTGGCTATGCAGTAGCAATGGGCGATGCAAAGCAAGAATTGATTGCGCGCGCAGACTTTGTCACGGGTACGATTGAGGAGCGCGGTATTCAGTCGGTGCTTGAGCAGTTTCATATTGCGTCTTAATAATCAGACTTTGCAAATTGCTATTTATCTAGGACGTGTCCTCATTTTTAAAATAAGGACACGCCCCAGATAAATCTAACCATGCTTCGTCATTAAACTATAAAGCCAACTACCGATTTTATAAAATCCGACAACAATCAAAATAAGCACCACCGCTGCCAGCACATAGGCCAACCAAACAGGCACATTACTCAGCCAGCCAATCGTAAATGCCAAACCCATGTACGTCTCAACCGGCCAATTAACGATAGGTGTCGGCGAGCCAGCGTTAAACATGGTCATAAAGGCAATTATGCCAAGCACAGCAGTAATCAGTCCAGCGCGTTTACGATTATTCATCTTTTGCCTCTTTTAATTCGAACCATTTAATTAACATTCGATTATTTTTATTTTATCGGTACTCTTTGCATCTTATAAAAACCACGTTGTAAACTCATGGCTTAAGGGTAAAGCAGCTCTCATCATAGCATGATTATTTACGCTTATTATCTTACTCAAATTCAGCAGTAAATCTCATATTTTTAATTTTATACATTCTTCAGCCATTCATCAGCGCCACTTTTAACAATATTATGAAGAACGAACTTCTTTCTTGCCCTTTAAATTCTTAACAATCATAGCCATAATAGTTTCACAACTGGCTCGATACCTTATATTCAGCACTTAGTATTTAGCCCTTAGCTTCCATTATCTATCATTTAACTTTTTACTCATTTGCATCATTCTTATTTAGGAGAGATATTTTGACTCATTTATTATCGCCCCACAACATTGCTCGTAGCGCTCGTATATTACCAAAAGCACTATTAGCCGTGGCTGTTGGGCTAGCACTTGCCAGCTGTAGTAAGTCAGACAATACGGCGGCTGATGGTACAGCGGCGAGTGCTGAAACGCTCAATCTGTATAACTGGTCAGAGTATATGCCGCAAGAAATCCTTGACGGCTTTACTGAAGAGACAGGCATTCGGGTCAATTACACCACTTTCGACTCTAATGAAGCCATGTATGCCAAGCTTAAATTGCTCGATGACTCTAGCCAATATGACTTAGCCATCCCATCAACATATTATGTCGAAAAAATGGCCAAAGAAGGCTTGCTGCAAGAGCTCGATAAATCCAAATTGAGCAATTTTAAGAATCTTGATACGTCTTTTACCAATACCAAGGTTGATCCAGAGAACAAATACTCAATTCCTTATATGTGGGGCAGCACCGGTCTTGCCATTAATGGTGACAAGGTCGATCCTGCAACCGTAAATAGCTGGAACGATTTATGGCGTCCTGAGTATAAAGGGCAAGTGATGCTGATGAACGATATGCGCGAAGTGTTTGGCATGGCGCTATTGACCCTTGGGCATTCAGGTAATAGTAAAAATCCTGACGAAATCAAAGCCGCTTATGAGAAGCTCACGACCTTGATGCCAAATGTGAAGACCTTTAACTCGGATGCCTCGCGTATGCCTTATATGGAAGGCGAAACCACGGTTGGTATGAGTTGGAATGGCGAGGCAATTATCGCCAATAACGAAGGCTTGACCAGCTTGGTTTATAAATATCCAACTGAAGGCGCTATCTTGTGGATGGATAATTTTGTGATTCCGAAAAACGCCAAACAAGTCGATGCAGCCCACAAGTTTATTGACTACTTGCTGCGTCCTGAGAACTCTAAAATCGTCAGCGAAGAGATTGGTTATGCCTCACCCAATATGGCTGCGCGTGAGATGATGCCAGAAGAGGTGAGAAACAATCCAACCATCTATCCGAGCAAAGACGTACTGGCAAAAGCGGAATTCCAAGAAGATGTCGGCGATGAGGCATTGCAAGTCTATCAGCAGTATTGGGATAAGCTAAAAACTGGTCGTTAATATAGAAGGCTAGAAGAACACACCCTAAAATATTGTTTAAATAAAAGCGCTGACTTGGGAGAGTCAGCGTTTTTTATTTATTCTTTATTGGCTTCTATTTAGCTTTTATAGTCGGTTCAATATAATTTGGATACAAGGAAGGCGAACGAAAGTACTACCAATAGTAGACTAAGCGAGCCTGACACCGTATCTGATTTATATAGGATTGACTATATTTATAAGTGCAAATCAGTTTCACTGCCTTTGTGCTCGATACGGCGCTGCTCGCGGCGTTGATAGCGCAGACCAGAGGCGGCAAACCATTTTGGCTTAGTCGTTTGCAATAAATCACTAAGTCGCTTCAATTGAACTTGCAAAGTTTGGGTCAGCCAAAAATAGCCTTGCCACTCAAAGCCTAAATTTTCTACACTTGGATATTCTGATACCGCGATACGGGTAATAGGACGAAATACTTCATCATTTGGGCTACGTAATACCGCCGCCATATGCTGCATCGCTTGCGTCAATTCGTGCTGATAATGAATAAGCAAAATATGGTTTTCATCGTCAATTTCAATATTAGCCAAACGCGGTGCCGCACTTAACAGTAAATCAATGGTACCAATAATATTCCGATGAGTACGCTGAATAGTCTCTAGTGTTTCCTTTTCAATGCCCGATTCACTTGCTGTCGCTGCAATATGCGGACGCACGGCAAGCAAACGCTTATTAATCTTTTGTAATGCTTTCACCAAGGACTTATTGACCGGTGTATCTGGTATAGAACTGTTCGATGGATAAATAATACTGGCCGAACTGGTCGCCTTACTATATTTAAACGGCTTGGGCACTAAGACATCCGCATCAATATGATTGCCAACCCCTGCATACAAATTGCTGCAGGTTTCAAGATTACTGGCCAACAAAAACCGCCACATCAACGTCGATTTAAGCGGTAAAATTAACGTTGCGGCCACCGCTACTCCTGCACCAAGCAAAATATTGAACGCGCGATATAAGCCATCTTGAGTAATATTGCTGTGGTCAGGACTCGACACAATCATCAGCATGGTAATACCTGTCAGCAGACCGATATAGCCCAATTGCTTGACTGCCACATAACCGATGATGCCACTGATAATGCCAATCAGCCCATAATATAACCACAGCCAGCCACCGATATCTTTAATCAGCCATAAGAAGCTAAGCCCGACCACTACCCCAAGCAAAGTACCCAATATCCGCTCTTTAGCCTTGGTATAAATCGCCCCTTGATATTGCAACAAACCCAAAATCACAAACACAGTAATGGTCGTCCACTCACCATGCGGCAAGTGCGTAAACTCATTTAACAAGAGCGCAATAAGTACAGCCAGACCCAAACGTATGGCATGCAAAACATCTGCATGCTGATAACGGGCATAAGGCTCTACAAACGGGGCGGTCAATCGTTGCCAAAAAGTCGGTTTCACGCAGGGCATCTCTTATAAGTGAAGGAATAAAAAGTCGGTTAAATTGTAGCTACTGGCTTAACTATTGATAAAGTCATGATCAAAAAATAACGCCTTTTACCTATTAAAAGATAAAAGACGCTGAAGGTCAAAACATGCTAGCACATAACGACAAAAAAACACCCTACCAACATAGCATTTGGCTATTGGTAATGCTGAAAGGTGCTGACAAATACTTGCCAGCATCTCCTATATTTACAAGTGTAAATCGGACTCGCCCCCCTGCTCTTTCATTCTACGCTGCTCACGCCTTTGATAGCGCAGACCAGAAGCAGCATACCACTGCGGTTTGGTCGTTTGTAGCAGATCACTTAACTGTTGCAGTTGTGCTTGCAACGTTTGCGTCAACCAAAAATATCCTTGCCACTCAAACGTTGCATACTGTACGCTAGGATATTCTGATAGCGCAATGCGCGTAATAGGTCGAAAAGTCTGATCGCTTGGACTGCGTAGTACTGCCGCGATATGCTGCATTGCTTGGGTGAGCTCGTGTTGATAGTGAATCAGTAGCGTATGATTATCATCGTCGATATCGATATTCGCCAAACGCGGTGCTGCACTGAGTAACAAATCGATGGTACCGATGATATTGCGATGGGTACGCTGAATCGTTTCTATCGTCTCTTTATGAATGCCGGACTCGCTTGCTGTTGCAGCGATATGTGGACGTACTGCGAGTAGTCGCTTGTTTATTTGCTGCAGCGATTTTATCAACGTTTTATTAACAGGCATATCTGCAGTAGCGCTACTTTGAAGATAAGACAGGCTAGCTGAGCTTGTCGCCCTAGTATAGACAAGCGAATTGGGAGCCACTATTTCAGCATCGATATGATGTCCGACACCGGCATAAAGCGTACTACAGGCTTCTAAATTATTTGCCAATAAGAATCGCCACATCAAGGTAGATTTAAGAGGTAAGACCACTGTCACCATGACCGCAATACCTGTACCGATTAAGATATTGAGTGCGCGATAGACACCATCTTGCGCCATATTAACTTGATTCAAATTAGAGACGATCATCAGCATAGTAATGCCAGTGAGTAACCCAGTATACCCTAGCCGCCTGACCGAAAAATAACCAATAATCCCACTGACGATACCAATAAGAAGGTACTCTATCCCTAGCCAAGCACCCGTCCCTTTATTGAACCATAAGATTGCAAATGCCACGACAATACCCAAAACCGTGCCTAGTACTCGCTCTTTGGCTTTGGTATAAATAGCGCCTTGATACTGTAGCAATCCTAAAATAATAAAGACGGTGATCGTCGTCCATTCTCCGTGTGGAAAATGGCTTATTTGATTGGCTAACAGCGCAAGTACAATGGCTGCACCGATACGTATGGCGTGCAAGATATCAGCGTGCTGATAGCGCGCATAAGGTTCAATGAATGGTGCAGTAAATCGTTGCCAAATTTTTGGTTTCACGCACAGGTACTCTTATTAATTGAAGAATATATAGTCAATGAAAAGTAATATCGAACCATCATGTACTGCTGATATCAAAAAAAACGTCTCTTACCTGTTAAAAGGCAAAAGACGTTTGAGATCTAAATAGAGCTATCAATAATTGGATGTAAACCAAACCCATTATACCTCTAAGAAGTCCAAAATCCCTTCAGCGGCTTCACGACCTTCCCAAATCGCAGTCACGACCAAATCAGAACCACGTACCATATCACCACCAGCAAATATCTTGGGGTTTTTGGTTTGGAATTTAAAGGTTTGCTTTTCCGCTGCCAGCACGCGACCAGAGCTGTCCATTGCCACTTGCTGAGACTCAAACCAGTCAGCAGGGCTAGGACGGAAGCCAAAAGCCATAATTACGGCATCACATGGGATAATTTCTTCTGAATTAGGAATCGGCTCAGGACGCTGACGACCACGGTTGTCTGGCGCACCCAAGTGAGTCGTGACGACTTTCACACCATTCACTTTACCATTTAAGCCAATGATTTCTGTCGGTTGACGATTGAATAGAAACTCAACGCCTTCCTCCCGAGCATTGACCACTTCGCGGCGCGAACCTGGCATGTTCTCTTCGTCACGGCGATAGGCACAGACTACTTGCTCAGCGCCTTGGCGAATACTGGTACGGTTACAATCCATCGCAGTATCGCCACCACCTAGCACTACCACTCTTTTACCCTTAAAGTCGATATATTCTTCAGGATTTTTTTCCCAATCATTGCAGCGATTGACGTTGGCAATCAGGTAATCTAGCGCATCATGAACACCGACAAGCTCTTCACCAGCAAAGCCGCCACGCATATAAGTGTAAGTACCCATGCCCATAAATACCGCATCATACTCGCTTAATAGTTCATCAATACTAATGTCAGTACCGATTTCTGTCTCAAGACGAAATTCCATGCCCATGCCTTCAAAGATGACACGACGGTTACGCATGACGTCCTTTTCCATTTTAAATTCTGGAATACCAAAAGTCAGTAAACCACCAATTTCAGGACGCTTATCAAACACAACTGGTTTTACGCCGTTTCTAACGAGTATATCCGCACAGCCTAAACCTGCTGGCCCTGCACCGATGATCGCGACTTTTTTGTCTGTCCAAACCACATCAGACATATCCGGACGCCAGCCAAGTGCAAAGGCGGTATCGTTAATGTACTTTTCGACATTACCAATGGTCACAGCGCCAAAGCCATCGTTTAAGGTACAAGCGCCTTCACATAAGCGATCTTGTGGACAGACGCGGCCGCAGACCTCAGGCAACGTATTGGTGCGGTGACACAATTCAGCCGCTTGAAATATCTGCCCTTCGGTGGCCAATTTGAGCCAGTTAGGAATGTAGTTATGTACAGGGCACTTCCATTCACAATAAGGGTTACCACACTCTAGACAGCGGTGCGACTGCTGCGCAACGGCTTCACTCTCGAACGGTTTATAAATTTCAACAAATTCCGTTGAGCGCGTGGCGATGTCTTTTTTGGTCGGCTCTAACCGTGGTACATCTAAAAACTGAAAACTATTCTCTAAGCGTTTTGCCATGGTATTGTCTCTTTAATATGAGGCTTTTTATATCAAGCTTTTTTAAAGTGGGCGGTGACAGTCAACGATGTCTCATTTATCGCAAAATTAAGAGATTTATATCGTGACCGTCACTTACCTGCTGAAAACCTCTGAGTTAAAAGGTTTTTAAAAGCGGAACATTGGATAATCCAAGCAAAGCTACTGTGGGTCAGCCATGGTGGTCTTGAGAAGGCTCGCAATGTTTGCCGCTTTAGGCTTCACCAAATAAAACTTACGAACATAGTGCTCAAAGTCAGCCAATATCGTCTGACCCCACGCGCTGCCTGTTTTATTAACATGCGCTTCAATCTCTTGCTGCAAATGAATACGATGCTCTTCGGTTTGCTCACTTGAGATACGGTTAAGATCGATCAGCTCATGGTTACAACGGTCAAAGAAATCACCTTCCATATCGAGCACATAAGCGAAGCCGCCTGTCATACCTGCCCCAAAGTTGAGACCCGTACGCCCAAGAATAGTGACAATACCGCCTGTCATATATTCACAACAATGATCGCCTGTGCCTTCGATGACTGCGTGCGCGCCAGAGTTACGTACTCCAAAGCGCTCGCCAGCGGTACCAGCTGCATATAGTTTGCCGCCCGTTGCGCCATATAAGCAGGTATTACCAATGATGGCGGTCTCTTGCGCCGTAAAGCTTGAGTCTTTTGGTGGATAAATAACAATCTCACCGCCAGCCATGCCTTTGCCGACATAATCATTGGCATCGCCTTCTAGCTCAATATTTAGACCACCTGCATTCCAGACGCCTAAACTCTGCCCAGCAGTGCCTGTCAGATGCAGTTTAATTGGCATATCACTCATGCCAAGGTTGCCCCATACTTGCGCAATCTCACCAGAGATACGCGCGCCGATAGAGCGATCACAGTTACCGACATAATAGCTATAATCGCCGCCATTACCTTGACGAATATTGAGCAGCATATCACTAATCATCTGTTCAGCGAGTAAGCCTTTATCAAACGGCTCATTACGCTCAACCTGACAGGTTTGCGCTTTGCCGCTACTGGCTGGATGGCTAAACAATAACGGCGTTAAATCTAAATGACGCTGCTTATCGGTATTGCCCTCTAGCACGTCAAGCAAGTCAGTGCGTCCGACCAACTCTTCCATACTACGCACACCAAGGGCGGCAAGCCATTCGCGCGTTTCCGTTGCTACAAATTTAAAGAAGTTAATGAGCATCTCCGCTTCACCAATGAAATGCTCATCACGTAGCTTGGCTTTTTGCGTCGCAACCCCAGTCGGGCAATTATTAAGATGGCAAATGCGTAGGTATTTACAACCAACGGCTATCATCGGCGTGGTACCAAAGCCAAAGCTTTCTGCCCCAAGGATAGCGGCTTTTACCACATCAAGTCCTGTCTTTAGACCACCATCAGTTTGAATACGAACTTTATGACGCAAGCCATTTACTCGTAGTGATTGGTGGGTCTCAGCAAGTCCTAGCTCCCATGGTGACCCTGCATGATGGATAGACGATAGCGGAGAGGCTGCTGTGCCACCATCATAGCCTGAGATAGTGATTAAATCGGCATAGGCTTTTGCCACGCCAGTCGCGATAGTACCAACGCCCGGACGTGAGACCAGTTTCACCGATACCAAGGCATCTGGATTGACTTGTTTTAAGTCAAAAATGAGCTGCGCCAAATCTTCGATAGAATAGATATCATGATGCGGCGGTGGTGAAATCAACGTCACACCCGGTACTGAATAACGCAGGCGCGCAATCAAAGCATTGACCTTGCCACCCGGCAGCTGACCACCCTCACCCGGCTTGGCACCCTGCGCGACTTTGATTTGCATCACTTCAGCTGAACGTAAATAAGCTGGGGTCACACCAAAACGACCAGAGGCAATTTGCTTAATTTTCGAGTTGCGCAGCGTGCCATAACGTACTGGATCTTCGCCGCCCTCACCAGAGTTTGAACGTCCACCGATGGTATTCATCGCCATGGCAATCGCTTCATGGGCTTCAGGTGACAATGCCCCTAACGACATGCCCGCCGAGTCAAAGCGTGTCAGAATAGCTGAGATATCCTCTACGTCATTAACGTCGATAGAGTTATCTGTTTTTAATTGCAATAAATCACGCAAGGTCGCCACAGGACGGCTATTAACCAAATCAGCATAATGACGATAATTATCATAATCGCCCGTACGAACTGCGGTATGTAGGCTATTAATGACATCTGGATTAAAGGCATGATATTCTTTGTTGAAGACAAACTTCAGTAAGCCACCTTGATCGAGTGGCGCGCGGCGCTTAAAAGCATTCGCCGCTAGCTGCGCTTGATCAGCAGTTAAGTCAGCAAAGGTCGCACCTTTAATACGACTCTGTACGCCTTTGAAACATAAACTTACCACTTCTTCAGAGAGACCCACTGCTTCAAATAACTGCGCACCGCGATAAGAGACAATGGTCGATATGCCCATTTTTGATAAGATTTTTAGCAAGCCTTTATCCAAGCCTTTACGGAAATTAACCCGCGCTTGAATCGGATCGCCAAGCAGCTCGCCAGTCGCTACTAAGTCATCAATAACATCATAAGCCAAGTAAGGATAAACGCAGGTCGCACCAAAACCAATCAATACTGCCACTTGATGCGAGTCGCGCGCCAAACCAGTCTCAATGATTAAATTAGCATCAGTACGAATACCTTGACCAATCAAATAATGATGCACCGCACCCGTTACCATGATGGCGTTGGCTGGTACTTTATTGGCATCGATGTCTTTATCAGACAACACAATCAAAGTGTGACCAGCTCGGATGCTGTTAGCCACTTGCTCGCAGATAGCCATGATGGCTTCTGATAACTCAAGGGTGCGATCATAGTTTAAATCAATACGCGCCATTTTAAAGGCTGGATCACCCAAGGTCTCAAGCTGCTGCATCTTGCTGGCTGATAGTACAGGCGACGATAAGATAATACGATGCGCGTCGCGTGCTGAAGGTGCAAACACATTGGTCTCAGCGCCGAGGCAAGTCTGTAGCGACATGACAATAGATTCACGCAATGGGTCAATCGGTGGATTGGTCACCTGTGCAAACTGCTGACGAAAGAAGTCACCGACATGGCGGATTTGCTGCGACAGCACTGCCATAGGGGTATCATCACCCATCGAACCGACTGGCTCTTGCGCATTTTCGGCATTAGGACGGATGATTTCTGTGCGTTCTTCATTGGTGATGTGATACATTTTTTGCAGTGTTTTTAGCTCATTACCACGGCATGTTTGCGCTGCTAACTCTTCCTCTAAACGCTCATCATCACGGATACGGGTTGCTTCTTCACGCAGCCATTTACGGTACGGATGGGCTTTTTTCAGTAACGTCGCAATCGCTTTAGTATCTAAAATTTGACCCGTTAAAGTATCAATAACGAGCATTTGACCAGGGCCAACGCGTCCTTTTGCCAACACATCTTTTGGCGAGTAATCCCACACACCAACTTCAGAAGCAACGGTGATATAGCCGTTCTTAGTTGTCACCCAGCGCGATGGGCGTAGACCATTACGATCAAGCATACAGACCGCATAGCGTCCATCTTGAATCACCAAACCTGCTGGACCATCCCACGCTTCCATGTGCTGCGAATAAAACTCATAAAAGGCGCGCAAATCCATATCCATGCTATCGACATTCTGCCAAGCAGGTGGCACGAGAATTGACATCGCATGGAATAGATTCATACCACCTGACATGAGGACTTCAAGCATATTATCTAAGCTTGATGAGTCAGATCCCGTACTGTTCACCAGTGGCGTCAATTCATTCAAATTGGGCAGTTTTTCTGATTTTAGTTTTGGCGTCCGTGCCTCAGACCAGTTGCGATTGCCTGTGATGGTGTTCAACTCGCCATTGTGGGCAAGATAACGAAATGGCTGCGCCAAGGGCCAACGCGGCAAGGTATTGGTGGAGAAACGTTGATGAAATACCACGATATGCGATGCCAAACGAGCATCTTGTAGATCCAAGAAAAATGCTGGCAAGTCTGATGGCATCACCAAACCTTTATAGATAATCGTCTGACAGCTTAATGAGCACACATAAAACAGCTCATCATCAGCCAAGCGCTGCTCTGCTTTTTTGCGTGCGACAAACAGTTTACGATTAAAGTCGTCCGCTGCTAAATCATCGGGTGCGTTGACAAACACTTGCTTAAAATCAGGTAAAGTCTCACGGCCAATGTCACCGACAATGCTCAAATCAAGCGGCACATCACGCCAGCCAGCAACCTCTAATCCTTGGGCGACAATCTCATCGCTCAGCACTTGCTGGCTATCACGAGCTTTTGTCTCATCTAAATTGACAAAGATCATACCAACGGCAAAGTTGTCAGTAATCGCGAACCCTTGCTCAGCAGCAATGCCTCTAAAAAACTCAATAGGCGTCGCCAGTAGTAGACCACAACCATCACCCGTTCTACCATCAGCAGCAACACCGCCGCGATGAGTCATACAGCTTAGACTATGAATAGCAGTTTTTACCAAATCATGGCTGGCTTGTCCCTCAATATGAGCGATCAAACCAAAACCACAGTTATCAGAAAAATCATCTGGCGTGGCCAGGTGGGTTTGCGAGGAAATCATTGACATGGCTAGTCCTTTTAGGTGAACGGGCAATTTATGCATCCAATGCAGATCATAAACTGAAGACCGTAAGCAGAACGGGCTAATAACTAATATTCGTATATCCGAATTAATAAATGGTGTGACGCTCATAGACATCATACTTTGAGACTAAGGTGAAAGCTCTGGCACTCCCAGTCATTGAATGATGTTTCAATAGATCATTAACATATTAAAAGATAGTAAACGGTCGCCCTTGGCAATGACATACAGCCCTGTATACCCGTTACCTAATCATCAATAACGCAATGTCGCTATCTTGAGTGTCACTTGTTATCACACCATGCCTAGCAATCCAGACTGATTGACTACGCATGTAATAACCGTGCATTTGATTAATTTTGAATATCTGACGCTCTGTAATCAAGCGCTTCATTCACTCTAAAGAGAGCGATAATAAGAGAGGTTGCGCCACTTGCGATAGCTTAATTATAGATAGCAAGTGACAACGCTTGAGACAAAAAATTTTAGTAACGTATCTTTTAAATGATAGAAGTTTACCAATTCATTGTTAAAAAACAATTTTTACGATAACTATACAGATCGTCGCCCACAGTTATATTAGTTAATGACGGACAAAAAATCTAGTCTTTTCTATCGATTCACCCACCATATTTTGTAAGAGAACTTATTACTATTGGTTATAGGATGATTAAATGTTCTATGCAAATTTTGATACATAGTATCTGTGACAAGGCTTAGTTGAGATACTTAATTAAGATCAACTTCTCTTGAAAACGTATTTTTAGTACTAATTATATGCTTTATGATGCTCCACAAAAAAGCCCACTAACCAGCTTGTCAGTGGGTTTTTGTCAATCATAGTAGTAACGAGGTTATCATAGCTATCAACGATATGATCAAAGGACAAACACACTCTAATTACTTTTGTCTTCTATCAATGTTTTTATGCTGTCATTGTTGCTCTTAGGAGGATTGGTATTCTTGCTAGTAGCGTTTGCGCCAGAATTTGTGCTACTGGTACTACTTGGCGGCTTTGGTGTTGCGACTACTGGGGGTTTTTTAGTGGTATTTTCAGTGCCTGATGTCACTGGTTTTTTATTCTCTGGTTCAGACTTAGTTCCACTACCTTCATTTTTAGGCGTGGTAACAGAGGAGACCTCCTCTTCATTGCCAACAATACGCTCTTCAGTGACCGATAAAGTATCGGAGGTGTCCGCTGACTGACGGATACTTTCATTGTCGCTGTTACTGGCAGTTTCTTGACTGCTACGACCAGCATTGTCCCCATTATTCGTTTCTGGCAGTGGCTGGCGCACTGGCACTTCGCGCTTAGTCGGTTTTAAATCAACAGAACGTGTGCGTCTGGTGCTCAAATCTTTAACCGGATCAGGGCGTTCATAATTATCGATGATACCGACATAACGATTGATCTCTTCTGGCAACACACGCACATTGGCTGGCAACTTAAAGTCTATCAGTTTTGCCGCGCCAACCGCTTCTTGTGGACTACTCATGAGCCCATAAGTTAACATATAGCGGACTTGATTTTCATCGTCAAGATAACGGAAATAAGCAAATTTATTACGGTCTGCGCGGCCTTCTAGATAACTGACAATCACATCGTTTTCGGCGACATTCATCACCTGCACTGTCCACTTACCTTTATTCGCCAACAAATAACGTTTGTCTTTAAACTCAGCAGGATAATTGCGCAAATCACGTACCGTCGTATCAAAACTAATGGGCTGCACGTCGGTATCAAGCTCGTGTAACGACTCTATTTTTAAGGGCTGCTCAAGCTCAGCACTCAATGGTTGCGGTGCTGATATGGGGGCATTTTCAATTTTGGCACCCATCGCTGGCGTTTGACTAAACATCCAAATCAGAGCCGTAACCACACCCAGCAGCAAGGTCATTATCAGCCAAATCAACGCTTGACGGCGATATGACTGGCTAGCGGTACGCGGCGTCGTTCTTGAAGCTGCCATGGGAGTATCCTTGGTGAAAATAAAGTTGACCGCATTCAAGAGATGCGCAGTAAGTAGAATGGCGGCGAGCCAGTCTGCTTTAAACCCTTGAGTTCAGTGAGTATTCATGAGCACTAAAGCTTTAAGACATTATACGCGGTGTTGTGACAATACCTCGAGTAAAAGATCTTCATCGAAATCATTGGTCAATACGGCCTGACCTAGTGATTTTAACAAAATCAGGCGGATTTGTCCGTGTTTCACTTTTTTATCATGTCCCATCAAGCTTAGCGCCGTTTGTGTATCAATGCGTGGCGGGGTGATAGGCAAATTTGCTAAGGTTAAAATACGCTTAATACGAGCAACGTCCTCAGCCGTTAACCAACCCATTTTCTGTGATAACTCTGCGGCTTGTACCATGCCAGCAGCAACTGCCTCACCGTGTAGCCAATTACCATAGCCTTCATGGGTTTCAATGACATGACCAAAAGTATGACCAAAATTTAACAATGCTCGCACGCCTGACTCTCTTTCATCTTGCGCGACGATATCGGCTTTATACTGACAGCAGCGTTTTACGGCATCACCAAGTACCGCTAAATCCAAATCCATCATCGCCGGCAGATTGACTTCCAGCCAATCTAAGAACGTGATATCCATAATGAGCGCGTATTTAATGACCTCAGCCAACCCAGCTGACAACTCGCGCGCTGGCAAAGTCTTGAGCGTACTCATATCAGCGAGTACCATTTGCGGCTGCCAAAAAGCGCCAATCATGTTTTTGCCTTGAGGATGATTGATGCCCGTCTTACCACCAACGCTCGAATCCACTTGTGACAGTAGCGTGGTTGGAATCTGGATAAAATTTACACCACGCATAAAGCTTGCAGCAGCAAAGCCCGTCATATCGCCCACAACGCCACCACCTAAAGCAATAAGCGTAACGTCACGATTGAAATGCGCTGCCATCAATACATCGTAAATTTGATTGATACTGGTCTGATGCTTATATTGCTCACCATCTGGCAATACGCAAACACGCACAGTGAACTGCTCTGTTAACTCTTTTTCTAAAGCGTTTAGGTATAAAGGCGCAACAGTATCATTAGTGACAATCAATACTTGGCGACCACGAATATAAGGTGTGATCATCTTTGCCATACTGTTGTGATTTATCGCTGTTTTCTCAGTAATGACGATTGGATAGTCATGGCTTTGCGTATGAACCGTTAAACCGTCATGAAACAGTGGCGTTGCCATTAAACACTCCCTAAGCATTTTGAATGAGATAAAAGTAGCTGAGCTTAACTAGGGCGCGTCCTGATTTTTATCGCCATTTTTAAATGAGGACACGCCTTGATAAAGTTTATCATTATGGTTAATTTTCTTTATCTTCTGGTGCTATAGCAGTCGAGTCAGTAAATGACTCTAGTTGCTGTAAAAGCTGATTGACCATATGACGGGGATAAGTATGACCAGTTGGCATAATAATATGAGCGACTTGGCGATATAAGGGATCACGAGTGCTATATAAATCTTGCAAGATTTTTCTAGGATTTGGCTGCTGTAACAGTGGTCGTGATTTGTCTTTAGCCGTGCGAGCCATTTGCACATCAACTGGCGCATTCAAATAAACCACGATACCGCGCTGATGCAAAAACGCTCTGTTTTCAGCACACATCACAGCGCCACCACCTGTCGCTAAGACGATTTGGTCTTTTTGAGTCAACTCATCGATGGCGCGCGTTTCACGCTCACGGAAGCCCGCCTCGCCTTCTTTAGCGAATATCCAAGCAATGTCAGCCCCTGTCTGCGATTCAATGTACCAATCACTGTCTACAAAGGTGCGCCCCAACTGCTTAGCCAGCAATTTACCGATGGTTGTCTTCCCTGCTCCCATCGGCCCTACTAAAAACACCGACGGCAATTCCTCCACCATAATACTTACTCAGCTAAATTAGCTATGATACAACGTCATTGATATTCTGGCTAGTAATGAGCGTTGATTATTGTTAGTAAAATTCAATCAATATGAAAATTTTCCCATAAAAAAAGCAAGCGTTGATGCTTGCTTCTTTTGAGCGAAAACCAATCAATAAATGATTAATCTATGCGGCTAATACCATCATTGATTAATTTTGGCGTGATAAATATCAATAACTCTTCTTTAGAATTACTACGCACGTCTTTACGGAAAGCGCGACCAATATAAGGCAGATCTCCTAAGAAAGGTACTTTATCGACACCATTGCTGGTACGATTCTTAAAGACACCACCCAACACAACCGTTTGACCATCTTCAACAATAACATTGGTCGAAATAGAGTCTTCAGCAATAGCAACCTGATTGTTAATAATGGTCGGCGTACCGTTAGTGATTAACAATTGCAAGCCGATTTTACCATCTGGGGTGATATTTGGTGTGGCCTCTAAACTCAATGCTGCTTCTTTAAAGCTAGTGGTAGTTGCTCCACTGGCAGACGCTTCTTGATAAGGAATCTGCGTCCCTGAAGAGACTTTCGCCGTTTGCTTGTCTGCTGTCAGAATCTTCGGCGTAGAAATCACTTCACCGCGATTATCCGCTTGCAGTGCTGACAATTCAAGATCAAGCATCACATCTGACATGCTAAGCAAGCCAAAGGCAATACTACCAGCAGGGTTGGCAACCCCTAAATCGACGTTTAAGTTATCAGGACGAGTAATATCGTATGAAGGATAAGAAACTGTTTGACCATTTACCGTCGTCGTTTCTACATCGAAGTCTTTTAAATCCCATAGCGTTTGATTACTACCACCGACCAATAAATTACGGTTGTTAGCAGCACCATTTGACAAGATACCCCAACGAACCCCAATCTCTTTACTAAAGCTATCAGTGGCACTCACAATACGCGCTTCAATCATGACCTGACGGACTGGAATATCAATTTTACCAATCAATTTATGGATATTTTCGATACTGTCAGCCACATCTTTAATAATTAAAGTATTGGTACGTTCATCTACCGTTACCGTTCCACGATTAGACAATAAGGTATTGTTATCAGCAGCATTTGCATTGCTGCCACCTGATGAGCCACTGCCTTGAGAAATAAGTGTCAAAACATCTGGCGCTTTTGCATAGCTAAGACGAATATATTCTGTGCGTAATGGCGCAAAAGACTCAACTGCTTGCTGTGCTTCAAGCTCACGTGCTTCCTGCTCAGCAAGCTCGGTGGAAGGCGCAACCAAAATGACATTGCCATTTTCACGCTTACCAAGATTCTTACTCTTTAGAATAATATCTAGCGCTTGATCCCATGGGACATTAATCAGGCGTAAGGTGATATTGCCCGCGACTGAATCACTAGCCACAATATTCATTTCTGTGAACTGCGCTAGGATATCTAAGACACTACGAATCTCAACGTCTTGAAACTCCATAGATAGCGCTTCACCGCTATAGACTTTTTCTTCAAGTGTTGGCTCACGTAGTAGCTCAGGTTTTCTGATATTAATATTCAGCTGATTGCCTGATTGATAAGCCTGATACTCATAATCTTCTTTGACATTAATAGTGATTACACCATTCTGACCTTGGTTTTTAGTATCAATACTATCAACCAGACCACTATTAATATTCAAACGGCGCAATAAATTTCTTGGCACGGTGCTACCCGTTAAGCGTACCACTAACTTGTTGCCTTGACGTTGTACATCAACGGGAATGGCTTCATTGGTAAGTGCGATGCTAACGTTGCCACCACCATCATTTCCTGCGGCAAAATTGACGGCACTCAAACCATCATAGCTATATTGCTTACTCACTTGCGATGCAGCAAGTTGTGGGCTTAATAATGGGTTAACTCTGACCACCATGGTATCAGCAGGCACTTGGTTTTTAACCACCGTTTTACTGGCTATATTGACTGCCGGTGCACTACTGGTTTCTACAATCGGTGTAACGACTGCTGTCGTCGTGATCGCATTATTGTCATTGAGTACGTCTTGGATAGGATCATTGGTCATTACTGGACGATTAGGATCGGTAATGGTTAATAGTAAATCGTTACCCTCAATCGATGTCGTATAGTTACCTGCCTGTTTTAGCTCAACAATCAGGCGCGTAGTACTGTCACTATTCAACGTCGTGACCTTATCAATCATACCAATATTGTATTCATTAAAGCGACTAGCAAGTCCATTCTGCACTTTTTCAAAATCTAGTACCAAACGGCTAGGGTTATCAAGCTGATAGGCGGCAGGTAACACTGGTAAACCGTCAAATCCCAAACGCATTTGCGTCACTGATGGTGCAGTTTGTACCACAGAAACTTCGTTAATGCGCTGTGCGGCATGGGCACTATTACTCACTGCTACCATGCTGATTGCCAATGCTGAAATGGCAAAAGCAGAAGATACGCGGTTGCTCATCATCATTACCTTGTTATTGCGTACTGTCATTATTTATTCCTCAAAAAATCTGCCGACTTAGCTTATGGGTGAAACCAACGACTGGGGTTTTTCAACAAACCCAGCGCGGCTGTCTGGCACAATTTCAATCAAGTTAATCTGGGTCGGCGTGATTTCAACAATACGGCCGTCATTTAGTCCAAGATAATCACCTACTTTCACACTCGCGACTGAACCATCAGGGCGTTGTACCAACGCATATCGCTGACCTTCAGGTGAAATTACGACACCACGAAAAATCAGTTGCGATAGCTCATATTGCTCAAGAGGTTCTTTCACTCTGGTAATGTCAGGACGCACACCATCGATGGAAGTGGTAGGACCTTGGACATTGACTAAACTCGGTGGTAAGAATGGACTGCGCTGTGCGCTGGCACTATAAACAAAGTCTTCTACTAGCTCAGCTTTGGGCGGTGGTTCAATAGGTTGAGCTGGCTGATTACGGATATCGGTCATTGATTGCTCTGCCATACCAATGCGATCCGCACACCCTGTCATGGACAATACAGCCATGCTTAAAACCAATAGCGTAGGCAGTTTTTGAATATTCATTAGTTGCCTCCTGCATTATCAGTGGTTGCAGCGTCAGTGACAGCAACCGTTTCATCACCCTCAGGGTCAGCTTCTTTTGAACGATAGGTTTTGGTTTGTAATACCAAATTAAGCTCCGGTAAAACATCCAATGTCGGCTGCGGATTGCTAACCTCAAAATCATGCATAGTAATGATTCGTGGTAAGGCGGCAAGACCACTAATAAAGCTACCAAACTGATGATATTCGCCCAAAGCAGCAATGCGGATAGGTTGCTCAATAAAAAATTCGTTTTCAATCTCAGGCTCTACTGAAATGTCTTGAAAACGTATATTGCTGCCGACACCCGTCATGTTAATGCCCTCAACCAGCTCTGAGCTCTGATACACGCGTATCTTTTGGTAGCTGATCGAGTAAGGTATTGAACTCAGCTTCCATTTGGACAACTTGCTCTTGGTAAGCTTTTAAATGACGCGCGCGTGATTCTTTTTCACGATAGCTATCAAGTAACGTTTGTTGCTGGCTCTCAGCAGCATTGATCTCATCGATTTTACTACTAATCGGTAAAGCCCACGCCAACGCTGCGATGAGCGTAATGATAAGCCCTATTACCGTTACCTTTACAGGTAATGGCCAGCTGCCGTAGTTTTCAGAGTCTAACGACTCAAAACTGCGGCGAAACTCCTGTAAATCAAACTGTTGCTTTGGTTTCAAGGCCGTTTTTTTGGTTTTAATCAAGCTTTTTTTACGGTTAAGCTTCATAACTCACCTCCAGGTACAGTGGTACCGTCAGCACCTTCTACAGGAGCGGCTGTTTCCGACTGTACTTTGGTCGTGATCACAAACTGTACATAACTGTCTTCAGGATAAATAGGACGCGGCTGTTCACCAGCGGTGACCGTATTATTAAGCACTGGTGCAGATTCATAAGCACTGATATTTTGTTGGATATTACTAACGGCTGAATCACCCATCCATTTACTATCATCAAGATTACGAATCAAACTTGATACAATATTTGGATTATCAGCTCGACCTGTCAGCGTCAAAACATCGCCTTCACGTTTGAGGTTATTCAAATAAAGTGCCGGCGGGATAGCTTTAGCAAGATCATCCCATAAACGAACAGGCACAGGACGTCGACCCTGCAAGTCTTGAATGACTTGCATACGTGAAATGATATCGTCACGGCGCTGCTCCAGACTATCAATTTCAGTCAAAGCCGTATCTAAAAGCACATTTTCTTTTTCAATCAATGCGTTCGCATCAAGTTGTTCATCAAGCTCGTTGTTAAAGTAGCTCCATGAAGCAAATGCAGCCAATAAAGTAAGCAAAGTCACTGCCACTACTAACGTGAGAAATTCTTTATTGCGACGCTCGCGCTCTTCTTGGCGCCAAGGTAATAGGTTAATACGAGCCATTAGTCGAAGCTCCTTAACGCAAGACCGCATGCAGCCATTAAAATTGGTGCATCAATGGCCAGTTGCTCATTATCGATATTTGGTGCAATAGTCATATTGGTAAAAGGGTTGGCAATACTGACAGTTACCCCAAGTTTTTGCTGTGCCATGCCAGCAAGACCAGCAATAGAGCTACTACCACCAGCAAGAACCACATGATCGATACTACTGTATTGGCTTGAAGAGAAGTAAAATTGCAATGAGCGAGTAATTTGTTGAATGGTATTCTCAATGAAAGGCGTCAATACATCAAGGTAGTAGTCATCTGGTAAGGTACGCTCACGCTTACTGATAGCCGCTTCTTCAGCAGATAGTCCATAACGATTTTGTATCGCTTCTGTCAACTGAACACCACCAAATAGTTGTTCACGGCTATAGATAAACTCACCGTTCTTAGCGATATATAAAGTCGTTTGATTATGACCAATATCTATCAAAGCCACTAATTCAGGGGCATTTGGCAAGTTATCTACCATGAGTCCGAAAGCACGCTCTATCGCATGGGATTCGATATCCATAACCTTCGTTTGAAGACCACCAAAGGTTAAGGCATCAACTCTTTGGTCAACATTCTCCGAGCGTGATGCGGCAAGTAAGACTTGCACCATATCATCACTTACTAAAGAAGGTCCTAAAACTTCAAAGTCTAAGTTGACGTCTTCTAATGGATAAGGTATGTATTGATCAGCATCTAAACGTATTTGAGCTTCGCGCTCAACATCGCTTAGCGCAGCATCCATATCAATAATTTTAGTAATCACTGCTGATCCTGATACGGCAGTTGCAGCACTACTACCAGCGACGTGACAGCGCTTAGCTAAGTTAGCAATGATATGACCGACCGCTTCAGTGTCTACAAGAAGTTTATCGACGACTATACCTTCTGGCAATCTTTCGATGCCATAAGATTTTAGATGAAACATACCTTGTTGGCGCTCTATGTCAACCAACTTCACTGAAGTGGCACAGATATCAACACCAATCAAATGTCGACTTTTTGAAGTAAATAGCCTCACAAACTCTATACCTTATATTAAGTGTACAATCTGATAGTTATTTGTAATAATTCAGTACAATACTTTACTTAACAGATAGATTCAAGCATTTAAATAAGTTATTAAGGTCAACTTACACATTTATTATGACCTGCTGATTTTGTTCAAGGTATAATACATTATCTGTTGCAAATTTTAATTGATAAGTCTTCTTATGACCAAAAAAAATGCTACCGCCCGTCTCATTCACTTTTTGGTGGGGCTTGTTATTGCCTGCTTGGCATTGGCAGTTATCTTAGCACTTGCTGTGCCCATTGGTTTTTATGGGATGGCGATGTATTTATCGCCTACCCTGCCCAGTATTCAAGAGATTAAAACAGCGAATTTAGAGATGCCATTACAGATATATAGTAGTGATGACAAACTCATTGGCCAATATGGTAACCGTTTGTCTTTACCTGTTACTTTTGAAGATATTCCTGAAAATTTGACTCACGCTTTTTTAGCAGCAGAAGATGCGTCCTTTTTTCAGCACAGTGGTATTAGTATTAAAGGTCTTGGTCGCGCGGTGACAGAAGTAGTAACTGATGACGACAGCCAAACGGGCGGCTCTACCATTACTATGCAGGTTGCCAAAAACTATTTCTTAAGTCCAGAGCGCACCTTAAATCGCAAATTGGTCGAGCTATTTTTAGCACGTAAAATAGAAGATGAGCTCAGTAAAAATGATATCTTGACGCTTTATGTCAACAAAATCTATCTAGGCGAAGGCGCTTATGGTATCCGCGCCGCGGCCAAAAAATACTATAGTAAATCCCTAGAAAACCTCACAATTGCTGAAACAGCAATGTTGGCAGGTCTACCCAAAGCCCCTTCTAAATATAATCCTGTTGCCAATCCCAGTCGCGCGCTGACTCGCCGCAACTGGATTATTGGACGCATGCACGAGTTAGGCTATATCAGCAAAGCACAACGCGACGAAGCGATCAGCTCACCAGTAGGCATTAACCTCTATAAAGAGAAGCTCGACGTCAATATGCCGTATTTGGCAGAAATGACACGCTCTACCTTAGTTGATCGCTATGGTGAGCAAGTGATGCATAGTGGATGGCGAGTACGCCTTACGGTTGATAGCAAAGCACAGACAGATGCGGAAGCGGCGGTACTGACAGGTTTAGTGGCTTACGAACATCGTCATGGCTGGCGCGGGGCTGAAGCAAATGATGAACCGCTAGAAAATTTCCGCCGCTATAGCAATATGACTCCTGCCAAAGTCACCAAGGTCAATGCTCGCAGTTTTGAGGCGACAATGCCCTCTGGTGAAAATGTGACCGTTGGTTGGTCTGGGATGAGCTGGGCACGCAAGTATATTTCTGCCAATCGTATCGGTTACTTTCCTGACAACGCCCGCCAAATTGTCAATAAAAACGATATCATTCGTTTGATACCGACCGCGAATGGTAATTGGCAGCTGGGACAAATTCCCAAACTACAAGGAAGTCTGGTCTCCTTGAATCCAGAAACTGGCGCTGTTAAGGCATTGGTCGGTGGCTTTGACTTTAATCACAGTAAATTCAATCGTGCTCTACAAGGCTGGCGTCAACCAGGCTCAACCATTAAACCGCTTGTCTATACCGCTGCTCTAGAAAAAGGCTATCGCCCAGATAGCATTGTTTCGGATCGACCGATTCAAGTGGGTGACTGGAAACCGAAAAATTCTGATCAACGTTTTTTAGGCGAAATCACTTTACGCCGTGGACTGTATTTATCTCGTAACTTAGTCTCTATTCGTCTCTTACAAGCCATTGGTATCTCTGATACGCGCGACCTATTAGATGAATTCGGACTTGATAAAGAAAAGCTACCGACGACTTTGTCGTTAGCGTTAGGTGCAGGACAAGCAACACCGTTACAAATGGCAACAGCCTATGCCACGTTCGCGAATGGTGGTCACCGTGTACAGCCGTATTTTATCGAACAAATTTATAATTATAATAATAACCTTCTCTTTCAGGCAAACCCACGCCAAGCGTGTGCCACCTGCTTCAATGAAAAACTTGAAGACCTCAATAGAAATCTCATCGAAGATTATAAGAAATCAATTGAAAGTGAAGACAGTGTTATCGATGATGAAGTGACGGTTAAAGAACAAAACTTAGAAAACAGTGATAATATTGATAGCATTGAACAAAACGGTAAAGCGCTAAATTTAAAGGTTTATGATGCTAGCCCACAGGCCGATCGCTTAAAAGCACCAGCGGTTCAATATGCACTGGCTAAGCAAGCACCTCGAATCTTACAACCCAGAGTCGCTTTTGAGATGGCAGATATCTTACGTGATGTCGTACAGCGTGGTACGGCAGTACGAGCAAAGGCTTTAGGACGTGATGATATTGGTGGCAAGACCGGTACCACCAATGAAGCAAAAGACGCTTGGTTTGCAGGTTTTCATCCTACCAATGCAACTGTCGTGTGGATGGGTTTTGATCAACCATCAACCATGGGTCGTCGCGAATATGGTGGTGTGGCAGCCCTACCTGTTTGGATGGATTTTATGAAAGCCCAACTTAAAGACACGCCTCATCAATGGGTATCTATCAATAACCGCGCCAAATCGAAAAAACAAAAGCAAAAAATTATAGAAATGACTGATGATGGTATTCTGGCCGATGATGAAGATACGAATAGCAGCGAATCAGAAAAACCAGTTAAGACGCAGGCTCAACAGCGTAAATCACCACCAGCTGAGCCTGTTGAAGCACAAACTAGCTCTCAAGCAGCCAAACCTAGTAACAGTCGTAGTAATGATAGCGTGCCGCAAAACCCTTTATCGGTAACACCCGTTGAGCGCATGCCACCGATACCAGAGTAGACAACCATTAATAATATAAACTTATGACACAAAAAAAGGCTTATTTGGCACTCGCTAAATAAGCCTTTTTTATACTCAATACTTTGCTCAATACCACTCTATTAAAGGACAGTCATCAGTCAACTAGGACATGTCTTCATTTTAAAAATGGTGATAAAAATGAGATAAAATTTTAATAACTATTTTTAGAACTCAACCATACCAGCACGTAGTTGCTCAATCAGCTCTAAAAACTGCTGACGCCATTCTCGTATGGTCGTCTCATCTGGCAGCCATTGATTCGACAAGGTCACAACGTTAACAATAAGATCAGGTGAGGCAGTATTGCTTGGTGTTTGATCTACAATAGTATCTGGCGGTACGGCGTACAGACAACGCTGATACGCACGCTCTATATTGGCCAAAAAACCCTGCTGCTGTAACTGCTGTAATCGCTGAATCTCAGGCGATACTTGGGTACGCTCGCTCAATGCTTGCTCAATATCTGACAATGTTGGTGCGCTCATGTTTAAACTATAAAAATAACCTAGCTCTTGGGTAAATGCGAGAAAGGCACCGTATAGATGAAAAATAGCAGTTTCACAATGGGCTTGGTATAGCTGCTTATCATCGGTACTTCCCGCCGCTTGGCAGGATAGACGACAGAAATACAGTTTTTGATTGGTTCGATCTGCTTGATATTTGGCAACGCGGGTTTTACCTGCCATTTGCGACTTATCCTTATATGAAGTGTAAATTAGGGCATATTTTCCAGTGTACTATTTTTTTGGATAACAGTACCATGCATTTCTCACTTTATTGCACACACAAAAAAGCCAGCAACTCAGGCTGGCTTTTTATCAAATTAACAATAAATCAAAGACGCTTAATACTATTAATTATCCTGATTAAGCTCTTGTGCAAAGGCTTCATCAAAGCTTGCAAAGTCTTTACTATCCGTGCTCGCTGACATATCAAATGCTGCATTGTCAAACCCTGCTTTAAGATCTTTATCTAGCAGTTTTTGCTCCGCTTTCTCTTTGCGTGCTTTATGATAAGCAAGACCAGTACCAGCAGGAATCAAGCGACCAACAACGACGTTCTCTTTCAGACCACGTAGTTCATCCACTTTACCAGTCACGGCAGCCGCAGTTAGTACACGGGTCGTCTCCTGGAACGATGCTGCTGAGATAAAGCTTTCTGTTGCCAGACTTGCTTTGGTGATACCTAGTAATTGACGCTCGAACTGTACTGGGAATTTATCTTCCGCTTCCAGCTTCGCATTCAATGCTTTGATATCAGAGTACTCTGCTTGATCGCCTTTGAAGTGGTTTGAATCGCCACCATCGGTAATCTCAACTTTGCGCAACATCTGACGAATAATCACTTCGATATGCTTATCGTTGATTTTTACACCCTGCAAGCGATAAACATCCTGTACTTCGTTAACGATGTAATCAGCAAGCGCAGTCTGACCTTTCAAACGTAAGATATCATGCGGGTTCTGTGGACCATCAGCGATCACTTCACCACGTGCTACCGTTTCGTTTTCAAAGACGTTGATTTGACGCCATTTCGGGATTAGCTCTTCATGAATCTCACCATCTTCATTGGTGATGATGAAGCGGTTTTTACCTTTAGTCTCTTTACCAAAGCTAACCACACCTGTCATTTCTGCCATGATGGCATGATCTTTTGGACGACGTGCTTCGAACAAGTCAGCAACACGCGGTAGACCACCGGTAATATCTTTAGTACCTGAAGAAGCTTGTGGTACACGACCCAAAATCGAACCGGCTGCTACTTTTTCACCATCGCTGACGCGAATGATGGTTTCAGCTGGTAAGAAGTAAACCACTTCTTTGCCTTCGTCAGTGTTCAAGATAATCGCAGGACGTAAGTCTTTTGCTGAACTTGAACGGTCACGAGTAGCAAGAATCTCAAATGAGCTCATACCCGTCGCATCATCAACTTTTACGGTAGCAGTTAAGCCATCAGTAATCTCACTGAAGCGTGCAGTACCAGCAAATTCTGTGATAATAGGATGCGTGTGCGGATCCCATTTAGCAATGGTTTGACCAGCATCAACCTGATCTTCGTGTTTCACAAGCACGCTAGAACCATAAGGCACTTTATAACGTTCACGCTCACGACCAAGCTCATCGGTCAAGGCGATTTCAGCTGAACGCGATACGATGACTAAGTGACCATCGGTATGTTGAACGGTTTTCATGTTTTCAAAGTGCGCTTGACCAGCACTACGAACTGAGATGCTGTTATCCACTGATGCTGAGCTTGCTGCCCCGCCCACGTGGAATGTACGCATCGTTAACTGAGTACCCGGCTCACCGATAGACTGTGCAGCCATAACACCGACTGACTCGCCGATATTCACTTTATGACCACGAGCCAAATCACGACCGTAACACTGTGAACAAACACCATGCTCGACATTACAAGTAATAACTGAGCGTACCCAGATATCATCAATCGCATTGTTATCAAGCACGTTTACCCAATGCTCGTCGATCAAAGTACCTGCTGGAATCAATACCTTATCAGCATCATCGTTGTAAGTCACATCACGAGCCGTCACACGACCTAGTACTAGCTCGCCTAACTTCTCAATGATTTCACCACCTTGAATATGTGGTTTCATGAGCAAGCCTTGCTCAGTACCACAGTCATCACTGGTAATAACCAAATCTTGTGCCACATCAACCAAACGACGCGTCAAGTAACCTGAGTTAGCCGTTTTCAGTGCCGTATCCGCAAGACCTTTACGGGCACCATGCGTTGAAATAAAGTACTGAAGTACGGTCAAGCCTTCACGGAAGTTTGCTTTAATTGGCGTTTCGATGATTGAACCATCTGGCTTAGCCATCAAACCACGCATACCAGCCAACTGACGAATCTGAGCCGCACTACCACGAGCACCAGAATCTGACATGATAAAGATAGAGTTGAATGACTTCTGCTCCTCTTCTTCACCTTTGGCGTTCATGATTTTATCAGTGGCTAAGTTGTCCATCATCGCTTTAGCGACTTTGTCATTGGTACGTGACCAGATATCAACCACTTTGTTATAGCGCTCGCCAGCGGTCACAAAACCTTGCTCGAATTGATCTTCGATTTCGCGAACTTCGCCTTCTGCCACTTCGATGATTTGCTTTTTCAGTGGTGGAATGACCATGTCATCAATACCGATAGACACACCAGACAATGTCGCTTGGGCAAAACCAAGATACATCAATTGGTCAGCAAACATGACACTTTCTTTAACGCCAACTTTACGGTAGCAAGAGTTGATCAAACGAGAGATGTTTTTCTTCGTCATCTCTTGGTTACATTCATCAAAAGACATACCTTTAGGCATGATGTTCCAGATCAATAAACGACCTGCAACCGTTTCTTTTAAGCTGATTTCTTTAGTCTCATTGCCATCTTCATCAATATGCGTCTCAGTAACACGCACTTTGATCTTAGCGTTTACATGCAAATCGTTTGAACCAATCGCACGCAATGCTTCATTAACGGTGGCAAAAATCATGCCCTCGCCTTTGGCATTGATAGACGAGCGGCTGATATAGTAAAGACCCAGTACTACATCTTGCGACGGTACGATAATTGGATCACCGTTCGCAGGCGACAAGATGTTATTGGTAGACATCATTAGCGCACGTGATTCAAGCTGTGCTTCTAGCGTCAATGGCACGTGAACGGCCATTTGGTCACCATCAAAATCGGCGTTAAACGCGGTACAAACGAGCGGATGCAATTGGATTGCTTTACCTTCGATTAGTACTGGCTCAAATGCTTGCAAGCCCAAACGGTGAAGCGTTGGTGCACGGTTCAAGAGTACTGGATGCTCACGGATAACCATGGCCAGCATATCCCACACTTGCGGCTCTTCACGCTCTACCATCTTTTTGGCAGCTTTAATTGTCGTGGCTAAACCATGAGACAATAATTTGTTATAAGTAAATGGTTTGAATAATTCAAGTGCCATTTTCTTTGGTAAACCGCACTGATGTAGACGTAGCGTCGGACCAACAACGATCACCGAACGACCAGAATAATCGACACGCTTACCAAGTAAGTTCTGACGGAAACGACCTTGCTTACCTTTGATCATATCTGCCAAAGATTTCAATGGACGCTTGTTACTACCAGTGATCGCACGACCGCGACGACCGTTATCAAGCAAGGCATCCACTGATTCTTGCAACATACGCTTTTCGTTACGTACGATGATATCAGGGGCGCTCAGCTCAAGCAGACGCTTTAGACGGTTATTACGGTTGATCACGCGGCGATATAGATCGTTTAGATCTGAAGTCGCAAAACGGCCACCCTCTAGTGGTACTAGCGGACGCAAATCTGGTGGTAGTACTGGCAAGATATTCATCACCATCCACTCAGGCTTGTTATTAGAGTCACGGAAGGCTTCTAATAATTTAAGACGCTTAGACATCTTTTTAAGCTTGGTTTCAGAACCAGTTTGCGGAATTGCTTCGCGCAAATCATCGATTTCAAGATCTAAATCGATATCTTTCAATAGGTCTTGAACCGCTTCAGCACCCATTTTGGCAGTGAATTCATCGCCAAATTCTTCAAGGGCTTTATAATAGTCTTCATCATCAAGCAGTTGATACTTCTCTAGAGAAGTCAAACCTGGCTCAGTAACAATATAGCTTTCAAAATATAGAACGCGCTCGATATCACGTAGCGTCATGTCTAGCAATAGACCGATGCGGCTTGGTAATGACTTTAAGAACCAAATATGCGCCACTGGACTGGCTAGGTCAATATGACCCATACGATCACGACGTACTTTCGCAGTCGTCACTTCTACGCCACATTTTTCACAGATAACGCCTTGGAACTTACGGCGCTTATATTTACCACATAAACATTCAAAGTCTTTTACTGGACCAAAGATTTTGGCACAAAATAGACCATCACGCTCAGGCTTAAACGTACGATAGTTAATAGTTTCAGGCTTTTTCACTTCGCCATGTGACCATGACTTGATGACGTCAGGTGAGGCTAAAGTAATTTGAATGCTATCAAACTCTTGATTACCGTTGCCGGTAGGGCTTTGCATGATATCGAGTAAATCTTTCAAGTTGCTTCTCCGTTATCTTTATAATCATCTGATAGCGTATTATTGACGCAAATAAGATGAATGAAGGCAATGAATAGGGTTGAGACAAATCACTAAAAGCAGCAGCGATGCGCATACTGCTTTTAGGTTGACCACTAAGGATAATAATCAACTGAGACCATGTTAACGATAGTCTCAATCAGCCGTGCTTAATGGGTTTGTTTTAACTCAATATTAATACCCAATGATTTGATTTCTTTGGTCAGTACGTTAAACGATTCAGGCATACCTGGATCCATATACTGCTCACCATCAACGATGTTTTTGTACATACGCGTACGGCCTTCAACGTCATCCGACTTCACAGTCAGCATCTCTTGTAGCGTATAAGTCGCGCCGTAAGCTTCTAGTGCCCAGACTTCCATCTCACCGAAGCGCTGACCACCAAACTGAGCTTTACCACCGAGTGGCTGCTGCGTCACTAATGAGTAAGAACCTGTTGAACGCGCATGCATTTTGTCATCAACCAAATGGTTAAGTTTGAGCATATACATATAACCAACGGTTACTTTACGGTCAAACTTCTGACCAGTACGACCATCATACAACGTCTGCTGACCATCACGGTCCATACCAGCAAGCTCTAGCAGGTCTTTAACTTGGCTTTCTCTTGCGCCGTCAAATACTGCTGTGCCCATTGGTACACCAGCGCGCAAGTTATCTGCTAGCGCCATGATGTCATCATCACTCAAGCTATCAAGATCAACTTGCTCACCGCCGACTTGGTTATAGATTTTGTCTAAGAAGTCACGTAAATCTTTGATCGCTGCTTGCGATTTGAGCATACCATCGATCTTCTCGCCCAAACCTTTCGCTGCCATACCCAAATGCGTTTCTAGAACCTGACCGATGTTCATACGCGATGGTACACCAAGTGGGTTCAAGACGATGTCAACGGTATTACCATTTTCATCATAAGGCATATCTTCAACTGGCATAATGCGCGATACCACACCTTTGTTACCATGACGACCCGCCATTTTATCACCAGGCTGAATACGACGCTTAACCGCTAGATATACCTTAACGATTTTTTGTACGCCATGTTGTAAGTCATCACCAGCGGTTAATTTGCGTTTTTTCTCAGCAAACTTCACATCGATATCTTTTTGCTTATCAACCAAGTACTCAGCGATTTGCGTTAGACGCTCAGAGATTTCTTCTTCAACTGGTTGGATATCCAGTAAGGTCTCAAGGCTCATATCTTTCATATCAGCCAATGCCATCACTGTACCAGCTTTTAGACCAGAACCACCGCTGACTTTTTGACCATCTAACAGATTACCAATACGACCACGAGCCGCTTCTTCAAAGATACGTAGCTCTTCTTTTAAATCTTTACGATAGCTATCAAGCTGTGATTTTTCAATCGCTCTTGCACGTGCATCTTTTTCAACGCCGTCACGAGTAAAGACTTGAACGTCAATAACCGTACCTTTGCTTGACGTTGGTACACGTAGTGACGTGTCTTTAACATCAGCCGCTTTTTCACCAAAGATAGCCCGGAGCAATTTCTCTTCTGGCGTCAGTTGCGTTTCACCTTTTGGCGTCACTTTACCAACTAGAATATCACCAGCATCCACTTCAGCACCGATATAGACGATACCTGCTTCATCGAGGCTTGATAGAGCAGCTTCACCAACGTTTGGAATATCCGCAGTGATCTCTTCGGTTCCAAGCTTGGTATCACGTGCCACACAAGTCAATTCTTGGATATGAATGGTCGTGAAACGATCTTCTTTAACCACTTTTTCAGACAGCAAGATTGAATCTTCGAAGTTGTAACCATTCCACGGCATAAATGCGATGCGAATGTTCTGACCCAATGCAAGCTCACCAAGATCCGTTGACGGACCATCAGCCAAGATATCGCCTACAGCAATAGCATCACCTTGGTTGACGATAATACGTTGGTTGATACAAGTATTTTGGTTAGAACGCGTGTATTTAACGAGGTTGTAGATATCAATACCAGCTTCACCAGCAATCATCTCATCTTCATTGACACGAACCACAACACGTGAGGCATCAACGTCTTCGATCACACCGCCACGCTTAGCAATAACACAAACGCCAGAGTCACGAGCAACGTGACGCTCCATGCCCGTACCTACTAACGGCTTATCAGCACGTAGCGTAGGAACTGCCTGACGCTGCATGTTCGAGCCCATAAGCGCTCGGTTAGCATCATCATGCTCTAAGAATGGAATTAGACCTGCTGCTACCGATACTACCTGACTTGGCGACACATCCATATGCGTCACTTTTTCTGGCGGCATACGCACGAATTCACCATAGCTACGCACACTAACCATTTCATCAGATAACGCGCCTTCTGCGGTTACTGGTGAATCAGCCTGTGCAATGACCGTACCAACTTCTTCAATTGCTGATAGATACTCAATAACGTCTGTTACTTTACCATCAACCACACGGCGATAAGGCGTTTCTAAGAAGCCAAAGCTGTTGGTCTTTGCAAAAGTCGCTAGTGAGTTAATCAAACCAATGTTTGGACCTTCAGGAGTCTCAATCGGACATACGCGACCATAATGGGTATCATGTACGTCACGTACTTCAAAGCCTGCACGTTCACGGGTCAGACCACCGGGTCCTAGAGCTGAGACACGGCGTTTATGGGTAACTTCAGACAATGGGTTGTTCTGATCCATAAACTGCGATAACTGGCTTGAACCAAAGAACTCTTTAACCGCAGCAGCAACAGGTTTTGAGTTAATCAAATCTTGTGGTGACAAGTTATCAGATTCCGCTGAGCTTAAACGCTCTTTGACTGCACGCTCAACACGTACTAGACCAACACGGAATTGGTTTTCTGCCATCTCGCCGACCGAACGAATACGGCGGTTACCTAAATGGTCAATATCATCGACTTCACCGCGACCGTTACGAATCTCAATCAATTCTTTTAGGACATTAACGATATCGGCATTGGTCAATACGCTACGAGCGCGTTGGATGTCTGGATCATCAGTATTATCAAACTCTAACCCTAAACGGCGGTTAAACTTCATACGACCGACGTTCGATAAGTCATAACGATCAGCGTTGAAGAACATGCTGTCAAATAGTTTTTCAGCGGTCTCAACCGTTGGTGGCTCACCTGGACGCATGACTTTATAGATTTCAATCAATGCTTCTTCACGGCTTGACGTACTATCAGCACGTAGCGTATCGGCAATATAACTGCCTTGATCGATATCATTAGTGAATAGAATGCTGAACTCTTTGATAGACTCGCTGGCTTCAAATGCGCTTAATTTAACCAATAATTCATGGTCAATTAGAGTATTCGCTTTAGCGATAACTTCGTCATTCACCACGATATCTTCAGCTAAAATACGCTCATAGAGATACTCATCAGGTATCGCAATCTTCGTCATACCTGCTTCTTCAAGCTGACGAATACGGCGTGCATTAATACGCTTGCCCTGCTCTACGATGACATCACCTTCTGGTGATACGATATCGAACTGAGCCATCTCACCGCGCAAGCGATCAGCAACCAGATCAATCTCGAACTGCTCTTCACCTTTATAAACGGCTACTTTATCAAAGAACAAATCTAAGATTTCAGACGTTGTTAGACCAAGCGCACGTAGAATAATTGAAGCCAATAGCTTACGACGACGGTCAATACGAGCAAAAACTAAGTCTTTGGCATCAAATTCAAAATCTAACCATGAACCACGGTAAGGAATGATACGCGCGTTATAAAGCACTTTACCACTTGAATGCGACTTACCTTTATCATGATCAAAGAACACACCAGGTGAACGATGTAGCTGAGAGACGATAACACGCTCAGTACCATTGATAATAAAAGTACCGTTAGCCGTCATCAACGGCATCTCGCCCATGTAAACGCTTTGCTCACGGATATCTTTGATAGCCGCTTTGCTGTCTTTATCTTTGCTGTCTTTGTCTTTGATGATCAAACGGATTTTGACGCGCATCGGCGCAGCAAATGTTGAGCCACGCAAGATACACTCACGCTCATCGAATTCAGGCGTGCCTAAATAATATTCAACGAATTGTAGCTCTGCATTACCAGAGTGACTCTCAATTGGGAAAATAGAGGAATACGCAGCTTGCAAACCAGTATTCTCACGAGCTTTTGGCTTTTTGTGCTCTTGCAAAAATTGCTCGTAAGAATCTACTTGAATAGACAGTAAATAGGGAATGTCCATCACAGTGGGCAATTCAGCAAAACTTTTGCGAATACGCTTTTTTTCAGTATAAGAATATGCCATCGAGAGTCCTTACAGTAAACGTGGAAACAAATTAAAAGCGTGGCCAGCGTGCATAAATACGATGCAAACTTGGCGACGTAAACGATAATATAAAACAGGTAATCGTGTTCAGTTGATATCTTTTGTCAATTACTACTTCTGCTATCAGTGCTTACTTAGCACCCTTACTTTCATTTTATGATCGGTATCTAAGTCAGTCTATATGACCACTCAGACAACCAAATTCAATATCACATTATCTAAAACATATTGCTTTTTAAGCAAAACTTACTCATAAAGGTAAGAAAAAAATGACTCGTTCAAGGGTATTTCTAAGTTATCTGCTATCAAAACTGATTGTATTTAGTCATTTTTCTTTCAAAAAACCGGCTCTTTCAAAACCAACAATTCTATCAAAACTAATATCGTCGCTGATATGTACCGTCTATAAGCCTAACTACTGACAGTAATACCCTGCGAAACGGACAACCTAAACTTAATAGCTTTTCAGAATTAATAATAATCGGGGTAACTATAACTTTTAGAATCAGTATAAACTATAGTGTTAATGGGGAAGCATGCAGACACAAAAAAATGCCAAACATCACTGGACGTTTAGCTTAAATTAACTGATTTCAAAAACTGGCATGTGTGCTTGCATGTATATCGTCTGTCCTTTTGATGGGTATCCACCGTGATGTTGCATACGACTGTTGGCAGACACAAAAGGTCAAGCTACGAATTATAGTAAAAAAAAGCTGGCAATGCAAGGCATTACCAGCTTTTTTTGTAAAACACTAAGATAAGCGAAGCTTATTTTAGTTCAACAGTTGCACCAGCTTCTTCAAGTTTCTTTTTCAACTCTTCAGCTTCAGCTTTATTAACGCCTTCTTTGATTGGAGCTGGAGCGCTTTCAACCAAATCTTTCGCTTCTTTCAAGCCAAGACCAGTAGCTTCACGTACGGCTTTAATTACGCCAACTTTCTTCTCGCCAAAGCTGGCAAGAACTACGTCAAACTCGTCTTTTTCTTCAGCAGCAGCAGCAGCAGGGCCAGCAGCAGCAGGTGCAGCAGCAACAGCAGCTGTTACGCCGAATTTTTCTTCCATAGCGCTGATTAATTCAACGATATCCATTACTGACATTTCAGCGATTGCGTTTAACACGTCATCTTTAGATAGTGCCATGAGAACTCTCCGTTATCTGATAAAAATTAATTGATTTTAAAATCGCTTGTATTGCTTGCCAAATTTTCAAATAGTGTTGGCAGTAAAGTGCAATCGGCGATGTCAAAGTTACGTTAAAACAAGCAATTATGCCGCTTCTTTTGCGTCTTTGATTGCTGCTACCGTGCGAACAAGCTTACTAGGAACAGCGTTCATAGTTTGAACAAGCTTGGTAACTGGTGCATTCATAGTAGCCATCAAGATAGAGATTGCTTCGTCGCGAGTTGGTAGCTTCGATACGCGCTCTAGCTCTTCTGGACCATAAACAACACCACCAACTGATACCAATTTGGTCTCTAAAGCTTTGTGATCTTTACTGAACTCGAAAACAACTCGAGCAGCAGATCCCAAATCTTCCATAGAGAAAGCCAAAAGTAATGGACCAGTCATACGGTCTGACATGCTCTCAAACTTAGTGCCTTCAAACGCACGTTTTGCTAGGGTATTTTTTACCACTTTCAAAACGACGCCTTTTTCACGGGCTTGTTCGCGCAGCTTAGTAAGCTTTGCAACACCAATACCATGATATTCGGCAGCTACTGCTGAGTAAGCATTAGCAGCAACTTCAGACACTTCAGCCACAACTTGTTGTTTTTGTTCTAGCGTTAATGCCATAAGTTGACTCCTTTAATCTTATCAATCGACTTATAATAAAAGTGCCAAAAACAAGGTTTTTATGCGCTCAAACTGTAAGCTAAGACTGACTTGATACGACACATTACCAGTGGACTCAATTAATAAAAAAAGTATCTACTGGTAACGACTGATTACGGCACCGTTATCAGAATGACGTTGAGTAATAGTTTGAAGGTTATAAATAACCCTATCGCCCTATTCGCTCGTGTCTTAAACTGTGTGGGCCACCGTCTGCGTAGGACAACTAAGATTTTCATCTGTCGTCGATTAACAAAAGTGACTTATCATCATAAACAACTATCCGAAGATCGCTAACTATGACTCTAAACTACTCTCTACCTACGGTCTTAGACAGCATAGCGTTTGCTACGCTGACCTAATTCTTTAAAATATTTTTGCAGCCTTTATTTAAAATCGTCAAATAAAGGCACATATATAATTATTTTGCTGTGCGATATGGAACTGGATCAATACTTAGACCAGGACCCATCGTGCTAGACAAGGTAATTTTCTTAATGAAAGTACCTTTAGAAGTAGCAGGCTTAGCACGTCTTAAATCTGCAATCAGTGCTTCAGCATTCTGGATTACTTGCTCAGCAGTAAAACCAACTTGACCGATAGTCGTGTGGATGATACCTGCTTTGTCTACACGATACTGTGCTTGACCGGCTTTAGCGTTAGTAACCGCTTCAGCAACGTTAGGCGTAACCGTACCGACTTTAGGGTTAGGCATTAGACCACGTGGACCTAGGATAGTACCTAGTTGACCAACAACACGCATTGCATCAGGAGCAGCAATAACGATATCAAAGTCCATGTTACCAGCTTTGATCGATTCTGCTAGGTCTTCAAAACCAACGATATCTGCACCAGCTTCTTTGGCGGCTTCAGCAGCAGCACCTTGAGCAAATACAGCAACGCGTTTGGTTTTACCAGTACCAGCAGGTAGGTTGGTAGCGCCACGAACCACTTGATCAGATTTACGTGGGTCAACACCCAAGTTAATCGCAATATCAATTGACTCTTTGAATTTAAGAGGTGGCAAATCGTTTAGGATTTGAACCGCTTCTTCAACTGTATACTGCTTTTCATGTACGATACGGCTTTGAATTTCTTTTTGACGTTTGGTTAGCTTGCTCATTTACACACCCTCCACGGTAATACCCATTGAACGTGCAGTACCAGCGATGGTACGAACAGCAGCATCAAGATCAGCAGCAGTTAAATCTGCATCTTTGGTCTTAACGATGTCTTCTAGTTGTGCACGGTCAACTTTACCGACTTTAGCGGTATTTGGTGTACCAGAACCTTTAGCGATACCAGCAGCCTTACGTAGTAAGTATGCAGCTGGTGGTGACTTCATGATGAAAGTAAAAGACTTATCGCTATATACAGTGATCTCAGTAGGAATCGGTAGACCCGGCTCTTGGTTTGAGGTCGCAGCGTTAAATTCTTTACAGAACGCCATTATGTTCACGCCTTTTTGACCCAATGCTGGACCAATCGGTGGTGAAGGATTTGCTTTGCCTGCAGGGACTTGTAGTTTGATGTAACCATCAATCTTCTTAGCCATGATTTTCTCCTAAATGGGTAATAGCGCCAAATCAATGTGGTATAAACCTTATTGACTAACAGCTCCCCGGTTGATGAACTTTTTTGCTGATTTAGTCTAGCTTTTCAACTTTACTAAATTCAAGCTCGACCTGAGTCGGTCGATTAAATACGTTTACCGTTAAATGCAGTTTAGACTTCTCGTAATCCACTTTTTCTACCAACCCTTTAAAGTCAGTAAATGGACCATCGATAACCAACAGCTCTTCGCCCGGCTCAAATAGAGTCTTAGGACGTGGGTCAGTTTCAGTCTGATTCAAACGGTTTAAAATACGATCCGCTTCTACTTGCGTAATTGGCGCTGGTGTTTCAGGTGTACCACCTATGAAACCCATAATACGTGGGCACTCTTTAACGATGTGCCAAGTATTGTCGTTCATTTCCATCTGGATCAATACATAACCTGGAAAGAACTTACGCTCACTCTTACGCTTTTTGCCGTCTTTCATTTCGACGACTTCTTCAGTAGGAACCAATACGTCACCGAATGATTCAGCAAAGTCACTACGATTAATACGATCAGTTAATGAACGCTGTACTTGCTTTTCATATCCTGAAAACGCTTGGACAATATACCAACGCATATCACGCTCCTGATCATTATAAGTAAATTTTGGGGTAAGACTCACTAATACGTGCGACTAACCAATAAAGATGCCAACGAACCAATTGAAAAAGTTATCTAATAACCAAACCAGAAAACCAACAATGGCAATCATGACAATGACCTGCCAGGTATATTGAAACGTTTCATCTTTACCTGGCCATGTCACTCGGCGCAATTCAACAGCAGCGTCTTTTAATAATATTTTAAAAGCGCGACCTTGATGCGTTAATGCCAAGCATACTAAGGCGAATACAATAAGGGCAACGATAATACCAATACGTACCCAGACATCGTTGGCAGGTTGCCAATAGCCAGGTAAATACTGATTAACTAACGTCGCCCCGATTAATACTGCTGCGGCAAGTAGCCACAGTACCACATCTTTTATTGAGCCTGTTTTAGCCACTTCAACAGCAGTTGTTTGATTGCCCGCTGAGATGTGCTTACCTTTAGACAGCATTCCACCAGCACCCGCCTTGGCATCAGATAACTTAGTCTCGAGGTTATCTTGATCATTGCTCATAAAGAACTCGCTTCGGAGATGGTGAGGTATAACAAAGATGTGATAAGAAGATGGCAGGCGATGTAGGACTCGAACCTACAACCCTCGGTTTTGGAGACCGATGCTCTACCAATTGAGCCAATCGCCTATGGGTGTAAAGGACAGCATTATACAATATTTGATATAAAATGCAAGCCTTTAGCGGTAAAATTATTATTTTTACCTAGTTTTACTCTTATTTGAATGTGCTATTGAATCATCATTGCTTTAACAAAATGAAGATGCAAGCGACTAATAAGAAGCAGCGTTAATATAGCAAGCTCCGCTAAGAATTACAATAGATTGGAAAGTAAATTCTAAACGTTATAGATATAACTGGCTAATCATGTTGCTAAGATAACGAAAGGTATGTTCATACTATCGAAGAATAACCATATTTCCTGATCATTTGATCTAAAAAAAGCCACCCTTTCTCAAGGATGGCTTTTTTATGACTAACTTACAATCTCATTACTGAGACGGATAGATTAGTTTAGTACGTTAGCAACAACACCAGCGCCT
>NZ_JABASQ010000015.1 GCF_016107535.1 Psychrobacter cibarius | reverse complement strand
TAATTTAGAGAGCCCTGTTTGAAATAGTCTCTTTATTTTAAAGCCTTTATACTTAATTTTACAGATTAGGGACACGCCCTAATTTAGGTAATAATTTAAACATACTAACATGTGAAATCTTGAGACAGTATCCAGATAATTTAGATGTTAATGTCATTAAAATGGTAGATAGCATTGAGATTGAACCCTTGCTTCTCAACCCCAAAGATAACTTTACTATAAAAATACTTTTGAGCGACTATAAAGAAAATTTTGAGGTCTCTGCAAGAATAGAAGGTATAAGTAAAATTGAGGTTTATAAAGAACCACAGCCACTGTTTAATATCACTTTAATGCTAACATTTATTCCTTTTTTGATTCTTATGATAACTCGAATCTTCTTTGAAGACACATTTGAAAATTATTTCGGATTTGACATATCTATTATAGTACATACTTTTCTCGTTTTAATTATTACTATTCTTGTGTTTCAAATATTGAAAATTTGGTATGAAGCAGCAAAAGAATTTTTTTTAAAAGATACAGATGAAGAATAGTTTTCCCTATCCATATAAAATTTTTTCATAAATATTAGATAAAAATTCTAACTATTTTATGAATAGCGCAGTAATTAAGTTTTATTCTGTTGCTATAAATTTTATCGCTCATAAAAGTGAGCGATAAAACGAGCGATAAGATCTTAGTTAATTACCCAAATAAACTGGCTTACGCTTCTCCATAAAGGCGCTAATGCCTTCCTTGAATTATCGATTGCTATTATATTTGGTATTTCATTGCATCAAATTTTGATGTAAGCGTCAACTGGCTTCTTCAACTATCTTATGTATAATACAAGGGCAGGCGGAAACCGTGGCTCTGCATTTTTTCCTCTTTTCTATCTCGGGACGGACCGATACTTTGATAGGCACTTTTTTGTTTACGCTCAAGTGCTTTGGAGTCTTGGTTGATTACTTTATCCCCACTCAAACGTCGTATCGTCTATGTGACTATTTTCGAGCTTATCGCTATCATTTCTTCTACTTTCGTATTGATGAAGCTGAGTGGTAGCGATGCGGCAGAATCCTTACCAGTTGCTGTGATGGTGTCATTAGCAGCGGTGATTTGGAACTTTCTCTACAATACAGCTTTTGAAGCGTGGGAACGTCGCAAGCAGGTGGCAAAGCGCACCTTACTCATTCGCAGTGCGCATGCATTAGGATTTGAAGGCGGATTGGTGTTGATTTGCTTACCACTTTATATGATTTGGTATGACGTTGGCTTAATCAAAGCTTTTATGATGGAGGCGGCGTTACTTTTATTTTTCTTGGTTTATACCTTTATCTTTACCTTGGGTTTTGACAAGATATTTACCTTACCGCATCACTATAAGACAGCCTCTAATTCTTAAGAGTTAAAAGTGTCACTTAAAGATATGTTTAATACGGAATTTTCTTGATATCGTATGACCTAAAAAAAGGCTGCCATTAGGCAGCCTTTTTGATGATAGCGCAAAACAGAGTGTTATAAGGTTATTATTTACCTTCATAAACAGGCTTACGTTTTTCCATAAAGGCGGTAATACCTTCTTTAAAATCATCCGTTTTAGCAAGCATGGTCTGTTGATCCACTTCCATATCGAGCGCTTCATTGAGACCCATATAAGCGTGCGTATTAATCATATGCTTCATTGATGCCAATGCTTTTCCGGGCAGATTGCTCAGGCGCGCTGCCAATGCCAATACGCTAGCATCCAGCTCGTCGCTACTGACCACATCGTTAACCAAGTTTAAGCGTGCCATATCTTCCGCTTTGAGTTTATCGCCAAGCATGACCATCTCAGTGGTTTTAGCCACACCGATCAATTGATTCAGTAAATAAATGCCGCCAGCATCTGGTATTAGACCGATATTGACAAAGGCTTGCACGAATTTGGCATTATCAGCGGCTATGCGAAAATCACAAGTCAGTGCTAAGTTCATGCCAGCACCTGCCACTGCGCCTTCTAATTTAGCGATAATAGGCTTATGAATATTACGCAACTTTAAGCTAATCTCAGCGACTTCGCCAACCATGAAATTTAGCTTATTCGACAGCGCCTCGCTTTCCATGCCGTTTTCTAACATCTCACCGATATGCCCGCCACTTGAAAAGTTATTGCCTGCGCCTTGCAGGATGATGACTCTGACGTCTTTGTCTTCGTCTGCATTCGTCAGTGCATTCATCATGGCATCTTTTAGCACTGTGCTAAAGGCATTCAGTGTTTTGGGATCGTTCATCGTGATGGTTGCGATATGGTTCTCTATTTGATATTCGACGAGAGGGTGTGACATGGTTGATATCCTTAATTGAGTTTTCTATAAAACGTTTTTGGTAACACTAGCTATTGGCAGTAAATGTGACAAATAATGCAATGCCAAATACTATAGCAGTTTGAGCTTATTATAAAAGCAGGATCTGTGCGCGCTTAAGACATGATTCAGGTATGGTGTTTTTTGCTGCTATCATATTGCTAAAATTATTAAACCTACCATTCAAAAATAAGGCTACTATCTGTAGAAAGGTTGAATTATGCTAAGGCATGTCCTCAATGCAATCGAGCATTCTCTACATGTGCTAAAAATGGCTAAATTTTGCCAAACTGCGTCAAATAGCTGATGAATATCTCGATATTATTTGTGCTATTTTCCTTGTTTGGTGGCAATTTATCTTATTTTTTTTACCATTTTTAAAATGAAGAGACGCCCTAGAAGGCAGGTTTTAAAAGACTGATTTTTTATTTATTAAACCAACAAGGAAGTGGTTATGCCAATTATTAATGTCAATAATGTTGAACTTTATTACGAAGACAGCGCGCCAAACGATAAGCAAAAACCCATCATGGTATTTGCCCACGGTCTACTGTGGAATACGCACCTATTTGACAAGCAAGTCGAGTACTTCAAAGCTGGTTATCGCTGTATTACGTTTGATTTTCGGGGACAAGGTCAGTCTGAAATAACTAAGTCTGGCTATGATATGGAAACCTTAACCGAGGATACATTGGCATTATTAGAGGCACTAGATATTCATAAATGCCATTTGTTAGGGTTATCGATGGGCGGGTTTGTCGCCCAGCGTGTCGCACTCAAACGCCCTGAGCTATTGCTGTCGCTTACCCTGTTAGAGACTTCTGCTGATCCTGAAGATCCCAAAAACGTGCCGCAGTATCGTAAGCTGGTCAAAGCCATTCGTTGGTTGGGTCTCAAACGCGTGAGTAACAAGGTCATGCCTATTATGTTTGGCAATACTTTTTTGACAGATAAGTTGCGTAAGTCTGATCGTAAGCAGTGGTTAACGATGCTACAAGGCAATCGCAAAGGCGGAGTTATTAAGGCAACGATGGGCGTTATTGAGCGGGCAGGCACCTACGATCAGCTAGGGAGTATTACGGTGCCGACATTAATCGTGGTCGGTGATGAGGACACAGCAACCTCTTACTCAAAGGCTGAACGTATGCATTTTGCGATAGCAGGGTCTAAATTGGCAGTGATCAAGGGCGCTGGTCATACCGCCACCGTAGAAGAGCCTGAGCAGGTCAATCGAGTGATTAACACCTTTTTAGCGGACTGCGTCTAATTTTGAGTTGGTCTTGAAATAGCCTTAAATAAGGCATCGTTTTAATAGTAATAGAGTGATGGAACCTCTGTGCTAAAAAAGCCGCTATCTTGAATGTGATAACGGCTTTTTTATTGAGCGCATGTAAGAGATTACATTTGAAGGTAGTAACTTTAAAGTATTTATTTATAACCGCGCCGTATAGTCATTATTACCGTCATCAAGGGTGCCACATGCCTCGGCACGATTGACGATTTCTTTTGCCCACGCGCGATGGGTAGCAGGCTCTAGCATAGTATTGTTATATTTAAACACCGCTTTTGCCTCGCTATGCAAGATTGCTTGCGCCTCATCTAAAATGCTCAATGGTACGCAATAGGCTTGTTGCACCAGCGCAATTTGGCTTGGATGAATGACCGTTTTGCCGACCAATCCTAAGCTAACATCGCGGGTTAGCTCTTGCATAAATAGCGTTGGCTGATCCAAATATTCAAAGACAGGAGCTGTTAAATAAAAGCCATGCGGCACAAAGCAGCCGAGCAGCTGATAGGCAAGGGTGCCGATAGGAGTATCATAAACGATGCTGTTTTTGGGACGGCGCAAACGCAATGCTGCAAATAAATCATTGCCACCGATACGCAAGGCAAATACAGGCTGGCTAAAAGCTTCTTTAAAACCGATGGCCAATTCCTGATTATGATGTGGATTAAATAGGGCTGCGGTTTCAAGCGTCGGCATCAATAGTTGCTCAGTACTCAGATTTTGGCAGGCCATACGCCAATTGGATAGGCTATACATGTCGACTTTCGGCATGACAAAGCCATCAATCAAATCGATATGGGCAAAACCTGAGAGCTGCTCTAACATCGCTGGATGACGCGGGCGTATAAATACCAGCGGGCGTGTTGGTTGTTCAATCTGAATGTCGGCATGTTTTGATGGGTCATTGATGCTATCGACATGCGTCGCCCATGTATGCAGCAACGTTTGCAAGCGCTGAAGTGCCAGCTCAACATCACTATGGCTGACGGCATCTTCTAGGCAGATGATAATACTATTAATCGTTGGTAATTTATCACGCTTAATGACTTGCCAAATATCTTGGCGAGTTGCTGGCATGTATAGGCTAGCCCCCAACTGATACGGGTGATGCGCATGTGGTTTTAGCATCGCATGACGCTCAGTAATAAGGTGAGCGTAAGACTGGGTGTTTTGATAAAGAGTAGACTCGTTGTTTTGCATATCTGACATAATTGGCATCATCAATAGTGATAAGTGAATGGTTATAAAATCTAAGAAGTATCATCAAGTGGTATGGCTTAGCAGCAATGACCGCAAACCCAAAAATACGTTTGGTAATGTCAAATTCGTTTAGCCGACAAGAAGGAGTAGTTTTACCTTTTTCTTTCGCTTTTCTTTCGCTGCTTTGAGTTTGAGACGGGTCTGGTTTATAAAAACCGCGAGTGTAGCAATGATTAGTGGTCTTCGCTACGTTGCTTGATAAGCGTGATGGCTTGATAGGGATGTATTTTATCACCTAATACACTAATAATGATATTTCGCTGGGCACATAAATGTCTTAGCAGTATGGTATCAGGATGATCAGCGCTGGCTAATAATATGCGTTCAGGGTCACGGCGCAATATCGCCCGTGTTGCCTCTGCAATCGTTGGCTTAATGCGGTTACGATTGGTGATATCGTAGTCTGCTGCCAGCTTGTCGATTAAAGCAGCTGTCTGATAGCGCGGCTGCTGAAACGTCGGCAAGCATTGCAAAGGTGGGGCTAATGCACGGCGCGCTGCATCGATATGAGTGATGAAAGCTAAGCTATGGTCGACCTCAATTAAGTTATCATAAAACACGCTCCGGTGTAGCCCCAATGCTGGCTCGGTATATAAACTTCGCGAAATCAGTCCTGATACCGTACTATTTAATAGCCCTGAGGGAATCAGCCAGTCATCAATGCTAGCTGCAAGCCAAGCAACGCCAGCTGGATCAGCCAGCGTTAATAAGGGAATAACATCTGCCCCTTGATGAAAGATATTGGCAAAGTTTGCATGGCTAGGATCGCTAAACTTTTCTAAACTATGAGCAAGCTCTTGATAAATCGCGCCTTTGCCCGTCCAGCCGTCAACAAATACGATAGGACTGTCTGGATGAGCATTCAATATCATTTGTAACGCAACTGGATCAAGTCCGCGGTCGCGAATGATGCTGATACCATAATGCACGCTCGGCAAAGCATAGCTACTATTAACGTCTGCTAACGCACGCTGCAACAAAACGCCAACTGGCAAACCTGCGCGTACCAAACTGACTAAGACTAGCGGGCGCTCATTACTAACGGTATGTTCATTTCGAGATTTTTGAAAAATGTGATGTAGCGTATAAGCCAAATTAGCAATGTCAGTGGCAGTCCTCTCAGCTCCTTGCTCTAATGCTTGCGTGTAAAGCTGCTCATGCATAGCAGTAGGCGCTTGCTCCAAGGTCAACATATCAGAATAATGACGTTGCCCACTTTGAATGAGCGCTTCTTTTTGACTGACTGGTACATCGGCGACCGCGTTTTTAGCGACTATATCGAGCAGTACGGTCACATCACTGGCAAGATAGCTGCCTGAGCCATATGCTTCTAATTTTTGAACATTAGGGTTCGTTATATGATGGGTCATAAAATAATTTCTACTTCTATAAACGGCGGCGATTATTGTTTTTATTTAGGAGAGATTAAGTGTTTAGAATGATTGAGAGCTAAGTCGTTCATGTAACTGACCATGATTGGGCATACCATACCAGTCAAGCAGCTGTAAAAATGGTAAATCAGCCAGACTGTCACCAAAGCCAAAGCTTGGTCGTTGACTGTCTAAATGATGGTCTAGCAGAAATTGTACCGCATGGCGCTTATGAACTGCGTGCGGCAATATCGCTAGATTATTCGCATTCACGTGCACATAAAAATCCTGCTCAAAGTCTCGTATTAACGTTGGCAGTTTTGCAGCGAGATCTACTAATGCTTGATGGTCTTTTTGCGCATGTTTGATAGCCAGATAAATGGTTAATTCTCTATTATCAGCGCCATTGTTAAAGCTATCGATATGCGGTGTAAAGACCAGCTGGCTACTGTCATTTTTGCTGTGATTCGCGAATAGCTGGCTCAGCTGCTGTAATTTTTCCTGCAATGGCGCAAGCTTATTATACATATACTGTTGCCACTGGGCTTGTAACATACCGTCTTTGTCAAGAATAATCGCGCCATGAGTCAAAATTTGCCAGCTATCAAAAGGCAGTTTAACACGCTGGATTTCACTGCGGTCGCGTGCCGTCACTACGATTAGATCAGTGCTAGCAAGTAGCCAATTAAACAATGTGGCTTGGCGCTGATTCATAAAACTTAATGGCTCGCCTTGTTTGTTAACGGTTGCGCAAATCAAGTTTTCAGGTTCAGTAGTGGGTAATTTCCACGCATCAATTTTACGCTGAGTTTGAAAGAGCGTATCGTCCAAATCCATCAGTGCGTAAGGCTTAACGATATGAGGATTGGCTTGAAAAGATGGGCTGGTCATAAAGTTGTCCATAAGGGTTGAATTTGAAAAGCAGAGCTGGATTTAGAGGATAGTGGTAAGAGCACAGTTCTTATAAAATAATTTACAGCGTCGGACTCACCACCAACACATTATCCAAACCTTTCCACATAGTATCAACGCTATCAGCGGACGTTTCCACACACAAGACAATCAAATCCCAATTGCTAGGTGTAACGTTGTACGCAAAGTTGGTCATACCAAGCCCATAATTATCATTAAAACTTAGCATCGAGGTAATTGCGCCACCAAGCGCAATCGGTGAGCGGGTTAACGCACTAAAATTAACCGTATTCTTACTATTCTCTACATGCGTATTTTGCGCAAGCCATTCCGCCAATAAAAACGGCAACCAAACAAACTCATTACTGCCCAATACTAAGATACGCTGTGGCAACTGTTCTTTATCAAACGGCTCTTTCTCAGGTTGAGCTTGCTTGTTAAAAATGTTAAAGGCAGTTTGAAACTTCAAAAGATAATCATCAAACCCATCGGTGCTATCTAGAGTTGGGAAACGTCCCCAATTACCAGTATTACCTAGAGACTGACTGCCTGCTTCAGTTGTATCAACCGACGGCATCGTTATTGGTTCAGGATTGGGCGCATCCGTCCAAGTCCATGCACCAGACAGTAGATGATGACGTTGAAAGTGGATATTGGGCAGGCGTTTTGCGATTTGGTCAGACACAGCTTCATTGGCATCGGCTGCATTCTGATTCTGGTTTAAAGACCAATCAACCAAAGTGGTAAGATGTACTTGCTCTAACTGGTCAAGTCCTGCGTTACGAAGGGCAGTGACGACATTAACGCAAGTATTGCCCGTCGATGCTTCATCATCCACCATAATCAAGGTTTTGCTGGCTAGCAGCTGCGCTTGAGTGACATTATCTGCACTTTGATAAATGAGATGCTGGCTGGCATGACTGTGGTCTTCGCTGAAAGTGGTTAATAAAGAGTCGCTGCTACTGTCCTTATTGTCATCATGTTGTGCATGCCGCGTAGAGTTCAATAGTAAGGCTTTGGGGTAACGCGTTTGTAGCGCTTGATGTACCCCCGCAGATAAGCCAACGGCCGTCTCTGCCATACCGATGACTAAAATCGGCTCAGGCAAATCGCTAGGAACCAAATTAGCCAAGTCAGTAAAAGCATGACGCATGGTACTAGGAGCCACTGGAATATGACGACCTAATACTTTTGAGACAAACAAAAAGGCACGTTTTGGGTTAATGCGTTGTGCAAATCCAAGTAAATCTTCTAATTGATAATCATTACTTGGTTCTGCCCCATTTTTCGTAGTGGCTGAATTGGTTTGATAGGTTAAATCAAGATTGCCGCGTGGTAGGGTAATGGTCGTGCTGTGTTGCTTATTTGGCATTTATTTTCCTTTGATCTTTCAGTTTTCTATATCGTTGTAATGATTGCTTAACCCTGACAACCTACCAGCCATAAAGCCCCGCGACTTTGTTTGCTTAATTGCGGCGTAGTCAGCGGCGCAGCTGTCGTGCGTAACATGCCAGATGACTCAGATAAATTATCTAAACTAATTCCAGCGCTCGCGAGTAGGGCGGATAATAACTGAAATTTCACCGCATAGTTCATATTTTGTGCATGTTCATGGACGAGGCTGGACGTTACCATGCCGATAACTTCACCAGTCGGCAGTAATAAAGGGCTGCCACTAGAGCCTGGCTGAATAGGCGCAGTAAATTGCAGATAGCGAATATCATCGCCAAACCCTGTCAGTCCTGAGATGCAGCCTTGTGTTACTTGTAATTGGCTACTCAATCCTGATAACGGAAATCCTAAGGTGGTGATGGTTTCACCCAAATTATCAGTACAACGCTGTGCTAAGGGTAAATAACTTGGCAGCGGCTCGCTTACTCTAATAACGGCTGAATCACTACCAATATCGCTGAGTACCACTTGCGCCTCACGATCGGGCTGCCCTTGCTGACGCACACCAATCATCGCCGCCGATTCAATGACATGATAACAAGTCAGTAAATGATAGGGATCGATAGCAAACGCTGTCCCTGTCCAAGTTTCACCAGATTGAACTTGTCTGGGCGGACGCGCATCACTGTTAGGATAACCTTGCTGCTGTGCGCGCTGGGCATCTTGGATAAGGGCATGCGTATCTGGCGGACGCATATCAAGGCTCACTTGTACATGATGCTCAAGACTTGCCAGTCCTTGCGTGGAGCTTTCACCAAGGGCGCGGCATTTAAATTGTCCATTGCGTCGGTATATCTCTAATATGATCGCCGCCTTGACATGGCGTTCACTTGCGGTAAATTCATAGCCAATATCGCCTTCATTGAGTGTTAAGCTTACCTTACTCAATTCAACGGCAGGTAAGTTTAGGCTTGGCTCATCATAAACATACGCAATCAGTTGTAAAAAGCTTGCACCTTGTTTATCAAACAATGCAGGCAAATCCAATTGCCATGCATTTAGATCATCTTTGCTATTGAGCTGCGCCCATTCCTTCGGTTCATGAAGATAAGCAGGACTACAAGCGGCTTTGCGATGCTCATCCAAAGGCAGCCATAATAGCCCAAGCTGCACGCCAAACTTTGACTGATCTGTCGTTGCAAAGGCGACCGAACAATTCGCTGTCGCGATGACCGTATTTGCCCCTAACACTAACGTGGTTTGTGCTGTCATCGTTTGCCTCTTATTGAATATATTCGGTTGCCATGGATGTATTATTGTCGATTCGTTGCCGTCAGCTTTTTATATGATTATTTTGACTTATTCAGTGATGTCTTCTTCAACCTTTACACCGACCATAATAGAGCGTACTTGGCAGGGGGTTATTTGTTGCGCGATATCAGCCAGTATCGGCTTATCGGTTAAGCCCAGCCAATAGGCAAATCCAACTTGGGTTAAATCCACACCGCTATGGGTGGTGTAATCAATGCCACCAGAAGGGCGACTATTAATCTCAAGCACACGGTGCTGACCGTCATCATCGGCTTTGGTTTGGACACTGACGATGCCATCGCAGCCAAAGGCTTTTATGAGTGGAATGACGACATCCATGACCGCTTGCTCGTAGCCGATATGCTGAATTTTCCCCGTTTTATAACGGGTGACAGCAGCCAGCACTTCGCCATATTCACAGACGACATCGATAGAGTACTCTTGCCCTGACAAGTAAGGCATTAGCAGCATGGGAATTGGGCGTTCCTGCACCATGACACTGTTTGCATAGGCATTAATAAATTGCGCCGTATTTATTTTTTTCTCTTCGGTAAAGTATAAATGCTCAAAGCTATCATATTGCTCATCTACTTCTTTGCCCATCTCTTTAACTTTGCTCAGTCGCCAAAACCCTTGAGCGAAAATACCCGTAACCGGTTTGACGCATAATGGTTGGTGACCGTATGTAGCAAGTAATGCTTCAAGCTCTGCGACATTATCAAAGCGCCACGCCTCGGCAACGGGAATATCATGCTCATGACATTGCTGCATAAAGGCAAACTTATCATCTATCACTTCTAACGCTGCCACACTCGCTGCACCCGTCAATAAACGAATACCCGCTGCGACAAAAGCCTCACGGTGGGCTTCGTAATCAATACCATTGCGCCCAGTGAGCAACAATTTTACGTTGTTTTTCTGCGCTTGTTCTAACACAAACTGCCAACGCGGCATCAATGGCTCAACAGATTCGAGCACTGTTTGCTCATCGTTATCTGCGGTGCTAGTAGAAGGCTCGCGGTAAACGCTGTCAGCAAATTCAAAAATCTCAGGTCTATTGTGGCGGTGTGAAGCGATAATGTTGAACGAAGTATCAGCGTGATTTTTTAGGGTTTGCAGGCTGGCTAACATATCACGCTGGCTTGACTGACCTTCAGCTAACCAAACGGCAGGTGACGCGGCAGTTGATGTTTTATGGTCATTATCGTTAGCAGGGGTTTTCATAATTCTCTCAGCATTATCGTAGGTTTTAGATATAATTGAATAATTCACTATCGTCATCGCAATACCATCAGGAATATAAGCAAGCCTCAAACAGCAATAAAAAAACAAGCCGCAATATTGCTAATAGTAGGGGCTATTATATACAAATGCTAAGCGTTATAAATGCTGCTGACAAAATAGCATGAAGGATTTGTAAAAATATTTTTTAGGGTCATTGGCACGTTATTGAACGGTCGTACGCTTTAAAAGTCAGCGGCCATCCATGCTACTATATGACAATTATTAGCATAACAAACACACGCACATAATAAATAATTCAAAGGATGCATGATGAGCCAAATCCAACCTCAAAAACTGATTGCTGGTGCCAATGCGCCACTGCCAACAGATCATATTAGCATTCGTATTTTAAGCCAAAGTGCGGTCGATTGCGCGGCATATCGCCTGACAACTGACGGTAAAGTACGTGGCGATGGCGACATGATATTTTATGGGCAGACACGTAGCGATGATGGCAGTGTGAGTTTCCGTGGTCATGATAGCGATGGGTTTTTTGATATTAATTTACCTGTGCAGCCTGCAAATATCGAGAAGATAGCATTAGCGTTTTCTAGTGCGCAGACGCTTGCGCAAGTTGGCGATGTCGATATTCAAGTATTGCAAGGCAGCCAAGTGCTGATGACTTGCCAGTTAAGTGCAGCTGGACGTAATGAAAAAGCCATTATTTTAGCGGAATGTTATCGCCGCCAAGGTAGCTGGAAGTTCCGTTTTATTGCCCAAGGTTTTGAAGGAGGGCTGAAGCCTTTGTCTGAGCATTTTGGTGTTGAAATTGCTGATGAAGCGCCCGCTCAAAGTCCTGTACAAGACCAGTCACAAGGTCAAGCTCAGCCCATCAATACGCAGCGCCCAATTAATACGCAGAAAGCAGGTAGTGCACCTCAAACAAGCACGCCGCCGCCAATTCCTACAGCTTCTCCAAATCCGTCAATTAACTTAAGCAAAATCACTTTAACCAAAAATCAGTCTAGCATCAACCTAAAGAAACGTGATGACTTTGGTAAAATCTCTGTCAACTTAAACTGGAACCAAAATCCAACTGCCAATCAGCAAGCACCCAAAAAAGGCTTGTTAGGCGATCTTTTCAAACAACATAAAGCGGGCGGTATTGACCTTGATGTTGGGGCGATGATTCATCTGAAAAATGGTGAAAAAACCTTGATTCAAGCCTTGGGTAATCGCTTTGGTAGCTTAACATCAGCGCCTTACGTGTGTTTGCGTGCTGATGATAGAACGGGACAAGTCAGCGGCGGTGAGTGGCTAGATATTAACGGTCAGCAGTGGTCGCAGATAGAAGAGGTGTTTATCTTTGCTTTCATCTATGAAGGTGCACCAAATTGGGCGCAAACCGATGGAGTGGTGACCATTCATGTGCCCGATCAGCCACCGATTGAGACACGTCTTACAGAAGGGACAGGTAATTTGCCAATGTGTGCGATTGCGCGTCTGGTCAATCAGCAAGGTAGTATCAACGTTGAACGTATTAACCAGTATTTTAAAGGACATCAAGAGATGGATAAAGCCTTTAACTGGGGCTTTAGCTGGAAGCGAGGGACTAAGTAACAGCTTTAAAAATATTCTTTTGCACATGTAAAAAAACAGCCCATCTACGATTAGATGGGCTGTTTTTTATCAATAACGTTGCTTCAATAGCTCATTTTAACGGATGAACGCTAATCCAACTAAAGCTTTGAATCCTTTAAGCATGCGGCGTGATGGCAGGCATCAAGTCATGGAAAGTACGACCAGAAGCCGTTTCACCAATCGCATGCATTTTCCACTCGTTATTATGACGATATACTTTTGCCATAATCATCGCGGTATGCCCACCTTGCGCTGATAAATTGTAGCGGGCGACTTCCTGATTGTTATTGGCATTGACGATACGACAAAATGCATTTTCTACCGTTTCAAAGGTTTGACCAGTGAAACTATTGACGGTAAATACTAGAGAGACGACATTGGCAGGGATTTTTGAAAGATCGACATTGATAACTTCGTCGTCACCATCGCCGTCGCCAGTGCGGTTATCACCAGTATGGACGATACTGCCATCTTTTGATTTCAGCTGACTGAACCAAATCGCATCGATGGCTTGTTTATTGGTATCAAACATGATGCACGAGGCATCTAAGTCAATCGAATCGCCACCGCTACCACCACCGAATAACTTGCCCAAGAACCCACCTTTTTTGTCTTGAGGGTTTTGAGCAACGTCCCAGCCTAGACCCAGTTTTACTTGGGTAAGCTCGCCGCCCGCTTCTTTGCTTAGGGAGATTTTCTGACCTTTTTGTAAACTAACTGCCATGTGATATTCCTTATACTACAGTGTTATAGTAATTGTGAGTAGACGGTTAAATAAAGTCTATAATGACGAGGAGTCGTTGTAACATAAAGCTTTAAAAACATAATAATAGTTATAAGATATTGCTAAGTAAACTGTTACTGCCGCCGCGACCGCCTGAGCTAGTACCTAAGATGCTTTGTAGCCAGCCTTGGTAGCTATCACGATTACGAGAGCAGATAATGACTTTGCCTGAGCCTGAGAAGTTTAAAACCATACCTTCGCCACTGGTGACCGAATTGATAATATTGCCCATGAAGCCTTTTTTCTTACTGGTGGCGACTGACAGTTTGTATTCCAAACGCGAGTCCCAACAGACCACATGACCGTTATCAATGATGACGTCTTTACCAGGTTCGACATCAATCTCAAACAATGAGCCAAAACCCGATACCACCACCTGACCTTGACCTTGCGTCTGCATCACCATAAAGCCACCAGTATCACCAAAGACGGCGCCACCTAGATTACGTTGAATCTTAGCCTTCACATCGACGCCCGTTTGCGCCGCGACAAATGCGCCATCGCTTAAAGTATATTGCTGCTCACCGCAATCAATGATTTGCATATCACCGTCGAGCGTTGGCGCAAGTAAACAATCGCCTTCACCGTTCACGGCTTCAATCTGCTGTTGAAACAAGGATTCATCATTGGCAAAACGGCGCATAAGTGATTGCATAAGACCGCCTTGCAGCTTACCTTTTAGCTCAAGGTTTGATTCCATCATCACCATTGCATTGGCTTCACAATAGATGGAGTCGCCTTTTTCGAGGTTACAATGAAGAAATGGTTCAATGGTACCGATCAAGCTAAACGTGGCGGTCATAGGGTGCGAATCCTTATATCAGTATTCTATATGTTTGTAAGTCATGTCTGTAAGTCGGCTTAACCATAGATTTTCGCTAGCCTATTACTTTTAAAGCCATCAAATGCGATAGTAGGGCACACTTGATGGCTTTTCGGGCTTATATTATTAGCGCTAAATGTTAGTCAGCTCTTAAACATTAACGCCATAAGAAGCCGCTAATGGTCCAAGACCACCGCTGAAGCCTTGACCAACGGCACGGAATTTCCAGTCACCACTATGGCGATATAATTCACCAAAAATCATCGCAGTTTCGGTGCTACCGTCTTCTGATAAGTCATAACGTGCGATTTCAGCATCGCCATTGTCGTTAACGACACGGATGTAGGCATCACCCACTTGACCAAAGTTTTGATTGCGGCTTTGACCTTCATAAATAATCGCACAGATAGCGACTTTGCTTACGTCAGCTGGAATGCTAGCAAGGTTGATTTTGATTTTTTCATCATCGCCGTCGCCTTCACCAGTACGGTTATCACCTGTGTGCTCAACCGCGCCATTGTCTGACTTTAAGTTGTTAAAAAAGATGAAATCTTGGTCATTACGTACTTTGCCTGCTTCATTGACCAAAAAGCCAATCGCATCTAAGTCAAACTCTTGACCATCAGTAGCACGTGGATCCCAGCCAAGACCGACTGTAATATTGGTTAAACCAGGCGCTTCTTTTGATAAGTTTACGTTGCCGCCTTTTGTTAAGCTAATAGCCATATAAATATCCTTTTGATTAATAATTGAGTGGATTGAATGATAAAAAAAATAAACTAAAATAGTGCAGTGGTCGATATATAAATGCAAACAATGAATAAATTTACTCGTATGCCACGCCCTGCATATCATTACGATTTACTATACTAAGCGATTGCTTACTAAGCAAGGCGTATTTTGTGTGATTACGATATGATTACTAAGGGACATATCAATGCTGCAAGTCTGATACTTTTTAACCGTCCGAGCAACAGTCGTTAAGGTGTTGTTATCAAAAAGTAAATTAGATCGTCAGGTAGTGCAACATAAAAAAGCACTTATTCAACGGGTGTCAAATAAGTGCTTTAAAGCAAAAACGGGTCATACCAACTGCTTTGGTACAACCCGTCTATTTTTAAACTAACTTTATCTATCCACTTTATACTGTTTGATATTAAAAATTTTTGCTTGGTTTTTTAACATCGAACGAGCATCAAGTAATTGATTTGGCTTCTCGCTTACGATAATTGAGTGAAGCGACAAACGCCCAACCAATAAAGGTAATACCAATCAGACCAGTGATAAGCTCTGGTACATGGAATTTCACTGATAGCAGCATGATGATAGCTAAAGCACCGATAGCATAATGCGCGCCATGCTCAAGATAGACATATTCATCAAGGGTGCCTTTATCGACTAAGAAGATAGTCATCGAACGTACGAACATCGCACCAATAGCCAGACCTAGCATAATAACGATTACGTCATTAGTAATCGCAAATGCGCCAATCACGCCATCGAAACTGAATGAAGCATCAAGGACTTCTAGATATAAGAAACCAATAATACCACCTTTCATAATCGCGCTAGTTGCAGCACCAGTACTGTTACCTTGAGCGTCTAGTTCTTCTTCAAGATCACCCTCTAACATACCAGAAACCACTTGTACGCCAAGGTAAACTAAGATACCCCATACGCCAGCGATTAGGACCGCAGCTGATTGCTCAGGCTTGGCAAATGATACGGCAATCATCAAGACGATAAGCGCGACAAACACGCTCATGGCATCGACTTTACCTAATTTTGCCAGACGGCTCTCAAGCCAATCGAACCAGTGTACTTCTTTTTCATCAAAGATGAAGTTTAAGAAAACCAGTAATAAGAAAATACCACCAAATGCTGAGATTTCGGCATGATGCGCCAATAGTCTGGCTGAGTATTCTTTAGGATCGTTCAATGCCAAATCTATAACTTGCATCATACCAAGGTCGGCAGTAACAGCGACGATAACAATAGGGAATACCAAGCGCATACCAAAGACGGCGATTAAAATACCCACCGTTAAAAATATCTTTTTCCAAAACTCGTCCCAGCCCTTAAGGACTGAGGCGTTGACCACCGCATTATCAAACGATAATGAAATCTCCATGACGGCCAAAATAGCGGTAATAGATAGGGTGGTTATCATACCGCCCATACCGCCATGTGAATATCCCCACCATGCCGCGACCGCTAGGGCGATGGCTGTGAAGATAAAGTCTAAATAAAAATGTCTCATGACACATCCTGTCTGGTTGCATAAAGCTAAGGTCGGCCTACTATAGGCACAAACCACAAAAAAAGCGGTTATCGCTAACCACTTTTTTTGCATAATTCTAAACGAAACATAAAGCATTACTAGTCATTTAGCTATGAATAATTGTGACTATTTTGCAACCATATTTTACAGCCATTATCATTGCTAATGGTGAGTACAAATAGAGGGCTAATACCTGCGTTATATTTTGAGTTTAATTGTCATATAGTAGTCTAAGCATGAATAAGTTATCAAATTAGATAACAACGCCATACTGTTGACACATGGCTTGCAAGCCGCCTGAATAGCCTTGACCAACAGCACGGAATTTCCACTCACCGTTGTGACGATAGACTTCGCCAAATACCATTGCTGTTTCAACAGAGTAATCTTCTGCCAAATCAAAACGTACCACTTCAGTGCCTGTCTCTTCATTCACGACACGAATGAAGGCATTGGCAACTTGACCAAAGTTTTGACTACGAGCCGCCGCATCATGAATAGTAACAGTGACGACAATTTTATCCACATCAGCAGGTACTTGAGTCAGGTTTACTTTGACGACTTCATCATCGCCATCACCTTCGCCAGTGCGGTTATCACCAGTATGCTCAACCGCGCCATTATCAGACTTAAGCTGGTTATAGAAAATGAAGTCATGGTCGCCGCGTACTTTACCTGCCGTATTCAGTAAAAACACACTGGCATCAAGATCAAACTCAGCACCAGAAGTTGCGCGTTCATCCCAACCAAGACCGATAAGTAACTTCGTTAAATTTGGATCAGTCTTGGTGAGCGATAAGTTACCGCCTTTATTAAGTGATAATGCCATGGGGTTATCCTTGTTATTAGAGTGATTAAGGGTTTGATAGTTAAGTTATATAAATAAAAACAATCGCAATAGTGGGATTAAAGCGCTCGTAAATCTACGCTTCACGGTTGCTTAGCTATTACTTAGCTATTACTTAGCTAGTATTTAGTGACGCTCTATCATAACAACAAAAAATGACCCAATCAAAGCTGATTGGGTCATTGTTATGTGTACGACCAGACTGACTATAAAAGATGGCGTCTAAATGCGGTGGTCAACCTTCATATCCATCCATAAACCTAAATTATCATCCCTGACGATGACGAATCTCAAAACTTTGATGAATGGGCTTTTTAATATCAAAATCAAAACCAATGGTTTTTTGCGTGATATCGACAATATCATAACGCTCGGTTAACTGCTCATCGAGCTCAAAGCGGGTAAAGTTATTTGAAAAATATAAAATCCCGTCAGAGGTCAAGCGGTTCATCGCACGATTAATGAGGGCAGAGTGGTCACGCTGCACATCAAAGGTACCTTGGAACTTTTTCGAATTCGAAAAAGTCGGTGGATCGATAAAGATGACATCAAATTGTTCAGTATTGTCTTTAATCCATTCAAAGATATCGGCTGCGACGAATTGATATTTATTGCGGCTAACGTCCAGACCATTTAATACAAAGTTTTGCTTACCCCAGTCTAGATAGTTCTGTGACAAGTCAACGCTAGTGACTTTTTTCGCGCCAGCAAGCGCCGCATGCACACTTGCAGTACAGGTATAAGCAAATAAGTTCAGTACGGATTTATTACGACTGTTGTCTTTGATACGGGCACGCATATTACGGTGATCAATGAACAAACCCGTATCTAAATAGTCCGTAAAGTTGACGTAAAAATAAGCACCATCTTCACGTGCAACATGAAATTTACCACGCTTTTCGGTGGTGTTCTGTTTGCTATATTGGTCATTACCAGACTGGCGTGCACGGGTTTTGATAAATATTTGTTCACGGTTAATACCAAAAACTTCACGAATACCCATTAGTGCCAAGTTGAAGCGTTTTTTAGCCGTCTCAGGTGGAATGGTTTTTGGTGGCGCATATTCTTGCACGTGCACATAGTCGCCATATAAGTCGACGGCGACTTTGAAGTCGGGCAAGTCAGCATTGTAAACGCGCAAATTACTAACCTTGTCTTTTTTAGCCAACTTCTTCAGCTTGGACAGGTTTTTTTGCAAGCGGTTGATAAAGTCTTGTCCCTCTTCCACTTCAATCTCACGTTTTTCGAAGCGACTAACGAGATTGCCCGTTTGTCCCGCAATCAACGTGCCATAGCGGAAATAAACGGTGATAGCACCATTATGACAGCGTAAGGTTTTTGGTTCTTTAATAGGTAAGATATCAACTTGCTCAACATTAGATGCCAATATGCCAAGCATCGGATCAATGCCGCTACCGGCAAAGCTGTCTTGCAAAATAAGCCCAATCGCCTGATATAATGGCTTAATCATCTCTTCGTCACCCAAACGCTCACCATAAGGTGGGTTGGTGATGATTAGAGGGTTGCTCAATCGACCGTCATCGACCAATGGCTTCAAAATAGTGCTCAGCTGGTCAAGCGCACGCGTCTCAAGATCAAGCAGTGGTAGTAAATCTTGCAAACCTGCGGCAATCAGGTTTTTCTCTGTTGCTAAAATCGCGCCGCTATCGGCATCAAAGCCCAAAATCAGCGGTAATGTATCTGGTTGCTCATTAGCAATTGCTAAGGCTTCGCGGAAGCGTGTCTGGGCATCATCGATCATCTGTTGCCATAAGGCATCGTCATGATGCTGCCATTGGTAAAAACCAAATTGATTGGCGGCTTTATCGATACCCACAGCATAATCGCAATGCATGAGTAGTGCTTCAATAATAAAGGTGCCAGACCCACACATTGGATCAATTAGCGCATTATAAAAAGGTGCATTGCCAGCTTCATTTTTCTTGTGCCAGCCTGCACTATATAGTAGAGCCGCTGCCAAGTTTTCTTTGAGTGGCGCTTCAGTCATTGCCACACGATACCCACGGCGATGCAAACTGGTACCTGATAAATCTAAATACAGCTCAGCTTGCTTATCATTCACGGTTGCAAATATAGAAAAGTCTGGATTTTTACTATCGACGTTAGGACGGCTGTCATAAACTTCATTGAACGTATCTGCAATCGCATCTTTGATACGTAGCATCGCAAACTGTTGACTGACGGCCACACGCTTATCGACCGACAGACGAATGGCAAAGGTTTGCTCTAAACTAAACTGCTCAATCCAATTGACCGATTTTGCCAAGCCATAAAGTTGCTCAGCCACATCGTATTCGGCATTGATGTTTTTGCGTTTAATGAGCATTAATACCCGCGAGGCGACACGTGACCACAAACAAATGCTATATAAGTCACGCAAAGTACCAGTAACTGCCAGACGGCCTGTACTTTTGATTTCACTTGCAATACCAAAACTTGTCAGCTCAGTTTGTAGTGGTGCCTCAAGCCCATCGGCACAGGTGATAATAAGGTCAAGCGACAATTCTGGTGAAGCTGCTGTTAGAGGTGCGGGCGCGGTTGTTTCGGTCATACGGATACCTGTGGGCTAAATTGATAAGTAATGCACATCCTAAAATAAGATGTTTAACCGCCAATTTTACCATAATTCAGGGCAGGATGGTTTAAAGTGGTGGTGTTTATAAAAGAGAGATTCAGTAATGTCATCTTTCACAGAATCATGCTTATCATACTAAAGATGAAAACCTTGAGCCTAAAAATTGTGGGATAAATTGTCCAAGGGATAAATAATATAATGAGCTTATTTATCTGCTTTGCTCAGTGGTGGTGTTTCTGACACAACCTGCGTTGTAGTTGCAAAAGGTTTAGTGGCAATAGGATAATCCACATCCTTTGGCATAAGCAGACGCATATGAGGATAAGGAGTAGAAATATTAGCGGCATCAAAGGCACGCTTGATATCTTCTTTTAAACCTTCTTTAATTTTGGGCATGCGAGCGACAGCGGCAGGCTTGACCCAAAAACGCACGATAAAGAACACTCCATACTCACCAATTTCATCCACGGTGGCCGAGGTTTCAGGACGGCTAAGTACCACATCGGTGTCAGTAAGCACCTGCAAAATTTCCTTGCGAGCAGTATCGACATCATCTTCAAAGGCGATACGCACACGAATATCGAAACGTATGAAGTTCTTGGAGGTTAAATTGGTCACCTCAGAGGAGGCAACGTTAGAGTTGGGAATAATGACGGTGATGTTGTCTCGCGTCAAAATATGGGTGGTGCGTAACGCAATGAGTACGACGCGACCCTCGTTGTCATTGATATGAATCCAGTCGCCAACCTGAAAAGATTGTTCGAGTAAAATGGTAATACCTGCAATGAAATTAGCAAGCGTTGATTGGGCAGCAAAACCGACTGCCAAGCCCACAATCCCTAAACCTGCGACCAATGAGACGATATCGAAACCAAATTGCGCCATGACGCTGGCAAGTCCGAGTACCAGTAGCAGCACTGACAAGATGTTTTGAAGCAGCTGCTCTATAGAAGCATTGAGACCATAATGCTGTAACACCTTATGGATAATCTGTCCAGATGACGCCCAAAGTACATAATAAATCCCCGCCCATGTACTGGCTTTTGCAGTGGCTTTGATAGTCTCTGGCTCAAAGTAAATCTGGCTCATAATGGCAATCAGGCTGGCAACTATCCAGATATAACGCAAGACCGAACGGACAATCTTAGTACGGCGCTCATTCAGGCGGATTTTTGTCCTACTTTGCTTAAGGATATAAATGGCAAGCCAATAAAAAAATCCCAACACTGCCAGCAGTATTAGAATTTTGATGGCAGTACTAGCGAGCTCTACCGCTTGAGACGACCAATCAAGTGACTCTTCATCGACAGAGCCGCCAAGCGCAAGGTAGAGGCTAGTATGCAGGTCACGAACAATCTCTTTAAAAAAATCAGTAATACTAGCGATTGCCATTTTTTGGTCCATGCAGAGTTTTTTAAAGTATCTCAAGTCGTCAGTGCTACCAAACACAACATGAGTGATGATTAATACGACACATCCTTGTTTTGAAAGTGTAGCTGAGCTGATGCTTAAAAGCTATCTTCCTGTGTGTCTTGGTACTGATAAGGTATTGCCATTTTGTGTTGAACATCGCGTAGCGCGGTACGTAAGCCTTCTAATATCGTAGGATGATAAAAAGGCGTATCGAGCATGGCCTTAACACTCAAATCATTGGTAATCGCTGCAGCTAAAATGTGTCCAATATACTCGGCATCAGGACCCACCATACTAGCGCCTAAGATTCTATCAGTTTTTTTACAGCCATAGATATGTAGCAGGCCACAGTTGACGCCCATCACGCGACTACGGCCTTGATTGTCGAAGCTGACGCTACCGATGACATATTCTAAGCTTGTATCCTGCTGAATGTCTGGTAGAGACATGCCGACGTTAACGATTTGCGGTGCACAAAACACAATCGAGAAGGGCGTGGCGGGCGGGCGAATATGAGCGGCGTCTTCATTCTCGCAGACCATACTTCCAGCGCTATAGCCTTCATCGCTGGCCACATGCAATAGTGGGAGATTGGCGTTGGCATCACCAACGATATAGACATCTAAATCACCAATCTGACCTGTTTTTTTATTCAAGTGCTTTGGACGGTCTTTGTCGTCAAGTTCAACGCCTAAATGTTCAACTCCTAGCGGTTTGATATTATTGCGGCGACCAGTCGCAACCAGTACATACTCACCTTGCCATTGTTGCGACTCTCCAGCACTGTCTTCATAATCAATGAACGCGGCTGAATAATCATTATCCGTGGCTGTTTGCACACCGACATCGCTGATTTTGCTGCCCAAATGCATGGTCAATTCGCGGCTTAAGCAATCGATAGCTTTGTTATTGATATCATCGTCTTTGAGATCTGCAACACGTTTGACACGATTAAACAAAGTTACTTCTACACCTAAGCGTTTAAAGGCTTGCGCAAGCTCTAATCCGATAGCACCTGTACCGACGACGGCCATTGTTTTTGGTAAATTTGTGAGCTCAAAGATCGTATCAGAGGTGAGCATGGCGTTACCAAGCTTATCTGCCCAGCCATCTGGGATAAATGGAGAGCTGCCCGTGGCGATGATGATTTTGTCAGCGGCAATCAGCGCATCATTGACTTCAATGAATCCTCGGTTATTGATATGAGCGCGTCCTGAGATTTTTTTGTGATCAGGCCAGCTATCTACTTGAGTTTTGACGTAGCTAGCAAAATGAGCACGCTCGTCCCGAACGCGTTGCATGACTTGCTTGCCATCTATTTGGACAGTGGCATGGACGCCAAATTCAGCAGAGTGATTGGCTTCATACGCGCGATCAGCGGCGGCAATCAATAATTTACTTGGCATACAGCCGACCGCAATACAAGTGGTCGTCCAGAATCCGTCATTAATAATAATAACATCATCATGGGTTTTACTGGCTTGACGAAAAGCATTTTGCCCAGCAGTACCTGCACCGATAACGGCAACAGATACTTGGCGAGTAGCTTTGGATGCTGTGTTATCCGCTGCAGTATCGGATTGTTTATTCATATGATTCTCAAGTTATAAGATGTTTATTATTCAGGGCTGTTTTTTAGATAATTTTTTTAAGAGATTACTTTAAAAAATTATTAAAAAACTACTTTTAGCCTCTGATATCCAGCGTTTATCGTAATGATTATTATCGTCTATTTTAAAATGCTTTTTATGATTCTTGGCTTTATTGGTTAAGGAGCTAAGGTTTCAAGCAAACGTTCAGTGTAGCCTTTGGCACGTAAATTTCGCTGAGCATGAGTGAGCGTGCCATCTTTATCAAAGACAAAGGCTGAACGGACCAGCCCTAACGTTATTTTGCCGTACATATTTTTTTCTTTAATAACGTCAAAGTATTGGCATAATTTTTCGTCAGTATCGCTGATAAGGGCAATGTTTAAATCATATTTGGTGATGAATTTCTCATGAGATTCAACACTATCACGTGAGACGCCGATAATGTCATAGCCTAAATCATCAAACTCATGGAGATGAGCAGTAAATTCGGTTGCTTGAGTGGTACAGCCTGGCGTACTGTCTTTTGGATAAAAGTACAAAATAAGTCCTTTATCAGTATTGGCAATCATCTCTTTGAGATTGATTTCATCATGGATGAAGTTGCCGGCAAGCTTTCGTACTATCATCACTGGAAAGTCAGGTAAGGTTAGGTTTTCTGTGGTTGGTTTTGCCATTATAAAATCCTTATTCGTTTTTGTTTATGTCAGTACTTATATCAGTGCTTATGTAAGTGCTTATGTAAGTGCTTATGTCGATTGATAATCTATGCTGTGTGCTTATTATAAGCAGATTAGCAGCGATTCATAATCAGTTTTACACTTTGCGCCTGTATTGACAACAAAAAAGACTGGCAATAGCCAGTCTTTTGTATATCAAACGAGATGTGTATTACGCTGGTTTTTGTGGCTGTTTTAAATCTAAGCCAACGGTGCATTGCTGCAAATCTTTTTGCATTTTTTTGACGTAAGGCAGTCCAGACGGATCTTTTTTGTCTTGGGCATAGCTCTCAATTTCCCACATCTGACCGATGGTCATGTTGCTACGCACACCGATAGTGCAATTGCATAGTTTGGTCGCATCGTCTTTGTCAGCGACTTTATATTTGACCGCACCATTAACGCAGGTATTGATGTTATTTTGCTTAATATCGGCAGCGTTTGCTTGTGGCATCACAAAAATGGCAGCTAAAGCTAGGGGTAATAATGGCAACAACTTCATAAATATCCTCTTACGGGTAACATCAATTTTCTAAATTTTGTACTCAAAGTAAAGCAAAAGTACTCATAGTTCGTTGACTAATGTGGTTACTTATATCTTGTGATAAATGCAATCGCTCATACCATAACAAGTATGTGAGTTAAAATACAACGGCGGCGTGCTGTGTTAATGCAAGCGAATGTTTCGCTAATGTTGATTGCTATCACGCTTTCATGCAAGTGCAATCCCATCGTTCATTAAGATTGATAATGGGTTGGGTCAGTGATGCCAGCCTGAGCAAATCCTTGACGGCGTAGGGCACAGCTATCACATACACCGCAAGCAAGACCCTGTGCATCGGCTTGGTAGCAAGATATGGTTTGCCCATAATCGACGCCCAATGACAATCCAAGCTCAATGGTTTTTGCTTTTGACAGTTGCTGTAATGGCGTTTGAATGGATAAATGATGACCGGTAACGCCCGCTTTGGTGGCAAGATTGGCCATATGCTCGAAGGCGGCAATATACTCTGGACGACAGTCGGGGTAGCCTGAGTAATCGACTGAGCTGACGCCAATGACGATATGATTGGCATCGGTCACTTCAGCAACGGCTAGCGCATAAGACAAAAATATCGTATTACGCGCAGGCACATAAGTGTTGGGAATAGCGTCGTTATCAATCTCATCACGCTTTTTGTTAGGAAACTTATCCGTATCGCCATCAGGAACAATCATACTGTGATCTGTCAGCGAAGAGCCACCAAGCTGAGCGATATCAATATCAATAATTCTATGATTGACCTCGGCAGTCTCAGCGATGGCTTTTGCCGCGACCAGTTCACTATTGTGGCGTTGACCATAATTAAAACTGACCGCAGTCACCGACGCATAACGTGCCTTGGCCCAATACAAACAAGTCACCGAATCAAGCCCACCTGACAGCAGCACAACGGCATTTTGGCTTTTATGCAGAGCATTTAAGTCAGTATCGAAGGCTTGATTATTAGAGGCGCTTTGCGAAGTAACATTAGTCATAGTGGTATCTATTATTGGTTTGCGAAATGGGTTTGCGAAAAACGCCTATTTTAGCAAAAATACGCTCATTACAGAACCACGAAGCCATTATAAATACGATATGAAACCTTAATCAGCTCAAATGAGAAATTTTTTATAAAAGGGTGGAGCTATCAGCAGTGCTATGGTCGAATGTTCAGCATGCCTTGAGCTAAGCCATAAAAAAGACTGAATATTTAATCTGATAGTTGAATCTCATCTTTTCAATCTGTTAGCAAATTTTGTTATAATCGCTGCTTTTAGAGCCACTGTACTATTACCTCCTTGCTAAAGGCTTTATCCTTCCATTTTTTAGCAAAATTTCCTTGTAAAGATATTGAGTAACTTATGACCGCAGCAACCTTGTTTACGCCACAAATTACGCCTGAAATCGATGATATGTCAGCTGATACAGGTTTGGATAATCATGCTTGGGACACTGATGGCGATAGTATGGAATATGAGGATGTTGCTGACGATCATACAAATGAAGACAGTATCGCCGCTGCACCGTCAACGTCTACTGAATCAGCAGAGTTCCGTAAACTGCGAAAGAAGCTGCGTAGACAAGTTTCTTGGGCGATTCGTGATTTTAATATGATCGAAGACGGCGATGTGGTGATGGTCTGTGTTTCAGGTGGTAAAGACAGCTATACCTTGCTGGATATTTTACTGTTACTCAAGCGCATCGCCCCGATTAACTTTGATATCGTCGCGGTCAATCTCGATCAAAAGCAACCCGGTTACCCTGAAGATATTTTGCCAGCGTATTTGAACGAGCAGGGCATTGCTCACTATATTTTAGAAAAAGACACTTATAGTATCGTTAAGAGCGTGGTGCCAGAAGGCAAAACTTATTGCTCGGCGTGTTCACGTCTGCGCCGCGGCTCATTATACGGTTTTGCTAAGCAGATTGGCGCAACCAAAATTGCGCTGGGTCATCATCGCGATGATATATTGGCGACTTTCTTTTTGAATTTATTTCATGGTGGCACTCTTAAATCGATGCCACCGAAATTGCTCAGTGACGACAAGCAAAACCTACTTATTCGTCCATTGGCTTATGTCGAAGAAAAAGACATCATTGAATATGCTCGCTTAAAAGAATTTCCAATTATTCCATGCAACTTATGTGGCAGCCAAACCAACTTACAAAGAGCCATTATCAACGATATGTTGCGGGAATGGGATGATGCCCACCCACAGCGTTTGGCCTCTATTTTTAAAGCCATGCAAAACGTCGCACCGTCGCAACTAGCAGACCGTGAATTGTTTGATTTTGAGCAGTTAAGTCTTGATCGTGATGATAATGAACGTTTGTTTGAAGGAGATAACATCCAAGCTGGCCAGACCGAGAGCTTGGCGGAAATTGGCTTACCTGTATCGCCAAAAACTCAAGCGTTCAATCCGAAGTTTATGAGTGATAAACAGCAACTGCCAGAATCAGATAAAGCGACAGCAGATAATCGTATCACGCAAAAAATCCCAACGATTAATCCGGTTATTTGATGGTTCTATACTGAACCAGCTATCGCTAAAACCTTTAAATTGGCTATAAAAAACCAGCTCATTATCTACTAATGGCTGGTTTTTTTATGTGTTAATAAATCAATTATTAATCATGCTTATAATAGCAAGATTGGTAAAATCAACTTTCTGCAAAAACAGGTAATGGGTCAAAGCTAACTTTTGAACGTGGTAATTTCGCCACATCTTGCATACGCCAGTCATCTTTACCATCACTACTTACTTGTAGATAATATTTTGCTTTTAGAGGATCTATATCTACCTGCGCACTGTATTTATTGCCCTCGACATGCTGTAGGACGACATCGTGATCTTTTTTGATATCGGTTGCATGTGAGATAGACAGATCTAGTTTTTCAGGATAAGCCAGAGGATTGCCATTCAGCAGTTTACCTGATTGCAGACTCTGTTCAGGATAATTTAGATAGAATACAACATCACCATTATCTGCAAACTGCATTTCGCCGTGCAAATCTAAGTCATAAGTCAATTTGTCACGTGACACATCATGATAAAGCGTCTTACCATCCATATACCAGTCGTCACGTACCACGCTATCCCGAATTTGATAAGAGTAATAAACAAAAAAGATACAGGCCACTACGACAAATGCTGGCATGCCAATAACAAAAATAACCACCATGTAATTCTTATACCATGGCTGAGTATCTTGATGCTTAAAATTTGATGCTGGAGTAGACATAAAATACCTATTAATCAGATATCTGTTTATCAGATATCTATAAACTGTATCAATGGATAAGCTGACAACGAAACAGCTGCCAGTTTAATGATAAATCGTCCACCTGCTAGCCACTGACTCACAGGTGAAATATAGAATTATATACTAGGGCGTGTCTTCAATCTGAATGAAAGCACCTAAATGGATTAAAAATGGTTAAATTTTGCCAAACAGCTGGTTAATATGCCGATACTATCTGCACTATTTTCCCAGTTTAGCTGCCATTTATTGCATTTCTATTACCACTTTTAAAATGAGGACCCGCCCTAGCTAAGCTATCAATCGCTTATAAAAACCTACTGCCCTTGAGTAGTAAATACGTTTTGTTTACTGACTTTATACTGACCATCTTCACTGGTCACATTTAGGGTCACTGATGTTTGTTCAAAATCGATAACCTTAGGATCGCCATAAATACTCACAGGCATATCAAAGCTTTCACCTGCTTCTAATGGTACATCATTGAACCGCAGCTCCAAGCTCAAACCTTCTTGTGGAGCAAGGGTTATTGTATAGGTATGCGGCTCTTGTGTTTTATTAGTCAGCTTGACGATATAGCTGTTTTCAATCATGCCTTGATTATTCACTGAGGACAACTGGTTACGGTCACGGCGAATATCAATCTCTAACGGTACACGGTCCGTCAATGCATAAATAACGCCACCACATAAAATAGTAATAACGGCTAAATAAGCAAATAAACGTGGACTGATGACGCGGGTATTTTCTTTTTCTGACAACTGTCGTTCTGTCGTATAACGAATGAGTCCACGTGGATACCCGACTTTATCCATAATTTCATTACAAGCGTCAATACAAGCCGCGCACTGTATACAAGCGACTTGCAAACCATCTCGAATATCAATGCCAGTCGGACATACCTGCACGCACATGGTGCATTCAATACAGTCGCCTAAATGTTCAGGATGGGTGCCTTTTTTTCGTGCCCCGCGAGGCTCACCGCGCTCATAATCGTAAGATACGACCAGCGTATCTTTGTCAAACATGACGCTTTGAAAACGACCGTATGGGCAGATTTGGATACACATCTGCTCACGCATATAACCTGCATTGACGTAGGTAGCAAAGGTGAAAATAAACATCGACACCCATACCCATGTTGGCCAATCAGGAATGGTAATAAAACCAATGGTTTGCCAGCTTTGATATAAATAATCTGTTCCAGCGACGTAACTGACAAAGGTTGCCGCGGTAATTACTGAAAATACCAACCAAATAAAATATACCAAAGAACGTTTAAAGGCTTTTTTTGCGCTCATCGGTTCTTTGTCAAACTTGATACGTTTGTTGCGATCGCCAATCACCCATTTTTCAACATATTGATAAAGATGTGTCCAAATCGTCTGAGGGCAGGCATAGCCACACCAAACACGCCCCGCATACACAGTCACCATGAATAAAGTGAATGCGGCAATAATCGCAAAGGCGGCAATGAAGTAAAAATCTTGGGTCAAAAAAGTCATGCCAAAAACATAGTAATGCTGCGACGGAACATCAAGCCATATGGCTTGCCTACCATTATAACGTAACCATGGCAACAGCAGAAAAGCGGCTAAAAGCGCATACATCGTGACGACACGAATGTTTTGATAAAAACCGGTGACAAACCTAGGATGAACTCGATGCTTGGTCGCATCAAGGTCAATTTGCTGTACAGGGATTTTATTGGGTTGTGGTGCTGACATAAACGTGCCTCTTTTAAAAAAGAATCAGTTTGCTGGCATGATGAACAAACATCTTTAATCATCAGATGTATGAGTGTGTGATGTTATCAATGTCAGTAAGTAGCGGATAAAATGTTAAACAGAAAAATATTTTAACCCATCTACCAAATGATCGATTGCAAATAACTTAATGAGAATGGGTGACTATCTTCTAAATTCGCCACTAATAAGTGGTTTTTATGTACTGTCATTTTAGCATTCTCCCTATTATAAATGGGGTAATAATCTTAAAAACAAATCAATATATCAGCATAATGATCGATATGTTGGTCGTGCTATCTGCAGTATTAAACCGCATTTCATTGGCTACTCAAATTTTGATAATGCGGTAGCAGTTAATAAACTCTCATCAAAGAATTTATAAAAAAGGGAGAACTGCAATAACAGTTCTCCCTTTATCAAATCTTATCCACTGATGCTATGACAACCATCTTTAAATATTAGTTAGCCGTCGTTTCTACAGTGGTTGCTACTTGAGTAGCGGTTGGTGCTTTAGCAGCAGGTTGAGGGGTTTTGTCTGATAATGAGTAAACATAAGCTGCAAGCAGCATAATACGCTCATTACCCAGTTTTGTTTCCCACTCAGGCATCACACCAGCACGACCATAACGTAAGGTTTCGCGGATGGTCTCACGATCACCACCATATAACCAAATGTTATCTGTCAAGTTTGGCGCGCCAGTAGAAGTCATACCTTTGGCATCTGCGCCATGACAAAGTACACAGTTAGTCGGCTCATTAAAGATGGCCTCACCTTGAGCGACTTGAGCTTTATCAAGCTCGTAACCAGGTTGGTTGCCAGATATTGACAGCACGTATTCAGATACCGCACGTACCCCATCTTCACCGATTTGATCACGCCATGCAGCCATACCACCAACTCGACCTTTATGTAGCGTGGTCAAAATGTTTGACGCTTCTCCGCCATATAACCAGTCATTGTCAGTTAGATTTGGATAGCCTACCGCACCTTTGGCGTTAGAGCCATGACAGACTGCACAGTTCTGTAAGAACAAACGACTACCAACTTTTAAAGCATTCGGGTTTTCTGAAAGCTTTTCTACATAAGGGGATAGTTCTGCAGTTTTCTCATCAATTTGAGCTTGCAGATCTGCTGGTGGTGTTTCACTGCGGCGCATCGTTGCCTGTAACTCAGCAAGTGTCGCTAAGGTCTGTGTCGCACCACTAGCATCCGCTTTTGCTAAAATATTTTTCTCAAAGTTATCCGTAAATACTTTGTTATTACTCTCAAGCTCGCTATATAGCTCGTTCTTAGAGGTCCACGGTACCGTTTCACCATCGACTTCTACAGTGGCAATACCTTCCCATTTTGATGGGAAAATACCTGGGAAAAATACCCAATAGGCAACACCCCAAGCGATAGAGCCAAAAAATATTACGAGCCACCATTTAGGTAATGGCTTGTCGTACTCTTTGATACCATCATAAGCGTGGCCTGTCGTACCGTCATCTTCTAGTTCTGGCTTGTACTTCAATACCATTAGTAAGACACCGAGGATAGCAGCCCAACACATGATACTTAGTATGGTAATCCAAGAACTCCAAAAAAATGTCATCGTTTATCCTTATTGCGCTGCTCTTCAGACAGAGATTTTATATCCTCGTCATCAAGCGCAAGTTGTGCATCTTCTTCGAAGCGTTTTTTGTTTTTTGGCGAATACGCCCACCATGCAACACCTACGAAGGCAACAAAGGCAGAAACGGTCGCAATTGTTTGTAATTCACCAATACCCATTAGCGCTGTCCTTCCATCGCGGTGCCCAGTTGCTGTAGATAAGCAACCAAAGCATCAAGTTCAGTGGCACCAAGTACAGCATCTGGTGCTCCTTCGATATCTTCTTCAGTGTAAGGTACACCAAAGCGATCACGGAATAGACGCATTTTAGTTTGAACGTTTTCACCATTCACTTCGTTGGTAGCAAGCCACGGGAAGCCAGGCATTACTGATTCAGGTACTAGTGAACGTGGCGCAATCAAATGCTGCTTTTGCCAGTCTTCAGAATAACGACCGCCAACACGTGCTAGATCAGGTCCAGTACGTTTTGAACCCCAAAGAAAAGGGTGATCCCACGTAGATTCAGCAGCACGTGAGTAAGGTCCATAACGTTCAACTTCAGCACGTAGTGGACGAATCATCTGAGTATGACAAACGTGACAACCTTCACGAATATAGATGTCACGACCCTCAAATTCTAGTGCAGTCCATGGCTCCATAGAGGGCAGGGGAGCATTCACCCCACCTTCTTCAGGACCCTTGTTGTCATATATCAATGGTACGATTTCAACTAGCGTTGCAAAGCTAATAGCAATAACGATACCGATAACCAACAAGCCTGTATTTTTTTCAATAATTTCATGCGGTGTACCAGACATGATCGCTCCTTATACGTTAGCTGCTGAAGGTTTATCAACACTAGGTTCATGATCAGTAGGATCTGCGATATCGACAGGCTTACCTTCTGGCATTTTAAGTGTTTTATAAACGTTATATGCCATCACAAACATACCCGATACATACAATAGGCCACCAAAAGCACGACCAATATATGGGAAATGTGAGAACTCAACTGTATCAACGAAGCTATATACCAACGTACCGTCTGGATTAGTAGCTAGCCACATCATGCCTTGGCCAATACCTGAAATCCACATAGATACGATATAGAAAATAGTACCCGCTGTCGCCAACCAAAAATGCGTGGTGATTAAGCTGATAGAATACATTTTTGGTTTGTTATAGATACGTGGTAACAGTACATATAGCGAACCAATGGTAATCATACCTACCCAACCAAGTGCACCTGAGTGTACGTGACCGACTGTCCAATCCGTGTTATGCGATAACGCATTCACTGTCTTAATCGACATCATTGGACCTTCAAAGGTTGACATCGCATAGAACGACAATGCCACAATCATAAAGCGAATGATCGGATCGGTACGTAATTTATCCCAACTACCTGATAGTGTTAGCACACCGTTAATCATACCACCCCAAGATGGTGCAAACAGGATGATTGAGAATACCATTGCTAGAGACTGCGTCCAATCTGGAAGCGCTGAATAATGCAAATGGTGACCACCAGCCCACATATATGACGCAATCAATGCCCAAAAGTGAACGATAGACAAACGATAAGAATAAATAGGACGACCAATCTGTACTGGAACGAAGTAATACATCATTCCTAAGAAAGCTGCCGTTAGATAAAAACCTACCGCGTTATGTCCGTACCACCACTGCACCATCGCATCGGTCGCACCGCCAAATAACGAGTAAGACTTAAATGCGCTAACAGGAATCGCCATGCTGTTTACGATATGTAGTAATGCAATCGTAATAATAAAAGCGGCAAAGAACCAGTTGGCCACATAAATATGTGAGGTTTTGCGTTTGATGAGTGTCCCGAAGAAAACAATGGCATAAGATATCCATACCAGAGCAATCAAAATATCGATTGGCCACTCAAGCTCAGCGTATTCCTTGGTCGATGTTAAACCTAAAGGTAGGGTAATAACCGCTGATACGATAACGGCTTGCCAACCCCAAAAGGTAAACCAAGCTAAATAAGGCGCAAATAACCTTGTCTTACAGGTACGCTGAACAATATAGTAAGACGTTGCGAACAGGGCAGAGCCACCGAACGCAAAAATGACCGCATTGGTATGTAGCGGTCTTAAACGACTAAATGTCAGCCATGGAATGTCAAAGTTAAGTGATGGCCATGCTAACTGTGAAGCAATGAACACACCAATACTCATGCCGACGATGCCCCATACCACGGCCATTATCGTAAAGAATCTTACGATAGTAATTTCGTACTCACGGTCAACTGGGGCGACTGCTGTGTTTTGTAAACTCATTGGATGATTCCTTTACAGCCCGAATTATCAACAGAATTAACTAACTCTCCGCGCTATCTGCATCATAAAAGTAATAGTCAGATAAAATAGAATCGCGGTACATGCTGTTTTTTGGCTCGCTTATCACCATAATATTATTAACTATCAATCTAAGCTTTCGCTATATCAGCTGGTATTGAGGCATAAAGGCGTTTTAAACGCACGACACTCACAGCTGGTCGATAGTAGGATTGTTAATAAATCATTAAGGTGAATAAGAAGATGCGCCGTTTTTGAGCATCAAACATCTAAAGAGGTGAAGTATTTATCTTAATTATTACCAAAAATGCTGTACTAATGAAGATAGATACCAATATCCATAGGGCCATAAAAAGGTACTGACCATAGACGTATGCTAGCGGCGGCTGACAAAAAAACATGTTTGCGTAATGTTTAGTTAAAACTCCCGACTCTGTTTAAGGGTATTGTAACGCAATCCTAATCAAATATCATCAGAACTATGCGGCAAAATACAAACTCTTTGGTAAAAATCTTAGCAAGCAACTTATTATAGCTGTGCAATTTGTCTATTTTATACCCAATTTTATCACGATTCTAGGAATACATTTTGGTGATAGAGGGACAGTAATTACTGCGCTTAGATATCATGACCAGCAGTATTTTTGTAACAATGGCTGCATAAGCACTCTAAATAAGTTTTACTTATCATCAAGTCGACCCTTATAATGAGGCTAAATATAAGTGATGATAGCAGTTTTTATACTGCTATTATGAGCAACTATTTTATCACTTGATATCCAGTCAGGCGAGTGAGCCAAACAACGGTAGCCTGAAATAACACCAATTAAGGACAATAATATGGCAGTTTTTTTGACAGATGAGTGGTTTGAGCAAGTTGAGCAAATGGGTAATGAGGCAGGCGAGCTAAATTTGCCGCCAGCACTGGCGAATATGGTTATCAACCTAAAAGTGTCTGACACCGATGGAGATATCGAAGCCAACTTTGCTGATGGCCTATTGCATCGCGGTTTGAATGATAATGCGACCACCACATTATTGCTTGACCGTAGTATCTTGCAATCAATCATCACCGATTTTGATACCAACGAAATCATGGGCGCATTTATGAGTGGTAAAATTCGCGTTGAAGGCGATATGTCACAATTGATGGCGGTACAAACGGCACGTCCAAGTGCTGAGCAAAAAGAATTGTACAAACGTGTCAAATCTATGACGACGATGGCTTAACGGCTTAACGGCTTAACGGCTTAACGGCTTAAGTCTATATCTTTCACTTTTTCAATTGATTTTTTTTATCGATATTGTCTAAGCAAAGCACAAAAAAGCTCCTAATTTTATATTAGGAGCTTTTTTACGAATGATAATATGAGTAAGAAGAAGTAATTGTCGCAATGAATGCCTAGCGATGCTGCTTACTTAGACTATTTAAATTAATTAAACGACTTAAGTTTCTTGAATGTTTAGCTGGCTTTTGATGCCGCCGTCGCATCTTGTGACTTTTGGTTTTCTTTATACATCGCTGCCTGTAGCCAGACATTCGCTTGTACATAGTCATGTACGTTAATAGAAGCAGTCTCTGTCGTATTGAGCGCACCAATACGCACCACGAATGGATCGGCGTCTTGTTCACGTAGTATTACCACATCAAACAAGATAATGGGCTTGCCATTAAAGAGGGTTTCTTGCTTGCCAAGTACTTGACCTTGGCACCATGCCTCGTCTTCTTGTCCCAGAGTATCACCGAACAAATAAGCACACATATGACCTAGGTTAATCTCGACTGGCGCCATTTGTTCTTTGGTCTCAGGCTTCCACTCTTTGATTTGCTCTTGTAGATCATCCGGTATTTGACCATCATTGGCGGCGACGATATCGTTAAAGGCACGATGGTAGCGAATGGCTTCTTGATCTTCTACCATAATAACTTCGTGCTGCTCGCTTAGCTTGATTTCATGTGCCCAAGCACTAAAATTCACGAAGTAAGACGTATCGCGTTGATACAAATGACGGTTGGCGGTATAAAGCTGGTCAAAGGCGTAAATAATACTGCCATCAGCGGTACGCAAGCGTAATACAGCATCGTGTGAATTGTCATTGGCAATGATGCGCTCAATCTTACAATTGAGTCCATACGGGCTATCGACACAAGGATAAGCATTGATAAAGCATTCAGGTTTGCCATTTTTCATGGCTAATACTTGATTGATATGACAAGGCTGGTTTTCAGACAGCAATAGGCAGCTGTCTTGAGCGCTGACATTGCTATTGAGGCCTTTAGGCATGGCCGCCTTTTCGATCATTTTTTGTAGCCATTCTGGCACGTCATGACTCATGTCATCGGTCAGAATACTCCAATGATCGGCGTGACCTGCAGATTGCTCATCAGTCATGGTGATTTTGGTGGGAGATTGGACGTTTTTATATTGATAATTAATGGTCATGAAGATACTCAAAATTAGTCAGCGTGAGGTTTGGACCTGAAACGGCTATTGCTGGCTATCATAAGGCTCTATTTGACACGATAGATTTATGATAGTTGGCAACGTTGTCATCAGTAAAGGGTCAACAAACAACAATGAATGGTTAATGACAATTGTCCTTAGCATACAATATATAGGTATTGACGCAAGTAATAGCAAGCCCCTCATAAAAAATAGTAACAAAAGCCAGTTTTTTATTAAAAAATACGTCCAGTTTTTGCTAATGACTGGCACATATCAGCCAAATTGTGTCAAACTAGCTCCCTTTTGACGGCTGTCTTTGGCTCGTCTGAAACCCTGTTTTTGTGTTCGATTTATATGTGACTATGGCAAGTGCAGGTGTGAGATGCATTTGCTGTTGCTCGTTTTATAGTATATATAAAGTCGCACGTAGATAAGATAAAGAGTTTGAATATGTTTCGTCCTTTAGCGTTGTTTATCGGCTTACGATACACCCGAGCAGAGCGTAGTAATGGTTTTATCTCCTTTATCTCGCTTATCTCGATGATTGGTTTGACTCTTGGGGTTGCCGTATTGATCACGGTGCTATCAGTCATGAATGGTTTTGATCGGGAGTTAAAAACCCGTATTTTGGGTATGGTCCCGCAAGCAACGGTCGTTTCCACCGAGATTATCAGTGATTGGAAGCAATTGGCTGATAAAATTAAAGAAGATCCTGAAGTGGCAGCTGTAGCGCCCTTTATTCAACTGCAAGGGATGTTGACGTCAAACGGTCAGGTTGCAGGGATTATGGTCACTGGTGTCGATCCTGAATACGAAAAAGATGTCTCTATTATCAATGAACATATGGTTCAAGGCAGTATTGATACTTTACAAAGTGGTGAGTTCAATATTGTGCTAGGTGAAGAGATGGTACAGTCTCTAGGGCTGCAACTGGGTGATAAAGTGACGCTAGTGCTGCCAGAGGCATCGCCTTCACCAGCTGGCGTGATACCACGATTCAAGCGCTTTACCTTGACAGGTATTTTTACCATCAGTCCAGAAGTGGATAGCCTCATGGCATTTATCCCGATGGGTGATGCGGCAAAACTGTTGCGTCTGCCAGATGGCGCGCAGGGTGTGCGTATGAAGCTTAATGACATCTTTACCGCGCCGATGGCAGCAGAAAAAGCTGCCGCTATTGCCCCTCAGCAATTGTATCCTAATGATTGGACACAAACACATGGCAACCTATTTGGCGCGATTCAGATGGAAAAAGCCATGGTCGGCTTGCTGCTATTTTTAATTATCCTAGTGGCTGCTTTCAATATTGTTTCAAGTCTAGTGATGCTCGTTACCGACAAAAAAGCGGACATTGCGATTCTAAAAACTTTTGGTGCATCCCCTCGTTTGATTACCCAAGTGTTTATGGTGCAAGGCGTGGTCATCGGTGTGATTGGTACGATTGCTGGTACGATACTGGGCGTGATATTTGCGCTTACAGTGAGTGATATTTTAGGCTTTATTAATCAAGTCTTTAATTTGAACTTGTTTGATGCGTATTTTGTTAATTATTTGCCATCAGAGTTGCGTGTACTAGATGTGGTATTGATTACAGGTGCGTCTTTCGTACTGAGCTTTTTGGCAACCATTTATCCAGCACGCCGAGCGGCTAAGATTCAGCCAGCACAGACGTTGCGTTATGAATAAATGATTTTATATGTCGCTTAAGTTTTTATATACAGTTTGAGTTATTACCAATGCTTGTTAGGTAAAATTAATTTTAATGCAAGTTTAGGCTGATAAATTGTTTGTAGCACTGAATAAAGCATCAATACAAGTATAAATAGAATAAAGGAAAAGCCATGTCTGCCATTTTAGAGGCGAAAAATATCAACAAGATATATGATGAAGGGGCGGTTAGTACGCAAGTACTGACTGGCTTGGATTTGACTGTCCATGCTGGCGAGCGCATCGCTATTGTTGGCACCAGTGGTTCAGGCAAAAGCACTTTGCTACACTTGCTTGGTGGTCTTGATACGCCAACCAGCGGTGAGGTCTGGCTACATGGTCAATTGTTAAATAGCATGAATGAAACTGAGCGCGGTGCCATGCGTAACAAGCATTTGGGATTTATTTATCAGTTTCACCATTTATTAGCCGAATTTACTGCCATTGAAAACGTTGCTATGCCGTTGCTGATGCGACCAGAAGTCTCAACGACTTCAGCAAGAGAGCAAGCAATTGCGATACTAGAAAGTGTCGGACTTGAGCATCGTCTGGCGCATAGACCTGGTGAGCTATCGGGCGGTGAGCGCCAGCGTGTGGCTATTGCCCGTGCTTTGGTTACGAAGCCATCGCTCATTTTGGCAGACGAGCCAACTGGTAATTTGGACTATGACAATGCGCAAAGCGTGTTTGGATTATTATCAGAGCTGCAAAATACCATGCAAACAGCCTTATTAATGGTGACACATGATCGCAATCTCGCGGCGCTGGCAGATCGTCAGTTATTGCTACGTAATGGTCATTGGGAGCAGTATTAACTGTTTTTTAACACTGCATTTTTTAACGCTTTATTTTTAATAGCGTAAATGGTTATGGTTATTAAGTAGTAGGGTGTGTCCTGATTTAAGTCAATTGATATCTACATGGGCTAAAATTTGTCAAACGTCGTTGAACTGAACTGCTGATTAATATCACTATGATCTGTGTTATTTCTCTTGTTTAACGGCAATTTGTCTTGCTTTTATCATCATTATTAAATGAGGATATACCCTAGAACGACAAGATTTATGTTCAACAGACACTAAGTTTGTAATAAAAATAAACGCAAAATGGGGCTGCAAAATGCCGCCAATTTATTAAAGAAGAATTATTATTATGGATAGAGATGACGACCCAATCGCTGCTTTTGGCAGTGCCGAAGAAGGCAATGAACCTTTAAAACCCTATATGGATGTGACGTTATTCGAGACAATTGATAAACAAGCACAAATAGATCTATTAACACCCGTTTTTGATGCCATTACTTTGGCTGGCGTTGATTACGATCTAAAAGCTCAAGAAAGTGCAACGGGCAAACGCTATACATTACTTAAAGATGAAAAAGTGGTTGAAGTTTTCGAGATGGACACTAGCCTTACGGACAACATCCTTGCTGCCATAGAAAAGAATAAAGAAGCAGAGTGACTGGTATCAACAAAGAAAATGGCTTTTGTTTTTAGGTCATAGCCAGCTTAAGGTGATATCGAGACATAGCATAGAAAAATCGATAATAGATGGTGATCTAGATTGCTATCGTTAGCGAATGGTTGAAAGTAAAGGGTGGTTCGCTACGTTATGGTTACCATGACTTGATAACAGCAACATATATTAGATTTTAGGCGGTTTATCAGAAGGTTCTTGCTGACGTTTTTGCCAGCTCACGACGGTTTTGTAGCGCCAAACCGCCTTAAATGCCAGTCCACAAACGATGCTGGTCACAATCGCTAAGATCGTCAAGCCTATGCAAAAAGCAGCAATCGATACCGTGCCGCGATAAGTAATAAATGGATTTGCACCATCTGACAGTGCCCATAAGCTAAAATCAGCAATCATCCTGCCGATAAGCCGCAGACTAATCATCGGTACGTCAAGGATTTTGGCACCGATATAATAGCCTGCATAAAAGATGGGCAAGCTCGTAAGTGGATTGGTAATCCAAGTCAAGCCGAGTGCCATGGGAACATTGGCACGAAAAATTAATGAGCCAACTAGAGCCAGTAGCATTTGCCCTGGCAATGGGAAAAATGCACTAAGCACCCCGATATAGACCGCTTTATTTAAGCTATGTCGATTAAAGTGCCATAATCGTGGATCAGCCAGATGCGGTGCGAACAGTTTTAAGGTGCGACTTTCTAAGATTTTCTCTGGCGTAGGAAGCAGGTCTTTCAGACGTTTTTGGGGCACAGGATCGCCTTTTGTAATCGTTAGCTACAGTCCGCTCAATCGCATTGATGGTCTGCTATAAAGTAATATTATTCATAAAGTGTACAGCTGAGAATATATAGGATAATGATATCAGATTATCATCATCGCAATATGTCAGTCAGTATAGGGTAATAGTTATATAAATGCTATTGCATGACGTATCAGTTGTTGTTTCTGGCTTTAGTATTAACCTGTGTTTTAGCATTCCAGTACATTTTCGTCATATTAAGTGGCTGTTTATCATAATAAATGGCTTTATTTAGGCAAAAACTAATATTCAACTCATCAAGCAAGGAGCGCTGGTGTACTGGTTGATTGGTAGCTTGATTATTATCGCCATGATGGGCGTTTTGGCAGTCGCAGATAGTATGGCGATACCCACTAGTTCACCGTTAATGGATATATTAAATACTCCCACCTTATCTTTGTTGCTCATTATTTTTGCTATTATCCTGATGGTTATTGCCCAGTTTAATGTACCTTCTGCAAAACCCAGCCATTTTTCGCAACATACGGCTGATCTCTCTTCACATAATACTTCATATAAATCTAAACTCTTCTTTCGTATTTTGACTCATGTTTTAGTTGCTGTATTGGCAATTGGATTAATCATTGGCAGTGCGCTGCAAGCCCTGATTAGCCATCAACAAGCAGAATTAACAGAAATCACTGAGCCAATGCGTGTGCAAGCATTAGTCACCCTCGAAGGAATAAGTGACAGCGTTTATGACGTCGCCACGGACAGTGGCTATCGACAAGTTGCTGTCATTAGTGATATATCACCCTTGGTGTCGGCGCTGGCGGTTGAAGATTTAGATGCCATGACCAGTAACTTTCTAATAGATGAAAATAATAGCCTAAGCAATAACAACCTATATAGAAATAACTCAAATAACAATAACGGCAAAAATGTCACGTACCGTGTATTGCTCAATGGTTATCCAAAAAATTCATCAAAACAATCATCCAAGAAAAATTTGGACAGCAATCCGTTTGACCGCTTAAATTATTTACAACCTGGCGATCAGCTGTTTATGAGTTTAGCCCTTGCACCACTGGCGACCTCTGAGCAAGCGTTGAGCAATCCATCTGGTTTTGACAGTTATCGCTGGCTGCGAGGTCGTCATATTGATGGAGTCGCTAATATATTGACCGTTGGCACATCGACTGTCACCAATACTGAGGTATTAGAGCCAGCGTTTGCCTCTTCTTCATATCTTCAGCATTTTCAGACTTATATTAATCAAGGGCGTTGGCAATTACGCCAGCATTTTTATCAAGATTGGTCGACACAGACCACAGCAGCGCAACAGGCAAAAGCGGTCACTTTAAGTTTGCTCACAGGTGATCGCAGTTTAATCAATCGTGAGACCAAAGATCTATATCAGCTGGCTGGTATTTCACATTTGCTGGCTATCTCTGGCACTCATGTGTTGTTTTTAGCGATTATGCTGGCGGGTGCGGCGGTGTTGCTTTTTGATCGGTTATGGCCAAGGATTTATCGTTATGTACCGCGTTGGCAAGTGCGCTGGTGGGTGATGATCGCTGCTGCTTTTATTTATGCGTTATTTACTGGTTTTGATGTACCTGCTGCTCGTACCGCATGGATGTTATTCGCGATAGGTTTGGTACGTTTAACATTATTGCCGGTTAGTACGATGCGGGTGTTGTTTGCCTTGGCAGTATTGATGGCATGGCTTGATCCCTATGTATTATGGCAGGCAGGGTACTGGCTATCTTTTATCGCAGTGGCATTACTCCTTAAATATGATGATACGTCATATACGCAATCAGCTGTCGTATCAGAAACGGCATCTGCTCATAATGCCAGTGTAGTAGAGACTGCATTCAAGCGTGTTTGGATAATAGGCAAACGTGTATTTAAATTACAATTTTGGCTATTTATTACTTTATTACCTATTACATTGTTATTATTTGGCAAGGCGTCGCTATGGGGTCTTGTCATCAATCTGTTTGCTATCGGTTTATTTGGTTGGGTGATTGTGCCGCTTAATCTGTTGGCCGGGCTTTGCTATCTTTTATCACCTGCTATTGCTGATAGTATTTGGCTGCTCGTTAGCGCCATTGTCGCGAAACTGCATGAACTGATAACGTGGTTAACTTCATTACCTGCATTGTCAGAAGCGTGGCTTTATACTCCTGTGAATGTCGCCATATTGCTGATGGTACTATTAAGTATGTTGCCATGGCTACTACCACGAGGATTTATCAGTCGTTGGCTGGCACTGCCGCCGCTAACCTTATTAATGATGACGGTATATGCCAATCAGCAATCACTAACGACGATACCGACCTTGTATATCTTATCAACGGGTGATCCCTATATAAGCGCTGCTTTGTTGCAGTATCCTGTTGTCAATAATGAGCAGTCATCCACAACAAATACGCATAAGACAAACATCAGCTGGCTATTTTTATCTGACCACAGACCCAATGCTGCACGAACGATGCCCAGTAATCTAACGGCGAATAAGCTGTCGATGACATTGGCGCAGCAGTTGGGTAGCTTGTCAGTTGATATACTAGAGGGTATGGTTGTGCAGAGTAGCAGTGCTGGATTGACGGATACGCTTACTACTGATAAGAAGTATTTAGCTTCTAATGCTAGTGCTTCTGAGCTGTTGCCTTTGACGGTTTTTCAGCTTAATCAGCATTTACCTATTAGTCAGTATTGGCAAGCAGGACGCTCTGATCGTTGGTCTGCATTTCAGCAAGCCTATAAAGTCACTAGCCAACCCAAGGACATGACGAATATCAGTGTGCAACGCTGTGAACAAGGCAAAACATGGCAGTTGGGCAATGGTGACTTGTCCATACAAGCATTGACAGGGTGGAGCAAAATAGACAGTCCGAGTGTTTGGGATTGTACGGTGGCTATAGATGCCAGCTTGCCCATAAGGGTATTAAAGTATAATGCGGCTGATCCACTCAAATCAATACCTGCCACTGCGCAAACACTCACATCAAGTAGCCAGCCACCGACTCATCAAGCCAATATGCCTCAGGCACGTCTGATATTAAATGCAGATACTCATCAGCGTATCTGGCAAATGTGGACATTATTATGTTCAGTCGAACCCCTTGAGCAACCACGCACTTTTCGTAATGTAACATGGCTAGGACATAGCACATCACAGATAACTGCTGAGGTTATAAATCGTCAAACAATCAATGAAATGATCACTTATGATGACAAAATGCCAGAAGCAACGTTGTCTCTCAATCCGGCAGTAGATACGACCAATATGACGCCATAAAAATATCGCTTGTCTAATCAATGTTACAATATAGTGATATTTCCCAGTTATACTATTGAACCATGATTGAAATACCACCATACTTAGCAGCCTATGAATATAGATGACTGTGACCGTATTTGGAGTGAGAAGCAGCTCCTTATTACTGACTGTATTTCTATCTTCTCTTTTTATTGCTTTAGACTGTTTCTGACTTAGGAAGTTATATGCCCAACTGGCCACCAGACCCTAACAAACGTCCTGACAATTCGGCAAATCAGCCAGTACCGATGTCGCCGCCAAGCCAGCCGAGTGGACAAGAATGGCGATTGCTTGAAAACACTTTATTGGCTAGTGTGGTCGAGCAACGCCGCGCCCGTCGCTGGAGTATCTTTTTTAAACTATTGACCTTTGGTTATATTTTACTGATATTTCTGACGCTTGGTCGTAGTTGCAGCAGCAGCGCGCCAACGGGTTTAGATGGTGTTGACACGAGTAAGCCACATTTAGCTGTGGTTGAGCTACAAGGTGTCATTAGTAGTGGCGATGTGGCCAACGCTTATGATGTCAATGAGGCATTGACCCGTGCTTTTGAAAACAGCAATTCAAAGGCGGTAGCTTTGGATATCAATTCACCTGGTGGCTCACCAGTACAGTCTGATGAGATTTGGCAGACTATGATGGATTTGCGTAAAGAATATCCAGACAAAAAACTCTATGCAGTGATTGGTGATATGGGTGCTTCTGGCGCGTATTATATTGCTTCTGCGGCGGATGAGATTTATGTGAATCCATCAAGTTTGGTTGGCTCGATCGGCGTGATTATGCCAAGCTATAACATCAAAGGTTTGATGGATAAAGTCGGCGTAGAAGATCGTACGATTACTGCTGGTGAATACAAAGACATATTAAGTTTGTCACGTCCGTTAACGGATTATGAAGAAAAACATGTCGAAAAAGTATTGGACAACACCCACAAGCATTTCATTAATGCAGTGAAAGAAGGGCGCGGTGATCGTCTCAAAAATCCTGAACAAAATAAGCTGTTCTCAGGATTATTCTGGACAGGCGAGCAGTCGATTGAGCTTGGCTTAGCCGATAAGAAAGGCAGCATTGCTAGCTTAGAAAAGCAGTTAGAGCTGGATAATGTGATCAATTATAGCCCAACAGATCCGTTTCAATTATTCATGGACCGCTTTGCTGTTAAATTGGGTGCGGGCATTGGCTCTAGTGTCAGCCTTGATGTTTTACCGCAAGAAGAAGGCAATGCGCAGATGCGTTAAGCGTTTTATGTTTGAGATTTACTGTGTATGATTGTTGAGGCTGAGCGTATGATTATGCTCAGCCTCAATTGTATATGAGATTCAATGATTATAAAAAACACCCTAAATAGCGACTTAAATCGAAGAGAGCTTATCATGAGTGATGAAATTAATTTGCCAACTTTTACTGCTTTACCTGTCTCTACAATAACCAACAAACCTGTCTTGCATTTTGCTCATGCTAATGGGATGCCAAGTGCGGTTTATCAACCATTTTTTGAGAAGTTAGCAGAATTTTTTACCATTGAATATATTGCCATGCTGGGTGCAACGCCTGATTATCCAGTCGATGACCATTGGCGCAGCCTTACACAGCAGATTATTGATAGTGTCAAAAATACCTGTGAGAAGCATGGCGTGTCGCAAGTAGTGGCAGTGGGTCATTCGCTGGGTGCGATGTGTACCTTGCAGGCATTGTATCGTGCGCCGCAGTACTTTGCCCAAGCGGTACTCATGGATCCACCTTGGATTTATGGCAAAGTGAGTTTGCTATGGCATTTGGCAAAGACGGCGGATAGATTGCCGATGATGAATAACCGCCTGATGGATAAATTGTCACCAGCTGGCGTGTCTAAGCATCGCCGTGATGTCTGGGAGAGCCGCGCAGACGCGTACGATAAGATGCGGCATAAAGGCTTTTTCAAAAATTTTGATGAACGCAGTTTTCAAGGCTATATCGAGCATGGGCTACATGAACGTGCGGATGGCAAAGTGACATTGGCGATTCCGAAAGCCAGTGAGGTCGCTGTCTTTCGCACCAATCCATCTTGGTATTGGCTGGCACCAAATCATGGACCAAAGCCGCCTGTTACTTTGATTATCGGTCAAGACAGTATCTTTTTAAAACGCCGATTTCCGCAACAAATAAAGTCGCGTTTGGATATTCCTTATGAGACCCATGCCGGTGGTCATATGTTCCCACTTGAGTATCCAGAGTCCGTATCTCAGCAAGTATTATCATTGATTGAGCAGCAACTACCAACATAATCGCTGATGACTATTTATGCTCATTATTGCTTATGTTAATGCGAGCTAACAAAATATCCGTTTGAGTAATGACTTTATGCTAAAAAATGCTACTGGTTCGCACAATCTTAATACGCCGCCTAAGCGCACGCCGCTATTTTCACGATTGGGTGTATTGCTACTGACTATTGGTATACTGATGGCATTTTTTATCAGTCAGCTGCTAGGCGTATATATCGCTGGCAAGCTAGTCTTACCGGCTGCTAAAAATTCAACCATGGCTGATATCTTCTTTTTTGGTAGTAACGATGGCACTGTGGTCAGCCTCTCTATTATCATAGGCTGCGTGCTATTGATCGCTATTAGCCTTTTGGTGATCCGTGTAAGAGGCGGCGATAGTCGGCAGTATTTAGCGCTAAAGCCGTTCTCATTTGCGGTGGGTATGGGATTGCTTGGGCTACTATTGGTATTTATGATTAGCAGTCAGGCATTGACTTATTTACTTGATAAATCGCCATTGCTCTTCGTTGACCCTTTATATCAGTCTGTCAGCTCAGTATGGCTATTGATATTTGCAATGGTCATTGTCGCGCCAATCTATGAGGAGTTGATATTTCGTGGTCTATTATGGTCAGCGATCGCAGAGCAATTTACCTCGTCAACTTATTCAACGCATCGAGGGGCGATCGTAGCAAGTGTCGTGACCAGCTTGATATTTGCAGTGATCCATGTGCAGTATGGTATTTATGAAATCAGTACCATCGTGGTACTGGCATTGATATTTTGCTACGCGCGTATCAAGTCAGGCTCGCTGTTGCTGCCGATATTATTGCATATCGTGAATAATGGGGCGGCGATGTGGCAATATATTGCGCAAACCGCCTAAATAAATAATGGTATTTCGGCGTTATTATTACACTTTTATAGCTGTCATCATAATGATGAATTTTCTTAAGCATCAGGATTTAGTAGTAACACCTCATCCGCTGCCCGTTTGATATCGTCGATTGTTAGCTGAGGTTTACCACTTAACGCCTGTCGCCATTTGCGCGCACCCGTCAGTCCTTGAAACAACCCTAAATAATGTCTTGTCATCGTTGGCAGTGCTTCACCTTTAGCAATCTGCGCCTCCATATACGGATACAGCTGCGCTAGAATATCTGAGCGCTTAGGTGCTGGTTCGTTCCATAAGCTATTGGTTTCTGCTAATAGGTAAGGGTTGTGATAAAACGCGCGACCAATCATCACCCCATCCACATTCTGCAAATGTGCTTCGATGTCTTTAACAGTATCGATGCCGCCATTAATCTCGATATCAAGCTGTGGAAAATCTTGTTTGAGACGATAGACATCCTCATAACGTAGCGGTGGTATCTCGCGATTTTGCTTGGGGCTAAGCCCTTGTAGCCATGCAGTACGTGCATGGACAATAAAGCGTGTACAACCCGCTGCTGCCACTTTTTCTACAAAATCTACCATAAACTCATAACTGTCAAAATCATCAATACCAATACGATGCTTGACGGTTACTGGGATATCGACCGCCGCTTGCATGTGCTTAACCAAATCGGCAACCGTGTGCGGCTCTGCCATGAGGCAAGCACCTATTTTATTATGCTGTACGCGATCAGAGGGACAACCAACATTGATATTGACCTCATCATAACCATGCTGCTGCGCAAATTCAGCACATTGCGTCATCTCGCTAATATCTGCGCCGCCCAGCTGTAGTACAAGCGGATGCTCAAGCGTATCAAAGCGCAGATGCCGTGCACGATTGCCATGTATCAGCGCGCCCGTACTGATCATCTCGGTGTATAAATAAACATGCGGATTAAAAAGCCGAGCAAAATAACGATAATCCGTCGTTGTCCAGTCGATCATGGGTGCAACGGAAAGACGTTTGTTGGTCATATCAACCATGGTTTTGAGCCTTAATATTTTAATATTGGTGTCTTAAATAAATGAACAAGGTGCAATGTATGAGACATACGATTGCACCTTAATTTTTTAATTTCAATCGTTATACAGATAATAGGCAGCTACCTACTAGCTAAATAATGTGGTCGATTTTTTTGAATTCAGGCAAATTATAAAAATAAATACCCATTATTATGCCGATAAAACCGATAAATGCAATGTAGAGCGCTGGTGAGAAACTCACATACAGAGTGGCATAACCCAGTCCAAAAGGCACAAGCACTCCAACAATACCGTAGGCGATATTATAACAAAAAGCCATTCCTGTTAGTCGTACATTGGTCGGAAATAACTGTACAAGGATGGCAGGTATCATCCCAACGATGCCAGCACAAAAGCCTAAAAGCGCATACATAATAAGGATGTAGTCACCGCTGGCTTGCAGATGGTAAAAAAAGGCAAACATCTGAGCGATTAAAAGAATAGAGCCAACCGTCAGAATCTTACCGAAGTTTTGGTGGTTGGATATTATCCCATAAAAAATACAACCAAAAACCATGAACACAATACCCAGACTGTGTGAGAATCCAAATAAATCGCTGTCTAAGGTAAAACGTAATTCAATCAAATCGGGTAGCAATAGCACAACAACGGTCGTGATGCTAGAAACAATAAGCGTGAGAACCATACCGATAAATAGCGAATGTTTGCAATGCTTAAAGAGTAAATTGAAGGGTTTGGCAACATAATCGCTTGGTTTTGAGTTTTTCATTTCCAGAAAAAAGGGTGACTCATCTATCCATCGCCACGCCAGTAATGGTAATAAACTCAGAATAGCCGCGATAAAAAATGGCAAGCGCCAGCCGTAATTAGCCAATTGCTCAGTCGTCATAGAATTGGTTAACCAAAGAAAAAAGGCATTAGAAAAAAACACGCCTACATAAAAACTGGCGGTGACATAGCTACAAGATACTGACGAATATTGGCGCGGTACATGCTCTGCCACAAAAACCCAAGCGAGTGGCACATAAAGACCAAATGCCATGCCTTGTATTAGCCTCAAGACTATAAATAAGGTTGGTGCAATCAACCCCCACTGTCCATAGGTCGGTAAGCATGCCATCGCCAACAAGCTGACGGCCGTCACTAATATACTGATCAATAGTATGGGTTTTCGGCCTTTGATATCACCATAACGACCAAAGATGATACCGCCAAGTGGGCGTGCCAAATAGCCAATTGCAAATAGACCAAGCCCTTGCACCTTCGTAATAGCTGGGTCGATATTAGCAGGGAAAAAAGCGGTCGCCATGATATCTGCTAGATATAAATAAATCAAAAAATCAAAAAACGCGACTGCGCTGCTAAAGCAGATAAACAGTACGGTGTTTCTGTCTTTAGAAGACATCATTGCATATTGAGAACGAGAAGGCATAATAGGTCGCGCATCCACATATAATAGTATTCGTTAAGCCGATTATTATCTGGATAACCGGCTATAATAAAAAACGACAAATCAATATGAAAAATAATGATTTGCCGAAAAAATAAAGACGTTTGAGCTAAAAGTTATTGGGCAACAAGCCTCGGAGTTAAAAGCACTTGAATGAAAAGTGCTTAAATGAAAAGCACTCCAACTAAAAAGTGCTCAAACTAAAAAAAATTGGGTCAAAGAATCACTCGATAACGCTGTTATTATTTAAATATGACTAGGTTTTAGAGTGTTTTTGATGATGGCAGCTATAGCAACCAATCAATAGGTAACCATGACATGATAGTCAGCCAGACATGATCGCTGATATCGACGCGTGGCTCTGAATCGTAAACTACTTTTTTATCGTCTTCCATAGTATGCCACTGTAGCTTACCATTATCTGATAGTTTGACTTCATAAGCTTGGTTTAGCAGGTCATCGCTCAGCGCACCATGCAATTGTTTTGCCAGCTCATCATCATTGATGATCACACCCATTTCTGTATTGATATTGGCAGAGCGAGGGTCGACATTATAGGAGCCAATGAATACTTGATAGTCATCAACGGCAAACGTTTTTGCATGTAAACTGGTTGAGGATTGGCTACGAGCTTTCCAAAGCTTGTTTTCGCGTTTTTCCTCAGAGGCGGTGGATTTTAGCTCGTAGATTTTAACACCAGCGCGCAGCAAGTTAGGTCGCCATTGACTATAGCCAGAATGCACAGCAGTCACGTCGGTCGCATCAAATGAATTGGTCAAAATCTTAATCTCGATACCAGCTTCAGCCAATTGCACTAAAGTATTGACACCATCTTTGGTGGGTACAAAATAAGAGGAAATGATGGTTAGCTTTTTGGTTGGACTGCCTAATAAGGTACGCAATTGATGCACCAAATTGGTATCCGCTGGTACTGTTTTGGTCAGCTTGCCCACATCATCACTCAAAAACTGCATGTCTGTCCAGCGAAAAGGCACGCGTTTATTGACCAAGTCACTGTCTATCGTTGACTCTTCTAGCGCTTCTTTATACACCGTCAAATGATTGTCGCTACCTTTTTCATCCTGACCGAGCTTGTCCAGTGCCGCTAGGAAATCAGGCGCTGTATTGTTGTCAGGCTTCACTAGCGTTTCGATGTCAAATGACAAAGGTGACGACCAATAGCTTGAAAAACTGTTGTCAATATCTGCGACGACTTTACCGATGAGTAAAACATCTAAATCCGCAAATTGACTATTTTGGTCATTGCTTAAATATTCATTGCCAATATTACGTCCCCCAATGATGGTAATCTGCTTATCAAAAGTCATGCTTTTATTGTGCATGCGGCGATTGATACGTGGCAGACCTGTGACGTAGTTTAATGTTTGAAACTTACGATGCATCAGCGGATTGATGATTCGTACCGCGATATTCGGATGACTGGAAAAACGTAATAAATGCTGATCGAAGGTGGCATCATTATTAAAATCATCTAATAATAAGCGTACAATGATGCCGCGTTCAGCCGCTTCCCACAGATCTTTCAATAGTAGCTGACCAGCTTGGTCATTATGCCAAATATAATACTGCGCATCGATATTACGTGTGGACATATCCGTTAATATACTGCGAGAAGCAAAAGCATTGGCACCAGTTACAATGGGGTGATAGCCGGATAAATCTGGGTGAATATCATTCTGCTCGCTAATCGATGCTACCAAATCAACGTCATTGGTTGCTACTGTGTCACTTTGTCCAGTTTCTTGATTGTCTTCTTGTTGATATAAGTCATGTACTCGTGCTGATAATGCTTGGCTCTCAGGTAAGTGCGGCTGTTTTGGCAAAACCTGACATCCACTAAGACCTAAGGTTAGTCCGAGTGTTAGACTCAACGATAAGTTGCTTGGTTCTATACTGAACATCGACATAAATGAATTACCTTAGTGAGCCTTACATAAAGAAGTATTTGTTAGAAAGTAAGCGTGAGGGCATGTCCTCAGTTTTAGCCCATTAAAAAGACTATCAATTGAATGAAGGACATGCGCTAATGCATCGTTTATTTTACCGATGATAGCACTGATTACGAAGCGTATAACAATATCGCCCAAGGCAAAAATTAAATCGCCGCTAAGCTTATCAGCTGTCGTCAACTATGCCTATTATAAATACGTTATTTTTGTTAGATTCAGCGACTTATTCAGTCATTATTTACTTATCGTTTAGATATGCTCTCTCTTTCATCTGTTGTTAAGAAAGAGGTATAGTCAATCCTATATAAACCAGATACGGTGTCAGGCTCGATTAGCCTACTATTTGTAGTACTTTCGCTTGCCTTCCTTGTATCTAAATTATATTGAACCGACTATAGATGTGTATTCAAAAATAATGTTTAGCCATCGCTTGAAACCAGCTGTGTGGAATAAGTTGACATGATATGATAACGCTGATGCATTCGGTCGATAATCAGAAGAATAAGCAGTCATTTTATAACAATCAAAATACCAATCAAAGCAACGGAATATTTATGAGTCAGTCGCAAGCCCATGATGATAAAAATGTAGATAAATTAGATCCAAACTGGCGCAGTGACGCGCTCAATTTAGATCTCGATTATGGTATGCAAACCATTGCTGTACGGGCAGGGCAACATCGTACCGATGAGGGTGAGCACTCAGAGGCTATTTTTACCACCAGCTCATACGTTTATACCTCAGCGGCAGATGCCGCGGCACATTTTAATGGAGACAAGACGGGCAACGTGTACTCACGCCATACCAATCCAAGTGTGCGTACCTTTGAGCGTCGTTTGGCAGCGCTTGAAAACGGTGAGCGCGCAGTAGCGACAGCCTCTGGCATGGGCGCGATTTTGACCATGTGCTTGGCATATCTGAAAGCGGGCGATCATTTGCTTGCTGCCAATCAATTATTTGGCTCATCGATTGGTCTATTTAATAATTATATGGCAAAGTTCGGTGTGGAAGTCAGCTACGTTGATTGCTTCGATAATGAGGCGTGGGCAAACGCCGTTCAACCAAACACCAAAGTCATTTATTGCGAAAGCCCTAGCAATCCATTGGCACAGATTTGTGATATTGGCTTTTTAAGCCAGCTGTGTAAAGCCAATGATATCTTATTGGTCGTTGATAATTGCTTTGCCACCCCAGCTTTGCAGCGTCCGCTCGATTTGGGTGCAGATGTGGTGATTCATTCTGCCACTAAATATTTAGACGGTCAGGGGCGAGTACTTGGCGGCGCACTAGTTGGTAGCGATAAGCTGATGCAAGAGGCGTTTACTGTGGTACGTTCAGGCGGTATCAGTATGAGTCCATTTAACGCATGGGTATTTACTAAAGGGTTAGAGACGCTGAAACTGCGTATGCAAGCGCATTGTCAAAATGCTAATCAAGTAGCAGAGTTTTTGGTCAATCATCCCAATGTTAGTGCCGTACATTTCTCAGGTTTGAGTGATCATCCTGCTCATGAGCTTGCGACGCGTCAACATCATATGACAGGTGGCTATGGTGCTATCATGGGTTTTGAGGTAAAGGCTTCTGATAGCACTGATTTAAATAGTCGTGATTCGAAATCTGCTGCTTGGCATGTCATTGATTCCACCCAAATGGTTTCTATCACTAATAATTTAGGTGATGCTAAAACCACCATTACCCATCCTGCAACAACCACCCATTTTCGTTTGAGTGCAAAAGAGCGCGCAGAAGCGGGCGTCAAAGATGGTCTTATTCGTTTGTCAGTAGGCTTAGAAGATATAGAAGATATCATCAAAGATTTGGCGCGTGGTTTAGACAGTTTGTAAAGATAACGGTATAATCACGGTTAGCACTTTATATTAGGGCGTGTCCTTATTTCAAAAATGGTGATAAAAATGAGATAAATTGCCGTCAAACGAGGAAAATAGCTGGTTAATATCGGGATATTAACCAGCTATTTAACGATGTTTGGCAAAATTTAGCCATTTTTAACCCGTTTAGATATGATCAATTGAATTGAGGACACGCCCTAGTAAAATATCAATCATTTATGATTAAAAAACAAAAGAGGTAACTATGAATATTCAAGCATTAATGCAACAAGCACAAACGATGCAAAAGAAAGTCGAAGCAAACGTTGAAAATGCTAAAAAAGAGCTTGCGAATAAAGAAGTACAAGCTGAAGCGGGCAGTGGTCTGGTAAAAGTCACCATGACGGGTCGCCATGTGGTTAAGCGTTTAACCATCGATCCAAGCTTGCTAGAAGATGAGCCAGATATGATCGAAGATCTTATCGCTGCTGCTATCAATGATGCCGTTCGTCAAGCAGATGCGCTATACGAAGAAACCATGGCTGGCGCGACCTCAGGTATGGGTCTACCACCTGGTATGCAAGGTATGTTCTAAGTCGTTATTTTTTAAGCCAAACACGACATATTAAAGACAAAATGGGGTTGTTATCGACATGATACGACCCCATTTTTATAGCTACGATTTATAAATTAAGTTAAATAAAGGAAGATGCTTTGCTGACAGCCAAATTTGATCAGCTGGTTAAACAGCTGCGTATTTTGCCGGGTGTGGGTCAAAAAAGTGCCCAACGTATGGCACTGCATTTGCTCACCAAAAAACGTCCACAAGGCATGGCACTTGCCCAAGCGCTTGATGAGGCGATGCGCGATATCGTCGAATGCCAACGCTGCCACAGCTTCAGTGATGATCAAATCTGTCCGCTGTGCCAAGATCCGCGCCGTGATGATGCCTTGCTATGTGTGGTTGAGACCGCAGCAGACGTGATGGCTATCGAACAAACCGCAGGTTACCGTGGCCGCTACTTTGTGTTAGGTGGTCATTTATCTCCGATTGATGGCATTAGCGCTGATGATTTGAATATTGAACAACTGGTCTGGCGGGTCAAGCAAGAGTCTGTTGAAGAGTTGATATTGGCGACTGGTACGACTGTCGAAGGGCAGACCACCGCGCACTTTATCAGTGCAGCGGTTAGTCGTCATGTTAATAAGGTCACACGTTTGGCACAAGGTGTGCCAATGGGCGGCGAGCTTGAATATCTTGATAGCATGACCCTTGGACAAGCGATACAAAATCGTTCATTTTTATAGCACACTGACATTTTTTTCTATAACTTCTTTATAAAAACCAAGTCTTGTCCATTTTATTTCATGAAATTGTTATAATTGATTCACTAGTATCTTGTTATCTACTTTTATTGAGACGCTTTTTAGCGTTTTATTTTTTCCTATTTATGCAGGTATCTGCCCGTGTCCAACCATGCTCCAACAGCTTCAACTGCTGCCATCCAATCAAACCTTGTAGACAACATTAACGTTGCTGCTTCTGATGATTTATTAGCACCATCAATCAGTTCTAAAATAGAGTCAGCAGATCTACCGTCAGAGCCAGATATTGATGCGCTGCTAGATAGTGCCGACGAAGCTGCTGTCACGTGGGTGCGTGAGCAAAATGGTTTGGCTGAAGTGATCGATGCATTGGCAACTTGTGGTCGGGTGGCGTTAGATACTGAGTTTATCAAACGTGATACTTATTATCCGCGCTTGGCATTGGTGCAGTTAAATGTGGGTGATCATATTTATTTGCTAGACGCCCCGCAACTGCAATTGGCTGAGCTGTGGCAAGCGCTGATGAAAGTGGATGTGGCGATTTGGCATGCCTGTGGTGAGGATTTGGGTATTTTTTACTTATTATCTGGCTGTCCGCCATTGACCAATATATTTGATACGCAAATTGCGTTGTCTTACTTAACGGGTCAATTGCAAATGGGCTATCAACAAGCGCTTGACGACCAGCTAGACATGCACATTGATAAAGAACAAAGCCAGTCGGACTGGCTACAACGTCCATTATCAGACGAGCAAGAGCAGTATGCGATTGATGACGTACGCTTTTTGCCAGCGCTTTATTTAAGTCTTGAATATGCGTTAAAAAAGCAAGGTTTATACGATTATGTATGGGCAGATTGCCAGCTTTATGCCAGTGATTTGTATGATGCTCAGCATGTTGAAGACAACGCAATGTACCTAACAATGGCAGATTATCGTTATACTTCACAGCAGATGGCGATACTGCAAGCGGTTGCGACGTGGCGCGAGGAGCTGGCACGTTCGACCAATCAGCCACGTACGTTTGTGATTAAAAAACAAGCAGTACGCGAGATCATCACTGAAAAACCAAGCAATATGCGAGAGCTTGCGCATAAAACCACGATGCATCGCAGTATGTTGCGCTTATACGGCGAAGAGCTGCTAAAAGTGATAAATCAAGCAAAAAATCTGCACCCTGCTGAATATCCTGATTGCCTATTACCGCCGTATCGCTCAAAAAATAAAGTACTGTCAAAAGCAGTGCAGCAAGCGATCGATGATCACGCACGAGCTATCGGCGTACCTGACAATGTATTGATGCGTAAGAAGTGGCTCGGGCAATTATATGAAGTAATTGCTTTTGATAAGGAATTAAGCGAGTTGCCAGAAGGCTTAAAAGGCTGGCGGAATGACTGGGTCATGAACACCCTGATTCCAGTCATCAAAAAACATAGAACTGAGTTGCAGCAGGGTATGGGTATCAATGTTCGATAAGCCGTAAGATTCTATCATTGATAAAAGATGATGCTTTTCTCAAGACGTAAGTTTGTTATGCTCGAACTGTCCATGTTGTAAAAAGTATTTGGTTTGCGCGGCTACTGTTTTATCGACCAGCATCCCAGTATGCGAAACTGGTAAAACTATATGATCCGTGGCAGCCTCTATTTTGGTTTCTTCTATATATACTGTGCCATCGTGTAGTAGATGTTCTACTGATGGTATATTATTTGTCTTACGCAATTTGCGATTATGATATTGCAAAAACAACTGCCCTAGGCCATAAGGACGATTACCCGCAATCACCCCAAGGGTAATATGCTCCGGTAAAGGTGCAACGCTCCCATCTAAGGCATCGATGTATGAGCGCCCTACTACAGCTGGGGTCAAGCGCCATATATAGTCAGCACATACACTGCCTACATGCGGTGTCCCAAGTGTCACGCAGCGTCCGATCTGCCACTGCGGATATGCAGTAACAAAATCACGAATAATCAGACCGCCCAAACTATGACCGACCAAATCTATCGGTTGGTCAGGATGATGATGGTTTTCTAGCCAGCTATTTAGGCGGGCACTATTGGTTTTGATACCGTCACGCATACTACGATAACCGAATTGATGAGTATCAAATCCTGTTGCTTGCAAGCGTTTGGCCAGTGGTCGCATGATCCAAGCGGTTTGGTGCAGACCATGGATGAGAATGACAAGATTGTTTTTCTGCATAGTTAATTCTAACCAAGTAAATAATGTGAATAGATTGATAGCCATTTTATTATAGCGCTAAATATTAGTGGCAAAATGAAAACCTCCAAATCAGCTGCTGACTTGGAGGTTTATTTTTATATCAACTGTTCATACTTATTTGAAAACTACATATAGTTTTCGATACTTGGGCAAGAACACATGAGGTTCTTATCACCATAAGCGTCATCGACACGTGCTACACTCGGCCAGAACTTATGGGCGCGGATATAAGGCAGTGGGAATGCTGCTGTGTCACGGCTGTATGGGTGCGTCCATTCGCTGTTGGTGACCATCGCCGCGGTATGCGGCGCGTTGACTAGTGGGTTGTCTTCTAACGTCCAACCCTCTTCGCCAGCTTTGGCTTTCATTGCTTCGGCTTTGATAGATTTTAGGGCACTGATGAAACGATCTAATTCTTCTTTAGATTCAGACTCAGTTGGTTCAATCATCAACGTACCCGCAACTGGGAAGCTCATCGTTGGTGAGTGGAAACCGTAATCCATCAAGCGCTTAGCAATATCGCTTTCACTGATGCCCGTCTCTTCTTTCAACGGACGAATATCGATGATACATTCGTGAGCAACGCGACCATTTTTGCCCGTATAAAGGACAGGGTAGTGGTCTTTTAATTGAGCAGCGACATAGTTAGCATTTAATAGCGCAAGCTCAGTGGCTTTTAGCAGACCATCACGACCCATCATGGCAATGTACATCCATGAAATTGGTAAAATACTTGCTGAACCATAAGGGGCTGCCGATACGGCCGAGCAGTCTTTTTGCGCATTATGCACAGGGCTCAATGTATGATTGGCCATAAAGGGTGCTAAATGCGACTTCATGCCGATAGGGCCCATGCCTGGACCGCCGCCGCCATGCGGGATGCAGAAGGTTTTATGCAAGTTCATGTGCAATACATCAGCGCCAACGTCAGCCGGTTGCATCATGCCAACCTGTGCATTCATATTGGCACCATCCATATAAACTTGACCGCCATGTTTATGGATAAGGTCACAGATTTTACGGATGCCTTCTTCAAACACGCCATGCGTTGATGGATAAGTAATCATCAAAGCACCTAGATTGGCACTATTTTCTTCACATTTAGCAGTTAGATCATCGATATCAACGTTACCATTGTCATCAGTTTTAACCACGATTACTTTCATACCCATCATCATAGCCGTCGCAGGGTTGGTACCGTGCGCTGACTGAGGGATTAAACAAACATCACGGTCAGTTTCACCCAATGATTCGTGATAACGGCGAATCGCTAGCAGACCAGCATACTCACCTGAAGCGCCAGAGTTTGGCTGCATAGACACATCATCAAAACCGGTAATGGCTTTCAGCTGGTCTTGCAAGCTATCAATCATGGCAACGTAGCCTGTAACTTGATCGCGCGGTGCAAAAGGATGCACATTGGCAAATTCAGGCCAAGTAATTGGCAACATCTCACTGGTCGCATTCAATTTCATGGTACAGCTACCCAGTGAAATCATGCTGCGGTTCATCGCCAAATCTTTGTCTTCAAGCGATTTTAAATAACGCAGCATTTCGTGCTCGGTATGATGCGAGTTAAATACTGGATGCGATAAGATAGCATCGGTACGCAAATGAGCGCTATCAAGAGAGACGCGAGCGTCTTCTGGTAGGTCGTGTGCTTTACTGACAAACAGTTGAGTTAATACATTAAAGTCTTGTTGATCGCTGGTTTCACTAAACGCGACGCTTAATTTGGTTTCACCAAGACGCCATAAGTTATAGCCTAGATTGTCAGCATTTTCGAAAATTTGAGTAGCCAGTTTTTCTGATCCACAATCAACGACGACGCTGTCAAAGAATTGGTCATGTACGACATTTAAGTTGCTGTCGTTAGCATTTTTGATGACATCAGCAAAAGCAGTCGCAAACGCATGGATACGAGTAGCGATACGTTTTACGCCACCTGGACCATGATAAACGGCATACATACCGGCTAGGTTGGCAAGCAATACTTGTGAGGTACAGATGTTTGAGTTGGCTTTTTCGCGGCGGATATGCTGCTCACGAGTTTGTAGTGCCATACGTAGGGCAGTATTGCCTTGCGAGTCTTTAGAGACGCCGATGATACGACCAGGTGCTGAGCGTTTGGCTTTGTCAGAGAAGGCAAAGTAAGCAGCATGTGGACCGCCAAAGCCCATTGGAATACCAAAACGCTGCGTGCTACCTAAAGCGACGTCTGCGCCCATATCTGCTGGTGATTTCAATAGCACCAAACTCATGATATCACTGACGACACTCACATAAGTTTTGTTTTTCTTCACCGAAGCGATGACGTCGGTTAAGTCTTTAACATCGCCTTCAACACCGACGTACTGGAATAGCGCACCAAAATAGTCGCCAGATTTAGCGGTTTCAAAATCACCAACCACCACTTCCCAGCCAAAGTACTTGGCACGGGTATTAATAACATCTAATGTTTGTGGGTAGATACGCTCATCAACAAAAAACTGCGTTGATTTGCTTTTGCTCACACGCTTTGACATTGCCATGGCTTCTGCGGCTGCGGTTGCTTCATCAAGTAATGACGCGCCAGCGAGCTCAAGACCAGTCAAATCAATACATACTTGTTGGAAGTTAAGCAAGGCTTCTAGACGACCTTGGGCAATCTCTGCCTGATAAGGGGTATAAGCGGTGTACCAGCCTGGATTTTCAAGGACGTTACGCTGAATGACCGCAGGCATACGTACTGGCGAATAGCCTTGTCCGATATAGCTCTTATTAACCGTGATGTCATCTGCCATGGTACGTAGTTTAGCAAGTGCGGCGTGCTCACTCATCGCCACAGGCAAATCTAGCTCTTTATGCAGGCGCACGGGTTCAGGCACGGTATCGTTGATGAAGCTCGCCATGTCTTGATAACCAACGGCACTGAGCAGGTCAGCTTGCTTGGTCTCATTAGAGCCTAGATGACGATAGACAAATTCAGCTTCGTTGAATAAACCTTTAAAGGTATCAAACGTTGGGTTTTGCGAGATAGTCATGACAATCCTTGGTTAAGGGAGTAATAAAGGGATGGCTAAAATAAATAGTAATAATAACTAATGACGGTTTAAGATTTTATACGTAATGAACAAATTGCTTTTGGTCAAAGCGGAACTGGCTGTTGTAAACGCCATTATCAGCGCGCTCACCAGCACCAATCATCATAACGATATGTTGATCATCGCCTAGCTTCAAAAGGCGCTTCATGGCAGGCTCATCAAAACCACCCATCGGACAGCTGTCAAAGCCATGCGCGCGTAGTGCAAGCATTAGGTTTTCAGCCGCAAGGGCGGTATTGTTGGTTGCCCAGTTTTTGGTGTCTTCAAAGGTATAGTAAGGTGATTTAATCGGACCTTTTACCCGTCTGACCACTTGAGTCGCACCCCATTTAGCCGCTGATACCACATTGGCAGGTCCTCGTAAGAAGTCCATGGCAACGACTTTGGTATAATAGTCTTTGACCTTTTTGGGTACTGGCTTATCAGGGTATTCGCGCAATATTTGCTTGGCATGGTCATGCCACACATCGGTGCGAGCAACGACTGCGATTAAACGAGCGGCGGTTTTCGCTGCATTTTGATTCATGCAATTTTTCACCGCGCGTTTGCGCTTGTCCGCATCATCAATCACATAAAATTCCCATGGCTGTAGATTGCTAGAGTTTGGCGCAAGCATGGCCAAACGCAAACAGTCTGCTAACACATCATCAGGTATCTTTGTGTCGGTAAAGCGGCGCACTGAACGACGTGATTCAACCACTTCGCGAAACGCTTGCAGCTGCGGTGTATTATCAGGCGTGGCAAATTTTTCTTGAGCGTTTGCTTGATTATCAGTGTCAGGGGTCATATGAGAATCCATGCTGGAGATTAAGTGATCAACTTGGGGCAGTATTGAGTACGTCTCTTTAATAGCGCCTGACAAGTAATTGATATGAATAAATCAGATAGCGATTGGAAGCAATAAATTGAGCGATAAGCATTCTAAGAAAAAGCGTACAGATATCAGCTGACGCCAATATCTGTCATAACAAGTTGTGTTTTTTAAGGTTATAAGTAGCGGTATTTGAATAAAATACCGCTTTTAAGCGAGAGAGTGAAGCTACTATTACAGCTCGCTTTCGTACTCATCAGCGGTTAGCAGTGCTTCATAGTCAGCGATGTTGTCAGGCTTCATTCTAAAGAACCAACCTTCGCCATATGGGTCAGAGTTGATGATTTCTGGATCGTCTTCTAGGGCTTCGTTGATCGCAACGACTTCACCTGAGATAGGTGCATAAACGTCAGAAGCCGCTTTTACTGATTCAACAACAGAGATTTCGTCGTCAACAGCGATGATGTCGCCCACGTCTGGCAATTCAACAAACACCACGTCACCCAATAGGTCTTGAGCATGGTCAGTGATACCAACAGTGATAGTACCGTCGTCTTCTAAGCGTAACCACTCGTGGCTGGCGATGTATTTTAGTTCTGCTGGGATATTGCTCATGGTCTCTCTCCTAAGTGATAGAGGATGGTTAACAAAAATAGTGGACGTTAATAATAGGGTTTATAATGCCTACGAGTCAAACTGCTGTTTGCCATTACGGACAAACGGTAGCTTAAGAACACGCACATCAACGAACTTGCCTTTGCCGCGCAGATCGACCTGAACACTATCATCATCTGATACGCTGGCAGGCACACGGGCAATCGCAATCGAATTTTTTAGACTAGGGGAGAATGTACCACTGGTGATAATGCCCGTTTGCTCATTGTCCGTGCCTTGATTGATGGTGACTGTCATGCCTTCACGCAATACGCCGCGTGTCGTTAGCAACAAGCCAACTTGCTTCATGGCAGAGCTATCGTCTTTTGACTGTTGGCGTTTACTAACTAAAGCGTCACGACCGACAAAATCACGCTCGTCTTTAAGCGCGAGTGTCCAGCCCATGTTGCATTCGTAAGGACTGACGTTGTCGTCCATGTCATGACCATAGAGGTTCATGCCAGCTTCCATACGCAAGGTGTCACGCGCGCCAAGACCGGCAGGTTTGATGCCATTGGCTTTTAATTGTTCAAAAAACGCTGGTGCATCATCACCATGCATGATGACTTCGACGCCATCTTCACCGGTATAGCCAGTACGAGCGACGAACCAATCTGTGCCCTCGATGTCTGTTAAATCAGCACCAACGAAAGGCTTAAGTCCCGCCAAGGTATCTGCCCAGCTAGGTTTGGTTTGCGCCAGTTTTTCAACAGCGTTCGGTCCTTGCACGGCAATCATCGCAAGCTCTGGACGCTCGGTGATGCTGATGTCAAAACCTTCGGCGACTTTGTCAAATTGCGCCATGTCTTTATCACGAGTAGCAGCGTTTGAGACGATACGATATTCAGTAGCGTCTTCGTTCATTAGGTAAACGATTAAGTCATCGATGACGCCACCTTGCTCGTTGAGCATGCCAGAATATAGCGCTTTACCTACGGTTTTGAGTTTATCGACATCATTGGCCAGTAGCTTTTGTAGCCATGCTTTGGTATCGCTACCTGTGACATCAGCGACGACCATATGTGAGACATCAAACATACCAGCATCAGTACGCACCGCTTCGTGCTCTTCGATTTGCGAACCATAATGGATTGGTAATTCCCAACCTGAAAAATCCACCAGCTTGCCATCACTATCAACGTGAGACTGATAAAGAGGTGTGCGTTTAGGGGCTGAAGTGTTGGCGCTTTGAGCAGTGTTATCTTGAGTAATGGTCATAACAAATCCTTATGTGGACATCAGCTGCATTCGATAACCAGTCGTAAAAACAAGTATCAAAGTATGAGGGCTGATGTGCCTTATCATAGTAGCGAGAAGCAATATTGCAAGGTGCAAACATTGCAACCAAGGGTGGCACAGAAAAATAGCGCAATCCGCCAAACAGACGCTGAACGTCGGTTTAAGCAAAAGCCCTATCTGTCCTGTAACCTGAGATTTTCAACACGAACCATCATTTCACGTTTTTAAAAGCACCAGCTTTAAAAAACCAAATTAAATGATGTCGCATTTTCTCCCCTTCGGTGGGTAAGGCGTCGTCCGTCCTTACCGCTCTCCAGATTTGTTATGCCTTATGTTTGGGTGTGCTACGCAATTGATGGTAGACAGCGAAACAGTCGTGACATGTGTTTTTTCAGTCCTTTTACCTGAGCGATTGGCAGGGTGGATGCGCCTTCGGTGGTCAAGTAGCAATTATCAGCGCCAGCTCATTAATATGAACGCACCTGATATCGTGCTCAAGACTCTCTCCTGAAAAACGCTTTTATTATGAAAGGTTCAAGGCGCTTTTACAAGCCATCTAGGCGATTAAAGTGAATAATTTTGGCAAAAATGATTTTTTGTGAGAATAATCAATACCGTATCGATAAGTAAAGCGTTTTACGTTTGGTAGGCAGTAGTCAATTTAGCATGAATGCCCATCGTAAAACGTAAAGCGACTACTGATATTCACCCAAAATATGCTAATCTATGGCGATAGTTTCTGATAGGTTATTATTATGCATTGTGATATTTATAAATTCCCCAAACATAACGATATGTATGTCTATATTGCCCGTCCTGATTATCCTGACGATACCGACGAGCTTAAAGATTGGCTTGGCGTATTACCAAAAGATTTCCGTGCCAGTTTAGGGCGCAGTAAATTTGTGATGCACTTGGACTTAGCCAATACGCCGACGCTTGCGCGCGTTGACAAAGAAGAGGTACTGGCAAAATTACAGTCGCAAGGGTATTTTGTACAAATGCCACCGCAAGATGTGATGCGCCGCCAAGCGGAATTACGTGCGCGCGAAGCACAAGACAATATTTATGATTAATGGGTATTTTTGAAGCGAGTTTTTAATCAGCCTCTTTTGACTATGTTGCATGACAGCCAGCAAGAAAAAGTTTATGACACATTTGCGCTCATGCATTTTGGTAGAAAGTCGTGATAAACTAGCAGGCTATATGAGTGACAAGACACAAAATACGTGGCGAGGCAAAAGGTCATGTTTCAAGTGCTTATGTCTTAATTGCTTTTGACTATAATGTATTCGATATTATGGTTCGTTGAAACAGCACACTGTCTATCGTTAAGCGCGTAAACGCGCTGCACAATTTATAAACGCAGGTAACTACACACGCATGGACTGGTTAAAAGGTATTATAAACAGCTTACCGCTGGAAGCCATTAGTGATATTCTCGGCGAAATTGCTATTTGGTGGGGACAGCTGGTAAAAGACGTGCCACCCGCAGACTTACCGATGTACGCGTATCTGGGTGGTGTCGTTATTGTGTTGGTATTGTGGTTGCTGGTCGCTCGTATGCTGCCGCGGCCGTTGGGCGGTATGAGTTGGATGATATTGTTTGCTGTGTTATTGGCACCAGGTACTGCCCTCGGCGATCCAAGTGTGATTGCCCCCGCTAGTATCGCCGTGGTTTATGCGATTATGATGAAAGACACGGCTGGCGCGATTACCAATATGCTGCCGATACTCGTCGTGTTAGTGGTCGGCTTGTTTGTGGGCTTCGTCTGGCAGCTTATTCGCGGTGCTTTTGAGTCAAGTCTAGACAAAGCGCGCAGTCGTACTGCAGAAGATACACAAGCGACCGTGCAGCTGACGACTGGCAATTATTTGACAGAAGGCATGACTTTAACCGATCAAGCAACTGTTGCTGAACAGTCTAATAAAACGCCTTTAGCGGCTAATCCTAAAGCAGACGTTAGCTTAAAAAAAGACAGCAGTTTAGCTAAAAAGCCTAATATGGAAAAGCTTGATAAGTAGTAAAGTAACATTAATAAAGCGACATCAGTAAAGTGATATTAAATTTTTGCTAGCGATGATTGGAGCTTTGCTTTTATAGTAGCTATATAAAAGACGCTATCAATAAAAATACTGTGAATGAAAAGCACCATAAAAAAAGACACCATGCGTGTCTTTTTTTATGAAAAAACGTTTTATAACTGTGCCGACCAACCGTCAAAAGGCGTTCAAGGCATCTATTATTTTTCAACAACTGCGAACGCATGAGTATTTTGGCAATCAATCATGCTGTGCTAATCTAAATGATTATTTATTTGCCATCAATTGCCTTTAATTCTTTTCTGGCTCTTGATAGCCCTAATCTATAACAATAACTGAGACTTGATTATGAGCACGACTGATAAAACGAAAAAAAGCTTTACTGGTACGCAAAATTATATTGCCACTGACGATTTGCAGTTGGCGGTCAACGCCGCGATGACGTTACAAAAACCACTATTGATTAAAGGCGAGCCGGGCACCGGTAAGACATTATTGGCGGAGGAGGTCGCTGAAAGCTTAGAGATGCCGCTGATTACGTGGCACATCAAGTCAACCACTAAAGCGGAGCAAGGGTTGTATGAGTACGATGCCGTATCGCGCTTGCGTGACTCGCAACTGGGTGATGATAAGGTGTATGAGATTGGCAACTATATCAAGCCCGGTAAGTTATGGGAGGCATTTACCAGTAACGAGCGCAGTGTGTTGCTGATTGATGAAATTGATAAAGCCGATATCGAGTTCCCAAATGACTTGCTACATGAGCTTGATAAAATGTCTTTTTATGTCTATGAGACAGGCGAGACCATCACTGCTGCACAGCGTCCTGTGGTTATTATCACCTCAAACAATGAAAAAGAGTTGCCTGATGCTTTCTTGCGTCGTTGCTTCTTCCATTATATTGACTTCCCAGAAGAAGAAACTATGCGTCAAATCATTGACGTGCATTTCCCTAATATCCAAGAAAAGCTGGTCAATGATGCGCTGGATATCTTTTATAAGCTGCGTAATGTCCAAGGGCTTAAAAAGCCACCATCAACCTCAGAATTGGTCGATTGGTTAACGTTGCTACTGGCTGATGATATGGCGCAAGCAGAGCTAGAAGAAAACTTGCGCGGTGAGAAGTCTATTCCACCGTTATATGGCGCGCTGCTCAAAAATGAAGCCGATGTGAGCTTGTTGCAACGCTTTGCTAATATAATGCGCCGTTAAGCGACAGACTATTTTCAAAATGACGACACGCCCTAATAAAACGGCTTCACTCGTCACCATATCAGCCAATAAGCGATGCGACTCTTATGTTTATCAAATTGTTCTATACCTTACGTACTTATGGTGTGCCAGTCAGTACGCGTGAGCTGCTTGACCTAAATGCCGCGTTAGATCAAGGGCTGATGATGCAGCCGCATCCTGAAAATCCAGAGTTGTCTACCTTTGCCAGTCGTGAGGATATGTACCGACTGATTCGGCTTTGTATGGTCAAAGACGAGCGCCATTTTGATAAATTTGATCGAGCAATGGCAGATTATTTCGAAGGCGTCGACAGCCTGGATATGGATGAGCTATTGGCTAAATTGACGGACATTCCTAAAGAGTGGCTTGACTTAAAATTAGACCCAAAAAACCTAACCGAAGAGCAGCGGCGCTTGCTGAAAAAATACGGCTCATTAGAGGAGCTGATGAAAGCGCTTGAAGAGCGTCTCAAAGAGCAAAAAGAGCGTCATCAAGGCGGTAGTAAGTGGGTTGGTACAGGCGGTACATCGCCATTTGGTGCCTATGGTGACCATCCAGAAGGCGTGCGCGTTGGCGGTGAATCACGTAAACGTAGCGCCGCTAAAGTCTGGGAGCAGCGTAAATACCGCAACCTTGATGATGACAGTCAGCTTGGTACCCGTCAAATTCAAATGGCACTACGAAACTTGCGCCAGTTTGCCCGTACCGGTAGCGCCGATGAGCTAGACATTCATGAGACTATTAAACGCACGGCAAAAAAAGGCGTGCTCGATATCCATATGCAAGCTGAGCGTCGTAATCGTGTCAAAGTATTGATGCTGTTTGATGTGGGTGGCAGTATGGATGTCCATGTTGAAGCCTTAGAAAAGCTATTTTCAGCGGCTAGAAATGAATTTAAAACCTTAGAGTTTTTTTACTTTCATAACTGTTTATATGACTATGTCTGGAAGGATAATAATCGTCGCCACAGTGCGCCGATGCCAACGTATGAGCTGCTCAATAAATACGGTCGCGAATATCGCGTTATCTTTGTCGGCGATGCGTCAATGTCACCATATGAGCTGATGACAGTTGGTGGCAGCGTTGAATATATGAACAATGAGGCAGGTATTGTTTGGCTCAAGCGGGTGCTCGCGCATTTCGATAAAGTCGCTTGGCTCAATCCTGAAGATCCAGCGTACTGGCAATATACCCAAACCATCGTTGAAATTAAGAAACTATTCGACAATAAAATGTATCCGATGACCTTACATGGGGTAGAAGAGATGACCAATTATCTAGCGCGTTAATTTTGACGTGTGGATAAAGATACGCCCTAACTTAGAAAACCTGTTAATCCCCATATTTTTTGATAAAAGCAGCCGTTATGACAGCATAGCGGCTGCTTTTTTGTCAAAAATAATCAGTTTTGCAGTCATACGGCATTGGTATAAGCAGCAAAATATGATAACATTCATTTTAAATGAATCTTATAGAGGCGTTTTGACTGGTTAGGCAAAAAATTTGATGACAAGAATTTGATAATCGTTTGTAAAAATCAGTCGTCGTTGCTTATTTAAGCACTTCATTTTTCATATGTTAATCAACCAATCAATGTAATGAACTTATGCCATCTTCAACCATTTTAGTAGCAAAAAAGCGCGTGCAAGTACTACATTCAGTAGACTAGACGAGTTTGACGGTGCTTCTCATATGTTTTGGAATTGGTACTAATAAGAGAGACAGTATGGCTTCACCAAAGACTTTAGAAATCGTCACCGCAACTGTTCCCGTCCTTGAAGAGCATGGAACGGCAATCACCACGGTGTTTTATAAAAATATGTTTGAAGAGCATCCTGAGCTGTTGGACATCTTTAACGAAACCAATCAAAAATTGGGTCGTCAACAGACGGCTCTAGCAACGACCGTGTTAGCTGCTGCTAAACACTTGGATAAATTGGCGACGTTATTACCACAAGTCACGCAAATCAGCCACAAGCATCGTGCTCTACAGATTTTGCCTGAGCATTATCCTATCGTTGGTAAGCATTTAATCGGTGCAATCAAGGAAGTGCTGGGCGAGGCTGCCAATGACGATATCATCGATGCTTGGACTGAAGCTTATGATGAGATTGCCTCAGTATTTATCCAGATTGAACATGGCATGTATAAGGAGGCGATGTGGCAGGGTTTTGCGCCTTTTGTAGTGACTAAAAAGGTAGCAGCTGCTACGGATATTGCTGCCTTTACAGTTGTACCAGCCAAAGATAATGCAGAAAGTCATCAACAGATTGACCTGAGCAAATTGACTTTAACCGCAGGTCAGTACATCACAGTGAAAACAGATCCAAAAGACAGTGATCATGTTGCGCTACGTCATTACTCTTTGTACTCTGCTAGTACCGATGCAGGCATTCAGTTTGCGGTCAGACGTGACAATCGCAATGAGCATCATGGTTTGGTCTCTAACTATATGCACGACCAATTAGAAGTGGGTGACACGGTTTTATTATCGGCACCAGCAGGTGACTTTGCGCTCAATCAAGACTTGGTACAGCAAAATGAGATTCCGCTAGTATTGATGAGTGCGGGTGTTGGGGTAACTCCTGTGCTGTCTATGTTGGAGGCACAAGTATTAGCCAATCCAAAACGACCTATTATCTGGGTTTATGCTTGCCAAAATGATGCGCATCACGCTTTCAATACTGAAGTGGAGACGCTGTTAGAAAATGCTGAGACTGTAGAAAAGCATATTTTCTATTTTGAGTCGGGACAACTATTAGATGAGGCGTGGCTTGCTCAATTACCTAAGCCTGCTGATATTTATGTCTGTGGCTCGATGCCATTTATGGAAAGCATGATCGATGGGCTAGTGACGCTAGATCACGGTGTTGATAGCGTTCATTATGAACCGTTTGGTCCCAAGATGAGTTTGGGCGGTTAATTTTAGCTACTGTTAGCCATTAACTGTTGCTATTAATAAAAAAAGCACTTGGATGACAAAGTCGTCTCAAGTGCTTTTTATTCAGTGCAATTTATCTTATTTTTATCACTATTTGAAAAATGGATACATCGCCTAATCTTTATTTTCAACCAATCCAACCATCACACCCATCTCTTTTTTATCATGCTTATCAATGCTGGGCGCATATAATGCCGACGCAATTCCGCCATCTAAAAACAGAGCATTCGGACAGTTTAAGTCATCCTTAAACAACGATGCAAATTGATAAAATGTCACAGGCTCATCGCTATTGACAAATTTTATGTGGCCGTCATCGCAAACACCTGCGCCATTACGAATCTTGAGTGAGGTGCTGTCAGGATTAAACTGTGGATGTATCTCGTTATTGATAACCAACATAGGACCTGATTGGGTGGCGTACCAAGGCTTCGCTTCGCCGCTGTTAAGCTGCTCGTTTAAGGCGTTGCTTTCTGTGATATGTACTTTTCCAAATTTATCCCACCACAGCACACCATTGGGCAATAAATGGAAATTGCCACCGCCTTCTTTGAGATTTAGCGATTTGATCTCTTCGCCGTCAATGATGGTATAGCCAATCGGTGCATAGTTCTCATTGTACATGCCAGCATTCATGGCAAAGATCAGCGATTGATTGGAGGGCAATGTGGCTAATAACGTCTCAAAGGTGAGCAACGATTTCGTACTATCAGGCTGCTGCCAAAACAATTTCAATGAATAACGTTCATCCGTCAAAGCTTCAGCATCAATTTTACAAAGACTATAGGAAAATGGTACATCCTGAGTCTGGCACGACCAGTTTTGTGTCTTGTTGTCAGCAGCATCAGTGCTTATCGGTTGGCAAGCACTGACACTTAGCAAGAGTAGGGCGACTGCTCCTAAAGGTAAGGGAAGAGCGAAATTTGGCATCAATGATATATCTTTTATAGTATGGAGTGAGATATAAATAGTCAGGGCTCACGGATTTTTGATCGCTAAATCTCAATCACTGCTAGGCGGAAATTCGCGAAAAGTATTGTTGACGTTGCCGATTAATTGCCCACCGCCAGTGATACTCGCAAAGTTACCAAGGCTCTGTTCCACCGATGTGGTGGTTTCTCTACCTTTATCCCGTGAGTCTTTATTATAAGCAATGAGGGCGTCATCATTGGCTAAAAAGCTATCTGGGTTCGCCATGACCCACATCTGATTAAACACATCTGCGCGGGCACTATTATTGAGTAGCGCTCCCTTATCTGTAAAATAAAAGAACTTCGATAATAGTTTTATCTGCCCATCATCGAGACGACGCGCGATATGATACGGTTGTAATTGGCTTGGGTGTTGTAAGCCGACCGCACCGACGATACTGGCTAGGGATTTCAGGGTGTTTTTATGGAAGCTTGCGACACGCTCAGCTTTGCTTGGTACATCCAGCGCTTTTTGACGATACGGGTCTTGGGTGGCAACGCCCGTCGGGCAAGTATTGGTATGGCACGAGCGTGATTGAATACAGCCAACAGCAAACATAAAGCCGCGCGCTGAATTACACCAGTCTGCGCCCAAGGCAATCATACGGGCAATATCGAAACCAGAAACGATTTTACCGCTCACGCCAAGTTTGATTTTATCGCGAATGCCTGCGCCGACCAAAGTATTGTGTATTAATAAAAATCCTTCAACCATCGGCATGCCGACATTGTCCATGAATTCGACAGGAGCTGCGCCAGTACCGCCTTCTGCACCATCGATGACGATGAAATCAGGATAGTTGTCGGTTTCGATCATGGCTTTCACAATGGCCATAAACTGCCAAGGCTGACCAACACAAAGTTTGAAGCCCACAGGTTTGCCGCCTGACAACTCGCGCAGTTGTTGCCAAAAAGCCACCAATTCTCGCGGGGTACTAAAGGCTGTATGCGACGAGGGCGACACACAATCTTGACCTGTCGGTACTTGACGGGTATCAGCGATTTCTTGGGTGATTTTCTCCGCGGGTAGCACGCCACCTTTACCAGGTTTTGCGCCTTGAGATAATTTGATTTCAATCATTTTTACTTGTGGATCAACCGCTTTTTCGGCAAAAGACTGCGGGTCAAAATTGCCACTATCATCACGGCAACCAAAATACCCTGTACCTAGCTCCCAAATCAAATCACCACCGAACTTGCGATGATAAGGGCTGATAGCTCCTTCACCCGTATCATGAGTAAAGCCGCCCATTTTTGCGCCTTGATTGAGCGCCATAATCGCGTTAGCCGATAAGCTGCCAAAGCTCATCGCCGAGATATTAAATACCGACATATCATGCGGCTGTTGACAACGCTCACCGCCAACCATAATACGAAAATCTTTGTTTTCTAGAGGTTGGCTAATCGCTGATTGTAAAAACCATTCTTTGCCATTTGTATATAAATTATCTAGCGTACCAAAGGCATTGGTGTCACTGACATTCTTAGCACGTTGGTAAATGAGCGCTCGCTGCTGGCGTGAAAACGGTACTTGCTCTTTGTCATTTTCTAGTAAATATTGACGAATTTCAGGACGAAAGTCTTCAAGTACATAACGGATATGTCCGGCAACAGGATAGTTTTTCAAAATAGCATGCTTTGATTGTATGACGTCATAAATTCCCAAGCATACCCCAAACCCACCGAGAATAATTAACCACCAATTTAGCAGTAGTAGACCTGCTAAAAATATTAAGATGGCAGCGCCAAAGGTGCTATAACGCAGCAATAAGCCGACCAAATACGGAGAGTTGGTTTTAGGTTCAGGATTTAGATTGGTACGAGATTGGGGCATGGCTACACTCAACAGTAATACATAAATATTAAAAAGGTGACAATGGTTCAAAGAGAGAGTAGGGAAAAAACCACCCCCTTATGACCATTATTGTTAGACACTGACAAAGCGCTCAGATTTATCGCCTACATCATACACATATGATATCACCGCATAGCAGTAATTGGGTAACAGAGTGCTACTGTTGATGTTGCTAGTGGCGTGATTTTAACAGACAACTTGTACCAAAGTTTTCTGCTCATCGATCACTTTAAGCTTAATCTCAACGGGCAAAAATTGCTGAATGAGCCATGCTTGGGTTTCAGTGTGCTTACTAACGACACGCGAGGTAAACTCGCCACCGCCTGCTAACGCCAACGGTAAGAGTAATTGATCGGTTAAGTATTCATCGACCAGTGAGTCGGTGTTAAATACATAACGTTTGACTAAGCCTGATAAACGACAACCTATCTTTTCCGCTGAGCTGCGTTTTTCTCCTAGTAAAGTGAACACCTCGGCGTGATATTCTTCATGATTTTGGGTGTCAGAAACCTCATGAGTGACTTGTGCATAGCAGCTATTGCCTTCACCTATACCTTGCAATTTATGACTATGAGTGGTTATCAGCGTTTCATCAATTCCCGATTCGACCAATGATGCTTTTGCGCTGGCAAGCTCACGTTTGCAAATGTCGTACTCTAGATTGAGCACGCTCGCGACCAGCTCTATACCGATAAGCTCTCCACGCTTGGTTAGCTGTAAGGGTGGCGTATTCGCACGGCGCATAAATGGCGTTATCGTCGCTTTAATCATGCCGCCACCAATAGGCGCAAACCCTGCTTGTACAAACTCGATATCCACGTGCATACCTAATTTCGCTACTGCAGGGACGAACGCTTGCTGTAGGAAATCTGTCGTTGGTGCGAGAGGATTGTGCGTGCCGCCTTTGATAGTCACGGTAGATGGTGATGCTGAACCAGTGTTGGCAAAAAGCAGGGCGGGTAAAAGCGTTTGTAGCACAAGACTGGTGCTGCCTGCTGAGCCAATATCAAAATTATAATCGCCTGATTTCACTTTGCTTGGCGTAAAGGTGAACGCCATACTGCCCAAAACGGAACCTGTCACGGTGGCATTTGATATTTGCTGCGAGGCTTGTACACACATCAAGTGCTGACGCATCAATCCAGATTTAGCTCTTCCAGCACGAATATTGGTGATCTCGATTGGTGTGCCTGTGAGCATCGATAACGATAGGGCAGTGCGAATGATTTGCCCGCCACCTTCGCCAGTGCTGCCATCTATTTTTAGGGTTTTGGGCTTTGTTTTAGTCATGATAGATGTCTTTATGGTTTGTACGACTATTGATTTGTGATTTTTTTAAAATAGACTCAATGAAATGCTTCCGATACGTTTTGGGTCGCATTAAAAATAAGATTGAAACCGATTGTCAGTGTCTGGTGATAAGGTCTAAATAGTGCTGTGTGATTTGTGATAGGTACGGAGCGTCAACCCTCAGCTTGTTTGGATCCTCAGATGGCGTATCGCCTTCTTGTACTTTGATATTGGCGTTGATACGACCTTTTAGCTGAGCCAGCTTCTTTTGTATATCACTAAGGATCAGTAGGGCTTCTGCGAGTTTCATGTTGGTTTTCCTTTTACTAAATTTGATGTGCTACATTGTTTTCAATTGATTTTATAATCATTCGTAAGATTAGGAACCAAGCGTAAACACTTCCTGATGTAACTGCATGTGCATCATCTAGCAATCCATGAGCAATATTATTGCGTAAATTAAATCCCTTAGAATCTGTAAATAGAGTCTTAATTTCAAAACATAGATTTTCACCTAGCAAGCTAATTAGCTCTAAAGAATTCATTAATGTACTTAAACCATTTTCAGTTTCAATACCATTTGCAGGATCGATGTAGGTTGTTTTAACGCCTGAATTTTTTAGAATCATTCTAATCATATGTTCAAACTGAGGACATAGTACATGCGTTGAAGTATAGTAATCTTTCTGAAACCCTGCATATAAAGCATGACCCATTAACTTCTGACGATTAAGTGGAACAATAGGAGCTTGCTCACATAAGTCTTCTAGGTAATCACGTGTAAATACATGTTCTGAATTAATTTGATCCAGTGCGGGTAAAACTTGACTTTCTATAGTCAAGTTGATTCTAGTCATTAATAACTTAATAGCATGGTCGTTTTTGCACTCTTCTATACTGTTAGGGTCATTTATATCAATGCCTTTATTTATTGCTATAGTACGACCATCAACGGGTGAAACTGCTCTACTACCTCCAAGAAAATCTATTACACTAGGGTGGTACTGTTCTCTCATTCCCTGATAGTCTGGTTCATCAACTATATTTATAAACCTTTTCAAGGCTTCTGATAAATTAGTAGTACCAGTGACACGACTAATTGCTTGTTCAGTAAGTTCAGAAACATCAATTCCAGTTTCGGTCATTTGCATAGAGTTTAGTCCAGACAGGTTTGCATCACTAATTTTTTGTCTTATTCTATTAATGCTTACTTCGGTTTTTAAGTTTTCACGAAATGGTTGTTCTACACCCTGAAAAGCATTAAGGGCTTTTTTATAAAAATCACAAGCTGCTAGACCACTATCTAGCATTCTATTATCAGCATGTACCTCAAGATAAAGCCCTTTTTCATTGTTAGCTTCGGACTTACTTTGTTTTTTCTTAGACTTATGATATGAATCAATCACAAAATCTAAATAATCGATAGCTTGTGTCATTTTCACGTGAGACTCAGTTTTTTTAGACTCCGCTATTTGCTGCATCTTTTTAGCAAGTATATATTCTTCATTCTTATTCAAACCTGAATCGAGAATAACTCTAGCAATACCAAGTTTGAAGTATCTTTCATCGGTACTATTATCTATTTCTAATAGTAAATAAGTATAAAGCTCATTAATTTTAACCTTTTGATTTGTTCCTATAGCAAGTATTGTTGCTCTTCTAAAGCAGGCTAAAATATCTTGGCTAGCAAAATTTTGATTTAAATCCATAGATGTTGCTGAATCAATAGCCTGATGGACGTATGTAATATTTCTATGCTCATGGCATAACCAAAGTACATCAGCAACTCTATTTTTCAGCAGTGGTTCATGAATATCGTCTATTATATCTGTAAGCCATTCTACTTTATCTGCTACGATATTTTGAATGTCTCCATAAGGAGATACTTTATTATTTGCATCAAAATCTAAATGACAAAGCTGTGCTAGGGCGTGTCCCTAATTCAGTTTGCAATGAATCATAGTACAAGCTAGATACAGCATAGACTTATAATTACGAGCCAATTTTTCGT
>NZ_JABASQ010000014.1 GCF_016107535.1 Psychrobacter cibarius | reverse complement strand
TAATTTAGAGAGCCCTGTTTGAAATAGTCTCTTTATTTTAAAGCCTTTATACTTAATTTTACAGATTAGGGACACGCCCTAGTATTTTTTTCAATGGCCTTACCAACATATTAGCACTCATTACCAATCACTTAGCATAAAAACCTTTAATTATTTCATAAAACAATAACTGGCTATATTGACGTTGATAGCCTTGTGCATTGAGTTTTATTGCGATGCATTTATCGATAATAATTTTTATGGAGAATCATGGCTAAATGTAAAGTAAAACAACCCATTAGCTATAAAGATGGTGCAATAAGTATGCCATACCTATTTATTGAGAAATAAAATACAAAATTAAACCCAAAAAAACGGTCATAAACTAACATCCTGCAGCGGATAGTCGATGACGGTAATAATTCGACTACTAGTAACGCTACTTTTAATATCCGCACTTTGGCCGAAATAAGCCCGTAAACGTTCCGCTTGAATATAAAAGTTCATGTGCTGACGCAAATCATGGTTAATAATCATGGTTTTTTTCGGCAGCGCGACACCAATCGTAATCACAACCCGATGCTGCTGCCAAGTGACTTTAATATTGATATAAATGGTTTCAGTGGTCATCTCCACCACATTCAGCAGCATTTTTTCTAGCACGCTCTGTAAGGTCAAGGCGGTAATCACCATGTCATACATGATATCTTCGTCAGGTAATTGCCAACTCACTTCAAGCTTATCCGCTAAGCGGCTAGACTCAATCGCTAGATAGTGCTCACAAAGAGCAATTTCTTCTTCAAAACTAATCTCTCGTGCCCCATTGAAACTGGCACGGAATAATGCAGAAACGTGCTGTAATAAATCAGCAGCGCGAACTGGGTCAGATTCAATCAATGACATTAACGTATTGATGGTATTAAAAAAGAAATGCGGTGCCAGACGGGCTTTTAACACATCGTTTTGGGCGCGCAGTTTTTGCTCAAACGATTGTTTGAGCGCATTCGTCTCACGATAACGGCGTAAAAAATACAGTAAGAACACCAAGGTAAAGCCACCACTAATCACCGCATCAAACAATATATTTAGAATAAAAGTTTGACGGTCATATTCAAACCAACCAATATTAATCATTACTAGCATGACTAAAATCATGGATATGGTAGATGCCACCATGAGTAAGGCAAGCACATACATGCTGGCTTTAGGTATGCTCATGCCCTTAAAAATGGGGCGCAAATAATCAATGATGTATAAGGAAGGAATAATACTCAAGGTATTTTGCAGGACTCTGCTAAACAGCTGAATCAAAAAATCTGACCACGTGGCAATATCATAGCGATTTATTACCGTGACAAATAGCGACCAAAAAAAGATATAAATGAACCACTGCCAAGGCTTCATGACCTCCATGAGCTTGGGAATAAAAAACTCTAAGCGCTCCGCTAGTAAGGCAACCTCATCCTTTGCTATACTTGAGCTCTTATTCTGCTGACTTGTCTTGTACCGATATGAACGCCAATTCTTCAAAACCTAGTAGTCCCGAATCAAATGTAAACCCATCTGTCTCTGATTCTAGCACAGATGCTCCGATAACAAATAACGCTGCACAAAACAACCCTGTAAGCAGTCCTTCAAACAGCCAAGGCCAACAGATGTGGGGCGGACGCTTCAGTGAAGCGACGGACAGCTTTGTCGCTGCCTTCACCGCCTCTGTTGGCTTTGACCAACGCTTTGCGCGTCACGATATCCAAGGCTCAATCGCCCACGCGACCATGCTTAAAGAATGTGACATTTTGACCGCTGACGAAGTAGCCACCATTATTGATGGTCTGCATCAGGTACTGCGCGAGATTGAGGCTGGCGAGTTTAACTGGTCAATCGCGCTAGAAGACGTGCATATGAATGTTGAGTCGCGCTTGACTGACATCATCGGCGCTGTTGGTAAAAAGCTGCATACGGGTCGTAGCCGTAACGATCAGGTTGCCACCGATATTCGTCTTTGGCTACGCGAAGAGACTGATAATATCATTGCCTTATTAGTACGCTTGCAAAGTGGTTTGCTTGATTTGGCTGAGCAGCATACTGACACTATTATGCCCGGCTTTACCCATTTACAAACGGCGCAGCCTGTGAGCTTTGGTCATCACGTCATGGCGTGGTTTGAGATGTTATATCGCGATACCGAACGTCTGGTCGATGCGCGCCGCCGTATCAATCAGATGCCGCTTGGTAGCGCTGCCCTTGCTGGCACGACATTCCCAATTGATCGTACCATCACTGCGGAGCTGCTAGGTTTCGAAGGTATTTGCCAAAACTCGCTTGATGCCGTCTCAGATCGTGACTTTGCGATTGAATTTACCTCAGCCGCTTCTATCTTGATGATGCATATGTCACGGATGAGCGAAGAGATTATCCTATGGATGTCAGCGCAGTTTAACTTTGTACAAATCCCTGATCGCTTCTGTACTGGCTCATCCATCATGCCGCAAAAGAAGAATCCTGATGTGCCAGAGTTGGTTCGCGGTAAAGCAGCACGTGTTTTTGGCCAATTGATGACACTCCTTAGCCTGATGAAAAGCCAGCCACTGGCTTATAACAAAGACAACCAAGAAGACAAAGAGCCGTTGTTTGATTGCGTCGATACGCTTACCGGCTGTTTATTGGCTTTTGCTGATATGCTACCGAATATCACTCCAAATAAAGAAAACATGCGCGCCGCTACGATGAAAGGCTATGCGACTGCGACTGACCTTGCAGATTATTTGGTACGCCAAGGCGTGGCGTTCCGTGATGCTCATGAAGTGGTGGGTAACGCCGTTGCTTTGGGTATCAAAGAAGGTGTTGATTTGAGCGATTTGTCATTGGCACAGCTACAGCAATTTAGCGATGCAATCGGTGATGATGTCTTTGAATATTTAACGCTAGAAGGCTCATTAGCAGCCCGTGACCACTTAGGTGGTACAGCGCCAAATCAAGTTAAGCAAGCAGTTGCTCGCGGTCGCAGCCGTTTAGAGGTATTTGCGTAAAAGCGCATTGTTGACCATACAGCTTTTACCATCAAAAACACCCGCCCCTGCTGCGGGTGTTTTTGATACCATGATGAGGTAAAGTAAATTCAGCTAATAATATTTAAGTCACTTATGCTGATTGGGTTTGGTATAACTATTCTCATGAGTGATTCAATAACATATTTTTATAATAACTAAACCATAATAAGGAACGCCTTATGACTGAGACTTTTAATCCGCAAGCCAATACGGTATTTTGCCGTAAGTATCAGCAAGAATTGCCAAAAATGCCGCACCCGCCTTTTCCTAATAAAAAAGGTCAGGAGCTACAAGAAACAGTATCTGAAAAAGCATGGAAAGAATGGCTTGAACAGCAAACGATGCTGATTAATGAAAACCATCTAAGCATGTTAGATCCTGCTGCCAAAAAATTCCTCACCGAACAACGGGATAAATTTTTAGATAATGAAGATTATGAGCGTGCACAAGGTTGGACGCCAGAGAGCTAGTTATCTTTTATTATTGCCATAAAATAAAAAACGCGCTATTTAATATAGCGCGTTTTTTTGGATGTAAAATTAACGATGAACTGTTTTTTTCAGCTCTCATCACCGTTTGAGTCTACAAAATCCGTGGCTGAATTGACGGCAGGTTTAGTGGCAGACAGGGTGCTTACTTGGCGCGCCGCCATACGGTCATTGGCTTCTTGCACGGCTTTTTCGACCAGCGCATAGTCGGAATGACGCACATCTTGCCCACTAATATAGTTAATCACCAGTTCTGCAATATTTTGTGCATGATCGCCTACCCGCTCAAGTGCGCGCAACACCCACATAATATTGATGACTTTTGAAACGTGCCGTGAATCTTCCATAATATAGGTCATTAAAGCACGGATGGCTGACTGATACTCATCGTTGACGACGCTATCATTGCGCATGACCTCAAACGCTTGCTCAGCATTCGATTGGCTAAATGCCTCTAGCGCATTGTGCAGCATCAAACGAACCTGATTGCTGAGGTGTTGCACTTCCGCATAACCATACGACAGCTTACCTTGTGCCGCAATTTTTTTGGCCATCTGAGCGATTTTCACGGCTTCATCACCGATGCGTTCTAAATCAACCACGCCTTTACTGATGGACATGACCAAGCGTAAATCACTGGCGGCGGGCTGACGTTTGGCGACCAATAGCAAGATATGCTCATCCAACTCGACTTCCATTCGATTGATATCAAAGTCCATATCAATCACCTCTTGCGCCAGTGTCTCATTTTTATCGATAAGCGCATGGATCGCTTTCGCCACTTGGTTGGCCGCGCTATCGCCCATGTATAAAAACAAACGGATAGCTTCATCAAGATCTTGGTCAAAACTTTTGGAGATATGCTTATCGCTTTGCATAAGAGGTATTCCCTAAAATCCATATTTTGGTAGCGCGGTGTGGCTGTTGAGTCGAACAGACTGGCTCACGATATCTTATTGAACGTATCGAGCACGTCGTACTTGCTCAGACCGCGATGTTAGCCATAACGACCCGTAATATAATCTTCTGTGGCGGTTTGGGCAGGCTTGGTAAATATCTGGTCGGTCTCGCCCATCTCAATCATATCGCCTAAGTACATATAAACGGTATAGTCAGACACGCGCGCGGCCTGTTGCATGTTATGCGTAACGATGGCAATGGTGTAATCCTGTTTTAAGTCTTCAATCAAATCTTCGATAGCACCTGTCGAGATAGGATCTAACGCTGACGTTGGCTCATCAAGCAATAACACTTCAGGCTTGGTCGCGACGCTACGCGCAATACACAAGCGTTGCTGCTGACCGCCTGATAACGAAAGCCCTGATGCTTTTAGCTTGTCTTTCACCTCTGGCCATAATGCAGATTTTTTAAGTGCCCACTCTACCCGATTGTCCAGCTCAGCCTTGCTCAACTTTTCATAAAGGCGTACTCCAAAGGCGACATTGTCATAGATTGACATCGGGAATGGGGTTGGCTTCTGAAAAACCATACCGACTTGGGCGCGTAGCAAATTGACATCGACGTCTTTGCCCAAGATATTGTTGCCATCAAGATTAATATTGCCTTCTGCCCGCATACCCGGATATAAATCGTACATCCGATTAAAGGTACGCAACAGCGTCGATTTGCCGCAACCTGAAGGACCAATGAAAGCAGTGACTTTTTTATCAGGAATATCGATATTGATGTTTTTTAGCGCCTGAAAGTCACCATAATAGAAATTCAGATCCCGAATTTGCATTTTTGCTGCAGGCATGTTTTTGGGAATATCATGAAGCGTTTGTTTGGTTAGGCTGGCAATATCTGGCTGCTCCATTTGTGCTGCCGTCGACATCGGTCTGTTTAATAAACTGTCTGTTGTTGGATTAAATTTATCTGCCGCATTGAATTTATCGACAGGCTTTTTTGTACGGATTTTGCTCATGACGTCATTCATAATATGTTCCAACCCAGCTCAATGAATATAAATGGAAGTAAATGCTCGAGGTAATCTAGGATAAGCCTTAATTTACCATCAGCCTTTATTTAGCCTGACCTCTACTACCGATGAATCTCGCCAAAATATTTAATACCAAGACAGAGGTCGTGATCAGCAACGCCGCCGCCCACGCTAAGGTATGCCAGTTATCATAAGGACTCATCGCAAACTGATAGATGGTATTGGGTAAGTTGGCAATAGGCTGACCCATATCGGTACTGAAATATTGGTTGTTAAGCGCCGTAAATAGCAACGGTGCTGTCTCACCGGTGATGCGAGCAAATGCCAGTAACACCCCAGTGGTCAGTCCTGCTCTAGCCGCCTTAATCGTTACTTGAGTCACCATTTTCCACTTGGGTGTGCCAAGTGCGTAAGCCGCTTCACGAATGCTATTAGGAACCAGATTGAGCATATTCTCAGTCGTACGCACGACCACAGGAATAACGATTAATGCCAATGCTAACGCGCCTGCCCAACCAGAGAAACTTTGACCTTTTACCATCAATGCATAAATAAAGAGACCAATCACAATCGAGGGTGCGGATAACAAAATATCATTTAAGAAACGCGTTACCTTGCCAAGCATACTGCCTTGAGCGAACTCGGATAAATAAATACCTGTCATGAGGCCAATAGGTGCACCGATAAACAATCCTGAAAACGCGAGCATTACTGAACCGACAATGGCGTTACGCAGCCCGCCCGCACTCATCGGTGGCGGTGTATCAGCAGTAAAAATAGGCAGCTGCACAATACCTTGAAAGCCTTCCACGAAAAGCGTAAGCAAAATCCAAAACAACCAAAATAGTCCAAAAACCATCGCCGACATGGCAAAGCCTAGACCTAACTTGTTGGTCAAACGGCGCTTGTTATAAAGGCTTTGATTGTAGCGGCTAGCGCTGTTTGGCTGAGTCGGTAGTGGTGCATTGATCGCATTGTTAGCAGCCATACTATTTATTTCCCATATCTTTTATCAATATCTATCAATGTTTATTGATGTCCAATAAATCCGTAAAAGACCTATCGAGATTGTCAAACGACTACCGATTGCCTGCCTTGTGATCCATGCGCATGAGCATGAGTTTTGCTAGAGATAGTACAATGAAGGTGATGACAAATAAGATTAAGCCTAAATGTAATAAGGAAGCCAAATGTAGCTCACTCGACGCTTCGGCAAACTCGTTGGCTAAAGCTGAGGTAATAGTCACACCTGAGGTAAATAGACTCGGACTGATGTTAAAGGCATTACCAATCAAGAAAGTCACTGCCATCGTCTCACCCAATGCCCGACCCAGTCCTAAGATCACGCCACCAACCACGCCAGCTTTGGTATACGGCAGGATAATTTTGAACATGACTTCCCAAGTCGTCGCGCCCATGCCATATGCTGATTCTTTAAGCAGGTCTGGCACGACCGAAAAAACATCGCGCATGGTGGCGGCGATAAATGGAATAATCATGATGGCAAGTACCAGCGAGGCGGTAAACATACCCAGTCCCATTGGTGCACCAGTAAATAGCTTACCGATGATAGGCAATGGCCCTATATGCTCGATAAACCATGGCTGAATGTGATCACCGAAGAAAGGTGCAAAGACAAACAAACCCCACATACCGTAAATGATAGAAGGGATACCAGCCAATAGCTCAATGGCGATACCAAGTGGTTTTTTGAGGAAGATTGGGCACATCTCGGTCAAAAATATGGCAATACCAAAACTGATTGGTACTGCAATGAGAATAGCTATAAATGACGTTACTAGCGTGCCATAAATAGGGGCAAGAGCCCCGTACTCATTGGCGACCGTATCCCAATTATTACTGGTATAAAATCCTAGACCAAATGTTTGAATGCTCGGCCATGCTCCGATAATCAAGGAGACTAAAATGCCGCCCAACGATAAGAGTACCAGTATGGCAAAAGCCTTAGTAGCATTCACAAACAATAAGTCATAGCGCTTTTGTTTAGCCAGTTGGGACCTTAAATCATTCATAAGTGTCTCAGCATTAAATAGAATCAAGTCAAAATAGTAGAAGCATTCATTCGGTTTTATCACAACAAACTTGTCATCAAATTTGCTGTGATAAAACCTCTCAAATAACTACCGGAGAATAGTTATTCGAGAGGATAACTCGAAAGGGACTAGTAAGGCACTGACAAGGTATTAAAGAATATTTAGCAGAAACAGGTTACTGAGCAGGCTTATAAACAGGCTGTCCATCACTGCCTTTTACCTCGTTCCATTTTTCCTTGAATAAGGCAACCGCTGCATCAGAGAATGGTACGTAATCGAGTGCCATGGCATCATCGTCGCCTTGGGTATAAGCCCAATCAAAGAAGTTCAACACGCCAGCCACTTGCTGAGGATTCTCTGGCTGCTTATGTACCAAGATAAAGGTCGCAGCAGCTATCGGCCATGCTTGCTCAGTCTCAGAGTTGGTGATGACTTTATAAAAGCCTGCTTGTTTTGACCAGTCGATATCACCTGCCGCAGCAAATGTCTCAGCAGATGGCTGAACGACGTTGCCAGCAGCGTTTTTCAATGCAGTATGTGACATGTTGTTTTGCTTAGCGTAAGCATATTCCACATAACCGATAGAGTTTTTCATACGGTTGACGTAGCTTGAAACCCCTTCGTTACCTTTACCACCTGCACCAGTCGCAGACGTTGGCCATTTGACTGTTTTATCAACACCAACTGTGTCTTTCCAGTCTGGCGAGACTTTGGCAAGATAATCCGTAAAGTTAAACGTTGTCCCTGAACCGTCTGAGCGGAATACTGTCGTAATAGCGGCATCAGGCAAAGTCAAATCTGGGTTCATGGCTTTGATAGCAGGGTCATTCCAGTTGCTAATCTTACCCAAATAGATGTCTGCCAACATTGCACCGTCTAATTTCAACGCGCCCGGCTCAACACCATCGATGTTGACGATAGGTACAACACCGCCGATAACCGTCGGAAACTGAATCAAGCCTGCTGCGTCTAGCTCTTCAGGCGTCATCGGCGCGTCAGACGCCCCAAAATCGACTGTCTTTGATTCGATTTGTTTGATACCACCAGAAGAGCCAATCGATTGGTAATTGACTTGGCCACCGGTAGCAGCGTTGTAGTCGTAAGACCATTTAGCATAAATAGGCTGCGGGAACGATGCCCCTGCACCCGTGATATTCATAGCGATATTCTCAGCAGATTTAAAACCTGTTGTAGAAGCAGAGGTTGTCTGAGTGGTTGCTTCAGTGGTGGTGACAGCGCTACTGCTATCCGCAGCTGGCTCTGTCGTTTCAGTCGATTTATTACATGCCGTAAGCACTAATGTACAACTAACGGCCACTGCTAATAACGAATAACGCATGTAGGACTCCTAAAGTTTAACAACGATACAAAAAAGCATTGTTTGTGACATGCGTGCTATCTTGCCAAATCTTTATGACAGTTTAATGACAACCTCTGCAATCTTTCATTCGCTTTACATAATATTTAGATAAGCTATCTACAGCTCAGTAATATCAAGTGATTTCAATCACTGGTACTCTAGAGTCGTTCTCATAAAAACATCGAACCTCAAACTCAAAGCCTGATATTTTCATCTAAATATCATTAGCCCTCATTGCAGAACTTTGTTAGTATTGAGTTGATTTACAACACTGACAGACTCGGGGTGCGGTGTATTATCGACTCACTTTTAAGCTTGCTTTATTAAAGTAGTCGCCTTTATACATTCGCTGAGAGATCACCCGCCGAACCTGATGCGGTTAGTACCGACGCAGGGAAGTCTTAAGCACTTTGTTATTTATGGCAAAGGACGTGCAGAAATGCCTTTTTTATCCTCATTACTCCCTTAATGTGCGTGATGTACTATTAAGTAGTGAAGACTGATATCAAGCTGCGTCCAACGTTTGATGAGCATCATCCGCGACTATGTTTTTTGGTCGTAGGCTGATGCTCATGAACTGAATTTGTCTAGATCACAGATGCCACCCCCGCAGCTACTGGCGGTGTTGCTTTTATTCAAAAACCAACACGCTAGGACAGCATATGACAACTTTATTAGCCACTTCTCCTTATCAAAAACCTTCTAAGACAGACGCGTTAAAGACCCCTGCTCACCGCAGTGCCAGTGATGCTCGTTTCGAAGAAGACGCTCGCGATTTACACCGCATACTCCCCGCCTCCCGTAAAGTTTATATCGAAGGCTCTAGATCCGATATTCAAGTACCCATGCGTGAAATCACGCTTGATCCTACCCCTGTGCAAGGCGTTTCTGAGAACGAATGGGAACAGAACCCACCATTTTATGTTTATGACACCTCTGGCGTTTATACCGATCCCAACGTCGAGATTGATTTGACCAAAGGCTTACCAAAGCTGCGTGAAGGCTGGATAAATGAGCGCGGCGATACCGAGCAATTAAGCGGATTATCGAGCGCTTACGGAATGGCACGCGCCCGCGATATCAGCACTGCCAATCTACGATTTGCTCATATCGACAAACCACGCCGCGCCAAAACTGTCGATGGCAAAGCTGGCAACGTCACGCAGATGTACTATGCACGCCGCGGCATCATCACCCCAGAAATGGAATATATCGCCATTCGCGAAACGCAAAAGCAGCATGAGCTGACCGATATGCGTCAGCACGATGGTGAGAACTTTGGCGCCAATACGCCCACTGTTATTACCCCTGAATTTGTGCGTAGCGAAGTAGCGGCAGGTCGCGCCATTATTCCAAATAACATTAACCATCCAGAATCTGAACCGATGATTATCGGACGCAACTTTTTGGTTAAAATTAACGCCAATATCGGTAATTCAGCGCTCGGTTCTTCTATTGATGAAGAAGTGTCTAAAATGACATGGGCCACACGTTGGGGTGCGGATAACATCATGGATTTGTCGACTGGCAATCATATTCACGAAACGCGCGAATGGCTGATTCGTAACTCGCCAGTGCCGATTGGTACCGTCCCTATTTATCAAGCACTCGAAAAAGTCGATGGCGTGGCAGAAGATTTAACGTGGGAAATCTTTCGTGATACCTTGATTGAGCAAGCCGAACAAGGCGTAGATTACTTTACTATCCATGCGGGTGTTTTATTAGAGTACGTGCCACTGACTGCCGGACGCTTAACCGGTATCGTCTCGCGTGGCGGATCTATCATGGCGCAGTGGTGCATGTTTCATAATAAAGAGAGCTTTTTATATACTCATTTTGAAGATATCTGTGAGATTATGAAGCAGTACGATGTGGCGTTTAGTCTAGGCGATGGCTTACGTCCAGGCTGTTTGCAAGATGCCAATGACGAGGCGCAATTTGGTGAGCTGCGTACCCTTGGCGAGTTGACCCAAGTGGCTTGGAAGCATGACGTACAGGTCATGATTGAAGGTCCCGGTCACGTAGCAATGAACCGTATTAAAGAAAATATGGATTTGCAGTTAGAAGTTTGTGCCGACGCACCTTTTTATACCTTAGGGCCACTAACCACTGATATCGCACCTGGTTACGACCATATTACCAGTGCGATTGGTGCGGCGATGATTGGCTGGTTTGGCACGGCAATGCTCTGCTATGTCACGCCAAAAGAGCATTTAGGTCTGCCTAATAAAAAAGATGTTAAAGACGGTATCATCACCTATAAAATCGCAGCCCACGCGGCTGATTTGGCTAAAGGTCATCCCGGTGCGCAGGCACGTGATAATGCTTTATCTAAAGCACGATTTGAATTCCGCTGGGACGACCAGTTCAATCTGGCGCTCGACCCAGATACCGCACGCGAATTTCATGATGAAACCTTGCCTAAAGACGCGCACAAAACGGCGCACTTTTGCTCGATGTGTGGTCCTAAATTTTGCTCAATGAAAATCACTCAAAACGTGCGGGATTATGCGGCAGGACTAGATAAAGATGCCGCTAATAAAAAATCAACTCCGAAATCGGATGATTCAACCAATGTAGGTCATGTTATTAAAGAGGTGTAGTGCTTTACTTACTGAAAACTGGCTAACTTAAAAAGCTTGAATCCATCCACTGGGTTCAAGCTTTTTTTGTACCTACTTGTGAGGGTTGTAAAAAAACCCGTTTCAAATAAGAATCGCATAACTTCATAATGATTAAATAAACAAGCAAAGTCAGTGGATAGCCAAAGATAATAATAAAAATAGTATAACCATGATACCTGCTGGCATGCTCGCCCAGTAACCAATCTATAAGACAAATCTTATAGAAAACTATCATCAATACGATAAATGGAACTATCAGAATCCCTAACCATGTGACCATCCATGCTTTTTTAAGGCTTTTCTTCCGGCTCCAATACATAAGTCCATAGTGAGCACCCCCTAACAAACATATTAAAAACAACAGAAGTATTAATGAGTCTAAGTTAATTAACCACTTTGCTAGAGGCATTGGTTGTGGTTGATAAGATATCTCAAGAACATCTTGAGGCAGATGATCAAAAAACCACTTAGAATCTGCTTTTATCATCCCACTTAAAGGTTCGCCAAGATTAGTCTTCAAATATTTCGACTCATCAGCAATCTTTAGAGTAACGGTCAAGTCACCAAAGCTTTTCCAAGTTTTGGCAGGTTTTAATGAATAGCTATAGATATATTGATTGGTCCAATCACTACGGTTTATTGTAGGATAGGCAGAATATTTAACATTAATGACATGATTGCCTTCGCTTAAGTGTATCTCAAAGTATTTAGCGTCATTATTGAACGGCACAGCCGTATCCGTTTCCGGATCATAATAAGCAGGCAATGATTTTGAATGACTTTCATAATCATAATTGATAAGTACTGGTACCGCTTGCCCATCGACTTCGACTATAAAGCTTTTGTCTGCATCATTATCTATGTTATCGAACACCTCAAAAACCAAAGGTATTCGATCGCCTTCTTTAGCGCTATAAATTTCATAAGTGACATCATAGTCAGCTTGATTAAAACCTTCAGCAATATCGATATCTATGTTTTCAGACAATATATCGATATCTTTGCTTGAATATGCCGTACTGGCATTAGTACCGTCGATAATGGGAGACGCCATATTGGCATAGCTAAACATACTGTGGCTTAATAAAAGCAATCCTAAAATGGTCCTACGCATTAATATTCTCTCAAATGGCTCGTCAGCTAGCTGTTCGCGAATCACAAAGCTATTTACAGCCTTCAACTATAATTACTTTACTGTTTTAGTAACCGTCTGTTTAACCATCATAAAAACCACAAAACTAATTATCAAATAAATAGGTGTTATTACTATATAGCCTAATGGCAAAACCCATATAAAGAACAAATTACGACTCTCTCCTGTTGCGCCTTGACCAATGATCATATCTGTCACCAGTAGATATAGATAATAAATTATCAGGCTAAGCAGAGGCACTAGAAAACCACCCACGAGCATGACTGTCCAAAGGGTTTCGGGCTGGGCTTGCTGTCTACGTTTCATCATACGTAAATGCAGTCCACCCAATACAAATAGCGCGAAACTTATAGTTATGAATGGCGAAACAGCCGTCAAAACTTTTGCCACAGGATTCAGAGGTGCTTGAAGAATAAAATCAATCTCTTTCGCAAGATTATCGTTGAAATGCCATTGGTTATTAGAAGGTAAAGTATTCTTTGTGCCATCGATATCCATACTGATATAGTCTAAACTACCATTGAAATTTAGCTTAATAAATGACCCTTTAAACTGCTTATCATCACTGACGCTCTCCTTCATCGGCACTAACGAATAAGAGTAAGTGCTTATCCCAGTCCAATCACTGCCATAATAATGCGGCTGGACGTCATAAGTAGCTGTAATAGTATGCAACCCTGACGACAAATCCAGGTTGATATACTTTGAATCTGCTCTGAATTGCTCTAAACCAGTATTGGCTGGCATATAGAAATCAGATGTCTCAAGCCCGTTATTATCTTCAGTAACCGTTACGACAGGCACTGATTGACCATCGACAGTAATTTCGAACTCATCACTTTGTTCAAATTCATCGAATACTTCAAAAACCAATGGGAATTGAAGCCCTTCACGATTGTTATACAGCTTATAGCTCACTGTATAACCAGCATTATTAGCATCATCTGTAATATCGATATTAACTGTCTCTGATATAACATCGATGGCATTATTAAAATAAGCAGCGCTTGCCCAAGTACCTGAATAGCCTACAGGCTCCATAGATTGACTAGAAACACTCCAAATTAATAAAAACCCTCCTAAAGTAATAAAGCGAAACACAACCTCTCCAGAAACCATAAAAACAAACACAAGTTTAATAAATATCTACTGTGAATGCCATTAAAAAAATCCCAGCAAACCTAAAGTCAGCTGGGATTCAAAATCAATTATAAAGGTTTAAGGCTTTAAACTTTCGACGCCTCATAAATCTCTTCGATAGATGTGTTGATAGTATTAGCAAACTCATCATCACTTTGCTGTTTGCTCAATCCTTCGGTAAAGGCACGTGAGAAGCTGGCTATCATACCGGGGTTTTGCTTAAGCTTGGCACAAGCATCGCCACGGCTATAGCCGCCCGATAACGCCACAACTTTTAGCACTTTTGGATGATCGATTAGCTCTTGGTAAAAACCCGCTTCTTCTGGCAGAGTCAGTTTTAGCATCACTTGCTGATCATCAGTCAAACGATCTAGGTTGTGCAAAATGCTGGTCTTTAGTATGACTTCACATTCATGCTTTTTCCTACTGTTGATATCGACTTCAGGCTCTACGATTGGCATCAGACCTTTTGAGAGTATCTGTTTTGCCACATCGAATTGCTGTTGCACGACCAGCTCAATGCCATCGACATTCGGCTCATAAATTACTGAGCGCATTTTGGTACCAAATACTGGATAGTTTTTGGCTTTATCGAGTAGCAAATCTAAATTTGGCATCGGACGCATCACTTGGACGCCATTCATTTGCTCAGCCAAACCCTTATCCACTTTTAAAAATGGCACAATATTTTTATCTTCCCATAGATAATTGGCCGTCGGTTTGCCATTGACCTCACGTTCCATAGTATCTTCGAACAAAATCGCCCCAAGCACACGCTCATTATCAAAAGCCTCGCAAGTCATGATACGCGCACGCATCTCATGCACTTGGTCGAACATGGCTTCATCGTTGTCATAATCATCGCCTGTGACACCATAATTCTCTAACGCTTTTGGCGTGCTGCCGCCACTCTGGTCGAGGGCAGCGATAAATCCCGAACCATTTTTAATACGTTGTAGCTGTTTGTTATATTGGTTTTGATATTCCATTGAGAGTGCGTCCTATTGTTATTGGTTGAGTTCAAGTGTCACAAAGTAAATCGCTTTTTATTGGCTTATATCAGCCTTACTGTTTGTAGACAACCTTATCATAGGACGCTCTTTGTGCCTATATCTGATAAGTTAACGCTTTTATAAAATAATAAATATAGTCATAAATGCAGACGAAATCCTATGCCAAAAATAGCACTGCCACACAGAAAATGGCTAATAATAAACCCAATACATTAATACGGTTAAGCGACTCCTTAAACACACCAACCCCTATCAAGGTTGCCACTGCAATGACACCGACATTCATACCGGTAAAGACGATGCTAGGCGACTCGGACAATAATTGATGCGCACGTACATAAGCATAGATATTGCCCATATTGAGCGCACCTAATAACAATCCTGCTGCGAGCGCATTCCCCTGCCAGCGCACCCGCGTAATCAGCAAATAAATAAACAGCAATAATCCTGCTAAACCAAAACTGACAAATAACGTAAGAGGAAAAGCAGTGCCCTGCTTGGCAACTTGCTTGAACAAGATATCAATAATGCCATAGCCTGCCCAGACGCCAAATAGCCAAAGCGGTGTATGCTTCGCTTGTCTGCTAATCTTACCCTGCTGTGGACGATAAATCAGTGCACCAAGTGCCAAAAATCCTAACGCCAGTCCAAATATTCGTGTGCCGGTCAGTATTTCACCAAACAATAAAAAAGCCGCGACGATAGGAATAATCAACGATAGCCGCTGAGCCGCATCAGTTGCTACCATTCCCACAGATTCAATCGCCCTTCCAAGGATAATAAATACCGCAGGTAGCAATATGCCAAGCGCAATAATAATCGCCCAAGCACCGCCAAGCGCATTCATGCCACTGACGTCTGGCTTCAATAAAAACCACGTCAGCAGAAAAGCCACCGGATAGCCTGCGACGATGGTCTGGCGTATGTCTATATTTTTCTGTCGTAACACTTTTAGCAATACTGAAACGGCGACACTACAAAGCACCGCTATCGTCAAATATATCATGAGCTCTTACCTTGTTAAACTGCCACTTTACGGGGGTATTATTCGCTCATCATTCATATACTGAAGACAAAGCGCGAACTGCCAATGAGGATAAAGCCATAGAATGTAACAAAGTATTTCTTACACAGCAATCTATTTATTGGCTTTTATTCGACTGCTGACAAGTGGCTCTTTACCGTTCAATTTACAATTAGCATGCAGGTCTGATTGGGAAGTTTGCTAAAATAGTACTCAATCCTAATAACAAAAGTAAAGATTCAAAATAACGAGTAATGTCGTTGATTTTGGCGTACTGCTATTGATGTTTTATGACTGCCTATGAATGCTCTATTTCGATTTTTTGAAACTCGCCTCCCTGCCTTTCCTGAAACCCCTATGCCGCTACCTTCACCCCGTGATGGCATGCTAAAGTTCTTGTGGGCGTGTACCAACGGTTTACGTGGCTGGCTATTGATATTTATGATTTTGTCTGCGGGCATTGGCATCTATGAAGCGATGCTATTTGCTTGGATTGGGAATATCGTTGACTGGCTAGGCGTCTATACACCGCAGAATCTGTGGTTAGAAAAAGGCGATATGCTACTGCTCATGCTAGCCGTCATGATCATGAGTCCGCTATGGATTGCATTGTCATCATTCATCCATTTTCAGACCTTGCAAGGCGTCTTTCCCATGCAAATGCGCTGGCGCTTTCACCAGCGAATGCTTGGGCAATCGATGCAGTTTTATCAAGATGAATTTTCTGGACGTGTCTCAGCCAAAGTAATGCAAACCGCACTGGCCGTACGCGATACAGTTATGACCGTCACCGATATGTTTATGTATGTCACCGTTTATTTTATTACGTCAGGTGTCATTTTATTTAATCTGGACAGCCTATTATTAATCCCGTTTATCGTTTGGCTAGTCTTGGTTGCGCTGACTATTTGGTACTTTATCCCTAAGCTCAAACAAACTGCCATTGTGCAAGCAGATGCCCGTGCTTTAATGACTGGCCGCATTACCGATGCTTATGCCAATATCATGACCGTCAAGCTGTTTAGCCATTCACGCCGTGAGCTGAGTTATGCCAAAAATGCCATGGGGCAATTTTTAGGTACCGTCCATGCACAGATGCGCTGGGTCAGTTATTTAGAAGTATCAACCCATCTAATCAGTGTGATTTTGGTTAGTGGCACTGCGGCTATTGGCTTATATTTATGGCAACAAGGCGCGGTCGGTGTCGGTGCGATTGCTGCCGCGACAGCCATGGCACTACGTTTGAACGGTTTGACTCGTTGGATCATGTGGCAAACTGCCAGTCTATTTGAAAGTATCGGAACCGTACAAGATGGCATGCGTACCTTATCAGCGCCGCAAAAAATCATTGATAAGCCCAATGCACCCGCTTTGAAAGTCACCGAAGGTCGTATCGTTTTTGATCATGTTGATTTCAGTTATGAGAATGATAGCGACGCTGTTGAAGGCGATAGCTTAGATACAGTGAAAACATCAGCAACGCCTACTACGAAGACTAAACTGCTCGATAACTTTTATTTGGACATTAAATCTGGCGAAAAGATAGGCTTGGTTGGGCGCTCAGGTGCCGGTAAATCCACCTTAGTTAATTTATTGTTACGCTTCTTTGATGTTGATAGCGGTAAAATCCTTATCGATGGACAAGCAATTGATGAAGTCACCCAAGAGTCTTTGCGCCAACAGATAGGTATGGTGACGCAAGATACGTCTTTGCTACATCGGACAGTACGTGAAAATATCGCTTACGGTCGTCCTGATGCAACCGATGAAGAAATTATTACGGCTGCCAAACAAGCGCAAGCATGGGACTTTATCAAAGACTTATATGATGATAAAGGCAATACAGGACTTGATACACAAGTCGGTGAGCGCGGCGTCAAACTCTCTGGTGGTCAACGTCAGCGTATCGCCATCTCACGTGTTATGCTAAAAAATGCGCCCATCTTACTACTGGACGAAGCGACCAGCGCCCTTGACTCTGAGATTGAATTTGCCATTACCGAAAGCCTGAATGACATCATGACAGGTAAAACGGTCATTGCGATTGCCCATCGTCTCTCCACCATTGCCGCACTTGATCGATTGGTGGTCATGGATAAAGGTAAAATTATCGAACAAGGCAGCCATGATGAATTATTAAATCTACACGGTGTTTATGCTCGCTTGTGGCACCGTCAAAGTGGCGGATTCTTAGGCGAAGACAGCTAAGTACAATCATTAATTTTCATTGAAAATCAGACACAAGGAGGTGTGTACATTATGAAAGCATTTGCAAAAAATATTAATATTAGTGGAAAACAAGCGCGCTACTATAACCTTAGCCAGCTTACGCCATCGATACAGTCAAGTACTGCCTCTCGCGTACCAGCACACTTTTATGGTGGCAATAGTTTTACCGTTGGTACTTATAGTCCCTTATTAAATGCGCTGGCAACTGACTTCAAAATCAGCTCGCTTGCGCTTCGTGGCTATTGGTATGACAAGCCGCAGCGCCGTCGTCTTACGCGCGAGCAGGATGCTGAGATACTTATTGAATTTTTAGAAAAAACGCAAGACAAACCCATCGTTGGTATTGGTCATTCGCAAGGAGCCACTGCTACTGCCATCGCTGCAGCCCAGCGCCCAGATCTGTTTTCACAGCTATATTTAATAGAGCCTGTGACGTTTACCAAACCACAAGCCCGACTCTATAATCTATTGCCGCGTAAGCTTCTGCTTAGTCGCGAACCGTTTAAAAGCACCCTCACCAAACAATCTACTTGGGCAAGCATCGATGATTATTATGAGAACTTACGCGCTCAACGTGCTTATAGGCGCATGAGTGATGCGCATTTGCGGGTATTTGCAGAGCAAAGTTTATCCAAAGATACCAATGGCTGTTACACGCTGATATTTGCGCCTGAACAAGAGCTCGCCAACTATTTTGGCGCGCCGCATATCGATACCGCCCTCAAGCAATTAAGCTGTCCTTATACGCTTATCACTGGCAAGCCGACGTTGTTTATTAACCATAAAGTGCGACAACAATGGCAAAAATTCGTCCCTGATGACAGCATCATATCTTTGTTAGATTACGGTCATCTACTGCCGATGGAAGCACCTGAATTATGTGCTCAAGTTATCAATGAGCATTATCATAGTTATAAATAAGCTGAGCTGTCTAAGTGATGACTGACCTCTTTGCCCCTAAACCGACTGATAACCTATTGCCTTACGATGGTCAGGTCAATGACTTAGGGGTAGTTATCAATGAGGCTAACGCTCTGTATGAGAATTTACTAAATGAGCTACCTTGGCAGTCTGACATCGTGACGTTGTTTGGTAAAACACATGTTACCACTCGCCAAATCGTCTGGATGGGTGACCACGATGTCAGTTATTATTACTCTGGACAGACGCGTCGAGCCATTCCATGGTCAAAGCAGATGTTGCACGTAAAACGACATATTGAGCAGCAGTTATCAAGCAGTGGAATCAACGTTGATTTTAATTCTTGCTTGCTTAATTACTATCCCTCTGGTGAGGATGGTATGGGCTATCATGCCGACGATGAAAAAGAGCTGGGCGCGCAGCCGATTATTGCTTCTTTATCGCTCGGTGCTAGGCGAAAATTTGTTTTTAAGCATAAAACTATTAGACAAAAGAACAAGCCCGTCAAAGTTGAGCTATATCTTGAGTCCGGTCAGCTTATCGTTATGCATGGCGATACGCAGGATTTTTGGATGCATACCATTACAAAAACTAAAACTGTCACATCAGGTCGCATTAGCCTCACGTTTCGAAAAGTGCTATCGCATTAAATTAATGCAACTTAATATAAGCTAGAGCGCGTCCTCGTTTTGAAAATGGTGATAAAAATGAGATAAACGGTAGCCAAACAAGGAAAATAGCTGATTAATATCGGAAGATTAACCAGCTATTTGATGCAGTCTAGAAAGATTTAACCATTTTCAGCCCATTTAGTCGCATGCCTTCATATTGAAGACATGCCCTAGCTCACTTCCAAAACGATCTTGCCAAAAGCAGCACCTTTTTGCAGCTCATGATGAGCCGCGACCACTTCAGACAATGGATAGGTTTGCTGAATACGTAGCGTTAGCTTGCCATCAGCAACGAGCTGTAAAACTCGCGCCATATCTTCACCACTACGCTGCGCCTTATAACCCGCTACCTTTAGCTGTTTCTGGCTACCCGCTTCTTTGAGTTTATCCACCCAAATCGTTGGTAACACATTGACGCGACCACCAGATTTGAGCACGCTAAGCGCTCGCACGCCTGCTTCATTACCAACCAAATCCAGTAGCACATCTGCCTGTAACTCAGGGAATTCATCGTCTTTGGTATAATCAATCCAACCTGTAAGCTGATTGGTATCTATTATTTCATCAAGCTTGGCATATTTTTCTGGTGAGCAAATAACAGTCACCTTGATATTGTTTTTAGCCACTTTATCCATGAGCAGCTGAATCAACAAGTGACCCACGCCGCCCGCTGGCGCGTTTATCACCACATGCTCACCATCTTGAATATCTGCAAACTCTACAAACTGTATCGCCGTCTGTCCAATACAAGGCAGCGCACCTGCTTGCTCTAATGTGACAGAATCCGATACTTTTGCCAGCATGTCAGCATCGACTGCTACATACTCTGCATAACAGCCACCATGAAAAGTCAGGGCAGCGACCTGTGTACCGATAGTAAATTGCTCACTACGACTATCGACCACAGTGCCTGACATATCAAACCCCAAAATTGCAGGCTCATTTTTATCAAACTTGTCTTTTTGAATGGCATCAGCGCCCCAGCCTTTGCCTTGACGCGTTTTGTAATCGACAGGATTGATACCCGCATAAGCAACTTTGACCAATACCTGATTGTCTGTCAACACAGGAATGGCCACATCCTCTTGATAGCTCATCACTTCAGGTTCGCCAAACTCACGTATGAGTACGGCATGTTGGGTCGTTGGTAGCGGATTATGAGAAAGAGTAGACATCGTTATATATCCTTATAGGTATCTATTGCTTTATTTTTGCATTCAATTTTATTTTTAGTGAATAACTTAAGCTTATCTAATAATCATTTATAAATGTGCCAATTCCGCACTGAGCGGCAGATGATCAGACAGTGTCGACCATGGTTTGCCCGTATGCACCCAGGCATTTTTCACTCTTAGATTACGCACATAAATACGATCTAAGCTAAGCACAGGAAGCTTGGCTGGGAAAGTTGGCAGCAGTTTGCCATGACAATGCTTGAAAGCTTCGGTCATACCCAAGCTAGTAGCCAGCTTATCACAAGACATTTTTTTCCAATCATTAAAATCTCCTGCCAAAATCAGTGGTTGATCAGGTGCAATCTCATTACGAACATAGTTGGCAATGGCTTCATATTGCTTGATGCGATCACGCTCAAACAAATTTAGGTGTGCACACAGTACAACCACTGGTACATCCCATCCAACTGGTTGTACTTCGCAGTGCAAGACGCCACGCTGCTCAAGCTTATTAACGGTGATATTGACGTTATGTTTAGGATCCAATGGAAAACGGCTCAATACCGCATTGCCATGATGACCGTTTTCATACTCTGAATTTTTACCATAGCTATTTTGCAGCTGTAAATACTCACCAAACCATTCATGTTGCGATTGGTCAGGGTATTCGTTGTACTGCATATTGCGCTTAAGATTCTGACCTTGCACTTCTTGGAGACACAGTACATCGGAGCCAATAATATCGAGCGCTTGGGCGATACCTTGTATTTTAACTTGGCGATTCATCGGCGACATGCCTTTATGAATGTTATAGCTGGTTAGCACAAAAGAGGTTGTGGTAGTCATAGAATTAGTCATCATACTTAAAATAAATGGAACATTGGTTATCTCGCCACACTGATTGCAAGTGACGCCTAAATACTGATTTTTGAGTAGCTGATAGCGCTGATTGCTGTAGTAATTTTTCATCAATCTTGTAGTCACCACCGTAATAACCAGTAGCATCAACTGGCTGGTCTGTCTTGGCGTTACAAATTGCAGAGTTACCACGTACAGCAAATTTTTGCTGCCCTTCGTACATGATTACTTTCATCTCATCATAACTTACGTCACCACGACAACCGAGATAATAAGGCACACTCACTTCGATAACACCGTTATTATTAATATCAGTCACTACGGCGGTGTTTTTAGCGAATTCTGCGATTACATCTAACCCATCGCAGGGTACATAATCATATATTTGCCATACTCGTAAAGCCTCTTGTTCATCTATAACATATAAATGCGTGAAGACCTCTCCTGCTGGCTCGCCGGGGCTATTGGTTGAATTGAAACGCTGTAATTGAACCAAATACTGTTCTCCTACTGTGCCAATCCAAGAACGAATAGCAACAATATCTTTGGTCTTTAGCCTCATTTTATTTTTTTTAGAGTCTATTTGATAATAGTTTTGAATAGAAGGCGGCAATTGACCCCATGATAGATGGCTCACAGATATATTATTCACATCTGTCTCTGCCATACTGAGACTGGAGCTAAAGGCTATCATTGCTGTGATGCTAAATAGCATGAGAGTACTTGGTATGTTATTTAGCATCATTTAACAACCTACGGCAATCAAGTATAAGTTTTAGATAAAGGCTTAATATATCATCAATGTAAAAAGAGCATTGATTCTTATCGAACCAATGCTCCCATACTATACCTATCTTCTATCAATGGCGAATTCGCAAAGGATTGTCATCAATAGGCACTATCTAGCAACTAATAGCGTGTCACCAAAGCAATTGGTTGATCTTCACCCATAATATCTTGTGGCATAAATACTGCTTCACCACCATTATGAATGACATGCTCAATGATTTCGCCAATGGCATCATCAGTAACGCCTTCTGAAGCCGCATCATCTGCAAGACTCAAAGTCTGTGCCTTTTCATCAATTTTAGCCGATTGTATATAACCACGACGGACATAAAGCGTCTCGCCTGCACCTTGGAAGGCACTGCGGTAGACTTCTTGTAGATCTGTTTGCAACATATTGGCACCGCGTGCTTTATCAATCTCACCCATGGCAGCTTGATGCAGTGATGTACGATAGCCTTCCACCGCCTCTTGCACACTATTGATAATATGCTGAGCACTACCATCTTCTAGATTAGTCGCATTTGACACTGTGGCAATGATGTTGTCTGGACGATCACAAACTTCTTTATAGTAGCCGATATTTTTAGCATCGCCAACGACAACCAAAGGCATTTTGTGCTCACCCCACAACTCTTGTACGCTTTTATCCACTTGGTTAAAAAACTCTTTTAGATAGCTGCTTTCATTATTAGATGAGCGATCTGAGCCACCGTCGCCTGTCGTATACAAACCATTGTTTTCAATAGGAAATGGAATATTATCCATATTTTTTTGCAGGTCATCGTCCTTATCAAACTCTCTCACCACACGATCATTAGACGCTTCAATCAAGCGGGCATTATCACGAGTGAGTACCAAGGTGTAATAATGCACCGCACTTGCCATATCACGCACCAAATCTCGAGTCGCAAAACGATGTGAAATCACCACACGCTCCGTGGTGTCAATCGGCATACGGATGACTTGCACATCGTCGGTACTGGCAAAAATAGCCAAGGTATCAAGATTTAAGTTGTGATTTAGCTCTTTGGTTTTATCATGAATCTTATCGAGTATGGTAGTCGCTGTGCGCTTATCGTATTCGTTGGTTAAGCGTTCTTCAGCCACTTTTAATTGGTTCTTCAGGGCAATGGGATCTTGATCATTAGCAGGATGCTCGCGATGAGTCTTAACAAAGATACTAACCGCAGGATTGGCTTTGGTTTCACGTAAACTTTTGAGAGTCGCTTTCATTTATTGCTCCTTGTTTTATTATCATTTACTTTTAACATTGTGATTTTTACTATTAATCAACTGATTCATAGTTTTTGCTATCAGCAGTACTTAATATTTCTATTCCATTGCCTTGATGCTAGCAGTCAAACCTCACTCGCTGTAGGGTTAATTTGCAAGCAAATGATAGCACTTTGTAAGTAGAACACTCTGTATTGTTCTAAAAGCCTGACGGATCGACTTTAAACCCGCTTAATATTCACTATCTACTCGCTTCATACTTTGTATAGTCAATAATTAGGTTGCATTTTCGTCAAACGAACCCATCTTTTATATAGCTTATCGATAAGACAGCAAAAGAAGAAAAATAACACAAAGCTAATGATGTTCTAAATGTCACGGCAAGCCAATCTCTTATATAAAGCTACGTTTACTCAATAATAATTCATTCACTACGATCAGATATCGGATACTTTTATGAAAACCCTTCCTGCAGATTTACGCCTTGTCGATTTTGACAACGTTTCGCCAAGTACATTACAAAGCCATGTCATCAGTGCCATTGATGCAGCCAATACATTTTTAGATGAGATGAGTGCAGATACTGATAGCCATAACCGTGCTGCTAATATCAATGCTGAGCAAGCGCTAGCCGATGTGATGACTTTTGATCATATTAATCTGGCATTGGATCGCAGTTGGGGCATTTTATCGCACCTGAATAGCGTCATGAGCAATGACGACATTCGTCATGTCCATCATGAACTGCTACCTAAATTATCTGCTTATGGCACACGAGTGGGACAGCATCAGCCGCTATTTAATCGTTATCAAACTATCGTCAATGACACAGAATTTTTTGCGGCGCTTGAGCCTGCACGAGCGCGGGCTATTGAGCTTGCGCTACGCAGTTTTGAGCTGTCAGGTGTCGCATTACCAAAAGATGAACAAGAAAAGTTTGCGGCTATTCAAAGTCAGCTTTCTACCTTATCAGCGACCTTTTCAGATAACGTATTGGATGCCACCCAAGCTTATGCCTTACCGCTGCAGCAAGAGCAATTAGCAGGTCTAACCGAAAGTGGACTGGCGCTACTCGCAGATGCTGGCGAACAGTATAAAGCGCGCGCGCTTGCCAACGGTACGCTTACGCAAGTAGAATTCGATGCGTTGCCAAGTCCTTATTACGTGGCAAGCTTAAACATCCCTGTTTATCTTGCCATCATGACCCATGCGGATGACCGCGAGCTGCGTGAGACCCTATACCGCGCTTATGTCACGCGTGCTTCTGAGTTTGATGCGCATACCAATGCCAAAGGTGAGTCGCTAAATAACGCCGATATCATGAGTCAAATCCTGCAACTATGTGAGCAAAAAGCCAAGCTATTGGGTTTTGACAATTATGCAGAAGTCTCACTATCGACTAAAATGGCAGATAACGTGGCAGAAGTAGAAACCTTTTTACGGAGTTTGGCCACGCAAGCAACTCCAGCGGCTAAGCAAGACTTAGCTCAGTTGCAAAAGTATGCGCAAGATTATGGTATAGATGAGTTACAGGCATGGGACAGTGCGTATATCGCTGAAAAAGTCAAACAAAGCGAGTTCAGCTTATCGCAAGAAGAAATCCGCCCGTACTTTCCCTTACCAAAAGTGATTAGCGGATTATTTGCCATCGTTGAGCGTCTGTACGGTATCAAAGTCCAAGAGCAAAGTGAATCCGTATCACGCTGGCACGACGATGTCAGCTTTTATCAGTTGTTTGATGCTGATGATAACTTGCTTGGTGGCTTTTACTTTGACTTATTTGCACGCAGTGGTAAACGCGGCGGCGCTTGGATGAGTGGTTTTCAGTCACGTTATACTTACAGTGAAAAAAATCATCAGCAGCTGCCCGTTTGCTTTATGGTGGGTAACTTTACCCCTGCCCTCGATGGCAAACCAAGCTTATTGACGCATGATGAAGTATTGACTCTATTCCATGAGTTTGGTCACGGCCTACATCATTTATTAACCCAAGTGACGGTCGGTGATGTCGCTGGTGTCAATGGCGTTGAGTGGGACGCGGTCGAGCTGCCCAGTCAATTTATGGAAAACTGGGCGTGGGATGCCGAAGGTATTGCGCTGATTAGTAGCCACGTCGAAACCGGTGCGCCATTACCAAAAGACAAACTTGCAGCGTTATTGGCGGTGAAGAATTTCCAAAGCGGCATGCAAACCCTACGTCAAATCGAATTCGCACTGTTTGACTTATTGATTCATGCGCAGACGCCAGCGCTAGATTATGATGGTATATTAGCCACGCTAAATACCGTTCGAGACGACATTGCTATCATGCAGACACCTGACTACAACCGTTTTGCCAACGGCTTTAGTCATATCTTTGCAGGCGGCTATGCGGCAGGTTATTACTCGTATAAATGGGCAGAGTTGCTATCGGCAGATGCCTTTAGCAAGTTTGAAGAAGAAGGTATTTTTAACCCTGTCACTGGTAAAGCCTTCCGTGAGACAATTTTATCCGTTGGTGGTAGTTTCCCTGCCAAGATCAACTTTGAAAACTTCCGTGGTCGCAGTGCCAGTATCGATGCGTTGTTACGTCATAGCGGTTTTTCTGATACTAAAAAAGGCAGTGCTGCTGCTAATGCCTCAACAACACATGGGATGATTTAAATGCGCTATCAATCAACGCGACCAAAGCGGCAGTTTTTATCTGGTGTTCGCTGCCCTAAGTGTCAAGCGATGGATGCGGTGGTACAAATCAACGTCGTCACCCCAGAACCTGATGAGTATATTGAATGCACATTATGTGGACATAGCGAACATCGCCCTGATCCTGATGCAATCAGTGCCAAAAACCATGCTGAAGACCAAATTGCTCGTGATGCTATGGCTACTGGTACCAGCGGCACAGTAAAATTCAAGCCTTAAATATTAAGCGTTAAGTCTTAATAGCTACCAGCCTATCTAGCAATAGATAGGCTTTTTATTTTGAGTTTGCTATAGTATGGCTACTTATATTTCTAACATAAATCGACTATAGTATGAAAAGCCAAAAAATGCGTCCTCTATCAACCAAATCACTGAAAAAAAAGCCCACTAAGTCACTCCAGAAATGGTGGTCAATTATTATATTAGCGGCATTATTGATTGGCTACTTGGTCTGGAAAAACAATTCGATAGACACTAATACTGCGCCTATCGAAAGTACACCACCGACGACCGAACAAGATAGCGCTACTCAATTAGATGCTACGTCCTTAGGTAATAATGACAATAGTTCAAACAATAGTGACTTAACGTCAAATACTAATGAGACAACTACAGTTAATCAAATACCTAATGCTGATGAGATCTTAAATGCGGCTTTGCCAGAAACAGATAGTCTTGCTAAAGAAGAAATAGATCGCTTAGAAGACGAGCGTAAGCGCTTAGCTGAACAAGAAAAATTGGCTGCTGAACAACTGACGATGAACAAGCAATTAACTGATATGAAAGCAGAGCAAATCGCCCTACTTGAACAACAAATAGCGCAATTAGAAGCCGAGACAAACGGCGACAAACAGTAGCTAATTATTTAGACTTTTATCAAGGGGCTGACATTGGCGACTTTGCAACTTACCCACGCCCCTATCTTAAATAGTAGCGCGCAGCTGCTTATTCTACCAGTCAATACTGCAGGGATTCTTTTAGATCCTGTTCTCACAAAAGCTAAGACTTTATTTGCTGATAATTATCAACGTTACTATCGTGCATGCCGCGATGGCAGTCTGAGTGTTGGCAGCTGCTTACTGCATAAACGCGTGCTTGAGCAAGCTGGTTTAAGTATCAGCAGTAATGGCAATCAGCCCAGTTATATCGCTAATCTTGTGGTATCAAATCATCCTTACCACCCCACACGGTCACAATGGTTAATTGCCGCGTTGAATGATTTATCTGAGCAGCTTATCCCGCTTATCCGTTATCAAGGTATCCGTAGGGTTGCCCTCCTCGCACGCCCACTTATTCATAACCACTCACGAAATGAGACAGCTAACGTGTCCAACGCAGCCAATTTAGCAAACGCAGGCTCACTTGCGTTAGACTGGCACGCTGATATCTTACCGTTACTCTTACAGCACCTACAAGATTTGCCTAAAGTTCGAATCGATATTCACCTTCCTAAAGACTTTTATATAGACCAATCACTTTGATATAGGCCAGTTACTTTAATAAGATATTCTACTGAAAACAAGATTTTACACCCATAAAAAAACCGCCTTAAGCACTCATGACGAGAGACTTAAAGCAGTTTTTATATGTTGACTACATTAGATATCGATTAGCTTTGCTCGATACCTTTCATAGTCAATTTAATACGACCACGGTTATCGACGTCTTGGACGAAGACTTTAACGATTTGACCTTCTTTTAGGTAGTCAGAAACATTCTCAACGCGCTCTTCAGCGATTTGTGAGATGTGTACCAAGCCATCAGTGTTTGGCAAGACGTTAATAAACGCGCCAAAATCAACGATACGAGCAACCGTACCTTCATAAGTTTTGCCCACTTCAACTTCTGCCGTCAACGCTTCGATTCTACCGATAGCTGCTTTAGTTGCCGCTTTGTTTTCACCAAAGATACGAATCGTGCCGCCATCATCGATATCGATAACTGCGCCAGTCTCTTCGGTTAGCTGACGAATCATCGCGCCGCCTTTACCGATTACGTCACGGATTTTATCCGGATTGATTTCGATAACCGCATAGTTTGGTGCATGAGCGTTGATTTCAGTACGGCTCTCAGGCAATACTTTATTCATCGCGTCCAAAATATGGATACGACCGGCATGGGCTTGCTTAAGCGCTTGCTCCATGATGTCAGGCGTAATACCTTCGATTTTGATATCCATCTGCAGCGCAGTAATACCGTCTTTAGAACCAGCAACTTTAAAATCCATATCGCCAAGATGATCTTCATCACCTAAGATGTCTGACAGTACAGCGAAACGCTCACCTTCTTTAACCAGACCCATGGCGATACCAGCAACTGGTGCTTTTAGTGGAACACCAGCATCCATCAATGCCAAACTTGCACCACAAACAGACGCCATAGAAGATGAACCGTTTGACTCAGTAATCTCTGATACCACACGGATGACATACGGGAAGCGTTCGCTATCCGGTAGCATCGCTTGTACACCGCGGCGAGCTAGACGACCATGACCGATTTCACGACGTTTTGGAATACCTTCGCGGCCCGTCTCACCAACTGAGAAATGCGGGAAGTTGTAATGCAGCATGAAATGGTCACGAATCGTGCCACCTAGTGAGTCAATCATGTTGACATCACGGCTGTTACCAAGCGTGGTCGTAACCAATGCTTGCGTTTCACCGCGTGTGAACAATGCTGAACCATGCGTGTATGGCAATACACCAACTTGTACGTCAAGGGCACGAACAGTCTCAAGATCACGACCATCAATACGCGGCTTGCCTGACAAGATATTGTCACGAACCGTACGATATTTAAGATCGTTATAAATTTCTTTAAGCTCAGATACTGTATCAGCGTAAGTTTCTGACTCAGCATCACCAGCAAGTGCATCAATAATTGACTGCTTGATTTCATCAAGCTTAGTGTAGCGCGCTTGCTTATCAGTAATCGTATAAGCGTCAGCGACTTGCTCACCAAACTGCTCTTTCATGCTGCTGGTAAGCGCTTGATCACGCTCAGGAGCAGAATATTGCTGCTTAGCAGTACCGATTTCTTCTGCCATTGAGGCGATGTTATCAATAACGATTTGCTGTTGCTGATGACCATATAATACCGCGCCTAGCATTTGATCTTCTGAAAGCTCTGCCGCTTCAGATTCAACCATCAATACAGCAGATTTAGTACCGGCAACCACTAGGTCAAGGTCACTCTCTTTAAGCTGCTCAATCGTTGGGTTAAGGATGTACTCGCCGTTGATGAAGCCAACACGAGCAGCTGCGACTGGACCATTGAATGGTGCATCAGATATGGCTAGTGCCGCTGAAGCACCGATTAGGGCAGCGATATCTGCAGACTGAGTCTTATCTGATGAAACAACCGTTGCCGTAATTTGGATTTCGTTAACATAGCCTTCAGGGAATAGCGGGCGAATCGGGCGGTCAATCAAGCGTGAAGTTAGGGTTTCGAACTCGCTTGCACGACCTTCACGTTTGCCATAGGCACCTGGGATTTTGCCCGCTGCATACATTTTTTCTTGATAGTTGACCGTTAGCGGAAAGAAGTTTTGACCTTCTTTAGCCTCTGACTTTACCACTGCTGCGACAAGTACCGTAACGCCGCCCATATGTACTAAGATAGAGTTTGCTTGACGAGCAATACGACCTGTCTCGATCACAACCTGTTGGTTGCCATACTGAAATTCACGCTTAATGGTGTTAAACATTGTCATATAATCTTCCTAATGTTGACTGACGAAAGTAATATAAGCATTATAAAAAGCTGATATTTTTCATTAAAATTCTGTATATGTGACTACTAGTGTATATGACTAATAATTGACAGTCTTTCTCTCAGAAATCATCTCAACCAGTGCCAATAACATTACCTAGTTATTCCATATGCCTATCGGTGCTAGACATCGTACTATTGTGTATATTTGGTCATTCAATTTTGGCTTTACTATAAATACTATCAAAAAGACCTTAAGTCAAAAGACTTCGGTGCTAAAAACCCTATAGGCTATTTTTCTGCGCTTTTGAGCGTTGGATATTAGCGCAGCTAGCTATTCTATAAGCTAAGAAACGGGTATTTTATAAATAGTCACCATATATGTAGTAGATATACTATCAAACTCACAAGGCATTATTTTACAGTGATTTATAGCCATTGACCAATGAATTGCGGAACACAGCAATTATCGATAGAAAACACTTAGCTCTAGGCTCTAGTGTTACTGTTTTTACGAAAACTTCTATTACCTACTTTGAATTGGTCTTTATAACCAATGCTATCCAAAATCAATCTTGAAAATGAATAAGCATAAAAAAACGGCGTGAAACTATTCCACACCGTTTTTAGAAAAATCTATTTTATCGATAGCAACAAGCAAGTTCCAAGCGATTCAGCAAAAATTCTAAAATAGCACCATATGATGGCTTCTTTTATTTTAGCATCCACTCGTACTATTGTCGTTAGATTAACGACGTAGACCTAACTGGCTGATAAGCGTGGTGTAACGACCAAGATCTTTACCTTTTAGATAATCAAGCAATTTACGACGCGTGTTAACCATACGGATAAGACCGCGACGGCTATGATGATCAGCTTTATGTGCTTTAAAATGGTTCTGCAAATCGTTGATACGAGCACTCAATAGAGCTACTTGAACTTCTGGAGAACCAGTGTCATTTTCGCCACGTTGGTATTGAGCAATGATTTGTTCGCGATCGGTATTAGTTAGCATAAATATCTCCGGCAATGCTAAAAGCTTTAAGACATTCTCGAATTTGAGTAAGATCTAAAGCAGTAGAATAGTAAATAAAATAACCTGCACGTCATTCAGGACAACCCTGCATTACTAGAGTTGACCTAGTGTACGACAAGCTAATTAGTCATAACGACCATTTAGGATAAGCTGCGATGAGAGAGCACTTAATATAACTATCCGTTTTGGACAGCCTATGAAGCACGATGTCTTATCTCAACCTAATGTAAATGTGACAGTGATTATAACAAAAAACTGCTGAACTAGCAGCAGTTTTTCATAATACTTGTAAAGTCAGATTTATTTTTTATAGTTAAATCATCCGTCAATAGGCAAAAGAATTTGCTTATTTCTTAACGTCATCTTCCGTCGCGTTACCGCCTAGTTCATCATCTTCAAGCGGTGCAGCTGTGGTAACTTCTGCTAAACTATCAGGAGTAGCATGTTCGCTAGGATTGATGTCTTTTGCAAGCCTTTCAATCTCTTTTTCTTGCTCATCCATGTTATTCAATGAATTACTCATATTAGCTCCTGAATTATTATTTTTTGAAGTAGCTGTTTTATACTTTTTACATTGAGATGCAAATGTCATCAGTGGCATTGAGATGTAGAGATGATCAGCAAATATATCAGTGTTACCTTATTATGGATAACACGTTACATACTCTATTTGTCTTCTTTAGCATTTCCTAGGTTGTCTGCAATACGATCTGCTGCGGCTTCACTATCTTCAGTATGATTGTTCTCAGTTTGGCTTTTAAGTGCTGCAGTTACTGACTCAGAACGTTGTTGCTCAAGCTTGGTATCGTTTGGGTTAGAGTTTGACATAATGTTTTCCTCAGTTACGGTTGTGGATGTTTAAGAAATATAAGTTGTGAATGTTTAAGAAATATAAATAATTGATTATTCAGTAAATGGGTAGAAAAATTAAGATAATGCCTTATCAATAGCATCAACGAAATTGCTGATATCATCTGGATTACGTGAGGTAATCAAATTACCGTCTACCTGTACTGTTTGATCTACAAATTTTGCACCAGCGTTTTCTAAATCTATCTGCAGCGTATGATAAGCAGTGAGCGTTTTACCTTTGGCAATACCTGTATTGATAAGTACCCAAGGAGCATGGCAAATGACGGCTAATGGCTTGCCTGCATCATTGATAGCATTGATAATACTATGAGCCTCTTCATTGCCACGAATCGTATCCGCATTGACAGTACCACCTGGTAGTACCAACGCATCATAATCAGAAACGCTTGCGTCCTTTGCAAAAATATCAGCAATAAAGGTGTCGCCTTTGTCTACATCTTGCTGCATGGCTTGCACTTCTTTTTCTTTATTTGTGGTTATAAGAAGTGTCTTGTAACCTTTATTTTTGAGTTGATTATTAACCTCTTCGTATTCTGCTTGCTCGAAGTTATTGTGTAGTAAAAAAGCGATGGTTTTCATGATATTCCTTTTTTCGTTATGAGTGATTTTCTTTTAGTTGTTTTATTATTCATACTTTATTTTTATGAGTCGTTGTTATTATTGGCTGTATAGTCTTCCTCTGACCCATCTTGTTCATATTAAATATTCTCTTTCGAACCTAGTTTTTATTTTTGATATATGACTTTTTATCTTATTATTTTTTTATGTTCTTATTCTTAGAGTCTTAGTTCGATTTATTTTTCTATCCAGACTTCCTATCCGGTAGATCTAAAGTACAAAAAAAACAGGTTCCACCATAGGTGAAACCTGCAATAAAATGTGAGGATATGTGATTAGTGTAAACTATTAGTAAGCTAAATCGTGTTTAAACGAGGGTTATATAAGAACCGTAACATTAACGCTGGATCAATTTTTTAGGCTGCAATCTACCGTTGAGACTTACGGCACCCAATCCAAGAAACTGACCTTGCTGATTTATCAAACGAATATCAGCTGGAATCTCATGGATCAGGGGTTGTTGGTCATCTTCACTACTAACCATATCACTATCTAGTTGAATATCGTTGTTTTCTGACACAGACGACTGATGGCTGATACTAGTTGAAATATAGTCGCGCAGACTGTCTGTCAGTTGCTCAAATACATTCAAACGTTGACCCATGTGTATACGCTCACACTGCTCAACCGTCAATACCATCTCAGCTTCAATATTAATGCAAGCATCTACCGGCATCAATTGCTCTTGCCTGTTATCAAACGCTAATGCTTCCAAGTCTGACAAAGTAATCGCATCATTGATTTTAAAATCACCAACCTGCGTACGGCGTAATGCAGTCAAATGCCCTAATGTACCCATCGCTTTGGCGATGTCTTCACCGAGTACACGCACATAAGTACCTTTAGTACAGGTCACTGTCAATTGAATTTGCTCATGATCAAGCGCTTTTAAATCAATGGCCTTGATTACAATATTTCTAGGCGCTCGTTCTACCTCGATTCCCGCACGAGCATACTCATAGAGTTTTTTGCCATCTTTTTTTAGTGCAGAATACATCGGTGGTATCTGCTGCTGAGCACCTAAAAACTGCTGGGCAACTTTGCCTAACAGTGCATTATCAAACGCTAGAATGGGTGCTTGTGCAACGATTTGACCATCGGCATCACCCGTATCAGTCTGACTGCCAAGTAAAATAGTTGCTTGATAGGATTTGTCCGCATCTAGCTGATAATGACTAAATTTCGTCGCTTCACCCATACAAATCGGCAATAGACCGGTTGCCATTGGGTCAAGTGTCCCTGTGTGCCCCGCTTTTTTACTGTCATGATTTGGCGACTTAAAAAGATACTTCACCTTTGAAACCACTTGCTGTGAAGTCATGCCTTTGGGTTTGTCGACTAAAATAACACCCGAGACTTTAATCTTGTTAGGGTGATTACTAGACTTTTTATCCGCTTGCGTAGATGCGATAGACATAACGACTTTTACCCTTCTACTCTTCGTTTTCTTGCTCGTCAGACTCATTTTCTTCAGTCTTAATAACTGCTTTACTGATTAAATCCATCATGTAATTACCACGAGCAGTCACTTCGTCATAATGAAAACGCAAGCGTGGTGTGGTACGTGTTTTGAGACTGTGGCTCAATTCAGTACGCAAAAAGCCCGCCGCTTTATTAAGTACTTTGATACTCTCTTCATGATTGGTCTTATTCATGGAATCATTAAGCTCAGGCTCCATGATGGTGACATAGACATCAGCATATCCTAAGTCAGGACTAACCTTGACACTGGAAATAGTGACAAAACCAGTCAAACGAGGGTCATTGACTGCATCACGGATGAGAACAGCAAGCTCACGTTGAATTTGGTCGGCTAAGCGTTGTAGACGTTGGTTCATATTGTTACCTTACTTTAATATGGCTTATTTTCACTGATTGATATATTGGCTTATTAACAAATTTTAGGACTAATAGTTGGTAAAAAAGGCCTAGCAGGATGTACCTGTTAGGCCTAAGTACAGCTAGATATTAAGAAGATACTAATCTGCTCAGCTGATTAAGCATATTGCATGATTAGATATCCTGCTATCGAACTGTAACGTTAGATAGTACGTGCAAACTCTTGGATTTCAAAGACTTCGATCTTATCGCCAGCTTCGACATCATAGCCACGAACAGCCATACCGCATTCCATGCCAGTACGTACTTCATTAACGTCTTCTTTATAGCGACGCAATGATTGCAATTGACCGGTAAAGATAACTTGGTCATCACGCAATACGCGGATCGGTTTGTTGCGATAAATTGTACCTTCAACCACCATACAACCAGCAGCAGCACCGAACTTACTAGAACGGAATACTTCACGAACGTCTGCAACACCAAGGATTTTCTCACGATGTTCTGGCGCAAGCATACCACTCATAGCTGCTTTCACATCATCAATCAAACCATAGATAACGCTGTAATAACGGATATCCATGTTGGCGGCATCCGCTTTGCGACGTGCGGTCGCATCAGCACGAACGTTGAAACCTAACAATACCGCTTCGCTAGATTCTGCAAGTGTCACATCAGATTCAGAGATAGGACCGACGCCTGAGCTGATTACTCTGACTTTAACTTCATCAGTTGATAGCTCATTCAATGCAGAAAGCAGTGCTTCAAGCGAACCACGAACATCCGTTTTCAATACGATATTCAAGAATGACACATCACCTTGTTCCATCTGATCAAACATGCTTTCTAAACGCATGGCATTCTGACGTTCAAGTTGACGCTCACGCTCACGGTTACTTCTAAACTCTGCCACTTCGCGAGCTTTTTTCTCGTCGGTTAAGACTAAGAACTCGCTGCCAGCTGCTGGCGTTTCAGGTAGGCCTAAAATTTCCACAGGGATAGAAGGACCCGCTGATTGAATACGCTTACCATGTTCATCAGTCATCGCACGAACTTTACCATAATGCTCGCCAGCCAAGACCAAGTCACCTTGCTTCAATGTGCCTTTTTTAACCAAGACACTAACAACCGGACCGCGCCCTTTTTCAAGTCTTGATTCAATGACCACACCTTGAGCAGCGCCATCTAACGGTGCTTCTAGCTCCATTAGTTCAGCTTGTAGGCTAATAAGTTCTAGCAGCTCATCAATACCATCGCCGGTTTTGGCTGAGATGCGAGCCATTGGGGTATCGCCGCCCCACTCTTCTGAAACGACTTCTTTAGCAGTCAATTCATTAAGGACGCGATCTGGATCAGCGCTTGGCTTATCCATTTTATTAATTGCAACGATAATTGGCGTACCAGCAGCACGAGCATGATCAATAGCTTCTGCTGTTTGCGGCATCATACCATCATCAGCGGCAACAACTAACACAACAATATCAGTCGCCTGTGCACCGCGTGAACGCATAGCACTAAAGGCCGCGTGACCTGGAGTATCAAGGAAGGTAATCACACCACGATCGGTTTTAACGTGATAAGCACCGATATGCTGAGTAATACCACCCGCTTCACCAGTTGCCACTTTTGTTTCACGAATTTTATCAAGTAATGATGTCTTACCGTGATCGACGTGACCCATGATCGTGACTACTGGCGGACGAGTTTGAACGTTACTGCTACGCTCATCAACGGCGTCTTGTAGATCGTCTTCAACCTTAGTATCACTGACCAGTACTGGATTGTGACCCATCTCTTCGACGAGTAAACTTGCTGTCGCTTGATCAATCGTATCTGACTCACGAGCCATCTCACCCATTTTCATAAGCAATTTGGTGACTTCGCGCGCTTTAACTGCCATACGTTGAGCAAGATCTGCAACTGTAATTTGTTCACTAATCTCAACATCGTAAACAATTTTTTCAACAGGTTTTTCGAACTTATGCTGTGATGCTTGCGTTGAACGCAAACCGTTTTTACGGTTTTTGATTTCACGCTCATCTTGATTCTTACGACGACCACGGCCACGAGCACTAGTACTACTGGTGCCACGCTTGATTTCACGACGTTCTTTTTCAAACGATTCTTCTAAGGCATCACCAACCAAACCTTCTGCTAGTGGCTCATCTTTACGAACTTCAGATGCAGGCTGATCTGTATATTTTCCAGCCATTTTACGCATTTGTTCAAGCGTACGTTTCTGTGCTTCTTCAGCTTGAGCGCGGCGTGTTTCTGTTTCGATTTCACGTAAACGAGCTTCTTCTTTCTCACGCATTTCGCGCGCTTTACGCTCAACCGCCGTTTCAACTTTCGGTTTCGTCGCTGCAATTTTTTTCTTCGGTTGGTCTTTAGGTTTTACTTCGACAGTGGTTTTGCCACCTTTTTTCACAACCACTGAGGTTGAGATATCGTCGTTTTTATCATCTGACTTTTTGCTAGAGCCTAAGCTTGCACGCATTGCCGCCAAGGTTGCAGCTTGACGTTCTTCAGATTTCTTCTTGGTAGCAGCACGCTCTTCAGCATCTTTAGCAGCACGTTCTTGCGACTCAATCATCGCTTGCTCACGCGCAGCCAACTCTTCAGCCATTTTTTCTGGATCAGGCTTTTCAAATACTTTCTTTTTACGCACTTCCACATTGACGCTCTTAGATTTACCTGAAGAGCCGGTCACGCGCGCAGTGCTAGTTGTCTTAGATTTAAGACTAATACGACGCTTTTCTTGCTGACCATGACTTTGCTTTAAATACGTCACCAACTTCTCTTGCTCAAGCTCAGTGACTAGGTCACCCTCTGCACGAGCAGGCAGTCCAGCATCTACCAATTGCTGTTGTACAGCACTTGCGGTTTTGCCTACCATATCTGCCAGTTCTTTGACGGTCTTATCTGCCATTTATTATCACCTACTGTCTATTATTTGCTATATGTTCAATTCAGTTGTTGGCTACAAATGATTGGGGTAAGGCTGGTATTGGTACTGCGTTCATACCAGCACTTTATTATCGATAGCATATCACTAAAAGACAGCGATATGCAGTTACCGCTTATTCATTGAACCAAGATTCCCGAGCTTTCATGATGAGTTTTCCTGCGGTTTCAGAGTCTAAACCTTCGATATCTTCGAGATCGAAGACTGCTTGTTCTGCCAAATCATCAACGGTAATAATGTCTTTTTGTGCCATTTTATAGGCCCAATTGACTGTCATACCTTCAAGCTCTTGTAGCTCTTGACTTGGCTCTTTCATGTTCTGTTGTTTGACCAGCTCATCAGCGATGACGACTTCTTTTGCACGCTCTTGAATCATCTCAATCGCTTCATCATCTAGACCTTCAATATCATAAAAGGTTTCAACTGGTACGTAAGCCACTTCTTCAATACTGGTAAAACCAATATCGACAAGTGCTTGCGCTAAGTCTTTATCTACTTCTAAACGTTCATAGAATAATTCGATAAAGGCTTTAGATTCGTTTTGTTGACGCTGCTGATATTCTTCTTCTAGCATCATATTAAGCTTATAACCCGTTAGCTCAGACGCTAAACGTACGTTTTGACCTTGTGAACCGATCGCACGCGCCAACTGATCATTGGTGCTAAAGATAATATCAGCCGTTTGCGTATCTTCATCCAAGATGATGCTACTGACGTCAGCTGGCTCTAAAGCACTGATAATGAACTGTGCTGGATCGTCTGACCACACCACCACATCAATGCGTTCGCCATCAAGCTCCTGCTGTACGGCTTGGATACGTGTACCACGCATACCAATACAAGCGCCAACTGGATCGATACGATGATCGTTGGTTTTCACAGCTATTTTAGCACGAGTACCCGGCAAGCGCGCGACGTTGCGGATTTCAATAATTTGTTCGGCAATCTCAGGCACTTCTTTTTGCATCAATGCTGAAAGCATTTCAGGATGAGTACGAGACAGTAACAACTGAGCGCCGCGGTTTTCACGGTTGACATGATACAAAATGGCATTGATACGTGATTTTGCACGTAATTGCTCACGCGGCAGCATCTGATCACGTGACAAATAGCCTTCGGCATTGTCACCTAGATCAATGATATAGCCATCACGGGTCTGCTTCTTGACTTCGCCATACATCATCTCGCCAACACGTGGCTCAAAAGCATCTGCTACTAAATTACGCTCAGCTTCACGAATCTTTTGGATGATGACTTGTTTGGCTTGCGTCGCAGCAATACGACCAAACTCAATCGATTCAATCTGTTCTTCTTTGACATCGCCGATTGACCATTCTTCTGGATCAAGATCGCTGATGGCTAGCTGACAAGCAGGCATTTCATGGTCTTCATCTGCAACCACTGTCCAGTAACGATAAGTATCATAATCGCCCGTTGTACGGTCGATAGCAACCCGTACTGCCACTTCTGGCTGTTCGGTGTATACTTTTTTCTTAGTCGATACCACCAAAGCGTCTTCTATCGCTTCAAAGATATCTTCAGGATTTAAGCCCTTTTCATTACTGACAGTTTCTACTACCGTTAAGATTTCACGACTCATGCTATACCTGTCCTATCATTTTTAATTGACTTAAATTTTATAATTTATGTATTGCTATTATATTTTCACCGTAAGCTATATAAGCTGTTTGGATATTAAAATGCTGATGGATGATTTGTTACTTCAAGTTTTCAAATCAAACCAAGCTGTACAAAAGCTTAGGCATCTTCATAAATCAAATTGGCTTTATCAATATTACTCAGCGCAATCTCAAACTGCTGACCATCGCTTGATGTCAGATTTAAGACATTTGCATCAATACTATCTAAAGTACCTGTCGCTTTGCGGCGTTTTTGATCACCTTCACCAATCGCTTGTATTAAACGCAAGCTGACGGTTTGACCAACATAGGCATGCATCTGCTCATCTGAAAAGAATGCACGGTCGAAACCTGGTGAAGAGACTTCTAAGATAAACTCACCAGCAATCGGATCATGAACCTCAAGAATACCGCTCACTTGATGGTTCACTGCTGCACAGTTTTCAATGGTTACTTGTTTATTTTGGGCCTGCTCTTCTGGCAATGCCTCAATATAAATGCGTAATAAAGAGCGATTACCTTGCGGTGCAAACTCGATACCCCATAATGCCACATCGCAAGCCGCGACGGCAGGAGCAATAATATTGGTCAGTTCTGTAACTTTGGTTGAAAGCTTCATAATCTATTTATCTTTTCCTATTCACGTATCTATCGTACTTAGTAAACCGCGTAATTGTCGCTCACTCATGGAATTTATTTATTAGTAAGAGACACAGTCATTATATTATCTTAAATCACAAACATATTATTTTATATGATATGCGCTTATATAGGGATGAGCACAAAAAACATCAAGCTCAGCCAGACAATGCTTTTATTATTCACAAAGCAGTACTATCGATAAAGGAGTGAGGAATAAAGGATAGTGTGCTTAAGAAGCAGCGCGCCGATAGCGGCAGGTGACAACCAATAACGAATAATATCGCACTCTATAGAACTAGAGCTTAGCATAAGTAGGATAGATACCGCGATACCACTGACCGTCAGATACAAAAAAACCCACAAACATAATGGTGGGCTAATCGTTACTGACAAATTTAGTGTACAAAACATCAGTATAAAAAGTGGTAGCGGGGGCTGGATTTGAACCAACGACCTTCGGGTTATGAGCCCGACGAGCTACCAGACTGCTCCACCCCGCATCAATCTATGGTGCGTATTATATGGGGGTTTTATATAAGTGTCAATCTTTATTTTAAATAAATTAAACTAAATTTCTTACCTATATTACTAACGCCGTACTTAATACGTTACAACTTTAAAAACTTGGTGCGATTGGGGGGACTTGAACCCCCACAGCTTGCGCCACCACCCCCTCAAGATGGCGTGTCTACCATTCCACCACAATCGCATTTTTCACTGCTCTACTATTACCATCTAATCTATCATAATAGATGCTTAAGGTAGGCATCGATAGAATCAGACTGCTAAAACAGAAAAGCATTGTAAATCTAACGCCTTAAAATAGCAAGAGCTGCCTCAATTAAAAGGCAATGACTAAAGACAGCTAGTAAAGGCAAGTGTCTTTAAAGTACAGTTATTGAGGATTCTGTGTCAATGGACGCGGCGTTTGTGGTGCTGACACAGGTGCATCTAAACGGAACTGATCTTCAGCCTGTTTGCGCGCATGAACGGCTAGCGTCATACTGGTGATAAAAAATATCACTGTTAATACTGCTGTCGCACGCGTTAAAAAGTTCGCTGTTCCTGCCGCACCAAAGACCGTACCTGACGAGCCAGCGCCAAAAGAAGCTCCAGCGTCTGCCCCTTTACCATGCTGTATCAAAATCAAGCCGATCATGGCAATCGCCACGATAATATGCAGGGCTAATATAAACGTAAACATGGTGGCCTCTTTTGCCGCGTAATGACGACTGATAACGGAAAATAAATCTTACGGTTAATAGGAATAGCAATTGACGGGTAATGCTGCCAAATCGATTATATAAATAAGGCGCATTGTACACGATTGCAAGGGCACTGTTAAACCTACTTTTGCCAACTGATAAAGACATTTTATAATCGAGACCGCCATGAAATGCACGTTTTATCTTTATTGACTAGTCTTTAGCTCGACTAAAGGCATTGGCAATTGCCAAAAAACTCTCTACCTTTAATGATGCGCCGCCAACCAATGCCCCATCAATCATAGGATCTGCAGCGAAGCTATCGGCATTGTCCGCATTGACACTACCACCATATAGCACACTCATTATCTTTAGTGATTCTGCAAAGCCTGTGATGGTTTGCTTAATATGCTGATGCGTTTGACTGACTTCGCTCACGGTTGGGACTTTGCCAGTACCAATCGCCCACACTGGCTCATAAGCAATGATCAGTCGATTAGATAGTGATGACATGAGATCTGGTTGGATAGTAATCACTTCTTTTATTACTGATAACTGAGTGTCAATTACGTCAAGGGTTTGCTTATCATCATATTGAGCCTGAGTTTCGCCAATACAAAATACCACGCCCAAACCTTGGGTGAGTGCGTGAGTCACTTTCTGCAATAACGTATCGTGAGACTCGCTATGATACTGGCGACGCTCAGAATGACCCAGTATCGTCCAAGTTGCCCCAGCGTCTGCTATTTGCTGTGCTGAGCAATCACCCGTATAAGCGCCAACACTGGCACTATGCGCACTGACGTCTTGCGCTGCACTCAATATCGAACTACCAGCTAAACGCGCACTGACAGCTGCCAGATGAATACAGCTTGGTGCCACCATCAACTGACAGCGACTACTTGACCGTTCTGTGTCGGCTTGCTCTTTAGCATCAATCGTAGTCAACAAATTATTCAACAATAAATCGACGTCGTGACTCGTTGCTGGATTTTGTTTCCAATTACCAATTACCCAAGCTTGCATACTCATCTACCTTGTTTCATCTATTCTTGCCAATTTGGCTAATATGCGCGCCAGTATAACAAATAATTCTCAAGTGCTATAGTATGCTGCCGCCAGCAGAAAAACAGACAGTCAATGCAAATATTGACTAGGGCGTGTCCTCACTCTAAAAAATAATGATAAAAATGAGATAAATTACTGTCAAACAAGGAAAGTAGCGCAGATATTGATAGGCTATTTAACGATGTTTGGCAAAATTCAGCCATTTTCAGCTTATTTAGAGGATAGTCTATTAAATTGAGGATATGCCCTAGACATTGTCTCAAGCTATGATTTTTTGGGTCAAACACTCAATCGTCCATATAAAATCTTTAAACTCAAGTAATGTTTTATAGTATTGTGTCTATATATAACAGAACATTATCAATAATCTAATGACCAAGCTACTGATAACCTACACTATTAAAACGCTTTCTCTGCTAAATCTCTTATAAGAGCATCTCTGCATTGACTGTTACTAATAAATAGCCCAAAGGCTAACAATGACTTACAGCAGGTATTTGTTAAAAATTATAATAGTAAGTGGCTCTCAGAAGTATATGGATTTTAGACAAATATATAGCATATTGGGTATTAAGGAGAAGTCGTAATGTCTATCACCACGAGCAAATATGGTGGTTTAGCGCACCAGCTAATCAGCGAAGGTATCGTCAGCGAAGCGAATATGAAAATCGCGCAGACCGAATCGCAACAGCAACAAGTAGGACTAGTGTCCTACCTAGTCGACAATAAATTGGCAGATGCTTATCATCTTGCGCAGATGTTGTCACAAGCTTTTGGTGATCCTCTTTTCGACCTTGATGCCTTACATATTGATGTCATTCCAAAAGACTTAGTAGATGAAAAAATCGTTCGTAAATTTAATGCGTTGCCACTATTCAAACGAGGACAGCGTTTATTCGTCGCATTGAGTGATCCAACTCGTGTGGATGCAATTGACGCTATTGCTTTTAATTCACGGCTGTCTATTGAAACTATTGTCGTCGAAGAAGATAAGTTAAAAAAGCGTATTGAAAGTCTTTACGCTGATGCTATGCAAAATTTTGATAGCTTCTCTGATAGCGATTTAAATGTTGGCTTTGATGAAGGTGAAGAAGAGGAAGGCGAGACCAAGCTTAGTGATGGTGTCGAGGAAGCACCCGTTGTAAAATTTGTCAATAAAATGCTGGTTGATGCCATTCGTATGGGTGCCTCTGACTTGCACTTTGAGCCCTATGAAAAAACCTATCGCGTTCGCTTTCGTGTCGATGGGGTGATGCAAAAAATGGCCAATCCACCTGTACAACTGGCTGGGAAAATTGCGGCCCGTTTAAAAGTCATGTCGCAGATGGATATTTCAGAGCGCCGTGTGCCACAAGATGGACGTATCAAGCTCAAGATATCTAAAGATAAAGCCATCGACTTTCGAGTAAGCTGTCTACCTACCCTATTTGGCGAAAAACTTGTACTTCGTATTTTGGATCCCTCTTCAGCAATGTTGGGTATTGAAGCGCTCGGCTATGAACCTGATCAGAAAGATATGTTTTTAGAGGCACTGCATAAACCGCAAGGTATGTTGCTTATCACGGGACCAACTGGTTCTGGTAAGACCGTGTCGCTTTATACTGGTATTAATATTTTAAATACTGGCGCGACCAACATATCCACTGCTGAAGATCCAGTGGAGATTAACTTGGAGGGGATCAATCAAGTCAACGTCAATCCAAAAGTGGGTCTAACTTTCGCAAATGCCCTCAAATCTTTTTTACGCCAAGATCCTGATATTGTCATGGTTGGTGAGATTCGTGACCTTGAAACTGCTGAAATTGCAATTAAAGCAGCGCAAACAGGGCACATGGTGCTCTCAACCCTACATACCAACTCAGCACCTGAAACACTGACGCGGCTGCGTAACATGGGTGTGGCCTCCTTTAATATCGCGACTTCAGTGAACTTGGTCATTGCCCAGCGCCTAGCACGACGTTTGTGTAAAAACTGCAAAAAACCTATTAACATCCCTAAGCAAAGTCTGCTTGAGCTCGGCTTTACAGACGCTGATTTGGACAATCCAGACAACATCATTCACGAGCCAGTAGGCTGTAATGAATGCCGTGAAGGTTATAAAGGACGAGTCGGTATCTATGAAGTCATGAAAGTCAGCCCTGATATCTCACGCATCATCATGGAAGACGGTAACGCGATAGATATCAAAGACGCTGCACTTAAAAATGGCTTCCGAGACCTGCGTCGCTCTGGGATTTTAAAAGTTTTACAAGGCGTAACCAGTATTCAAGAAATGATGCGCGTCACTTCTGAGTAAACATACTGGCTATGCGTATGTTGCATACGCACAAAAATACAGACACTGCTGATCACTAAAGAGGAACGTTTGAAGTGACTAAACCAACTACTTTTTAATGTTGAATTGTCGAAAAAACAGCTTTTAGTAATGCACTGATAAAAGGGTGTTTGGAAATTTAAAACTGTCCTTATATGAGTAATGCCATTATTTATATGAGGACTGAGATGATGGGCGTTAATTGTACGGACTTTTATAAATCAGCAATAATCTCTACCAGATATACTTAAATATAAAACAGAGTTATACTGGTTTTTTACGTTAAAATAAAGTATGCCTTTTTTATGTAATGAGTCAGGCATCGTTGTACATCTTTGCAATATCTATATTAGACAATACTTTGAGGGTAGTAACATGGCAAAAGCGAAGACCGACATGCTGTTAGACTTTGTCTATGATGGGGTGAATCGACGCGGACAAAAAGTAAAAGGGGAGACCACCAGCCGTAGCTTAGAGTTGGCAAAAGCGACTTTACGCAAACAAGGTATCAGTGTCAAAGGTATTAAGAAAAAACCGAAGCCGCTTTACACTTTCAAGAAATCCATCAAACCTATTGATATTGCTATTTTTTCTCGGCAAATGGCGACCATGATGAAAGCGGGCGTACCATTGACCCAATCCTTTGAGATTGTTGCTGACTCACTTGATAATCCCAGTATGAAAGATCTGGTATTACAAATAAAATCGGACATTGAAGCGGGTGGGACTTTTGCTTCAGCATTACGCAAGCACCCACGTTATTTTGACGATCTGTTTTGTTCACTCATCGATTCTGGTGAGCAGTCAGGTGCACTGGAAACCATGCTTGAACGCGTTGCTACCTATAAAGAAAAAAGTGAATTACTTAAAGCCAAAATTAAGAAAGCAATGAAGTACCCTATCGCGGTTATCGTCGTTGCTATTATTGTGACTATCATCCTGCTAATTAAAGTAGTACCTGTATTTTCTGGTTTATTTGAATCTTTTGGTGCAGAGCTGCCTGCTTTTACCCAAATGGTTGTCAATATGTCTGAGTGGATGCAAGCATGGTGGTTTATTTTAATTATTATTATTGGCGGTACTATCATTGGCTTTTCAGAGACGAAAAAACGCTCTAAGAAATTCCGTGACTTCTTAGACCGTGCGGTTTTAAAAGCACCAATATTTGGCAATATTGCCTATCAAGCGATTATCGCACGTTTCGCTCGTACACTATCGACGACCTTTGCTGCGGGCGTGCCACTTATTGATGCCCTCGACTCTACAGCTGGTGCCACTAATAATGTTGTATTTTATAATGCCACTCAGCAAATCAAAAATGATGTTTCTACTGGTCAACAATTACAGTTTTCAATACGCTCGACCAACCTTTTCCCAAGCTTAGCCATTCAAATGGTTGGCATTGGTGAAGAATCCGGTAGTTTGGAAGAGATGTTAGACAAAGTTGCCGTCTACTATGAAAATGAAGTAGATAACGCTGTTGATGGGTTGACCAGCTTGATGGAACCTTTGATTATGGCAGTCTTAGGCGTATTGATCGGTGGCCTGGTGATTGCCATGTATTTACCGATTTTCCAGATGGGCGCAGTAGTAGGCTAAAAGCTAACTAAAGGACAGCTTGTTCATGCAATTTATAGAGTTATTACAAGATAATATGCCTATCGCTTTAGGCATATTCGGCCTATTAGGTCTTTGTGTTGGCAGTTTTTTAAATGTGGTGATCCACCGTATTCCGCTGATGATGGTTTATAGCTGGCGACAAGAGTGCAGCCAGTTTATGTCAGAACAAGCAGACATGCCTCGCGAACACACTCTGCCCCTAACAAATATCGTAGCAGCTGACCAGCCGATTACTTTGAGTCGACCAGCCTCACGCTGCCCTCATTGCGCCCACAAAATAAAGTGGTACGAAAACATACCATTAATTAGCTGGTTAATACTACGTGGCCGTTGCTCAGAATGTGAAGCTGCGATTGGACTACGTTATCCACTGGTTGAGCTAGCAACAGCCCTACTATCAATGTTAGTAATTTATCAGTTTGGCGTAACTGCAGCTGGCTTGTCAGCCCTGATTTTGGTATGGACGCTGGTTGCATTAACTGGTATTGATTTTGATACCCAATTACTGCCTGATCGCTTGACCTTTCCATTAGCGGGTTTAGGATTAGCAGTGAATTCACAAGGCTGGTTTGTCTCACCTACCCAGTCAATTTGGGGCTTATTGCTAGGATTTTTGTCATTGTGGATAGTGGTTAAGATATTTTATCTAATCACTAAAAAGCATGGTATGGGGCAGGGAGATTTCAAATTATTGGCAGTATTAGGTGCTTGGCTTGGGCCCATGATGTTGCCATTGATTATTTTATTGTCTTCTCTATTAGGCTCAATTGTTGGGATTATTTTGATGAAGAAACAGGGTGAAAGCAAGCCGTTTGCCTTTGGTCCTTATATCGCTATCGCTGGTATTGTTGCTTTATTATATGGCTCAGATATCGTCAACTGGTATCTCGGCATGTATACTTACTAAATTGTTCTAGAAAGTATTTCGGTCGCTCCTTTTTAAACAGACACCAAATCTTAAAATAGGCACCAAAATACTTTCTTAGCTTATAACCATCACTGTCATTATATCGAGCAGATAAGTCATTATTATGTCAAAACAAGCATCTTCACCTTATTCTCATAAGCCCCAGACCCCGCAAAAGAAAAGTAAAACCTTAGTAGTTGGCTTAACGGGTGGTATCGGTAGTGGTAAGTCCGCTGCGAGTGCTTGGTTCGCTGAGCAAGGCATTGATATTATCGATGCGGATGTGATTGCCCATGAAATCGTCGCTAAAGGTAGCACCACTCTGCACAAAATCCAGAAAAAATTTGGTGATTGGGTGTTGAATAGTGATGGATCAATGGATCGAGTGGCAGTAAGAACGCACGTCTTTTCACATCCTGAGGCATTGATTGAGTTAGAAGCAATCACCCACCCAGCGATACGCGAAGCAGCAAAAGCACAGTTGGCTACCAGTACTTCGCCTTACGTGATATTGTCAGCGCCTCTACTTATTGAAGCAGCAGAAGCAGGGCTTGCCAATTTATGCCAACGTATCTTAGTAATGGATGCCACCGAGGATACGCAGATTGCGCGTGCCAGTCAGCGCGACGAACAAAGTATACAAAAAATCAAGGCCATCATGGTGAATCAGCTGAGCCGCGAAGAGCGTAATCGTCATGCAGATGATGTGGTGCTCAACGAAAGTGATCTTGCGGCTCTGTATGTGCAACTAGCGCCATTACACCAAGACTATCTTAAGCTTGCCCAACAGCTAAAGTACGCTGTCGATTGACTTCATACAGCGCCATACCAGTGGCAACACTCACATTTAGACTTTGAAGGTTGCCATGCTCATTTCCTGACATCGGAATATACACCAGCTCATCACAGCTCTCCATAGTCAGGCGACGCATCCCCTCACCTTCTGAACCCATGATAATGGCTGTTTTGCCAGTCAGATCAGCAGCATGAATAGGTTTGGCATCCGCATTAAGAGCCGTACCAAACACAAATACCCCGGCATTTTTGATTTGCGTGAGCGTACGTGCCAAATTCGTAACACTAATAATCGGCATCATCTCTGCTGCACCGACCGATACTTTAGCCACTGTTGGTGTCAGACTTGCCGCATGATGTTTCGGACAAACCACGGCATCCACACCCATCGCCACGGCGGTACGCAAGCAAGCACCAAAGTTATGCGCATCCGTAATTTGATCCAAGACCAGTAATAAGCATTGGTCACGCCCAGCAAGGGTAGCAAGCAAGCCTTCATCAGCAAAGCCTAGAGGACGCGCATTTAGCACCACGCCTTGGTGCTGCGGGCTGCCACACAATTGCGTGAGTTTGTCTTTTTGCGTGGGTTGGATACTGATACCATTGTCACGTGCTTGCGCCATGATCGCTTGTACATGGCTATCAGTCTCACGACCTTGCTGCACAAACAAGCTTAGCCCATCTAAAGGACGATATTCGAGTAAGGCATCAATCGCATGAATGCCATAAAAATAGGTAGGTTTTGCCATAATAGGCCTATTGATTATAAAGTGGGTATCGCGCTATATGATAAAAACTAGGCGATAAAAAGAGATGACAGTAATTGTATCAATAAATGGATATCTGCATATAAATAATATCAGTAGAAAAAGAAAAACCTTACCAATCCGATAAGGTTTTTCTTTTTTTGAGTAAAAGGCTCTTTGCTGTCATCAATCACTTAATAACAGCTTTAGCAAACTTACCCTTCTAAGTGGCAAATATATTGAACAATTTCTTCTGTTCGCAAATTAAAACCACTATTGCCTTCAACCACGAATGATTGACCAGCGCGGTAATAGCTGAATTCTTCGTCACCATTAATTTTAACCTCACATTCACCGCCCGTGATTTCGATACGCTCGGAGGTATTGGTGCTAAAATGATAATGCTCAACCAAATTATCACAAGGCAAGATAACGCCCAATGTTTTATGTCGACCATCTTCGAACATAATAGTGTGGCTTGAACAACGACCATCATAAGATATCGTCGCTTGAGCATTGACTGTTACATTAGTAAATTGCGCCGCTGTCATAGTGGCTTCCTTATCAAATAATCATTACGAAACTAAAAAATAAGTAATTGGTTAGAGTACCGCCAGAGTTGCGTCGTTAACCGACACTTCTGTACTACGTACTGTATCCTTCTATACTAGATATCTGTGCGCTAGAGCTAGCCACAGGTTCTATGAAAATACTTTAGAATAATGACCGAGTGGCATACTCTTCCAACTATACGCCTATCATTTTACAAAATTATGACTCGTTATCGTGTATTACACTGCACTAATCTAATCAGAAGAGTTTATCATTATGTGAGATTATGCTACCACATTATATCTATAAAGTTTGTTAAAGCGACTAGGAAAATGCTGTTTGATGCGAATCTTAAACTTACTTACTCATCTTTTTTTGAGTCAGCACCTTATCACTATAATGGGGCTTTTTTTATACATTTGATCCGCAACCATTCTTAGTCTAACGCCATCATTTTGACAGGCTTAGTCATCTTAATGATTGATATTGTGAATATTATGATGATGACTCATAGCCAGTTTTCGACAGTTTTATGGTAATCTTCCAATAATAAAATCTATTATACATCGCTTGAAAGTTTGTATTTAAGCGCGTTTAACACCATACTATTTGCCTATAATATTTATCTCATTAACACGGTTAAATGAATAATTTCATTCCCTTATCTACCCTATTTTATATATGGCTTCTTGAGATGTATATGAAGTCTATTGTCTGTCATGAGAGGCATTGATGCTAGTATCATTAACTTTACATCAGTTTGCGTTGATCGCTCAGCATGAGCTGAGTGTGGCTGAAGGCTTCAATGTCATCACGGGTGAGACCGGTGCTGGCAAATCGCTCTTACTCGATGCGCTGTCTTTATGTGTCGGCGAGCGCGCAGACAGTGCGATGGTCAGACACGGGGCGGCGCAAGCCGATATTTATGCGCAGTTTGACGTAGAAAACAATACCGTAATTGCTGATTGGTTTGCCAAAAATGATAGAGCACTAGAAGAACCTGAAGTCCTCATTCGTCGTCAGCTCAGCAATACCGGACGCTCAAAAGCGTGGTTAAATGGCACGCCTGTCAGCTTGGCAGAGCTCAAAAGCTTAGGTGCATTGTTAGTTAATATCCATAGTCAGCACGCTCAGCAAGCGCTCCTCAAGCCGCAGTTTGTGGTGCAATGGTTGGACGAGATGGCGCAAATTACGTCTCTAGCTTTACAAACTGCCAGTAGCTATCAAACCTATCAGCAGCTCAAACGCCGTGCTGACGACATTGCGAGCCGTGAGGCACAGCGCCAAGACCGTATGCAACTATTGCAAAGCCAACTTGCTGATATTGCGCCGTTATTGGCGGTTGATTATGCAGAAGTTGAAGCGGAGCACGAAGAGCTGTCTAATATCGAAGCTTTGATGATCGAGGCCAGTCATGGCTTACATCTTCTTGATAATGACACGGATGAGCCAGACGTCATGACCTTGCTTGGGCAAGCGATCAAGCTTTGTGATAACCAAATGAGTGTCAGCCAAACTTTTGAGCAAGCCTCCGAACAGCTGCATTTAGCACAGCAACAAATTACTGAGGTAACAGGCTTACTGTCAGATTATGCTGAGCAACAATTGCCTGATCCTGAGCGTTTGCAGACATTAGACAGTCTTATCAGCTTAGGACATCGCTTATCACGTAAACATAGCTTGCCAACGAGCGACTTAATCGATGAAGCAAAGGGGTGGGAAGCGCAATTAGAGCAGCTAGAAAACGAGCCAAGCAGTGATGCGATGGCGGCACAAATTGAACAGGCTTGGCAAGACTATCTTGCATTCGCCACTCAGTTAAATAAAGAGCGCTCGAAAGCCGCGCCGATCGTCAGCAAACAATTAATGCAGCAGCTACAACCGCTCGCGCTACCCAACGCCCGCTGCGAGTTTGTCTTTACCAAAAAAGCCGATGCTAGCCAATATAGTGCGCAAGGTTGCTATGATATTGATTTATTATTTAGCGCCAATGTCGGTATGCCGATGCAGCCGCTACATAAGATTGCCTCAGGCGGTGAGCTGTCACGAATGGCACTGGTGATGCAAGTACTGCAAGCAACCAATGCCGATAATAATGCCGCAAAACCCATGCTAGTATTCGATGAAGTCGACGTGGGTATCAGTGGCGGCACGGCGCAAGTGGTCGGTGAGCTACTGCGCGCGCTTGGGCAGACGCAGCAGCTACTGGCCATTACTCACCAAGCACAAGTCGCGGCGCAAGCGCATCAGCATATCTTGGTACAAAAACATCATGACGAGCAGACCGAAAGCGAGCTATTGATATTAACCGATAGCGCGCAAGTCGACGAGCTGGCACGCATGTCTGGCGGTGTGATCATCACTGACGTCACCCGCGACCATGCACGTAGTTTATTGACCGATGTGAAATAAAGGCTTGGTCATTCATCAACCAGTTGTGCAGCGCTGTGTTTCATCACTGCTAAATATTTGCTTTGGTTGATTTTCACCTCAGTATCGCCATATAGTGGTGTGTCATTTCTGTTATTTTACCTTCAATATTAGGGTGCGTTTGTCTCTATGTCTAAAGCCAATTTGACCCATCATTTTTTAATCGCGGCACCAGAACTGTCAGACCCACGGTTTGAGCAGGCGCTGATCTATATTTGCCGCCATGATAAACATGGCGCACTTGGTCTGATGGTCAATCGTCCATTAGAGCAGGCACGCGTGGGCAAACTGCTAGAAGATTTAGACATTGAAGTGACGGATGCGCAAGTGATGGAAGATGTGGCATTAGAGGGTGGCCCGATGTATCCAGAGGTTGGCTTTGTGCTGCATACGGGTCAACCAGAATGGGCATCGTCTTTTGCAATCTCAGAAAACGTCTGTATTACCACCAGTCAAGATATCCTTAAACGTATCGCCGCAGGTCAAGGCGTTGGGCATTATCAGTTGTGCTTGGGTCATGCCAGCTGGGGTAAAAAACAGCTCGATCAAGAACTTAATAATGGCGATTGGCTGGTCTGTCCTGCTGATCTGAATTTATTGTTTGATACACCATTCGAAGAACGCTGGCAAATTGCCGCGGATAAGATTGGCGTTAACTTTGATTACCTTAGCAGTGATATTGGTCATGCTTAACGATTGACTATGGTTACTAAAGTATCCTTTTAAATTAAAGCTGCATTTAAATTAAAGCCGTTAAGCTAAATGAATCACGCCCAATAGAAATAGGAAGTATGCATAATGATGGTAGAGTCTGATACGAGCATTAAAATCGAAACTGCTGACACTACTGTGGCGGAACCCGCTATTAAGCCTCATCTTATTTTGGCGCTCGATTACGGGGTAAAAAAGATGGGTATGGCGCTAGGTAACACCATTACCGAGACTGCGCGTGCCTTTGATATTTTAGCGATGAATAATGGTCAGCCTGATTGGGATAACCTGCTCGGTATTATCAAAGTCTGGGGCGTAGCAAAAGTGGTGGTTGGGTTGCCACTTAATATGGATGGCAGCAGCTCAATGCTGTCTAAGCGTGCGCACAAATTTGCCCGTCGTCTGGCGCATCGAGTCATGGAACAGCATCTACCAGTGGTCGTGAGCCTGTGTGATGAGCGTCTAACCTCAGTGGCAGCGCGTGAGATCGCGTGGGAGAATGGTTGGATTAAGCATGAACGCGACCCAATTGATGATATCTCTGCCTGCATTCTGATGTCGACTTATTTCGCTGACCCCAGTAGCAGTATCGCCATCGACGCTATCAAGGCCGATTAAGTCAGCGATAAACCTGCTGTTAAAACACTCTTAATTAAAACACCGCCAATTCTGACATATCGTCACTCTACACGGATAAATACCTGATTATTATGACCACTGTCTCAGACCACTCCCTGCAAAACAAATCGCAACATGGTTTTGCGCCGCTTGCCATCGCCCGTATCAAAGGCGCTCAGCGAGCGAATCAAATAGCGATTTATCTCATTTATGCCGCTATTCTCGCCTTTATGGTCTTTGGCACCATTGCTAGTATCAAAGCCTTTCATGACAATCAACTGCTTTATCAACTTTTCTATAACTTGCCTTATGCCTTGGTTGCGCTTACGATTCCTATTACTATTTATGATGCGCTGGTGATTTATCGTTATCGATTAAACCAAGCGTCGATGATTGCCATGAGCATTGGCGTATCGACCATCATATTGGTTGGTGGCTTATTATTCGCTGATACCGCCTGGTTAGGATTGTCCTGTTGGCTAGGTGTGGCGTTTTTATTTAAAGTGAGCTTTAAGCGCTTTTTTAATTTTCTAGAAGCAGAAAAAAACACTGAAACCGCTGAAGAAGCATAAAGCATACTTATAAATGACACAAAAAACTTTCACCTTATATTATCGATTTAAATGACTATTATGAGCACTTCTACCATACAAACGACGATCAATCATCATTTAGACACTCAAGGGCTGATTTGCCCTGAGCCAGTCATGATGCTGCATCGAACCATCCGTAACGCTGATGCTGGTGAGGTGATTGAAATACTCGCCACCGACCCAGCCACCACTCGTGACATTCCTAATTTTTGTCGTCATTTGGGACATGAGCTTGTGCAGCAAGAAACGCTTGCTGAAAATGTAAATCTAAACGTCGATCCCGATGAAATAATGGTCACTGGCGATGAGGATGCACCAATCAGCGCCACGCTTTATCGTTATTTGGTTAAGAAAAAAAGCGCTTAAATGCACTCAAGTGACCGCAGCAAAGCATTGATCACAGCAGAACATTGACAGCGCAATAAACAATATAAAGATATCTTTGTATTCCGAGCAAAGTATCATTCACAGAAGGTAGGCTATTACGTGTTACAAACAGAAAAGCAGTATGTACAATGGCAAGAAAACGAAACTCTACGTAATGCCCTTTGGTTGTCTGAAAGCAATCATATGCCACCTGCGAGCATTGTATTGGTCGATGATACAACGACCGCTGATGACGCTTACCGCTTGGCGTGCGAAGGCAGCTCACTGCTATGGCGCGGCGACTTTCATAATGCACGCCAGTTGCTACAAGCGCTCGGTCGTCGCATAGATCGTACCAATGAGCGCTCTGAGCTGCGTAAAGCAAAAAAAGCGGCTAAGTCTATAACAGAATCTGATTCAGTCAGCTCTAAAGAAATACCTAATTTATTTCATCAACAGCGCCAACTGCAAGCGCAGCGTTCGCGCATATTAAGCCGTTTGCTATTAGAGCTTGATGCCAACTATGTCAGCCAACTACGCCGCGCGCCCGATGTCAGTGCAGCCTGTACAGCAGCTTTTGGCCCTTTAGATAAGGCGATGGATGAGTCTTGCGTGCTGTCGTTTCGTGACTTGCAAGGCGCACTTGGTGCGGCAGGATGGCGCGAAAAAGGCGTCCCAATAGACAGCTTAGGGTTATCAATTTTCCCGCATTATGGTGTGTTTGCACCAACCCGTCATGAATATGTACAGCTATTGCTCGATGCACCGCTACCAGCAAGCCATGATGTCGCCTATGACATCGGTACCGGCACGGGATTGCTGGCTATTATCTTAGCGCAGCGCGGTGTTCCGCAAGTGATAGCAACGGATTTAAATCCACGTGCTTTGGCCTGTGCCAACGAGAATTTTACACGATTAGAGTTACCTGCCGTACAATTGCAGCAAGCGGATTTGTATCCGACTGATGCACCACTCGCCAATCTGATTGTATGTAATCCGCCTTGGTTACCTGCTAAGCCAAGCTCGTCTCTTGAGTACGCCGTTTATGATGCCAAGAGCACGATGCTTCGTGGGGTATTGCAAGGTGCCAAACAGCACTTAGCTGAGCAAGGAGAGCTTTGGTTGATAATGTCAGACTTAGCTGAGCACCTGCAACTGCGCACCCGTGATGAGTTATTAGGCTTGTTTGCTGATGCTGGATTGGCGGTAAAATATCGTCTGGACACCCAACCTAAACATGGTCGCAGCCAAGATGGTACAGACCCTCTACATGTCGCTCGCAGTGCTGAAGTCACTTCATTATGGTGTCTAACGCTTATCTAACATTCACCCATCGAGTACCAAGTTATGAGCCGTGATCGTGCCGTGCAACAGCGCCAACCTAAGGCGCTGGCAGTAGATGACGAACCCAGTTATGTGACTGAGTTTCGTCAAGCCATGTTGGCACGTGGTCTAGCGACTCGTACTCGTAATGCGTATGTGCGCGACCTGCGCTCATGCGAGCTGACCAATCCTATTGCCCTGACACGCTGGCAGCCTGATGACGTGCTGCACTGCTTATCAACGCTTACTCAAGATGGCAAAACCCCACGTACCCAAGCACGTATGCTCTCAAGCTTGCGGCAGTTTTATCTGTGGATGATTGCCAGTAATCTGCGTGAAGACAATCCTTGCGAGCGTATCAAAAGCCCAAAGCTTGGTCGTCCATTACCCAAAGACTTAGCAGAAGCAGATGTCGATAATCTCCTTGCTGCGCCTGATACCAGCACCGCGCTCGGACTGCGTGATAAAGCCATGTTAGAGGTGTTATATGCCTGCGGTCTGCGGGTGAGCGAGTTGATTAATCTCTCATTAGAGCAAGTAAATCTAAACGCTGGCTGGCTGCAAATCACGGGCAAAGGCAATAAAACGCGCTTAGTACCACTCGGCGAATATGCCAGTGATGCGCTAGAAGATTATCTAACGCATGCTCGTGGTGATTTGATTGCGCATTTAAAATCAGGAAATTGCCAAGCGGTATTTTTGACGGCGCAAGGTGGTTATATGACGCGGCAGAATTTTTGGTACTTGCTTAAGAAATACGCCAAAGTGGCCAGTATCGATAAGGAACTATCACCGCATACGCTACGTCACGCATTTGCCACGCATCTACTGAATCATGGTGCAGACTTACGTAGCGTGCAGTTATTGCTTGGACACAGTGATTTATCAACCACGCAAATCTATACCCATGTGGCGACAGCGAGATTGCAGAAATTGCATGCCGAGCATCATCCGAGAGGTTAGAATTTTTATCATAGTAATATTGATAAACAAAGAGTTATGCTATGTACGTTGAAGTCAAAAACATTAAAGAAGATGGTAATGAGATAACATATGAGTTTTTTAATGGGTCATGTGTCTCTAATGGAATTTTTGTACTATACAAGGATAGAATGGAGCCATTTACCTTTGATATGTCGTGTCGGTTGATTAAGCCTATTGATGGTTATGCTCCTGAGGCACATTATCAAAGAGCAATGGTGGCCGTCATGAAAAGTTACAGGAAAAATGGTGAGTTACCCGAACATGCTTTTTTCATGTCAGGATAATACAATGAATGAAGCTCACATTAACTCATTACTACGTGATATTCCAACAGATGTTGATTACACAGAGTTGCCTGAAGATCTAGATCCTGAGGACATACCACCCGAACGTATTAAAGGTGTTGTTGATCTTTTGACCCATGAAGATGATTATATCGTTTTTCAGGCAGCACGGTTATTGACCTCTTGGGGTATCGAAGAAGGTTTTGATACTCTAAGAAAACTGCTAGTAGAGAATGAGTTGCAAGGAATGATACAGCATCGTATATATGGATATGATGAGACTTATAAACACGTTCTATATGCATTTATTAGCTATTGGGCAAATCAATCAGACGCAGGTAAAGGAGAACAAGCCAGAAAAGCGATATTTGAGCCTGTGTCTATTATAATTAAAGCATCTAATACACAACTATTCCAAATTGATAAAATATTTCGACTAGTGCTTGATGATGACTTTAATGAATATATTCCACTATTGAAAGAGCATCTTCAGATTATAATTAAGAACCCAGAAGATAACTATTGGAGAATTCATGATGTTATTGAACTGTTCTTAAAAGTTGACCCTGACTTCATTGCGCAAGTACTAAAAGAAAATAAGAAAGAATTATCCAATTTTAGGTTTTAGTGTACTAGTTTTAGATATTATCTTGATTACAAAGTACTTAAGACGCGTTCTACTCTTGTTCAAACCTTGCCACGATTCCATAAATAGATAGCTGCAAACCCGCTCTTTTCTCGTTACAATACCCATCATAATGTTTACGCTGTTTTATTCCATCGCGCACCGCCTTTTACTTATCCATTATCCGAGAATCTCATGAGCCATAGACCACCTGCTGACCTACTAAAGAGCGCCCAACACTGGCGCGAAGACATTAATTTTCGCCAAGACGTACTGGGTAAGCCATTTGATTTTTCGACCACGTGGGGCATTTTTTCACCGCAAAAGCTCGATGATGGTAGCTTGATGCTGCTTGATTATATTGATTTTGAAGCGGATGACGATTCGATCGATTTGGGCTGTGGCTATGGCGTCCTTGGCATGACGGCGGCGCGTGAATGTCCGAACGGTCTGCATACCTTGATTGATAAAGATTTTATGGCGGTAGAATATGCACGCCTAAATTGTGAGAAGAATGGTCTAAAAAATGTCGATGTGCATTTATCGAACGGCTTTAACCATGTGGCAAAAGACAAAGACTTTAGCTTGGTAATGTCAAACTTGCCAGCCAAAGTAGGTAAAGAACAGCACTATTTATATTTCCTCGATGCCTATGCCCGTATGCGTAAAGGTGGGCGTTTTTATGTGGTGACAATCAATGGCCTACGTCAGTTTGTGAAGCGCTCGTTTACCGAAGTGTTTGGTAATAGTGAAAAGATCAAACAAGGTAAGACCTATACCATTACCATGGCGACCAAAGACTAATACCAAACGCTAAAAATACGATTAGCTGTATCAAAATTGCTTAGCCTACAATATGTATAATCAAAGAAGCCCGCTAAAACATAGTGTTTTAGCGAGCTTCTCTATGGCAAATGATATCTGGCTACATCTGCCGTTTAAGCAAATAGCCACCCAATATCGCACTGGCGATAATCGGTAATATCACCATTAATAACGGCGAAAATCCAGTCGCCAATGAGACAAAGCCAACCAAGTCTTGCACGTAACTAAACAGCAAGCCAAACAATAATGCCACGACGATACGCAAGCCTAAGCTATGCGTACGTAGTGAGCCAAAGACGAATGAGCAGGCAACAATCACCAGCGATAAAATTGATAGCGGTGAGAGCAGTTTTTGCCAGAAAGCCAGCTCATGACTTAACGAGCGCGTGCCTTGTTGACGCATAAATTGACGATGCTCATACAACTGAGTCAATGACAAATCTTCGGCTTTACGGGTAAGCAGATATACCGATTCAGGGGCAAAGGGCAGGCTTAAAGTATCTGACGGTGAGATGGCTTGGCTACTCTCAAAGCCCTGATTAATCATCAGCTTGGTCATGTTGTTCAGCTGCCACTCATAGCGATATTGCTCGCTCGGTTTGCTGCTGGCAGGATTAACAGGTTCACGACCAATATATTTACCACCCTCAGCGTGAATGGCCGTTTGCAGATTGCCATTATTGTCTAAATGCCAGCGTTTAACTTCGCCGATATTACCTTGCACATCAGCATAATCGATATACAAAATATCGCTACCATCTGGCTTGGCACTGCCGTCTTTTGTACTCTCAAAGCGTGGCTGCAACGTCCAATAACCGCGTACCGAGGTGACCAATGAACTGCTGTCTTCATCGTTGATTTCTTTTGCCAATTGATTAGAGTGCGGCAGCACGAACTGATTGATAATCAATGCGAGCAACACAAAAATCAAAGCAGGCTGCAATACCCAACCGACGATACGATAAACGCTGACGCCAGCGGCGCGCATCACGACCAGCTCACTTTTATTGGCAAGCAAGCCCAAGCCAACCACTGCACCTAGCAATGCGCCAGTGGGAATAAATTGCTCTAAAAAATAAGGCGAGCGATAAAAAATATACTTAATCGCCTCGCCCATCGTATAGCTATCATCTAACGAATCCAGCTCAGACAAATAAGAGAATACCAGCTGTAATGCCCACAAGCCTATGACAGCTCCGACGATTGCGAGCAAAGCGTTCAGCTTGACGTAACGGCTCAGCACTTTTAGTTTGGCAGGTTTGCGAGCGTACTTATCATGAGCGTTTTGCGAGTCAGGATTGGAAGATTTAGAAGATAAGACACTCATTAGGACTGCCCTCCTTGTGAGCCACTGCTCTGATGATCGGCAACCGTTAAAGGCGTGCTCTTCGGTTTGCGAAAGCGTAATCGATGCTGCACACGGCTACCCCAATTCATATAAAGCGCCAATGCCATAAACCCTAAAATGAGCCACGCATATGCCCAGACGCTCACGCTGCCTTTGCTAACAGCATTTTTAAGTGAAATAATACCCAGCGCACAGCTGACAAACAATAAAATCGAAGGAAATAGTCGTAACCAGCGACCTTGGCGCGGACGTACTTGCGCCAGTGGTACAGCGAGCATTGGTGCAATGATCATCAACCACGGCAATGCTAGACGATAGCCAAGCTCACTTTGTGCCACACGCAGCGAGTTGCCACTACTTGCCGTACCACCCGTCGCGGCTTGCCATAATGGTCCAATCGCTTGCGTTTCGATATTATCTTCGGTGATGACTTCTTTTGAGGATTCTGTCAAAGTAATGCGGTAACGATCAAAGCCCACTTGATTGTATTTCAGACTGCCAGCACCGACTTCATAACGACGCCCTTGGAACAAGTCCAATTGGGTCACACCGCTATTACCCGTGTCTACTTGCTCGGCACGCTTAGCCAACGTAATAGTATCTTTGCTGATGTTGGTATTATTAGTAATCGCAGTTGGCATATTTGGTATGTCTGAAATATTTAATTGCTCAGCTGTTTCGGGATCGATGGTATTTTTAACATCGACGGCAGCCTCTTTAGCAGTGTTATTTTTAGCGGCACTGCCCTTTTTTTCAGGCTCAGATTGAATCAATATCACATCTTGCAATTGCTTTTTATCATCGCTCAAGCTGCCCACATACAAATGATAATTGCCACTACTAATAAATTCATTGGGACGAATTAAATCAAAAGCGCTGGTCAATGCCTGCTGTTGCCAGACACTTTCCGATGAGCGTACGCCCCACGGTTTACCAACGATGGATAAAGCCGCTTCACCAACGAACAACGCCAATATTAAAGGCGTCATCAAACGGGCAAGTTTACCACGCGACACCCCACTGGCATTAATCACTGCCATTTCTTGATCGACATACAGCCGCCCGAATACCAGCATTAGAGCGATAAAAAATGCTAATGGCAGGATAAGCTCTAAAAAGTACGGCAAATTATAACCAATGATGGTAAATAACAAGCTGATATCTAAATTGCCTTCTGCGGCAATCCCAAAGTAACGGATCAAACGACCGCCCAGCATCATCACCACTAAAAACCCCAAAACCAATGCGGTCGTTGAGGCAACTTGTTGAGTCATATAGCGGCGTAATATCACAATGGGCACTCTTTTAAAAAGGTTGATAGTCGCACGATTTATCGCAGCTTTATTGGCAAACACTGACAATTATGGACCGCTCTAAATACAATAGCTGATACCGATAACTGAACAATAGAAATACAAGACCGTGCTGCTCAATCAGATACTTAAACAGCCCTAAAAGCAACGGCAAAAGATATGAAAATATCTGCGATACAGGTTAGCAACATGCTGTAAAAATTAGCGATAAAGATAACCGCTAATCCTAGCATATTTTGCTCAAAAATGGCTGTGAAATGTGTTTGCAAACATTGCGTCCATCTTGCTATAACGCTGTATGGCTCACTAATAATAGATAAGATATGGAAAGAATAACTAGCATTTAACTCATTAGTTTGTCTTATCTAAGAAGCCTTTTTATTAAGTCTTTGCACGATATTTTTACTTGATGTCATTTGGAAACCTTTGTGTGTCATTCGTATCACTGCCCTCGCACCGTTAGGATTACTTGTTAAACTGAGAAAACTAAAAATTCCTAATTATCTCGCCCAATGGAGAATATTAATGACAAATAAACTAGGTTCTACCCCTTCTACTTTACTTGAAATCGCTGGTGGTAAATTTGATACGCTCGATTGGTCAAATTGCGCCGTGGTTTTTATTGACTATCAAAACGAATATGTCGATGGTGCGATGCCATTGGGGCAAGATGGTACGAACGCCATTGCAAATGCGCGACTATTGCTAGATAAAGCTCGTAAACAGAACGTCCCTATCTTTCATATCGCCCATCACGGCGCAGATAATGGCAACGTATTTGATCCTTTATCATCTAACGTCGAGATTATCGCTGAATTACAACCAAAGGATGGCGAAACCTTCATCGTCAAAAAAAATCCCAATGCGTTCCATGATACCCAGCTTCAAGCACTTATTTCAGCTGCGCAAAAACAGCAAATTATTTTTGCAGGCTTTATGAGTCATATGTGTGTTAGCTCAAGCGTGAGAGCTGCCTTTGATTTAGGCTTTGACAGTTTTGTTTGCCATGATGCTTGTGCCACTCGCGACCTGCCTGACTATAAAAAAGAGAAAATCAGCGCTGATATCATGCATGCTACCGCGATGGCAGCACTGCAAGATAGATTTGCCGCTTTAGTAGCAACCGATGAGTTAGTTAATAGCTAATAAGCAGTTCGAACCCATGACCTAAACCTTGCTCACTGCGCACTCACCTCGCAATATGCTACACTATTGTGATTGCTTGACTGGCCAAACAATCTGATAATTTAACAGGTATCAGCAATTAAAAAAATCTGCCATTTTCATAGCTCTAACGTCATAACTATAATGTCATAACCCCAATAAGGATAAATATATGAATATTAAATTAACCCAAACACTGCCAAAAACCCATACGCAAAAAATCCTCAAAAAAGAAGCCAAAAGTAAAGACGCGGCCTGCCTCGTCGTCTTAATCGATGATCAAAAAAATATCTTAGCTGAGTCAGTATTGAGCGATTATCAAACCCGTATTGAACAATTGATTGAAGTATCCCACTTTAACGGCAAAGCTTGCGAAACCGTCGCTGACTATGCGCTAGCGGGTGATAAGAAAACCACCAAAGAAAATCCAGTACAGCTATTATTGGTCGGTGTGGGTAATGTTGATAAATTGCGTCATAGCGTTCTAGAGAAAATTGCTAAGACCATTTATAAGAGCACCCAAAAACGCGTCGACTCTATCACTGTAGCGCTGGGCGATAGCTTAGAAGAAAACCAGTTTAGCCAATTTGCGCTGAGCCTACTGGCAGCAAGCTATCGTTTTGACAAGTACAAATCCGAGCAGCAAACACCTGTTTTAACGGATATCTACTTATTGGCAGAGTCGTCTTTAAAAGACTCATTAGACTTTGCACAAGCGGTCTTTACTGGTCAAAGCTTGACCCGTGATGTTGCCAATGAGCCGGGTAATATCTGTTTCCCAGCGTATATGGCTGAGCAAGCACAGGAATTGGCAGCCACTTATCCTGACCTCTTAAAAGTCACCGTATTAGGTGAAGACGAGATGTCAGCACTGGGTATGAACTGCTTCTTATCGGTCGCGCAAGGCTCTACCAAAGAAGGCAAACTGGTACTGATGGAGTATCGTGGCAAGTCTAACTTTAGCGTCAATGCTGATGCCGATACTAGCAAAGCCATTACCAATAGCGCAAAAGTAGCTGGCGGTCTAAAAGCGTTAGCTGATAAACTACCAACCAAAGCTGCTAGCAAAAAAGCCGCTAAAAAAGCTGACCAAAATAGCGAAGACAATGCCCAAACTACAAATGATGATGCACCTATCGTTCTTGTTGGTAAAGGCGTGACCTTTGATTCAGGTGGTATCTCAATCAAACCGGGTGCGGCGATGGATGAGATGAAATTTGATATGGGCGGTTCTGCTGCGGTACTCGGTACCCTAAAAGCATTATGTGAAGCGCGTCTACCTATCAACGTCGTCGGTGCGCTAGCTTGTGCTGAAAATATGCCATCAGGAGAGGCAACGCGCCCAGGCGATATCATTATAGCAATGAATGGTAAGTCCGTTGAAATCCTGAATACCGATGCAGAAGGTCGTTTAGTATTGTGCGATACTTTATGCTACGTACAAAAGTATTATCAGCCAAAAGCCATCATCGATGTCGCAACCTTGACTGGTGCTTGTGTGGTTGCGTTGGGTCATGTACGCTCGGCAGTCTTTAGTAATGACGAAGATGTGTTGTTTGACTTAGAAAATGCCAGTAACTTATCGGGCGATCTAATCTGGCACATGCCGATGGATGACGAATATCAAGCGCAGATTGACTCGCCTATCGCTGATATCCAAAATATCGGTGGTAAAGGTGCTGGCGCTGTGACTGCTGCCTGTTTCTTATCGCGCTTCATCGAAGAGGGTCAAGCATGGGCGCATTTAGACATCGCTGGTACGGCATGGATTTCAGGTCAAGACAAAGCTGCAACTGGCCGTCCTGTGCCATTATTCATGCAATATCTAAAAAACAGCGCAAATATAGCATAATCTATTGATGAATCACCACTCAATGAAAACCACTCTATGAAAGTTAGCTTTTATGTATTAACTGAGAATAAAGCCCAAGATTTCTTGGGCTTTATTTGTCAGCTGACCCAGACGGCGCTCAATAAAAGCAGCCAGTCGTTATTGATTCTTATCGAAAAAGACGATACATTGCTGTCGACGCTTGATGAAGCCCTTTGGGCACAAGACGATACGAGCTTTATACCGCATCAACGCCTTTTAGATTCTAATCCTGAAGGCGCTGATATTGATGGTGTTCATACTGATATTAATAATCAATTATTAGCACCAGTGTTGCTTGCCAGCTATATGCCAGCCGATTTTAAAGGGATCGTACTCAATACTACGATACGTCCCGTTAATGACTTTATAAATGCTACCAGCAATACATTGCCAACTCGTATTTTAGAGCTTATCAAACCTGATACGGTCAGCACTGAGGCAGGACGCGCTAAATATAAGCATTACCAGCAACTCGGCTATGAGCTTACCCATTTCAAAGTTTAGTCTTCTATTACAAAATCAAACGCCAGTCATGGCGTTTTTTTGTGCTTAAATGTCGACTTTTAAAATTCCTAGAGGCTTATAAGTACGTTATTGCCTACTGTCTTATAAAATCTGTCAGTAGGCGCTTATCACAAAAAATGCTAACATCCTTCGGTCGTTAAGCTAACGATTGTTAAGCTAATATTTATTTCCAAATGGACTAAAGGGGTAAAAATGCATTCATTAATAGCGATGTACCAACGAATCGGATTGGTAACGCTGATTGTTATCGGTTTAATACTAGGTACTTTGATAGGATGGCTGGCGCCAAGTGTGGGTATTGCCTTAGGTATTTTGGGGACCCTGTTCGTAGGTGCCCTAAAAGCCGTTGCCCCTATACTGGTATTTTTCTTAGTGATGGCTGCTATCTGCCAACATCGTAGCGGTAATAAGGTCTATGTAAAACCGGTACTGTTTTTATATCTGACAGGCACTTTTATAGCCGCTTTGGTCGCTGTTGGTGCCAGCTTTTTATTCCCAACCGAATTGACGTTAGTGAATGCGACAATCGAGCAAGTACCGCCAGCAAACTTAAAAGAAGTATTGAATAATTTATTACTCAGTCTCGTCGCCAATCCAGTTGCTGCACTAGCCAATGCTAACTATATCGGTATATTAGCTTGGGCCGTTATTATTGGCATTGCGCTACGACAAGCTGGCGAGACGACTCGCAGCACTGTCAATGACATTGCAGATGCCATCTCAAAAGTAGTCAAATGGGTCATCGCACTAGCACCTTTTGGTATTTTGGGATTAGTCGCCAATACCGTTGCTGATACTGGCTTTGCTGCGCTATTGGGCTATGCACGAATTTTGCTAGTATTGATAGGCTGTATGTTGTTTATTGCTTTGGTGACGAACCCTCTCCTCGTATATTTCAAAACGGGTAAAAACCCTTATCCACTGGTATTCACCTGCTTACGTGAATCTGGTATTACTGCGTTTTTTACCCGTAGCTCTGCTGCTAACATTCCTATCAATATGAACCTTGCCAGCAAATTAGGGTTACATGAAAATACTTATTCAGTCACCCTGCCATTAGGTGCCACTATTAATATGGCAGGTGCAGCGATTACGATTAATGTCTTAACCCTTGCAGCCGCGAATACACTCGGTATTGAAGTGACCTTTGGCTCAGCATTACTGCTAAGTGTAGTCGCTACAATCAGTGCTGGCGGTACCTCTGGCGTCGCTGGTGGCTCATTACTACTCATTCCTTTGGCGGCCAGTTTATTCAATATTCCTGATGATATTGCGCTACAAGTGGTGGCTATTGGCTTTATTATCAGTGTGCTGCAAGATTCCGCAGAGACCGCATTGAACTCATCAACAGACGTCTTGTTTACTGCCGCTGCTGATCCAAAATATGCACGCTAATGTTGGGTGTGTTAAAGACGACCATAACAAACCAATCATCTTAATTGATAGGTATAAAAATAAAAAAAGGGCTTAACTGCCCTTTTTTTGGTTATAATTTACCCATTTTTATTCTGTTTTACGAATCTTACCTTTATATGAGTATGAGACTAGTAAAGCAAAAAACATAAAATGGCTTGATCTCTTTTATTATTCATTAGATTGTCGGGGTAAGGATGTATTCATTTTTTGCGATGTATAAGCGCATTGGTCTAGTACCACTTATTATTATCGGTTTGATAGCGGGAGTATTGATAGGTTGGTTGGCACCAGATATCGGTATTGCCTTAGGATTGTTGGGTACCTTATTTGTAGGAGCACTAAAAGCCGTTGCACCGATACTGGTATTTGTGTTGGTCATGGCGGCCATTAGCCAGCATCGCAGCGGTAATGAAGTTTACGTCAAGCCTGTGCTTATCATGTATATGTTTGGCACTTTTTTAGCCGCACTGACAGCTGTCGGTGCGAGCTTTTTATTCCCGACAGAACTGGTATTGGTCAACGCCACAATTGAGCAAGTCCCACCAGCCAACCTCAAAGAAGTACTGACCAATCTACTACTAAATCTGGTTGCCAATCCTGTTAATGCCATCGCTGAAGCCAACTATATTGGTATTTTAGCGTGGGCAATTATCATCGGTTTCGCACTGCGCCAAGCCAGTGATACCACACGCACTGTGGTCGGTGATTTTTCTGACGCCATCTCCCAAGTGGTGAAGTGGGTCATTGCCCTAGCACCTTTTGGTATCTTGGGTTTGGTCGCCAACACTGTCGCTGAGACAGGCTTTGCGGCTTTGGCAGGTTATGCGCGTATCTTGATGGTACTAGTCGGTTGTATGCTATTTATCGCTTTGATTGCCAATCCTATTATTGTACTGATCAAAACAGGAAAAAACCCTTATCCGCTGGTATTCAAGTGCTTGCGTGAGTCAGGGATTACCGCATTCTTTACGCGTAGCTCGGCTGCTAACATTCCGGTCAATATGAACCTTGCCCGCAAACTGGGTCTACACGAAGATACTTATTCGGTGACGATTCCACTGGGTGCAACCATTAATATGGCAGGCGCGGCGATTACGATTAACGTCTTAACGCTTGCAGCCGCGCATACACTCGGTATTGAAGTGACCTTTGCCTCAGCACTGCTACTCAGTTTGGTTGCAACCATTAGTGCCTGCGGTGCCTCTGGTGTCGCTGGTGGTTCATTACTCTTAATTCCATTGGCAGCAAGCTTATTTAGCATTCCAAACGATATCGCTATGCAAGTGGTAGCGATTGGCTTTATTATTGGTGTGATACAGGATTCGGCAGAAACGGCGTTGAACTCTTCAACGGATGTACTGTTTACCGCAGCAGCTGATCCAAAATATGCGCGTTAAACGCTAAATATATTATTTGTAAAAAAGGGTCTCATTTTAGAGACCCTTTTTTTGTGCTGATTTTTTATGTACTGAATAAAAGGGAAATAATTTATTTTAAATGATCGATTTCAATTTCAATCACTGGTGTCTGCATGTCTAATTGGCGTTTAAATTGGCGTAATTGTTCGAGCTCATCCAATAACTCAAGTATCAATCCAATCGCAGGAACACTGGCTTCAAAGTCGCGGCTAAGGCGCGAGGCACGGCGCACTGTCGTCAGCTGATAACCAGTGAACTGCTCACGTTCCGGCACATCATATTCGATGATGTCCTCTTCAATCAATTCGATGACCCATTGGCGCTCTTGGCCACAGGCAGATACCAGCTCATCCAAGCTCATGATAATGTCGGTAAATTCAGGCGAGTGTTTCATAGCTATTATCCTCGTTTGCTCTTTATTTCATCGTTATCGTATGGTCTTCATCTCTATTACAGTGTTTCAATGTGAGTAATTTTTGGTGGCCATTAACGACTAATATTGATATCGGCAAAGGCTTGTTTTAGTTGCTCATAAGCTTGGGTCGCGGCCTCAGTGCTGATATCAGGGTTCACGATGTTTAAGGTTAGATACAAATCACCCGCTTGCTTAGCAGGGATACCTTTACCTTTTAGACGTAAATTGCTACCAGACTTGCTGTTCTTAGGCACAGTCACAGCGAGCGTACCAGCTGGCGTACTGACGTTAATTTTTTCACCCAACGCCGCTTCCCATGGCGCTATATTGACGGTTTGATAAACATCAGCGCCTTCGATACGGATATTGTCTGCGTGACGGATTTTTACTTTTAAAAATAAATCGCCATTTTTTCCGCCACCAATACCAGCGGCACCTTGCCCTGCTAGGCGAATTTGCTTGCCATCAGTGATGCCTTTAGGGATTTTAATTTTCAGCGTTTTGTTGTCATACTCGACACTGCCATTCGGTTGACGAATAGGGACATTCAACTTAATGCTGTAGTCGTCGCCATTATAAACGGACGCCAAATCAACCGTAATCTCTGCATGTTGATCTTGACCTTTGCTATCTTGCGAGCCAAAACCACCACGCTGCGATTGTCCACCAGCTGAACCACGTGCACCACGACCAAATGCCGAAAAGATGTCGTCGAAGCGGAAGCCACCATCGCCATAAGCTTCGCCTTCACCAAACTGATCTTTGATATCTTCCCAGCGATAGCCGCCTTGCCCGCCACTTGCAGATTGACCACCAAAACCACCACTTTGACCAGCAAAGGGATTGTCTAGCATGGCGTCATATTCGGCACGCTTTTCTTTATCTCTAATGGTTTCGTAAGCATTATTAATCTCAGCAATCTTATTGTCTGCATCTGGATCATCGCTCACATCAGGGTGATATTGACGCACAAGCTTACGGTATCTTTTTTTAATATCTGCAGCTGACGCGTCTTTTTTGACCCCTAAAATGTCATAGTAATTTTTCTCTGCCATGTTTTTGTCCTCAACATAAAAGCATGTTAATGATACTGGTATGCCCATTTTAAACGATATGGTACGGAAATTTATTCAACTGCGACATAACAGGTGGTAACGATAGTCTATCTAATAATGATAGTAATATAAAAATTCAATACCGTTATACAAATATTACCAGTAATAGTGCCGAACAACAGCAGTGTTTAGGTTGTTTGAGGCACTTAATACATTATGATTCGCCTTTGTCACTGCATTGGCATACTTCTCTATGATTCTGGCATTATTATTCTTTGATAACCACAGACGTCATATCAATTTAACACTCGCCCTAATGAAAAAATAGAGAGTCAAGCCAAAAATACCATTAACAATGTAAATCATTATTTAAAACAATTACATACAGATCACTGGTATTTAGTAGCTAGCGTGCATAAATGAGCGTTTTGACCTTGGTAGTTCTTTTACAGAACCGTAAGAATATGACAAAGTATGTGTTGTAAAATGAATATATTATTTATACTCATAGGGAGTATGAATAACATAGGCAAGTGTATCTGTCTATTTTATAAATTGCTTAAAGGTATTAAATGTCTTATTTAATCAAGTCTTTGGTTATCACATTATCACTATTGCTGAGTACCACCGTTTTTGCTGGAAACACCAGTTATTACGGTAGTCAGTTCCACGGTAAACGCACTGCTAGTGGTAGTATCTTCAACATGAACTCTTTGACCGCTGCGCATCGCACGTTGCCGTTTGGTACGAAGGTACAAGTGACCAACAAGAAGACAAAGCAGAGTGTAATCGTAAAAATTACCGATAGAGGCCCTTTCATTCGGGGTCGTATTTTGGATTTATCGAAAGCCGCTGCTGGTCAAATAAACTGTCAGTTATGTACGACCACGATGGAAATACTGTCTTATGGTGATGGTAAATACCGTAAGGAATAACGTAATAAAAAAGGGAGAGCCAGCGCTCTCCCTTTTTTGTGACTGTCTCAATCAAGTAAAAATAGCTTAAAAAACAATCAAAACCTACTATTTACTGTAACAAACAGCTCTCTACTCAAAACCCGCTTCCATTTCCTCTAATGTCGTCATCAAAAGCAATAATCTTTCTTCATTATCACTATGCTGCTGCTGTAATGCCGTTTGCTCATTGAGTAATACTAGCAAGTCAGACTTGCGACCTTCTTCGTACAAATCCGTATCAGCCAGTTTTTCTTCAAGCGTCACAAGCTGTCCATCAATTTTAGCCAATGCCTTTTCTATCTCTTCTATCTCGCGGCGAATAGGCGCGGTGAGTTTGCGTTGTTCAGCCGCCAATTTGCGCTGCGCATCTTTACTAAGCGTAGGCGTCGTCGCTTTACTTTTTGATGAATGATCAGGTGCTTTATTACTCGCTTGACCATTATCTGTTTCACGTGAAACAAACTTCTTACTCTCTTTTTTACTTTTCTTCTTACTGGTACTTTTATCTGATGAGTTCTCTTGCTTACGCTTTTCTGCCAGCCACTTACCGTAGTCGCTGATGTCACCATCGAACTCCTCGATTTGACCATCATGTACCAAAAACAGCTCATCACAGACGTTGGCAATCAACTCACGATCATGCGAAACCAGTACCACTGCTCCCTCAAATCCTTGCAAGGCGATGGTCAGCGCTTGGCGCATTTGTAAGTCCAAATGGTTGGTCGGCTCATCGAGTACCAGAACGTTCGGACGTTGCCAAACAATCAATGCCAGCGTTAAGCGCGCACGCTCGCCACCAGAGAATAGCTCACTCGGCGTATCAATACGCTCACCGCGGAAGTCAAAGCTGCCTAAAAACGAGCGTAACATCGCATCAGAGGTTTTACCGGCTAGACGACGCAACATCTCTATCGGTGTTGCCTTGGCATCCAAGATATCCATTTGATGCTGGTTAAAGTAGCCTAATTTTAGGGTATCCGAAACACGATACGTCCCTGTTAATACGCCAAGCTCGCCGACCAGCGCTTTAATCAGTGTTGATTTACCTGCGCCATTCATACCCAGCAAGCCAAGACGCGTATCCGGCGTCACTTGCACATTGGCATTATATAGAAGTGGCGTATCGCTGTAGCCAATATCCGCTTTGGTCAGCTCAATCAGTGGTGAGCTCATATTTGCTGGCTCATAAAAGCGGAAAGAGAATGGGTTATCCGCCATCATCGGTGACAGCTCAGCCATGCGCTCAAGCTGCTTGATACGGCTTTGTGCTTGCTTAGCCTTACTGGCTTTGGCACGGAAACGACGAATAAAGTCATCCAAATGTGCTTTAGTCGCTTCTTGCTTCTCAAAGGCTTGCTGCTGCTGCGCCATACGTTCGTGACGTGTGCGAATAAACTGCTGATAGTTACCGGTATAAAGGGTGATTTTTTGTTGTTCGACATGCAAGATATGACCGACCGTGGCATCCAAAAAGGCTTGGTCATGCGAGATGACGATGACCAGACCAGTATAGGCATTGATCCATGTCTCAAGCCACAAAATCGCATCCAAATCCAAATGGTTGGTCGGCTCATCGAGTAACATTAAGTCCGCACGGCTCATCAAGGTTTTGGCGAGATTCAAACGCATGCGCCAACCACCCGAAAACCCTTCTACGGGTAATTCATGCTGGCTGGTATTAAAACCAAGACCTGCCATGATTTGTGCCGCTTTAGTCGGTGTGCGATAGCCATCAATTTCATCAAATTGCTGATGCAATACCCCGATCTGCTCATCACTAACGCTACTCAAATCATTCAAAGAAGCATTAATCTCATACCACTGCTCATCACCGCTCAATACATAATCGATTGCAGACTGCGTCGTAGCACCAACTTCCTGCGCCATATGCGCCACATGCCAGCTATCAGGAATACTGACTTCACCTCTATCAAGCGTGACCTCTGTATCTCCTCTGCCCATTCGCGTCAACAATAAGGCAAATAAGGTAGATTTGCCGGTGCCGTTGTTGCCCGTCAAGCCAACTTTGTGGCCCGGATGTAGCTGGAAGCTTGCCCCTGCAAACAACTCACGACCATCACGGCGAACACCAACGTCTTTAAATTCGATCATATAATCTCTTCAACTCAACAGTAATATAAAATATAAGGCAATAAAAAACACACATCTGGCATGTTAACTGGCGGCTATTATTTCAAACGCTTGCCCCATAGGCAAACGATTAAATAACTATTTCAAAACCAAGTGTTTATTCGCACAAAAAGTCTTTCTCTTAGCATGAGTTTATGGGGATAATAACCACTAGTATCAATCAGCCACCTTCAGCCAGTAGCGTCACTCTTGACAAACGAATCAATACCCCCATTATGATATACTGCGATGAGATAAGTGCCCGTTATCAACCAAATCGTTGTAATGACACAGATATCATATTTATAATGCGCCATTAGTCATACCAATAGCAGCGCCATAATAACAGCACCCAATTGAATCAAACGCCGTGCGTATCTTTATTTGCAACTATTTCATTGCAAACCCTAACTGGACGACCGCATTTGATCCTAGCAACTGAGGTAGATATGAACGAATCAGCCAACCAATTTAATCCAAGCGCCAGCCAGCCAGTAGACCCAACTGTTTTAAGCTTAACCGATAGCGCTGCACAAAAGGTGCGACGTCTACGTGAAGAAGAAGGCGACAGCGATCTGATGTTACGTGTCTATGTGACGGGCGGCGGCTGCTCAGGTTTTTCTTACGGCTTTAACTTCGCCAATGAGCTGAATGAAGACGATGCCAATTTTGATAATGACGATGTGACCTTGGTCGTCGATTCACTAAGCTATCAGTATTTACAAGGCTCTACCGTTGACTATACTGAAGGGTTAGAGGGCGCACGCTTTATCGTCACCAATCCAAATGCCACCACCACGTGTGGCTGTGGCTCATCCTTCTCTATTTAAGTTGGCGAGATGCATGACTTTTGATCAAGATACCTTCCTCGTTAGTCAACGCTATCATAAACCGCTTAACGTCGTACTTTTGAAGCATCTATCTCGTAGGTAGATGCTTCTTGTTTTATGCGTTTTTTAGAAAACAGTAACGCGCTGTTCATAAAATTTTTTATTGAAATACCTATTAAAATCAAGATGAATGAGCGCCTGTAAAGCTTATCGTATTTGTAATTGTCCGTGGTTTTCAGGGCAGCTTTGAGCTAAACTGACGGCATTCTTAATCCAATATTTACCTTCATTATGGTCAAACGCCAGTCGTGTTTTGAGCCGCCATAATAAATAACAATAGATGACTATTATGAGTAATTTTGCGAGTAGCTTTGTGAATTTTGACATTCCTAATTGGTTTGATAGCAAGCATTTAACGGGCATGCTCCGCGGTATCGAAAAAGAAGGTCTGCGCGTAAGACCCGATGGCTACTTGGCTCAGACGCCGCATCCAGCCAAACTTGGCTCAAAGCTCACCCATCCGTTTATCACAACTGATTATTCAGAAAGCCTACTTGAGCTAATTACTGACCCCAAAACCTCACCAAAAGAGACGCTAAACATGCTGCGTCAGTTGCATGTATTGGTCTATCAAGCCATGCCTGAAGGTGAGCTGATGTGGCCGCTGTCTATGCCTTGTATGCTGTCATCGAATGATGAAGACATCCCACTGGCTGATTATGGCAGCTCTAATACGGGTAAGCTCAAGACGCTATACCGTAGCGGGCTTGGTATTCGCTATGGTCGCCGCATGCAAACGATTGCAGGTTTGCATTATAACTTGTCTTTTGGTGACGGATTATTTGAAGTCTGGCAAGCTGAAATACCTGCTGCACAAGCGCAAACGCTGACAGAATTTAAAAACGAAAAGTACTTAGGGCTTATCCGTAACTTTAAGCGTCTGACCAGTTTGGTATTGTATTTACTGGGTGCTAGCCCTAGTGTTTGTCCTTGTTTCTTAGCTGGTCGTGAGCATGATTTAGAGCTGCTAAACGACTCAACTTATTATAAGCCTGCTGCCACCAGCCTACGTATGGGCAAGCTCGGTTATACCAATAGTGTGCAAGAACAGCTCGATATTCGTTATAACTATCTGCCAGAGTATGTCGATGGACTGCGCCGTGCGATTCAGACTCCGCACGAAAGCTTTGCCAAGCTTGGCTTGGATGATGCCGATGGCAACCCTATCCAAATCAACAATCATATTTTACAAATAGAAAATGAATACTATAGCCCTATTCGTCCTAAACAAATCGCGATGAGCGGCGAGACACCGACCGAAGCATTAGAGCGCCGCGGTATCGCCTATGTTGAGTTCCGTGCAATCGATCTAGATCCTTATAGCGATGTCGGTATTCGTCTATCTAGCGCTTGTTTCTTAGAGGTCATGGCGCTGTACTGTCTGCTGAGCGACTCACCTGATCTATTACCTGAGGAAGAAGAGACCTTAGCCATCAATCTTGAGCGCGTGGTAAACGAAGGTCGCCGCGAAGGCTTACACATTATAAACAACGGCGAAGAGCAACTGCTTGAGAGCTGGATGCTGGTGCATTTAGAACGTATGCAACCACTTGCCGCGCTACTTGATGCGCATTATGGCGGCAACGATTACCGTGCAGCAGTCGCGTTAATGCAAGGCAAAGCAGGACATTCTGAATCGACTATTTCAGCACAAGTAAACTCTGATAGTCAGCGTTTAGGCAGCTTATGGCAGCTTGGCTTTACCTTGGCGCAGCAGCATCGTGAGTCTTTATTACAGCAAACGCTTAGTCCAAACACTCAAGCCAAATATGAAGTGTTGGCAGAAAAATCGATATTACAGCAAGCTGAGATTGAAAAAGCCGAAACTGAAGATTTTATGGAATTTTTACAGCAATATCGCTAAGTTTTGATTGCTGAGCTTTGATTTCTGATTTCTGATTTCTGATTTCTGATTTCTGATTTCTGATTTCTGATTTCTGATTTCTGATTTCTGATTTCTGATTTCTAAATTCTGACCGCCACTTAACGTGTATAGATGACTATTTTATAAGAGTAACTGCCCGATGATGCTAAAGCTGACCACTTACCGCAATTTGCAAATATTTTTGGTGATAATAGCCGTAATAGGTATGAGTTTTGCGCTGTTTTTTTTACAGCGCTACATGGGTTTTTCGCCTTGCCCACTGTGTATTTTTCAGCGTATTGGCCTCATAATAATGGGCAGTTTTGCTTTAATAGCGGCATTATTCAACCCTAAATCTAAGGCAGTTAGACTGGTATTATGGCTTGGTAGCTTAGCAGGTATCGGCTGGGCGACTGCCGTGGCTGGACGACATGTTTGGCTACAGCATCTGCCTGCCGACCAAGTACCTTCTTGTGGTCCGGGGCTGGATTATTGGTTAGATACGTTACCTATTTTGCAAGTATTTAAAGAAGTTTTTGCAGGTTCTGGCGAATGTGCCTCTGTTGAGTGGACATTTATGGGTCTGAGTATTCCTGAACAATCTTTGATTCTATTTAGTCTGCTATTGGTGGTACACGGGTTGATATTATGGCGCATTTTACGACCTGTTGCCCCTAGCCGTCTTGCTTGATGGCGAATTAGCCCCTACGTTGCTTTTTGCTATACCTTTTGTCTGTGCTATATCCATTCTTCCAAACGAACAGGTGTATTTATTACTAAACGTCTGTTCGTTCATGAGCCACTATTAAATATCTCCGATAATTTTGGTTCGTCATATCTATCAATGTTAAACCATTATTCTTAGCTCTTGGCTAAACCTATCATAACAAAAAGGCCACAGAGATATCTTTAACCTTTGATATCTTGACACAGTTTATTTGCTTTTTGATGGGTAAAATAGCGTTTTAAATATCCATCACTGTTGACTGATTGGCGGTAGGCTACCGATAGCTTCTTCTCGCCGCCTAGCCTCAGATGGCAATTGTAGTCTCGTAGTCTTCTACTCTAATTTAAACATTTATCCTTCCTATTATCTTTCCTTTTTGACAACGTATTGAGTTGTCGATAGTGTCGATAATCATTTGGAATGACTATTAAAAAACTGTTTTTTGGTGTGACCATGATATATTTTTTGCCTACTTGTTCTAACACGCTAACTATCCTCAAACGTGGTGGTCGTTGTTTGCTAGCGCTGCCCCTCTGTGTGCTGCTCATCGGCTGACCCCTGCTGTCAAATCCGTATAACTAAACTTGGGAGATTTTGATTACGCAGC
>NZ_JABASQ010000013.1 GCF_016107535.1 Psychrobacter cibarius | reverse complement strand
CTATTTTATCTTAATTTGAATAATCTTGGTGATTAGACTAAATTGGCAGAATGGCAGTGTATGTTTATTTGCGCTGGGCTGAGGTAAGCTCGTAAATAAGAGTACTTATTTCATCTCAATTACAGTAGGTTTCTTTAATGAGTCGTTATCACTGATCATTAGCTAAAAAATGAGTTGGTCCTTCTTTATCTTATCGTGATGAATACACTGATAACCAGCTTGATATCTAAAGCGCATAAAAAAAGGAACTTACCCTACGGTAAATTCCTTAATATGACACGAACAGTCAATTCTAAAAATTTGCTTTTGCTTTAATCGTCGTAACAATACCCGATAATGCATAGATAATACCAATGGCTAAAATACCGACAGGTATGTCATAGAGCACAATACTCATGACCAACACACCGATTATTAGAACCACAAAAGGTACTTTCTTTTTATCAAACTCTTTAAAGCTATAGTATTTGACGTTACTAACCATCAGTAAACCACAAATCACCACCCAAGCGGCGAATAAGAACATGACTGCCGTATCGTACTGCCCAACCCATTCATTATGGTCGACAGCGACCATAACCGCTGCCGTTACTAATATAGCAGCTAGTGGACTCGCCAAACCGACAAAGTATTTTTTATCAACAATACCGACCTGAACGTTAAAACGTGCCAGACGGAAGGCAGCACAGGCGGTAAAGACAAACGCACAGCCCAAGCCAATGCGACCTAACGGCTGCAGCGCAAAACTATAAACTAAGATCGCTGGTGCAACACCAAAAGCCAGCATATCGGCAAGCGAATCATATTGCTCGCCAAACGGGCTTTGCGCATTAAGCATACGCGCCACTCGTCCATCAGCACCGTCGAGAATAGCGGACAAAAAGATGGCTAAAGAAGCTTTGTAGAACTCGCCTTGCGTACTGGCCAAAATCGAATAAAAACCAGATAGCAGTGACAAGGTTGTAATTAGATTTGGTGCTAGATAGACACCGCGGCTGACTACGCGCTTGCCTTCAGCCACTTCTGCTTCAATCACTTCAAAGGTCAAGCCATCATAACTCTCATTATCCGCTAAGCGAATATTGAAATCATGCTCATCAACAAAGGGCGGCTGGGTTGCTGCGCTGTCTTGTAACAATCCATCATTTAGAGGCGGATGATTTGATTCATCTTTAGGTGATTGCACGTTAGTCATCTCAATATCCTTATTTGCCGGCATAGTTATTCACTAACATGGTTATTCGCCGACTAGCCAGCGTACATTGGTTGCGCTATCAGGCGTTAAGTCTGGAGCATCAGCCACTTTTAATGCAGGCTGTAAGAAGCGTAATATCTCACGTGCATGATTATCAAACTGCCAAGGTGGATTGATCACCAGTAAACCTGTACCGTTAAGACCAACCGCCACATCATTTGGATAAATATTCAGCTCACAAACCAACTGGCGGCGCATTTCAGTACGCTTCAGTTTTTTATAGAACAATTCAACGGCTTCAACGTTCTTAATAGGGAACCAAAGCGCGTAAGTGCCTTGTGGCCATTTATTATAAGCAGCAACGAGTAAATTTATAAGGCGTGTAAAATCTTTGTGCTCTTGCTCATAAGGCGGATCAAGAAAAATCAGACCGCGCTTTTCTTTTGGTGGAATAACGGCGGTAATACCTTCAAAGGCATCACGATGCTGTATACCAATGGGTAACTTGTGCAACTGATAGTTTAGCGCATCATATTCGCTAGCTTTGGCTTCAAAAGCTTCACCGCGCACGCCCGCATCTGGATTTTTCTCGATATGATGGGCAACCCACCAAGGAGAACCAGGGTAGACTTTATTGTCATAAGTGAAACGGGCTTGCTTAATGCCTTCCATATAATCTTTGACGGCAGCGGGTGCCTTGTCAGTATTGGCATTTAGTAACGCTTGGATACCACCTTTGGCCTCACCTGTCTTGCGCGCTTCTTCACTGCTCAGTGAATACAGTCCGCGACCACCATAAGCATCAAGCACATAAAAAGGTTTGTTTTTTTGCCCCAATTGATTAAGGAGTTGTACCAATAAAATGTGTTTAACCACATCAGCAAAGTTACCAGCGTGGTAGGCGTGTTTATAGTTCATAATCTCAAAAGTTTAAATAAGAAAAATTACATCTATGGTAGCATAGGCAGAGTAAAAGATAACGATGGTTTTGGTAAAAAGGCATTGATTGGCTATGTATTGCCAGCTAACTGACCATAGTGAGACGAAATGACAGAGATTATTAGCAATCTTGATGTGACAAAGTTGGTGATTGATCATCCGATAGGAGAAGATAATCCACCATTACTGTTTCCTCATAGCGATGACCCAAGCCAAAAACCACTGACTCAGCGTGTATTACAACAGTCTGATTTTGATATCAGTTGGCAAGATAAGCTGACTGATACACAACTAGATCTATTCGTTGATGATGGTTGGATCATTATTGATGAGGTCTTTGAAACGAAAGCGCTGTTAGCCTTGCAAGCAGAGAGTGGTTTTATTGACTATCGTGACGCAGAGCTGACGGCTGGGATTCGTGTCAGTGATATTCGCGGTGATCGCATCCGCTGGATTACGGAAAATTTCTTTGCTGGGTTTTATTATTTGCAAAGTATCAATGCGCTTGCCACCTTATTTAATCGCAGTTTATTTGCCGGTATTCGCCACAGTGAAGCGCATTATGCTTGCTATCCGGTGGGTTTTGGCTATCAATGGCATAGTGACAATCCAGCTGGGCGTGATGAACGCGTTATCTCTGCGGTGTTTTACCTCAATGATGAATGGGAACCAACTGACGGCGGCGCACTAGAAATCATTGATAAACATGGCGTTCATCATAACGTCATGCCTGTCGCCAATAGATTGGTGATATTTGACAGTGACCTACAACATCAAGTACAAATTGCCCATCGTCAGCGTTACTCTATCGCGACGTGGATGCGCCGTGATGGTTTGGTGCCTTTTGTTGAAGACAATATTTAAAACACATTAGCAAGTAACAAGCAACGACTGATTGTATTGTATCGTGGCTGCCAATCTTAAAAATTTATCATCTTAATTTATAATAAAAAGGTTTATTCATGTCGGACTTTAATAAACAAACCATCCATCAACAACAAAACCATCAGCAGCAAACGCTAGATTTAAGTATTGCGCTACTTGAACGTCCCTCCGTCACCCCAGATGATGATGGCTGCCAAGATATACTGTCAGAGCGCTTAGAGCGAGCGGGCTTTGACTGTGAGTTTATGTACTATGGTGATAGACAGGCAAAAGGTGAACACGCTGAAGTCAAAAACTTATGGGCTCGCCGCGGTACCACTGATCCAGTTATTTGTTTTGCTGGTCATACCGACGTCGTGCCAACAGGCGATAAAAACAACTGGACTTATCCGCCATTTACGCCAACCATCGCTGATGGTTACCTATGGGCTCGCGGTGCAGCTGACATGAAAACGGGGATTGCGGCTTTTACCGTCGCTGCCGAGCGTTTCGTCGCGAATTATCCTGAACACAAGGGTTCGATTGCTTTTTTAATCACCTCAGATGAAGAAGGTCCTTCCATCAATGGTACGGTCAAAGTCATTGAGACCTTAGAAGCCCGCAATGAAAAAATCACCTATTGCTTGGTTGGTGAACCATCGAGCACAGATACGCTCGGCGATATCATTAAAAACGGTCGCCGCGGCTCATTGGGTGCGGAACTTACGGTCACTGGCAAGCAAGGTCATGTTGCTTACCCGCATTTAGCTTGCAACCCTATTCATGCAACGATGGCAGCTTTGGCGGAACTGACTGCCGCTACTTGGGATAGTGGCAATAACTACTTCCCTGCGACTTCCCTGCAAATCTCTAATATCAATAGCGGTACAGGCGCCACCAACGTCATTCCTGAGACGTTAAAAGTTATCTTCAACTTCCGCTTTTCAACGGAAACCACTGAAGATGAGCTAAAAGCAAAAACGCATGCTATCTTTGATAAATACTTTACTAATAGTAAGGCCAGTTATGATATCCATTGGAAATTATCTGGTCAGCCGTTTTTGACCCCTGAAGGTAAGTTGGTTTCTGCCTGTCAAAAAGCCATCAAAAAGGTAACCGATACTGACACCACCCTATCTACATCAGGTGGTACTTCTGATGGACGCTTTATTGCACCAACGGGTGCACAAGTGGTTGAGCTTGGTGTAAGAAATGCGACGATTCATCAAGTAGATGAAAAAGTAGAAGTTGATGACTTAGGTAAGCTTGCGCAGATTTATGAGGGAATTTTAGAGAATTTACTGTTAGATTAATCATTCGTTGAAGTAAGCAAAAAAAAGCGCCAAGTCTGATAGCAGACTTGGCGCTTTTTATTATTTTGACTAGGGCGTGTCTTCAATTCACTCGATAGTCCTCTAAATGGGCTAAAAATGGCTAAATCTTGCCAAACATCGTCAAATAGCTGGTTAATATCCCGATATTATCTGCGCTATTTTCCTTGTTTGACGGCAATTTATCTCATTTTTATCACCATTTTTGAAATGAAGACACGCCCTAATTTATTCAATACTAATTTTACTCAATACCAATATAGAGATCAACTTGACCATACTCTAGATTACCACCGATATAATGCTCAAAATCGACATCAAAAGTTCGGGTATGCTCACAGCTGCGATCATTAAAATAGGTCCAAGCTTTTTCCCAAGCATTCATCACCGTGTATGGCATTCTACCCTGCTCAGAGAATACTATATACTTTCCTGCAGGAATATCTACTGTTACTAGGTTTGCAGCCTTAGACATATTTTCACTATCTGATGGCTCTTGCTCACTGGCTACTTTCCAACTGGCAACCACGTCAAAAGCGCCGACCAAATCATCGCTCTCATAGTTATGATAGACACCATAAATGTCTTCGCCTTTAGGCAGATCACTGGCATGGTTTTGGTAAAACTTTTGCCATAAACGACCCAGTTTCGCCGTGTATTCGCTAATCTCAGCGTTATTGGTCGTACGAACGCTAATACCTTTACAAGTTATTGCTTCAGGTAACTCTTTAATTTGTGAAGTCATGATCTGTAAGTCCTATATATTTATTCAGTTTTCTATTTGAGATAGTATTAAAAATAGCGCTTCAGGGTATAAATCTAATCTGCTTCATCAATCCAATTCATTTGAATCGCTTCCAAGATGCCTTCGTTTGATTTTTGTGGATCATCATCAAAACCTTCAAGCTCAGTCACCCAGCGATGTAAATCAGTAAAACGGATGTACTGCGGATCGGTCTCTGGAAACTTCTCATACAGCTCAATAGCGATATCTAAGCTGTCTGTCCATTTTAATTTTTGCGGGGTCATGGTAGCTCCTTAACTTTTAATCATTTTTAGACACGTCATCAAATCAGTGGTCAATTTGACTGGTAATTTGATTGGCAACTTAATAACCGCTATCCTACCAAAATTCGCCTGCTGATTATAGACAAGTTCGTTATGTCGCACTTGTTGTTTTACTCGTTTCAGCAGAGTTGGCAGATTTAATCGCCACTTGATGCTGACTCCAAGAATCAATGACCTCATTCAGCCGCTCGCCTATCATATCCAATATCTCTGGCGCACATTTGCCTTTTTTATTGGTCAATACAAACTTAGTCATACCAACGCCCATCAGCTGGTTTTTTACAAAAAAGCGCGTTTCAAAATAAACGTATTTTTTATCCCAGCCAGCAAGCGTGCTATTTACCGTCATTTTATCTAAAAATTTAACTTCTTTCAGATAAACCATTTCTTGCATGGCGATAACCCAATTCAAGGGCTTAATGTCTTTTTGATGACAGCACGCCATCAGCCAACGAGTAACGTTTAGCTCGATAAAAGACAAATAACGATAATTAGGCAGATGATTCCGAAAGCCCATATCATGCGGCAACACTCGATAATGACGAACCGTCGGTGCAATCAAGAGCTCAATACTAAGGCGCTCGCTTACTGATTGCTGCTTAAGTTGTTGTTTTAGCAAACTGACCATAATAAAAAAACGTATCAACATATTCATAAATAACTCTCTTAACGCTTATTTTGTGTAAACTTATTGGGTATAAATTATTGTATATAATATATAAACAGTGACTGGCTATAAATGCAGAGTACCTTAACGCAAAAAAGCCACCTAAGTGACTTTTTTATTTAAAAGCGGATATTTAAAAGCTTATATTTAAAAGCTTATATTTAAAAACTAACTTTAAAGATTAATGACCTGCACCATTGATACTACGTACCATCTCTTCGACCATTTTCTTGGCATCACCAAAGATCATCATGGTTTTATCCATGTAGAACAGACTATTATCAAGCCCTGCATAACCTGTATTCATTGAGCGCTTGATGACCATAACGGTTTGAGCTTTAGTGACTTCTAGAATCGGCATACCAAAGATTGGCGAAGTTGGATCATCTTTCGCAGAGGGGTTTACCACATCATTTGCACCGATAACCAAGACCACATCCGTACTCGCGAAGTCTGAGTTGATCTCATCCATTTCTAAAATATCATCATAAGGTACGTCAGCTTCAGCCAATAGCACGTTCATGTGACCTGGCATACGACCAGCGACTGGATGAATGGCAAAACGAACGTTAACGCCTTCTTCTTTTAGCAACTCATACAGCTCTTTTACCGCGTTCTGTGCACGACCTTGCGCCATACCATAACCCGGAACAATAACCACACTACTGGCATTGGCCATTAAGAACCCAGCATCTTCTGCTGAACCAGCCTTGTAGTTTTTAGGTGCACCATCATCAGCGCCTGCTGCTACAGCTCCTGTACCCATACCGCCAAATAAGACGTTGAGTAATGAGCGGTTCATGGCTTTACACATGATATAAGACAAAATCGCACCTGATGAACCGACGAGCGACCCTGCGATAATCAACATCGAATTGCCGAGGGTGAAACCAATTCCTGCCGCCGCCCAACCAGAAAACGAGTTCAATAGTGAGACCACCACTGGCATGTCACCGCCGCCAATTGGGGCAATCCACATCCAACCAAATATCACGGCAATCACTGCCATCGCATAAAATGCTGGTAATGAGTCAGTGACGAAATACACGCCACCGAAAGCAATCATCGCAATGAATAATAATGCTTGGACGGGTTTTACCCAACCCCCAACCAATGTTTTCGCCCAGCTCTTCGCTGCCAATTTACCAAAGGCAAAGACCGAAGCTGAGAACGTAATCGCACCGATGAAGCAACCGATAAATAGCTCTACACGGGCAACGGCACCATGTTGCTGTTCAGTATGCAATACGGTTGCCAGTGCAATGGCGACCGCTGCCAAACCAACGAACGAATGCATCAAGGCCACGGTTTCTGGCATTTGTGTCATCGCAACCGTCTTTGCCTTCCACATGCCGACGAGGGCACCCAAAATCATCGCACCGATAATTAACCAAAGGACAGGGCCTTCTGCTAAGAAAAATGTCGTGACGACTGCAATCGCCATCGCTACCATACCAAAGCGGTTACCACGGATAGCCGTCTTAGGGCTAGACAAACCACGTAAGGTTAAAACGAAAAGAATCGCACCGACCAGATAGAACCAATCCGCATTTGCCGCAATCATTGCTGAGAAATCATTCATGCGTCACCTCCTACATCAGTGGTTGCTACTGATACTTTTTTTACTTTCGGTTTAAACATCGCAAGCATACGCTCAGTCACGGCAAAACCACCGAAGATATTGATACTGGCTAAAAACACGGCAAAAGCACCAAGGATACTGGTCGGTGTAAAGACAGAACCATCAATCGTGACGGTCTGTAGCATGGCACCAACGATGACGATACTTGATAGTGCGTTGGTGACGGCCATCAATGGTGTGTGCAGTGCAGGCGTTACGCCCCAAACCACGTAATATCCGACAAAAATAGCGAGTACAAATACGGTAAAAATCGCTACAAATGGTGTGCTACTCATGGCCGCACCGGCTGGCGCTGCCGCTAAAATAGTGGCAATCATCTAATCCTCCTAAAAATTTATTCGTGTCTGGCAAATGTGTAGTGAAAGGCAGTCAAAACTTAGCGTTTGGCTAGTCGTACCTGACTGTCATGTGTCACTGCCAGTGCGCCCTGAATCTCGTCTTCCATGTCTAATTTAAGTGCCAAATTAGCTGATGCGTCACTTGCTGAAGCGTTATCGCTAGCAGGCGCAATTAATGTGGTGATAAAGTTAACCAAATTGTTGGCATACAAATCTGAAGACTGCGCTGCAAGCATCGATGGGATGTTGGCGGCACCAACGATACGTACGCCATTGTCTGTGGTGATGGTCTCATTAGGCACGCTGCCTTCGACGTTACCACCGGTACCAGCTGCCATATCAATCAGCACAGAACCTGCCTTCATTTTAGCAAGGGTTGCGCCGTGCACCAGACGAGGAGCGTTACGACCAGGAATCTGCGCTGTAGTGATGACGATATCAGCATTGCTTAATGCCTTGTCAACCACTGCCGCTTGGTCTTTGACATATTGCTCTGATGGCGTCCACGCATAACCACCAGTAGACTTGGCAGTCTCAGCCTCCTCTGCACTCATCGGCACATCCAGCCATTTACCACCCAATGACTCCACTTGCTCACGAGCAGTCGGACGTAAATCACTCGCTTCTACCACTGCACCTAAACGCTTCGCTGTTGCAATGGCTTGCAGACCTGCCACACCCACACCGAGGATGACCACTTTAGCAGGCTTAACCGTACCGGCTGAGGTCATAAACATCGGGAAAGGACGCGAGTATTCATTGGCAGCAAGCAATACCGCTTTATAACCGGCAAGGTTGGCCTGCGATGACAGTACATCCATATTCTGTGCGCGTGACAATGTACGAGGTAAAAGTTCCATCGCAAAGGCAGTAACACCTTTGGTCGCATAAGTATCAAGCTGAGTATTACGATATGGGTCGAGCATGCCAATGACAATCTGACCTGACGTTAAGCCTTCAATAGCTGCAGCAGGTAAGTCATTGACGGTGGTAATAATTCGAGACTGTGCGATTACCTCGGCACTGCTGCTGGCAATATCGGCACCTGAAGCCTGATACAACTCATCCGCATAATATGCCGCTTTACCTGCACCTGACTGTATGACGACTTCAAACCCAAGCTTACGCAATTTTTTGACTGCGTCTGGGGTTATCGCTACACGGCTCTCGCTCGCGACATCTGCACTGATTACACCGATTTTCATACCGTCTCCTTACTTACGTCTAATGACTATACTTACGTCTCACGACTAACTTTAACACCCTCAACGCACATTTAAAAAGCACAGGGGACAAAAAAACCTTTGGTCATGGTTGGTTCAACATCATGACCAAAGATTATCAATTTAATAAATGATAGCGACTTTGCCATCATGCCTTTTTATTATAGAGACATCATCTGTCAACTTTCATTGCCTAATGATGACCCACAAGTAAAATAAAAAGTTAGGCATTTACACCATCTGCATAACTTTTATTGTTATATTAAAAATTTTTCCTTTTCAATTAAACACTAGACTTGACAAACTATCGGCTTATATCACTCAAATATCTGTCCTTTTTAAGGGTAACGTTAAAAAACACAAAACAACGACGGGTAGGTCAAGATACAATACTGCATATCGTATAATAAGAAAACTTGATACATAAATAGACTACCCATTGACTCACTATAATAAGGAATGACGATGTATTTTTTACTTTCCCCTGCCAAATCTTTAAATGAGAAAGATGCGGTGCCAGTGAACTTAGACAAATATTATAGTCAACCAGAGCTCATCAAACATGCGCAAGCATTGATGAAAAACTTAAAATCAAAAGAACCGATTGATTTACAAGAACTGATGGGCATTTCTGACGATTTGGCACAGCTCAATGCCAAGCGCAATCAAGAGTGGCGTTGGAGCAACGATAAGCCCTTTACTTTAGACAATGCCAAACCTGCAGGTTATCTATTCGATGGCGATGTTTATACTGGACTTGATATGTATCATATGGATAAAGACACCGCTATTTATGTCAATAAGCATCTGGGTATCTTGTCTGGATTATATGGCGTATTGAAACCGCTCGATTTAATCCAACCCTATCGTTTAGAGATGGGTACCAAACTGAAAAATGAACGTGGTGATAACCTTTATGAGTTTTGGGGCGAGAAAGTAACTGCCATTATTAATGCACGTATGGCGGATAGTGATGATAAGATTTTGATTAATCTGGCGTCAAATGAATATTTCAAAGTGGTAAAGAAAAAAGCGCTAAATGCGGAAGTTATCACGCCACGATTTGAAGATGAAAAGAATGGTCAATACAAAGTAATTAGCTTCTATGCCAAAAAAGCACGCGGACTGATGGTGAAGTACGCGGCTGATAATAAGCTAACCAATGCTGAGCAGCTAAAGCAGTTTGATTTGGCGGGATATTATTACTGTGAAGCCGCTTCTGATGATAAAACGTGGACGTTTAGACGGGATGCAGCCAGTCAGTAGTTTTTAAAAACATATCTAAAATATAAATAAACCCCGATAAGCTCAGCCTATCGGGGTTTTTCGACAGAATATTATCACCAGTTGCCGTAAAAATTCTCAATGATTATACGGTAAAGCGCAACTTATCTCTTGAAACATCAAGTACGACAGTTTGATCATATACGTTATAGGTATGAAGACGATCGATCTCGTTTTCCCAATTGGGTTCGATATAACGCACAAAGGTTTCTTTGTAAGATGTCGGTGTCAACTCTTCTACCAGATACAAAGCCACTCTACGCCCATACCTAATAGTGCCATCTTGAGCCGTACGAAACAGCTGACCATCTCTCTTAAATAGTGCACCTGCTAATCGTGACCCACGCACGTCAATTTTTAAAGGCGCAGAGGGATGAATGGTCCAGTTATCTGACTCCAACTTATCAGACGTATAAATATGCAATTCCAAATCCATTGTAAGGACTGAAATTGAACCATGCGTGGTAAAAAGATACCATAAGCCATTGTGCTCAATAACGGCACTATCTGCTGCCTGAACCCCAGACACCAACTCATGAACTTTTTCCCACTTCTGCGGAAAATCCGTCGCTTTTAATAGGTTAATACAATTGGTCTTGGCGGCTTCTGGAATCATATATACAGCGTTCTCATGCTCGAATACATTAGGAAAGCTTAAATGAGAGCGAATACCTAAATCGACTGGTCCAGAATTGATAATTTGATGGTGCTCATCTAGTTCCACCCACTCTATGCGGCCGATACCTTCTTTGTAGTTTAAGCTCTCAAAAAATATATAACGCCTTGAATTTCGCTCAATATAAAAAGGGTCAGCCCAAAAACATCCTTTTTCAGGCAATAGCTCAGTGTATGTTTGCATCGACTGATCAATAGAACCAATCAAAATACTCCAGTTATTGTGGTAAAGACTCTTATAGAAAGTCTTTATCGTATAGTTTTTAAAAAAACCCATCAAATGCCGTATGGCAGTCAGTTGTTGGGGTTGTTCGTAAATTGCATCGTCAAGCATTAAATTTGTCGAATTTCCATTTTTGACGCCAATTTTATTTTTATGGAAATACCAATACAATATAGATGCTGCGACACCATTTAATTTATGCTCGGTTAAATTATAGTCCCAGTAAAATAAAGAGCCATACCCTCTCCCAACGACTTTATCACCATTAAGACGCTCATTTAACAGATGTAGCGTGACTACACTATTCTCCCATTGTTCGGCAAACTGCCAATACAATGCTGATCCGCGTCTTTGTTTGGTTTCATCGCCGTAACGAAATAAGAGAATACCTTTTTTTGAAACACTCAGAATTCTCCCTGCTAAGGTTCGAAAACCAAATTTGACCAGATAATCTAGATTGGCGGCTTCAAGTTTCTCAATCACTGAATCCTCAATCTCATCATAAATTTTATCCTGATTTACTACTGATATTACGATGGGCATCGTACCATTAGCCACCAAGTCATGAATAGAATAACGCTTGGTATTACTCTTATTTCGAGAAAGAAAAGAAAATAACTTTTGATTAATGGAAGGAATAACTTTGGACAGACGAGACATGTGAGATGCTTGTTTTTTATCCCGTTGGACAGCAATACAAACCTCAACCTTGCCTTCATCGACGAGAGATTTTAATGGTTTGAACTTATACCATGCCAATGTTTCCTCTTCTACAAGAATCCCAAGCCTAATTTTTTTCATCATCATCACCTTGAATTGCACAAGAGTTTTTGGCTAAGCAGCCATAACACGTGCTCAATTGTCCTTTGATAAAGTATCAGTCCATTAAATACATTTAAATAATAACATATATAAAAAAACTTTATATATTCAATACTTTTGATAATGTCAGGTCGATTTTGTCGATCTAATTGGTATTTTATTTATTGAAGTTTTTAGAAATGCATCAAAGACCATGAGTAAATAGCAGGTAAAGTTTCACCACTAAGTCTAAGAAACAGCAACGCCCTCACTATGTCTGTCAATTGACAACCTTCCCAAGCATAAAACACTTATCCAACACTATAGAATGAATCTATATAAAACCGTAATTACCTCATATACCAATGAGTAGCCCTATAAAAATTAGGCAAAAAAAAGCCCTGCTATCTTCTGATAACAGAGCTTCTAATGATCAAATAAACGTTATGACAAAATCATACTTCTAGCGAAAAGCGATTTATGGATTGACTAAAGCAGTACGACTAGGCGACCAAGTGAAGATTGTACTAATAGTACATCGAGCGAGGTTAACAACGTCGTACAAGTTTAGTCGAGGCATAAATTACATCATGCCGCCCATTCCACCCATACCGCCCATTCCACCAGCACCGCCCATGCCAGCCATACCGTCATCACCTTGTGGCAAATCAGTAATCATGACTTCGGTCGTTAGCATTAGGCCTGCAACAGATGCTGCATTTTCTAGCGCTGAACGAGCTACTTTAGCTGGATCAAGAATACCCATCTCTAGCATATCACCGTATTCGCTAGAAGCTGCGTTGTAACCGTAGTTACCGCTGCCACTCTTCACTTCGTTTACTACTACTGATGCTTCTTCGCCAGCGTTGGTAACGATTTGACGTAATGGGGCTTCCATTGCGCGACGTAAGATATTGATACCCGCGTTTTGGTCATCGTTGTCACCACGTAGCTCAGACAATGCATTCATTGCACGAACCAAGGCTACACCACCACCAGGTACAACGCCTTCTTCAACCGCTGCACGAGTCGCATGTAGCGCATCGTCAACACGATCTTTCTTCTCTTTCATTTCAGTTTCAGTCGCAGCGCCAACTTTGATAACGGCAACGCCGCCAGCCAGTTTAGCCATACGCTCTTGAAGCTTTTCTTTATCGTAGTCAGACGTTGATTCTTCAATTTGACGTTTGATAGATTCAACACGATTTTCGATGTCAGCAGAGTTACCAGCGCCATCGACGATCACGGTGTTTTCTTTACCGACAGTGACTTTCTTAGCGGTACCAAGTTGCTCAAGAGTAGCAGTCTCTAAACTTAGACCAATCTCTTCAGAAATCACAGTACCGCCCGTTAGCGTTGCGATATCTTCAAGCATGGCTTTACGACGATCGCCGAAACCTGGTGCTTTAACGGCACAAGTTTTCAAGCCGCCACGCATGTTGTTGACAACCAATGTCGCCAATGCTTCGTTTTCTACGTCTTCAGCGATGATTAGCAATGGCTTGCTCTGCTGCATCACTTGCTCAAGTAATGGCACGATTTCACGGATATTGCTGATTTTTTTATCAACCAACAAGATATATGGGTTTTCAAATTCAGCAGTTAAGCTGTCTTGCTTATTCGCAAAGTACGGGCTGATATAACCACGGTCAAACTGCATACCTTCGACAACTTCTAAGGTATCTTCGAAGCTTGAACCTTCTTCAACGGTGATAACGCCTTGCTTACCGACTTTTTCCATCGCTTGAGCAATTAGCTCACCGATTTTGGTGTCTGAGTTGGCAGAGATAGAACCCACTTGAGCAATCGCTTTTGAATCGTCAGCTGGTGTAGCTAGCAAATGAATTTGCTCAACAGCTGCACGAACCGCTTTATCGATACCGCGTTTTAGATCCATTGGGTTCATGCCAGCGGCAACTGACTTCATGCCTTCTTGTAAGATAGATTGCGCCAATACCGTTGCAGTCGTCGTGCCATCACCAGCGACATCATTTGTGCGGCTAGCCACTTCACGGACCAATTGAGCGCCCATGTTTTCGAATTTGTTTTCAAGCTCGATTTCTTTGGCAACCGAAACACCATCTTTAGTGATGGTAGGCGCGCCAAATGATTTATCGATAACCACGTTACGACCTTTAGGGCCTAGGGTTACACGTACTGCGTTTGCTAGAACGTTTACGCCGTCCATCATTTGTTTACGGGCATCTATGCCGAATTTTACGTCTTTTGCCATGTTAAATTACTCCACTATTATAAGTATGAGAATGCAATTAAATGTTTCAATAATTTTTAAATAATGTTGTCAAAATGCGCTGAGTATAAAAATACTCAAAAAGGACTAGCCTTCTAACACACCCAATACATCAGATTCTTTCATAATCAATAGTTCTTCGCCGTCAACTTTCACGGTTTGACCCGCATATTGACCGAACAAGACTTTGTCGCCAGTTTTTACATCTAACGCGCGAGTTTCGCCGTTGTCACGAATCTGACCGTTACCAGTTGCTAGCACTTCACCTTGTGAAGGTTTTTCTTGAGCAGAACCAGGAAGCAAGATACCACCAGCCGTTTTTGTTTCTTCTTCTATGCGGCGGACAACGATACGATCATGTAAAGGACGAATATTCATCAATATGTCTCCAATAATTTGGTTATTTGCAGTAAGGGTTTATTTGAATTAATGGTCTCAATACCAATATCTATAGGCACTACTGCTTAAAACAGTATTCTAAAGATAAGCTTTGAGCTTGTATCAAAAAGTGGGGGCAAAGTGAGTTAGCTTCAAGTGTAAAGCCCAAAAATTTACAAGAATTTTGCATATCGTGGATTATTTAGTTGGTAATGACGTTTATGAACAGTTATTTGATTGGATTGCACCGTATTAAAGGCCTTAGCACGATGTTAAAAGCAGCCATATGAATGCTAAATTTCAATACTGAATTGGATTAGTTAAGCTACCCCATATCGTTTGCAACTGACCGATTAACTTACTCCTGCTTACTCAAGTTACAGCAAGTGACGCCTGATGATATCGCGCTCGATGCCAGCAACCTTGGCTACAATAGCAACACCACAGGGACAGCTGGCACTCTTGAAAAGATAGCAGGACATGACCATTATAGTCCTTGAGAAAATAACAATAGTTATAAGCAATGCCATAAATAGCGATTAAGGAATGTCCATGAGTTTTTTATCAAACGATCAAAAGTCGTTAACAACCGATACTAATAACACCAAACGCAGCAAGTCTAAATTTTTAACCGCCCTAACCACTGGAGCCAGTATTGCTACGATTGGAGCGATAAGTATGACTGCACCTACCCTTGCCAGCGCAAAGAATATCGAACCTTCAAGCGCCAACTACAGCTTTACGGTTGAAGACAAATATAAAGGTACTGCCACTCGTACTTTGGAAAAAGCTGGTAATACTTGGAAATATAATGTCAATGCTCGGGTGGCAGGTGTTGCAAGTGCTTCGCAAAACAGCACTTTTACCATCAACGGTAATAATGTCATTCCGACTCAAGCCAGCACCACTTATAAGCTATTAGGCGTTGGTCGCACGCACAAATTAGACTTCAATCCAAGCAGTAAAAAGGTAGTGAGCAACTATAAAGGCAAATCGACGACCATGAACATGGCACAACAAGCTTTTGATGATTTAAGTTTGGAAGTGCAAATTCGCCAAGATTTGTTGAACGGTAAATTCTCTGGCAACTATTACATGGCGAAAAAAGACAAGATAGAGAAAACCCCTTTCAAAAAATCTGGTAACACCAAGATTACCGTTCCAGCTGGCACATTTGATACCGTACGTGTCGACCGTATCCACGATGACAATAGTCGTTCTACCAGTTTTTGGCTGGCACCAAGCTTAGATTACCTACCAGTAAAAGTTAGCCAAATTAATGATGGCAAAAAAATGGATTTAGAATTAACCAAAGTAAATTAAGCTTTTTATTAAATAAGCAGAAATAGCATAAAAAAAGCGGCACTCTAAATAGAGCGCCGCTTTTTTTGTCTCAATCTTCGCTAAATAAACTAACGTGGCTGCTTAACGACATTGTTCATTGAAGGAAGACGCTTTAGTAGAATAAATAACCAAATATTGATTGCCAGTAATAAGACAAAATCAAGCAGATAAACCACTATCTCTGCCCAACTGCTACCGTAAACGCGGGTAAACAGCACCACACCACTCGCCCCCAAATAAACCAAGGTAAGCATACTGCCTATCAATAGCACATATGGCGAACGACCCCGTAGTATCGCGGGCGTCAAAATAAATGCTGGCACTAGCCATAATGCTTGCCAGGCGATACCACCAATGATATCAGGACTACTGGGATTAAAAACATTGATAAAAATAGGTAGCCCAAGCAGTCTATAAACCAACCAAATCAGCCAAGTCACCATCAAGCGCTGACGAATGGGCGTAATTGGCTTTTTAAGCTTAGCAGCTTTGGCAGATTTTTTGGCTGGTGCGCTTATCTCACTATCGGAGCGGTTAGTGACCATTAGATATATTTACTTCCTAATTAATAGCGTTATATAAGACGTTGCATGCTATAAAAATCCGCTTAGTGTGTCCAGTTAGCTTGCGCCAATGCAGTAGCACTAATAGCCAAGCGACGACCTTGGGCGATAGCCAACTCGCGCTCATCTGCTGAGACAGGTTGATCATGCAACGCCCCACTCACGTGGCTGGCACCATAAGGCGAGCCACCACGATGAGTACGATTAAGCGCAGGCTCAGCATAAGGCACACCAACAAGGATCATGCCGTGATGCATCAACGGCAACATCATGGTCAGCAACGTCGTCTCTTGACCGCCATGCATCGAGCCGGTCGCAGTAAATACAGCAGCAGGTTTGTTCTGTAAATTACCTGCCAGCCAAATAGTGACCGTGTTGTCCCAAAAATATTTCATGGGAGCAGCCATATTACCGAAGTGCGTCGGGCTACCAAGCGCCAAACCCATACAGTCTTTTAGATCGTCCATAGTGCAATACAAGTCACCTTCATCAGGTATTGCAGGCTTGCTCGATGTGGTCTCGGGTGCAACCGTTGGTACAGTGCGGATACGGGCTGTCATACCAGCATCCTCAATACCTTGAGCGATAGCATAAGCCAATGTCTTAGTCGTACCGTAATTTGAATAATAGAGCACCAAGACATAAGGGGCGGTCTGACTCATTAGCAATACTTCCTCATAAAACCATTAATGTTATTGTTGATTCTAATCATCTACAACAGCTTCTATGCAGTCTATTTCTTTAGCATAAAACCTTACTTATTATGTAGCTATAGTCGATTCAATTTAAAAATAGTACAAGGCAACCGAGTGTAGATGTATATTAAATACTTCAAGCGAGGTTAACGCTGGAATAATTTAATAGTGGAATGACTATATACATAATCTGTGACAGATACCGCAACATAGGCATATATTATGCCCCAGTCATTCACCGACATGCAAACAGCCTTGGTACACATTGTCGCTAATAACCTGCTAGAGAGGTTGCTGCTGTGCATTTTGACACAATTAAACCGCAGATGATAACAGCATATCTTTGTTACACTACTGTCACTCAAACACCTGCTAAATGGTCGATATGGAAAATTTATCAAAAAAAATCCCGTTTTTACATCAACGCTGGTTTCAATTTTTACGATTCTTGACTCGGCACTTTTTTGAAGACAATTGCCAGCAAAAAGCGGCATCGCTGACCTACACGACTATGTTGTCAATTGTACCCGTCCTAACCGTCTTATTGATGATCCTATCTTCTGTACCAGCACTTGCATCCGTTAGAGCACAGATATATGAAGTGATTTATAGTAACTTGCTACCACAATCAAGCATGCAGGTCAGTGAGTACATCAATAGCTTTGCTGAAAAATCCTCAAATCTAACCATCATTGGGGCGATGGTGTTATTTTTTACGACCATTATGACGTTAACAACCATCGAGCGCGCATTTAACCAAATCTGGCGGGTAGAAAATCGCTCTGGCGGTATGAAAAGTATGCTGCGCTACTGGACCATCGTCACGTTAGGACCGTTAGTACTGGGTACGGCATTTCTTGCTTCAAGCGCGGTACAAAGCTTGAGTTTTTTAAATCGACAAATTGCTGGTTATGGCATTGACTGGTCTTTTTGGGTACAAGCCGTATCCATTGGTATCACTGTCGCAGGCTTTATTGGTATGTACTGGTTCATTCCAAAAGCCCGCGTACCCGCAAAAAATGCAGCCATTGCTGGTCTCTTCGTCGCTATCGTATTCGAGCTGATGAAGCACCTGTTTGGTACAGTAATGGCAAACTTCACCAGTTATGAAGCGATTTACGGGGCTTTTGCGGCACTGCCCATCTTCTTATTATGGATATATTTGTCTTGGAATTTAATTCTATTAGGTGTTGAGATTAGCTATACCTTGACGATTTTTGAGACTGAAGAGGTCTATCCACGCCACCCTCTCCTAAGTTTGCTCGATATGCTAAACCTCGTTTATACCCACCATTTAAAAGGCGAAGCGGTAAGCGAACAAGCGCTACGTAATGTGCTAGGACGCAAAGAGCTACCGAAATGGTATACCTATATTAATTATCTGCAAGACAGCAATTTAATCACCATGACTGAAGATAATGATTATGTGCTCAAGAGAGATTTGAGCAAAATGACGTTATGGGATTTTTATCGCACCCTACCTTACCCCTTGCCTATCAAAGATGAGCTAGATGAGATGGGGCCAGAGGATCAAAAACCTTGGCTTAGCTTGCTAGTCAACCGTTTTGAGAATACGGAAGCTTATGCCAAGCAACAGTTAGATCTACCGTTAAATGCTATTTTTGCCAATAGTGAGCCACGTAAAAAAGCTGATTCTAATGGAAAAGGCATCAAAGGCGGTCAATCAAATTTATTTAGAAAAACCTCGGCGACCACTGCAGCATTAGACAAGAATGCACCGATCAAAGACACCCCACACTTTGACCCAATAGCTTATGATAAAGACAGTGATATTGAATGCGATGAGCGGGACAATGAGATTCTTATTCCTAAAGATTTGAATGACTCTCAAACTAAAACCAATGGTAATCTCTTTAATCATAAAGGCGATATCATTACTGAATCAGATAACCCAAAGACGAATTAAGAAAAGCATTAGTAATGAATGAAGTATATTGAATAATAAAAATTAGTTTTCACTAGAGGTTATAATAGAACTTATTATTATACATCGAACAAAAGTCGTACGATATGCTAACACAGCTGTTATATTGCCTTAAAATTTATTAGGGCAATAACTTGAAAAATACAATAGCATTCCCAGTAACAGCGCTAAGCATTTGTATCGTATCCATTATGCTTTCTGCTTGTGGTGAAGGTGATGGCAGCACATCATCACTTGTACCACCAACCCTTAATCTACCAGTAGAAACGCCGCCTGTTAAACCACCAGTAACGAGTCTTCCTGCTACGCCACTTGAGCCAAGTACGCCTATTAAGCCGCCAGCAACGAGCATTCCTGCAACACCGCTTGAGCCTAGCACGCCTGTTAAGCCACCGGTAACTACGCCTATTAAACCACCAGTAACGAGTATTCCTGCTACGCCAATTGGGCCAAGCACGCCTATTAAGCCACCAGCAACGAGTATTCCTGCTACGCCAATTGGGCCAAGCACGCCTATTAAGCCGCCAGTAACGAGTATTCCTGCTACGCCAATTGGGCCAAGCACGCCTATTAAGCCACCAGCAACGAGTATTCCTGCTACGCCAATTGGGCCAAGCACGCCTATTAAACCACCAGTAACGAGTATTCCTGCTACGCCACTTGAGCCAAGTACGCCTATTAAGCCACCAGCAACGAGTATTCCTGCTACGCCAATTGGGCCAAGCACGCCTATTAAACCACCAGTAACGAGTATTCCTGCTACGCCACTTGAGCCAAGTACGCCTGTTAAACCACCAGTAACGAGTATTCCTGCTACGCCAATTGGGCCAAGCACGCCTATTAAACCACCAGTAACGAGTATTCCTGCTACGCCACTTGAGCCAAGTACGCCTATTAAGCCGCCAGTAACGAGTATTCCTGCTACGCCGCTTGAGCCTAGCACGCCTGTTAAACCACCAGTAACGAGTATTCCTGCTACGCCACTTGAACCAAGTACGCCTATTAAATATCCAGAACCAAAAAAGGATATTGCTGATTTTTATTTATTAGGGTTTTTTGACCACGATGGTAGAGCGGGAGAAATTCGTGCTATTCGTCCAGACTTGGTTGGCGATTTTCAAGCGATGATACAGTTTGGGCAGAATCATACCGTTGATCCACAGGGTAACGAAGCAAAAAACATGCCGCGCCTGACGGCAGAAAAAGAGGCGCTGTTATTGGTGACGCCTACGCTTGAAATGGGTGATATTAATAAATTAGCGGCTGAAATTTACAAAGACGGGGTTTTATTACGAACTGTCAATTTAGCCGATCCGACTCAAATCCCAGACACGGATCAGACTAACACTGATCAGCGCGCACGCGTTGCTTACAGTAAGCGCGCATGGTCAACCAAACTCAACTGGGATGAAGTACAAGGTGGTCTCAAAATTCGCATTGTGGATAACCAAAATCGTAGCGGTGAACTGTCAGAAGATAACATAGATTTTGCCGCCCCTGGTGAGTTGGTATTGACCAATATCCGTCTGGGCATGTTAACGGATGCACCTCAATCTTGGGGTCATTATATGCTACGCGATCCAGAAAGAGCGGGTTCAGACTACTTCCAAACCATTCCAGCAGCACAAATGACCGTTGCTAGCTATGATGACATGAAGCTCGAACGAGTAATGGTCGCCAATGGCACTATTTATGATTCAGTCAGTGACTCAAATGATGCTGGCGTTTATGCTGGTGATATGCGCGAAAACACCGCGAAATCAACCTTTGGTGTCGGTATTAACTTAGCAAACTGGGGCGTCACCAGTGCCTCAATGCAAAGTCAAGAGCAACCGCAATTGACCCAGAACGTCAATGCGCATCACGCTCGCGGTAAATATAAGAATGGTGAACATAACCACGGCTTAAGCGGCGGTAATGGTATGTTGACCCTAATCGACTCTCAAGGTAATGAGTTCAGCCACGAAATCGGTCATCATTATGGCTTGGGTCATTATCCTGGTGAACAGAACGGCGATTTCTTTTGGGCCGAGCATCATGCCAATAGTGGCTGGGGCTATAATGGCGTCAGAAACAAAATGCGCAGCAACTTAGACTGGCCACGACAGGTCGAGGGTGATGGTCTCACTGGTAAACCTCTTTTCTTAGCCACCTATGGCTATGGTCGCGATGCGATGTCTGGTGGATCACAGAGTGGCGCTTATTCAAACTATACTCACTATACGGGTTATAGTACAAAAATTAAGATCCAGCCAGCATTTGATAAAGCAGTATTTGACGCTGACTCACCAACTGGCTATAAGAAATGGAATGCCGATCTCAGAAAGATGGAAGTCATCCAACCTAAAGTGTGGAAAGAATCCAAAAACGTTTGGTACAACAGTACCGACGGTAATTACTTAAGACCACGCTTACAAGGCGTGCCAGTATTTACCATTTTAGGCGGTTATGACCCTGTCGCGCAAAAGGGTATTATTTATCCAGAAGCACGTGGTAACTGGGGCAACGTCTTTGAGTTACCGACACCCCATAACTCGCTTGAATCAGCAAGCTGCTGGTTAAGCGTTACTTATAGTAATAACACGATTAATGATATTGCGTTGGCTCCTAATCGGATGACCAGTAACGCCAATAAGTTCCATGTTAATTTAGCGATTGCAGACAACCCGAAAAAAGTAGATTTATACTGTAAAAAAGCCAATGAAGCACAAGTACAGCTCTCAACCATTGATATTCGTCAATATAGTGATGCGATTAAACCCGCGGTTACCTTTGGTAAAGAACAGGGCTATACGGCACTAAGAAAGATAGAATTGCCAATCTTAGAGCAGAAACTTCTTGCTCAAGCAGAACATTCGACTATTAGTTTAGACGCCAACGGTCAGTTATTATATGACTCTTACAAAGAGTATCGTGATGAGCTTAGCCCTTTAGCACTCCAAACATTAGAGCGTTATGAGAAGCAGCAAGAAACTCTAAATCGTCTAAACCGTTGGGTCAATGTCTATCGTACGGATTTAATCAAAAAAGAGCCTGAAGCACTTACCGAATTTCAAAAGTTTGTTGTAGATTTAGAGCTACAAGATGACAAACCTTTAGATAATGTGACTACTATCCGTAATGGCAACAACTGCCTTAAAGTTGAAACTCTAGAAGGTGGTAAGTTAAATAGCTTTATTAGTGGTCCAAGTGGCTGTACTGGTGACGACTCTGAACAGTGGATTTACGATCTTAAAGGTAAAATTCACAGCAAAATGGCATTAGATCAGTGTTTAACGGAACAAGGTTCTTGGGTGGTTTTAGGCGCTTGTAGCTTGGACTCGCCAGCGCAAGTTTGGGAGATGAACGGTGCCGACCAAATCAAACAAGGTGGCAAATGCTTTGATTTGCGTACTGGTAATTTAGTAGATAATCGCGGAAGCTTAATTACTTACAATTGTAGTGGTGGCTGGAATCAAAAGTGGGCGACGCTGACTAAAAACCCAAGCTTTATCTTAGCAATCACTGGTAATAATCTACCGTTAATCGTAGATAGTCTGCAAAAACAGCCAGTATCGACGGATGATATGCAAACGCGTTCATTAAGTATGGACAGTAAAGAAGAGCCATCAGTGCTAGCAAAAGTAAGCACTGCGATAAGCAATTGGATTGACAATCTAGTCAATTAATAAAACAATCCATCATGCTAAAAATAAGCTCCTATGATAGGGGCTTATTTTTTTACTAAATTTTTAATCTTTGTGGCTTATATGGTAAGGTAATTTACTTTTAAGCGTTTTTATTCGTCAAAAAATATCGCCGTTTTGTGACAAATAAGTTTTATGATGAATAAAAATCGGCGTCACTTTTGGAGCTGACCACATTGAATAATTCCCCCGAAAGCGGCTTGTTCACGCGAATAATGACAACCATGATGCAAGGGGTGAGGCAGTTTTTTCAATTGTGGTCGCTACAGACACTGACCGATATGCCTGATCGACTAAGAAACCTATGGCAGCAGCTTATCGGCTCTTATTGGTTTATCCCAACGGCTTGCGTCATTGTAGGTATATTGCTTGCGCCTTTATTGGTCACTATCGATCAACACTTTGACCGCGAAACCGTCAGAGAGATTACCTTTGCTTTTACTGGTGACGACGATGCTGCGCGCGCCATCATGACTGCCATCGCAGGCGCAGTATTAGGCGTAGCAGGTACGACCTTTTCTATTACGATCGCGGTACTGTCGATGGCCTCTTCGCAATTTGGCCCACGGCTGTTGCGCAATTTTTTAACTGATACACCCAATCAGTTTGTGTTGGGAGCGTTTATTGGCACGTTTAGCTATAGTTTATTGGTGTCAAAATCCATCCATAAATATGACGTGGCTTTTGGTGTGCCACAGCTTGCAGTGACTTTTGCGATTATCATGGCAATTATATGTGCGCTGTTGCTAGTGTACTTTGTACAACATATGGTACATGCCATTCAAGCTTCACATGTAATTCAAAACGCCAGCAATGATGCGATTAATAATATTCACTATTGGTATCGTGATCATTGCGATATCCAGCATCAACGCGATATCCAGCATCAACGCGATATAGAACATCATGACATTGAACAGTTTCATCATTGGTCAGCGATGCCCATTTATCCACCAAGCTCAGGTTATGTCCAACAATTTTACCTTGAGTCGCTGATTACACTGACACAAGACTATGGCGGCGTGGTGCAAATGCGTATTAATCTTGGCGATTATGTCACTGACAAAAACGTCATCGGCTACTTTTACCAGCGTCCAGCAGGTCATCCAAATAATCGACAAAAAACAGCGACACCATCTTTAGCTGTTGTGCCGCGCGCCCCTGACGGAATTTTTTGGCAACGTTTTGCCGGCTGTATACGTATCGAACAACGACTGACTCATTCTAACGATATTGCTTATAGCTTGGGACAAATGACTGAAATCGCCGTCCGCGCCTTATCGCCCGGTATAAATGATCCAAAAACAGCAGTCAACTGCGTACAATCACTGACCAGTTGCTTAAGTATTATGATGCGTCGCGAGCCGCCCAGTCCCTATCATTTTTATACACCGGCACAAAACGATGATTCATCGAAAGCCGAAGTTAGACAGCAACGCTTGGCGATATTAGCCATAGTTACTCATACTCCCAAAATATCTGATTTTATCAATACATCACTAGGCGAGATACGTCGGTATGCAGCAGCAGATTTGATGGTCTTAAAAGCGCTATGTCAGGCGATGGTCAATCTAAGTTATGCTAGTGTAAATAACGCACAGCAGCAAACCCTATTGCATGAGATAAAACTGATTGAGCGCGCAGGAGAAGAAAACCTAAGCTATCAAGAGCTGATAGATGACTTGAGCGCGATGTGCCAACAAGCCCAACAATTCATACTTAGCAACGATGCTCATCATCAGTATTTTGACTATGTTAGCGCGTTTGACGCCCATATCCGTCAAGCATTACAAACGCAATCAAAATAAAAATACAAACGATAACTAAACTAAAATCAAACCTATTTAGTGTTTGTAAGCGCTAAGCTTATGACAATTTTAAACTCACTTGAGACCTTTTTCATGGCCCCTACCAGTAGCCTAACCATACTTGAAATCAGCGCGATATTCTTATCAATCACAGCCCTATTAACTTACGTTAACCATCGTTTTATTGGTCTACCGACCACAATTGGCGTGATGGTTATCTCCATTTTATTATCGATTGGCGCCATATTTTTGGGATTTTTGGGATTTGATCAGCTGATTGATTATGAAGTAAGCTTATTAGAGCAGCTTGATTTTACCGAAGTCTTATTAGATGGCATGCTCTCTATGCTGTTATTTGCAGGGGCGCTGCACGTCAATATCAGCGATTTAAAACGTTATAAACTGCCTATTGGTATCCTTGCTTGCGTCGGTACCATTGTCTCTGCGATGCTTATCGCTACGGTGCTTTATTTTATGCTCCCGCTGCTTGGTTTCGGTTTGCCGTTTCTTTGGTGTTTGCTATTCGGTGCTCTAATATCACCGACCGACCCCATTGCCGTAATGGGTATTTTGGCATCGGCTGGCGCGCCAAAAAGTATAGAAACGGTCATCGCGGGCGAGTCTTTATTTAATGATGGTATCGGCGTCGTCATCTTTGTATTGCTGCTAGGGATTTTATCCAGTGGTGATATCCCAACCGCCAATTATGTGGCGCATACTCTAGCGGTTGAAGCTGGTGGCGGCATTATTTTTGGCTTAGTACTTGGGGCGATTCTGTATTACATGCTGAAAAGTATCGATAGCTATCAAGAAGAAGTGTTATTAACGCTTGCTGGTGTGATAGGTGGTTATGCACTCGCCAGCCATTGGCATTTATCAGGACCACTCGCCATGGTGATGATGGGGTTGATGGTTGGGAATCGCGGACGAGCATTGGCGATGAGCGATAAAACGCGGCATTATATTGATTTATTTTGGGAATTAATCGATGAAATTCTCAATGCTATTTTATTCGTACTCATCGGTTTAGAAGTAGTGATGATTGCTTATTCGGGTAATTTATTTATCGCCGCTGGTTTGACAATTGTCATTGCCCTACTTGCTCGTTTTATCGTTGTGGGTATGACGACCAAAACCTTTCATCGTCAGCTCGATTTGCCGACTGGTGCATGGAAAGTGCTGACATGGGGCGGATTACGTGGTGGTATTTCGGTTGCTTTAGTATTGCAGCTGCCGCTGGGAACCGAACGCGATATCTTGTTGGCACTTACTTATGCAGTGGTGATATTCTCTATCTTGGTGCAAGGTTTGAGTATTGGCAAAGTCGCCAAAAGCATTCGCACTGATAAAAGTACAGCAAAGCCATAATTTGTAACCAGTTTCAAGCTAATCGTTTTAGCAAAAGAAAGCCAGCATAAGAGAGTATCTTACGCTGGCTTTTTCATACACATTCAGTTTTTTTGATAACCGCTATATACGCCTTTTTTATATCAAGCCTTTACGCTTCATATTACGATATACCACGACCACAATAAGAAGATTTGAGACTAATATTCCAAGCTTAAACCAATCAAATGGACTAACGATTAGATAGTAAAGCTCAATAGGAACAAACACCCCATAACCCAGCACACCAAACCAATACGCCCACGTTTTATCTTGCCATAAGCCATAAGCCTCAAGAAAACGTAGACTGGCGTAAGCAAAGATTAATAACAAGAATAATGGCCAGTTTTTACTTGCTTGCTGAGCAATCCGTACTGCACTGTCAACTTGCGGTGCCAGTAGCTGTCCAAAAGTCTGTTGCCAAGAAGCAGTCGCTGTCGTCAGCCAATGCTCAAGGTCAGTATGCCATGACCATAAAGCCCCTGCCCCTAATAGTGCACCGACCCCTTTAACCACCTCATAGATTGCTACCGCTTTGATAGATTCACTGGCAGTACCGTGCGACTTGATGGTTTGGTTGTGCAAGTGATGATCGTTATCCTTCGAGGATGGTTGCAGACTATCATCCTGCCTAGGCAAATTAGCCAAAGAAAGTCTCCACAACGCGGCCTTGCAACTGCTGATTAAAGAATGGCGTGTTTTTACCATTGGACAGCATGGATTGGGCGGTCACTTGCCATTCCAAATTAGGATCCACCAGTACTGCGCCGCCGATTTTTTCATATTGCTCACTAATACCAGCGATTTTCGCCGGATTGAGACAGATTTTATCGACAAGTTGCTCTAAGGTTAACACCTCATCATTGACTAGCTGACAAGCCAGCGCCATAAACGTATCAAAATTTGAGATACCTGGTGTGCTCTCAGCAAATGGAGCTTTTTTGGCGGTACTGTTCAATGGTTCATGATGGCTACATATCGCATCAATGGTGCCATCTTTTAGACCACGGCGGATGGCTTGCTGATCCGTATTACTACGCAAGGGCGGTAATACGTAGGCTTGGGCGTTAAAACCCTCTAAATTGTCATCGGTCAAATACAACTGATGCATCGCCACATCACAAGTCACGGGCAGACCTTTATCTTTTGCCCAGCGCATCAATTCGATTGAAGATTTACAGGATAATTGACTAAAGTGAGCAGCGATGCCTGTTTCTTCAACCATCAGCAACTGCGTTGACAAGGCAACCGTTTCAGCGATCCAAGGAATCCCTTGCAAGCCGTGATATGACGCGATATAACCTTCATGCGCCACGCCATCACCAGATAGACTTGGCTCATCAGGATAAAAAAATACTTTCATATTAAAAGTCGCGGCGTATTCCAGTGTACGCAGTAATACTAAATCATTGCGAAAAGGGCGGCGCGCATTAGAAACAGCTATACAACCGCCTTTTTTAAGCCCAGCGATATTTGATGGACGCTCGCCTTCTAAACCAGCAGTCAATGCACCCAAAATATGCAAATATATGCCGCCATCACCAAGCGCGCGCTCACGTAAGCCTTTTAATAATGAACCGTTCTCTAAGATAGGATTGGTATCAGGAGGAATGACCACATGCAAAAAACCATTGGCACGGGCTGCTCGCCCTTCTGACTCTAACGTACCATGTTGTTGTTGACCTGGTTCACGTAGGCGGGCGCACAAATCAACTAAAGGCGGCAGTAGCCACATTTCACGACCAGCTTCAAGTGAAGCCAACTTATCTGTCGCAGCACTTGATAGTGAGTCTTTAAATGATTGAGGAAGATGGTTAATTATCGGTGCATCCGTATTTAACATAGTTGTCATGAGCGTTATTACCGTATCAATAAAATGGGATAAATAAATATAAAACAGCGAGGCAAAGGATTATTTACTCGCAGCTTGGTGAGCGCGCTGACCTTCCATAGCTAACGACAGTACTGCCATACGAATAGCGATGCCGTTATTCACCTGTTTTAAAATCACTGACTGGTCGCCATCAGCAACGCTTGATGCAATCTCAACACCGCGGTTCATCGGCCCTGGATGCATGACCAACACATCGGGCTTAGCCAACGCCATGCGCTCTGGTGTAATACCGTAGTGTTTATAATATTCACTCGATGATGCCAGCAGCGGCGAGCCGATACGTTCGTTTTGTATTCTTAATCCCATAATGACATCACAGTTCGTGACACAGTCATTCATATCTTCATAGACTTGTACCCCAAAACGCTCAATGCCTTTCGGTAATAAGGTACGCGGCGCACAGACGCGAATGTCTTTTACACCCAAGGTTTGTAGCGCACTGATATCTGAGCGCGCCACTCGCGAATGCTTGATATCGCCAACGATAGCCACTGACAGCTCCTCAAATGGACGCGGTGCTTCACGATGAATGGTGAGCATGTCGAGCATCCCTTGCGTTGGATGCGCATGCCAGCCGTCGCCGCCATTAATAATGGCAATATCTGGTGTCACCTCTGTTGCCATAAAATGGGCAGCGCCCGACGCTGAATGCCGTACCACAAAGATATCTGCCGTCATGGCTTGTAGGTTCCACAGCGTATCGCGCAAGCTTTCACCTTTTTTAGTGCTAGAGCGCTCGATATCGATATTGAGCACATTGGCACCGAGACGCTTTTCGGCTACTTCAAAGGTCGTACGGGTACGCGTTGACGGTTCAAAAAACAAATTCATTACCGTATAGCCTTCGAGCTCAGGACGGTTAATGAGCTGTCCGTTATCATCAAAAAACGTCTCTGCTTTGGCAATAATAGCCTGCAACTGCGCTTTATTAAGACCCTCTACCCCCAAAAAATGGCGAATACTGCCATCGATATTAAGCTGCGGACGACTTAACGACTCATCAAGTTTCTCATGAATGGTATCAGGGTCGAATTTGGCATAATCCGTTGGCGAGACTGTCTGAGTTGAACGGCTATCGATAGAATTTGGCATAATGGCAGGTCTTTATTGTTGGTTTATATGATTTAACAATCATTATTTATGCGTTTTTTAGCGATTTATAGTCGACGATAAGCACAGAGACAAGGACATTTTGACACTTATTTGCTACAATTTACCCCAGTGGCAGTGAGAGACATAGCGCCGTAAAAAACAGCCATCGTCATCCTCTTGGGCAGTAGCCATAGACCTGTCAAAACCATCATCAAAAATCCGCTTAGCCAAACGATAAATAAATAATAATGATAGTGTAGCTGATTTTATGGTCAGGACAAAGATGCCGTGCGAGGTATTTAAAAATTTACCAGATTTAGGTCTGTAACGTGCGACCCAACCGATTTTCCGATCCCTTATTTAATCCTTAGTTTCAGTAGCCTTTATTTTAACAGCATTTATTAGGAAGCCTTATGACAACCCTTACAGACTATCTCAATGATTATTCACCCAATCCTGCACTGAGTGACGTTATTACGACTGTCACTGACGTGGGTAAAACCATCTCACAATTATTGAGAAAAGGAGCGCTAGCAGACATTCTAGGCGAAGCTGGCAACCAAAACGTCCAAGGTGAAGACCAAAAGAAACTGGACGTACTGGCCAATGACTTATTATTAGATGCTTTGGCGAAAAATACCCATTGTGCAGGCGTTGCCTCAGAAGAGCTTGACGATGCTACCACTGCCAATGCAGATGGCAGTTTGTTGGTATTGTTCGATCCGCTTGATGGTTCATCAAACATCGATATTAATATGGCCGTTGGCACTATCTTTTCTGTTTTACCGTACCAGCGCCAAGGTCAAATCAGTGAAAATAGCGACTTCTTGCAAGCTGGTAATCAACAGCTAGCAGCAGGCTATTTGTTATATGGCACCTCTACCGTACTAGCGCTAACTATCGCCGATCATGTCGTGATGTTTAGCCTAGATCCTGACACTAACGATTATGTATTGATACAAGAAAATGTGCAAATCGATGCCGATGCCAGCGAATACGCCATCAATGCTTCAAACTACCGCTACTGGCGCGCACCCATGCAGCAGTATATCGATGAACTAATTGCTGGCGAAACGGGTGTCCGTGGTCGCGATTTTAATACGCGCTGGGTGGCCGCCATGGTCGGTGATGTGCATCGTATTTTATGTCGCGGTGGTCTCTTCACTTATCCGTTCGATACCAAATACGCCAATAAAGCGGGCAAATTACGCTTGATGTATGAAGCCAATCCAATGAGCTTATTAATTGAGCGTGCGGGTGGCGCTGCTACTGATGCAGTCAATCGCATTTTAGACATAGAACCAACCGATATTCACCAACGCGTTCCCGTGGTACTAGGCAGTAAAAATGAAGTCGATTATGTTAAAAATCTGCATATAAATTACGCTGATAAATAAGCACTTTAACGTTACTTTGATAATAATCAGTATAAAGCCAGAGCATTTGTAATACTTTATACTGATTGTTTAATTTTTCTATATTTTTTTCTAAGCGATCTACTATGGTAGCAAATCCCACCGAGCTTATTACCTCAGATAAAAATACGACCGTTAAACTTGTCAAATCCTTGTTAACGCAAGCGCGGCAGCGGAAGAAGCAAGGGCAAACGGTGATTGAGGGCGTGCATCTCATCGATGCTGCGCTGCGTAGCGACTACCCGTTTGTCCAAATCCTACTCGCAGAGTCTGCGCACAACCATCCTGAGGTTCAGCAAATTTTGACGCGCTTGCCTACTTATACGCCTATTTTAACCTTATCAAATTCGCTGTATGAGAGCATTCGTAGCTTAGGTACTGGTATCGATATCATGGCAATCATTAAGGTACCAACGCCTAGTTTATCGATGATTAATGATGACTGCTTGATTTTAAATGATGTGCAAGACAGCGGCAATGTGGGCACTCTATTACGCACCGCAGCAGCGGTTGGCATCAAAAATATACTCTGTACCAGTGCGACAGCACAAGCGTGGTCCCCTAAGACATTACGAGCAGGCATGGGTGCTCAGTTTGCTCTGACTATTTATGAAGGTCTAAGTGCGCAAGATATTTTGGAGCATGTGCAAACACCGCTATTTGCGACCAGCTCCCATACTGATACAGTCATTTATCAACATGACTTGAAAGAACCAATCGCTTGGATTATGGGACATGAAGGACAAGGCGTTTGTGATGAGCTGATGCAGTGCGCCACCCCTATCGCTCTACCACAGCCCAATGGTCAAGAAAGTCTGAATGTCGCCATTGCAGGCTCATTATGCTTGTATGAAACACTACGTCAAAGAAACTATAGCTAATGTTGTTTGACTGAATCAAAAACATACCTCTCAAATACGAAAAACCCGCTATAAATAATAGCGGGTTTTTATACTTAACTAATCACTAAATAACGATTAAACCTTGCTAGTAAGCTCAGGCAATGCTGTAAATAAATCCGCTTCTAAGAAGTAGTCAGCAACGCTAGCGATAGGTGCTTCTGGGTCATTGTTGATAGCAACAATAACTTTAGAATCTTTCATACCCGCTAAATGCTGAATCGCACCTGAAATGCCCGCTGCGATATATAAGTCTGGTGCAACGATTTTACCCGTTTGACCGACCTGCATATCGTTTGGTACGTAACCTGCGTCAACAGCGGCACGTGATGCGCCAACAGCAGCGCCAAGTTTATCAGCCAATGGCTCGATATATTTGGTGAAGTTTTCGCCATTTGCTAAGGCACGACCACCAGAAACCACAATGCCTGCTGAAGTCAATTCAGGACGGTCAGATTTCGCCATCTCTTCATTAACGAAGCTTGCTTTGCCAGTTTCTTGCACGTTTTCGATTGTCTCAACAGTAGCTGAACCACCTTCGCTTGCTACTGGGTCAAAAGCCGTGGTACGTACTGTCATAACAACTTTATCTTCTGATGTTTTGACAGTTGCTGTTGCGTTACCAGCATAGATAGGACGCTCAAACGTTTGCGCATCTACGACGGCAGATATTTCTGATAGCATGCTTACGTCAAGTAAAGCGGCAACGCGTGGCATAAAGTTCTTACCAGTAGTGGTAGCAGGTGCAAGGATATGGCTGTAATCACCAGCGATATCAGCAACCAATAGCGCGACGTTACCCGCTAATTGATGCTCATAGGCAGCGTTGTCTGCTAATAATACTTTAGTCACGCCTTCTGCTTTAGCTGCTTGGTCAGCGACAGCTTGAGCACTACTACCTGCAACCAACACATGGATATCATCACCCATTTGCTTAGCAGCAGCGATGGTATTCAAAGTTGCCTTTTTTAGACTGGCATTGTCATGTTCTGCATATACCAAAATTGCCATGGTTTTAATCCTTTTTTGTTCGTATCATCTATTCATGCGGTTGTTTGTGTACAAAGCTGTTTGAGCAACTATTATTTAATATGAAATAAATCAGTTAAATCTATAGCCTTGTACAGGATATGCCGTAGCGAAGTATCCAATCATTGAAACATTAAATGACTTTTGCTTCGTTTCTTAGCTTATCGACCAACTCATCCACTGAACCCACTTTGATGCCAGCTTTACGTTCAGCAGGTGGCACAACTTTAATGATCTCTTGCTTAGAGGCCATATCAACACCAAAATCAGCAGGCGTTTTTTCGTCAAGTGGCTTTTTCTTCGCTTTCATGATGTTAGGCAATTTAGCATAACGAGGCTCATTCAAACGTAAATCAGTGGTAATAACCGCTGGCAACTCAAGTGCTAGCGTCTGTAAACCACCGTCGATTTCACGAGTCACGTTTACTTTATCGCCTTCTACTTTCACTTCTGATGCAAACGTACCCTGACCGATACCCATCAATGCCGCTAGCATCTGACCAGTCTGGTTGTTATCATCATCAATGGCTTGCTTACCCAATAAGATAATATCAGTGCCTTCACTCTCGGCGATGTTTTTGAGGATCTTAGCAATTTGTAATGGATACGGCTTGTCGTCAGTCAACACTAAAACACCACGATCAGCGCCTAATGCTAACGCTGCACGAATTTGCTCTTGTGATTCTTTTGGACCGATTGAAGCAACAATGATTTCATCAATCACACCCGCTTCTTTTAGACGAACTGCTTCTTCTACTGCAATCTCATCAAAAGGGTTGATTGACATCTTAGTGTTTGATAAATCAACGCCAGAGTTGTCAGCTTTTACACGAACTTTTACGTTGTAATCAATGACACGCTTGACCGCTACTAATGCTTTCATACGTTCCTCGTTTATTAATGTTATGAATTAAAAATTGTCAGTTAAGAACCAAAGGTTCATTTTTTTAAACTGTCGTTCAAAATACTACTTAGGGTTATTACTGCGTCAACAGATAGTAGTTAATTAAGCGAGAAGAAACAATACCGAAAATGGTATTAGTATCACACTACTCATTGATAAAATCTGCTAAAGCTAAGCCAACCATTATTATCAGACCCCTGTATCTTGCGTGACCACAGGCATAAGGTCAAGACAACGCCGTGAATAATGCGTCATAAATTTGTCACCATTCTATAATAAATAGTTTATAAGTGCACAATTTTACAGTCTTCTTTAACCTACATTCTCAATATTTCACCTATTTTTAGCACTGTCAACACGATAGTTACTTAATTGATTGGTGTGATCTATTTCTTCGGCATTCATCGAGCACAACAATCAAAAACTCAAAATCTATGACTTGCTGTTTTTACTGGAACCAATCAGCAACTCACTGTCGCGTATATCATCGAATAATGACCAGTCAGGCGTAACTTCATTGTTTTTGATGACACTCATATCCCCTGTAGTTTCCATAATGACAGCAAATACTTCGGTTTTAGACTTGATCCCATTCTTGCGCAAAACCTGTTGAACATCACTGGTACTAAGATTAGCCTCTTTTAAATTTCCGCTAAAATACTCGCCATGGGCCATTAATATAATGGCTCGATTGTCTATCAGAGATTTTAACGGTTTGAATTTACGCCTGATAAATGAGATAACCCCTTGAATCACAAATAATACCGCGACAGCATACAGCCCTTGCATTAATGACGGTGTGTCTGATAGCACCGTTGAAGCGAGTATACTGCCAATACCGACAGTCATCGCAAAATCATGGCTTGAGAGCTTGGAGAAACTTCGCAATCCCATCAATCTTGTAAACAACATTAACCCTAAATAAAAACCGATTGCAGATAGAGAAATACCCAGCACTTGCTGCCAATCGATTGAAAACCATGCCTCCCACTTCATAAAACAACCTTATTTTGTTAGATCTTTTTTGAGTCAGTGCTGATGACTGACAGCTAATATCAGTATGCTTTTGATGATTTTACGTTTATAGCGAGAAAAATGGCATAAAAAAAGCAACCTGATAAGAGGTTGCTTTTTTTTAGAGTTGAAACAGTATTTTTATTGTTTTAACAAACAAAGGCATCAATGCATATTGATAATCTTACTGTCATCAAGCTTACCGACTAATCAGCTTACCAGATGTCAAATGAGATTAGATAGCTTCGATTTGCTCGGCTTGTGGGCCTTTTTTGCCATCACCTAAGATGAAAGACACTTTTTGGCCTTCGGCTAGAGTTTTGAAACCACCACCTTGGATAGCGCTGTAGTGAGCGAATACGTCTTGTCCGCCATTGTCTTGAGCGATAAAACCAAAACCTTTAGCTTCATTAAACCACTTTACAGTGCCTTCAACTTTATCTGACATAAATTTTCCTAACTCTTTAACTGTTGGCGAGACGTGTGTCGTCACCGATTAATTGATATATACCCAAACTATTTTCTGCTAAATGCAACAGTCAATACGATCAAAATATCGTTAGATAGCTTGAAATTACGACCTAAAATCTTTTGAGTATAGGCTGATTATAGCAGCTTTTTATAATCGCAACAGGTTAAATTGATGATTTTTGTAAATAACGATAATCCGTTTTGAAAAGTCACGAAAGCCAATTAAATACTATCTAATACATTGATAAGAAAGATATTTTATATCATTTACTATCTATCATTCTAACGTAAAGGTGTCATTTAAGTTGGTGACAGCATTATCTCAAATAATAAATAGGTGATAAGTCAGCATATGCTTCATTGAGATATCGGTAGCCACGGTGAACTTAATACTAACAAACAAAGCGCAAAAAATATCAGTGAAAATGACTGACTATAGGCGATGTATTTAGCAGGTATCACCAAGTCTTTAGGAGAGTCAGGAATACCTTTACGCTTTAGTAAACGCGTCCCGTATATCCATCCAAAGGTAGTATAGATGCCATAAGCCGCAGGTACCGTAATGGCTAGTGGCGTCAAGTCAATCACATATAATATGACAACGGAAATAAAGAACCACAAAGTATCCAAGAGTGAGCTGATTTGAAAAAACTTAGACTTAGGCAATTTGCCATCGGTTTTTTTGAGCATCTCCCCTTCTATCCATATTAAAACAGCTACCACAGCGCTAAGAGTAATATATACGAATTGCGGCGTTAGCCAGTCTGGATAAGATATTTGCACAACACACAACCTGTAATCTATAAAAAATAAGAACGCGCAACTCAATCGTTTTGATAATTAACCAGTAATTGGTTGCACTAAGAATATTCAAAAAAATCAATGAAGGCTAGATATATGAGGCATCGATTGGTCGTTTTCAACCAACACCAAAGCGATTGTGGTTAAAATTTCACTAAAGTAGTGAAAACTAAAAAAACCCACACTATTAAGTAATAGCATGGGCTCTTAGGTCTATATCAGCGATTAATTTCTTAATAGCCTAATACTGAATTAGTTCTTTTCTTTATCGATGATTTTGTTACCACCGATCCAAGGCATCATGCCACGTAGCTTAGCGCCAGTGATTTCGATTTGATGCTCTGCATTGTTACGACGACGAGCCGTCATTGATGGATAGTTGGTTGCGCCTTCAGAGATAAACATCTTCGCGTACTCACCAGACTGAATGCGTTTTAGGGCATTACGCATGGCTTCACGTGATTGCTCATTGATGACTTCAGGACCAGTTACGTATTCGCCATATTCAGCGTTGTTACTGATTGAATAGTTCATGTCAGCGATACCGCCTTCATACATGAGGTCTACAATAAGCTTAAGCTCATGTAAGCACTCAAAGTAAGCCATTTCTGGGGCATAGCCAGCTTCAGTTAGGGTTTCAAAGCCCATTTTCACCAGCTCTACTGCACCGCCGCAAAGTACCGCTTGCTCACCAAATAGGTCAGTCTCAGTTTCATCTTTAAAGGTTGTTTCGATAATACCTGAACGACCACCACCAACGCCAGCAGCATATGACAATGCCAATTGTTTGGCTTGACCTGAGGCATCTTGGTAGATAGCGATAAGATCAGGGATACCGCCGCCTTTTGCAAACTCTGAACGTACCGTATGACCTGGTGCTTTTGGTGCAACCATAATGACATCAAGATCACCACGTGGTACGACTTGGTTATAATGAATCGCAAAACCATGAGCAAAGGCTAGGGTCGCGCCCTCTTTGATATTAGGCTCAATCACGTCGTTATAAAGCTCTTTTTGGAACTCATCAGGCGTCAAAATCATGATGACATCAGCGGCTTTTACCGCTTCTTCTACTTCAGCTACTTTTAGACCTGCATTTTCCGCTTTTTTCCATGAGCCAGAGTTAGCACGTAGACCAACGGTCACATCAACGTCTGAATCTTGTAGGTTAAGCGCGTGTGCATGGCCTTGTGAACCATAACCAATGATGGCAACTTTTTTACCTTGGATGATTGATAGATCACAATCTTTATCATAATAAACGTTCATAAACAGAGTCCTTTTCCTAAATCATGGCTTGCCATGGATAAATAAACACTTAAATTATAATCACCTTATCGAAGTGATGGGTGAGATAAGCGCGATGTTAATGTTTGAATAAATAATTTGACCTACAATAGGTACAGTAAGCACCCATTATAAACTGAGCGTTTTTTCGCCGCGTGCAATACCAATCACACCCGAACGCACCACTTCCATAATACGTTCACGACCAATCACATCAATAAAGCCGTCAAGTTTGGCTTTGTCACCAACGATTTGAATGGTATATAGATTGGCGTTTACATCAACGATTTGTGCACGGAAAACATCGGCACTGCGTTTAATCTCTTCACGTACGCCACCCGTTGCCCGTACTTTTATGAGCATCAACTCGCGCTCGACGTGTACGGTATCTGACAGATTAAGCACTTTAACCACTTCAATCAATTTATGCAATTGCTTGGTGATTTGTTCTATTTTTTCAGGTGACGTAATAGTGGTCAATGTTAAGCGAGAAATACTCGAGTCGTCTGTTGGCGCAACGTTCAAAGTTTCAATGTTGTAGCCACGTTGAGAGAACAAACCGACCACTCGCGACAACGAACCCGCTTCGTTTTCCATCAATACCGAAATCAGATGTTGTTGTTGCATTAGGTACGCTCCCCTTTTGTTAACCACATATCACGCATCGCTTGCCCAGCGATTTGCATCGGATATACATGCTCGTTACGATCGACATAAACGTCAATGAATACCAATCTATCTGTTATTGCCATGGCTTCCGCCAACTGTGCTTCCATGGTCGCAGGATCAGTAATCTTGATACCGACGTGACCATAGCTTTCAGCGAGTTTGACAAAGTCTGGTAGTGAATTCATATAAGAATGGGCATGACGACCTTCATACAGCATGTCTTGCCACTGCTTCACCATGCCTAATTGGGCGTTATTTAGATTCAAAATTTTAACTGGCAAATTATATTGTAAGCAGGTTGAGAGCTCTTGAATATTCATCTGAATAGAGCCTTCACCGGTGATACAAACTACATCACGCTCTGGGTTAGCAAGTTTGGCTGCCATCGCATACGGCAAGCCAACGCCCATCGTCCCTAAACCACCTGAGTTTAGCCATTGGCGCGGCTCATTATAGGTATAATAAAGCGCTGCAAACATCTGATGCTGACCGACGTCACTGGTGATAATAGCGTTACTATTCGTCACTTTATCTAAGGCTTGTACGACCGCTTGGGGCTTAATGCCGTTATCAGTGCTGGTGTCATAACGCAGGCCATGACGCTTACGCCACTCATTAATCTGTGACCACCAATCCAACAATGCTGGTTGATCTAACTCTTTATCATCACCAACAATTTCTATGATATCGGTCAGGACAGATTTGACATCGCCCACGATCGGAATATGGGCATTAATCGTTTTTGAAATAGAGGTAGGATCAATATCAATATGAATAATCGTCGCATTCGGACAGAATTTTTTGACATTATTAGTGACACGGTCATCAAAACGCGCACCAACTGCCAAGATGACGTCGGCATGATGCATGGTCATATTGGCTTCGTACGTACCATGCATACCAAGCATACCCAAGAACTGACTATCAGAACCAGGGAACGCACCCAAGCCCATTAAGGTATTGGTTACTGGTAAGTTTAAACGGTGCGCAAGCTTAGTAAGCTCTTTATGCGCATTGCCTAACACAACACCACCACCAGAGTAAACAATCGGACGCTTTGCAGCAAGCAGCGTTTCAACCGCTTTTTTAATCTGACCACTATGACCTTTCAATGACGGCTGATACGAACGTATAAACACTTCTTCTGGATAAGCGTAAGCAAACTTTTCACTTGGTGCGGTCATATCTTTTGGCACATCAATGACTACAGGACCTGGGCGTCCAGACTGGGCAATATAAAAGGCTTTTTTGACAATCATTGGGATTTCGCTAGCGTGGCGCACTTGAAAGCTGTGCTTCACGATAGGACGTGATACACCGACCATATCTGTTTCTTGGAAGGCATCTTCCCCAATTAGGCTGCTAGGTACCTGACCTGCGATGACCACCATCGGCACAGAATCCATAAACGCTGTTGCGATAGCCGTTACGGTATTAGTAGCACCTGGACCTGACGTCGCTAATACTACACCTGTCTGCCCTGTGACTCGCGAATAAGCATCTGCCATGTGACCGGCTGCTTGCTCATGACGTACTAAAATATGCTCGATATTTTCTTGTTGAAACAAAGCATCATAGATATGAAGAACCGCACCACCTGGATAGCCAAAAATATATTTGACGCCCTCATCAGTCAGTGATTGCACCAACATCTCAGCACCAGATAGCATTATAGGTTCTTCACTACCTTCAGCGAGGCGTTGTTGCTTTTCTTCAAAATTTTTGGCGGCACTCCCCGTTTGGGTATGTCCCGTCATATTCGGACTTTGCGTGGTTTGCGTCACTGTCATCACCTTTTTTTTGTCAAGAATTGGCGTTCATTTATAAGAGAAAACCATGCTATTTACACAAGATGGTTCGTCTTATAGAAATGGCTGCAAATCCTTATCCATATCAAGAATGTGTGCCCACTATCTCTAAGTAACGCTGTTTTATAAGACAGCAGGCTACTCAAACACAGCAATATATGTAAGGTCAGTTTTATGGCAGGAGTCTATCGATGTACAGTGACAAGATGCGTGTGCATCTGTAAAAGAAGCTTATTATTGATAAATAGCAGACAGCACTTACAACAGATTGATTTATACAGAGGCATCGATATTCACAATTTAAATCACTCTCACAACCAATACTAATTTGTAAAATGGTTAGATTTTACGACAGGCTTATTAAAAAGATTTAATTGCTGAATATTTTTCCATGTTTAATACAACCGCTAGAGTCACGCTTAGCGCATTTCAAATAATAAGTTTATCTTAGTCATTGTAGACAGATAAGTCCGGAGACAATACATAAAGTCATCGATAACAATCGTTATGATTACTATCTTTGCAATATCATTGTCACAAAGAAACGAAAACTGCGTAAGCCACTGATAAGTAACCTATCGTCCTCATTTTCAAGTGCCACGGCAATATCATAAAAGCCGCTCACTGACCAATCAACTGCTATTATATTCGATGGTTTGTGAGCTATTGTCAAGAAAAACTTCTAAAGCCCATCCCTAACTATTAGTTATTAAATAATATACATTCATAAGGATTATTTGTTAGAATCGAAAGCTGGTACATTTTTAGTACCATTCCAACACTTAAATGTTATATTGAAACATATATACACATCTGTTTTTTACCCCTTGAGAGGATTGCTACTATGGCATATGCGTCTAAAATAAATACTGCTACCAAACTGCTTATGAGTACTGCGTATGTGCTAATGCTGTCGATGAATGCCAGTCATGCTATTCAAGTTTATAAATCTGTCGGTGCACATGGTGAAGTCAAATACAGCCAACATGCGCCGCAAAATGGTAAAAACATTGAGCTGATTGAATTTCGTAGTGATGGCAGACAAAGCAATGCAGGACAATTGGCTGGCAAAACAGATGCCAATCAAAGTACTAATATTCAAAGCGTAGAAGAGCAAAGAGTTGCAGCGCTTGAAGCGCGGATTAAAGAACAAGAAGCACAAGCCAATGCACAGCGTTGCCAGTCACTCCGCAATAATTTGACCAACTTGAATGTCGGCGGACGTATTTATGAGATGGATGCAAATGGCAAGCGTCAATATTTAGACGGTCGTGAAATTGAGCTCAAACGTGAGCGCGTACAGCAGGCAATTGATCAGTATTGTGGCAACTCAACTACCTAGGTTTAATGATAATTATAGACGTTAATCAATAACTGCATCACATGACGAATGGCTGCTGGCATATCCTGAGCTTGTAGTCCTCGTTGTCCAACCAACCACGTATTATTACTTTGATTGACCAGCGTATCCCCTGCTAATCCATGTATAACAACCGCTTGATGCAAGCTTTGCATTCCTGATGATAAATCTTGTTGTGCTAGCAGACCAGCAATGACACCAGATAACACGTCACCCATGCCAGCTGTCGCCATCCCAGCATTACCGACAGCACAAACATAAACGTGGTGCTCATCTAAGCCCTGCTCTAATATCAAAGAACCTGCGCCTTTTAGCACCCATTCACCACCATAAGTTGTAGCGCACTGTTTTATCGCTTGTAGTCTATTGCTTTCCACCTCACTGATTCTCTTATTCAGTAATCTAGCAGTTTCGCCACTGTGCGGTGTTAAACAAACTTGATGATTAACGCCATATTCTCGCAGCTGACTGACCAATTCATGATGCTCTAATTGCAATGATGCCAAATGATAAAGTCCATCAGCATCAATCACTATTGCCTTTTTAGCTGTCATCGCAGTTTGTAGATACTTTATAAATAACACTTTTGCTTTTTCATCACGACCAAGCCCCATACCAATCGCAATCACAGTGGCTGACTTAATTAACTCCTGCACTCCATCCACATCATGCAAATTGATCGTCATTGCATCTGGTAGTGAAGTTAATAGGGCGCTATGAAAAGCCTCATGGCAAGCAACCGTAATTTTACCTGCTCCTGCCGCCATTGAACTCGAAGCAGACAATATCGCAGCGCCGCCCATACCTTGTGAGCCATCGATACGATTACCGCCAATAATCAGTACATGACCATAGCTACCTTTGTAGCTATTTTGACGGCGAGGACTTAGACCATATGCAGTAGTAATTAGTGTTGCTACTGGCATGAAACTTTTGTCATTTATTGGGTAAGGTAGCAGCGGTATATCAATTACCTTGCCGCTACAATCCATACCATCTTTGGTATGCAAACCGAATTTCCGTGCAATTAAACATAGCGTTATATCAGCTTGTATAGCCACATGCTCAAACACCTCGCCAGTCGAAGCCACCAAGCCACTTGGAATATCAACCGCAATGGCCAAGGTACTATTTCGTTCAGATAACTTATTAAAAGTGCTAATGGCTGTTTTATAAATACCTGTAGGCGCACGATCCAGTCCAATACCAAACAGTGCATCAATATAGACATCGGCTTGCAGATTACCATCTACTCCTTCTTCTAGCTCACAAGCACTATTTTCAAAGCGTTGATAAGGGCAATTGGCCAATAGCGCCTCTTTTAGGGCTTTTTGTGCATCGGAAAATACTGTTGTGTCATTGGTATCAAAATCATCACTCTCAAAACCCACTGTTACCACTTGTACCTGCCAACCCATTTGCTGTAAATAATGAGCAATGAGCCAACCGTCGCCACCATTATTACCCTTTCCAACCCAAATGCTCACTCGATGCTGACGCATATGACGAAGAGGCACATAAGTAGTGGCTGATGAAGAGATATTTAATTGCTTTTGTTCATATAATTGTTCTATGTGTTGCGCCATTTGCCAGGCTGCTTGTTTCATCAACCCAAAACTATCATGCCCCTCTACAAACCATGCTTGTTCCATCGCATAGAGTTGTGCACTGCTATATAACGGGATAGGTTTTGTACTTTTTATAGGTGATAAATTGATCTGATTTTTCATAACTAATCCTTGAGTATTTTTTGCTGATTTTTTATTTTATTGAGATATGATTACTATCATTTAGCATCAGCTTAGCAAACGCTTACATCAACGTATGTATCAATATGAATGTGAAATTATTTGCTTTTATACTTGCGCTCTTAGCTCACTGGCTTATTATATCGATATTCACTCTATCGCCTACTGTCACACATGAATAATCTTCCTAAAGTAAACTTGTCTATCTCTTTAACCCAGCAGAAATCAGCTAAGCAAACCTCTGCTGAACCTAAGCCTGCGTCCGAAAAAAAGATTAAGGTGAATAATAGCCCAACATTTACCACCACAGCAGATGTCAAACAATGGATTAAAGACCAAGCACAGGCTTTAGGGTTTGCCGACTGTGGGTTTTTATCGGTGCATCATCCTTTATTTGCTAAGCAGATTGTACAATTGCAACAATGGCTCGATAAAGGTTATGAGGGGCAACTGCAGTTTATGCATAACAATCATGAACTGCGGGCAAATCCTGACCAACTGGTAAAAGGGGCAAAAACCATCATCAGTGTCCGTATGGATTACCTGACTCAAGCACCAACCCCACGTACGATTACTGACAATGACTACCCCAACCAAGGCATCATCGCTCGTTATGCCAGAGGACGCGACTATCATAAAACGATGCGCAGTCGTTTGAAACAATTGGCACTAAAGATAGAAGCCATGCTTCCTGAGTGGCAATACCTCAATATAGGTTCAGAGCAAGATTTTATTTTTAGGCCTTTTAGCGACTCTGCTCCTATTTTCGAGCGACCCATTGCCGATGCTGCTGGTCTTGGCTGGACAGGAAAGCATACCTTATTAATCAACAAGCAAGCGGGTTCATTTTTTGTATTGGGTGAGCTATTTATTAGCCTCGAATTACCTGATGACAAACCCGTCAAAGAGCATTGCGGCAGTTGTAGCGCTTGTATCGATATCTGTCCCACTCAAGCGATTGTCGCGCCCTATGAGCTCAATGCTGCCGCTTGTATCTCCTACCTCACTATCGAGCACGACGGTATTATTGATATAAAATACCGCCGCGCAATTGGTAATCGCATCTTTGGCTGTGACGACTGTCAACTTATCTGTCCTTGGAATCGCTACGCCAATCTTACACCTGTAGAGGACTTCGCACCACGGCATAACCTTGATAGCAGCAGTCTGCCGGAGCTGTGGCAATGGCAAGAAGCTGAATTTATGAAAAAAACTGAAGGCAGCCCGCTTAGACGCACAGGCTATGTGAACTTTTTGCGCAATATTACGATTGGTCTTGGAAATGCTAATGGTAATGAAGAAACCATTACTCAGTTACAATCAAAGTTGGGCGTACATAACGAAATGCTCGATGTACATATCAATTGGGCCATAGCTGAACAGTACGAGAAGTTAAAAAATCTCTAAATCTTAAGTTTATATACGCCAAAAAAATGCCTCTTATTATAGTAAGAGGCATTTTCTATTTTATTCACACGTATCTCTGACCGTTCAAAAGCCTATTATGGCTTAGGAATACGTAGTACTTGACCAGGATAAATCTTATCAGGGCTAGATAGCATCGGCTTATTGGCTTCAAAGATTTTCATATAATCATCCGCTGAACCATAAACCTCTTTTGCGATCTTAGACAAGCTATCACCAGATTTCACTGTATACATCGTTGACTCAGGCGCATCTTCTTCGATATCAATATTATCGATTACCTTAGCCACGTTTTGTACATTACCAATGGCGATAATCGCTTTTTCGCGATCTGCTTGTGTTTTAGCTTTACCGCTGATTTCTGCAGTATCTGTTGAGCCGTTATACTTGATTTTCAAATCGCTAATATTCAGATTCTGCTGCTGAATACGACGAAGTAAAATATTGGCAACTGATTGCGCAGAAGGTTCGCTACTCTGTACTGGCGTATTGGCGTCTGCTTTTGTTTCTGACTTGGCATCGTGTTTGGCGTCATCACGATTGAAAATTTTATCACCGATATCTTTTGCGAAACTGAACATACCCATTTACATACTCCCTTAAATATTGTTATTTATTATTCATCATTATTCTTTTAATGGCATATACATTCGTATATAACCACACTTTATATATAACTACACTTTGTTACTGCTTACCATTATGAGTATAGACAAAGATAGGTGATGTAGATAGTAATAGTATGTTGAGTAATGTTGATTTGGCGTAGCTTATGTTAACGTATTGATTAGTCACATAACTACCTGTTGCTATAGTAAATTAAGAACATAAAAAAGCCGCCTATCTCTACAGATAGGCGGCTAAAATAACTCGCTAAGCCACTAGCTAATTATAGCTGCGCTTGTACATAATCAATCGCTTTTTGAACAGTCGTTAATTCTGCTGAATCTTCATCAGGAATGGTAATGCCAAAGTCACTTTCAAATGACATAACCAATTCGACTAGGTCTAACGAATCTGCACCTAAGTCTTCCATAAATGATGCATCATTGTTGATATCTTCAACATTCATACCCAATTGCTCAGCTACTGCAGCTTTAACTCTTAGCTCGGTATCATTACTCATGTAGATTTCTCCTTTTTGATCTATTATTTTGGCAAGTCACCATAGGCCTATCATTAGGCTCTACGGCATTGTATATAAAATCATATCTTCAGATTAGCACAGCTATCCGAGTACTTTGTAACTTGTTTTATAGCTGGTTATACATTTTGACTGATGTCTAGTAAAGCCCTGCTATAATACAGGGCTTTGACATAAAAGTATCCGTCATTATAACACCCTTTATTATAGTTTACACTCGTGCACAGAGTTTTTTATTATAACTGTGTAACACTTATTTCTCACCTACATATACATACCACCATTGACAGGAATAACAGCGCCTGTGATATAACTGGCCTCATCACTGGCTAAGAAATGTACGGCGGCTGCAATGTCTTCTGGCTGTCCAAGGCGGCTGATAGGTACCGCGTCTAGCATAGAGTTCAATAGGCGCTCATCAAGCTCGTCCGTCATATCCGTTTCGATCAAACCAGGGGCTACACAATTAATCGTCACTTGTCGTGAGCCAATTTCACGCGCGAGCGTACGGCTGAACCCTTCGACGCCTGCTTTGGTCGCCGCATAGTTAGATTGACCGGCATTACCCATTTGCGCAACGACAGAGGTTATATTGATGATGCGACCACGGCGTGCTTTCATCATACCGCGCACAGCACGTTTACTCATGCGGTATACAGACGTCAAATTGGTATCGATAACATTTTCCCAGTCGTCATCTTTCATACGCATCAGCAGACCATCTTGGGTGATACCTGCATTATTGACCAAGACTTGTACTGCGCCGTAGACGCTCTCAATCTCTTCAAACAGCTTATCAATTTGTGCGGTATCGCGTACGTCTAAAACACGTCCAATACCGCCACTATCGTGGAGATAACCATCAATCAGTTCAGCACCTTTTTCCGTAGTCGCTGTACCAATAACAAAATGTCCTTCTTTGGCGAAACGTTTGGCAACGGCTTTACCAATACCACGGCTAGCACCTGTCACTAGAGTAATCGTACGACTCATGATAACACCTCCATTAATTTATCAAGACGAGCGGGCTTGTCAGTAGGATAGCTCGTAATTGGCTGTGCTTGACGCTTCGCCAAGTTGCTCAATACATTACCACTGCCGCATTCGATTAAAATATTAATTTGTTTGTCAGCCAGCTCTTGCATGGTTTTTGACCATAATACTGGTTGGCTTAATTGCTCTGTTAATGCCTGCTTGATACCTACCGCACTGCTCTCAACACGCGCATGTCGATTTTGGATAACAGGAATCGTCGCTTGATCAAATTTTATTTCTGCCAGAATCTCAGCCAATGCACTACTGGCTGGCTCCATAAGCGCGCAATGTGATGGTACGCTGACCTTTAGCGGGATAGATTTTTTGCCAGTGTTTTGCACTTTATCAATAACGGCATTCACACCAGCAGCATTACCCGATATCACCACTTGTCCTGGACTATTAAAGTTGGCTGCACCTACAATGGCACCCTCGACATGTTCAGTCGCTTGCTCACACAAGTTTTCTACTCGATTGTCCTCAAGCCCTAACACTGCTGCCATGGCAGTATCGACACCTACGACGGCTTCTTGCATCAACTGACCGCGCTTATGTACCAATTTAACCGCATCAGCAAGCGTTATGACTTCAGCCGCACAAAGCGCACTGTACTCACCTAGAGAATGACCCGCTAAATAACAAGGCGCTGTGGTTATTTTTTGTTTTAAGATACGCCAAATGGCGATGCTGGCCGTCAGTAATGCTGGCTGAGTATATTGTGTTTGATTGAGTTTTTCTTCATTTTGACAGATTGCCCATAAGTCTTCACCAAGCGCGGCGCTAGCTTCAGTAAAGGTATCGAGAATCTCTGGATAGATTTCAGCAAGCTCACTAGTCATCCCGACTACTTGCGATCCTTGACCAGGAAAAATTACCGCAATACGTGTCGGCGGCTTTTTTACCATATCGGGTACAGAGGCCATAACCAATATTCCTTATTTAATTGGAAATATCCCTAAAAACAATTGGGGTTTATTATATTATTAGAGGCGATATAAAGCCGTTGCTTTAGTATTTGTCTAAAAAAACGGATTATCGATAAACTATACACTGACGCACACTATTATCATAGTGGATGCTACTGAAACACGTATAGTAAAAGATACCATTCAAATTAAAATGGTAGAGTATATCGGTTCATTTTCATATTTTCTAAAGGCACATGGTAAAAGGTTATTCAAATACCTACCATAAAAGCCAATAGCAAAAAGCCAAGTTATCTAGCCACATAATATATGATAGCGAAATAACTTGGCTTTCTTCAGCTCAAAGCATATTACCTAATAACAGCGTTGCAAAAATAATGACAGTCACCAGTACTATCATTATTTTTGCAATTAGCTATTGAATAGCCAACAATTTAAGCGTCTTGACTAACTTTAAACAACTGGCGACCACGGTAGAAACCATCTTTAGTCATGTGATGACGACGATGTTTTTCACCAGTGGTAGCATCTACGCTTATCTCAGCGATTTCCATACGATGATGTGAACGGCGCATGTCACGACGAGAACGACTTTTACGACTTTTTTGAACGGCCATGATATAGCTCCTATACTTAAAAGGGGATAAGCTTGAAATTCAGCTTTAATCGACACTGACAGAGGCTATATAATCACAACAACCTAAGTCTTACGCATCATTAGTTAAATAGATTGCCACGTATTAAAGTGTTGATTACGTCTAAAATCTATAGTTAGTCTGCAAGATCAGCATCTATCTGCCAGTAGCAGATTGCTAGAATGCAATAAACGGGACATTATACGCATGTTTAGCGGATTAATAAAGCCCTGCTTCTCACTCTTTGGTAGAAAGCTGATGAAAGGTATCATAAATTTATTAAGTAGTACATTGATATATGACTTGTCTCTTAATAAGATTACAACTTGCCTTTTAGCGAGGCTAAAGCAGCAAAAGGATTTTCGCTTTCTTCCTCTTCTGGAATCTCACCAAATTGCTCTACCGTCATTTCACAGTCGTCATGTTTTGGCGACATTGGCGTCTTCAGCAATATCTCATCTTCTACCAATTTTTTGAATGGCAATAAAAGCTCTGGTGCAGGCTCAGTAATAATTTCATCAAGTAATAAATAGTCTTGTTCATCATTGATTGAACGTGCTTGGCTCTCATCTTCTAGTAGCGCAATATTATAATCATCAGACAAATCGATAGCTACTGGCTGTAGGCAACGCTGACAGGTTAACCAAACTTCACCCGTCAGTGTAAATGCCAAATGTAAGACATTATTGCGTCGATACAGATTGGCATTAAGCGAGATGTTTGCTTGTTCATGTTCGGTGGCTAAGGTAGCAGCAAGACGTTTGAAAGCGCTTGGCTCTACCTCTCCTGTCCATTCATATCCAGTATCTGCCCATTTATCCAAAGAAATAGATTCAGGCATACTAGTAGATAAAGGCGCTTTTTTATTATCAGCATAACCTGCTGACGGTTTACTTTCTGGAGTGCTTGACATGCGCGACCTCATTCATCAAAACGGTGTATAATATTGCCTGCCATACTAACGGAAAGCATTAAGCGACGCTAGCGCTAGTATGTTAAATTTATTTGATATGAGCTCTATTTTCATCTCTTTATTTCTCCTATTTATATTCAAAGATAATTCTTCTTTTTATCTTTTATTTGACCAGTGTTTTACCTATGAATGTGTTTAATGATAAACCTGACTTCTCGAACCTACTTTCTCCACTTGAAGCAAAGATACTATTGCAACGTCTCACTACGTTAACCAATACTGTGAATGCCTCTTCCACTGACTCGTGGAAGCTTAAAAACAATCAGTACTTAGAGGATGTAAAAAGTGAATGGCAAAGGTTAGAAAGGTTAGCTACTATCAAAGGCTTAGATGGCACTCCATCATTGGTTAATAAATACGAGCAAGCGGCTACTGATTGGCTCATCCAATTATTCAATAATTTATTCGCTCATCAAAACGTTACATTGGTTCGTGGACAAGGGGAACCAGAGTACTTTCCAGCACAAAATAATGAACCCGCAAAAATTAAATTCGCTCATGGATTTTTTGCTAGCGCATTGCATGAAATGAGCCATTGGTGTGTAGCTGGAGAGGCTCGTAGACGTTTGGCTGACTTTGGCTACTGGTATGCACCAGATGGGCGTACCGCCGCTCAGCAGCAAGCATTTGAGCGCGTAGAGATTAAGCCACAAGCGTTAGAGTGTTTATTTACTCTCGCTTGTGAACGATCATTTGAGGTGTCACAAGATAATTTGTTTGCTGACTTTGATACGAGCAATAGTACATTCGCAAATGACGTCTACCGACAAGTGCAACAATACATCGCTAAGCCCAATATATTACCATCTGATGCTAAGACTTTATTACACGCCTTACTCAGTGTCTCTATAGCTGATCCAGAGTAACAGCAGCATATCAGCATAAAGGTGTGGCATTTTTGCGTTAACGATTGTCTACGCATAGTAACGGCTTGCAATCAAACTTATATTGGCTTTGCGCTATACTAAGAAGGCAGTGATGCTTTTTTAGTAAACTTAGTGAAAGAAGCATACGCGCCACAAATGTTCTACTTAGTCAAAAACTTCACATTTAAAAACCTATAACTATAAAATAAGGAACTGCTATGCAAGTATTTTATATTCATCCAGAAAATCCACAGCCACGTCTGATTGAGCAAGTGGCGGATCTGTTACGTAAAGACCAGCTCATTATCTACCCTACCGATACCAGCTATGCTTTTGGTTGTCGCTTAGGAGCAAAGGATGCACTCGATAAGCTCAAACAAATTCGTGAGCTTGATGATAAACACCAGTTTACCTTGCTGTGCCGTGACTTAAGCGAAATTGCCAACTATGCCGCAGTAGACAATGTACAATTTAAACAGCTCAAAGCGCTTACTCCTGCGCCCATCACCTTTATCCTCAATGCCACAAAAGACGTACCAAAAAAATTGGCACATGCGAAGAAAAAAACCATCGGTATTCGAGTACCTAGCAACCCTATTGCGCAAGCGCTTTTAGAGGCCATGGATGAACCTATCTTAACCAGTTCATTAATACTGCCTAACCGTGATGACATACTAGATGATCCCTTTGAGATTGAGGATTTATTAGGCAATCAAATCGACGCTTTGATAAATGCAGGTGTAAAGACCACTAAACTAACTACGATTGTTGATATGACTGGTAGCCAGCCTGAAATTATCAGACAAGGTGCCGCGGATGTAGATTCACTACTACGGTAATAAACTAAAGCATCAGACACAAAAAAAGCTCCAATTGACTTGGAGCTTTTTTATATACATCTTTTGCTTATTGTAAAATTAGTCGCGATCAACCAATTCTACATATGCCATTGGCGCATTGTCACCATCACGGTAACCACATTTTACGATACGCAAATATCCACCTGGACGGGTCTGGTAACGAGGACCTAACGTGCCAAATAGTTTACCTACCATAGCTTTGCTACGCATACGGCTAAATGCCAAACGACGGTTAGCAACGCTGTCTTCTTTAGCCATAGTGATTAATGGCTCGGCAACGCGACGTAACTCTTTTGCTTTTGGTAAAGTTGTTTTGATCAGTTCATGCTCAAATAATGAGTTAGTCATGTTCTGAAACATTGCCTTACGATGACTGCCGGTACGACCCAGCTTGACTCCACTCTTACGATGGCGCATAGTCAAAAATCCTTAAAGTTTAACGGCTACGATAAGAAAAGCGATCATCAACACGAAGGTCAGCTGGTGGCCAGTTATCTAGGCGCATACCGAGCTCTAAATCTTTAGACGCTAGTACGTCTTTGATTTCCGTTAATGATTTCTTACCAAGATTTGGGGTTTTTAGAAGTTCAGTCTCTGAACGTTGTACCAAATCACCGATATAGTAAATGTTTTCAGCTTTCAAGCAGTTGGCTGAGCGAACCGTTAGTTCAAGATCGTCCACAGGGCGTAATAGCACCGGATCAACCTCTTCTTTCTCTTTCACAGGCTCAGGCGCTTCTTCAGCTTCTAGGTCAACAAAGATAGAAATCTGTTGTTGTAAAATAGTGGCTGCTTTACGAATTGCTTCTTCTGGATCTATAGTGCCATTAGTTTCAAGCTCAATGATAAGACGATCAAGATCAGTACGCTGCTCTACACGAGCGTTCTCAACCTGATAAGCAACACGAAGCACAGGACTAAAACTTGCATCAAGCTTTAAACGTCCGATTGCTTTAGTATCACCATCTTCACGGCGCTGGTTTGCTGGCTCATATCCACGACCCATTACTACACGCAAACGCATCTTAAGATGACCACGATCACTCAATGTACCCAACACCAATTCTGGATTGACGATGTCTACATTATGCGGTAACGCGATGTCTGCAGCAGTAATAGTGCCTGGACCTTGTTTATCCAAGGTCAAAAATACTTCATTTTGGTCATGAAGCGTAATAGCCAAGCCTTTTAGATTCAAAAGCAAGTCAAGTACATCTTCTTGTAGCCCTTCAAGCGTTGAGTATTCATGGTCAACACCATCAATCTCAGCTTCAATGACTGCAGCACCAGGTAATGAAGATAACAAGATGCGACGTAAGGCATTACCAAGGGTATGCCCAAAGCCGCGTTCTAACGGTTCGAGCGTGACTTTCGCAATCGTTTCATTAACCGTATCCACATTAATGGCATTCGGCGTTAGAAACTCAGTTGCATTTAGCATCATGATGTCACCTCGATTTATTAAACTGGTTTAATTAACGTTGATTGCTCAATGCCGTTTTCACGACATCGAGCAGTACGTCATTACTTAGAGTATAGCTCAACGATCAAGCTTTCGTTGATTTCAGCAGGTAGATCAATACGATCAGGCGCTTGTTTAAACGTGCCTTGTAATTTGCTGTGGTCAACATCTAGCCATTCTGGAATACCACGTTGGGTAGCCAGCTCAATTGCGTTTTTAATACGTAATTGCTCGCGAGACTTCTCTTGGATAGCGATGACATCACCATCTTGCAACTGAATTGATGGAATGTTCACACGAACAAACTCATCGCGGCCAGCTTTTTTTACCATCACAGTACGATGACTGACTAGCTGACGTGCTTCGGCGCGAGTTGAGCCAAAGCCCATGCGATAAACAACGTTATCTAGACGGCTCTCAAGCATGGCTAACAGGTTTTCACCAGTAGCACCGCGCTTACGAGCAGCTTCTTTATAGTAATTAGCAAACTGACGCTCTAGTACACCATAGATACGCTTAACTTTCTGCTTTTCACGCAGCTGTAAAGCATATTCTGAGGTCTTGTTACGGCTTACACCGTGTTGACCTGGTGGACGACCAGCTTTTTTCGTTTTTACGTCGTATGGTTTAACGCCAGACTTAAGACCTAAGTCCGTGCCTTCACGACGTGATAATTTGAGTTTTGGTCCAATATAGCGGGCCATTGTTATGTCTCCTATAAGCTTTTGGGATAAAAAGCTTCGTCTTTAATATTAGACGCGGCGCTTTTTCGGCGCACGGCAACCATTGTGTGGGATTGGGGTTACATCAGAGATGCTGTTAACTTTATAACCCAATGCACCTAGTGCTCTTACCGCAGACTCACGACCCGGTCCTGGTCCTTTGACCAAAACGTCGATATTCTTAACACCATATTCTTGAGCCGCTTTACCAGCGACTTCAGCTGCAACCTGAGCTGCAAATGGTGTAGATTTACGTGAACCACGGAAGCCTTGTCCACCTGAAGTGGCCCAAGCCAGTGCATTACCTTGACGATCGGTAATCGTAACAATGGTGTTATTAAAAGACGCATGGATATGGGCAATGCCCTCCGATACTGAACGACGAGTCACTTTCTTGCGACTACGAGTGTCTTTAGCCATCTTTTAGCTTCCTAAGTTAATTATCTTTTGAGAGGGCGTGTCGGACCCTTACGAGTACGAGCGTTGTTCTTAGTATTCTGACCTCTAACTGGTAGGTTACGACGATGGCGGATGCCACGGTAACAACCAAGATCAACTAAACGCTTAATATTCATTGACACTTCACGACGAAGATCACCTTCAGTCATGTAATTTGCAACTTGTGCACGGATAGCATCTAACTGTGTATCATCTAACTGACTAACTTTAGTAGTAGGGGCAATGCCAACTGCTTCTAAGATTTTCTGAGCAGTGGTACGACCTACACCAAAGATGTAAGTTAGTGAAATAACAGCATGCTTATTATCCGGAATGTTTACGCCGGCAATACGAGCCATTGATTTCTCTCCATTAAAGAAAAATAAGCGTTATTTATCAATAAGGCTTTATTTTTCAGATTTGTTGCTGTCAATACTAAAGCTTTTATAATTATTATCGCTGCTTTGACTTGGTTACAAGCCTATTCATTGACGGTCTTATAAAAGTTTTTGCATAAACTACGGCAAGTGGCGGATGATATCCCATCCGCCGTCATTTTTCAAGTGTTAATTGAGATAGTAACAAAAGTCTAAGACTTTATAATACTAAATATTAACCTTGACGTTGCTTGTGGCGAGGTTCTGCTGTACAGATGATATGTACACGGCCTTTACGGCGCACAACTTTACAGCTACCACAAATCTTTTTAACTGATGCTTGAACTTTCATAGCATGCTCCTTTGAGATATCGTACCGCTCATTTAAGGTTGAGTGGGCGATTGAATTAACGTCTGATCATGATATTGATGGGTCATCAAATGCGCTTGGATTTGCGAAATGAAGTCCATTACCACAACCACCATAATCAGTAAAGACGTACCACCGAGTTGAAACGGCACACCAAACGATGACTGGACGACCATTGGCATTAAACAAATAACCGTCATATACATCGCGCCAATAAAGGTCAGTCGGTTTAATACATGATCTAGGTAACGCTGAGTTTGTTGTCCGGGGCGAATACCTGGGATATACGCACCACTACGTTTAAGGTTTTCAGCTACTTCACGTGGGCTAAATACCAATGCCGTATAGAAGTAACAGAAGAAAATAATCATCGCGCCAAACAGAACCAAATATAGCGGCTGTCCTGGAGACAACACCAATGCCATATTCTGTAGTATTTTTTGTGTAAGGGTAGGATCAGTTGATTGACCCACCCACTGCCCTAAACTTGCTGGAAACAACAACAACGAACTAGCAAAAATGGCTGGGATAACCCCTGCCATGTTAAGCTTCAGCGGCAAATGTGACTGCTGCTGAGCATATATTTTGCGACCTTGTTGCTGCTTCTGTGCATAGTTCACTGGAACACGGCGCTGAGCACGTTCAATATAAACGATACCAGCAGTAACCGCGATGCCTAGTAGCACAAAAATAAACAGTACAATCAAGTTCATTTGTCCTTGATTGACCTGTTCAATAGACTGCGAAATCATACCTGGCGTACCAGCCACAATACTCGCAAAAATGAGCATTGAAATACCATTACCTACGCCGCGCTCTGTAATCTGCTCACCAAGCCACATCAAGAACATAGCACCCGCTACCAATGAGGTAACCGCTGGAATATAAAAGGTCAGACCAGAAGATAAAGTAAGATTTTGACTGATTAAGCCAGCACACATTCCTAATGACTGTACTAGGGCCAAAGCAAGTGTCCCTTGACGGGTGTACTTGTTCAACTTACGTCGTCCCGCTTCGCCTTCTTTTTTGAGGGCTTCAAGCGAAGGCAATACTGCAGACATCATCTGTACAATAATCGATGCTGAAATATACGGCATAATGCCGAGCGCCATAATGGACATACGCTCTAGTGCACCACCTGAGAACATGTTAAACATACTCAAAATGGTGTTTTCGTTGCGCGAAAACAGATCAGCCAAGTTGACCGGATTGATACCCGGTACTGGAATATGTGACCCTAAACGATAAACAACCAATGCGCCGATTAAGAATAATAAACGCGTCCATAATTCATCATACTTGCGTATGAATGCAAATGGATTGAGCGGTATACCAGTCGATGACATTGATTGTTTTGACACGTTACTACTCCTCGATGCTACCACCAGCAGCTTCGATTGCTAGCTTAGCGCCTTTAGTCACTTTGATACCTTTAAAGGTATAAGCCTTAGTGACTTCGCCTGACAACATAATACGGGCACGCTTCATGTCGTGACGGATTAGGTTAGCAGCTTTAAGTGTTTCAAGGCTAACCACATCGCCATCAATTTTATTTAGTTCAGAAAGACGTACTTCAGCCGTCTTCATTGCCATTTTACTGGTAAAACCAAATTTCGGTAGACGACGATATAAAGGCATTTGGCCACCTTCAAATCCTGAGCGTATGCTAGAACCTGAACGAGATTTTTGACCCTTTACACCACGACCACCAGTCTTACCAAGACCTGAACCGATACCACGACCACGACGTTGGGCAGTTTTCTTTGCGCCAACACCTGGTGATAATTCATTTAATCTAAGACCCATTACGCTTCCTCCACTTTTACCATGTAGTTAACGCGATTGACCATACCACGTGTTGAAGGTGTATCTTCTACTTCAACAGTATGATTAATACGGCGTAAACCCAATCCTTTCAAGCTCGCTTTGTGGCTCTTTAGGCGATGGGCACCCGATTTAAATTGAGTGACTTTCATTTTTTTCATCGTAACTCACCTAGTCTAAGTTAACCCAAGATTTCGTCTACAGATTTACCACGTTTTGCTGCCATCTTCTCTGGAGTTGACATATCACGTAAACCGTTAAACGTTGCGCGAACAACGTTAGCAGTATTGGTAGAACCATAACATTTAGTCAAAACATCTTTGACACCAGCAACTTCTAATACAGCACGCATTGCGCCACCAGCGATTACGCCAGTACCTTCAGATGCAGGTTGCATATAAACTTTACTAGCACCATGACGTGCTTTGATCGGATGATACAAAGTTGCATCATTAAGCTCAACAGTAATCATATTACGTTTGGCAGCTTCTAGTGCTTTTTGGATAGCAGCTGGCACTTCACGTGCTTTACCGCGACCAAAACCAACACGACCATTGCCATCGCCCACTACAGTCAATGCAGTGAAAGAGAAAATACGACCACCTTTAACAACTTTTGCAACGCGATCAACGGTAACTAAGCGTTCTACTAGACCGTCAGTCTGTTCATTTTTATCATTTTTATCATTTCTAGCCATGATTAAAACTCCAATCCGTTTTCGCGAGCTGCTTCTGCTAAAGCTTTAACTCGACCATGATATTTAAAACCACTACGGTCAAAGGCAACTTTAGTGATACCAGCTGCTTTTGCGCGTTCTGCGATCATTTGGCCCACAGACGTTGCTGCATCAGCATTACCAGTCGCGCCTGAGCGCAAGCTGCCGTCTAAGGTAGATGCCTGAGCAATCACTTCACCACCGGTAGGAGAGATAATCTGGGCATAAATATGTTTTGGCGTGCGAGTAACCGTTAAGCGATGAACGCCTAAGAAACGGATATGCGCGCGGGTTTTCTTAGCTCGACGCAGACGAGCTGCTTTTTTATCAAACATTTCAACTCACCTTATTTTTTCTTGGCTTCTTTGCGAATCACATGCTCGTCACTATAACGAATACCTTTACCTTTATAAGGCTCAGGTGGGCGGAAACCGCGGATATTAGCCGCTGCTTGACCAAGCTGCTGTTTATTGTTTGATTTCAAAACAATTTCAGTTTGCGTTGGGGTTTCAGCTGACACACCTTCAGGCAACGTATATTCTACTGGATGAGAGTAACCAACGTTCAAAGTTACCTTGTTACCAGCAACTTGTGCGCGATAACCAACACCAATTAACTGAAGACGCTTTTCAAAGCCTTCATTCACGCCTTTAACATAGTTGTTAACAAGAGCGCGCATGGTGCCAGTGTGCATCATAGCTTCTTTTGAATCGACTGTAGGTGAGAAAATGATCGCATCATCTTCCTGTTTCAGCTCGACCAATTCATGCAGGCGTAAAGACAAAATGCCGTTCTTGCCTTTCACTTCGACCTGCCGATCGTTCAAAGTAACACTTACGCCGTTTGGCAGTGTCACTGGGGCTTTAGCCACACGAGACATAGGAATATTCCTTAAAAAATTAACTTCTTTATATTAGCGAAAAAACTAACAGGCTAAAAAGCGTGTTAGTTTAGCATAGTTGACTGCGTTAGACACCTATCAATTTGAAATAATTCATTATTACTCAATCAATAGAAGTCTAACAATCATCAAATAGACTTTATCGTCGTGTAGCTTACGCTACAAATGCGACGATTTCACCACCGATACCAGCAGCGCGTGCAGCACGATCACTCATGATGCCTTGGCTAGTTGATACGATAGCAACACCCATACCTTGCTTAACAGTAGGGATAGCGTCTTTGCCGCGGAACTGGCGTAAACCAGGACGGCTAAAACGTTGAATCGTTTCGATGACAGCGCGGCCTTCGAAGTATTTCAATTCGATAGATAGGGTTGCTTTATTGTTTGCTTCTTCAGTAACAACAGCGCTCGCCACATAACCTTCGCTAACTAGCAAATCAGCAATCGATTTACGTAATTTAGAGCTCGGCATTGCTACCGATACTTTGTTAGCCATTTGTGCGTTACGAATACGGGTTAGCATATCCCCAACGGTATCTTGCATACTCATATAGTTACCCCTTACCAGCTTGCTTTACGAACACCAGGCACATCGCCTTGCATGACACGCTCACGCAGCATATTGCGTGATAAGCCAAACTTGCGGAAGTAACCGTGAGGACGACCGGTGATAGCACAACGATTGCGCAGACGTACTGGCGATGAATTGCGTGGAAGAGCTTGTAGCTCTAGCATCGCTTCCATACGAGTTTCGTCACTTGCAGTCATATCACTGATAGTTTCTTTTAGCTTGATACGCTTATCAGCGTACTTAGCAACCATTTTTTCGCGCTTTAATTCGCGGTTAATCATGCTCTTCTTTGCCATAACGTCTTTACCTTATTTAAATGGGAAGCCGAATGCTTTAAGCAACGCGCGACCTTCTTCATCAGATTGAGCTGACGTGGTGATTGTCACATCCATACCGCGGATACGATCAATCTTGTCAAAATCTACTTCTGGGAATACGATCTGTTCTTTGATACCCAATGAGTAGTTACCACGTCCGTCAAAGGCTTTAGGTGAAAAACCGCGGAAATCACGAATACGAGGAATTGCAATGGCAATGAGACGATCTAAAAATTCGTACATTTGCTCACCGCGTAGCGTTACTTTGCAGCCAATTGGCCATTCTTCACGAATTTTAAAGCCAGCAACTGATTTACGCGCTTTGGTGACGACAGGTTTTTGACCAGCGATAGCGGTCATGTCAGCTACTGCACCTTCAAGCAATTTCTTGTCTTGAGACGCGCCGCCTACACCCATGTTAAGTGTGATTTTAGTGATTTTAGGCACTTGCATCACATTAGCCAAACCAAGCTCTTCTTTGATTTGCTGCTTTAATTCTTCGTTATATAAAGATTTTAATCTTGCCATTACCATTACACCCTTAGTGTCTTACGCAGTCGCCACTACTTCACCGTTCGAACGATAGACGCGTTGTTTCTTGCCGTCTTCGCCGAACTGATAAGTAATACGATCAGCTTTTTGGGTTTGCGCATTTAATATTGCGACATTTGAGATATGTAGAAAAGCTTCTTTCTTAAGAATGCCACCTTCAACGCCAGTTGCCTGATTTGGCTTCTGATGTTTAGTGACAATATTAATGCCTTCAACTTTAATACGATCATTTTTTACAGCTTGTACAGTACCTTGCTTGCCTTTGTCTTTCCCAGCAATCACGATAACTGTATCGCCTTTACGTAATTTTGACATGGATTACCTCACAATACTTCTGGTGCTAGTGATACAATTTTCATAAACTGATCACCACGTAGTTCACGAGTTACCGGTCCAAAAATACGAGTTGCAATCGGTGCTTTATTTTGGTTCAACAATACCGCAGCATTGTCGTCAAAACGCAGAACAGAACCATCAGGACGACGAACGCCTTTTTTGGTACGTACAACTACAGCATTCATCACGTCGCCTTTTTTAACACGACCGCGAGGAATGGCTTCTTTAACCGTTACTTTAATAATGTCGCCAACTGATGCATAACGACGATGAGAGCCACCCAGTACTTTAATGCACTGAACTCGTCTTGCACCGCTATTATCTGCAACTTCCAGCATCGATTCAACCTGAATCATAGCGTTACTCCACACGTATGAGCAATAAAAACCAGTTGCTGCCGCTAGCACAGTATGAGTAGTCGGCATTTTAATAATAATAACCGCTGCTACTCTTAATGTGAGTGATATACGCTCGGCGCAATCAGCATCCTTAAAAAGGCGGCTATTTTAACAGCTTCTGGCTTTTAATGCAATTTACTTAGATTTTTTCTACTTTTTCAACCACTTCAACCAAAGTCCAAGACTTGGTTTTAGAGATTGGACGCGTTTCTTTGATGCGGACAAGGTCGCCTTGTTGGCAAACGTTATTCTCATCATGGGCTTTGATTTTTGTAGAACGACGAAGCTGCTTGCCATACAAAGGATGACGAACCAGACGCTCAATCAAAACTGTGATGGACTTGTCCATCTTGTCACTGACAACTCGTCCTGTCAATACGCTAGCATTAGCTGTTTGATTGTTATCGCTCATGAGTCGCCTCGTTGTTTCTCGTTAATCAAAGTCTGAAGCTGAGCAATCGCACGACGATTAACACGTACTTCATGGGTATTACCCAACTGACCAGTTGCTTTAGCCATACGAATACGGAAAGCATCAAGTTGCTTTTCATCAAGTAACTGAGTCAGTTCTTCTAATGATTTATCACGTAATTCACTGATCTTCATTACATTATCGTCCGCTTAACAATGGTAGTTTTAAAGGGCAGTTTTGCTGCAGCAAGCGTGAACGCTTCGCGAGCAAGTTCTTCTGAAACCCCTTCGAGTTCATATAGCACTTTACCAGGTTTGATTTCGCATACCCAATATTCTACAGGACCTTTACCTTTACCCATACGTACTTCTAGTGGTTTATTGGTAATTGGTTTGTCTGGGAATACACGAATCCAAATCTTACCACCACGCTTAATTTTACGAGTGATGGTACGACGTGCTGCTTCAATTTGACGGGCAGTCATACGACCACGAGTCAACGATTTTAGACCAATTTGTCCGAATGCAACGGTGCTTCCACGATGAGCTAGCCCAGTGTTACGACCTTTGTGCATTTTACGAAACTTGGTACGTTTTGGCTGTAACATAGTTTAACCTCTGTCTGTGTTTCGACGGTTTCCGTTTCCACGACCACGGCGTTTTGGCGCACGAGTCTGCTCTTCTTTAACGGGATTGTATACACTGTTCATACCGTCAAGGATTTCGCCACGGAAGATCCAAACTTTTACACCGATGGTGCCGTAAGTAGTTTCCGCACGTACTGACGAATAGTCGATATCAGCGCGTAGTGTATGCAATGGCACACGACCTTCACGGTACCATTCAGTACGAGCAATCTCAGCACCGCCAAGACGGCCAGACAGCTCAACTTTAATACCTTTAGCACCAGAACGCATGCTGTTCTGTACGGCGCGCTTCATAGCACGGCGGAACATAACACGACGCTCAAGCTGACTTGCGATACCTTCCGCTACTAAATGAGCATCAAGATCAGGCGAGGTGATTTCTTCAATGTTGACCTGAGCAGGTACGCCCATAATTTTGGTCAATTCTTTTTGAAGTCTTTCGATGTCTTCGCCTTTCTTACCGATAACGATACCAGGACGCGCAGTGGCGATGGTAATCTTAGCAGCACCTGTAGGACGCTCAATCATGATTTTGCTAATCATAGCACTATCAAGCTTTTTGCGCAGATATTCACGAACTTGAATGTCGTTGATTAGGTATTCTGAGTATTGTTTAGGGTTAGCATACCAGTTTGCGTTATGCTTCTTTACAACACCAAGACGAATTCCGATTGGATGTACTTTTTGACCCATAACTTATTCTCCTACCTTTATAGTGATGTGACAGGTACGCTTACTGATACGATCAGCGCGACCTTTAGCACGTGGTAGGATACGTTTTAGCGTAATGCCTTCATCAACGTAGATGGTTGATACTTTAAGGGTATCAATATCTAGACCGTTGTTGTGTTCGGCATTGGCGATGGCTGAGTTAAGACATTTCTTAACAAATACAGCGCCTTTTTTATTACTATACGTTAGGATATCCAAAGCACGCTCGATAGATTTGCCACGAACTTCATCGGCAACGAGTCTAACTTTTTGTGCCGATATGGCGGCACCGCGTAATTTTGCAGTTACTTCCATGGTAAGCACCTTATCTCTTAGCTTTTTTGTCAATGCCATGACCACGATACGTACGAGTCGGGGCAAATTCACCTAGTTTATGACCAACCATCTGTTCACTCACGATAACCGGTACATGAGTACGGCCATTGTGAACAGACAAGGTTAAGCCAACCATTTGTGGTAGGATCATCGAGCGGCGCGACCAAGTCTTAATTGGCTTGCGTGAGTTGGTGTCTAATGCATTCTCAACTTTAGCAAACAAATGCGCGTCTATGAATGGACCTTTTTTCAATGAACGAGGCATGAAATTCTTCCTTTATTTCTTCTTGGCGCGACGGCGGATGATCATATTGTCAGTACGCTTATTACTACGCGTTTTAAGTCCTTTAGACTTCTGACCCCAAGGGCTGGTTGGATGGCGACCTTTATTACGACCTTCACCACCACCATGTGGGTGATCAACCGGGTTCATAGCAACACCACGAACAGAAGGACGAACACCACGCCAACGTGAAGCACCGGCTTTACCAAGTGATTTCAAGTTGTTCTCAGTGTTAGAAACTTCACCAATAACGGCACGGCAGTTCACGTGTACACGGCGTGTTTCGCCAGAGCGCATACGTAGAATAGCATAAATACCTTCACGACCTAACAACTGAACGCTAGCACCCGCAGAACGAGCCATCTGTGCGCCTTTACCGATCTTAAGTTCGATATTATGGATCACAGTACCCAATGGGATGTTTTTTAGCGGTAAACAGTTACCTGGACGAATCGGTGATAGCTCACCTGACATTACTGTATCGCCAACTGCTTGTTTTTTAGCAGCAATGATATAGCGACGTTCGCCATCAGCGTACTTAAGTAAAGCAATGTGCGCAGTACGGTTAGGATCGTATTCAATACGCTCTACCGTAGCTGGGATATTGTCTTTAGTACGTTTGAAATCGATAATACGATAATGCTGCTTATGACCACCGCCAATATGACGAGTCGTTATGCGACCATTATTGTTACGACCACCAGTTTTACTTTTTGATTCGAGAAGCGCTGCAAACGGACGACCTTTATAAAGGTGTGGATGCACCACTTTTTCAACAAAACGACGGCCTGGTGATGTTGGCTTTGCTTTTACGATAGGCATGAGTGTAATCCTTATTCGTTGTTCGCTGTTTCACTAGTAGAAGCAGTCGTATTCGCGACCTCTTCACCAGCATCAGCCATTTGTACATCTTGACCAGCTTTTAAGGTAACGTAGGCTTTTTTGTAGTCATTACGACGGCCGATACTTTTACCAAAACGCTTTGTCTTACCTTTAACATTCAAAGTGTTTACTTTTAAAACTTCAACACCTTCAAACATCATCTCAACCGCTTTTTTGACTTCAAGCTTAGTAGCGTTAGAGTCAATTTTAAATACCTGCACACCAAGTGAGTCGCCAAGCATTTGAGATTTCTCTGAGAATACAGGTCCTCTTAGGATCTGATAAAGTCTTGCGTTATTCATGCTAGTGCTTCCTCAAATTGTTTCGCAGCTTCGACTGTCATGATCACTTTATCAAAAGCGATCAAGCTCACTGGATCCACTTCACTTGTATCAAGTACATTGACATGTGGGATGTTGCGAGCAGCTAAGTATAAGTTTTCGTCAACTTCTTTAGTGACGATTAATGCACGTGATGCATTTAACTCACCTAACTTTGCAATCAACTCTTTAGTCTTAGGTCCAGAAACGCTTAGCTCTTCGACCAAAATCAAACGCTCTTGGCGAATCAATTCAGCTAAGATACACTGCATAGCACCGCGATACATTTTACGGTTAACTTTCTGTGACCAATCCTGTGGTTTAGCCGCGAATGCACGACCACCAGAACGCCAGATTGGGCTACGAATAGAACCTGCACGAGCGCGACCAGTACCTTTTTGGCGCCATGGCTTAATGCCACCACCAGAAACTTCGGCACGGGTTTTTTGAGCGCGTGTACCTTGACGAGCACCAGCAAGATATGCGGTGACGACTTGATGCACTAATGCTTCGTTGAATTCACGACCGAAAGCCGTATCAGAAAGCTCAACTGCCGCCCCTGTAACTGTTTTTAAATCCACGTTAATCCCCTTGCTTAGGCTTTGACTGACGGACGTACGATGACATCGCCACCGGTGGCACCTGGGATAGCACCCTTGATGACAAGTAACCCTTTTTCAACATCAACCGATATCACTTCTAGGCCCTGAACGGTAACGCGTTTGTTACCCATCTGACCTGGCATTTTTTTGCCTTTGAAGACTTTACCTGGTGACTGGTTTTGACCAGTTGAACCAATGGCACGGTGAGATACTGAGTTACCATGAGTGGCATCTTGCATGCTGAAGTTGTGACGCTTCACGCCGCCTTGAAAGCCTTTACCTTTACTGTTACCTGTGACATCAACCATCTGACCTTGTTCGAACAAGTCAGCTAGGATCTCACCACCAATTTCACGACCTTCAAGATCGCTATCATTGGCACGAAATTCCCAAACACCACGACCAGCGGCAACGCCAGCTTTAGCGAAGTGACCTTTTTGAGCTGCTGCTACGCGGCTGTCACGACGGGTACCTGTGGTAACTTGGATGGCTTGATAGCCATCTACATCAGTATTTTTTACTTGAGTAATGCGATTAGCACTGATCTCAACCACTGTTACAGGGATAGATGCGCCTGCTTCAGTGAAGACACGGGTCATGCCGCATTTTTTACCGACTAAACCGATCGCCATTTTAGACCTCTTTATATCTTATATTAATGGGTTGGGTGTTTATGTGCATTAACCCAAAGCAATTTGAACGTCAACACCCGCCGCCAAGTCAAGCTTCATTAGCGCATCCACAGTTTTGTCGGTAGGTTGAACGATGTCAACCATACGCTTATGAGTACGGATTTCGTACTGATCACGAGCGTCTTTGTTTACGTGTGGTGAAGTTAGAACGTTGAAGCGCTCAATGCGAGTCGGCAACGGTACAGGACCACAAACTTGCGCACCGGTGCGCTTTGCAGTATCAACAATCTCTTGTGCAGATTGATCAATCAGACGATGATCAAAAGACTTAAGACGGATACGGATTCTCTGGTTAGCCATGCCAGCAAGCTCCTAATATGTGCTTTTGTCATTTTTGCTTTGCAAAGATATGATCAAAAGCCGTTTGGTTAAATATTCACTTAAAGCGGCCTTCTGTTCTAAACCAGAATGAGTTCTTTATCCGAACTTGTAGCGTGCCAAAAGCAAAATAGTTTAAAGCCCCGCCGACCCTTCCATTATAGGATGTCAGCAAAGGCATAATGAAATAGTGCTAGAAACGATGCTCTAGCTGTCATAGCGCCCGCTGTTTGATTGGCGGCGCATATATAATTCAGTGGTGTATATTATACATAGTATTTCAGTCATTGCAAGGGTAATATCTGTAGCGACTTATGATATTACCCTTTATAAACAGTAATATGTAAACAACCGTATCTGTGCTTAATAATCACGCTTATATGAATTGATAACTATGCACTGTTAATCTAAAGCTATGAAACATCAATCCAAAACAATGTCATATTGCTCTTGAGTATAGAGATTTTCGACATCAAAGGTAATCACTCTACCAAGTAAATACTCTAAATCTGCCACCGTGTCTGACTCTGAAGTAAGAAGTAAATCAATGACTGCGGCATGGGCAACGACCGTAAATTTCTTGGGAGAGTTATAAGTACGAGCACAACGCATGATTTCACGGAATATCTCAAAGCACACTGTCTCAGCCGTTTTGACAAAGCCGCGTCCTTGACAGGTCGAGCACGGCTCACATAGCTGCTGTCCAAGCGACTCACGCGTACGTTTACGCGTCATCTCTACTAACCCAAGCTCACTGACCTGAGTAATCTTAGTTTTGGCATAGTCTTGTACTAGCTGTGATTGCAGGCTCTCTAACACATCATCTTTATGCTGCTGTTCAAGCATGTCAATAAAGTCTAGGATGATAATACCGCCTAGATTACGCAAACGCAGCTGTCGGGCGATTGCATGAGTTGCCTCAAGATTGGTTTTATAAACCGTATCTTCTAACGAACGCCCGCCTACGAATGATCCCGTATTGACATCGATTGTGGTCATCGCTTCTGTTTGGTCGATAATGAGATAGCCACCTGATTTTAAATCTACGCGGCGTTTTAAAGCATCACGCAAATCATCTTCGACCCGATGAACATCAAACAAAGATGGCTCAGCGGTATAATGGACAATGCGGTCATAGACAAAAGGCACAAACTCTTTGGCAAAGGATCTGACTTGTTCGTAAATTTGTGCATTATCAATGATGACTTTTTCGGTATCCGCGTGTACCAAATCACGGATAGAGCGCAGCGGTAATGATAGCTCTTGATAAATAAGCTCAGAACTTTGATGTTGTTTCATCTCTTGGCGACGCGCGCAGATGGTACGCCACAGTTGCAATAGATAATAAATGTCTTCTTCAAGCTTATCGACAGGGACACGTTCAGCAGCGGTACGAGCGATGAGACCGCCTTTTAGATTGACCGTTTGCATCAGGCTACTAAGCTCAGTCTTCAAACGAGTTCGTTCTTCTTCGCCATCAATGCGTTGAGAGATACCAATGTGTTCGCTTGAGGGCAAATACACCAAATAGCGAGATGGCAAGGAGATATTGGTGGTCAAGCGAGCGCCTTTACTGCCCAACTGATCTTTGGTCACTTGCACTAAAATACGTTGGCTTTCATGCAAGCGATGTTGAATCAACGTTTTAGAAACAGGGATGACTTCGGTATTTTGTATACTAATCACCGGTGGCGTGACAGCCAAGTTATCAGTACTATTTTCTACCACAGCATCTTCTATATTGCTATCCAAGTTTTTATCGCTATTGTCAGCCGCTTTACTTTTATTTTCTGCTACTGGACGCGGCTCACGCTGCATATCATTGACGTGTAAAAATGCTGTCCGCGACTGCCCGATATCAACGAATGCTGCCTGCATACCAGGTAAAACGCGTACGACTGTACCCAGATAGATATTGCCGACCAGACCCAATTTATGATGACGTTCAATATAAATCTCGCCCAAGATGCCATTGTCTAAGACTGCGACACGGGATTCCATTGGACTAATATTAATCAGCAGCTCTTCGGACATAATGTTTTTCTCTTATCTCTCAGCTTTCTTGTTAGACGTTCATCGTCTATTATCTTTATAGTGTAACAAATGCAGCTGGCTCTCGCCCATTACTCTCGCGTGTTATTATGTGCAGCAGGTTGGAGTGACAACCAATCTCTGAGAGACCAATAATCTCTATGAGGTTCTGTTTCGCATTTTAATTGATACTAATATCTGTGACGTTTTTAATTAACGCCAGCGTTTGTGGAAGTGGTAAACCCACGACATTGGTATAGCTACCATTGATACGGCTGACCCAAATAGCACCCAAACCTTGTATACCATAACCACCCGCTTTATCAGCAGGCTCACCACTGTCCCAATAGTTACTCATCATCTCTGCAGTGAGCGCTATAAAGGTCACTTCGGTACGCTCAGTGATTCGTTGCTGATTAATGATTTGAAATACTGGCTCATGAGTTGAGCTGTTAGCCACTTTAGAAGATAATGATACATGCGTTGCTTGAACTGCTGTCCATACTTCATGGACATTATCAGACATCTGTTGCCACATGCTATAAGCGTGCTCACGATCGATTGGCTTGACCAGCACTGTTTGACCATCTGCCAGCACACCGATGGTATCAGACGTTAGAATGATAAGTGAGTCAGAAAAACAGCTTTTATCCGTTTTCAAGCGTGATGCTAGTTGCTGTATGGCAGCCTCAGCTTTAGTGGCGACCATGCGCTCGATATAGTCTGTAGGTGACTCATCATCATGCTTTGTTTCATCGACATCTACACTCAATGTGCTAAATTCTAGTTGTGCTCTTTCTAACAGCTCACGACGGCGCGGCGAACCAGAAGCTAAAACAATATCCATCGCTACTCTCTTTTTATCTGTATTTATCTACCTACTACCGAAAACTGCTGCCTGTTAGTGCATTAATATTAGTTAGTCATGATTAATAAACACCAGCGCTACAATCTTATTGGCTATCAGCAGAATTTTTCTTATGACACAAATTTACGCAAAGCCAGTAGTACCAATGGCCAGCTGATGATACTCATCAACAGTGATAAGGCAGATTGTGCGACAAAGACATTCTGGATAAACATCTGTAATATCCATAAACATAATTGAAAAACAACCAATCCTAAGATCGCTAATAACCATGCACTGATGGTATTTAGTTGCCTAATATAAATACTGGTTATTTTTATGAAGAAGGCGACTGCCACGGCGGCAAAGGCTTGCTGTCCCAAATGGGTATCCATGAGTAAGTCAGCAATGAGACCGATGGTAAATGCTGTAAAAATACCAACATAGCGTGGCTGAAATAACAACCAAAAAATCAGCACCATGATCATGACCATAGGGCGTAAGGTAGCCATACTAGGACTTAACGGATATACATTAAGCGATGACGCAATAACAAAACTTAGAATGATGGTAGCAATCAGTAGTACCGTTGCATTCTCAGAATCAGGATACGACATGGGTACTTACCTTAACGAATGTATTGATGGCTGCTGTTAAAGCATGAGTGGGCATTGATGGGATAAAAACCATGGCTAAAAATGTATCGACAAACAGACCAGTTAATAAATAGATGCCAGCCATTATCTGATTGGTGCTTACGTGTTTAGCGCCTAACTTCTTAACGGTCATTGAGAGTCATATTATTTTTATTCACCAGCTTATCTTGCAAGACTAATACATACGCATTATCGATAAAGTTCGCCGCTGGGGTCACTTCTATACTTCTAAAGTTATCGGCTTGAGTATCTTTAATATGGGCGATACGCCCGACACGATACCCTGCTGGAATACGCCCACCCAATCCTGATGACACCAGCTCATCACCCACACGCACGTCTGAGGTTTTGAATACATAATCAAGGCTTAATGAGGTTGGTATGCCTTGCCCTGTCACGATAGCGCGTTGACCTGTGCGCTTAACCGTAACCGCAACCGATTGCTGCTCATCAGTAATCAATAGTAGGCGACTGGTATTGGGATAGACATTAATAATCTGCCCTAAAATACCGTCCTCATCAATCACTGTTTGTCCAACTTGAACCCCGTCTTGAACGCCTTTATTGAGCACTACGATTTGTCTGAGTAAGTTGGTGTCTGTACCGATTACCTGTGCCAAATTAAGATCAAATTGTTCAGGCTTAGTCGTTGATAAAATACCTTGCAGGCGCGCATTTTGTGCCAAAATATAATCTTGCTGCTGCAACTTGGCTTGCGCATGGATAAGCTGAGACTTCAATTGCATGTTTTCGCGGCGCAGCGCTTCTTTAGACTGTAAGCTGCCACCTGCCCAATGCTTGGCATAACTCGGTAACAGTGATAGCTCATAAATAGGCTGCATAGCGGCATGACTGGTACTACGTACTGGATTAAACCATTCTGAATTTTTGCTATCGAACCACATCAGTATTAGAGCTGCTATTAATACAATGGCAGTCTTACGAAGTGCTAACGGCTGGCGCGCAAAAATACTTGGGGTCATAAGTCGTCTAACTCAGGAGTTATAAAATAAGCAGTAGCCAGTACTGGGTTCTAGTTGATTAATGCAATTAAAGGCAGCGCAACTGGCTACCTTTAATTTTATACTGTTTTGACCCACTATTTTTACGCAAGCTATCATCAAGCACGACGAAGATGATTTATCAATACCGCAGTGCTTAACTAAAGCAATCTAAACAAAAATCATGTTCAAGCTTTTGTTATTGATAAAATCAAGTGCAATACCACCGCCGCGGCTGACGCAAGTCAATGGATCTTCAGCAACGGTCACAGGTAGACCTGTCTCTCTTGAAATCAATTTGTCCAAATCACGCAACAGCGCACCGCCGCCCGTCAAGACAATACCACGCTCTGCGATATCTGATGACAGCTCAGGTGGCGTCTGCTCAAGTGCAGCTTTCACCGCGCTAACGATACCGCTCAGCGGATCACTCAGGGCTTTTTGTACTTCTTCTGAGTTGACAGTAAAGGTTTTTGGCACGCCTTCTGCCATGCTACGACCGCGAACTTCAACTTCTAGCTGACTGTCTTCATTCAAAGCAGAGCCAACTTCGTGCTTAATACGCTCAGCTGTCGTCTCACCAATCACGCAACCATGGGTACGGCGCACATGGGTGATAATCGCGTCATCAAACATATCGCCACCGATACGAATCGACTCAGCATAAACGCAACCAGATAACGCGATAACGGCAATCTCCGTCGTGCCGCCACCAATATCAACCACCATCGAACCGCTGGCTTCATGAACTGGCAAGCCTGCACCGATGGCAGCAGCCATTGGCTCTTCTAACAATAGTACTTTACTCGCACCTGCCGAAGATACCGCTTCACGAATCGCTTTACGCTCAACCAGAGTAGACTTACAAGGCACACAAACCACCACGTTAGGCTGCGCCATAAAACGCTTGGCTTTTACCTTCGTGATGAAATGCTTGAGCATTTTTTGCGTCACTTCAAAGTCAGCAATCACGCCGTCTTTTAATGGGCGAATCGCTGTAATATTGGCAGGTGTACGACCAAGCATCTGCTTGGCATCAATACCAACAGCCGCAACGGTAGGGTTTTGTGTACGATTACTTCGTAACGCAACCACCGTAGGCTCGTCAAGTACGACGCCTTTATTAGGAATAAAAATGAGAGTGTTCGCAGTACCGAGGTCGATAGCGATATTATTTGATAAAAATCCAAACAGGTTCATGACTAATATTTCCAGCGTATTACAAATGAGGCGAATGAGGCGAATGAGATTGACTGAGGCGTTACTCGTCAGCGTTGAGCAGGTCGTCGTTAGACATCACTTATGGCGAAATTTGAACCTCGCAACAAGTCAAACCTAAACAATAATGATGCAATGGAAAAACTGAGCTAAATTATACCGATTTGGCTCAAAAAAAACACAGATATTTGCATCAGTAAGTCAGGATTTTGGTCTTAAACGCTAAAAGTTGTTACAAAGTTTAAAATAGCAGTAAATACCATTCGACTTAATGAAACATCATTTAATTCAATAACTAACAAGGCTCTACAGGCAAACGATAATTTTGCTTAGCAGCACAGGTGCATACTGTAACGTATTTCAGAACGTAATGGGTAAGCAATTGAGAATCAATCGTGAATTATACAGTCAATTTTGCAAATCATGCCATCTTGGTTGATATTGTGCATCAATCAAGCGTCATGCTCTGTAAACTTAAGCCAGATGCTTTATAATAAAGCCACTATATATACATCTTAAGATAAACCCCTTGTTTTAGTTTGTGTTAATAATTATCTATATCTAATGCTTGTCTATTTTAGCCGCATTCTACTCTAACAAAAACTGTCCTTCACTGGAGAAACTATGTCACAGCAACCAGCAACGTCTGACAGCAACGTCAGCCGTGAAGAAATCCTAGAAGTTGCCAACCTTGCACGTTTGGGTGTCGATGAAAGCACAGCCGATAGCTATGCCGACGATATTAGTAAAGTATTAAAACTTATGAATACGCTATCTAACGTGGATACCACAGGCATCAAACCCTTAGCAAACATTCATGAAGCTTGCCAAGAATTGCGGGCTGATGTGGCCAAACACGATATCAACCGCGCGCGCAATCAGTCAGTCGCCCCAGCTGTTGAAGATGGCTTATATTTGGTTCCACAAGTGATTGAATAAGCAGCGCGCTGCTTTAATCGCTACCCTATTTTACTTTATGCTATTCACATTTTGACGGACGACACCTTATGTCAGAACTTCATTTATTAAGTACCCAGCAGCTTATTACGGGCTTGCAAGACAAACAATTTAGCAGCCTTGAGCTGACAGAACACTACATCAAACGTATAGACGCGCTAGACAATAAGATTAACAGCTTTATCACTCATACTTCTGAGACAGCACGCGCGCAAGCAAAGGCAGCTGACGAGATGCGCGCGCAAGGTGACAAACGTCCATTACTTGGCGTACCGATGGCGCACAAAGACATCTTTTGTACTCAAGGTGTACTGACGACTTGTGGCTCTAAGATGCTGCATAACTTTATCTCACCTTATGATGCTACCATCGTTTCTAACATCGACAAAGCAGGCATGATTAGCTTGGGCAAGCTCAATATGGATGAGTTTGCGATGGGCTCAGACAACAGTAGCTCTTACTATGGCACTGTGCAGAACCCTTGGAACCTAGAGCGCGTCCCTGGTGGTTCATCAGGTGGTAGTGCTGCCGCCGTTGCCGCAGGTTTTGTCCCAGTCGCAACGGGTAGTGATACTGGCGGCTCTATTCGTCAGCCTGCCTCATTTTGTGGACTAACCGGTATCAAGCCAACCTATGGTCGCGTCTCTCGCTTTGGTATGATTGCCTATGCCTCAAGTCTGGATCAAGCTGGTAGCATGGGTCGCAGCGCTAAAGATTGTGCCTATCTGTTACAGCCAATGATTGGTCACGATCCACGCGATGCGACTTCTATCAAATACGATATGCCTGACTACGTACAAGACATCAATGATGCAGAAGCCGCGGCTGGTGATAAGCCATTTGCTGGCTTGCGCATTGGTGTGGCAAAAGAATACTTTAGTGCGGGACTAGACGCTGAGGTAGAAACAGCCGTACGTGCTGCTCTGAAAAAATATGAAGAGCTGGGTGCGACGATTGTCGAAGTGAACATTACTGATCCTGAAATCACGCTTGCTACTTACTATATGCTAGCACCTGCAGAAGCCTCATCTAACTTGTCACGTTTCGACGGCGTACGTTTTGGCTATCGCTGTGAGAATCCAACCGATCTGCTCGATCTATACACGCGTTCACGCTCTGAAGGCTTTGGTCCTGAAGTACAGCGCCGTATTTTGACCGGCACTTATGCGCTATCGGCTGGCTACTTCGATGCGTACTATACTAAAGCACAGAAGATTCGCCGCTTAATCGTCAAAGACTTCGATGAAGCGTTTGCTAGCTGTGATGTGATTGCTAGCCCAACAGCACCAACCGCTGCTTACAAGCTTACTGACAACCTTGATCCTGCGACCATGTACTTGGGTGACGTTTATACCATCGCTGTTAACTTAGCGGGTCTACCTGCGGTTAGCCAGCCAGTTGGTCTAACCTCAGAAGGTTTGCCTGTTGGCTTACAGTTAATCGGTCAACATTGGCAAGAGAGCCAATTACTCACGACTGCTCACTTATTCCAGCAGCATACAGATCATCATCTACAACACTCTGCCATCGCGAAGGAGACGGTATAATGAGTACAGCTATTACTGATAACAATGCCGTCCGTGAACACGCCGTACGTAAAGAGCTTTTCGTCGATGGTTATGAAGTGGTCATCGGCATTGAGATTCACTGCCAGCTAAATACGGAGAGTAAAATATTCTCAAGTGCGCCAACTGATTTTGGTCATGAGCCAAACAGCCAAGCCAGCATTGTAGACTTAGGTCTGCCTGGTGTATTGCCAGTGCTAAATGCTGGCGTGGTCAATCGTGCCTTAAAATTCGGTATCGGCGTCAACGCTGAGTTGGGTCTATTTAATACGTTTGACCGTAAAAACTACTTCTATCCAGATTTGCCTAAAGGCTATCAAATCACCCAGATGGCCAACCCTATCGTTGGCGAAGGCTATATCGATGTCGTGGTCAATGAAGGGGATAAGAACGAATATCCCAAACGTATGGGTATCACTCGTGCGCATTTAGAAGAAGACGCTGGCAAGTCAGTACACGACGCCGTCGATGGTATGACTGGTGTGGATTTGAACCGTGCTGGTACGCCATTAATCGAAATCGTCTCTGAGCCAGACATGCGCTCTGCTCACGAAGCACTTGCCTACATCAAAGCCATTCATCAGCTGGTCACGTGGCTTGATATCTCAGACGCAGTGATGGCAGAAGGCTCATTCCGCTGTGATTGTAACGTCTCTATCCGTAAGCCTGGTGCTGAATTGGGTACACGTACTGAGCTGAAAAACCTCAACTCGTTCCGCTTTATTGAGCGTGCCATCAATCGTGAAATCGAGCGTCAGATCGATATCTTAGAAGACGGTGGCAAAGTCGTTCAAGCGACAATGCTTTATGATCCAGAGCGTGATGAAACTCGTGTGATGCGTACCAAAGAAGATGCCAACGATTATCGCTATTTCCCTGACCCTGACTTGCTACCTGTGCGTATCGAACAGCATACGGTTGATAGCATTCGTGCAGCAATGCCGGAGCTACCAGTTGCTCGTCGTGCGCGTTTTGAAAAAGCGCTTGGTCTATCAGAATACGATGCACGTATCTTGACTGGCAGTCGTCAAATTGCCGATTACTTTGAAGCTGTGGTCGCAGAAATTGGGCAAGCAGATGCCAAAATGGCTGGCAATTGGGTGATGGGTGACCTACTCGGTGCGCTAAATAAAGATGATAAAGAAATTACTGACTCCCCTATCAGCGCCAAGCAATTGGCTGGTATGCTAGCCCGAATCAAAGACGATACGCTATCTGGCAAATTGGCTAAGAAAGTCTTTAGCGCCCTATACGAGCGCGAAGGCGGTGATGCTGATGATGCCGCTGATAAAATCATCGAAGAAAAAGGTCTTAAGCAAGAAACCGATACGGGCGCTATCAAAGCCATCGTTGAAGAAGTCATCGCTAAGAATGCAGCCATGGTTGAAGAATATCGTGGCGGTAAAGAAAAAGCCTTTAACGGTCTGGTCGGTCAAGTCATGAAAGCCAGCCGCGGTAGTGCCAACCCGCAGCAAGTGAACCAAATCTTAAGAGAGCTTTTGGGTTAAGTAAGGCAAGCTACTGGTTGGTTCAGCTGACTGTAATAGGCAAAATAATGTGATAGATTTTGGCTACTATAAATAGCCCTTGCAATATGCATAATTTTGCGTAAAATAGTCAGTCATTCGGGGCGTAGCGCAGTCTGGTAGCGCACTACACTGGGGGTGTAGTGGTCGCAGGTTCAAATCCTGCCGTTCCGACCAAGAAATACTAAATAACTCAACGGCTTAGGTCGTTGAGTTATTTTTTTGGCAAAAATTAACATTGTATGCCAAAGTTATTCATGACTGGATGAAGCAGCTCGGCATTACATAAATTACCAATCATAAATGTCGCTGTTATTCCGATAATCAACAAGCCGATTACCCACATTGGCAATGTGAGCGACCAATTAGTTAAGCTTTGACTCTCGCAATTTCTACACCGCCAATCATTCTTTCTAAGCCTAGTTCCACAATCTGGGCACCGCTTATGATTAATAAACATCTCACTTCCTTCCAACCCTATTATTTTTACGCTTTATAAAACCTACATACTGCTATACTACGAGCAGACCTCTTTGTTTAAAACCACTGTTTCTACTAGATTATCTTGATTGTCATAACTTGATAGCTTAACCACAACATTATTAGCTGCTTGATATTTTGCACTATAAAAACTCTGACAAAGTTCATCAACACCTAATTCTTGAAGGCTAGGCTCCATATTCTTAACTGCTATTGAGCTTGAATATAAGTTCATTTTCCAGCTCATCAGGTAATTTTTATCTCCCAGATTAAACTCAGGTTGCTCGTTATTGATTTTTTCATTAGCCACTCGATCCATTGAATCAAAAAAAATAGATGCAGTGTTTAAGTCTACATAATGGTAGTCGTCATCTACGACCTCAAAATCTTCAAAAAACTGATCCATCATACTGAATACTTCAGCATTAGCATTAACTGTTATTCCTATTGATATAACTGCGACTAGCCATTTGTTCATAATATACTACCTATCATAATCAACATCTTTATTTCTTCAAACAATTCGAACTGTTTCTTGATTTTATCATATGTATAACTGCTTTTTTTCTCAGAACTTGATACTTCATAAATACCGTTTATTTTCTCAATTTGATAGGAGCCATGCACTATTAATTGCTTGTCAAATACCTTTTAAGATAGGTTTTTATCATAGCCAAAGTTATTACCATAGACATAGACGCACAGGCAGCGACAAGTAGTGGAATTGTCATGCATGAAGTATGGTATAGATGGTTATTTATCATAGGTTATCATCTTAGTTTTAATAGTAAGGCATTATTGAGAAGCGCTATTCAACTTAATTTTTATATGATGAATATCATGCTTTTGAACCGCCCCGGGATTGTCGGAGACTCAACATTCTGAGAGAATATGACAATGAAAAGACAAACCTACACTCCTGAGATTAAAGAACGCGCCGTTCGCATGCTGATTGAAGCGTCGAGCGACTATCCTTCCACATGGTCAGCCATTCAAGCCATAGCGTCAAAGATTGGCTGTACACCTGAGACACTGCGATCTTGGCATAAAAAGCACATTGATCAAACCATTCCTGCCTCAGTGCAGGCTCAAAGTGACAAAGAGCGCATCAAAGAACTTGAACGAGAGAATAGAGAACTCAAGCAAGCCAATGAGATTATACGTAAGGCTGCTGCTTTTTTCGCCCAGGCGGAGC
>NZ_JABASQ010000012.1 GCF_016107535.1 Psychrobacter cibarius | reverse complement strand
TGACGCCTGATATCCACGCCCTAGAAGGACGTGGTTTTACGGCGCTAGATGATAATATTTTAGAATGTGACACACAGTATAGAGCGTGTTACCCGTTCAACTTAAGTCGCTATCCTCGTTGTTATCTGCGTTATACTAGCCATAAGCATTGACTATCACTGAGCTGACTGCTTAGATGGTTTATAACTAGGAGAATGTCATGACTCAAGAACACGCTTCCCATGAAAAGCGCAAAATCATCGATAAGTTTTTGATGAAACTCACCAAAGAAGAGCCGCAAATGTATTATGCTAGCACCTCTGAGGTCGCTCGTAGTATCCATACTATGATAAAAGAACACACCAATCGCCTGTCGGTAGAAGATCAGGCGCTCGTTAGACATATGACCGTCGAGGAGATACAAGACTTGCTAGGCTTTCACCTTAAATAATCACACTTTCAACGTTCCCATAAAAAAAGCCCGCTTATTTGCAGGCTTTTTTATTATTAAAACTTCAATTTAGAGCATTGAAAATATACATCGCTTAAAACGGATACTCGCGTGGCTCATGTTGCATAGATATCCAGTGCGTTCTAGTAAACTCTTCTAGCACCCACTCACCGTTAAAACGACCAATACCTGAGTTTTTCTCGCCACCGAATGGTAAGTTACTTTCATCATTGACTGAAATATCATTAATATGTGTCATGCCTGCTCTGATACCGCGAGCAAAGCGTATGCCTTTTGCCATATCTTTTGTAAATACCGCACTCGACAGACCAAACATTGAGTCATTGGCGATCGATAACGCATCATCTTCATCTTTGGCACGAATGATACCGACCAATGGTCCAAATACCTCATTACGTGACAAATCCATCTCGCGCGTCACTTCAGTAAAGATATGCGGCGGTACAACTTGTCCTTTAATCTCACCACTTAGTATCATTTTTGCACCTTCTTGCTGCGCATTAGCGATTTTCTCTTTCAACGATTCGACTTGTTTTTTGTTAATAATCGGACCAACCGCCGTGTCTTGTTTGCTCGGATCGCCGACATTTAACGTTTTAACGTGTGCCAAGAAACGCTCAACAAAGTCATCATAAATCTCGTCTTCAACGATAATACGATTGATAGCAATACAGATTTGACCTTGATGTAAGAACTTCCCAAAGGCGGCTGCTTTGACCGCTTGCTCAATATCAGCGTCTTTTAGTACCACAAATGGACTGTTACCACCCAACTCAAGCGCTACTTGTTTAATGTAGTCGCCGCCATTAGCCAACTCGCCAATGCGCTTACCGACTGAAGTAGAGCCAGTAAATGATACAAAGCTTGGGGTTTTGTGTTCAACGATCGCATCTCCTATCTCTTTGCCTGAGCCAACCACCACGTTGAGCAAGCCTTTTGGCAAACCTGCTTCTTCGAATACTTTTGCTAGCAGCAAACCACCAGTCACTGGAGTATCACTCGCAGGCTTGAGTACCACAGCGTTACCAAGTGCTAAGGCTGGTGCAATAGAACGTTGGGTCAAATGTAATGGAAAGTTCCACGGACTAATGACAGCGACGACACCGATGGGCTCACGGTAAACAAAGTTTTCTTTGCCAGGGGTGTTAGATGGACGAATCTCGCCATGTACACGACTGGGGAAAGTCGCAGCCTCAAGGGTAATGCCGCGGGTAGCAGCAAACTCCACCATGGCTTTAACACGGGTACTGCCCGACTCTTTAATGAGCCAATCGACGATTTCATCTTGGCGCTGATCTAAAATCTCAACCACTTTATATAGTACACCTGCTCGTGTCGCTGGCGTTTGCTGTGCCCACTCTTTTTGTGCCGCACTTGCTGCTTGATAAGCTTCATTAAGCTGTGCTTCTGTCGCCTGCTGAATCTTTACAAGTGTATCGCCATTGTAGGGGTTGGTGTTGGTATTGACGCTATCATCTTGACCGCTTTGCCATTCCCCTGCAATGTACTGGAGGTGGAAATCATTATAGGCATTGGCTTTGGTATTATCGGTATCAGTTAACATAATTCTTCTCATTTATTTTATGGATGTTATGTTGGTTGTCAATAAAACAGTATGGCTAGCAAATTGAGGCAGATAAAAAATAACCCTTAACACAGTTATTTATATTAAATAGCCTGCGCTCGCGACATTTGATTAAGCACATCAAAACGAAACTTGCTAGACGACTGGTCTAATGCTACCATAGACCTCATACAAATAAGCGTATTTTGTCAGCAAGTATTGTTGAAAAAACGTAACGTGACCATATCAACCCTGACAATAAGCACTCATTATAAGCAACGATAAAAATCTGCATCGACCCATAGAAAGTATCATGAATAATTGTTAATAGCGCGCTAAGTAGCATTATTCGCCATACCTTATCTCTGAAATACATTCATAAAAAATATAGGAGGACATTACCATTATGTCTGCGGCCTCAACCACAATCCCACCAGATACCAAAACGCATCTGTTAGAAACAGGCTATCAACTGATTTCCAAAAAAGGTTTTACTGCCGTCGGTATCAAACAAATACTAGACACAGCCGGTATTCCTAAAGGCTCTTTTTACCATTATTTTGCCTCAAAGGAAGCGTTCGGTGAAGCTATCATCAGTCATTATTTCACTGACTATAAGATACGCTTAGACGCCATTGGTCGTCAAAAAGTTAATGCTCAGCAAAAGATTTATGATTACTTTCAAAGCTGGTATGACACCCAGCAAAATGGCTGTGATCATGAAAAGTGCTTGGTGGTTAAGCTCAGCGCTGAGGTTGCAGATCTGTCTGAACCTATGCGCATCGCACTGAATGCTGGTTATCAGCAGACCATCAGTTGGCTTGCCGAACAAATCAAAGCAGGCTGGGCGGATGACTCTGTACCACAACCTGACAATATCGCGGCCGAGAGCATGGCCAAACGTTGGTATTTTGCTTGGCTTGGTGCCAGTTTAATCGCCAAGATTAGCCAAACCAATACACCGCTTGCAGAAGTATGGCAGATGACTACTTCTCAATTGGGACGCTAATTTCGTGCGTTAAACGCTTTTTAGCCATTTATACTTCCCTATATCTAAAGCAAAAAATTGAGTTATAAGAGAGTTTTGTAAAAATTACTAGACGACTGGTCTATTTAATGTACAATGCCCACAGTTGTAAAAACGAAAGGCTAATTTGCCACTGAGATTTTTGCACCCAATACGTCCAACACAAATATTTAATGATTTTAGGAATACTATGAATAACTTCCAATATTACAATCCAGTACGTATCGTCTTTGGTGAAGGTCAAATCAAACAACTATCGGAATTGGTACCGACTGATGCCCGTGTACTTATCACTTATGGTGGCGGTTCGGCACAGCGCACAGGTACGCTAGACGAAGTAAAAGAAGCCTTGGCTGCGAGCGGTACACGTACCGTATTCGAATTTGGTGGTATTGAAGCCAATCCAGAATTCACGACTCTTTTAAAAGCTGCAGACATGGTCAATGAGCACAATATTGACTTTTTGCTAGCGGTCGGTGGCGGCTCAGTCATTGATGGTAGCAAATTTGTGGCATTGGTATCGTCACTTACTGAAGAAGATGGCACGACTGTCTCACGCGAACAAGCATGGAATGCACTAACCAGCTATTGCAGAGACATTGATTCTGCCATCGATTTGGGTGCTGTTTTGACCATTCCAGCCACTGGCTCTGAGATGAACTCAGGCGGCGTCATCAATTATAGTGAACGTCAAGCTAAGCTACCATTTGGCAACGCACTTGCCTTCCCTAAATTCTCAATATTAGATCCAATCAAAACACTGACATTACCTGAGCGTCAAGTGATGAATGGTGTTGCGGATGCCTTTGTCCATGTCATGGAACAGTACCTAACGTATCCAGTCAATGCAAAAGTGCAAGATGCCTTTGCTGAGAGCTTGCTGAAAATCCTCATTGATGAAGGTCGTATCGTTAAACAAGATCCAGAAAACTTAGAAACTCGTAAGAATATTATGTGGACAGCGACCATGGCACTCAATGGTCTAATCGGTGCAGGCGTACCGCAAGACTGGACGACACATATGATCGGTCATGAGCTAACCTCGTTACACAGCATCGATCATGCCCGCACCCTAACCATTTTATTACCCTCAGTAATGCGCGAGTTGAAAGACAGCAAAAAAGAGAAACTACTTCAATATGCACATAATGTCTGGAATATTACGCTCGATGATACTCATCAAGACGAAGACGCTGTCATTGAAGCGGCTATTGTCCGTACCGAAAACTTCTTCCGTGACCTTGGCTTGCCCGTCAGTTTAGAAGATGCAGAACTTGATGAGTCAGCTATTGATCCAATTATCAAGCAGCTTGAAGCGCACAACATGGTTCAGTTAGGTGAGCACAGCAACAATGATTTAGAAGTGTCACGTCGTATTCTACAACGTGCTATTAGTAGCAAAGCTGCTTAATAAAAACACCACCGTAATAAGAAACACATATTGTTATGCTATTTATAGTAGTTGCTCAGCACTGAGTAACTACTCCATTCACCATTAAATATCAAAACCAGTAAATATTAAAATCAATAGAATCTTAAAATCAATAAATAGAAAAGGAATCTGATAATGAGCTTTGATAAACAACAAAATCAAAAAACAAACCGTCAAATTAAATTGGCAAGTCGTCCAATAGGTGAGCCAAAAGCTGAAAACTTTGATATGGTAACCAGCGATATCCCATCGCCAAATAACAATGAAATGCTGCTGCGTACCGTTTACTTATCCTTAGATCCATACATGCGTGGACGTATGAGCGATGCAAAAAGCTATGCTGATCCGCTAGAAGTGGGTGATGTCATGATGGGTGGCACGGTTGCCCAAGTCGTTGAATCCAATATCGACAAATTTGCTGTGGGTGACTTAGTGGTCTCAAACTCAGGCTGGCAAGACTATAGCGTCAGTGATGGCGAAGGCGTCTTAAAGCTTGACAAAAACATGTCAAATCCATCTTATGGTTTAGGCGTACTAGGTATGCCAGGCTTTACCGGTTACATGGGTTTGACCGACATCGGTAAGCCGCAAAAAGGAGAAACTTTGGTCGTCGCTGCCGCAACGGGGCCCGTTGGTGCAACGGTAGGTCAAGTTGGCAACCAATATGGCTTACGTACCGTTGGTGTGGCTGGTGGCAAGGAAAAATGTGACTTTGCTGTCAATGAGCTAGGCTTTGATGTCTGTATTGACCATAAAGCGGATGACTTTGCCGAGCAATTAAAAGCGGCTTGCCCAGATGGCATCGATATCTATTACGAAAACGTCGGTGGCAAAGTATTTGATGCCGTTATGCCATTATTAAATGCGCATGCACGTATCCCAGTCTGTGGTCTGGTCTCGCAATACAACGCCACTGAGCTGCCTGATGGTAAAGATCGTCTAGGCGTATTAATGGGCAACATTCTAAGCCGTCGTCTCACCATCAAAGGTTTTATTATTTTTGAAGAATATGGCGATCACTTCCCAGAATTCTTAAAAACCATGAGCAAATGGGTCGAGTCAGGCGATGTTAAAACCAAAGAATATATCGCTGAAGGCTTAGACGATGCACCAAATGCCTTTGTTCGCATGCTAAATGGCGATAACTTCGGTAAAACAGTGGTTAAAGTTTCTGAGGTTGAATAACAGAACCAATGGTTATCAGTTGGTTGAATCGCAAATAACGACTTAACAACATAACTTGCTAAGACAACCACTGAAAATGACCTCTCAACCATGAATACTGTTCTATGAATACCGCTAGCAGTCATTGCAAATACTCATATTGATTACAGATGATTAATTAAGCATGACTGCTAACAACCCATGATTTAAGAACAACATCAATAATAAATAAGGACGACTATGAATATTTTAATGGTACTAACCTCACATGATAAGTTGGGCGATACTGGTAAAAAAACGGGCTTTTGGCTAGAAGAGTTTGCCGCGCCTTATTATGCTTTTATCGATGCGGGTGTCAATGTGACACTTGCTTCTCCTGCTGGCGGTCAGCCACCGCTTGATCCGAGCAGCGATACCGAAGACACGCAAACGAAAGATACCAAGCGTTTTAAAGAAGACAGCGATGCTCAAAAGCATCTTGCCAATACTGAAAAACTGGCTGATATGAACGCTGAAGATTTTGATTCAGTCTTTTATCCAGGCGGTCATGGTCCACTATGGGACTTGGCAGTTGATAAAAATTCGATCAATTTAATTGAGACGTTTGTCAAACAAGACAAACCTGTCGCCTTTGTTTGTCATTCTCCAGCCGCTCTTAAAAATGTCAAAATTGACGGTGAGTATTTAGTCAAAGGCAAAACAGTGACTGGCTTTACCAATTCAGAAGAAGACGCCGTTGGTCTCACAGATGTCGTGCCATTCTTAGTAGAAGATGCACTAAAAGCCAATGGTGGTAACTATGAAAAAGCCGCTGATTGGGAATCATTTGTGGTCGAAGATGGCTTGCTGATTACTGGGCAAAACCCAGCGTCATCAGAGGAAGCTGCCAAGCGCTTAATCACTAAGCTGAAAGGTTAATATCTTTTTAACGTTAATATAATAGACCATGCAAAAAGGCCACTATCATGATTCGCTTACATCATCTCAACCAGTCTCGCTCATTACGTATTTTATGGCTCTTAGAAGAGCTGGGCGTGCCTTATGAGATCATTAGTCATCAACGCGATCCTAATACTCATTTGGCACCAGACAGTTTAAAGGCGGTACATCCACTCGGTAAATCTCCGGTTATCGAGATGGATGGTCAACTTTATGCTGAGTCGGGTGCAATCACTGAGTTATTGATTGATCGATTTGCGCCAGAGCGCTTACGTCCTACGACTGATAGCGTAGACTATGGACATTATCTGCAATGGATTAACTTTGCTGAAAGCTCGCTCATGTTGCCGTTATTACTGGAGCTATTTACCAAAAAAGCCGGTATCGTCGATAACGAGTTTTTAGATGGTTATATCAGTCAAGAAAAACACAGACTGTTGAGCTATCTAAACGAGGAAGTTGCAGATAAGCCATTTATCGTTAGTCATAAGCTAAGCGGCGCTGACTTTATGCTGTCTTTTGACTTAATCATGCTGGCTAAGCGCGAAGCGTTAGATGATTATCCGCATATTAAGCAGTATGCTTTACAACTTGCCAGTCTTGATAGCTATCAGCGCAGCATGCGTTTAGAGGCGAATTATGATCACTCTATTTAGTACCATGGTCTAACTGTTTATCGACTATTTAATGTATAAAAAACAGCTCTTTATAGAGCTGTTTTTTATGGGCAAAAATGACCTGAGTCGTAGCTATGTGACATACAGTCAAGGAATTTTAGAATCGCTACAAGGCGACCGACCGCAGATAGTACACTGAGTACATCTAGGGCGGGTAACGCCGTAACGGTTTAAAAGTGCTCTGACTATAGCACTGTATTTCTTATCGTCTATCATTGACAGACAGCTGCATCTATCTTTTAACTTGATTTTCAATGCGTTAGTTATGCGTGATAAATGCTCCACAAAAATTATGATAAAATATTCAAAACAGGGTTTAGAATACTTTTTTGGTTTTATCAGCCTACTAAATGACTTTCTGTTAAATGGCTTTTTATTAAATGACTTTGAACGTCTTGAGCTTCATGACTATCCGACGAGCGCGATGCTTGTTTAACAACGGCTATACACCATTTTATCCCTCTACGCAGATTATCCATCCATGAGTACTGAATACCAGTTTAAGCCCCATGAACGACCATTCATGCTTGGCTCGCCTGCCACCCCTGATCACCCTGTGCGCCGTAAAGTATTTTATTTACTGATTGGTATTTTTATCGGCTTAACTGCCAGCTTTCAGAATGGTCTATTGGTCGCGAATCTCACTCAAATCCAAGGTGAAATGGGCTTAACACCAGTAGAAGGTGGCTGGATATCAGTCGCTTACAATATGACCAATGCTTGTGTCACGGTGCTGCTATACAAAATTCGCCAGCAATTTGGCATGTCGTTATTTAGCAAAATCACTTTGTTCTTTTTATTGGCAGCCACCAGTATGCAGTGGTTGGTCAGTAGCAATCTACTCAGTACGACGATTGGGATTAGCATTGAGCCTTATTATTTAGAACTGCTCGCCCGTGGCTTTAGTGGTGTGGTGGCTAGTGCGATGACGGTATTGTCTATTTTTTATTGTCTACAAGGCATGCCAACTGCTCGGCGTATCAGCGGACTGATATTGGGGTTCGGCTTGGTGCAGTTTGGCATTCCACTATCACGGATTATCTCGCCTTATTTAGCCGTTGATGGTCAGCTTGAAGGTTTATTTTTATTTCAAGTGGGATTATCGCTGATTTGCTTTGGGCTTATTAACATTCTTGAGCTACCACCGGGCAACACGGAAAAGGTCTTTGAAAAACTTGATTTGGTGAGTTTTGGCTTTTTTGCCAGTGGTCTTGCCGCCCTATCCGTATTTTTAGTACAAGGTAGAATTCAATGGTGGACAATGCCTTGGCTTAGCTATCCACTGATTATTGCCGTCGTGACTATCTCGATTGCTTTATGGATTGAGACGCACCGCAAAAACCCTATGTTACAAGTGCGCTGGATGCGTAGTCGCACCATTATTGCCTTTATGATTACTGGTGCCGTCATGCGTATTTTGCTGTCTGAGCAAAGTGTGGGCGCCGCAGGATTATTAGCAAACCTTGGTTATGGTAATGACCAGCTGATTGTTTTTTATGCCATCATCTTGGTGGCTAGCATACTGGCATTAGTGATTAGCATTTTTACCACCAAGGCGACGGATCTGCGCCGACCAGTGATTTTTGCGGTTGCATTGATTGCGATTGGTGCATGGGTAGATACGGGTGTGTCGCTAAACTCTGCCCCTTATATGTTCTATTTCAGTCAGTTTATAATCGCTTTTGCTGCCGTTTACTTTATGGGACCAATGGTATTTGAAGGTATGTTTCGCGCCATTGCTAACGGACCTGCCTATATTATTAGCTTTTCGGTTATTTTTGGTATTTCACAAACGGTCGGTGGTTTGGCAGGCGCGGCAGGTATTCAAGCATTTACCACCATTCGTACTCAGATGCATTATGCCGATATGGTCAGTTCAATGAATACCACTGATCCTGCTACGATGACCCAAATGCTACAGGGTGTGCAACGTCAAGCCACGGTCGCCGCTTATGACGATTTATTCTTTTTGATGGCTGTGGGCGCCACTATCACCGCGCTATATTTATTGATGATTTATTTTTATTACCTTTATCATAAACGCAATCCACTTGGTAAAGAACTTGCCGCATTGGCAGAAATGATGGGCAAAAAATAATAGGTGATAATCATATCGATTTGTTGCTGTTACCTTTTCTTCTTATGCTAATTACTATATTTTAAAAAGTTATCCACTATGTTTACTAATCTCATTAGGAGCGCATCATGAGCGAAGACAAGTTAAATGATCTTGATGACCATAATCAAGACACCGCTCAAGATGCTACCCAAAATACTGCTGAAAACAATCAGACATCATCCAATGCAGCAGCAATAGAGATGCCTCTAAAACAATCGAAAAATGATGATACTGTGACTATACCGAAAACAGAGGACTCGGTAATAACGTCCGTTGCTGATGCTGATGAAACGCCAATGCCGCCAAAAGAGCCTATTCCTGACGCTACAGGTTGGTCGCCTAAAAAGAAATCTTACTTTAACCTAGGCTTATTGATTGTACTAATCATTATTGGCGTCCTTTTGATTCTTTATGCGTGGAAGCTACCGCCCTTTACGCCTACGGTTCAACAGACTAATAATGCCTTTGTAAAAGGTCAAACAACGATTATCAGCCCGCAAGTTTCTGGCTATGTCACAGAAGTGGCAGTGCAAGATTTTGAAAATGTACAAGCAGGTGATTTATTGGTCAAGATAGACGACCGTGCCTTTTTGCAGCAGCTCGAACAAGCACAAGCCAATATCGAAGTCGCTATGACTGACCGCTCAAGCAATGCGCAAGATACGGGCACCAGTCAGGCACAAATCGAAGCACGTAAAGCGGACTTATATAGTGCCAAAGTCAGCGTTGATAGTGCACGCGAAGATGTAAAGCGCTATCAAGGGCTTGATGCGATTGGCGCAGTATCCAAAGCTGAAGTTGCTCATGCCCAAGCTCAGCTCGAACAAGCACAAGCTGGCGTGCAGCAAGCAGAAGCCAATTTACAAGTCGCCCTTGAGGCCAGCAAAAAAACCAGTGGTAGCCGCTCATCACTCGATGCCAATATTAAAAATGCAGAAGCAGTTGCTAAGCAAGCACAGATTAATTTAGACAATACGATTATCACTGCCCCTGAATCAGGACAACTGAGTCAAGTGAGCGTCAAAGCGGGGCAATATGTCAGCGCGGGCACACAGCTCATGTATGTGGTGCCAAAAGGCGTGTGGATTATCGCCAACTTTAAAGAAACCCAAGTGGCAAATATGACTGTCGGTGAGCCTGCAACTATTCATGTGGATGCGCTAGGCGGCGTTAAGTTTCGAGGTCATGTCAGCAATATCTCGCCAGCGACTGGCAGTGAATTTAGCGCAGGCGCGGCAAACCCTGCGACTGGCAACTATATTAAAATCGCTCAGCGTATTCCGGTACGAATAGATTTAGAACAAGGACAACCTGAGCTTGCGCAATTGCGCCCCGGTATGTCGGTGTCGGTCGATGTCGATACTAAACCGAACTAGAGCATGTTGAACTCTCACAAATAGGCTCAGCTATTTGCTAAAATTGCTCTAGACAAGCCGTAAAAAAAAGCCAGTCCAGATGTCATAATCACTATGACGCCTAGATTGGCTTTTCTACTTCTATGAAAATATGAATAGCGAGCTTGGGTTACGGCAGCAGGCGCTTGGTACTCCAGCTTTCACCATTGTCTTTAGTATAGACAATACGGTCATGCATACGATTGGCACGACCTTGCCAAAACTCAATCTCATGAATGCTAATCTCATAACCACCCCAAAACGCTGGTGTTGGCACTTGGCTACTTTCTGGATACTGGTTTTGTAGCTCATCAAACTTGGATTGCATCACCTCACGATCAGCAACTTCGCCACTTTGAGGTTGACTGACCCACGCACCCACTTGACTGTCGTGAGGACGCTTTTGAAAGTAAGCATCTGACTTATTAGCATCGATTTTAGCAATACTGCCACTAATACGTACTTGACGCTCCAGCTCATGCCAAAAGAATAGCGCTTCGGCATTCGGGTTTTCGGCAATATCTTGACCTTTAGCGCTTTCATAGTTGGTATAAAACACCACACCATTTTCGGTAATCTCACGCATAAGTACGATGCGCACGCTAGGCTTATTATCAGCACCGCACGTCGCCAGACTCATCGCATAAGGCTCTTGCACCTTTTGTACTATTGCCTCATTCATCCATTCTTTTAGTAGCTCAAATGGAGAGTCTGGGACGGACTGTTGATCAAGCTCACCTTTTTCGTATGACAAACGCTGATCGGTAAAATCCATGCTCATAAAATCTTCCTTATTTTAATATAACTATATTATGACGTTAACCCAATACTGCTTTGATATGGTCAGCCAAATCATTTGCCAACACGTCACATTCTATTTCATCATCCGACTCAACCATCACACGTATCATAGGTTCTGTACCTGATTGGCGAATGAGTAGACGACCGCGACCCTCTAAAGTGGCCTGTGCTTTTGCAAAAGCAGCAACCAGCTCTTCATGCTCAAACGGATCTTGCATTTTACTTAAGCGTACATTGACCAGTTTTTGTGGCAATTTTTCAAAGCCTTCGGTCAAATCACTGAGCGCTTTACCACGTGCTTCCATCACCGCAAGCACTTGCAAGCCAGCGATAATGGCATCACCCGTACGACTCTTATCTAAACATAGAATATGACCCGATGGTTCGCCGCCCAGTATCCAGCCATTTGCTTCAAGCTCATGCATCACATAACGATCGCCTACTTTCGCACGCGTAAATTTAATATCTGCCGCTTTGAGTGCCAACTCTAAGCCCATGTTACTCATCAGCGTACCAACCACACCTTTCGCCTTAGTCTGACCTTGGGTAGCAAGTACGTATAAAATGCCATCGCCGTCAACCAGATTACCAGCCTCATCAACCATCACAATACGATCACCATCACCGTCTAGTGCGATACCAACATCTGCCTCGTGCTCAATCACTGCTTTCTGTAAGCCTTCAGGATGGGTAGAGCCGCAGTCGGCATTGATATTGATGCCATCAGGCGTATTATTAATAGCAATCACATTGGCACCCAACTCACGCATGACTCTTGGTGCCACGCTATAGCCTGCACCATTGGCACAATCTACAACGACAGTCAGATGACTTAAGTCGTACTGATAAGGAAAACTGCCTTTACAGAATTCGATATAGCGACCTTTGGCATCATTGATTCGATTGTTTTTCCCCAATTGTGCTGGATCAAGAATAGGCATGATCACATTATTGTCCGCCTCAGAGGCACTCATAATCGCTTTTAGCTTGTCATTAATAGAGTTTTGCATCTCATCAGTCAGCTTTTTGCCATCACCTGAAAACAGCTTGATACCGTTGTCATAGTAAGGATTGTGCGACGCTGAAATAACTACCCCAGCATCTGCATTAAAACTACGGGTCAAATGCGCAATCGCTGGTGTGGGTAATGGTCCAAGCATATGCACATCAACACCAGCGGCATTAAACCCCGCTTGCAATGCGCCTTCAATCACATAACCTGACAGCCGCGTATCCTTACCGATGACCACGCTTGGCTTGCGAGCAGGGTTGTCATTATTCTCTATCAGCACACGTCCCGTCACATAGCCCAGTTTTAAAATAAAATCAGGGGTAATCGGCGACTCACCGAATTTTCCACGAATACCATCGGTGCCAAAGTAGCTCATTATGTATGCTCCCAAATCTAAGAGTGAAAACCAGACGAATACGCAAACAATAACGTATAAACAGTCTAAGTAGTTATTATTATAATCCGCTTGTGTATTTTACAAAAAAAACAGCCAACAATAACAAGGCATTGTTGGCTGTTTGTATCTTAAGGTCACTGCAGCCCTGCAAAATAGCTATCGTTGACGTAATGCAGGATTATAGAACATCTTTTAATTCACACGATAGTTCGGTGCTTCTTTAGTGATTTGAACATCATGGACATGCGACTCTTTCATGCCCGCCGATGTCACCTTAATGAATTGCGGATTGGTACGCATATCTTCGATGGTCGCAGAGCCAGTATAACCCATTGATGAGCGCAAACCGCCAACCAACTGATTAACAATACCAGCAACTGGACCTTTATAAGGAACTCGGCCTTCGATACCTTCTGGTACTAATTTCTCTACGCCATCTTTAGCATCTTGGAAGTAACGATCTGATGAGCCATTTGAGCCTGACATCGCACCAAGGCTACCCATACCGCGGTAAGCTTTGTAGTAACGACCTTGGAACAGCTCAACTTCACCTGGCGCTTCTTCGGTACCAGCCATCAATGAGCCTACCATGATGCACGAAGCACCAGCGGCAATGGCTTTTGCCATATCACCTGAATAGCGAATACCACCATCAGCAATCAGTGGAATACTGTCTTTCAATGCGCTAGCGACGTTATCGATAGCTGAGATTTGCGGCACACCGATACCAGCGATGATACGCGTAGTACAGATAGAACCAGGGCCAATACCGACTTTTACCGCATCAGCGCCTGCATCACGTAGTGCAAGTGCAGCATCCCCTGTTGCGATATTGCCACCGATAACTTGTACGTGTGGATAGTGCTTTTTAATCCAAGACACCTTATCAATCACGCCTTTCGAATGACCATGTGCGGTATCAACCACGATGATATCGACGTCGGCAGCGATTAACGCTTCAACACGCGCTTGGGTATCTGCACCAGTACCAACAGCAGCACCAACACGCAGACGACCTTGCTCATCCTTACAAGCATTTGGATTATTTTCAGCTTTTGCAAAATCATTAACCGTAATCAAACCACGTAAACGGAAATGATCGTCGATAACAATGACTTTTTCAATGCGGTGCTCATGTAGCAGACGCTTGATGTTTTCGTTGCTTTCACCTTCATGTACTGTCACCAACTGATCTTTTGGCGTCATGATTTTACTAACTGGCAAAGACAGATTGGTTTCAAAGCGCCAATCTCTGTGAGTCACAATACCCACAACATTATCAGTGCCTCTTTCTACCACAGGTACGCCTGAGATATTATTGTCTTGCGTCAGCTGTAGCAGATCACCAATCGTCATCTCTGGATGCACAGTAATCGGATCTACAACCGTACCTGCTTCAAATTTTTTGACGCGGCGTACTTGTGTGGCTTGCTTGGCGATATCCATGCTCTTGTGCAAGATACCCATACCACCTAGCTGTGCCATCGTAATGGCCATTTCAGATTCGGTCACAGTATCCATCGCGGCAGAAATCAGCGGTAGATTCAGCGTGATATTTTTGGTCAAACGGGTAGTCAGATCGGCAGTTTTTGGCAAGACTTCAGAATAAGCTGGCAACAATAAAACGTCATCAAAGGTTAAGGCTTCATCGACAATTCGCAACATACAGACCCCTAGTGGTGGTTATTTTGATGGGTGGGATATTTTTGGCATTAAGACAATCAACCAAAATCACCGATATGACTTTATGAAGCTAAAGTCTTAAAATTAAAGACCTTGTATCACAAAGTTTTAGATAATCAGCAATGAGCCAGCCGGTGTTTGTGATTAAACAAACAGAGACACTCGAAAATTGCAATTGATTGATGCTAATAAGTTTGCACAAATATAGCGCGCCCCTACTCTTAATCGCTCATTTATCCCTTAAAAATAACGCCATATTATAACAAATAATCAGACAAATCGCATGCTATATTTGTCAGCTTATTTTGCTAGCGCTTGTCTATCGATATCGACGTCTGTAAAGCTCAGCTATTTAAAAGCATAGAAAATATACTCAATCGTCGGTTACTAGTCTTTACCCTTCAATATCAAACGTTCAGCAGGCAGATAAGCTTTTTGTTTGCTATATAAGTAATTCAACATCTGCTCACGTATCTCACAGGCCAGTGTCCATGCTTCTATGGGACCTACCGCTGAAACAGCGCCGCGCAAGTGAATAATGTTGGCAGTCACCTCAACGACAAACATTTCAGGCTCAGTTTTGTTGTCCCAAAGCTTATTGTCTTTAACCGCCGATATAAATTGCTGGCGAATGGCGTCAATATCTGCACCATAATCGACATATAAAAACACAGGACAGGTCTGATGTACTTCTGTATGTGACCAGTTTTCTACCGTTTCGGTGATCAGTTCGCGCATCGGCACGATCAATCGACGTTCATCCCATGTTTTGAGTACCGCATACGTATAACGCAGGTCTTCAACGGTACTAAAGTTGCCATCCATTATCACACTGTCGCCAATCCGTACCGGCTGGGTCACGGCCACCTGTACCCCAGCAATAATGTTACCCAGTATCGGCTGCGCGGCAATTCCAATGACCACGCCTGCGATACCAGCCGAGGTCAATAGCGTCTTACCAAGGCCTTCCATGTTGGCAAATTCACTGAGACCAATCCAAATACTGCCCAAAATCATGACAAAAATAAAGACGCGGCGAAATATCGATACATAAGTACGGCGACGGCGCTCTTTATCAAAGTGCTCTTCAGCCAGATTTTCAATTTGTAGGCTTTGATAGCGATTAGCAAAAAAGTTAATAACGCGAATGCCAAGCCATAAGGTGCTAAATACTAGCCCAATCCAGATAAGCGGACGAGTCGATGACGCAACCGCATCTAAATAGGGAAAGCCGCCTGACACCAAAGTAAAGACAAGCGAAAAACTGATGGTAAAAGTCAACGGCACGGTCAGCTTATTGACCAAATCTGCTACGCCATTCGTACTACCAACATAATTACTGTATTTTTCATCGTCGATATAACGACTAATGATTTTTTCCGTGCCTTTACTAAGTAACCATCCTACTCCCATGGTCACTAAGAAAAACAGTGCTAATGCCAAAAACTCCCATAGTGCGATACTGAAAATCTTAAGTTTTAACCACCCAGGTAAATAACGCTCAAATTCCGCTGGATGATATTGTTCATAGAGATTGTCGATATTATCAACTGTCTGTGCAGAAAACACCCAAATAGGCGCAGCCTCACCAACCCGTACTCGTTGCAAATAGATGGGAACACGGCGCTCACGATAGTCGATATAGCCTAGCTGAATCGAGCGTCTAGGGATGCCCATGATACTACTGGTATTACCAAGTGGTGGCTCGATTAAACCATCTGGGCGATCTGGCAGATCATCAAAAACGTAAAGCTCTTTTTCCGCTAACAAAAAATCCAACCGTTTTGATAACTCAAGCGCGTGGTTACGCTGAATTTTCTGATCGATTAAATTCATGTTAAGTGCATAAGCAGCCAAGTCGTATTGTTGCTTCATGACCGCTGACTGAAAAAACTCTAAAGTCGCCAGTGGCGTGGTTAAATTTGGCGGCTCCGATAATGGCGGCAAGCCTACATTGAGCTTGTCTAGCAAATAATAACTTTCATTGTATTCACCCGTCAGTCCAGAATCTCCCTGCAAATTACCCGCTTGCTCTACTACATTGCGCTCGGTAGGATCAAATATTTCTTCTGCAACACCAGAGATGCTGAGGCTTTCGTCTTTAATTGTATTGATTTTCTGAGTGGCATATTCAGCTAGATTATCGGGCTTGCTGATTGAATTCGATGATGAGTTGGACTGCTCACCCGCAGCTTGTTCGCTATCGCTAGTGCTTGCAGCATTAGCGGGTGCAAACACAGCATTCATGCTGACTATAAAAAAAACCAATAGTAATGACAAAATACTGGCGCGCACATTCCAACGCTGGGGGTTAGGATAGTGGTCACTGTCGGTATCAATTGCTATACAATGACCGCCAACAATGCTTTTTTTGAGAATATTCATATTTTAAAAGCCATTAATTCACTTGATGTTTGCATCTCTTGAAGTTTGCCTACAAAGCTTGTTCTTACATATATTGCATAGCCAATTTAGCTTCATCTTTCTGGTTTGACTGCAATTTATCTTGTTCTTAGCACCATTTTTAAAATGATGATACGCCCTAGTTTAGTCTATAAAAAAAGCCAGCTCAAAGCTGACTTAGTTTATGACTATCTATATGGGTGTTCTGTAACATGATTGCCTTAAGCGCGGCGCCATGTCGTGCCAGCACGGCTGTCTTCAAGCTCAATACCAGCATCTTTTAGTTGCTCACGTATCTCATCAGCACGCGCAAAGTTTTTATTGGTTTTGGCATCCGCACGCTCAATGATTAAACCATCGATAGTGTCATCGGTTAAACCATCATCTGCCTTGTCACCAATCACTGCTTGCAAAAACTGTTGAACTGGCTGCTGTAAAATATTGAGTACCTGTGCCAACGCTTTGAGCTGCTCTGCTAATTGCCATGCAGTGTCTACATCTTCGGCTTTAATGGCTTTATTAATATCACGCGCCAGCCCAAACAATACACTAATCGCCGTTGAACTATTAAAGTCATCGTTCATGGCTTTGATGAAATCTTGTCCAGCACTACTGCTATAAGCATCATTTATCAGCGTATCACTGACGACGAGCGCCTGCCCTTTTTGCTGTTCGGCCAATTTTAACGCATTATATAATCTGCTTAGGCTATTATGTGCTTCGTCCAATGCGTTATCAGAAAAATTGACTTGGCTGCGATAATGGCTTGATAATAAGAAAAAGCGCACCGTTTCAGGCAGATATTTTGCCATCACATCACGAATAGTAAAAAAGTTACCCAACGACTTGGACATTTTTTCGCCATCGACATTAATGAAACCAACATGCATCCAGTTACGCGCGTATTCACAGCCAGTCGCGGCTTCAGACTGCGCTATCTCGTTTTCGTGATGCGGAAATTGCAAGTCATGACCACCGCCATGAATATCAAAGGTATTACCTAAGCACTTGGTCGACATCGCTGAGCATTCGATATGCCAACCTGGACGCCCTTGGCCCCATGGTGATGCCCATTGTGGCTCATTAGGTTTTGCTGCCTTCCATAAGACAAAATCAAACGGATTGCGCTTGTCATTTTCGACATCGACACGTGAACCTGCTTGCATCTCATCGAGATTACGCTTAGACAATTTACCATAATCTGCAAAGTTATCGACGGCATAGTAGACATCACCATTGTCGCCTGCGTAAGCATAATCACCTGTAACCAATGTCTCAATCATTTTCTGCATGTCATCGATATGATCAGTTGCGCGTGGCTCAGCGTCTGGCATCTCGCAACCAAGAGCGGTTGCATCTTCGTGCATGGCTTCAATAAAACGCTGTGTTAACGTACCAATCTCTTCGCCGTTCTCAGCGGCACGAGCGATGATTTTGTCATCGATATCGGTGATATTGCGCACATAATTAACGTCATAGCCTAACTGAGCCAACCAGCGCACTACCATATCGAAACCAACCATCACTCGCGCATGACCGATATGACAATAATCATAAACGGTCATACCGCACACATACATGCCTACTTGCCCTGATTTGAGTGGTACAAACTGACGTTTTCCGCCAGTCAGTGAGTCATAAATAGCAAGCTGAGACATCGCATCGGCAAGTGGTGTGGTCATGGTTAAAAAGCCTTTTAATATAAATGAAATAGATAAAATAAAAACAAAAATACAATCAATGCTTGGGTATTAAATAGCACTGATTACGGTTGTTATGAATGTAAAAGCAGCGGCAAAAATAGCAGCAATATAAAACTTAACCCATTATCTTAGCGAAAACAGCCATAAAATACTACAATGAGCCCGCAACTAACATCATTCAATCATAAAAAACTGTTAAGGATTTAGATATGGGCAATCGTTTAAGCAAAATATATACGCGTACTGGAGATGACGGTAGCACTGGCATGGCAGACGGCAGCCGCGTCAGCAAAGCAGACAATCTATTTAGCGTAATGGGTGATATCGACGAGCTTAACTCACACATTGGTCTGGTACGCGCTCAGTTACAGCATAATAAAGGGCAATCTATAGAAAAAGAATTTTCTCAAGCGTTAGTCATCATTCAGCATTTATTGTTTAATATCGGTGGTGAGCTGGCTATGCCAGAATATGAAGGCGTCAATGCCACTCACATTGCATGGTTAGAACAGCAAATTGATGCGATGAATACAACCTTGCCGCCGCTAAAAGATTTTATTTTGCCCACAGGTTCGGTATTGGTCAGCCAACTGCACGTTGCGCGTACGGTCTGTCGCCGTGCTGAGCGCCAAGCAGTGCTATTACAGCAAGAGCGTCCACAAGCGATTCGCAGTACGGCCGTGAGCTTTATCAATCGCTTATCGGATTGGTTGTTTGTCGCTGCTCGCTTTTGTACAGATCCCAATAAAGTCTCTGAAGTCTTATGGGACAGTCAGGTATTACAAAAATTCGCTGATAAAAAATAATTGCGCAGGACTACTTTAGTGGACTAAAACGCTAAAATAATACCCTAGAATCAAGGTTTAGCATAAAATATAAAAAAGCCCGCAACCTTAACACTGCGGGCTTTTTATTGACTAAGCGATACTATTCAGTGACGACAATATTATTCGAAAACAGCTTAAATCTTACTAATTAGTAAGTAGCGCTGTCATCTTCAATAATGACCATATCGATACTTTCATCTTTAGGTACTGATTTCGGTACAGCTGGTGTGGCTGGGGTTTTGACCTCAGGAGTGGCTGACGCGCTGCTATCCGTGTTACTACTGCTTGGATTGTTAATAGTCGGCGGCGTGGCAGGCTGAGTAGGACGAATCGGCTCAACTGGCTTGACTACTTGAGGCTGACGAACAGGTGCTGACTGACTGTCATCTTGAGGCTGACGAACAGGTGCTGACTGACTGTCATCGTTTTGTGCTGCACGGCGCTCTGCGCTACGTTGGGCGCGCTGCTCATCCATCGCTGATTTAAATACAGAGCCTGCCATCACATCGGCGACCACAGTAATTAATGCTGGCTGCCCAGCAATACGTGTGCGCACTTGACCGCCTTGAGTACCAACGACATAGGTAAAAGCATCATCAACCAACATGTTATTGTTGATACGAATGTTATTTTGCGCTAAGCGTGATTGTAGGCTCGGCAAATTGTTGGCTGCTTGTACTTGACTGGCTTGATACAAATCTTCGCTTGGCAACGTCATGCTCACACTTGCCTGACAAGTCGTCATACCATTGTCATTGGCTGCTTGTAAGACTGCAGCATTTTGTACATCAATCACAATGCCGTTGGTTTTATTAGTGATAGCGCCGCTAGCGAGACTGATCTCTGCATCATTTGCGTAGTTGGCAGCCAGCGTTTGTGCTTGTTGATTGAGCGTGTTTTTTAGAGCCGTTTTGAGACGATCTTGTACCATTGGGTCATCACAGCTCACCGCAGTAGCTGCGGTGTTTTCAGTAGACGCAGACTCTTGCTCTGTGAGCTCTGCCGTCTCGGTGGTATCTTCCTTCTCTGAGCGATCACAGCCAGCAAGCGCTAAACCACATACCATGCCAATACCAGCCACTTTATACCACTTGCTCACGTTTTTATTTGCTACGCTCATATTTCTTTTGCTCCCAATTTACTAATACGTACCGCCACTGATGGACAGTGATTTATGTTCAAACCGCAACCCTAGCTGCCCTAGGTTTGAAAACCAGATTATTATACGGTGTTTAAATAAAATGTTCATTAGTGTAGCCCATGGATATACAAATAACGCCCCTCATTATAGGTAAAACCTGTATTTAGTTGCAAAAACATAACAAATACATACTTATGAATTCGCTGTAAATACGCTTTTAGACTACCGCGATCAACTAGGGTCTGTTGAATGTTTGAGAGACATTAAACCTATTCTAAGATTTCGCTCAGCTCATATCTATAAAGTTTTGGGATAAAAGGAACCACATATTAATATTGCTCTATCGAGCAAATTTTATTAGACGCTGTTGTTTTAGCACTATATGATTGCGCGTATCACTAACCAACCATATAAATTATGATAAATTTCGAAAACACGCTTTTATTGGGTCATCGCGGTGCGCGCGGCGAAGCATTAGAAAATACCTTTTCAGGCTTTGAGTACGCTCAACGTCTCAACATTCAGGGTCTAGCAGGGGTTGAGTTTGATGTACAACTGAGCGCGGATGGTCATTTAATCGTGTTTCATGATGACACGCTGCAACGCATGTGTGGTCAGCAAGCACGTGTTGATCAGTTGAATCTTACTGAGATTCAACGCCATTCGCAGTTTGGTCATCAGATTATGACATTAGGGCAGGTAGCGCCGTTGCTAAAGGGCTTTACTTATATTGAACTGGAGATTAAAACGCATGACCGTACTGATTATGCTAAATTGGTACAAGCATTGGCACGCAACCTCATCGATAGCCCACTTGCCAAACTATCCATTGTGCTGACCAGCTTTGATGTAGAGCTACATGTTCGCTTACAACGTCATCCATTACTAAAGCATATCTCTCGCGGCTTGCTCATTCGCACACCTGAAGTCTTAATGACTGCACCGAATACCGCCTTGCAACTTGGCTGTATTCAGCTAGGTATCCACTATCCGCTGATTAGTCGAGCAGTCATTAAACATAGCCAACGTTATGGCTTGCCAGTGAGTGCGTGGACGGTCAATGATATTGACACGATTAAACAGCTGATCGCGTGGCAAGCTGACGTCATCATCACTGATTATCCAAGTCATTTACTGCTGGGTTAATAAGCATCGCCTTTATTTGATTTATTTAAAATCATCTACATATCTACGGTGTTACTTACACTTCTCCTCAATGCCTGATAAGTCATCCATTATTTTCGTTAATACATTCCATAATCAATACAAGTTATTGTTATTTAGAAATATTTTTACAGTGTATAACTGTTCACTTTATTGATTTTTTAAGGTATCATATAGACTTAAATTAATACCGTTAGGGATATTATATGATTGCAAAAAAAGCACTTGGCTTACCGCTTAAAGGCTTACGTTTCGCTATCAAATCTGGTGATACGCTTATCAAAGCCGCCAGCACTCAAGCCACACGTTTTAAGACACGTTTTGACGAGAGTAAAACTGCAAGCTCGCTTAATGAGCAGCCTGTTGCCAAACGCAACTACGCCCATGCTGCGGGAGAGCAAGATGTCGCTACTAAAGAAGACAGCATTGATATGCGCGAGTTTGAGTTTACAAAAGCGCCGATCAACTGGATTCCAGCGACTATCTTGGTAGCCACACCTATTGCTGCTGCGATCATTACACCATGGTATTTGTTTACTCATGATGTTAGCGCGCCGGTTTGGGGCGTATTTGGTGCCTTTATGGTATGGACAGGCATTAGTATTACGGCGGGTTATCATCGCCTGCTATCGCATCGTGCTTATAAAGCGCATCCAATCGTCAAAAACTTTTTATTGCTAGGTTCCACCTTTGCCGTACAAGGTTCAGCGTTTGATTGGGTTTCTGGTCACCGTACGCATCATCGTCATGTCGATGACCGCTTAGAAGACCCGTACTCAGCAAAGCGTGGCTTTTTCTTTAGTCACATGGGCTGGATGCTACGCAATTATCCTAGCGGTAAATTTGACTATAAAAATATCCCTGACCTAACCAAAGATAGAACCTTACAGATTCAGCATAAATATTACGGTCTCTGGGTTGCGGCATTGAACATCGGTGCAGTCGCTGCGATCGGTTGGTTATTGGGTGATGTTTGGGGTACTTTGGTCATCGTAGGCTTACTACGTCTGGTACTGACGCACCACTTTACCTTCTTTATTAACTCGCTCTGTCATATGTTTGGCACGCGTCCTTATACGGATACCAATACTGCTCGCGATAACTTCTTCTTAGCTATCTTTACGTGGGGTGAGGGTTATCATAACTACCATCACTTCTTCCAATACGACTATCGTAACGGGGTAAAATGGTGGCAGTATGATCCTACTAAATGGTTGATTGCTGGTTTATCGAAGCTGGGCTTAACCAGTGAGCTACGTACCGTTGATGACACCACTATCAAGCATGCAGAAGTACAAATGCAATTTAAAGCGGCACAGCAGCAGATTGATACGGCAGCAGTGGGCGGTCTTGATCTTCCTCATGCCATGAAAAGCTTCCAAGATCGTATTAAGTTTGAATATGATGCCTTTATGCAGACTGTTGAAGAATGGAAAGCACTCAAAGCCAAAACGATTGAGCTGAAAAAGACAGAATATGCCGATCGCTTGCATGAAGTGGAAGATGAGCTAAAGCATGACTATGCCAAAATTGAACAAAAAATTCTTGAGCATAATAGCAATTTAAAAACTGCGTTTCGCTCTATCGGCATAAGTAAAAAAGCGGCATAATCGCTGATTATTAAACTGTATTTTATTACCTTTGTGATGAACGATAATTGTAAAGCTTCTCCTTCCCTCTATCTGCTACAGATAGAGGGATTTTTTTGCTCATCCTTTATAGATCGTGTCGAACATTGATTTATAAAAATAAAAAGGACAAGTGGAAGCAATATCTTTGTTTGATAGGCTAAATGCATTCAATATTACTCATGGTTTTTGGGTGCGCTATTACAAGAGATGGACAGAGTGAAACGATGTAATATCAAGGCTATGCTATAGTGCTTTTATCGCCCCTACACTTTACTTATATTTCAAAAGCAGGAACGGCTTGTATGCGCTATCAAAATACCTATGTCAATCTAGACACTCGCCTTTATCATGAGCAACCGCCAACGCCGCTGGACAATCCACGTGCTGGACACTTCAACATGCAAGTTGCGCAGCAGTTAGGCTGGATAGATGATGAAGATCTGATGACACATTGGGTAGAGATACTCGGTGGTCAATACGTGCCAGTGCATTTTAAGCCATTGGCCATGGTTTATGCGGGTCACCAATTTGGGCAATGGGCAGGTCAATTGGGTGATGGGCGCGGCTTGCTGATGGCACAAGTGCTCGATAACAATAATCAATTGCAAGACTTGCACCTTAAGGGCATTGGTCTGACGCCTTACTCGCGGATGGGTGATGGACGTGCTGTCTTGCGCAGCACTATTCGCGAGTATTTATGTGGTCATGCCCTTACACAATTGGGTATTCCCTCCTCTAATGCTTTGGGATTTGTTGTCTCCGACACGAGGGTGCGCCGTGAGCGCATGGAAGCAGGTGCGGCATTGATGCGCGTGGCCGATAGTCACATTCGTTTGGGTCATATCGAGTGGATTGCCAGCTTTGCGCCCGATTTGCTCGCTGAGTTCACCGATTATATGATCGACACTTATTATCCAGAGTGCCGTGATAGTGACGCTCCGATACTGACATTTTTAACCACGGTGGTTGAGCGAACCGCACGAATGATCGCTGACTGGCAACTGATTGGCTTTGCTCATGGCGTGATGAATACTGACAACCTCTCTATCACTGGTAGCACCTTAGACTTTGGTCCATTTGGTTTTATGGAGCGCTTCAACCCTGCTTGGATCAACAACCACTCTGATCATACTGGTCGCTACGCTTATCAGAATCAACCTGCTATTGGTCACTGGAATCTCAATGCTTGGCTGCCACATTTTATGCGCTTAGAGGGCGTAACACGTGAGGCGTTAGCAGACTGTCTAGCGCCTTATGAAGCCAGATTTATGCAGCACTATCAGCAAGGATTGTGCCGTAAACTTGGGTTGCCGCACGAGTTTGATAGTCTAACCTTGGCTTTCGAATGGTTAACCTTGTTAGAAGACAACTTGCTGGACTATACCAATAGCTTCCGTGCGCTACTCGGTTTGGTCGCGCCGAATGAGCACCATTATGAAGAGCAGCTATTGTCAACCATGACAAATGAGCTTAGCGATGATGCCAAACAAGTCTGGCAAGATTGGTCGACTCGTTATGTGGCTCAAATAAAACAGCTGCCACTTGAGCAAGTTATCGATGATATGACAGCCAACAATCCTGTTTATGTACTGCGTAATAGTATGGCGCAGCGTGCCATTATGGCAGCAGAACAAGGACAGTTCGAAGAAGTGAGTCGAGTATTCGATTTACTGGCTAACCCTTATCAGGTACAAGCAATCGCTACCCTTCTCGATACGATGCCGCCTACCCCACATGCGCCGCAAATGCCGATTAGTTGCTCGTCTTAATTGAATGTTATTAAACTGCTATTCTGTAATATTTTGAAACATTATAAGATTAAGGTTGATATTTAACCCTATTTTTTGGCATTATTAATTGGCTAAATAATGAATATCATTTTACTATATTATTCTCGCCGTTCACGGCAGCTGACTAGGCAGTGAATTGGCAATAGTGCTAGAATAACTGTGTTTGCTAGATTATTATTATTTTTTTGGCTCAATGCTTAATCGCTAATCCTGACACTTTGAATTATTAACTGTTTAGCGTCACGTTGCCCTTAGAGGATTATTATTCCATGATTTTTTGAGGGTAAAACGTTATTTTTATCTCCATTTACTTTATTCCAATTTATTCTAACCATGGCAATTATTATGAATGACGATACCACTTTGAATACGGATAACCTTAGTACAGAAAAAGAGCAGTTTGAACAAGCTGCCTTACATTATCATGAGTTCCCACGTCCAGGCAAAATCTCTGTCACCCCTATTAAGCAGTTGGCAAACCAACGTGACTTAGCACTTGCCTATTCACCAGGTGTGGCAGTTCCTTGTCTTGAGATTCAAAGAGATCCGACGTTAGCGGCTAAATATACCGCCCGTAGCAACTTGGTTGGTGTTATCACCAACGGTACAGCGGTACTGGGTCTAGGTAATATCGGGCCATTGGCATCGAAGCCTGTAATGGAAGGTAAAGGGGTTCTATTCAAAAAATTCGCAGGTATCGATGTTTTTGATATTGAAATTGCACAAAATGATCCAGACAAATTCATCGAAGCTGTTGCCTCTCTTGAGCCTACTTTCGGTGGCATCAATCTAGAAGACATCAAAGCACCAGAATGTTTCAAAATTGAGCGTGAATTACGTAAGCGCATGAACATTCCAGTATTTCATGATGACCAACATGGTACGTCAATCATTGTTGCTGCAGCAATGCTTAACGCGCTATTGATTACTGGCAAAAAAATCGAAGAGATTAAAATCGTCTGTTCAGGTGCTGGTGCTGCTGCCATTTCTTGTTTAGATATTATTTGCGCACTTGGTGTAAACAAAAATAATATCTTTGTTTCAGATTCACGCGGTATCATTACGACTATCCGTGAAAATCTTGACGAAACCAAACAGCGCTATGCCCGTGAGACGACTGCGACCACTATCGACGAAGTGATGGATGATGTCGATATGTTCCTTGGTCTATCGATGCCTGGCACGTTATCTGAAGATATGGTTCGCCGTATGGCAAAAGACCCTATCGTCTTTGCACTTGCTAACCCAACGCCTGAAATCATGCCAGAATTGGCGCACGCCGTACGTCCAGATGTCATCATGGCAACGGGTCGCTCAGACTATCCAAACCAAGTAAACAACGCTTTATGCTTCCCTTATATCTTCCGCGGCGCATTAGATGTTGGTGCCACGACTGTTAACGAAGAGATGAAAGTTGCTTGTGTAAGAGCTATCGCTGCGATGGCACACGTTGAAGCAACGCCGACCACCAGCGCTAGAAACATTGAAAAAATGCAAAGTTTCGGTCGTGATTACTTGATTCCAGGACCTTTAGAGCCAAACCTAATCATCGAGATCGCGTCTGCGGTCGCTCAAGCTGCGATGGACTCAGGCGTTGCAACCTTACCTATCGCTGATATGCAAGCTTATCGTCAGCGTCTGTCTGAGTTTGTCTATAACTCTGCATTCGTGATGAAACCAATCTTTGCTCGCGCTAAAGCCGATCCAAAACGTATCGTTTACTGTGAAGGTGAAGACAATAATATCTTACTTGCTGTGCAAGTGGTCGTTGATGAAAAGCTAGCACAACCTATTTTAATTGGTCGTCCTTCAGTCATCGAAGCCAATATCGAAAAACTAGGGTTACGTCTAAAAGATGGCGTGAACATCTCTATCGTCAATATCGATGACGATCCTCGTTATAAAGACTACTGGCAGGGTTACTACGAGAAGAACAAACGTCTTGGTGTGAGTATTGAACTTGCTCGTCGTGATGTTCGTCGTAAGACCACATTGATCGGCTCACTATTGGTCGAAAATGGCGCTGCAGATGGTATGGTATGTGGTACGTTTAGCCATTATCAGTTGCACTTAAAATATGTACAAAGCGTTATTGGCAAAAAAGAAGGTGTGAACGACTTCTATGCTATGAATGCGGTACTCATGCAAGATCGTAATATTTTCATCGCCGATACTTATATCCACGAAGATCCAACGGCTGAACAATTGGCTGAAATGACTGTCTTGGCGGTTGATCAGTTACGTCGCTTTGGTATTACACCACGTGTCGCACTAGTTTCTCATTCTAATTTTGGCGCTTCAAATCGCACCAGTGCTGTAAAAATGCGCAAGGTCTATGAACTGCTGACAGATATGAATGTAGACTTTGAATTTGACGGCGAGATGCAAGGTGACGCCGCGCTGAACGAACACATTCGTTTAAACAACATGCCATCAAGTCCATTAAAAGGTGCTGCAAATTTGCTCATCTTACCAACACTTGACGCCTCAAATATTGCCTTCAACTTACTCAAGACAGCAACTGGTAGCGCCTCTATTGGTCCTATTTTATTAGGTACTAGCAAACCGGTACATATTCTCACACCATCAGCAACTGCACGTGGTATCGTCAATATGACTGCTCTTTCCGTTACTGAAGCTCAAGATTTGGCGAGCGAAAATCAGTAATTCATCCTGCGCTACCTAGTAGTATGTATTATCGAGATGGTCTCTGTTATTCATTTATAGAGACCGTCTGCTATACTAAAACCAGTCAATGCTATTAAATAGCGTTGACTGGTTTTTTTTGCTTGTTATACATTGGCTAAGACGCAACATAGCCTTATTCAATATCAGTCATCACTTGCTCAATAAAAATAAAAGATAGAGGCATTCATGCAAATTTACCTTGTCGGCGGCGCGGTACGCGATCAACTGTTAGCACGTCCTATTAAAGATAAAGATTTTGTCGTCGTTGGTGCAACTGTTGCAGAAATGCTTGATGCAGGGTTCCGGCAAGTGGGTGCAGATTTCCCTGTATTTTTGCATCCTAGTAGCCATGAAGAATACGCACTGGCACGCACTGAACGCAAAGAAGGCTTGGGGTATAAAGGCTTTAGCGTACATGCCAGTCCTGACGTCAGCTTAAAAGAGGATCTACAACGTCGAGACTTGACGATTAATACCATGGCGATAGAAGTCACTAGCTTAACTGATGATACGCCAATCAACGGTGACGTCATTGACTATTATGGTGGCATGGCTGATATAGAAAGCAAAACCTTGCGTCATGTATCAGGTGCATTTAGCGAAGACCCTCTACGAGTGCTTCGAACCGCTCGCTTCTATAGCCGTTATTATGACCTAGGTTTTGTCATTGCTGATGAAACTTTGACGTTGATGCGCCAATTGGTTGACTCTGGAGAGCTTGCGCATTTAAGTGCAGAGCGCATTTGGCAAGAATCTAGCCGTGCAACCATGCAGCTATCGCCGCAGGTATACTGGCAACAACTGTTTGAGATTGGTGCGCTCACAGAATATTTTGCGCCATTACATGAAGCTTGGACTAATACTCAGATACGTGAAACGGTACAGACGGCGCTATATTTCGCAGGGCAAATGAAATTGAACTTGTCACAACGTTGGGCGCTATTAATGGTAAGTCTTAACGCATATTTATTTACCTCAGAACATACAAATGAAAAAGTGAATAAAGCAGCCAATATAAAAGGCATCAATGATATAGGCAACGCCGCTAAGGTACCAAAAACCCATACTCAATTTGCGACTCTCTTCGCTCAGCAAGCCACAAAGCTAAGCACAATAAATCATTTAAGCGCGGCTGAAAAAATTGACCTCATACAAACTTGCGGCGCTCATAAAGAGCCTGATAAGTTATCGCAGCTATTAGTGACCAGCCACGTGTTGCAACTGGCAACACAGCACCGTCAGATGATGCTAGCGCTGAATAGCTTTCATGCCATTAGTATGCAGGATATTGACTCAGCACTAACAGGCCCTGCGATTGGTACGGCATTACGACAAGCCAGAATTGAGCACTTGCAAGTACGAAACCAATGTTAAGAAAATTTAAAAAGATGCAGCAGCGCGCTATTATTGACTCAATTCCTATGCAGCGTATAGGTCGACCTGACGAGATTGCCCATTATGTGTTGTACCTCGTACAGGCCAATAATATTACTGCTGAGATTATTACTGTTGATGGTGGTCGCAGCCTGACATTGTCTGGTGGTCATATTGGATAGAAAAGTAGAACATCATAAAAAATATCTTGATTACTACCTATCTTTTACTTGAAAAATTAAAAAATTCAGGTATCATTGTCCGTCTAGCGTTAGGGCCCATAGCTCAGTTGGTTAGAGCAGAGGACTCATAATCCTTTGGTCGTAGGTTCAAGTCCTACTGGGCCCACCATATATTGATTCAGGCTTGTTCGCAGCGATGCGGCAAGCCTTTTTCTATGGGGTTTCATAAAATTTAAGAACACCTTGGTGTATGGCGAACCATATAGAATATTGGTATATTTGTTGGTATAGATTATACCAATGCGGAGATATACCAACATGCCATTAACTCATACTATTATCAACAAACTAACCCCAAGTGAAAAATGCACTCCTAGCCGTCCCGACAAACATAGTGATGGCGATGGCCTACAACTATGGGTAAGACATACAGGAAACAAAGTCTGGATCAGTGCCTACCGCTGGCAAGGTAAACAGCAGTCACTCACTTTGGGAAAGTACCCAGTAATAACATTACAGCAAGCACGCCAGCGTAACCTAGAAATAAAACAACTGATTAGTGAAGGTACTAACCCAAAAGATAAGAAGAAAGAGAAAACTGCTGAGCAAGATGGTTCGAGGATTTTTGATACTATCGCCCAAGCTTGGTATGCAGATCGTAAAACCTTTTTAGCCTCAAGTACGTTTAGTCGTAACTATTCGGCTTACACACGTGATGTAAAACCGATTATCGGCCATAAACTAATTAACGAAATTACATCGCCTGATATTTTAACGATTGGTAAAAACATTGAGGCCCGTGGTGCTAATGAAATGGCAAAACGTATAATGGCCGAAGTTGGGCAAATATTTAAACATGCTATTCGTACAGGTATTGCGAGATCAAACCCTGCTGCTGATTTATCAGCAGCTATTAAACCGCATAAAACTAAAAATCACAGTCGCATTACTTCAAAAGAGCTACCTCAGCTTTTGAGAGATATTGACAAATACACTGGGCATGTCACAGTCAAATTAGGCTTATGGTTTCTATGCTACACATTCGTGCGTACCAATGAGATTAGATTCATGGAATGGTCAGAAATTGACTGGAACGATAAGACTTGGCGGATACCTGCGGACAAAATGAAAATGGATAGACCTCATATTGTGCCTCTTGCACCACAGGTTATAGAGATATTAGAGCAAATCAAAGCGCTGAATTTTTCAGAGCAGTATGTGTTCTACAATCCCTCTACTCGTAAGCCGTATAGTCAAAATGCCTTTATCAATGCACTTTATCAGATGGGCTATAAGTATAAAATGACTGGGCACGGTTTTCGGGGTCTGGCGAGTACTACCTTGCATGAACAAGGTTTCATGCATGAAGCTATAGAGCTACAGCTAGCCCATGAGCAAGAGAATAAGATAAGTAAGGCCTACAATGGTGCGCAGCATTTAGATTATCGTAGGGATATGATGAATGAATGGGCGGATTATGTGAGCTCTTTAAAATAAAGGGTGTAATGTTTATATGCACAATAAAATCTTAGGTCTTTAGAATGAAAAATACAGGTAAAAATATGAATTACGATAAAGAGTTATTTTATACTCTAGACGAAGTAAGGAAATTACTTCTTAAAACAGGAGACCGCTCATATAGTAAAGATGAAAGTATTGTACGTTTGGTCCACACTGATCGTTTAACACCATATATAAGATATAGCGGACCGGTCGATATTGTGACAGAGGCAGAAGATGTTCCGGAAAAAAGTATAAAAAAGATAACTGATAGTTTATATCACACTATTAACACTCAAATGTGCAATCTAGAAATTGGAGAAACCATCCATCCTCATGATTATGATTCAAGTACAAGTCTGAAAAACACAAAATACTTTATTGAAAAACTTTTATTTTGTTTAAATGCTAAGCGAGCTAAAAATACTCTCGGAGTATCTATATTAGCTGAAGGGGTTTTCAGATTGCTACCTTTAAGTGTCACATACTTGAGAGGTGACATTGAAGTCAGTTTGGGACCAAAAATGTTTATGCCTGAAATCATTGAAGCTGATTTCAATGACCAAGAGCGTAGTAATAATGAAACTGAGAAAATTAAAGGCTATACCCTATCTTCCACTGAAGAAGATAATTATGAATTAATTTTCTCAAAACAGGATGTACAATACATTATAACAGTCATTGAAACCAGTCATGAGTTACCGACACTGAGAGATAAGTTATTAGATGCTAATAGAGTAATTAGTCAAAAAAATAAAGAGATTGAAGAGCTGAAACAAAAATTGCGAACTAACCAACTTAAAGAATCTACCGAAGATTTAAGTGATATAAAGGACAGCGCCTACCGCCTTATATTCGCTCTTAAGCATATAGTATTTAAATTAGACCAAGAACTTAAAGCTCTTCCTACTGAGAAAAAGAACAAATTCGATTTTGCTAATCAAAGTAACATAGTTAATCACATCGCTGATTGGAATATTGCAAAGCTCAGCAAAAGCAATATTGAAATAATTTTCGCAGAAACTAATAGACGTAATTTAGGCTAACTTTCGCAAGTTGCGATTTGCGAATCGCAAGTTACGATGACTATATAGAATTACTACCCTATTCTATCCATACCGAGACACCCCGTCACGGATCATATGGAGACATAGAATGTTAGAATCTAACACCCCCACTAAAACCCATAACAATAAAGATTTAACAAAACTATTGCCACTTCAAGGCATGTCACGCGCTAAAGACATCCTGCCACTTTTGCCATTTTCTAGAACAACACTCCATGAATGGAGTAACAATGGTAGGTTTCCTGCAAGCATCAAATTGTCATCAAATATAGTAGCATGGCGCAACATAGATGTAATCAATTGGCTGGAAAAGTATAAAAGCTCGCTCTCTTCTAATGAAAATATGGAGAGTGAAAATGAAATCTGAAAACAAAAAAGCCCATGCTGAGAATATGGGCGTTGATACTATATTACAGAGTTGCTTTCCTGCAACCCTAACAGAGCTGGCAAGTGATACTTTTCTAATAAAAATTTTTGAAATACTAGAACCTAAACGGCTGATATCCGTTACAGGTGACACTACTATATACTATGATGATGAAGTTGGCAAAATTAAACCTACTGCTGGCACGATAGCCCTAAGATTGATTGATAAACAAGGTGACATTGTAGGCGCAGTATTCTACACACCCAACAGTAAAGCCAAGCCGATAGTTATTGACCCTACAGGCTATGGCGCTATCGTCATGGGTAGCACTGACAAAGCCAATGAGGTGATAGCACTTGATACTATAGATGATGGTATAGAGGTTCATTCACACCTAATGGCTAGCGATAAGACCATCATTGTTAGCCCTCAAAAGACTAGGCAATACTTTAAAAAGATGGTGCAGCATTGGAGTAGTGGATCATTAGTTACCGTACCTATGACACTTGATAATAAAGGCTTAACAAACCTATTGGCAGGTGTAAGAGCGCAAGCCTTAGTTACTGATGCTCATATCGTCACTAAGCTGCAAGCAGGTGAAAGCTACAACGCTATAAAAGATGATAGCGAGCTCATACAGCTGGCAGACACCGCCTATTATCCTGAATGGCGCAAAGACAAAACATCACAGCTTAACGCGCCTATGGTCTATGAAGATGGACGTTTTGAGCTATATCATGATGGGCTATATTTTGTGAAATATAACCTCGATGATCCAGCAAACATAACCTTTAAGTTTAAGGCGTTTGTCTGTTCACCCATTGAGGTTATCGCTAAAACACGGGACACCAATAGCGGTACATGGGGGCGGTTATTACAATGGCGTGATGATGACAATGAACAACATACATGGTCAATGCCCCTATCGCTACTGCAAGGTGATGCCCGTGAATATCGTAGAGAGCTAGCCAGTCAAGGATTAAGCATTACCACCAACCCCAAGCAGCGCAGCTACTTAGACACCTATATTCAAAACTACCCTATTCACGAACGGGCGTTATGCGTGGATAAACTAGGCTGGCATGGTGAGCAGTATATTTTAGCTAATGGCTCAATAGGTGGTGATGACAAGCAGATCACTGTCTATCAATCTGCTAATGCTATCAACAGCACATTAGCCCAGCAAGGTACACTAGCCCAATGGCGCAGTGAGCTATCCCAACCGCTGGCAGGTCAAAGCCGTTTTGTTTTCTCGATTGCTTGCGCGTTTTCTGGTCAATTACTAGAACTACTCGATGATGATGGGGGTGGCTTTCATTTTGTAGGTTCATCAAGTATGGGTAAGTCATTATCGCTTAAAGTGGCTGCTAGTGTATGGGGTAATCCTGACAACTATACCAAGACATGGCGCAGCACTGATAACGCCTTAGAGGGCACAGCAAGCGAGCATAACGACAGCTTTTTACCCTTAGATGAAATAAGCGAATGTGATCCACGAATAGTAGGTAACAGCGTTTATATGCTGGCTAATGGAAAAGGTAAAGGCAGAAGTACCACTACAGGACATAACCGCATAGCCAAAACATGGCGCATTATCTTTTTATCTAATGGTGAGGAGTCACTACAAAACTTTATGGCACAAGCAGGACAAAAGACTAATGCAGGTATTGAAGTTCGCATAGCTCATATTAATGCTGATGCTGATAAGGGTTTAAAGACGTTTGATAGTTTGGTATTAGCAGACACAGGCGCAGCACAAGCCGATAAGATCAAGGAATCATCACACATTTGCTTTGGTGTGGCTGGCATAGCATGGCTTGAACATATCACTATCGACAAAGCAGCGACCACAGCAACCGCTAAGCAGCTTGTCAGTGACTTTATGAGTCATTATCCTAAATTAGCACCGCAAGCGCATAGAGTAGCTAAACGCTTCGCTATTGTTGCCGCAGCTGGTGAGATGGCAACAATAGCGGGCATTACAGGCTGGCAAGCAGGACAAGCGACAACAGGCGTTATGACGTGCCTTAATAATTGGCTTGATAACTATGGACATGATGGTGAACACGAACAGCGCCAAATAATTAAACATATTCAAGCGTTTATTGAGCAGCATGGATCAAGCCGTTTTGAACCGCGCCATAGTCATATATGTGCAGACTTTGAGCCCAAAACCTCTAACCGTGTAGGTTATCGCCATATTAAAACGGGAGATTATTATTTTTTAATGAATACTTTTGATATGCAAGTATGTCCACCTTTTAACACTAAAAAAGTCTTGCAAGTATTAGATAATGCTAATCTTTTGATGCGTAATCAAGGTGACCGTAAAGCATATAAATCACCTAAAACATTTTTTAAAAACCGTCAACCCTTTTATGTGATAAAAGCTAACATATTAAGTTACGAAACGAATAAAAGCACTGGGATAGCTACAACAACCCATGCAAAATAAGAGCTAAACACTGTTCAAAGCCACAAACCCCCTTTAGGGCGGCTAGGACAAAACACAGCTATTTGTTAATCTGTCCCAAGTATCCCAAAACGTAAAGATGCATTGGGACAGCTGAAAGCTAATAAAAATGGATATTGTCCCGTTGTCCCAAGTGTCGCAAGCAAATAAAATAAGGTACAGCAAAATAATATAGGTAAAGTGATAGGAGGTAGGCGTTAAGCGTCTACCTTTTTCTGTGGTTGGTTTTTAAAAAACTGAGCTATGCTGAATAAACTGTAGAACCAAACTTGGTAAACTAACGACTCAATGAGGAGGTTATCATGATTAAAAAAATCAGAACCTACAGTGCAGCTTTCAAAGCTAAAGCCGTCAAAAAGATAGCAGATAATAATGGTAATGTTTCAACGACTGCAAAGCAGCTTAGTATAGCCATGCAGACCTTATCTAACTGGCAGAACAAAGCGAATGAAGGCAAGTTTATCGGCACCAAGCAATATGATCCTGAGCTCATGGCTATACTAGAAGAAAATAAACGTCTTAAACGTGGTCTTAAAGTTGCTCATGAAGAGCGAGACATTCTAAAAAAGGCAATGACATAGTTGGCGAATGAGGAACATTAAAAAATAGTCTAGTAGACTATTCTAGTGACGTAAGACGTAGGGTTATGCCCGCAGTAACAGTTGATGAAGTACGTCTTTATCAAGGATAACCAAAAAATATTTAGCATCACCTGCATGTGTCACGTATTAGATGTTAAGCCATCAAGCTATTACAACTGGATAAATCGTGGTATCAGTAATCAGCAGATTAATCGCAAGCAGTGTGAGTTACTAGTTCGCGTAGCTCATGATGAAACTAAGCGGTACTATGGTGTTGAGAGATTGAATGCTCACCTCACAGAGCAGGATTATGCCATCAGTAAATGCTTGATCAGACGCACTAAAGAAGAATACGGCATTCAATGCTGTCGTCCCAAGCACTTTAAAATCACCATTAACTCAAACCATAACAAGCGGATATATCCAAACCTGCTTGATCAGAATTTCGATACTAATCGTCCTAACGAGTCATGGGTTAGTAACATTACCTATATATGACAAACGAGGACTGGCTTACTTGTCAGGCGTTAAACACCTCTACACTAAAAAACTGGTCGGTTACGCCATCAATAAGCGTAATGAAAGCAGACTTAGTCTGTCATGCGCTCATAAATATGGTAATTAAGAATGCACAACCCAGCCAAAGGCTGATTGTGCATTCTGATAGAGGAAGTCAATACTGTAGCAATGATTATCATTAAGCAGCATAAGTTGAAAGGCTCAATGTTCAAGCGTGATCATTACTTTGACAATGCTCTAATAGAAAGTTTCTGGGGTACGTTGAAGAATAAACTGGTGTATCACCAAGACTATAAAACAAGATTCGAAGCCATCAGCGGTATCACTAAATATATTGAGTTAGACTATAATGAGAAGCGAATTAGCAAAGCACTACTTTGCAGCGACGCAAGACAAGAGCTGTACTCGAAGTGGGATTAGAACTCAAAAGGATTTAGGCTATAAAACACCAAGACAGATGTGGTTTGATTATTATCGTCTAGCTGCGTAACTATAACCTTCCAAGTGAATGACTACAGATTTGACAGCATAGGTCAAATAGTTACGTTAGAATTTTATAACCTCCTAAATAACGACAACATCTTTAGCAATTACAAATTATAGACTTGAGCTACGCTGAACAAACTCAATAAAATTTTCAAACCGAGCATAATTACATAAATTTTCACTATAGGGAAAAATAGAACCTATGAAGAGACCATCCCAGATTCTGTGTAACTGCCATTTAGATTAAATGCCTGCTGATACGTTCATCAAACATAATCATAAAGCGATTTAAAGCAGACGTCCAGTTACGGATGGGCATCGACCACTTCTTGGACGCCTGCTGAGTTGCTAGATAGACTACCTTGAATGCTGCCTGATCGGATGGAAACACCTTACGCTTATTCACTGCTGTCCGAATGACACTGTTTAGCGACTCAATAGCATTGGTGGTATAAATCGCTTTTCTAATGTCTTTAGGGTAGCCAAAGAACACCGTTAAGCTCTCCCAGTTATTGCGCCAAGACTTGATGACATGCGGATACTTATCGCCCCACACCTCATCAAAGTGCTCAAGATTGGCCTCTGCTATCTCGAAAATCAGCCGCTACTGCCTTTTTATCCGTTCATGGTACAAACTTCATCGAATGACGCACCATATGCACGATACACAGCTAAACCTGAGCTTTGGGGTAGACTGTGTTAATGGCATCAGGGAAACCCTTTAAACCGTCGACACAGGCAATTAGGATGTCTTGTACTCCACGGTTGTGTAGTTCAGTGAGAACGCCCAGCCAGAACTTAGCCCCTTCATTTTCTGATAGCCACATACCAAGCAGCTCTTTTTTTACCATCAAGTCCCACGCCTAGCGCCAGATAGATAGCCTTGTTGATGATCTGCTTGTCTTGACGTACTTTGACGACAATGCAGTCTAGGTAGACAATAGGATAAACACTACTCAATGGCCGGTTCTGCCACGCAGTTATGTCCTCTAAGATGTTGTCAGTGACTCTTGAAACTAAGCTGCTGGATATATCGACGTCGTAAAGCTCTTTAATGGTTTCGACGATCTCAGTGGTCGTTTGCCCCTTGGCATAGAAGAATATGATTTTATCGTCAAGACCTGAGATACGGATTTGATGCTTACTGACGAGTACAGGCTCAAAGCTGTCACCGCGGTCTCTTGGGGTGCAGATCTCAAGATCGCCGCTATCATTACGGACGGTCTTTTTAGTGTGCCCGTTGCGCTTGTTAGGCTTATCCGCCTTTTCATGCTTGAGGTAGCCAAGATGGTCTTCCATCTCAGCTTCAAGGGCAGTGTCGATAAAGAGTTGCATGAGTTGCTTTTGGAAGTCTTTGATGTCATCAAAGCTGTTCATACTACCAGCCATCTGTTCAGCTAGTTTCTTAAGGTCCGTTTGGTTAGTCATCGCTTATTCTCTTGTTAGTGGATTATAAGCAGTTACACACTTTGTAGGAAAGGCTCCCTATGCAGCTATACTTTAGGAACTCGTATAAAAAGTATTTTGGCAGAAATAGCTGAAACTGTTGGGACAGTCGCGACAAGTGGGACAACCTAGACAGTATAAGGGCTATATTTTGTCCCACAGCATAAAAATACTTCGGGACAGATGGGACAAGGATATAATGAAACATCCCATCTACTTAAATACATGACTAAATTAATCAATCGTTATGGCTAGTAAATATCCTAAATACTTCAACAATCCCGAAGAGCAGTAATACTCATAAGTACTAGCTAAATTCTTATCAGACCGCTTACACTTTTTCTGTATTACCCTAACATCATAACCATGAAAACTCTCACGAGCACCAACACGTATTAAGCTATCGAGCCCTAGCTCTTTTTTAATATCTCTTACTGCTTGCTCACTATGCGCTCTAATCTGCCAATGACTGGCATCAATCAGCTGACAACCTACTGTCACGAACTGCTGTAGCATTTCAATCTGGGCCTCTTTAATCCCAAAATGGGTCGATGAAGTGTTTAAGTTCTGTTTATCTACAAATATTTCTACAAACGACTTCAGTCTAGCAGACTCATCAATTGACATCTGATACGCACGATCAAGTGCTTTAACTAAAATCTCTTGATTTTTATGTCCCGTTGGCGCACTCAAAAGCAACCTATCATCGGTAAAAGTCTGGCAAGCTCTATCGTAAATCTGTCTAGCTTCATGGATAGGAATGCCATGCCGAAGTGCGACCTCTGCCAACCGCTCAGCTCTTTTATCAATACTTATGTTTTGAAGCTCTTCTAACAATGCAATCACATCATAAATTTTAGGATGGATAAATATAGACGACTGAATTTCTACTGCGTCATTTTGTGTGTTTTGCTGGCAAGCTGTATTAGCTGATATGCTGTCATAAGAAAATAGAGACTCTTTGCTCACAACCTTGCCAATTAAATAGCCACGCATTTTATCAAGATGAATCTGTTTAGTGTTAGTAGCATATGCCCTATTATCCTGTCTATTCACCGTCTGATAACCAATACCTGTCACCATCTCAAATACGGTTATCGGCATAGCAAGCTTGGCTTGACTCATTTGCCATCCAGCCAATATGTGCGCAGTATGGATATAATATTCAAACGTAGTATCTGGCGTTAGATGCCCAGCAAGGCTAGCCAGCCCAAACCACATCCCTTTTTCTTTATTATTAGCAAGCACGGCTTTAGTGATAGTGTCACTATGGGCTGTATCATAATCTGTCATTAACTGCGTAAGTGGCGAGCCGCTTAACACCAGTGCCAATTGGCTAATTGCGGTATGCCGAAAGCTATGAAAGGTAAAGTCATGGGTAATAAGTAGTCTATCCCATATCATTTTCATCATATTACTAAAGAATACGGACGGCAGTGGCTGATCACCTGAGCCTTGTGAGAATAAATAACGGCGCTTGAATCTTTTGTGTTGATAATAGAGTGCGATGAACAGTTGTAACTCGTCATCCTTGAAAAGACTATCTATCGGTAATACCCTTTTGGCACTACTACTTTTAAGCCTACGATAGCGGTTGGGTCTGAGGATTATTTTTGGCGCTTCAATCACTTTACCATTAATAAACCCTATATCAGCAATGTCGCTAACCTTAATGCCAATAATTTCATTGATACGCATACCTGTGCGATAAGCAAGCGCCAGTACAATAAAACATAGCTGCTTTTGATCGATCTCTAAATTTGATGACTGAATATAATCTTTCATTGCATGATAGACACGTGGTGATATCATATTGGCTTTTACTACCTGTCTATTACTCCCCCATGGAAAATATACATAAGGGGCATCAAAGTGTATACGCTGGTGATCATGAAAGGCTTTTAGACGGCCATAAGTAAATTTCTGGCTATCTTTTAAACGATCAAGATAAGATGGCGGTTGACCAGTAGCAGTAGCATGGTTATCATTATCTACACTACTAGAAATATCATCATCAAACTCTGATGACTTGCTTAGTACAGATACCCTGCGGCCATCTTTTACCTTACTCTGAATAATCTGCTCATAAACTTCCTCAAAGTCATTGTCATCCCACTGATCAACGTCCTCATCCATTGTCAGCATCAACCAGTCGCGACCAATGCAGCCGATATATTTACTGATGGTATTGAGCCGAATGCTATGATCATCCAGTAATGATAACGCCCAGCTAAGCAAGCGTTGCGCATTAGGCTGGCTAGCGTCTGTCATTAATATTGTTATAGTGAAAATAGCGGCGTTTCTAGTCAATTTAAGCGCATCTTGCAGCTCTTTGATCAGATTTTTGCTAAAGCTTGGATAAACTGTGGCATTTCTCTTGTCCTGCGGTTTTCCTACCGTCTGATAACTGGCATCAAACAGCTCAGACCACTCGAGTGGCTCAGGGTTTTGATTGATAAGTTCTCGGTTATAATGGATTAGCTTATCAGTAGGCAAACTTGTGGTTTTAATATCGCCTTGTTTCACCACGGCTAGCGCACCATCGATTAGACTACCCTCTAGCTGTCGCCAGTGGTAGTTGGCATACTTAATGAGCAGTGAATGCTGCGGGCGATCGATATCTTTATTGGTAAGTTTAAGCGTTTTTGAGATATCGTTGATTATGGTATTAAATGGCTTTATCTTGGCAGTGTTTAACTCTTTATCCTTTAGAGCATATAAAAAACACAGGCTCATATCATCGGGAATATAATCAACAAAACGGTGTAAGCTTTCGCTGTCATCTAGCGTAGCTCCATAATTATCATCACGCACTCTAAGCGGTATTATAGCCAAATGCTCTATCCTGCTTTTTTCATCAGTCGCTGGCATGTTAATTTTATATATACGGCGCTCACCAAACAGCCAATCATAGAGCGCTTTTAACACCTCAATGTCGTTAATACCACCATACATTATGCTGCAATACAGTACCCCTTCAACCAAGTCATTCACTGAAAAACGCCGTTTTCTTTGCCAAACCTCTATCATTGTCGCGCTACTGTCTGCTACAGCGCGTCCGTTCACAAACCAGTCATAGTTAATGGTCAAGCGCTCACGAGTCGCCAGTATCGGTACAACAGGCTCATTAAGGTATATCTGATGAGCTTTATTATAATCACGAACAAACTCTAAAAACCCGCGACGCGCCAATTGGAATTTTTGAGCGGTATCGAACTTCTCTTCTAGTAACTGGTTAATCGCTTTATAATGATGCGGCAGCTCATAAGGCGGCTGCATAGAATCTTGATTGATATATTCTTTAATTAGGGCTTTAGCATCACGCTTGACACTCTTTTTATCTTCTTCTCTATTAAGCTGTCGCAGTTTATGAGCGCTAATATTATCCATATAGACGAACCTGAATTTGTTTTAAGTGAAGCTCTGTAGCAATCGCATCTAAATGGGGACTGAGCTGGTGCAGCTGATTGATAGAGCTTGATGACATCGGATGCATAAATTCCTGATCAGCATGCTCATGACCGTAAAGGGCGCAAATCAGATAGTCGGGCACGCGCCCTGTGAGCATAGATCTAAGCTGATGACGCAGCCAATTATCCTGATGACTTAAAAAGTCTTGCAACTGGTAGCGAACTTGGCTTGGCGTAATGCTAGTAAAGCCCTTTGGGTTCTTTTTATAGAGCTGAATTAGAGGACGCTCCGATTGCAAGATGTCGTTGATGGGATAAGGCGCTGCTGGACATAATGGATTATAGATGGCGGCAAATTGCTCAATATAAGTCATATAGTTTTGTATAGCCATTATCAAAAACTTGCTAAGAGGAATGAGCCTGCCATCAGATTGGCCATGACGTTCTTCTTTATCGGATACCCATAATGTGCGCCGCTTAAAATCAAACTGATGTAGCAACCCTGGTGCGTGCCTGACTGGGCGGATACCCGTTTGGATCATAACAATATGCCATAGCCAAATGCTATAGCTATTAAACTGCGCAATATAGCGATCCATGCGGGATTTTAGCTTGCCATTAAAGCTCTCGGCACTGACAGCCAGTTGATTAAAGAACTGCTGGCACATTGTGGTCTTTAGTGCCATGTCACTACCAATGTGGCTTCTATGCCCGTTCATCGGTACACTACATTCATCTATTAAGAGTGCTTTTTGCTCATCATTGCAGTATTCAGTTATCAGCTCTACCGCTTTTATATAAGTTTGCTCTAGCTCTACCGTTTTAGTGCTGGTGTAATACAGCGCAGAGCTATGCCTTACATCAACGCCTGTGATTATGTCAGCATGTAGTGGCTGATTAAGCGTATTTTTGATCAGTATAAATAGCCCTGCTTCAATATACTGGGGACTTAGTGCTGGCAGGTTCAATATATCTTTAGCGTAAGAGATGGCGGCTTTAACATTATCGGATGAAACGGTAATTTTATCCTCAAGCATAATCTGTAAAGCCTCAGGAAGTGCGCGATAAAAGGTACCGCCATAGCTTTGTCTGTGGGCAAGCAGATGACTTCGAGTATTGGTGGTCACATCAATCGTGATGGCGATGCAACTAATTTTACAGGTACTGTCATAAATGAAATACTTACGTTGACTGCAACTGCATTGCCAATCAGCAATGATGCTATCCATACTAAGACCGCTTAACAGTGATAGCAGTAATACCGCATATCCAGTCCTATCTTCTGTATTCTCGCTAATAAAGCGCTGCCAAAGCGTGGCAAATAGCATCTGGTATCCGGTAATGCTTAGCTGACGATGATTGGTTGGGAAATGAAATTGATTTCGGCGGGTATGTTGATAGTTATTTTTCAATCGCCACTGCTGTAGCTCAGAGGATTTAGCAATTTGTGTGGCTGGCTTAAAGTCATTGTCTAGCAATGGCACTTCATCGTCATCGGCAATATTTTCAGCGTTTGCCACGTTACTGTGCTTTTTTGATTGTTTCGTACCAAACACTATTCTTTGTAGCGGCTCACCATTGATATGCGCCACTGTCTTGGTGACTGTTTGAGCCGACTTTACGCGTTTAGTATCTTCATTATAGGTTTTACCAATAAAAGCCTTATTATCAATCGCCACCTCATAAGCCAACCTGATTTGACCAATTTTACTACCTAGGTATTGATTGGCTGTTTTACCCGTTACCTCTTCCTGTTTGACTCTTGCCTCATACTGTTTGATGTGACTCAAACATGAGGATAAGCCATCGCACTGCGCATGAATGCTAATTAACTGTTCGAGAATGCCACGTTGTGGATCAGAAGGTCTTAGGGCCATACGAACACGCACACCAAGCTTATCTATTTTAGCAAAGTGTTTGTCGTGGCGTACTGTGATCATAAATATCACTTTTAAGTAGCCGCTCATAAATCGCCAAGCATTATTATTTATATCAACTTCGCCATACACCTGATAAAAGACAATCAGCATATAGGTAACCGCCCACTCTACTGTTTTACCTTGCCGAATGATTTGTTTAATCACATCTTCACAGTCTATATCAGTAAAGCCTTTAAGATTGTCATAGGGTGTCGAAAACACTAAACCAATATCATCATCTGGCACCAAACTAATTACATCAATCACAAGCTGAGACATTCGTATGTGATGTGGTGAATCTATTGGGATAAGCTTATCCAACACTCGCCTAGTAGTCACATCATCAAACGATTTAGTTTGACTCATAAGAAGCGTCCATCCAATTCATATTTTTGGGCAATCCCAGCATCACCTCATCATTGGCCACCTTGCACTGCTGATACTCATAAGCGCTTTGGCTAATACCTGCGAACTGACAATAACTGGCGACCGTTAAGCGGTTCACGCCCATTAGCTCACAGATAAGCTGCTTTGGCGAATTCTGATATATCGCTTTAAACAGCATGGGATGATCCACACCATTAAACCTAGATAAACTAAGCACCTCACACCATGCTAGCCGTTTAATATCATGACTGCTCTCAGGTGCAATTAAGCATGGCTGTCGATATCTAGTCTCGAGCTTCATTACTTCATCAATACGCGCAAAGGTATTAAAAAACTGATATCTATCTTCTACAGCACACAATCGTAGTGGTTGACGATAATAGTCATCTAAACTTGCCAGCTGTGGTCGCAGTAGAGGTAATCGATGCTGCTGCCAAACCATAAAGGCAGATTTTGCATCAGGATGAACCCGTAGATTTTGTGAGGTAAGCACTACCAATTTTTGGGTCGCTTTAAGGCTTTTATTTTTCATTATAGAACGCCATAACAATCATCATATTATTAATGATACGTTATAACATAACAATTATCAAGTAGCTGATTTTATTAATATAATTAATTATTAAGCCAATAGACAATAAGAATAAAAAGCTCTTAGGAAGTGAGACTAAATGTTACTTAACCCCAGTTCGGGATAAGCCACATTGTAACTCATTGATACTATTTACAATGTAGCCACCTGCCCTTGCTGAGGCATGTTTTTGATGGTGGGTTTATAGGGAAACCAGCAATAAGCAATCAAACCTGACAGCAAGTTTGTGATAAATCCCGTGACACTACGATGGCGTGAATGCTCAATCTGACACAAGTTTTTCAGCTCCCCAAACACCGTCTCAACCAAAGAGCGATGATTGAGTAGCGCCTCATCTATCGGCTTGAGTACTTGCGGTTTCATATTACGCCGAAGTTTCGTTATCAGCCTAGTATCACTGTGTTTTGTGAGCCACTCGTTCAGTGCTTTACTGATGTAGCCTCTATCACCGAATAGCTTACCAAACAAAGGTGTTGCCATATCCTTAACAGGCGCTCTATCATCGGTATTACCCGCAGTGACTTTGACGGAGACCAGCTCACCTTTATGATTGATAATGGCGTGTAGCTTAAAGCCGTAAAACCAACCCATGCTACTTTTACCTCGGGTTGCAAGTCCTTCAAAGACTTTATGACGGTAAATACGCTTGTTATGACAAACCGCTATCTTGGTTGAATCAATGTAGCTGATACCCGTACAGTCGCCCATCATGCTTTGCAAGTAGGCACATAAAGGCATGATACTACGCGGCACAAGCTCTATAAATCGCGAGTAGCTCGACAGATTTGGAAACGCCCGTTTCATCATGCCAAGCATGTGATGGTAGTAAAACGCCTTAAACTGTCGATAACGTAATTGATGAAACAGTATCAAGACCGTCATTATTTCTGCTACACTTATCTGGCAGGATCGATGCCGCTGACTGCCCGTTGCGATTAAGTGAGCGTCAAACTCAGGTTTGAATTGCTGATAAAAGTCTTCAATATGGCAGTATAGTTCGGTTAGGTTGTCCATGTAAGAAGTCCTTATTGTGAAGTTTGTCTTGGTAAACTTACTTTAGCAATTTTGGGCTTCTTTTTTTATCTTTTTTTTGAGCGCTTATCCCGAACTGGGGTTACTTATTAAGGGCTCAGAATGGGAACATTTCAACTAAATCGAAGTATAAAAACTAGGGTGTGTATAGAATTCAAATCAGGGGCAACCAGATAAAGACACAAGCGAGCATTACCGCCGCTGCAAAGCTATCTTTGAGCTTATCATATCGCGTGGCAATGCCCCTAAAATGTTTCAATCTAGCAAAAGCGTTTTCTACCAAATGACGGCAACGATACAAATACCAATCTAGTGTGTCGTTACTGCTTTTAGAGTTCGACTTAACAGGTATGACTGACTGACTGAGCACAGTGCTTGAAGACACACTCTCTAATATCGCTACTATCGTAGCCCCTGTCTGCAATCACCGCTTTAGTCTGGTTGTTAATGGTGCTACATATCAACGCCTTTGCCATCTTAGAGTCATGTACTTGCCCACCTGACAGCTCAACATGTATAGGGTTGCCACAAGCATCGACCACTAAGTGCAGTTTGCTGCTATTACCTGCAACGCTTTTACCAATGGCCTCATCAAGATGACTGGCTGCGCCTGTACTTACCGTCTATAAATAACCATTCACTACGCCACTCTCAACTTAAACGAAGCCCTGATTTTACTAGCCTAGATTTAGTTTCAAGAAAGTCACTGATTTATAATATATTTAAAATCAGTGACTTATGAAAATAAGTTGAGAGCGGCGTATTCACTATCATAGTTTGCTGTGACTATCTTCATGAGCTTTTGCCATTTACCGGTTTTACGCCAGTAACGGTATTGATGATATATGCTAGACCAATGACCAAAATAAGAAGGTAAGTCTCGCCATGGACAGCCTACTCGTATGCGGTACAACCTGCCTTCAACGGTACGTCTTAGATTGGGCTTGTTATATACGTTAATTTGTCGCAATATAATAAATAGCTTCTGCCAATGTTCATCGTTGAGCTTAGTGCGAGCCATAAGTGACGCCTTGTTTCTTTGTTGTGGTAAACATTAGAGTAAGGCGTTGCTTATTTTTTTCAATGCTTTCTCAATTCTATACAGTCCCTAACTTTTACTCATGCAAAATAATTATTCTTGATAATACGATCCTTACTTCTCAGGTAGCAATATCATAGTTTTTCAGGGTATAGCATTATCAACGATAAGCATTGCAAATATCAGAGTGATGGACTGCCTAATGTATAAAGGATCTACTAAGCTTTTGCTGGCAAGTCTTAGCAAGTTCTTACTGCTTTTAGGAGTACTCAGGTGGCTTGATTGATATCGGGGTTTGAACCGCAAATGACTGAAGCGGCCTATTCTATTGTTGAAATAAACGATGGCAAGGTATTTGTATTACAAGCTCCGCGAGCTAAGCGCTTTAATCCTCTCAAAGAAATCAGTTTAGGGTCAATGGCGGTATCACATATATGTAATGAGGATGTTGCGGATGAGCCACCTCATACAGATTTTAGACTGCCCGACAGTGTTGAGTACTTAATTGGACACAACATTGATTTTGACATGGCTGTTCTTAAAAATGCTGGCGTGACCCATATACCTAGTCTGATTTGTACCAATGCGATGGCAAACTTCCTTCTCCCTACGCTTGAGAGCCATAAGCTAGTGTCCCTCCTCTATCACTTTCACCGAGATATAGCGCGTGCTCAAGCAAAGAACGCGCATGCTGCCATTGCTGATATTTACTTCACTGAGTTGGTGCTTGGTAGTCTAATTGATCTGGCTAATAATCAAGGTCATGTTATTAATGATGTGGATAGCTTATATGAATTTAGCCAAATAGCGCGTATACCTACGCATTTAAGTTTTGGTAAACATAAGGGTGAGGCTATTGCAGATTTAGCTGCGAGCTCTGAAGGTGTTGGCTATATTAAATGGCTGCTTAAACAGGACAGTGTTGACCCTTATTTAGCTCAAGCATGCCAGCAAGCATTAGAGTCGTTATAAATACACTGACGTAGTCAATTTTATAGTCGAGCTATACTGAAAATTGAGATCAACACTAGAAATAGTTAACGCTAAAGCAGATCAAATTCTTATTAAAACTATAACTTATTAGGTAATAAATCCTTCAATATTGTGGTGTTTAAAATATCATCAATATCTGCATATGCCATGGATCAATCTTACTCTGACAACTCGGAAAAGCTCTATATGCTATTATTTATATAGTGTAGAGGGCTGGGGTATGAAACTTACTTTTCTTAGGTGACGCTATTAATATCGGGGTTTGTATTCTTGGTCGAAAACAATAGATTAGTAAGATGCTCTTCTTTTTTCAATCACTTTTAAAGTTGAGAGTGGGGTTAAGATTATAAACTCATATACGGTATAACTGATTTTGATAGAACTAAAGAAAGGTTGCTAACACTATGCATAATATAGTGTTAGCAACCTTTCTTTAGTTAGTATTTTACTTAGGTGATGTGCTTAATATTGGGGTTTGATGAAACAGTATCAAGACCGTCATTATTTCTGCTACACTTATCTGGCAGGATCGATGCCGCTGACCGCCAGTTGCGATTAAGTGAGCGTCAAACTCAGGTTTGAATTGCTGATAAAAGTCGTCAATATGGCAGTATAGTTCGGTTAGGTTGTCCATGTAAGAAGTCCTTTTTGTGAAGTTTGTCTTGGTAAACTTACTTTAGCAATTTTGGGCTTCTTTTTTTATCTTTTTTTTGAGCGCTTATCCCGAACTGGGGTTATGTATAAAACCTCTTCTGCAAAATAAGAACAATAGTACATTAAATATATGCGCAGCCACTCAATTGATAAATTTAATATGTTAAACTACTGCTTTTCAATTTTTAAAAGATTTAGGCATTCGTCATATCATAATTTAAGGTAAAAGTTTTCATGGTTTTTTCAAAAAATCGGCAATCGCTGTTTGTTACTGTTGCCTTAACACTTATGATTGGGTTAACGACAGGGTGTGCGAGTATAAACACTGGACTGCAGGCTGGCGAATTGCCTCCTAGTGGTGTGTTTCAAGCAGATAATGGCATTCAATTTAATATCCAACCGCTCAGCCTAGCAACCTTACCTCCCAAACAAGCCAAAGCAAGACCTAATAGTGAGTTGTCACAATTAATCAAAAACTCTGGTCGAGCAGATTATCGTATAGCTCAAGCCGATATTCTAAGCATCATCTTGGTAGGCTATCCTGATATTACGGCTGCAGGAGCCACAGGTTACCCAGTTGATCAGCAGGGCTTCATTCAGTTTCCACTAATTGGACGCATTAAAGCAAGTGGTATGAGTGTGCCACAGTTTACTGCAAATTTAAGTGGACAGTTAAAGCGTTACCTCAAGTATCCAGACCCACAAGTAAAAGTGGCTGAATATCGTGGCAACAAATTCTTTATTGATGGTGAAGTCGGTAAATCTGGTGAATTCAACATTGCAGATGCGCCCGTTTCTTTATATAGCGCTATCTCTATGGCGGGCGGTGCAACACCGACCGGAGATTCTGACAGTATAGTATTGAACCGTAACGGGGTCAGCTACGATATTGGGTTACAAACATTGAGAGAAATGGGGTCATCAGCTAATCAAATATATATCAAAAATGGTGACTCAATCCATGTGAATAGCCAGAGCCGCAATAAAATCTATGTATTAGGTGAGTTTGGCAAAGTAGCACCCGTTCCTATTCTTGAGCAAGGTATCAGTTTGGCGCAGGTATTAGGTGAATCTAATGGTCTGAACTCCAATACAGCCGACGCTGCTAAGATATATGTTGTTCGAGACAATCCTGGCTACCCTATGACCAATATCTATTATGTCGATATGCAATCTATTACCAGCTTTTCTCTCGCCAATCGCTTTGAGATGCACCCAAACGATATTGTCTATGTTGATCCTACTGGCTTGACTCGCTGGAATCGTATTATCAGCTCGTTACTACCCTCTTCATCGGCCATTAGATCTATTTCAGGTCTATAAAGGAAGATCGTATTATGGGTTTTAATAATATCTTGGTGGTTTGTGTGGGCAATATATGCCGTAGCCCAATAGCCGCTACTTTTTTAATGGATGCCTATCCCGATAAGCACATTGATTCAGCAGGGTTGTCAGCAGTGGTTGGCCATGGTGCTGATTCAAAGGCGCTGGACGTGATGACTGCATTCAATCCAACAATTAATGCAAACATGAACAAACATATCGCTAAGCAGATTAGCGAAGATCTGACAGTGAAAGCAGATTTGATTTTGACCATGTCAACCAGTCAGAGCAAATGGATTGAAGACAGATGGCCACACTGTCGTGGCAAAACGTTCAGAATCGGATACTGGATTGATCAAGATATTGCTGATCCTTACGGACACGACGAACGAGCATTTGAGACTGCCAAACAAAACATTATCGACAGTTTGGGTCCATGGTTTAATAAAATCCGTTAAATAGTGAACATTTATGAATACAGATTCAAATAACTTATCAAAATCGACTACCGAAAAAAGTAGTAATGATGTTGATTTACTAGCTTTAGTGTTCGTGTTGCTACGTGGCTGGAAAATTGTGCTTTTTTTTGCATTACTAGGATTAATCATAGGCGTGCTATATAGCCGATATGAAAACCCTACTTATAAGTCAGATGCATTAATACAGATTGACACGACATCGCAGGGCGTTTCGGCCCTTGGTAGCAACATCTCGGATCTGGTTTCGACAGATGTTAGTCCTGCTCAAACAGAGGCGCTACTGATAAAGTCGCGTATGATCTTAAAGCCTGTGGTTGACCTATTGCACTTAGACATTCGATTGAATGATCCTTCAATAAACGCATTAGATAAGATAAACAGTGATCGCACTCATACTCAAATTAATACACCAGAAGGTGTAGCACTTAAAACTGCAGATGGGCAAGTACAGATCAGCCAGTTAAATGTCTCACAAGCCTACTTAGATCAGCCTTTTACTTTAGTAAAATCTGGTACTGATAATAATTTCACACTAAGCAATGGCTTTGATGACTTTAAAGGTCAACTAAATAAAGCAAACTACTTCAGAGGAACAGACGGTATTATCCAAATTACCGTCAATGACTTACCTGATAATGATCACCCTATCACTATCGCCAAACAATCATTACAAAACACAACCGACGCCATCAATGGTGCTTTGACAGTGACGGAACTTAATGATAAAACGGGGATTATTCAACTGTCCCTAATTGGTTCAAACCAACAACAAATCACCTTGATACTTAAACAAATTGTTGAGTCTTATATCGATAAGAACAAATCTCGAGGATCCGAAGAAACGACTAAAACGCTTAGCTTTATGGAAACGCAGATACCTTTGCTTAAACAAAAGCTAGAAGCGTCTGAAGCTACCTTTAATGATTTTCGTGAAAGATCTGGCAGTATCGATATTAGTCAAGAATCTGGACTGCTGGTCGCAGAAAACTCACAAATTGATGCTCAGATCAATGAATTGAAGTTAAAAAAAGCAGACTTAACGACGTATTATACCGAAGAGCATCCGTTAGTTCTTCAGATCAATGATCAGCTTAAAGTCCTTAATAATAGAAAGCAATCAATCAAGAGTGATATTGCCAAACTCCCTGGAACCCAAAGAGAGTTTTTGAAGTTATCAGCAGATACAACCATTAATAGAGAGATTTATCTCACTATGCTCAAAAACTATGAGCAATTAAAGATTGTTAAAGCAGGTCAAATAGGCTTTGCACGTATTATCGATATGCCTATCAGTACGTATCGAACCATTGCACCGAAAAAACAGCTAATCGTCATGCTGTCAATACTGTCAGGGATACTGTTCGGTATACTTCTGGTATTTCTCAAAAGTATGCTCAAAAATACTGTCAAAGATCCAGATCGTTTGGAATCTAAAACGGGCGTACCCGTCATTGCTACCATTCCACGCTCCTCCTCACTCACACGACTGGGTAAAAATAAGAAAACACCTAATCGTCTGTTGGCCTATATCGATCATAACAGTCTAAGCTACGAGGCCATAAAAAGCCTGAGAACACACCTGATATTTGGTATGCCAGAGCATGGCAAATCTGGTCAGCGAGCTAAAGTCATACTCATCTCAGGCGAAAGCCCTGGGATTGGAAAAACCTTTATCGCGGCTAACTTATCAGAGGTTTTTGCACAGCTTGATCATAAGATTTTAATTATAGATGCCGACATGCGCATGGGTGAGCTGCACAAGATGTTTAATATAGAACAAAACGTTGGTTTGGCTGATTATTTATCACAGGAAGATAATGAATCTACCACCAGTCAATCGATTACTGAATATGTGCATGCTACTGGTATGGATAATATCGACTTTATGCCTAGAGGCCAGCACCCTAAACAGCCAACTACTCTGCTCGCCAGCAAAAAGTTCAATGACCTGATGTCGCAGTTAAGTGCACATTACGATTATATTGTCGTAGACTCTCCACCGATACTAGCGGCTTCGGATGCGATTATTTTGTCACAGTATGCGGATAAACTACTGATGGTGACAAGATACAACAGCTCAATAGAAAGACAGCTCGTCTATGCTATCAACCAATTGACTAAAGATCATGTGCGTGTAGATGGCATCGTCATGAATGATGTACAACGAGGCGTGATGGATAAATACAGTTATCACTACAGCTACGCCTATGGCAATAATAAATAAATATTGCATCTATTAATAACTATTACATTCATTAGACCTCTTGCGAAAGTACTAGTTCATCAACTTCCACTGATGGAGCCGCAAGGGCTAGCGATGACTTATGCAAGAGTTCTATTAGCAATATCTTTTAGCAGAGTGCTCTGCAAAAAGGATATCGTGATAAATACTAATTTACGTATTTCGAAGCCAATTTAAATACTTATAGCGTTTTCAATCCGAGCATTTGTCGTTTTATATTTTTACTTTAGGCTTTATTCAACAATGCGAAATAACAAAATACTGAAAAATACACTAGCTCTTTATACTCGCCAAATAATTATTATATTAATTAGCCTTTATACAGTTCGTGTTGTATTAAATGCATTAGGTATTGAGAACTATGGTATATACAGCGTTGTAGCTGGATTTGTTGCTTTGTTAGCATTTTTACCAGGCACTATGGCTTCAGCAACTCAACGGTTTTTTTCGTTTGCCATAGGTCAGAAAAATGATCTTAGTCTTAAACAAACCTTTAGTGTCAACTGGTTGATGTATGCTGGTATTGCTTTATTAGCCTTCATCATATTACAAACTATTGGTCTATGGTTCGTAACTGAGCACCTTAAGATACCTGATGATAAATATGAAGCAGCTGTAATCTTATATCAAATGGTAGCAATAAGCTTCGTGTTCTCGATTTTCTCATCACCATTTATCGCTATTGTTATCGCGCATGAGGATATGCATCTTTTCGCACTAATCTCTGTCGTTGACGCTATTCTTAAGTTAACTGCAGCGCTATTATTAAATCATATACAAGGTGATGTATTAGAACTATATGGACAGTTTCTACTATTAACAGCAGCTATCACAACTAGTATTTATATTTTCATTTGTCTAAAAAGATACACTGAATGTCAGTTTAAAAAAATATACTGGAATAAAGTACTGCTGAAAGAAATTCTCGGCTTCACTGGTTGGACGCTAATGGGTCAGCTCAGTACTGTGTTTAGAAATCAAGCAGTAACTGTAATTATCAATCAGCTTTTTAATCCTGCTACTGTGGCGGCTCGGACTATCGCACTTACAGTTTCTAGTCAAGTAATGGTGTTCTCTAGTAACCTCAATACGGGTCTGTATCCACCAATCATAAAATCTTACGCGGCTGGTCAGAAAGAAGATATGCTGAGTCTTATTTCCAATGGATCTAAGCTCACATTCTTTTTAATGTGGGTTTTTGCATTACCTATGATATTAGAGATGAATACTATCTTAAATATTTGGCTAAAAACACCACCACCTGAGGCATTACTGTTTACTCAGTTAGCACTTGTTGAATCATTAATTCTCTCAATTAGTTTACCTATAGCAACAGCAGCTAGAGCACCAGGTAAAATGAAGCTCTATGAACTTTCATTGGGTAGTATTCAGATATTGATATTCGTATTCTCATGGCTAGTTCTAAAGCTTGGGTATTCAGCTTCGTCAGTATTCGTTGTAGCCATTGTTGCTAACCTTTCAATGTTCCAAGTAAGATTGATTATTGTTAACAGACTCATTGATTTGCCATTAGCTCCTTATTATAAAGTTGTTCTAATCCCAGTAATGCTTGTCATATTGTTGTCAGCACTACCTAGTATGGCTACACATTACTTGCTACCAGATGGACTTCTTTCGACCGCAATTGTCATAGTAGTTAGTATGGCATCTGCTACTACTAGCATGTACTTTATTGGCTTAGATAAAAATTGGCGTATCAAAGTTAAACAAGTATTTGTAAATCGTTTATTAAAATTTGGAAAGAAAAAATGAATGTATTAGTACTTGGTGGTACAGGAGCTATGGGCAAACATTTAGTTAATTTGATAGCTGAAGGCTCTAACCATGTTGTAGTGACTTCACGTACACAGTCTGGTCACAAAAGCAATGTCGAATATAAAATAGGTAATGCGAAAGAAGAGACGTTCATAGATGAATTGCTAGCTCAAAGATGGGATGTTATTGTCGACTTTATGGTATATAAAACAAATGAATTTAAAAATAGGTACGAAAGGCTTCTTGAGGCGACTGATCATTACATTTATTTAAGTTCATCTCGTGTATATGCTGACTCGGACAAACCTCTAACTGAAAGCTCACCACGATTGTTAGATATTTCAAAGGATCAAGACTATCTGGCTACAGATGAGTATGCATTAACCAAAGCACGTCAAGAAAACCTACTTTTTGCTAGTGCAAGAAAAAACTGGACGATCATCCGACCTTATATAACCTACGATGAGGAAAGACTACAATTGGGTGTGTTAGAAAAAGAAGATTGGCTATACCGAGCCATAAAAGGCCGCTCAATTGTCTTTTCAGATGATATTAGCTCTAAAATGACAACAGTAACAATGGGTAAGGATGTTGCAAGAGGTATAGTCGCTTTAATTGGACAGTCAGACGCATTAGGTGAAGCTTTTCATATCACATCAGATATTAGTATAAGTTGGAATAAAGCGTTAGATATTTACTTAGAAGTACTTGAATCGCACCTTTCTTATCGGCCTAAAGTATTTCAACAAAATCTAGATAACTTTCTGCAATGGCGTGCTGGTAAATATCAAATAGTCTATGATAGATTGTATGACCGTCAGTTTAACAATAGCAAAATAAATAGATTTATAGATACATCAGGTTTTGTAAATCCTGAAATTGGTTTAAAAAAATGTCTAGAGCATTTTATAGACTCAAATAATACAAAATTTAAAGATATTAATTGGAAAGAAGAAGCCATAAAAAATAGATTTCAAGGTGAGAATATATCTTTAACAGAACTGCCGAATTTTAAGACGCTAATAAAATACTCTATTTATAGATATTCTAAATTATTAAAGTAACTAATTGGATTGATTTATGGATTACTCTTACACTAATGAAAAAAATGCACAGGTTATTCTATATTTGCTTAAAGCACATAATATAAAGCATGTGATAGCGTCGCCTGGAACTACTAATACTGCCTTGGTATCTAGCATGCAGCAAGACCCATATTTTACTATGTATTCATCTGTTGACGAGCGTTCTGCTGCATATATGGCTTGTGGTCTAGCGGCAGAGTTAGGTGAGCCTGTAGTGATAAGCTGTACAGGCGCTACTGCATCACGTAATTACTTACCTGGTTTGACAGAAGCTTACTACAGAAAGCTCCCAGTACTAGCCATAACTTCAATGCAACCGTTCAATAGAGTTGGACACCTTGTAGCCCAAGTAGTTGACCGTAGTGTAATGCCCAAAGACTCTGTCAATCTAAGCGTGTCACTACCTACAGTAAAAGATAGTGACGACGTCTGGGAATGTGAGATAAAAGTAAACCAAGCTATACTAGAATTAAAACGTGCTGGTGGCGGTCCTGTTCATATCAATTTGCCGACTACTTACACTAAGCCGTACACTACTAAAAATTTACCGACATATCGAATCATAGATAGAATCACTGTAAATGATCAGTTTCCAAAGCTCTTAGGTAAAATAGCGGTGTTTGTTGGCTCTCATAAAAAATGGAATGCTTTAGAGACACAAGCGTTAGAACGCTTTTGCGATAGTCATAATGCAGTTGTCTTCTGTGATCATACTAGTGGCTACTATGGCAAAAACCGACTGCTTTACTCATTGGCAGCTGCTCAAAGTATGCTAGATCAGACAAAATATCGTCCTGACTTAGTTATTCATATAGGAGAAGTTACTGGCGATTACGCTACTCTTAGCATGATAGGCAAACAGGTGTGGCGAGTAAGTGTCGATGGTGAGCTAAGAGATACATTCAGGCGCTTACGCTACATATTTGAGATGCCTGAGCAATCATTTTTTGAGCATTATATTACTAAAAAGTCTGCAGGTGATAGCTATTACCGAAACTGTAGTAAACGCTTAGATTCCATTAGAAAAAAAATACCTGAGTTACCCTATTCTAATATTTGGCTAGCTTCTAAATTAGCTTCTAAAATACCTCAAGGTTCTGTAATTCACTTTGGCATACTAAACAGTCTGAGATCTTGGAATTTCTTTGAATTACCTAACACAGTTACAGCTTCATCAAACGTAGGTGGGTTCGGTATTGATGGAGGGCTATCATCACTTATAGGTGCTTCATTAGCAAATCCTAATAAGCTGTGCTTTACTGTAATTGGTGATTTGGCATTCTTCTATGATATTAACGTATTGGGTAATCGCCATGTAGGCAATAACATCCGTATACTACTCGTTAACAATGGTAAAGGCACAGAGTTCAGACAGTATGATCATCATGCTGCCTATTTTGGAGAATCTGCAGATGAATATGTTGCAGCAGCTGGGCATTTTGGTAATCAGTCTCCTACTTTAGTTAAGAATTTTGCTACTGATTTAGGCTATGAATATATTTCAGCCTCATCTAAAAAAGAATTTGAAGGCTGTTATGAAAGATTTATAACATCAGATGAACTAGATAAGCCAATTATATTTGAAGTATTTACAGATAGTCAACTTGAAAGTTCAGCACTTAAAACTATACAAACCTTAGCTTCCTCTCCAGAAAAACAGATTAAAGAGATGGGTAAGAAATTATTAGGTGAACAAGTATTTAATAAAGTTAAACTTATAATTAATAATTAGATTTTATAGTAATAAATTCTTTTGATAAAGCTATAGCTATTTAATATTAAAGTAGATACAAAACTATTATGAAATTTATCTTAAAAAATATATTAAATTAAATAGAGAGAAATATACATGAATAAACTTTCAAGCACACCATGCCTAATTGTGACACTTTGTAAATCCTTAAATTACGGAGCTTACCTACAAGCGTTTGCCTTGCAAGAAATTCTTACCGCTTATGGATACCAAGTAAGTTTTTTAGATGTATATGACAAAGAGAACAATATAAAAAGGTATCAGCATCTGTTTGGCGGGATTAAAAACACACCAAAAAGTTATATTTTTAATATTCGTAAGCTACTAGCCTTTAAAAAATACGAAAAGAAACTTACTATTGTCTCACGAGGAAAATCATCAAGGTTTAAAGTCGTATTTATTGGTTCTGATGAGGTTTGGAGTGTTACTAACGGCTCTTTTAACAGCGCTCCAGAATTCTTTGGAATAAACCTACCTAAATCATTAAAGTTTTCATATGCCCCTAGTGTGAGAAGTTCTAATGTTGAAGACTTAAACAATTATCCAAAATATGTTCAGGGTATATCTGAGCTGAGCATGATCAGTGTAAGAGATATTGAGTCATTAGAGGTAGCAAAAAAAGCAAGTATAGACAAAGATATATCAATGGTATTAGATCCAACCTTTCTCCATGATTTTTTTAAGAATGAAGAAAAATACGATATAAGTAAACCGTATATACTTGTTTACACATATGGTTTTGAAAAAAATATTGTTAAAGAAGTTAAGGCTTATGCCAGAAGAAATAAACTCTTAATTATTTCTGCAGGGTTCTATCATTCATGGGCTGATAAAAATATTGCGTGTAATCCATTTGAATTTCTTTCTATTGTAAGAAATGCAAATAGTGTTATAACAGATACTTTTCATGGTTCAATATTTGCGATTAAATATAGGAAAAACTTTATTAGTTATGGTGGGAATAAACCAAAAGTTAAGTATTTGTTAGAATCTCTAGGTTTAGAAAAATCTTTAGTTGAAGTGGGATACTTATCGAATGATAATACCATTGAGACTACTTACTCTAATCTCGAAGCAATTTTAAATCCGAAAATAAATGAAAGTAGAAATTATTTAGAGCAATGTAATACAATGATACTATAGTCAGTTCAATATAATTTCGATACAAGGAAACCGAGAGCAAGTTATACATTAGTATGCTTAGCGAGGATGACGCTGTAGCGGATTTATATAGACTTGACTATAACTTGACAAAAAATATTTATGAGTAAAAGAGTCTCTTTTATACATCTTATGTAAATATTGAATACCATTAACCGAACTACAAAATTATTTTTTAATTGATACTTAGAGATAAGATAAATGATTCAAGTAAGATGTGACAATTATCATATTGAAGTTGAGAAAGAATATTTTTTTTCAATAATAACTCCCAACTATAACTCTGGAGATAAGCTAGTAAGAGCTATAAAAAGTCTTACAAATAATGCCGTTTCTTTTGAACATATCATTGTCGATGATTGCTCTACAGATGAGTCATTTATACTGGCACAGCAATTAGGGACCAGTATATCTAGCTTTAATATAATATTCTTAAGTAATTTTTCGAATAGCGGTCCTGCAATATCTAGAAATAAAGGGCTTGATGTTGCTAAAGGCAAGTATATCTTATTTCTTGATGCAGATGACTATTTTATAGAGAGCACACTTGATACTTTATATAATGCTATAGAATCAAATAATATGCCTGATGTATTGACATACAACTATCAAATGATAGAGAGTACAAATGAGATTATAGATTTAACAAAGGATTCAAACATAGCTAATGTAATATGCAATCCTATTAAAGAGTACCTATCAGACAAGATCATATCTGCTCCTTGGGGTAAATGTATTGAGGCTGATTTAGCTAAAAGTTTTAGATTCCCAGATTTGATAGTGTCAGAAGATGCTTTATATAATTTAGATATATTTATCAATGCTAAATCGGTTTTTAAAATCGATTCGACTCTTTATATTTTTGACAAAACCGATTCTAATAGCTTGACTAGGAAGGCGTTTGATAGAAAAGAGTTCATGAAGTTTCATAACGGTTGGGTCGCTTTTGAGAAGAAAGCACTTAAAGAAATTCAGCTTAAAAATAGTCATAGGTTACTTGCAAGTAGGAAAATTAGATTTGAAGTGCTGTACTACATAAATAGAATGATAGTTAGTCCCGATAGCAAAGTAGATAAATTAATTATTGGTTCTATAAGGGAAACTATACATAATAATATTATATTAGCAAAAAATGAATTAAGTGCGAAAGTAAAACTATTATGTTTTATGTTCTACTTCTTCCCTTCTTTAACCATTAGGTTAGTAAAGTTTTATAAGGTTTTTTAAACTATTTTATATAGATTTACTGGAAAAATCATTTATGAAAGTTTTAATACTAGGCGGTAATTTTGACAACGCTGGTGGCACTGAGCGCGTAGGTTCTATGCTCGCTAACGGCTTATCGGAGGCAGGTTATGATATAACTCTCGCCAGTATCTGGTGTGGTTATAAGCCTTTCTTCTCCTTAAATAAAGAAATTGAAGTTTGTTCATTATTTGATGCGACAGGTCATAATTTATCTCGCACCCCAAGTATTATTTATAAAATAAGAAAGCTATTAAAAGAACAGAATATCGATACTTTAATAGTAGTCGAAACAATGTCTGTTATGTTTACTTTACCAGCTACTCTAGGTTTGCCAGTTAAACATGTATGTTGGGAGCATTTTAATTTTAATACTGATTTAGGAAAGCCACGTAGACGCTTAGCTCGTCAATTGGCTGCGCGGTACTGCGACTCAGTGGTTACCTTAACAGAAAGAGATAAAGCATATTGGTTGAAAGGTACTCGTCATAAATCACAAATAACAGCAATAGCCAATCCTTGTCCATTTCCAGTGCAATATTATGATAAGCCAGAGCACACTAACATAGTATTGGCTGTTGGCCGTTTAACGTATCAGAAAGGGTTTGACTTACTCCTCCAGTCTTGGCTTGAAGTACATAAGTCTATGCCAGACTGGAAACTAAAAATAGTTGGTGAAGGTGAAGACAGAGTTACACTAGCTCGATTTATTGAAGAAAACGAACTAAAAGAAAGTGTTGAGCTAGTAGGTAATACTAATAATATTAGCGAATACTACAAAGAAGCTGAGATATTTTGCTTAAGTTCTCGTTTTGAGGGGTTTGGCATGGTTCTAATTGAAGCTTTAGCTTTTGGTTTGCCTATCGTAAGCTTTGATTGTGAAGTTGGCCCAGCGGAGATCATGGAAGATACAGGATCTATTCTAGTGCCTCAGAATGATACTAGTGAGCTTACCTCATCCTTAATTAAAATGATGAGCAATGATGAGCAACGAAAAAGTATTAGTTTGAAAAGTAAAGAGAAAGCTGAGGTTTACCAACCTGAAAACATAATGAGTCAATGGATAAATCTAATTGAAGATATCAAGTAAATTTACAGTAAGTTTATTTTAGGCATGTTTTATGAAAATATTGATGATAATAACTGGTCTAGGTATGGGCGGTGCTGAACACGTTGTCATTAATCTGGCGGATGAGCTTGCCACATTGGGACACGAAGTGAAGTTAGCTTATTTGAATGGCGAAATTGAAGTTAAGGTTTCACCAAAAAATCCCGAAGTAGAGCTGATATCTATTGGAATGCATGGCTCTAAAGATTTTGCAAAGGCTTATATAAGGTTGAGAAAGTTAGTTAAAGACTTCAAACCCGATGTGGTACATAGTCATATGGTCCATGCAAATATTATATCGCGGCTGCTACGTTTAACTATTAGAATACCTAAAGTGATCAGTACTGCTCACAGTAGTAACGAGGGTGGGAAACTTAGAATGTTGGCCTATCGACTTACTGACAAATTAGCTGATATTTCAGTCAATGTGAGTCAATCAGCGGTTGAAGAGTTTATCACAAAAGGTGCTGTCAAGCCGGGACAAATGATTACTATTGCCAATGGTATTGATATTGATAAATTTAAATTTAATGACAGCTCTAGAATAAAGTTAAGATCTCAGCTTTCTATCAATAATGAGAAAGTAATTTTAGCAGTGGGTCGGCTTGATGCTGCAAAAGATTATCCTAATTTGTTAAATGCAATCACACTACTTAAAGTTGAACGTCAAGACTTTAAAGTTTTTATAGTAGGTGATGGACCTTATAAAGATACACTTTATAAGCTAACAAAAGATCTAAAAATTGATTCATGCGTAAGATTTTTAGGTATACGTAATGACGTGAAAGAACTGATGTCAGCCGCTGATATTTATGTAATGTCTTCAGCATGGGAAGGTTTGCCAATGGTTATTTTAGAAGCGATGGCATGCGAACGTTTTATTGTTGCAACAGACTGTGGTGGTATAAGTGAAGCTGTTGGCTCACAAGGTTTACTGGTTGAGTCAAAAAATGAGATTGTTTTAGCACAGGCTCTTGATAAAGCTTTGGGTTTAAGTGAGGTCGAGCGTTCTAACATTGGAGCTGCCGCACGTGAGCGTATTATTGACCACTATTCATTAGATGCGAATGTCGAAGCTTACCTTAAGTTATATAACCAGTGAAAAACTGTAGCTTTAACAAAGAGTACTAAGTCGCAGCGACGAGTCATCAACGAAGTGCCGTAAGAGAAAAGTGGTAAGTTTATTACAACCACTATTAAATCATAGAGATAACTAAATGTCAGACTTAAGTTGGATTAATACCTATGGTTTTTTAGGAACTAGGCTTTTTGAATTGCCCAGTCTACTTATATGCTTATTATCAATATTCATACTTGGATATAAGTTTCAAGTCTCATATAAGCACCAGATTATATTAGCCTTACATTGCTTTTTACCTTTTGTTTTAAATGATGTGCTATTCAGTGCCTCTTATATGCCAGATCAATTTAAGTACTGGAATGGTGTGAATGCCCTAAGAAATGGAGAACTAGCTTTTACTGAAGTGCTAGCAAATGGTGGTACTGTCTTGACAGCCAGTGCTCTGCTGGCGTTGATTCCACTCCCAACACCTGTCTCGATCATAAGCTTAGGGTTCTACAATACTCTGCTTTATATAATACTGTTTTTTATCCTGTACGCAAAAAAAATATTTACCAAAGTATCTGTGTGGTTTTATTTACTATTCCCAAGTATTGCTTTATATACTGCTTTAAGCTTAAGAGAAACTCTGATATTTTTCTTTATGATTTTGGCTGTAATATACGCCCGTGAATCTAAAGTTTTTAAAAGCATTATCTGTATCGCTCCCTTATACTTAATAAAATTCCAAAACTTTTTTATTTTAGGTCCTATAGTCTTACTATATTTTATATTTAACGTGGCAAAAAAAGGCATGGGAATAACCAAGGCGTTGGTTATCAGTGTTATTGCATTGGTTGGATTACTTCTCTCTGCTCCTATTACTATTCCCTTAGTAAACTATTATAGAGTGGCTATGTTTGTCGAAGATGGTGGTGAGGCAGACAAGGTTAGTATTATATCAGGCGCTGGTGACTTTGTATTTCAAGGCCTAACCTCAGCAGTGTACTTTTTAGCCAAACCTTTACCATGGGAAGCTAGCAATGCTCTACAGCTGGTGCAATCGTTAGAAAACCTAATTATATTAGCCCTCTTATTCTTAATAACTCGACAAGCCTGGAAAATATTTCCTGATAAACTTATCTTTTGGTTACTATTCATGATGTTAGCTATGTCAGTATATGGTCTGGTTGTATTTAACTATGGTACTGCTGTCCGTTATCGCTATCCATTTGTCATGATTTATGTCTTGTTTGTCTGTGCTGATTGTAATGTTAATCAAATTTATGAGCGAAAAAAATTAAAGTCTAACTATAATAAGCCATAGCTAATGCTAATAAAAACCGAAGGTGTATTATTTTGAAAATAGTTATTATAGGCACTACAGCTTTTACATTATTAAAATTTCGTTCCGACTTGATCTTGTCTTTAATTCAGAATGAGCATACTGTCTATGCTCTTGCGATAGATTACACATTGGAACAAAAGCAGCAGGTTGAAAGTCTTGGCGCTCATCCTATTGATTACAACTTAAGTAATTCAGGGTTAAATCCGTTTTCTGATCTCAAAACAGTATTACAGCTTAAGAAAGTACTTAATAGTATTCAAGCTGATTTAGTTTTTTCATACTTTTCTAAACCTGTTATTTATGGCACTTTAGCTGCTGCCTTAGCTAAGGTTCCAAAACGAGTGGCTATGTTAGAAGGATTAGGGTTTTTATTTACAAATCAACCGACTGGTCAAAAACTCAAAACGAAAATAGTAAGACAAATTCAGGTTATGCTATATAAAATAGCGTTCCGATTTGTAGACCGCATTGTATTTTTAAATCATGATGATCACATCGACTTGATTGAGCACTATAAAGTTAAAGTACGTAATGTAAGCATACTCGGTGGTATAGGTTTAAATCTTGATGATTACCCTTATAGTAAGCCAACATCCAATCCTATTCGTTTTATTTTTATTGGGCGCCTGTTAGCTGAAAAAGGGGTTAATGAGTATACAGCAGCGGCCCAAATAGTTAAGCGACACTACCCTGACACTGAATTTGTAATGCTAGGTGGTCTTGACCATGCAAATCCGGGTGCATTGACTGGTAATTCATTAGATAAGCTGGTTGCACAAGGCGCTATTATTTATAGAGGACATGTCGATAACGTTGATGAATGGCTTACCAACTCTAGCGTATTTGTCCTACCTTCATATCGTGAGGGTATGCCGCGTAGTACACAGGAGGCAATGGCTATTGGTCGAGCAATAATCACTACAAACGTCCCAGGTTGCCGTGAGACTGTCGTAGATGGTGTTAATGGCTTTATAGTTCCACCTTGGTCGGCCGAGCTGCTCGCTCAAAAAATGATTCACTTTATAGAGCAACCAGAACTTATTGAACAAATGGGTAAAGAAAGTTATCGCATTGCCCAAGAAAGATTTGATGCAAAGAAGGTTAATAAGGTTTTAATATCGCTGCTTCTAGATTAATGACACCTGCTGTCAAATCCATACAGTTAAACTTGGGAGATTTTAATTACGCAGCCTGACGATAAAAGTCAAACCACACCTGTCTTGGCGATTTATAGCCCAAGCCTTTTTGAATCCTGACTCCACTCGAGCATAGCTCTCGCCTTGCGTCGCTGCAAAGCAGTGCTTTGCTAATCGCTCCTCATTATAATACAACTCAATATATCCAATGATATCGTTGATGGCGGCAAATCTGGTTTTATAGTTTTGGTGATACACTAGCTCATTCTTCAATACGCCCCAGAAGCTTTCTATAGGTGCGTTATCAAATGAGCGAGGACAAGTAAGTGTCTGGGAGACACTTACCCGAGTGCAAGGCGAAGGGCTATGCCCGTAGTGGTTGCCTTTACCGCTCATTGAACCTGTCAACTGATGCTGTTTGATGATTTTATGGTACGCGTGGCTACAGTACTGACTACCTCTGTCAGAATGAACGACTAGCCCTTTGTAGTACGCGGCACATAGGAGTGATGCTAAAGAAGTGCTGGTTATCTTTGATAAAGGCGTACCTGACTAACTGTTTCTCGCGAAGTACGCCGTCGCCCCATTCAAGCATAGCTCTCATCTTGCGTCGGGGCGAAGCAGTGCTTCGCTTTATCCCTCCTCATTTAGTATCTCTCGTTCCTCTTCGGCTACTTTGAGCTGTCGTTTAAGACGCTTATTTTCTTCGATCACCGCTATGAGTTCAGGATCATATTGAGCTGTTCCTGCAAGTTTGCCTTGATTGGCTTTATTGTGCCAATTAGATAAGGTCTGCATGGCGATGCCTAGCTGCTTTGCGGTCGCTGAAATATTGCCATTATTATCCGCTATCTTCTTGACGGCTTCTGCTTTAAATTCTGTACTATAAGTTCTGATTTTCTTGGTCATGGTAAACTCCTGTGAATACGCTTAGTTTACCAAGTTTACTTGTACGGTTTCGGTGTTCGGTGTTTGTCAGCATAGCTCAGTCATTGGGGCGCTATACGGCAAAATGCTGTTTGCACTCGATTACGTTAAGCACAATATTAACAGCAGCATATTCTACGACTGGTGCAAACAAACTCTGATCCCAAGTCTTAAAACAAAATGCGTGATTGTCATGGATAACGCCAGATTTCATAAAGGCAAACGCATTCAAAAGCTACTTAATAGACATGGTCACCGTATTTTATGGTTGCCACCTTATAGCCCAGACTTGAACCCGATCGAAAAAAAATGGGCGCAAGTGAAGTTTCTACGCCAAGGTTGGTTGGAAAATGATTTGTCCAAATTGTTTTATGATATCTGTCCTAATCATAACAATTTTATTTTAAGCTGACTATAGCTCACAGACGATGGAGAGTGCTAAAACATTAAATCCTACTCGTTGGGGATCGCGCGAAGTGAGAAATTGTACGCCCGTCCCTCCAACGACATTGAACCCGTTAAAAGAACCGAAATCAATTGATGAAATGAGAGTCGCTTAGTTGGTAAATTGGTGACAACTATGTTGACAAACACCGGGCAAATAGGTCTGTTTTGATGGCACTGCGTTTGGGCTTACTCGGTGTTGACATGACGTTGACTTCGGCTTGGTTATGAGTTGACTTAGTTTAACGCGTTGTTAGGGGTTTTTAGAGGTTCCCTATAGACAATCTTTGGTAAATATTACTGATGTTACTGACTAATTACCGTTCTTTTGTTTTATATATACGTTATACTTGTCGAGTTTTTCGCAACGCCTAGTAGCCTCAGAATGAAAGAATTTATTTATATTTAACCCCACTCTCAACTTGAAATAAGCAAATCAAACTGAAGTGGCGGATTACCCAGTTTTTGATTGAGTACAAAGCACAGATTGTGCGACAGAATCTTACGAATCAATCGATGAGACAAATGCCATAAATCTCTTGCTCGTACCCTTTGTATATTAAATCGTTCTGATAGCTGACCAATGACTGTTTCAACGATACGGCGTGCTTTTCATTAGCCGCCTTACCACAGGTTTGGGTCTATCTTCTTTCATATTAGCTCTGAGTGGCGTTTGTAAATCTACTCCTTGAGCGTCGTAGTACGATGTCAGACTCGGGCTGATATACCCTTTATCAGCGCCAAGTAGCCCATGAATATGAGTGGTGATTTCTGGGGCAACCGCTCTTTCATCAACATTGGCAGGAGCAAAGGTAAAGCCTTTAATCATGCCCGATAAGTTAACAAGCAAATGTCCCTCAAAGCCATAGTATCTCTCTTGCTTAGCCGCACAGTAGCTAAAAGCCGCTAAGTCTTGATAGTTTTTATGCCGATAAGCGCGTCCATAATGACAGACGGGTATCGGAAAACCATCCATAAAATGGATGTTGTCACGGCCTTCAATTTGACTGACGTTATCTTGTATCTGCTGTTTGACTTGCCACAGATTGGCGCAGTGCTTTGCGAAGTTAGGGTATGAGCCGATGGCTGGAAACCAGTCTTGCCAATGCTGGGTAAAGTATTGCCAAATTTGTTTGTCTTGATCTAGGTGTAAAAATTCACCGACCATCTCCATGCAAATAACCTCAGGATCACTTAGCTTTGGCGCGTAACCTGCACTTCGCAAGGGTTTGGTGACGACTATTTTGTAATATTGCTCTACCATTAAATAGATATTGATGATAAATTCGTCTATGGGCATCTCACAACTCCATTGTATTCTTGGTCGAAAACAATAGATTAGTGAGATGCTCTTCTTTTTTCAATCACTTTTAAAGTTGAGAGTGGGGTTATGTTTAATAAAAGAATATTAGTGTCTTTAAAGTTTCTACCGGTTCAGATATTTGTAGGGTTACTACTGTGTAATTGGATACCATATATATTTTTAGACTGGGGCTATCTAGCTCAAGGGTTCAATAAAACCAGTACTTTTAATATTCTTGCAAGTGGTATGCTTACCTTATTGACTCTATTTACTCTGAATTTGATACGTCAGTTTCCAGGGATTAATTCAACCTCATACATATTGCCTGTGTTTATCTTCTGGTTCATTGTCGTCTTTGCACTGGCTGAAGTAACCTACTTTCCATTTTACTTGATCTATTATTCAATCAGTAGTATGTGCCTGCTCAGCTATATCTTCATCGTCAATATCATTAACCGTTACTATAAAGTGCAAACGCTTGCCTATATTCCAATAGGAAGAGCCGTAGACATGCCAGTACAAGTACCTTCTGCCGAATGGTTAAAATTAGACACAACCACTCTAGATCAAAATGTAAAGGGTATAGTAGCAGACCTCCATAGTCATGATTTGACTGATGACTGGCAGGAGTTTATTGCTCATAAGACTTTACAAGGTATACCGGTATATCATCATCGTCATATTCGTGAGTCACTGACTGGTAGAGTTAAGATCAACCATATGTATGAGAATGACCTCGGCTCTCTATTGCCTTGTGAAAACTATATGTTGGTAAAGTATTCCCTTGATTTTTTAATTATTCTAGTGCTATTGCCAGCCACCCTCATCATTTGCCTTTTTACGGCAATAGCGATCAAACTTGAAGACAATGGTAAGGTTTTCTATACCCAACTACGAGTTGGGCATCGAGGAAAGACTATCAAAGTTTATAAATTTCGTAGTATGCATGAAAAGTCGAAAGAAGTCTTAACTGTGGATAACGATGATCGTATTACTAAAGTTGGTCGATTCATCCGTAAAACGAGAGTGGATGAGCTTCCTCAATTCCTGAATGTCATTAAAGGTGAAATGAGCCTAATAGGTCCTAGAGCTGAGTTTATTGATTTTGCCCTTAAGCTTGAGCAACAAGTGCCTTTTTTCAACTATCGTCATATTGTAAAACCTGGCATATCTGGTTGGGCTCAAGTCAATCAAGGGTATGCGACTGGTGCAGAAGAAACCAAATTGAAAATTGAATATGATTTTTACTATATAAAGCACATATCATTTACATTGGATTTACTGATTTTCTTTAGGACCATTCATACAACATTTACCGGTTTCGGTTCGCGGTAAAGCTTTGAAAATGCTAAACCATTTTTTTATTAATTAGGACTTACGCAAAATCTAATAGACATTGCTAATCTCAAGAATAACGTAGTAGCATAACAGTCATGAAAAAGCCCAAAGTAACCCGACTAGATTATTGCCAGTATCTCATGGTGAGTCAAATAAACTACACCATTACCAACTATGCGGACCATCATCCTGAGAACATCAGCCATGACCGTATCAACCGTTATATTAAAGGTGACAAGCTCAAACCTCGTCTAGTATGGGAACAAGTTAAACAAGACATTGTCGCCGATGCTGAGGGTTACTTGCTCTTTGATGATACGGTATTAGACAAAGATCACAGTCATAAGATAGAACTGGTCAACCGCCAATATAGTGGCAATGCTAAACGATTAATTAAAGGCATTGGTCTTGTAAACTGCATCTACGTTAACCCGCATACCCAGCAGTATTGGGTTATTGACTACCGTATTTACGACAAAGCCATCGATGGTAAAACCAAGCTTGATCATTTAGAAGATATGTTACGACACACGATCGAGTACAAGCAATTGGTATTTAAAACGGTGCTTATGGACAGCTGGTATGCCACTAAAGATATCATGCTGACCATTGATGGTTTAGGTAAAATCTTTTACTGTCCGCTTAAGAGCAACCGTTTGGTTGATGATTCTAAGGGGCAACGCGCTTATACCGCAGTCAGTGCTTTACAATGGACTGAGGCCGAACAAGATAATGGCAAATTAATTAAGATCAATAAATTTCCTAAAGACTATGAAGTGCAACTGTTTCGGGTCGTGGTGAGTACTCACCGCACGGATTGGGTCGTGACCAACGATACCACTCAAACTCATCGTGATGACGTACAACAGGTGTGCGCCATACGCTGGAAGATTGAGCAGTTTCATCGTGAGATTAAGCAGTTAACGGGTATAGAATCTAATCAGTGTCGCAAAGCTCGTATTCAACGCAATCATATTTGCTGTTCTATACTGGTTTGGATAAGTTTGACACGTATTGCTAGGCAGACAAAGAAAACGGTATATCAGTTAAAACATGGCTTGCTGGATGACTATCTCTGCGAGCAATTACGCTCGCCTGAATTGGTGGTTGCGTAAGTCCTACAATTGATTTTGATCAAGAAATGAAGAAGGTACTTTCATGTCTAAGGCTTTCTACCAAAGTAACACAATATAGACGTGGTGCACTGAGACGAATTAAAGGATTACTAAAATGAAAATAGCCATAATGACTCAGCCTCTAGGCCATAATTACGGAGGCATACTACAAAACTATGCTTTGACACGAGTCCTAGAGCAGAAAGGCGCTAATGTTACTACTATTGACAGAGTTCGAGCCAGTCGACCAAAGCATCTAAAAGCCTTGTCTTTTATAAAAAACCAAACCTACAACAGAGTTAAAGGCTGCTATTACTATCTTCCCTCTGCTAATTATACCAAACCCAAAATATATAGTATAATCTACTGATGACCATACCAATACATAACCTAGAAGACCATGACTTTGGCAAACACTCAAAGACTGAGCGCAATCCCAGAGCCCGACTACGCCTGCTCATCTTATACCAATATAGTATAGGCAAAGCCACCAACGATATTGCCAAAGACCTCTGCATACATCCTGAAACTGCCAGACGGACATTGAAGCGATATTATGAACGAGGACTTGAGAGTCTCTACGATCGTCATCGTCGAGGTCGTCACAGCAAATTGGCAGAAGCAGACACAGACGCTTTTAAAGCCATGATAGTCTCTGAACAAGAAAAGCGCGCTGGCGGTCGTCTAACCGGCAAAGACATTCAGCAATTGGCTAAAGAACACTACAACGCTCACTACACCGTTAACGGTATCTACGAGCTACTCAAGCGTATTGATATGAGTTGGATAAGTGCTCGTAGTCAGCATCCAAAAGCCGACATACAAGCTCAAGACGCTTTTAAAAAAACTTTATAGCACAGGTTAAGGCGTCACTGCCTACTGATGTGAGCCTAGATCAAGTGGACATCTGGTTTCAAGATGAAACTCGAATAGGACAACAAGGCTCATTGACCAGAGTTTGGCATTACCGCGGTGGGCGACCTCGACTGATCAAGCAGCAACAGTTTCATTCCGCTTATCTGTTTGGTGCTTTTTGTCCAGCGACAAAGAAGGCTGTCGGCTTGGTACTGCCTTTCGTTAATAAACACACTATGTTATTGCATATGCAAGAGATTAGTAAAGCCGTTCCAAAAGGACGCCATGCGGTGGTGGTGATGGATGGCGCATTATGGCATCAACCAAGCTTGAATCAGGCTAATGTCACTATGCTTAAACTACCGCCTTATTCACCTGAGCTCAATCCCTCTGAGAGAGTATGGCAGTACCTTAAGCAAAATGAGTTATCTAATCGTTGTTATGACAGTTATGAGGCTATTGTCGATGCCGCTTGCTTGGCTTGGAATAATTTGCTTAAACAGCCACAAAGAATTCGGTCGTTAACTGCTCGTGCTTGGGCGCAACTTTAATTGTTGGGTTTGGTATTATTTAAAATTTATCTATGCTGAAAACCATGATTTCATCGATAAGTACCTTAGCCTGTCCCAAGAAATAGACAATTCAAAAGAGTTAAAAGCCTACTTCTTAAATGAAGACTTTGATACTGTTATTGTTGGTAGCGATCAAACATGGAGACCCAAATACTCTCCTTGTATTACTAACTACTTCCTTGATTTCTTATCTGATAATAGCAAAGTAAAAAAGTTTGCTTATGCTTCATCCTTTGGCACTAGCGAATGGGAGTTTGATGAAAAGCAAACAAAACAATGTAAAAAGCTGATTGCAAAGTTTGATGCTATCTCTGTTAGGGAAAATGCAGGCATTCAACTTTGCCGTAAATACCTTGGTACAGAAGCACAATTAGTACTAGATCCTACCTTACTACTAGAAAAACAGGATTACATAGATCTAATTAAAAATAAGTTAGGCTCACTTGAGTCCCCTACTCAAGGAGTTTTCAACTACATATTAGATGATAATGAAGCTAAAATAGAGGTTGTTAACCAAGTGTCTAACTATTTGGATATAAGCTCGTTTAGGAAACAACCTAACAAGAAGCTACCTATAACGAATAAGAAAGACTTATTAGATTATAAATATCCAGCTATAGAAGAATGGTTGAATTCTTTTTATACAGCAGATTTCGTAATTACTGATTCATTCCATGGAACAGTGCTATCTATTGTTTTTGAGAAGCCTTTTATCACGATAGTTAATAAAGATAGAGGATCAGCTCGCTTTGAGTCTTTACTCAGCCTGTTGGGATTAGAAGATAGAATGTTCTATGATGTGGCGAATATCGATATGTCTATTGTAGAGGACAGTATTGATTATAATGCTATTAAACTAAAATTAGAGCCTCTACAGAAGCTTTCTTTTAACTTCTTAGATAGTATTTTCGAAAAATAAAATATAGATGTAATTAAATATATATCGGATTATCTAGTCACTATAAAATAAGGCCAATATAAACAGTATGACGCCACTCGTTAGTATAATTATTCCTGTATATAAAGTAGAAAAATATATTGAAAAATGTATGCAAAGTCTGCTTGATCAAACGTATGATAACTTTGAGGCTTTAGTCGTTGATGATGGTAGCCCAGATAGCTCTATAACTCTAGCTAAAGAGCTAGTAGGTAATGATTCTCGCTTTATTTTCTTTGAAAAAGAAAATGGTGGGCAAGGTTCTGCCAGAAACTTGGGATTGGATCATGCCAAAGGTGAGTATATCGCTTTTTTGGATAGTGACGACTCTTACACTCCTGATATGTTGCAGGTGGTTACAGAGGAGTTTGCTAAAGAAGATGATATGGACGTCTTAACTTTTGGAGTCAATTACGTAACAACAGATGATAAAGTTATTAATCGAATATTTTCAGATGTCTCGTATTTTAATACAGCTAAAGATGTCTTACTAGTGAATGGAGCGGCCACCCGATTCTTTTGGGATAAGGTTTATAAAAGAGACGTTTTATCTAAATATAGGTTTTCGGACAGTGTTAAAACATTTGAAGATGTCGATTTAATATATCAAGTACTATATAAATGTTCTATTAAGAATATTCCTAATTGCTTATATAATTATACTCAAAGAGAAGGCTCAACTATGTATAGCCTTCCTGCTTCTTTTATAGAAGATAAGAAAGCCCTTACAATAAATGCTAAAAACTTCCTACTCAAAAATAACATCTTTAAGGAAAATAAAGATTATTATGAAATATTTTATTTAGATGAAATGTTTTATAAGCCCTTACTTAGAATATCTAGATATTCTAAAAATTATAAATCCGATATTCGATCTTTACTTTCTAAAACTGATAGTGAAATGTTAACATTGTATAATATTTCAAAATTTAGATCGCATAAAGGTAATAAAGGTTTCTTAACTTTATTCTCATTTCGAACAAATAAATATTTACCTTTGATTATTGTCCAACTTAGAATTTTATCTAGAAGAGAAAAGTAAAATGAAACGCATAATAACCTATGGAACGTTTGATCTATTGCATTACGGTCATATAAATCTACTTCGTCGAGCTAAGCAACAAGGTGACTATCTTGTCGTTGCTCTATCGACTGATGAGTTTAACAAAGACGCAAAAGACAAAGTATGCTATTTTAGTTATGAAAAAAGAAAAGCACTCTTAGAGGCTATTCGATTTGTAGATTTAGTAATTCCTGAAGAAAATTGGAAGCAGAAATCTGAAGACATAGAACTCTATCACATAGATAAATTCGTTATGGGTGATGACTGGGTAGGGCACTTCGACTTTTTAAAAGAGCAATGTGAAGTTGTGTATTTAGAACGCACGCCTGAAATATCAACTACGAAAATAAAGTTAGATATGAAGAATTAGTTTTAGACGATCGAGGTGTTAACTTTGAGCTTTAAAAATATTATTGATATTGCTTATTCTAGTGCAATGTTTGGTTTATCTCTAGTTACAAAAAATGCGCCCAATTTTTGGTTATTTGGTGCACAGGATGGGTATAGCTATTCTGATAATTCTAGATATTTTTTTGAATGGATGTTAGAACATCATGCAAGCGAAAAGTGCTTTTGGGTAACTAAGGATAGAAGTATATATAATGAGTTATTATCTCAAGGGATACCTGTACTGTACTTTTATGATGTCAGGAATATCTTTTGTATCGCAAAAGCAAAATTTATTGTTTGTACGCACAGTCACATCGGAAATGATGTATATAAATTTATAAATCGAAGTAAATCATTGATTACGCTATGGCATGGGATTCCCCTAAAAAAAATGGGTAATTCACCGAAGAGAAAATATCGGCGTTATTTAAATATGAAAGACCAGCCTGATTTGTTTTTGGTGACATCAGAACGAGATGCAGAACTTTTCAATGACTTGTATCATATAGATAGAGATAAATTCTTTATTGGAACTTATCCTAGAGTTAATAATTTGATATCAAGAGCAGATAATAATAAAACAATCTTATATGCACCAACTTTCAGAGATGGGATGGGTCAAAACTATTATGATAAGTATGTCTTTCCAACTTTAAATGAGTTGCACAGTCTAAACGATAGCTTAGTCAAGATAGATCACCGTTTCATTGTAAAGATGCACCCCTATGTGAAGGCCGAGTTTCCTGATTTAAGTGGCTTTTCAAACATAGAGCTAGTTTCAGCATTTGATGATGTACAGTTTTACTTGGCTCAAGCTAGCATCCTAATTACCGATTATTCGTCTATTTACTTTGATTACTTAAACCTTGATAGAGAGATAATATTCTTTATACCTGATTTCGAATGGTATCACCAAGAGTCCAACCGTGGTCTTCTTTATGAATATGAAGATGTCACACCAGGTGTCAAATTGACCACTTGGCTAGAATTGGAAAGTAATTTAGTAAACTTAATTAGTAATAATAATACTGCTGATTTTTCTCAAAATCGAAAAGAGGTTCTTGATTTTTTCTATACCCAACGATATTCAGATAATGCAGATCTACTGAATGCTTGTCAGCAAGTTAATATTTAAGAATCAGCGTTTTCATTATATTTTTATTTTTATTTTTATGAATGTGTTTATCCCTTACATTTTGTTTTCATATATCAGGTAAGATAGGTTTAGTTATGAGAATACTGAACCGCCCCGAGATTGTCGGAGACTCAACTTTCTGAGAGAATACGGCAATGAAAACACGAAACTATACCCCCGAAATGAAAGAGCGAGCCGTCCGTATGCTAATTGAAGCTAAAGACGACTACCCATCCACCTGGTCAGCCATCAAAGCCATAGCGCCAAAGATAGGTTGCACGCCTGAGACCCTACGATCATGGCATAAAAAGCACATTGATAAAACCATTCCTGCAAACATTCAAGCTCAAAGCCAAGCCGAGCGTATCAAAGAGCTTGAACGTGAGAACAGAGAGTTAAAGCAAGCCAATGAAATTATAAAGAAAGCTGCTGCTTTTTTCGCCCAGGCGGAGCTCGACCGCAAACCCAAGTAATGGTTGATTTTATAGATGACCACAAACCACAATATGGAGTCGAGCCAATCTGTAGAGTACTACCGATTGCTCCATCCACATACTATCGTGCCAAAGAGCTAGAATTCAGTCCTGAAAAGCGTTCACAGCGTAGTCAGCATGACGATTTCTATCTTAATGAGATTAAACGTATCTGGCAGGACAGCAAGTGCCGTTATGGTACTCGTAAAGTCTGGAAACAGTTGAAAGCAGAGGGTTAGGACTTACGCAAAACCAGAGATATATTGCCAACCTAAAGCATAGCGTAGTACCATAATAGTCATGAAGAAGCCTAAAGTAACCCGACTAGATTATTGCCAGTATCTCATGGTGCGCCAAATAAACTACACCATCACCAACTATGCTGATCATCATCCTGAGAACATCAGTCATGACCGTATCAACCGTTATATTAAAGGTGACAAGCTCAAACCTCGTCTAGTATGGGAACAAGTTAAACAAGACATTGTCGCCGATGCTGAGGGTTACTTGCTCTTTGATGATACGGTATTAGACAAAGATCACAGTCATAAGATAGAACTGGTCAACCGCCAATATAGTGGCAATGCTAAACGATTAATTAAAGGCATTGGTCTTGTAAACTGCATCTACGTTAACCCGCATACCCAGCAGTATTGGGTTATTGACTACCGTATTTACGACAAAGCCATCGATGGTAAAACCAAGCTTGATCATTTAGAAGATATGTTACGACACACGATCGAGTACAAGCAATTGGTATTTAAAACGGTGCTTATGGACAGCTGGTATGCCACTAAAGATATCATGCTGACCATTGATGGTTTAGGTAAAATCTTTTACTGTCCGCTTAAGAGCAACCGTTTGGTTGATGATTCTAAGGGGCAACGCGCTTATACCTCAGTCAGTGCTTTACAATGGACTGAGGCCGAACAAGATAATGGCAAATTAATTAAGATCAATAAATTTCCTAAAGACTATAAAGTGCAACTGTTTCGGGTTGTGGTGAGTGCTCACCGCACGGATTGGGTCGTAACCAACGACACCACTCAAACAAATCGTGATGACGTACAACAGGTGTGCGCCATACGCTGGAAGATTGAGCAGTTTCATCGTGAGATTAAGCAATTAACAGGTATAGAGTCTAATCAGTGTCGAAAAGCAGGTATTCAGCGCAATCATATTTGCTGTTCTATATTAGTTTGGATAAGTTTGACCCGTATTGCTAGGCAGACAAAGAAAACGGTATATCAGTTAAAACATGGCTTGCTGGATGACTATCTCTGCGAGCAGTTACGCTCGCCTAGACTGATTGTTGCGTAAGTCCTAATTATAAATCATGAGTAAACCACTATGACAAAACAACTGCCCTACCACCGATTAAATACTTTTAAATTAATGAGCATTTTATTGAGTTTTGGCATGGCAAGTACATTTGCTACTGCTCAAAACATACATATCAATGACATGAGCCTAAAATCAGAACTGAACTGGTTGAACTCACAAGGTGTTATCCAAATCAGTACGAGTACATGGCCATTAACTGCAAATGAGATCAAGCGTGCACTGATGTCAGCTAAAGTAAAAACCTCAGAACAACAGCAGATAATACAGTCGATACAGCTAACACTAAAGCAAAAACCCAAATCGCTTGTTAATGCACAAGTTGGTTTATATGCTCAAACTGATAGGCAGCGCCTCCCACAAACTTTTGCTGATAATAAAATGTCTACAGTACAGGCTAGTTTACAAGCTGGTATTAGTGAAGAAGATTGGGAGTTCAACCTACAAGCCAACCTTAAAGTTGATGACCTAATAAATGACGACGATGTGAGTTTTGAAGGCTCTTATGTAGCAGGTAAATTTGCCAATCAATGGCTAATAGCTGGACAAATCCCAACATGGTGGGGGCCTGGACATGATGGCAGCCTAATCCGAGGAGATGCCAGTCTTCCTGTCATGGGTCTGACCCTGCAGCGTGATGAGCAAAACGCACCAACCTCCCCATATTTATCTTGGGTAGGTCCTTGGCAGTATCAGTTATTTGCAGGTCAATTGGACGATTATAAAGCAGTACCAGATGCTAAGATGTTTGGTGCGCGTCTTACTGCTAGTCCATGGCCTTGGTTAGAGGTTGGAGCTTCTCGTACTTTTATGTGGGGCGGAGAAGGACGACCTGAGAGCTTTAGCTCATTTGGTGATGCTCTTTTAGGAACAAGAGACAACGATACCACTACTGGTAATACTGACCAAGATCCTGCCAACCAACTAGGAGGGTTTGATGCTCGCGTCAACTTAATGCCACTAGTAGGTTTGCCGACTGGTATTTATGCACAGTATATCGGTGAAGATGAAGCAGGTGGTTTACCTGCTAAAAACATGTATTTAGCAGGTATAGACTATGCCTCAAATATAAATGCTCTGCCTTATCAATTATATGCTGAATATACTGATACTCGTTCTAGTGGTGAAGCACGCGGCATTTCCTATGATCACTTTCTTTATACAGATGGTTATTATCAGCATGGCTATCCGTTAGGATATGGATTGGGTGGTGACGCCGAAAGTGTGGCGCTTGGTGGCAAGCTTTGGGTAGACAACAAAAATTTCATCACTACTAAGCTACAATATGCCAAAGTTAATCAATCGAATGAGAATGATAACCAAGCTTATCCTGAGCTAGAAACCTTAAAGGTAGCCGATATAGCTTGGGAGCACCAAATGAACCCAAAAACGCTAATTTCTAGCCGAGTATGGGCATTAGATTCGAACAAACAATCAACTGATGTAGGTGCTGGTGTTGGTCTTGAGTTTACTAATTTTTAGTATAAAACTCATAGGAAAATGGTTAGAAAAGCATTAATTGATAACCTTTGGGAACAACTGCAGGTAACTATGGCACAACATGGTTGCTATCAAGAATAAAAGAACCGCGAGGTTATGGAAGCTATTCTCTGGAAACTCCGTACAGGGGCTCCTTGGTGTGACATACCTAGAGAGTTAGGCCCGTGGAAAACTGCTTATAATCGTTTTAATCGATGGTCAAAGACTGGTTTGTGGCAGAATTTTTTTTTGGCTTACGAAAAGAAATTGATACGGAATGGGTATTCACCGACGGAAATTATATACGGTGTCATCAACATGCAAGTGGAGCTCGGCTTGGTGAAGATCGAGCAATTGGACAAAGCCGTGGCGGAGCAACTACAAAGATACACCTATCCTGTGATGCCGATGGATATCCGCTCAATTTTAAAATCACTGGGGGTGGACGCCCACGACAGTCAAGTTGCAGGTGGGTTGATTAAAATGATTGGACAAGCTGATTACTTTGTCGCTGATAAAGGCTATGACTCAGAGGCTATCAGAGATAAGGATCGCATGCATGGCATGATACCTATCAGTCCTAAAAGAGCGAACGCCAAGCAGTCTAACTCAGAACTTGATAGCTATTTGAACAAGTTACGCCATTTAGTAGAAAATGTATTTGCGAGACTCAAGCATTTCCGTAGCATCGCTACTCGCTATGAAAAGTTGGCTCTCAATTTTAAATCTATGCTTTACCTAGCATGCACCATCATTCATTGCAAGATGAATTGAGGACACGCCCTAGTTGACAAGGTATTTATTCAAATAAATTGTTGGTATATTGGTTGGTATAAGAAAATTTATAACATACAATAATCTTCAATATCAAATGGTTACATATCGAGTTAAGTTGATACTGGGCCCACCAAATTCAAACCCTTACTGAACCGCCCCGATATTGTCGGAGACTCAACATTCTGAGAGAATACGACAATGAAAAGACAAACTTATACTCCTGAGATCAAAGAACGCGCCGTTCGGATGCTGATTGAAGTGGCAGGTGACTATCCCTCTATGTGGTCAGCTATTCAAGCCATCGCCCCTAAGATTGGCTGTACGCCTGAAACCCTACGATCGTGGCATAAAAAGCACATTGATCAAACCATTCCTGCCTCAGTGCAAGCTCAAAGTGACAAAGAGCGCATCAAAGAGCTTGAACGCGAATGTCGCGAGCTTAAGCAAGCCAATGAGATTATACGTAAGGCTGCTGCTTTTTTCGCCCAGGCGGAGC
>NZ_JABASQ010000011.1 GCF_016107535.1 Psychrobacter cibarius | reverse complement strand
AATGGGTGGACTGGTTCAATAAAACACGACTGCATAGCACGATTGGTTATGTGTCACCCTTTGAGTTTGAAAAGCGGTATTATGATAATTTAATCCTGTCAGGCATTGCTGCCTGACTCAAGTAGATCAGCCTCCGATATACTCGGGGCGGTTCACTTTAGTAATAGCACAATCAAGCACTACCCTAACCGATACTTGTCATCTATAGACTTTTGGCAAGCGAGCAGCTAGGGTAAATGCTACACCATTATGATGACTTATCATATGTCCAAAATTATAGCCCAGCCCTTATCTACTCATGTCACAAATAACGCACCTTGGGAAATGTACCAGCGGCCTTATGTACGTGATTTGGCATATGTGCTGGCGTGCCCTAACGTCTTAACCGAATGGCTGGACTTTGCACCGCATCAGAATACACATACCGTATCGGTACATAGCGCACACTTTTGGCAAATGCAGTTTGCAGCGTATCAGCAGCGTTTGGAAGAGCTAGATAGCACCAATGCTTATCAGGTGCTGACTCGCTATTTACTCAAGCGGCCTAGCCCTAATCGCTTGGGTTTTCACTTTGAAGGATTACTGTCATTTTGGCTAGAGGATGGCTTTGCGCGCAAGCTACATCCGTATGAGACCCTAGCCAGTAACGTCCAGTTGTATAACGGTAAGCAGACGACTGGTGAGCTGGATTTGATTTTATACAATCATCAAGACAAGCTCACCGAACACTGGGAATTGGCCATTAAGTTTTTTATGGGATCAGCGCCGTTTGCTCCTGAGAACTGGGTTGGGATTAATTCCAAGGACAATCTACAGCATAAAATGACCCATATGCAAACCAAGCAGTTTCGTACCGTATGGGTAGATACCGAAAAGCATGGACAAGTTAAAATTGATAAGCGTTATGGGATAATTAAAGGACGCTTCTTTTTGCCAATCAATACCTGTAATTTTACTTATCCGCCTTGGTTAGCGCCAAGCTTTCCTATACATAAATGGTGCGATAACACCGATATGACTAATCTTGCGACGCTTGATATAAGGGCATTACGAGCTGCCCATTATATCGAATGGTTTACTAGGCGCGACTGCTATGATGGACGACAGCCGCAGGTAGCTTGGTCAAACGACGCAATGCCTATGCCTACGACAGGACTATACTTCGAAGGTCATAGTCCGATCGTCATTTATCCTGAACAGCGCGACAAAACGCATGATAAATTTTAGTAACGTCCACCGCATTATATGCACATCGACGCTTTAGCCATCTGCTTTATTAATGCAATGCAATGAAGCTACCAAGCATAGCGTCCATACAAGCTAATCTCACTGCGTTTGGCTTTTTCTGAATCGAGACTGTCGGTCAGCAATTTGATGCCAGCATAACGACTGTCTACAGCAAGACCCAATGCTTGCGTTTGCGGCTCTATCAAGCCCGTCACCGTAATGGGGAAAGCATCGTTGGACGTTTGGTAGCCTGCGGATAATTGATATAAGTCTTGAATGTCATTCACTTGACCATGTAGACCGAGCTGCCATTGACTGTCTAGCTGATGCTGAAGGCTACCTTCCACTCGCCATGGCAATGTCTGTGTGACATCATCAGTGCTAAGCTGCCCTTCAATCGTATAGAGAGGTCTGCCGTTGACGTCATAATCCAATGCATAACGAGTGCTTGGCATGTCTTTCCAGTGCATACGTCCAAGGATATCGTAGCCACTCAGAGACAACTGCGTACTATCAGACAACTGACCGGTGAGCTGCAAATCGAGCGAATAACCATATCCCGAAGGTTTCGCGGGGTTCCAGTCTAGGTTTTCCTCCCCTAAAGCCGGTTCATCATAGTAATAATCGATGTAAGCGTTGGTTTTATCCAAACTGTCTCGTATGTCTGTCACCTCATTATTTGGCAACACTCTGGTGCTTAAATCGCCAACTATCTTACCTTCTAATGCATGCAGTCCTTGCCAGAGATTGGCACGAGTCGTCAATTGCCAGTTAGGCATGAGCTGCTGCGTCAGACCAATATTAGCACCGAATCTTTCATTGTGCTTGGCTTCCAAAAATAACGGATAATCTTGACTGGTACTTGAGGGCTGTTTATTTTCATACTGCCAATAAACTTCGGCAGTCTCTTTGCTAAACGTCATTAAATAATCATAACGCCAACCTAGACCGTAGCTAATCGCACTGCCCGCAGGACGAATCTCAAGCGACGTCCGACCTTGGGCATAAGCATGATCACCCGAGTCCAAAGGGGCACTCCAATCGTCTAAAAATGCTGAGATAGGCTGTGTTGGGCTATGAGCCGTTGCCATCACACTCCACTCTATCTGTGCGTCTGATTGTTTGGTCTGACTGTCTAGCAACCCTGTCGCTTGGGGGTAGAAGTAAAAATTCGTATCAGCAGCTGGTATATCTGCACTATCAGCAACCGCAGCGCTGGATATCATCATAGCGGCAATCGCTGGCGTAGTGATTAACTTGGTACGGCTGTATAAATGCGATGCTAAGCGTTTAGGTAAAAAACCATAGAGAATTGAAACGTTATATGGCATAAATTTCTCACGTTTATTAGAGAGCATAAAAAAGAGACAGGAATCTGTCTCTTTTTTTTGTTGCTATACCTCAATCGCTACTAACAACGGTTGAGAGTCGATGTGACACATGATCTGATTATAGAATAATTAAACTATCATCAGTAAATTTGGCAGTAACTTTGCCATCATTATCCATTAAATCACCGTAGTCTTTACCGTTAACCATGATATCGCCAAGCTTACCCATTTTATCTTTAATAAAATCACCCTTGGCATCAACCTTTAACTTGATCGACGCTTTATTTTGCTCAACGGTAAACTGGGTGCTAACCACATCATAGTTATTATCTAAGCTTGACTTACCGGTTACAAATAGCTTCTTACCCTCTACGCTAGCAGTCAGACCTTGTAGCTCAATAACATTACGAGCAGTACGTTTAAGATTGGCTTGGAAATCAAGTGGAATCGTCGTTGTGCTCTCTTTCGTTACCTTGCCCTTAATCGACAATACTATTTCCATACCTACGTATTTATTGGCGGCCTCTTCGATATCACCGACTTCATCGATTATGATAAATTTCTTTATATCAGCGTCATTGGCAGTCGCGTTCAGTGTAATCTCTACATCAGTCATCGGTTTTTGCTTGGTCATCTTGCCCGTTATAGCAAACTTATAAGGGATTGTTCTAACCACCAGACTGTTATCTGCTAGTTTTCTGCTGACATCCAGTGCGGCAAATTCAAAATCTTTTGCTTCAATCACGCTATCATTAGCCGTCAACTTCAGGCTGCTTAATTTGATGACCGCCTTTTCTAGTGTGATGCCTTCTCTATTTGCATCATTGATATCAAACTCATCATTGACCACGACTTTATCACTGAATTGACCACTGACTGTTGCGCCTTTAGTACTTGAGTTGAGGGTAACGATATCAGTGCCAGTGCCAATGTTAATACTCTTGAAACCCAAGCTGCCGTTAAAGTTATCTGTACTGGTGTTTGAGCTTAACGCATCTTCAAAACCATCAAATGCTACCTTAAAACTGTCTTGATTGACGACAACAGGTCCGTACAAACCTGTTTGTGGGTTATACACATAATCGTATTCTTCAATATCAACCTTGGTGCTACCCGTTAACGTAAACTTACCATCCGTATTTAACGTCGCTAAAAAGTCTTTTTCTGGGGTCAAGACTATATTTCCTAATGCTGTTTCAAACTCTTTATCATTAGCCAGTGCAGTAATGTCCGCTGCCGTGAGCTGTGATACATCATTCTCTTCCATATAGTATTTTAGATCACTTGGGATATCGAAGGTATAACCAAGTCGTGTATCTTGCTTTTCTGTAAGGATATCACTTACATCTTCGTAAGCATCTGTAACCGCTTTATTGTCACTGACAAATAACTTGGCGGTACGAATCATCTCTTTCGCTTGCTCGATCTCAGACAAACTATTATCGACAGGCGGCTTAACTGGCACATCTGGCGTATTAGTACCATTACTAGAAGAGCTATTATTGTTGTCATCACCACAGCCTGCTAACGCTAACGTGCTGGCTAACGCTAATGCGCTCAATTTAAAAAATTTCATAACACAGTCCTTTATAGAGTGATTTTAAAAACGAGAAGCACCAAAATCTTTATCCAATTAAGCAAATAATGCCTTAATTCAAAAAAGCGCCTCTTAATTTAAAAAACTTAAGTTTGCTTTAAAACAATAATACTCTTATTTAAACAACTTATCTATAAAGTAAACGAATATAACAGCAATGTTACACAAAAAAATAAATGCCGTTGTTGCGACTAATCTTAACTGTCTGCCAAAGATACTTTATCAATAATTTTCAATCACTTGCATCAGCTCGTACCTGAGCATATCTGCGCTTGGCATGCGCTCAGCGTGAAAGCGCACAATAGCAATACCGGCACTAGCAAGGGCTTTGTCTTTTTTGTCATCCGCCTTTTGACGCGCTTTACTCGTGTGTGTCCAATCATCAAGCTCGATAGCAACCAGCGTGGTCTGCGCATCAATATCCACAATCACATAATCGACGCTTTGACGGCAGATACGATTGAACCAAAAGCTACGCTCGGACGCCTCACTGCTATTGCCTTCGATAATGCGTGACAGTTGAACTTGGACGAAAATATGATATTCCGGCAACGCACTTTTTAGCTTATTAAAGAAAATGACTTCCGTATCCGTCATAATCGGCATCGGCGCAAACGGCCAAATAGCCAACTCATCACCGCGTACTGGCTTTGGATCAGGCTCAACAACTGGAGGTCTTTTCAACAGCTTTGGTACGGTAATCAGCCCTAAAAACCCAACGGCCAATATTAAAAATATAACACCAAATGACATGGTTTTACCTTATACATGATTAAGGCAGCCAAATATGTATGACGACTTTCATAGAGTGACATACATACTCAACTGCGACAGGACAGCCCTTATAGGCTGACCCGTTATACAGAAAAAATCAGGGGGAATCGGCGCACATCGTAGCTAAGCTTACGCCAATCAGCAAACACTAAAACAAAAAACACGACAATAAATGTCGTGTTTGAATAAAACTCGGATAAAACAATAAAATCTAACTAAGACTCTGCTGTTTATTTAGCAATCACAGTCATCCGATTATAGTGATTTTCACACTATTTTAGCGCCAGTATAAAACCCAAGCACTGGTCGTATTGACCTTGGGATCGCTATTAATTTTATCTTTTAACGCTAACGCCGCCACTTTACCGCGCTCAGGACCGACGATGACGCGAACCCCGCGGCTGGTAGGACTAGTCTTAACTTGGTAGCCAGCAGATTTAAATTTCTTTGCTAGTTCGTCAGCTTTGGCTTGATCGTTTGCCAATGCTACTTGCACCCCAAAGCTGCCTTTGGCGTCGGTTTCTTTGACTTCTTTACGGGCTTCGCTGAGTTTCTGCTGTGCTTCACGCTTAGCATCCGCTGATTTTTTGGCTAAAGCTTCTTCTTTCTGACGCTTGTCTTCGCGTGCCTGCTCAGCCGCTGCCGCTTCACGTGCTAATCGCTCCACTTGCTTACGTGATGGAATGGTGATGTTTTGACCCAGTTGTAGCGATGTCGACGGTGACAGATTATTCGCTTGTGCCAACACTTCTACTGGCATATTGTACTGCCGCGCCAGTTTAATCAGCCCATCTCCTCTTTTAACTTGATAGTCAGAAGGCGATTTTGGTGGCTCATTTTTAGCCGCTTCTGCTGCCGCTTGTTTTTTCTCAGCCGCAGCATCCGCTTGTTTCTTAACATCCGCTTGTCTTTTTGCTTCCGCTTCTTTTTTACTGTCTGCTAGTTTCTTAGCTACAGCCTGCTCTTTAATCGCCGCTTGCCTTTGAGCTTCTTGTTGCGCTTGGGCAGCTTTTTGCTGGTTGCCAGTGTTTGTCTCACTTTCAGCTGACTCAGCAGCGCTAGTCTTTTTTATTGGTGTTGTAGCGGCATCTTTTTCCGCGTCGGATTTGGATTTGTCACTCTCTTCAGCAGCTGCTGCGCTACTGGCCATATACTGCTGACTTTCTGCACGGGCTTTTGCTAATGCTTCCGCCTCAGCGGCTTCTTGTTCGGTTAAGAACTGCTGGGCACGTTTTTCTTGTTCAGCAACACGAGCAGCGCGCTCTTTTTGTTTTTCTGCCAAGATACGTTTTTCAGTCTCGATATCCGTCGTCAGCGGTTGAGGAGACTCTTGCTCAGGGCTTGGCTTATCTACCATTGCTAACGCTGGTTGTGGTTCATTACTATCACCAATCTGTTGCACCATGGCGTATAGCATCACGCTACCGCCGATAATCATCCCAATGCCCAATAAGGCTTGTCTCGAAAAGTTCATCCGTTTACGTCTCTTAGTTGGTAATAAGGTTGATTGAGCGGCGCAACTGTCGTCTCAAAACTGTGTTTAGATAGTTTTAATAGCCTTGATAGGTGTCATTGCCACCAGTTGCGTCCATCCGTTTTTAAATGTTATGCCAAGCGTTTAATGCCATTATAGAGCAACTTGCCAAATCACTTTGATTATAAAGCATATTTTTCATACTGTCTGCCATCATGCTACTACTAAGATTAACATTAAATAAGCACCATTTTAATGTTAATTATCAACCGCAAGTGCTGCCAGTGCCTCGCCGATCGTATGAAAGGAGCCACATACCACGATAAGGTCTTGCGGCTGACTGGCATTGATAACTGCATCGGTCGCTTCTGATAAACGTTTAAATTCATGTATTTGAGCATTGTCGACATAGCTCGATAGGATACCTTGCAGGTGCTCGGTGCTCGCGGCACGTGGATAATCAATCTCAGCGATATACCAATCGCTAATCGGTAAGCCCGCTATCGTCAAATGCTGCACGACTTTATTGATATCTTTATCACCCAACATAGAAAATAGCATTTTAATGCTGGCAGGTTTTCCTATAGCTTGACTGATATGATTACTATGTGGATTACTGCTGTGATTGAGAGCATCAAAGCTATTTTGATTGGCTAGATGCTGTTGCCAAAGCGGTAATAATTGCGCCAATAAAAACTCAACGCCTTGCTCGTTATGCGCGACATCAAACAGCCAATGGCGATTGTGGGTCTCACGATAATCAAAGCGACCAGCGAGCCTGACCGTTTGCAGCGCCTGCTCGATAGCAGTGCTATCGACATTTAACGAACTTGCGAGCACTGCTGATAACGCAGTGGCAGTATTGGTCAATGATAGTGCTGGGCGCGGTAACTGCATGGTGACCGCAGCATTGCTATATTGCCAAGCGCTTGCATCCACTTCACGATAATCAAAATCTCGCCCAACTTGATAACAAGTTGCTTGATGCTTATCAATCGCTTGCTGCACACTGACTGGCATTGCAGTAGCACCATAAACCACGCTGATACCATCACGTAAGATACCTGCTTTCTCACGGCCAATATCTTCGACATTGTCACCTAGCCAATCGACATGATCGATAGCGATATTGGTAATCACTGCCATATCAGCATCGATGATATTGACCACATCTAAGCGCCCACCCAGCCCGACTTCCAATACCCAAACATCGCAGTCCGCTTCGGCAAATATTAATAATGCGGCAAGTGTGGTCATCTCAAAAAAGGACAAGGTTAAATCACATTTTAATCGTGCGGCTTCTACTTTATTAAAGGCTTCAATTAACGTCTCGTCACTGACCATCTCGCCATTGATACGCACGCGCTCATTAAATACACTTAGATGCGGTGATTGATACAGAGCCGTTTTATAACCTGCTGCTTGGCACATCTGCGCGATGACAGCCGTCGTTGAGCCTTTACCATTGGTGCCCGCCACCGTAAATACATAAGCATCGTCTTTGGCTGACTGTACCACGCCTAACGCCTCGGCAACTGGCAAAACTCGCGACAACCCCATATCTATTGCCGATACATGAATCTGCTGCATATAATCGAGCCATTCGGTCAAGCTAGAATGCTTGTTGGGAGTGTTAGGGTTAAAAAGTAGAGAGTCGGACATGGACACAGCCTATATTGAAATATTTGAATAAAAAATGGTCAATGAGAAAGCATTCATTAAGAAAGTACAGACAGTATATAACTACCTGCCCAAAAAGCAAAAATAGCATTTACCGCTGTTGACGATAAATGCTATTGATTGGTCTTACTTAGTCAGCAAAATTGAGCATTCTGCTACATAATATGCAGTGTTAGACTCAGTTATCCGTTAGTCAAGCCGATGAGCAAGTTAGGCATCAACATTAGGCATGCGGCTTAACTTTGCCAGCAGACGATAAATGGTATCAATCATTTGATGACGATGTACCACTTCATCGACCACACCATGCTCTAACAAGAACTCGGCACGCTGGAACGGCTCTTCTAGCGTCTCACGAACCGTTTGCTCAATCACGCGCTTACCAGCAAAGCCGATCATGGCTTTTGGTTCTGCTAAATGAATATCACCTAACATAGCGAGCGATGCAGTCACACCGCCATAAACAGGATTGGTCAAGATCACGATATACGGCACGCCAGCAATTCTCAAACGCTCAATCGCTGCGGCAGTACGAGCCATCTGCATCAAAGACAGTAAACCTTCTTGCATACGTGCGCCGCCGGAGGCAGCAAAGCAAACTAAAGGCACTTTGTCTGCCAGTGCTTTCTCAGCTGCTTGGACAAAACGATCGCCAACCACTGAGCCCATAGAACCGCCCATAAAGCGGAAGTCAAAGGCACAAGTCACCACATCAAGATTGCGCAGCTTACCGTACAGCACAATCAGCGCCTCAGACTCGCCTGTCTTATCTTGTGCTTCTGTCATACGCTGCGGATACGGCTTGCTATCCACAAATCTTAGCGGATCTTTGGCCGTAAATTGTTGTCCAAGCTCACCGTCTACTTGATCGAGTAGCCAGTTTAAGCGCTCACGAGCACTCATCGGTAAATGATGATCGCAATGCGGGCAAACATAGCAGTTAAAAATCAGTGCCGTATTGGTAATCATCGAATGACAATTACTGCACTTGGTTGACGGTTCAGTCTCTACTGCTGTCAAAGGCGCTGTCAGTTGCTGTTTAATACCCGGTATCGGGCGATTAAACCAGGATTGCCCAGCCGTATTACCGTTTGGCTCAGCGTTACTTTTTTCAGTATGGTTCGGAGTCGTCATATCAGGTTTTATTATCGTATCAGTCATATTATTCGCCATTATCAAAGGCTTATCGACAAGCTGGCTCATGCGCTTGTCCCTAAGAATCGATTTATAAGGATCAGTTTAATCGTCACATATTCTCATAACTTTCGCAGCTATAAAGCGCAGTTATAAGGCACGCTTTCGTGAAACAGTAACAATTTATATGTGATGTTAGTTTACACACGTAAACTAACTTTAGCAAAGTCATTTGACCCTGTCTTTATAAACATTGTTATTCATAGTGCCATGACGATTTAAGTGACGATAATTTAACTTTATTTAACTCAGGCACTCAAACTATCAAGTGCACCGCGTAGCTCATCCATTTTTGCCATGATTTTTTGCTGAGCGGCGGCAACCGCAGTGCTATCATTTGCATCTATATCAGCAAAATTTTGAACCAAGGCACTACCGACAATAATACCATCCGCATGCGCTCCAATCGCTTTGGCAGACGTTGCATCACGAATACCAAAACCCACACATACTGGCAAATCAGTCGCTGCTTTAATCGCTTGCACTTGAGTCGCAACATCATCAGTATCAAGCGTTGCCGAACCTGTCACGCCTTTTAATGACACATAATAAATATAACCACCGCAATGGGTCAATACTTGCTCACGGCGCTCAGGTAAAGTGGTTGGTGACAATAAGAAAATCTCGTTCATCGCATGGTCAGTTAAATGCTGGGTAAAACTGCCCGCCTCGCTTGGTGGTAAATCAACCATCAAAATACCATCGACACCTGACTGCTCACATAACGCGACAAAGTTGTCATAGCCAATGATTTCCACGGGATTGAGATAACCCATCAAAATAATGGGCGTCTGCGTGTCTTGCTGACGGAATTCCGCGACCATTTTTAGTGCATCACGTGTACTCGTACCTGCGGCTAATGCACGCTCTCCAGCTAAAGCGACGACTGGGCCATCTGCCATCGGGTCAGAGAACGGTAAGCCTACTTCGATCATATCGGCGCCGTGCTTGACCAAGTCATGTAGCAAGCCAACGAAGTTACTTGGATTAGGATCGCCTGCCATTACATAAGGAATCAAGGCTTTTTTGTTTTGTGCTTTTAAAGTTTCAAAGGTGCTTTCAATTCGGGTCATAGTGGTCTCTTTAGTTATCTATCTCTTCAGACAAGTTATTATTTAAATTTTATATTGATAATAGTGTCGCCATTTTGACCTTGTACTAACCATGCTCCATTCATAACCTTTTCTAGATTATTGAAACCAGATAATACCTGTTCCTGCTTACTGATATTACCCTTGTAGACTGTCTTAATAACTTTATTAGCTATCAATAAATAAGTCTTACAGATTAGTTTGCTATGCTCTTCAATAGTTAACTTAAGGTCAATATTATTACTTTCGTCATTTTTAGGGTTAAAATATGTCAGCTCATAATCATCGAACTGTAATCTAACAGGTACAAACATTTCAGTCTCAGAATCACCTTGGATAGTATAATTAATACTATGAGCACCTAGCTTATGACGAGCTTGTGTTATAGATAAATTATTGAATTCTTGTTTTATAGATTTTGGATTTGGACAATTGAATAGCTTAAATATATGTAGAATAGCTTGTTGCTGTTGGTAAACAGCATTCAAAACTCCATATAATCTCAGATACTTCTCACCCAAATCATTATATTTGGTAGGACCTGATAAACCAAACTTCAAAAAACTTTTTAAGGCTTCATTAGAGTCTTCTAAAATATCCTCAGAAGCAATAATTTCGTTCCAATCATTTTTCGAATTTAGCTTAAATTTTTGTTGAGCAAAGCCTAGAAAGTCATCGGTTTCTTTAGAAAATACCTGCTCCCTTGTAAACTCAATAAACCTATCGTTTATTAAGTTTACTAAGTTTACTAAGTCCACCATATCTGTCTTCAAAAAAACGTCCTTTTACAACTCAATCCCTTCCGCCTTCATCACTGAATGCAAATCTTTGTCACCACGCCCCGACATATTGACGATAATCGTTTGATCAGGCGTCATCGTCTTAGCCAACTTCAATGCATAAGCAACGGCATGAGCAGATTCAAGCGCAGGGATGATTCCTTCTTTGCGCGTGACTTCATGAAAGCCTTCTAGCGATTCTTTATCGGTACAACCGACATATTCAACACGCTTCATGTCTTTTAAGAAGCTGTGCTCAGGACCAACGCCAGGATAATCAAGACCCGCTGAAATAGAATGCGTTTCTTGAATTTGACCTTCATCATCGGCCATCAAATAGGTACGGTTGCCATGCAGTACACCGATACGACCAGCAGCCAATGGTGCTGAATGACGACCCGTTTCGATACCGTCACCCGTTGCTTCAACGCCATACATTTTAACGTCAGTATCGTTTAAGAAATCAAAGAACAAGCCAATGGCGTTTGAGCCACCACCCACACAAGCGACTAATGCATCTGGTAATTTACCCGTCATTTGCAGATGCTGAATACGTGCTTCTTTACCGATAATCGCTTGGAAATCGCGTACCAATAACGGATAAGGATGCGGACCGGCAACCGTACCGATGATGTAATAGGTGCTATCGACATTAGTAACCCAATCACGCATTGCTTCGTTCATGGCATCTTTTAGGGTACGTGAGCCTGAAGTCACTGGCACAACCGTCGCACCGAGCAAACGCATACGATAGACGTTCATCTTTTGACGCTCGACATCGTCCGCGCCCATATAAACGATACATTCAAGCCCTAAACGCGCGGCAATCGTCGCCGTCGCTACGCCATGCTGACCTGCACCCGTTTCAGCAATGATACGTTTTTTACCACTCATTTTGGCAAGTAGTGCTTGTCCAATGGTGTTATTCACTTTATGTGCGCCAGTATGGTTTAAGTCTTCGCGTTTGAAATAAATTTGCGCACCGCCAATCTCATCACTGAGACGCTTAGCATGATATAAAGGCGTTGGGCGGCCGACATAGTTGACCAAATCATTGTGATATTCTTCCCAAAACGCAGGGTCTTTTTTGACTGTGTTATATAACGTTTCTAGCTCTTCTAGTGCTGCCATCAAGGTTTCAGAGACAAAGCGACCGCCATGCACGCCGAAATGTCCACGGGCATCAGGATATTGATTGAAATCTTGTACGCTTTCTGGATTAGTAAAGGTGTTGATTGCTTTAGCAGTGGTAGATAGATCTTTGCTCGCGACATGACTCATGATAATTCCTACTATAATAAGTGGTATTTTTTAAGATAAATAAGGGGGGAATTTTTCCAAGTAATTAGCTATTTAACGGATAAAAATTCACGGTTAAAACACTAGTTACTGATATTCGAAGGTTCGCCAAGCGTCTCATTTTGCCATCGGTCGCGTTTTACCGCTTTCATAAAGGCACGCATTTTGGCAGCGTCTTTTTTGCCTTTGTCAGACTCAATCCCACCGCTGATATCGACCGCATAAATAGGCAAATCTAAAGTGGCAGCGACATTATCGGCATCCAGTCCGCCCGCTAAAATAATAGGTAGCGAGCTGTCTTGCGGTAGCAGACTCCAATCAAAACGTGCCCCTGTGCCGCCATATTTATGGGGATGGTAAGCATCCAATAAGATACTGTTCGCGCCAGCGGCGGCAAACTCATTAATCTCGGCACTTACGCTAGCGGCGGTGTGTTGGTCAGCATTGATACGCAACGCTTTAATCCAGCGTTTATTGACCGCACTGGCCAGCTGCGCACATTGCTCCGGTGTTTCATCACCATGGAATTGAATGATATCAAAAGCGACCTGATTCGCTAATTCTATCAGCTCTGCGCGCGGCATATTCACTACTAGAGCCACTATACTTATAAAAGCTGGCAAAGACGCACTTAACGATTGCGCCTGCTCGATAGTAACAGCGCGTGGACTGGGCGGATAAAATACCAAGCCAACCGCATCAACACCCAACTGGGCGGCAATTTTAATATCATTAGGCTGGGTAAATCCGCAAAACTTAACGTGCATGATGTGACCTTAGATATAACACTTAGTGCGACATTATTAGACTGTCTTCGCTACATTGACGGCAAGTAAACGTCAATTGCCAACGCTAAAGCGTAAATATGAGGATTTGTTAATTGAATGGTAAATCCATTGCATCCAAAAACTTATCCTAGCATACTTTTATTACCAGTTTTGTTTATGATTGCGATTGATTAATAGAGGGATAGTTGAATGTCTAAAACGGCGGCGGAAACGTCTCATAACACCGATAGCACAGATAGCACCGAAACAAGCAATGTCAACACTAATGACGATGCCACTAGCGTAAATCCAGCACATTATTTAATGTGGTTTCGTCGTGACCTGCGAGTTCATGATAATACCGCTCTAGCTGCGCTTTGCGAGCAGGCAAATGCGGATAACGCCTCAGTAAGCGCTATTTACTTCGTGACGCCTGAACAATGGCAAGCACATGACATGTCGCTGACACAGCTTGACCATATCGCTCGTACCTTGCCTATCCTAGCCAAATCTCTGCAAACACAATTAAACATCCACTTAACAGTGCAGCTCTGTCCAAGCTTTTCTAACTGTGTTGAGGCGATGCTAGATATCTGTAGCGCGAACCAGATCAGCACTGTGATGGCAAATCACGAGTACGAAGGCAATGAGATTAAGCGTGATGAGCAATTAACCAAACAGCTTGCAAACAACGATATAGAATTTGTCCGCTGGCATGATCAATGTATCTTGCCACCACAAACCATCACCACCAATGACGATAGCATGTATCAGGTGTTTACCCCATTTTATAAAAAATGGCGGCATACCTTGGATATCAGCACCATACAAATGCATGAGGCATCCGCCATAAATGGCAACACTAAAGCCAAACTAGAAGTCTCAAACGCCAGTGCTACTATCGAAGATATAGAAAGAGTAAGTAAAGAAGTAGGCGAAGATTATCAAAAGGCACTGCAAAATGCTGGTTTATTAGAGCACATGGATATAGACGTACAGCTTGAGCACGCTCGGGCAGCCTACCCTGCTGGCGAAGCGGCAGCTTGCCAGCGTTTAGAAGATTTCATCGCTGAGGATATTGATAACTACGATATCAGTCGCGATGTACCCAGTTTAAATGCCACCAGTCAGCTATCTGCCTACCTGACTATTGGCGCAATCGGCCCCAGACGTTGCTACTTACAAGCTACCCTACAATTAAGCAAAGCACTGGGAGAATTACATGGGAATGATGGTGACGCCTTAGATAGCGGGGATAGCTTTGACAACACTAATAATAGCGACATTAACCGCTGGATAAGCGAGCTGGCTTGGCGTGACTTTTACCGTCATGTTTTAGACTATAAGCCCGAATTAATACGCCATCAAGCTTATAAACAGGAAACCGATAGCAAGATTAATTGGTCATATAATCAGCAGGAATTTAATGCATGGTGCATAGGTAAAACTGGCGTGCCGTTAGTCGATGCGGCAATGCGCTGCCTGAATGCAACGGGCTTTATGCACAATCGCTTGCGGATGGTCACGGCGATGTTTTTGACCAAGGATTTATTGATTGATTGGCGCTTAGGTGAGCGCTACTTTATGCAACAGCTGATAGATGGTGACTTTGCGTCCAATAATGGGGGTTGGCAATGGAGCGCATCGACTGGGACCGACTCTGCACCTTACTTTCGCATTATGAACCCTTTTAGCCAAGCCAAAACCCACGATACCGATGGCGAATTTATCAAGACGTGGCTGCCTGAGCTAAAAGCCATTCCTGCCGCCATCTTGCATAGCGAGGATAAAATGCGTCAAGCACTAGCAAAGGGCGGTAAATTTGCTGACATTGATTACCAATTACCGATGGTCGAACATAAAGCGGCTCGCCAATTAGCGATTGCTGAATTTAAAAAACAGTGACGCATTACATCAACACTAAAACCTCAATTTACTAAGAGTTTCAGCTATGGCATCTTACTCACATTATCTACCCTTCCTAGTATCAGCTAGAGTTTACAAGATACGAGTTTGGATAATGTATAAGGCATAGGCTAGTAGAGTGAAGCTTATGATTAACAGCACCCATGTCGCAAAAGAAAGCGATTCTTTCGATTTAGGGCGCTTATTAAGCTGACGTTCAGGCTTAGAAGACGGTTTATTATTAAGAGTTGTCATATACGTCACCTTTTGTATAGGGTTATATTACCAACGATTATTTATAAGTTCATTATGAATAATAGATAAGCTCTACTATACAATATAAATGGCGTTACTTTAAGTGTTTCCAATTAATAAGCTAACGTATGACTATCTAGTCTATGGCTCTAATAAAATTATGTATGCATTATTTTACTGGCATCTGGCACGCGCCTGCACCTTGAGTCGTTACCGTCACAACTGCGCCAGTTAACGAAAATAGCTGTTGCAGTTGGGTTTGCGCATTTTCTAGTGCCATATTCATGACATCACCACGACAAGCGCGTTCGAGCACTTCTTTTTTTGCCATACTTTGCGCTTGTTGCAATATTTTTGGATCGACTTGCATCATGCCAAAAGCACCAGTCTGCCAATCATAAATCTCGATATCGTCTAGATAAACCGAAAATATCTCTGATGGTGGGATGGTAATATTGATTTTCGGCATCATTGAAACTGGCGTATTAGCACCCGCTTCTTGTACCTCATCGACGTTAACTTCAGGCTGCACCACTTGTACCATTTCTGGGGTAAGTGCACTTAAATCAATCCCCGCCTCCACTCGTCCGCGCGCGATAAACAAACCCTTTTGCTCGTCTTGCCACAGCTTCATCCAACTGCCAGGACGTTGACTGGTAATGACGGTATCGACACTGAATGCCACCGTTTCCAAACGATTCAATTTTTGGATTTGTGTGACCACGCCTTCACGAGTAATGGTTTCTATCGGCTCTTCCTTGGTTATATTCTGCACACTATAAATAGCAAAGACGATAGCTGCTAAACCGATGAGCAATATCATCCACGACATCATCGCAATGGGTTTTTTCGCTTGTGAGTTAGTCGCATCATTATTAACAGGAGATCGATTGTCAGGATTATTCATATAAACACCCTCAGAGTTTTATCATTTATTTTTATTAAACGTATAACAAATAACTGTCTAAATGATAAATGCTACTTTTGAGCAGCAACTTCAAGTAATGACTACCAATACGCTACATAATGACTAGCACTACCATTTACTATAAATACCCTAAAAACTGGTAAATAATCGAGTTGTAGTGACCTCATTTGCTCGTTTAAGTCACGTTTAAGTCACGTTCTGTCTGAAAAAACAAAAAGTCATTGCGTCTTAGGCTAACTTTACCTAACATAGTCAGATTGTATAAGCAAAATGTTGGCGTACATCTATTTTTCTGGTCTTTATGCGTAAAGTATGACGCTGCCAACATCAACGTTTTAATACAAAATGAAAAGTTCCAGCCTTTTTGTAAGGCGTTTTATGAACGCACTTTCTATTCATGTACTGTTTGTCGCAGTACTTTTTAGCTAGGCATGTCCTAGACTATTACCAAGTGATACAAAGGTAAGCTTGCGTCGGCCATCAAAGCACACGCTCAACCTCCTACTATTTCTTATTTATTTTATCGTTGATAAGGTTACGCTTTATTTATGAAAGCCAGTCAATTTTTATTTGCCACTCTAAAAGAAACCCCAAGTGATGCCGATATCGCCTCAAGCCAATTGATGGTGCGTGCCGGTCTTATCCGAAAGATTGCTTCTGGGTTATATATTTGGTTGCCCATGGGGCTACGCATCTTGCAAAAAGTCGAACGTATTGTTCGTGAAGAGATGCAAGAAGTTGGTGCACAAGAAGTGCTCATGCCGATGACCCAGCCTGCCGAGCTTTGGCAAACGACCGGACGCTTTAACGATTATGGTCCTGAGCTATTGCGCTTCAAAGACCGTCATGATCGCGATTTTGTATTAGGTCCGACGCATGAAGAAGTCATCACCAATCTGGCGCAAGGCGAGCTACGTAGTTATAAACAACTACCAATCACCTTTTTCCAAATTCAGAACAAATTCCGTGATGAGATTCGTCCACGTTTTGGTGTGATGCGCGCACGCGAATTTACCATGAAAGACGCCTACTCGTTCCACGTTGATCAAGCATCGTTGGCAAAAACTTACCATGACATGTATGACGCTTATACGCGCATCTTTACCCGTTTGGGTTTAGATTTCCGTGCGGTACAAGCAGATACGGGTTCTATCGGCGGTTTTGCTTCACATGAGTTCCATGTGTTGGCAGACAGCGGCGAAGATGATATCGCCTTCTCTGATTCTTCTGATTATGCAGCCAACGTTGAGCTTGCCGAATCAGTGAGCACCGCTGAGCGTCAGCCACCGAAGATGGCGCGCGAAGACGTCCTGACGGAAAATATGACCAGCTGTAAAATGGTTGCTGAACATTTAGGCTTACCATTAGAAACGACGGTCAAAACGTTAATCGTCCATGGTCATACCGAAAATGATGAGCCACAGCTTATCGCTATCGTATTACGCGGTGATCATCAGCTAAATACGATCAAAGCCGAGAAAATCGAAGAGGCCAATGTGCCGCTGACAATGGCTTCTGATGAAGAACTGAAAGCTGCTGGTCTGCATAAAGGCTATATTGGTGTTAATTTGGATATGCCTGTCTTTGTTGATCGTTCGGCAGCAACTTTGTCAGACTTTGTATGCGGTGCCAATGAAGTCAATAAACACACCACTGGTATGAACTGGGCGCGTGATGCGAGCATTACTCGTGTCGTTGATGTACGCAATGTGCAGGAAGGCGACCCTTCTCCTGATGGTAAAGGCAGCCTAAAAATCAAACGTGGTATCGAGGTCGGTCATATCTTCCAGTTGGGTGATAAGTACTCGCAAGCGTTAAATGCTACCGTATCTGGTGAAGATGGTAAGCCTGTGACCCTAATGATGGGTTGCTACGGTATTGGTGTGAGCCGTATCATTGCCGCTGCTATCGAACAGAACAACGACGAAAACGGTATCATGTGGCCACAGACGCCAACGGTTAATGATTCAATCGCTCCTTTTGAAGTCGCTATCATACCGATGAAGTCAAAAGAAGAGACCGTCATGCAGACAGCGACGGCACTCTATGAAGAGTTAAAAGCACAAGGCATCAATGTGCTTCTTGATGATCGTAACGAGCGTCCAGGTGTCAAGTTTGCTGATCTAGAATTGATTGGTATTCCACATCGTATCGTGGTTTCAGACCGTAACTTGGCTGAAGGCAAGTACGAATACGTCAATCGCCGTGAGACAGAAAAGCAAATGCTAAGCCGTGAAGAAGTATTGGCAAAAGTGAGCGGAAAATAGTTTTATTCATAAAACTTATGCCATAAAAAGCGCCTATCTCATTTATGAGACAGGCGCTTTTTTTACTTATAAAAAAATGAAAATTGCTATTTGATATTATATTTTTTAGTAATCGCCTTACTACGTTTCTGTGTCTCATTAGCGGTGCAAACATTCGCGCTAATCTGAGCGTACACCACAGAATTATTCATTGGACCTTCGTATTCAAAGTACGATAAACGCTCATATAGATTTTATTAAGGCGATTTTTTTCGACTATAATCGCATCGTTACCACAATCATAAGCCACTTCCATATAAGCGTCTTCACAGTTATATTGATTTTCCACAAATGCAGCCTGTGCTAACTGCAAGGTAGAAAGAGACAAAATAGCAGTCCCTAGAGCGGTTAAAAAGCTGGTTTTTAACTTCATAGCTGCATCTCAATATTCATAAAATAAGGTTTACTGAGTATAAGAAAGAACGCTCATCTATGAAAGCTAAAAATTAATATTTATTTACTGCCGAATCAAGCGGCTTGGCTGTGGCATTAAGCGGATATCACTGACGCGACAAGGGTTGATATCGATACCGCCTCGGCGTGTATACCAAGCGCGAACCATCAGCTCACTTGGCTCATAGTATTGACTTAAATCAGCAAATATTTGCTCCACACATTGCTCATGAAAACCATTATGCTGACGAAAACTTAAGATATAACGCAGCATTCCAGCATCATCGACTGTTTTATTACTGGTAATCGAAACCGCCAACGTTCCCCAATCTGGCTGATTGGTCACCGGACAATTACTGCGTAGTAAATTAGAATAGAAAATATAAGGCTCAGTGCCAGTATTCTCTAAAATAGAGCTACTGTTTAAATCTTTATCAATACTTAGCAATGACGCATCAGGATGCTCACACAGTGCGACTTTTTCGCTAGTATTAGCAAGCGCGTCATCAATACAAACACCCTCAGGTTGAGCCACCAATAACCCTTTTGTCTTATTATGCAGGTCGTCATTTAAGCCAAACAACTCAACTTGCACGTCTGCTTGTACACAGGCTGATAAATCTTTAGCAATCAGCGCTTGCACATCATTCCAACTAGCGAATTCAGTAAAGTTGATACTGTTTAGATAGAGCTTAAGTGACTTTGACTCAACGATAAATGGCGAGCTGGCTGGAATACCAAAGCGTGCTATCGCAACCTGCGAGATACCCTGTTGATTTAACCAAGACATCTCAAATGCCTGCCACCAATCGATGCCAACCATTAACTTATCGTCTTGCCAGCCAATGACATCGCGACCCATACTGCGAGCGATAGGATACAAGGTCTCTGGACTATACTCGGTTGGATAGTCAGTTGTTTGCTCACCCAAGATACCGTGAATACTCATAAGTTACTTACCTTTCATGCTTAAATATAATGAAATAAAAACCAGTCATTTTACAGCAATGGGCTATTTTATGGGAATCATTTGCCACTCTGATGAACTAGCATTTTTGACCAAGCTAAAACGTACTCGATAGCCTGTATCATCGGTTTCATTGATAAGATAATAAAAATCGATTAAAACACTATTCTTACTTCGCCATTCAATATCTACATTTTCAAAACTATGTCTCTGGTCTCGATTTTGATAAGAATCCAAATGCGCTTTTAATTCGCTGGGGTCACTCTCGTAAACAATCTGATAGTCGCCCTCCTTCTGCTTTTGCCAAATCGTAATATTTTCTTCATCTATATAACGCTCTACTGTAGTAATACGTTCTTTGTTGGGTGATACACTTAAATCGATACCATCAAATTCTTGACTAAATCCAGTTTTGAGATTAACAAGTACAGTACTTTCTATTTCGGGAAAACTTCTCAACAAGTACAGCAGTTGTCTCTTTTCGTCATAATCATATAGTGAAAAATAAGAGTGAGATTGGCCGTCAGGAGCAAACAGCTCATCACGAAAAACTAACGGTAAGCTTCGACTAGTTACTTGGATATATATCGTATCTTTTTCTCTCGAAACACGGTTGCCCAATCCCCACTTTTTGCTAAGCTTGTTATCATGTTTCTCTAAGCTTGTCTCAAGGCATTTCCTATAAAAGACCAGACTATCGTATTCACACTTATCATCAAAGTAATTTGAGTTTCTGGTTGGGTCTAGTACTTTCCAAACATAGTCATCCATCGTCGCTTTGGGCAGGTCTGCTTGTGCTGGCATTGACAGCATTAGCAGTATTGCACTCGTCATACAGATGCGAATTTCAGTGGCTACTGATAGAGTTATTTGCATATGAGAGCTAGACCTTTTTATTGTTTTTTAATCGTTGGTATTAACATCAGGTAAAACTCTCTGCCATTTACCCTCTTTATTATCAGCCGCATAAATATAGCGCACGCGAAATGCTACCGTGTCAGTGGGATTGACTCTGTAATAAAAATCAACGTTAACTTTATTATTGCTTGTCCAACTGATATCTCGCGCTTCGTACACCTCATGTTTTTTGTCATTATCATAATCTTGTTCATATAATTCATTACTAGCAAATATCGTTGCATAGCGTCCGTCATTGTCAGCTTTTTGACGCTCCCATATTATGATATCTCTGGTCACACCTTGCCTACCATTAAACCCTACCACTTGATTCATATCGCTAGAAAACTTAAGATTGGTCGCATACAGCTCTTGCCAGCGCCCTGTGTTTAAATCGACAATGACAGTCGCTTGAGTCTCATACATCGTACGTAGTAACTGCAACAGATGATGTGATTTATCATAATCCTGCAATTGATAATGAGCCCTATACTCTTCTTCAAACGGTTCAAGATAATCCTTAAATACCAATGGTTGCTTATGGTTGGGTGTATTAATATAAATGGTATCTTTTTCTCGAATAACGCGGTCACTCAAGCCCCACTTTCGGCTTTGTGCATTATCAGCTTGGGCTAACGATTTAAAGATACAGTTTTCATAATCTTTAAACGTTCGATATTCAGTATGATCGTATCGACAGCTGTCTTCATACCAGTCTATCGCTACAGGCGCAGGGACTTTTATCCATACCTCTTCATTTGTCGATGGCTCTAAAGCTGAAGGCGCTGCCTGTGCATCTAAGGCTGCTATTGTGGTCAATATAAATAGTCCTGCGACAGTCAACGCTGCTTTTATGTGATGAGAGATAGTAATCATTTATATATCACCTGCATGTAGTTGCCACTCATCCGTTGAGACATTTTTAATAAAGATATATCGTACTCTAAAAGCCGCTGAATCCGATTGATTCAACTTATAAAAAGAATCTGCATAAAACTTATCATCATTTACCCAAGTAAAGGTTTCGCTATCATAAACCTGCTGTGCTTTATCTGCTTGATAAAACTTTTTATGATTGTCGTAGTTTTTTGAATCGTCACTACTGCTATAGACTTGTTTATAGTAGCCTTCATAGTAACCGCTATCTTGTCGCTCCAAAATATTGACGTGTTCCGTCGCTCCCATTTCACTTTCAAAACCGACTATATATCTCATATCAGGAGAGATACTTAGCTTTCTGAGACTAAAATCTTGCCAAAACCCAGTAATCAAATTAACTACCGTCAAGCTCTCTCCTTCATAAAATCTTTGATGTATTGTCAGTAATTTCCGTGATTTATTGTAGTCTTGTAGCGAATAATAAGGATTGAAATCCTCCTCATAAGGGCTCGAGTAGTCAACAAATACTAGTGGATTTTTCCGATTAGCGACTTTGATATAAATGGCATTTCTCTCTCTAAAGACTTTATCGCTGATATTCCATTGCTTACTAAGCGCATTATCTGCATCTTCCCTCAAGTTATACAGACAGTTTTGTAGCGCATCATAAGTTTCATATTTGTAGTCATTATGGCAATCATACTTATACGTTGCAGGATCTACAGGCGTCTCCATGACGACCCAATCATAATCATCCATTGCCGCAAGTGGCGCTGCGATGGCAATGCTCGTGATTGTACTCAATAAAGTGGCTGTAAAAGCCTTACTCATACTTCTGACAAAAAAAATTTTCATAAAAAAAGCCCAACAATGTTGGACTCTTATAATAAGGTGACAAGCTACATTTTACAAACTAATCTACAAGCGCACACGTGAGCCATTACTGAGTAAACGATAAGCGATGGTATAGAATACCGCACAGAAGACAAAAATAGCCGCCATTGAATACCAGACATTCACATCAGAATAACCAAGAATACCGTAACGGAATGAGTTCACCATATAAACGATAGGATTTAATAGTGAGATATTTTGCCAAAATGGTGACAAGTTTTCCATCGAGTAAAACACACCACCTAGATAAGTCAATGGCGTAAGCACAAAACTTGGAATGATAGAAATATCATCAAATGAGCGAGCAAACACGGCGTTGATAAAGCCACCAAGTGAAAATAAGATAGACGTACCCAGTACCGTAAATACCGTCACAAATAAATGTTCAATGCCAAGGTCGGTAAAAAATAGTGCGACTATTGAGACGATGATACCAATGGCCAGTCCACGAAAGATACCACCACTGATATAACCCATTAAAATCGCATGTTTGGAAACTGGCGAAACCAACAGCTCCTCGATACTGGAGGTGAATTTGGCACTAAAGAAGCTCGAAACCACATTAGAGTAACTGTTGGTAATAATCGACATCATAATGAGACCAGGCACGATAAACTGCATATATGGTACGCCGCCCATTTCACCCACACGCGAGCCGATCATCTTACCGAAGATGACAAAATAGAGACTCATCGTAATCACTGGTGGCAGCAAGGTCTGTGGCCAAATACGCAGAATTCGGCGAACCTCTTTTAACAAAATGGTGCGAAAAGCAATCCACTTTTTATTCCATGACATGGTTTTATTAGGATCTATCATTTCTTGACTCACAATCCTGCCTCCTTCATGCTGTCTGCACTTTGGATATTTTTGTCTACTAAGCGCATAAATAGCTCTTCTAGTCGGTTGGCTTTATTACGCATACTGGCTACCGTGATACCTTGCTCAGATAACTGGTCAAAAACACCATTCAACGATTCGCCTTCAGTCAGTGTGACTTCAAGCGTCTGATCATCAGGCTGCGATGTGTCTGTCACTCCTGCCAAAACCAATTGACGCGTAAGCGGTGTCTCCAAATCAAAAACAAAAGTCTCAACCGATAGCTGCGCTAGCAAATCCTTCATCTCGGTATTAATACGAATCTCACCATGATCCAAAATCGCAATGCGTTTGCACAGCTGCTCCGCCTCTTCAAGATAATGAGTCGTCAGAATAATCGTGGTGTTTTCTTCGATATTAATCTGCTGCATAAACTCCCACATAGAGCGGCGTAACTCGATATCTACCCCAGCGGTTGGCTCATCCAAAATCAATAATTTTGGCTTATGAATCAGCGCCCTTGCAATCATCAACCGGCGCTTCATACCACCTGATAGCTCACGTGACTTGCTATTGCGCTTGTCCCACAGACCTAGCGCCATTAATAATCGTTTTGCCCGTGGGCGTGCTTCTTTGGCAGGAATACCAAAGTAACCGGCCTGTGTAATCAAAATATCTTCGACTTTTTCGAACATATTAAAATTAAACTCTTGTGGGACGATACCAAGATACTGTTTAGCGATAGACGGATTCTCTAGTAAGTCAGTACCAAAGATCTTTACGCTGCCAGTTGTTGGTTTAAAAAGCGAGCTAATAATACCAATCATGGTTGATTTACCAGCACCATTTGGCCCCAGCAACGCAAAAAAACCTCCTTGCGGGACGGTTAAACTGACATCTTTGAGTGCCGAAAACCCATTGCTATAGGTTTTGGATAAATTCTGGATAGCAAGTGCTGGTACCTCAGACATGAAAACCTCTTTATTGGTTATAAATTTATGTAAAATCGTTTTTAGAATATAAACAGACAGAAGAGACTGTGTAGTGTCATAAAGTGAGGCTAATGTTGGTGAATTTCAACTGTAATGCCTTAGAAGTACCGTATTGATAATACTCATCATTAAAAAAGCGCCTATCTCATTTAATGAAATAGGCGCTCCACTGATATATAGGGTAAAAGGCTTAGCCAGATATTCAATACTATTAGCTTGCTTCACCAACCATATAATCGACAGCGTTTTGAACTTCTTCATCAGGGATATCAGCGCCACCTTTAGCAGGCATGGCGTTAAAACCATTGATAGCATGAGTGTATAATGTTTCTTTACCCTTGGAGATACGTGGTCCCCATGCACCAGCGTCACCTAAGATTGGCGAGCCAAGTAGACCTGCAGCATGACAAGTCTGACATACGGCATTGTATACTGCTTTGCCATCACGAGGACCATCACCCGCTGCTGGGCCAGCGGCACGTGCCGTCACATCACAAACTTCATCGTCTTCAAAGCACACTTTAGCAACTGGCTGAATGCGAGCAATTAAGTTAGGATACAAAGCAATCAGCTTTTGCACTTGCGGCGTATCTTGCGGAATAGGCTCTTCATCAACCGCAGGTGCGGCAGCGGCAGTTTCTGCGGCAGATGCCTCGCTATCAGTCGTATCTGCAGCAGCTTGGGTATCATCACCCAATTGCTCAGGCGCATTTGCTACCACTTCCTGCGCTGCTGCTACATCAGAAACAGTTACAGGAGTGTCTACAACACTTTCAGCTTGGCTCACCGCGATACTAGCGATTCCTAGAATGGCAGCTGCCGATAACATAACTACTTTTCTCATTCGTCACGTTCTCTTATTACATATACAAAGGCTTATACGGCTCAGACATTCTGCTTGTCCTCCTTTGACAACCAAATAGTTATCAATAGCAAACAGCCATCCCGCGTACTAGCACACTTGTAATCGGTGATTATAAATATGAATTCTCCCTGTCATTATAAGGGAAAAGGCAGGTAGATTGCCATGCTTGTTTAATGACTATCCTGTTTTTTCTTAAAAAACATCAATCACTGTCTTCATTCATTGGCTTTATGGATTTTATTTGTTAGACTAAGCGGTCTTTATTTTTCGACATATTTACTGCTCATAACGCTCGTTTAGGCATGATGTTGATAATACCGTACGCCGTTGTTATTATGCGCTCGTAGCTCAGTTGGATAGAGTATCGGTCTCCGAAGCCGAGGGTCGTGGGTTCGATTCCCGCCGAGCGCACCAATCATTGTATCTACAATATTTGTGTCATCCTTCCTTAGCATTACCCTAAATCTTGAATATCTATCAACTCCGTGCTCAAAATATTTGCGGATTTCACTGTGCATACTCGCCTATTGATGAACAGTTCTCTTATATGATAGGCATTTTTCTTATAACACTCGCCTATTCTGCTTGCTGCAAATTAGCTGCTAGCTGGGCACGGTTAGGCACACGATGATAATTAATCACGGGCACGTTACCCAACAGGCGCTGACCTGAAGCAATTTTCTTATCCATCGTAATCATTGCAATTTTTTTATCTTGTTTACTGAGCAATAGATGATTGGTCTTGCGTGTGACTCGATAATCAGGAAAATACTGTTTAATCAGTACGGATGTTTTTTGCAAGTCGTCATTAATAGGTTTTTTCACGCTTTTAGACGATTTATTATGAATTGTCTCACCCACTTTTACGCCGCGCGACTTTGCCAACAACCATAAAGCGGCAATAACGGTAAACAATATGACAAGCCACCAAATTCCATCTATCATTAGAAGAGATATCCATTATTAGCAAGGGTTGGCTCATGTTAGCAGAATTATCACCAGCGTTAATAGCAGAAGTAGAACTTGCTGCTAAATTATTGACATCCAAACAGCATATTTGCATCTTAACGGGTGCAGGGATTTCAGCAGAAAGTGGCATTCCAACTTTCCGAGATAAGCAAACAGGCTTGTGGGAAAACTATGGTGTGGAAGACTTGGCGACACCTGAGGCTTTCACTCGTGATCCAAAACTGGTGTGGTCATGGTATCAATGGCGCAGGCAATTGGTCGCAGATAAAAAACCGAACCCTGCACATGTTGCCTTAGCGCAGTGGCAATACCATACTCAGTCGTCCAATCAATCATTAACACTTATCACTCAAAATGTTGATGATTTACATGAGCAAGCTGGCAGTACGGTAACTCATTTGCATGGCAATCTGTGGCATAACCGCTGTAGTCAATGCGAGACAGTCTGCCAAAGTCAATCGAGGGGTTCGTATCATAGCGAGGATACAATCAATTTTGATGACACACTGATGACCTGTCGCCATTGCGATGGCTATATCAGACCAGATATCGTTTGGTTTGGCGAAGCATTACCAGTACAAGCATGGCAAACGGCAGAAGATGCGGCGGCGAACTGCGAGGTATTTATCAGTATTGGCACCTCCAGTCTCGTCTATCCTGCCGCTGGACTCGCACAGTTAGCGAAGCAAAATGGTGCCAAAATTATTGAGATAAATCCCAATCCAACGCCGAATACTATTGTGGATATCACCTTAGCAGAAAAAGCTGGTGTGATTATGCCGTTATTAATCCAGAAAATCACTGCGCTCTAGTCGCCTGAACCTAAGTCACTTGCACCTAAGTCGCTTAAACCTAAGTCAGTTGAACCTAAAAAGCATACCGTGTAAAAAAGAAAAGGCTTAACGATTGATATCAACCGTTAAGCCTCGGATCTAAAACCTAATCATAATTGGTTTATTTTAGTGCCAGATCAACTTTCGCCAAATATGCTGCTTTTAATTCATCACTAATAAATGAGGCATTAAAGGAGTTCTTTACCAAAGTAACAACATCGTCTTCTGTTAGCGGTAAATTTTCGCATATATTTATAAAGTTCTGATTCATATAACCTTTGAAATAGGCTGGGTCGTCTGAGTTTATGGTGATATTTAGACCATAATCTAGCAGCTCTTTGATATTGTGTTCTTTGTAATTATCAAAGACTTTCAGCTCAATATTTGAGTTCGGGCAAACGGTCAGCGGCATTTGCTCATCTTTAAGTCTTTGCATCAACTCTGGGCTTTTTATCGATTGCACACCATGATCGATTCTATTGATATTTAATAAGTCCAGCGCTTCGTAAATGTACGAAAAATCTGCTTCTTCACCAGCATGGGCGACCAGCTTAAAACCTGCTTCTTTAGCTTTTTTGAAGACATCTTTGAATTTCGATGGTGGATTGCCCAGCTCTGACGAATCAAGACCGACACCGATGATGTCATCTTTGAATACCAGTGCTTGCTCTAAGGTCTCAAACGCTTCTTCTTGTGATAAATGCCTTAGGAAACACATGATAATACAAGAGGTGATACCATATTTTTCTTTGGCATCTGCAAGCGCTTCTTTGATGCCCGTTATCACCACTTCAAAAGGTATGCCTCGTTCAGTATGCGTCTGCGGGTCAAAAAATATCTCTGTGTGAATGACGTTATCTTCAACACACTTAAGTATATATTCCCACGTTAAATCATAAAAATCGTCTTTAGTGATCAGGACATTTGCGCCTGCATAGTAGATATCTAAAAAGGTTTGCAAGTTGGTGAAGTTGTAGGCGTTGCGCACATCTTCTATATTTTTATAAGGAATCTCTATCTGGTTCTTTTTGGCCAATCTAAACATCAGCTCAGGTTCTAGTGAGCCTTCAATATGTAAATGCAGCTCAGCTTTTGGTAATTTCTTTATTAAATCAATCATAGGATTCCAGTGACGGCTTTTTGTAGTAGAGTGCTTTTGAGAAGTGCCTTTATAAATGCAAAGCCTGTATAGACGCTTGAGCAATATATCAGTCACCCTCGATTTCTAGAGGCGCTATTATATTGTAATTGAGGTCGAAACCCTATAAAAGAACACGATGCTAGCAAAATAACAACCCATCAGATTCCCTCATCTACGTTACTTCAAAAACACCACAGTATCAGACAACTCGTTACCCGCTGGATCCTGCTCCAAATGATAATACTGACGCAGCACTTGCCCAACTTCATCTAACAATTCAGCAAGGCTTTCTTCGGTTTTTTGATTGGCAATACCTGACACAGCCTTATCACACATCGCCCGCCAAACGGTGGGGCTGACATGAGCACTGATACCACGATCAGCTACGATCTCTAACTGGTGCTCGCAAATATTGACATACACCAAGACGCCCGTATTCTCCTCAGTATCCCAAACTCGATACTCACTAAACAGCTCAATCGCACGTTCGCGACAGCCAATATAATACGCCTCTTGAATCGGCAGATGGTTTTCTACAATCAAAAACACCTCACCCCGATGCCCTCGCTCTGCACGGGTCACCTCGTCTGTTAAACGTGCTTTGGCTGCTGCTGTTAACCATTTACTATGCAATATAGGAATAAATAAGACTTGACGCCACCAGCGGGCAAAACTGGGATTTGACGCGTTGTTTTCTGACATTTTACTATTTCCTCAAATACGTCATTGCTGACGGTCGTTTAGTATCTGTTTTTACTTAAGCATCTACCAAGCGTCTACCACGAGCCACCAGCACCGCCGCCGCCAAAACCGCCGCCTCCACCACCGAAGCCGCCGCCGCCGAAGCCGCCACCTCCAGAGCCACCGCCACCGCCCATACCAGGTAGGAATATCATGCCGCCGCCTCTACGACCGCCGCCAGACCCACCTTTACCACCACCGCCGCCACGTGAAATCAAAAATAGCCATAAGAATATAGCCATGATAACGGTCATAAAAAAACCACCGCCTAAGGCTAACGATCCCGCAAAAAACCCACCAGCAGTAATAATAGAACCAAATACACGACCAAAAATACTGGTAATAAAGCTTCCAAATATCATTGCCATAATGAATAAAAATATGGGCGATGGTAGCTCGTCTGAACCTTGTTGTGCACTACGCTCGGCTGCTTGCGCATCAGCACGAGCCAATACCTCAGGATCAGCAGTCAGCCGCGTTTTGAGTGCGTCAACGCCAGCTATTATCCCAGCGCCATAGTTATTTTGCTTAGATAACGGCGTGATATCTTCACGAATAATACGATTGACGGCAGCATCTGGTAAGACACCCTCTAGTCCATAACCCGTCAAAATGTACATATCACGGTCATTGACGGCGACTACCATGAGTAAGCCATCATCGACGTCTTTATTGCCCAGCTGCCACTTCTCAGCTACTTGTAGAGCATAGTCAAATATAGGGACGCCATTGGTTGTAGGCACGATAACCACCGCCGCTTGGGCAAGACCTTGCTGATAAATATTTCTAAGCTGCGCCTCTAGACGCTGTTTTTCTTGCGGATTTAGAATATTAGCCTGATCAACGACAGGATTATTTAATATGAGCTTAGCGGCATCGACACTGGGTGCATTTGACTGTATAGGAGAAGGATTTTCGGCTGTTGACCCAACTGTTGCCTCATTATTAGCCACATTAGGGTTAATCGCCTCATTATCTAAAATGGCATCATTGATTGCATCATTACCCAATACAGCGTCATTGATCGCTTCATTAGACTCGCCCGCTTTGGCAATCGCTACCAAATCCTCAACACTACGACTTTGCATGTCTGAGGTGCTATCAATGGCTTCATTAGGCGCAGCATACAACACAGACGCACTACTGACGCTGAGTGTGAACAGTAATACTGATAGGATTGCTTTTAAATTGTTCATCTAATCTATACCACCTCAAGTGACATCTGTACTGAGTGAATCTACGTGATACCATTCACAAAAACTAGCATAGCAAAGAAACCAAATTTGACACAGCTAATCGTACTTTTTGGATTTGGTATTCATTTAATAGGCATTCATATCCATCAATACCTTTAAAAATGTGGCTAAGCAAACTAGTGGCTAACTGAGCTAAACGATAAAAATGTAAACAAACAGAGCGGCAAATCCCGCTCTGTTTTCATCTCTATTTAATCACCACTACTCAGCTGTCGCTGACTTGTCATCACCGAAGTCAACACTTGGTGCGGTTGAAATAGCGTCTTCATTCGCCACGCTAAAGTTTGGCTTGGCATTCATACCAAATACTTTTGCTGTAATGTTGGTTGGGAATTGGCGCACCGTCGTATTATAGCTTTGCACTTCTTGAATATAACGGTTACGAGCGACGGCAATACGGTTTTCAGTGCCTTCGAGCTGGGCTTGTAAGTCTTGGAACAAAGCATCTGACTTTAACTCAGGATAACGTTCAGAGACAGCCATCAAACGTGATAATGCACCTGTCATCTGTTCCTGTGCAGCTGCATAACGCTCCATCGCTTCTGGATCATTCAGTACTTCTGGCGTCACAGTAATGCTACCAGCACGAGAGCGTGCCTCAGCTACTTGAGTAAACACTTCTTGTTCTTGCTCAGCATACTGCTGCACGACTTTGACTAAGTTTGGCACCAAATCAGCGCGGCGTTGATATTGGTTCACCACTTCTGACCACGACGCGGTAACTTGCTCATCTTGAGCCTGCAGGTTGTTGTAGCCACAACCGCTTAGACCAACGGTAGACGTCGCTAACACGGCTGCGAGCAATATGGGTTTTACAATTGATTGACGCGTCATCATTGTTTCTCCTAATAATGGTAAATAACAAATAGCCAGTAACACTTTTTTAATAATTTTTTAAAGCTTGTATTTTGAAGCTGATAAATGAGTTCATGCAAATGTATGTCTATTTATATTGAAGCCGTATATTTTTTATAATAAAGGCACATCACTTGTATTAAAGCCACACTAAACATAAAAACAGCAGTTAGTGAGTACGATAGCAATCGTGTACCGCCCTATGCTCTCGTCTTATCAACGAAACGAACCTACAGGATAAGATATCTTACACAATGATGGCGCTATCTCGGTATTTTTACAATTAGCCGTTACCAAAACACAACCGCAAAACCACACTGCTATCCCATGACTATTGCTCGTTTTTATTACCTGTCATTGATAACATCTACCTCACAAATATCATCGAACCACTGGCATTATCTTTACTCCATACCTTGTCCAGTATAGAGGAGTGACAGATAAGCGCTGAATGACCGCTCTGTTTTTGTGTAGTCGATGTGGCTTTATCTATTGATTCGACATCTAACAACGGTCAAAACATGCGATATTTTATCGTTATTTGTAGTCATATCTTCCTGACTCAATATGAATATATATGCTTCTGTACAAAGAAAATTCTAGTAATTACGACAAAAATATGGCAAATTGCAGTTACGTAGCCGTACGGTTTGAATACATTTGGTAGTGGACTTATGGCTTGATTAGTATTAGCGAGTTGTTGATTTCTATGTAAAATATTACTCAATTATTAGAGATTCGCTTAATCGTTTCAATCAGCCACACCAACCCTGTAGTCAATCGATACTGCTCACAAAAAGTTGAATGCTATCGGCATGATAAGTATTTAATATTATAACCGCCTGTTTTATCCACCGGTCTACTGAACATTCATCTCAGATATTAAGTGAAGTGATAAGATAAATGTCGCAGTAATTGAGACAGCTTACGCCTTGCAACTATGCTGATACGCATATCGTCGGTAATAAGCATAAGCAAACTGTCAATATTACTGATAAACCAAGCGGATAACTACAGACAACTACAGTCCATTCTTAGTGGCTAAGCGCGTATGAGACTTAACGGATATACATGAGTCAATGTAGATAATTTAACTGCTTAACTTAAATAAGTAAGTTAACCAGTTAGCTTACTCCTAGCATACAGAGCCACTTTGAGACAGTACTAGGAATATACATATGGAAGGTTTAGTTAACTTAGTAAACGGAATTATCTGGAGCCCCGCACTGATCTATCTGTGCTTGGGCGCGGGCCTATTTTATTCCATTATGACGCGCTTCGTACAAGTGCGTCTGTTCGGTGAAATGATCAAGTTACTCTTTACTGGTAAATCTAGTGATCAAGGTATTTCATCATTTCAGGCACTTGCCGTATCACTCGCAGGACGCGTGGGTATGGGTAATATCGCTGGGGTAGCTGCGGCTATCGGCTTCGGTGGCCCAGGTGCCGTATTTTGGATGTGGGTCGTGGCCTTCTTAGGCGCATCTACTGCTTATGTTGAGTCTACGCTCGCACAGATTTATAAAGAAAAAGATGTCATCACTGGCGAATATCGCGGTGGCCCAGCTTACTATTTTGAACGCGCACTTGGCCAAAAATGGTATGGCATCCTCTTTGCAATCTCATCTATCCTCGCTTGTGGTATATTTTTACCAGGTGTACAGGCAAACGGCGTTATCAATGCTTTCGCACAGGTAATGGGCGAAGGGTCTGTTATGAGCATTGGCGCCTTAGAAGTTGGCTCAATGCGTCTAGTAGCCTTAGCCATTATCCTTGTGGTATTAGGTATTATCATTTTTGGTGGTATCAAGCGTATCGCAACGTTTACCGAGTATGCCGTTCCTTTTATGGCACTGGGCTATATCGTTCTTGCACTGATCATCATGTTTACTAACTTTGATATGATTCCACAAGTATTCGGTCTAATCGTTAGCGATGCATTTACTGCTCAAGCAGGTTTTGGTGCAGCGATTGGTTGGGGCGTAAAACGTGGTATTTACTCAAATGAAGCAGGTCAAGGTACAGGTCCTCATGCTGCTGCTGCTGCTGAAGTTGAGCATCCATCACAGCAGGGTTTGGTTCAGGCATTCTCAGTATATGTCGATACCCTATTAGTATGTTCTGCTACTGCCTTCATGATCCTAACCATGGGTACTTACAACATTCAAGGGACATTACCAGACGGTCAGTTCATCGTACAGAATGTCGCTGCTACCACTGAAATCAACGCCCCTGCATTCACGCAAATGGCGATGGAATCTGTTTATGGTGGTTTTGGTAACACCTTTATCGCTATTGCTGTCTTCTTCTTTGCCTTTACCACTATCTTGGCTTACTACTACATCGCTGAAGTGAACGTTGCTTATCTAACGCGCTTTGTCGGTCGCAGTGCCAACAAGACTGGTCTATTCTTAGTCAAAATCTTAATCATGGTGATGGTTGCTTACGGCGGCCTAAACTCAGCTGGCTACATTTGGGCTATTGGTGATATTGGTGTTGGGCTTATGGCTTGGTTGAACATCGTTGGTATCTTGGTCATCTTCATTGTGGCTCGTCCAACGCTTACTATGCTAAAAGACTATGAAGCACAGCGTAAAGCAGGTGTTGAGCGCTACAGTTTTGATCCTGCAAAATTCGGCATCAAAAACGCCCCTTATTGGGAAGAGCGTCATCTAAAAGAGCAACAAAGAATGGCAGCGGATCCACTACGTAAAGAGCATAAGTAATATTCTATAACGTAGCTATCATTCTTTAACATAATTGTTATTCAAACCTCCAAAGCAAAAGCCCGAAACAATCGTTTCGGGCTTTTTGTTTCAAACCTTTGCATTCATAAACCTTCAATAGATATCTTACATAAGTCATCATTACTCTTTAAACTTGCATTAGTGTGAACCAATGAAAGGCTCATTTATCTTACTCTCCACTACATTGAACCGTTTTCATGCGACTAACTTATATCAATGCTATGGTAAAAATTAGGTATCCCCCAAACGCAAAAAAGCCCAGCTCAATAGCTAGGCTTCTTCGACGTCATTATTTAAATAATTAATTAATCATAAATAAAGAGGCTATAGAAACAACTTACTCAGGCATCAATACTGCATCGATAGTGTGAACCACACCGTTCGTTGCCATGATATCTGTACCAGTAATATTAGCCGTGTTACCAGTCGCATCAGTGATGACATTAGCATCACTAATATTGATAGTAGCACCATTTACAGTAGCAACATCAGTACCATAAGGAATGTCAGCTGCCATAACGACCATAGGTACTACGTGATACGGAAGTACTTTTTTCAGTAGATCTGTATCGGCTAATAGCTCTTCTTTAGTAACGCCTAGCTTCTCTAACACAGGAGCAAATGCATCATCAGTTGGTGCAAATACCGTATAAGTCCCAGCATCCATCATCATTGTATCTAAGCCAGCAGCTTGTAATGCAGCCGTTAGAATCGTTAGATTTTCGTTGCCAGCTGCTATTTCAGCAATGCTTTGCGTCGCAGCAGTATCGGCCATTGGATCGGCTTCAGTCATTGGCTCAACTTCGGCAACGGGCTCTACAACCACTTCTTCAGTAGTCACTTCAGGCTCAACAGGATCAGTAACTGCTTCTTTATCATTACAAGCGGCTAATGACATAGCAGCTGTAACGACAGCAATAGAAAGTAAGTTTTTCTTCAACATAAGTATTTCCTTATAAAGGGATGGTCTGTTAAGTGACTTGTTTGACAAATAACTTAACCCAGTTAATGTATATAACAGCGAACCACTTATCTGTTGCAAATGATAGCAACTAAACAATAGTAATAATGTCGCCTCTGCTATACCAATAACTATAATTTTAACTGATTAATTTCGGATTAATGCTTACTTAGGTAGCAACACTGTATCGATCACGTGTACAACTCCATTGTTCGCTTGTATATTCGCGGTCACGATATTAGAGGTACGATCTCTCCCATCGGTAATTTGTTTTTTATCGTCAAATGTGATGCTGCCGCCTTCTAGCATCTCTTGACTGCCTGCCATAATTTCAGAGGCAAAGACGCGATCGTCTTCAATCACATGATAGGTGAGCACTTTCGTCAACAGCGGCTTATCTTGTAATAGCTGTTCTTTACTTATATTAAGTTCAGCTAATAATTTAGCAAAAGCGGCATTGTTTGGTGCAAAGACGGTAAGGTCAGCATCTTCATCAGCCAGGGCATCAGCCAATCCTGCTGCTACCACCGCTTCTTTGAGGATACTGAGATCCTCTGTGGCAACGGCTAGATCCACTATAGACTTGTCAGTAGGTAACAGTACATCGTCAATGAGGTGAATGACGCCATTAGTGGCTAATACATCTGTTTTGATAATTTTAGAGGTATCCCCACTTGCATCCATAATGACATTGGCATCACTAATAGAGAACGTTTGACCATTGACTGTTTCGATACTGTCGCCATAAGGAATATCAGCAGCTTTGACTGTCATATTGGGGATAACATGATAAGTTAAGACCATGGTTAATAGCTCTTTGTCAGCCAATAACTCTTCTGATGTCACATCAAGCTCTTCCAATAATTCAGCAAATGCAGCATCAGTAGGTGCAAATACAGTAAATTCGTCCTCTGATGACATCAAAACTTTATCAAGTCCAGATGCCTTTAACGCAGCATTAAGAATGGTTAGATCTTTATTTTCAGCAGCAATTTCTGCAATATTTTGTGTTGGCGCTTCTACAACAACTGAAAAATCATTGTCATCGTCATTACAAGCGGCTAGCGGCAAAACGGTCATGGCAAGCGCCAGAGATAATAGGGTTCTTTTTAGCATGATTATACCCTTATGTATGAGTTCAGATGAACCATCTACTTTGTCAGTAGCATCCGTCGAATGATTGAAGTCGGATGATTGAAACTGTTAAATAATCAAAGCTTTCAACAAGAAACAAAGATGACTGTCGTTTATTGTCGTAGTGTTAAACAATAATGATGACATGCTCAAAAAATATCTCAAATATTCTAAATGCCAGCAGTGTCATCTAAAGGAGCTTCATCTAAAACAATTGGCAATTAAAATAGCGTGTATTTAACAATCATGTCATCAAAGACGGTAGCTGGTACTCATACCAGCTTCATCATACAAAGTAATAGGGATATAATTCTTTAACTGTAATTTTGAAATCTATCTTATTTGGGCAATAATACTCTATCGATAACATGTACTACGCCGTTATTAGCAGCAATATCGGTTTTTATAATATTGGTAGTACGACCATTTTCGTCCATCAATTTGCCCTGATTGGTGACCATCAGAGTATCTTTACTGAACATAGTAATATTGCCCGGTTTAACGTCTTTCGCATATACTGGCGCCGCACCGTTAATCACGTGATAGCCTAAAATCTTAGTCAATAGTGGCTTGTTAGCAAATAATTGTGCTTTGCTCATGCCTGTTTCTTGCAGGACTTGTACAAATTCGGCATTGGTCGGCGCAAATATTGTATAGTTTGCATTCGGGTTAGACAAAGCACCCGCCAAATCTGCCGCTACGACGGCTTCGACCAGTAGCGAGAAGTCAGGATTACTTTGGGCAACTTGTACCACGTTCATTTTTGCCATAGATTGACTGTGCATAGGCGCTTTCATCGCTGCGCTTTTGCTTGGCATCATATTATTACAAGCGCTTAAACCAGCGATTGAGAGTGCTAATGTACCGATGGTAGCAATTTTAGTAAGCTTCATAACATTATCCTTAATGATTGAGTATTTATTGACTGTTCTATAACTGTCTTGCAGATTAGATCGTCTTCCCTTATAGCAAATACTAGCGCTAATAATAGTGGTAAATGTTAGATGTCACTAATACAACTATTAACATTTACTAGTAAGTATTGCTTATGAAACATCAATCCTTCTGAAATTAAATTAACATATAACAAAGCTTTATCAATTCCTCTTTACGCAACTTTTTGTAGTACAGGTGTAAACACTGTCTGACTTTTAAGCACAATCGTTGTGCTTTCATTTATAGAAACAAAGCTTTATGTAATCTTTAAGCGAAATGATATTCATTTGTTCCTAATCGCTTAATGCCATAAACTTTGAACATCATGCTCACTCAATCAACAGGCAGATTTTTTGTCTAGCATATTGCCAAAGAGGAATAAGTACTGTCCCACGTGAGGTATGATTTTCATGCTAGAATAATGCGGATTTGCCCACGCCTTTTATAAATGTTGCACGCTATTTATTATTCTTATTCTTATTCTTATTACTTCCCCTTTTATAACATTGACGATATAAGCAGCGCTCCTATGACTCAAACGATGACTTCTCAATCTGATCCTACTTCTAGTCCATCATCCGCTGATGACTTTATTTTAACGCCACCTGCCGTGTTTCCTTATAAAGAGCAGCAACTGACGGCACGTGCACGTATCACCGAGCAAATGGCATCACGCATCTTGATGTTAGATGGGGCGATGGGTACACAGATTCAGACCTATAAATTAGAAGAAGCAGATTATCGTGGTGAGCGTTTTGCCGATATCAATCAAGACGTACGCGGTAACAATGATTTATTGGTACTGACACAGCCGCACATGATTAAAGACATTCATCACGATCATCTGCTAGCTGGTGCCGATATCATCGAGACCAATACCTTTAACGGTACGCGTCTGTCGATGGCTGACTACGATATGCAGTATCTAGTGCCTGAGCTGAATAAGACAGCAGCCAAGATTGCCCGCGAAGCAGCGGATGAATTTACGGCAAAAACACCTGAGAAACCGCGTTTTGTCGCGGGTGTCGTAGGGCCAACTTCACGCACGTGCTCGCTATCACCGGACGTCAATGACCCAGCCTTTCGTAACATTACCTTTGACGAATTGGTACTAAATTACCGTGAAGCGACCTTATGCCTGATAGAAGGCGGTGTCGACCTCATCCTCATCGAAACAATATTTGATACGCTCAATGCTAAAGCAGCCATCTTTGCTATTACGGGCGTGTTTAATGACATTGGTTTTGAATTACCAATTATGATTTCGGGCACCATTACCGATGCCTCAGGTCGAACGCTATCAGGTCAAACCGCTGAAGCCTTTTATAATTCAATCCGCCATGCCAAGCCATTATCGGTTGGCTTTAACTGCGCATTAGGCGCTGATGCACTGCGTCCGCATATCCAAACGCTGTCGAACATTGCTAATACCTATGTGTCAGCGCATCCAAACGCGGGTTTACCCAACGAGTTTGGTGAATATGATGAAACAGCCGAACAAACAGCCGCCCTACTCGAAGGTTTTGCCAAAGCGGGTATTTTAAACATCGTTGGTGGCTGTTGTGGTACGACGCCTGAGCATATCCGTCAAATCGCTAAAATGGTGGCAAATTATCCACCGCGCGTCATTCCAGATATCCCACCTGCCTGCCGTTTATCGGGTCTTGAGCCATTTACCATCAATGCCGACAGCCTATTCGTCAACGTGGGTGAACGTACCAACGTGACAGGCTCTAAAAAGTTTTTACGCTTGATTAAAACCGAAGCCTACACCGAAGCACTCGATGTGGCGCGAGATCAGGTCGAAGGCGGTGCGCAAATCGTCGATATCAATATGGACGAAGGCATGCTCGACTCCAAGCAAGCGATGATTCATTTCGTCAACCTCGTGTCTGGTGAGCCTGATATCAGCCGTGTACCGCTGATGATTGACTCGTCTAAATGGGACATCATCGAAGAAGGTCTTAAGCGTATCCAAGGCAAGTCCGTCGTCAACTCTATCTCATTAAAAGAAGGTCATGCTGAGTTCGTTGAGCGTGCCAAGCTTTGTATGCGCTACGGTGCCGCCGTTATCGTCATGGCATTTGATGAAGACGGTCAAGCCGATACTTACGAGCGTAAGATTCAGATTTGTCAACGCAGTTATGATGTATTGGTTAATGAAGTTGGTTTCCCATCAGAAGACATTATTTTTGACCCAAACATTTTTGCCGTTGCCACTGGTATCACTGAGCACAATAATTATGGTGCGGACTTTATTAATGCCACCAAATGGATTACCGATAACTTGCCCAATGCGATGGTATCGGGTGGTGTCTCTAACGTCTCGTTTAGTTTCCGTGGTAACCCTATCCGTGAAGCCATAAACTCCGTATTCCTCTATCATGCGATTCAGAATGGTCTGACAATGGGTATCGTCAACCCTGCCATGCTTGAACTGTACGATGATATTCCAAAGGAAGCACGCGACGCCATCGAAGATGTGATGCTCAACCGCAACCAAGGTGAGAGCGGTCAAGACGCCACCGAACGTCTGATGACTGTGGCTGAGAACTACCAAAACGGTGGTAAGAAAAAAGACAGCACCGTTGATATGAGCTGGCGCGAAGGCACGGTAGAAGAACGCATCGCCCATGCACTGGTCAAAGGCATCACTACCTTTATCGAAGCTGATACCAAAGAAGCATGGGAGAAATATCCCAAGCCGCTAGAAGTCATCGAAGGCCCACTCATGGACGGGATGAATATCGTCGGTGACTTATTTGGTGCCGGTAAAATGTTCTTACCACAAGTGGTCAAATCAGCTCGCGTGATGAAACAGTCCGTTGCGTGGCTCAATCCGTATATCGAAGCAGAAAAAGTCGAGGGTGAAAAGAAAGGCAAAATCCTCATGGCAACGGTCAAAGGCGACGTCCACGATATCGGTAAAAACATCGTCGGCGTGGTGCTGGGCTGTAATGGCTATGATATCGTTGATCTGGGTGTCATGGTGCCGTGTGAAAAAATCCTCGATACCGCTATCGCTGAAGAAGTCGATATCATTGGCTTATCAGGTCTGATTACCCCAAGTCTCGATGAGATGGTCTATGTCGCCAAGCAAATGCAAGAGCGCGGCATGACGTTACCCTTGATGATTGGCGGTGCAACGACCTCCAAAGCGCATACCGCGGTCAAAGTCGAGCCACAATACCAAAATGATGCCGTCATCTATGTATCTGATGCCTCACGCTCAGTCGGTGTAGTCACCAAACTGCTCTCCAAAGAACACCGTCAAGCGCTGATCGATGAAACCCGCGAAGAGTATGTCAAAGTACGTGAACGCCTTGCCAAGCGTCAACCAAAAGCGGCGAAGGTCACGTATGCCGAATCGGTCAAAATTGGCTTTCAGTATGATTGGGAAAACTATGTGCCACCAGTGCCTAATAAGTTAGGCCAAGTGATATTGGATGATTACCCTATCACCAACCTACTGCCATATATTGATTGGACGCCGTTCTTTATCTCTTGGGGTCTGACAGGTAAATACCCGAAGATATTGCAAGATGATGTGGTCGGCGAAGCGGCACGAGATTTATTTGATAATGCCAATGAGCTGATGCAAAAGATGATTGATGAAAAATTAATCGTCGCCAAAGGGGTGTTTAAACTCATGCCTGCGCGCCGTACGGGTGCCGATACCGTTACTGTCTATGATCATGCTAGTGAAGGCGGCGCAGCAGAATATCAATTCGAGCACTTACGTCAGCAAAGCGACAAAGCCAGTGGCAAACCAAACTTTAGCTTGGCGGATTTCATCTCGCCATCAGAGACGCATACCGATCACTTGGGCGGCTTTACCGTTTCTATCGTGGGTACAGAAGCACTGGCTGAAAAGTATAAAGCAGCAGGCGATGACTATAATGCCATTATGGTGCAGGCATTGTCTGATCGCTTAGCAGAAGCGTTTGCCGAGCATTTGCACGAGCTCATCCGTAAAGAGTATTGGGGCTATCAACCGACTGAATCACTCACCAATGATGAGATGATTAAAGAAAAATACGTTGGTATCCGTCCAGCACCTGGCTACCCTGCCTGCCCTGAGCATACGGAAAAAGGCAAATTATTTGATTGGCTGGGTACGGTAGATGCGATTGGTACAACACTAACTGAGAGCTATGCAATGTGGCCTGCGTCCTCGGTCAGCGGATTCTATTACTCGCATCCTGATAGTGAATACTTCAACGTCGGCAAAATAAGCCGTGATCAGTTAGAGAGCTATGCTGAGCGTAAAGGCTGGGATATGAAGACGGCTGAGAAGTGGTTAAATCCGAATTTATAGTCGATTGGCTAATCAAGTGATAGAAACCTAATAGTTATTCTTTGGCTTACTCATTTAACATGGGTAAGCCATTTTTTATGGCAGTCTATTTTTCCCACCATCAGCAAACTTATCGCTACGTTCATAGCAAAATACTTTCATCATTTACTAACAATAACCATGCTAGATTATTGTCTATTCTATTATTTTTATCTTTGTGAGATAGGCTATGAATCAGATTGCATTACTTTCTAGTTGGATTGGCAAAACCTTTGCAATCTGGGCATTGGTCAGTGCTGTTTTGGGATTTATTTTTCCTGAGTTTTTTGCCTCGTTGGCTTTTTTAATCGTTCCCATACTTGGCATCATTATGTTTGGGATGGGCATGACGCTCAAAACAGAAGATTTCCTAGAAATCGTCAAACGCCCCAAACCTGTATTGGTAGGGCTATTAGCACAATTTACGCTCATGCCATTGATTGCTTACCTATTGACGGTCATTTTCAACCTTGATCCTTTAATAGCAGTCGGTGTTATTTTGGTTGGTTGTTGTCCTGGCGGCACGTCGAGTAACGTAATTACGTTCTTAGCCAAAGGTGATGTGGCATTGAGTGTGGCGATTACCTCTATCTCTACCCTACTTGCGCCTTTTCTGACCCCTATTCTACTCAGTGTTTTTGCGGGGCAGCTGATTGATATCGATTTGGCCAGTATGATGATAACCATTACCAAAATCGTCATCTTGCCCATATTACTGGGTGTTATCTTTCATAAGTTTTTGGGTAAAAAGATCGAGTTCGTCACCGAGGTATTACCGATGGTATCGGTATTGGGTATTTCCATCATCATAGCGGCAGTGGTTGCCGTGTCTAAAGCAACTATTCTAGATAGCGGTGCTATCGTCTTTATCGTGGTTGCCTTACACAATATGACGGGTTATACCTTGGGATATGTAATCGCTCGCTTGTCTGGCTTTACGGAAAAACAACGCCGCGCGATTATGATAGAAGTGGGCATGCAAAACTCTGGTCTGGGCGCTGCCCTTGCGGCAACTTATTTCAATCCTGTCGCTGCCTTACCTAGTGCAATATTTAGTGTATGGCATAACTTTAGTGGCGCACTGGTTGCAAATATTTTTGCTAAGAGAGATGCTAAATAAGTAATGTTTAAATCGGAATTTCTAGAGCCGATTTTTGCTTCTTTTCTCCATTATAATAAAGTCTAAATAACATACCATAATACATATACTCGATTAAATAGCGAAACAGCAGGACTAATATCAGAATAGAATATGTAAATTTTTAGACATCGAGATATTGATTTATTTTTTTAAAGACAGGATGTATGCAACAAATCATATCTTACATTTATTTATATTTATTGAAAAATATAGTCGCATCTGACTTACGTATATCTAAGCTATACTTAGGTATTAAGAAAACTGATTCAGTTTAATGAGCCACACTCAACTTTAAGTAGTATTGTTTGTGGATATGTTAAACCCTATAGGAATTAGAATGGATAACAGCAAAGCGTATCAACTCACTTATAAAATTTCAGACAGCGGTATTGGTTTTAGGATATCATCACATTTGAGAGCCACTCATACTCTTGAACAAATCAAGCAACTATTAGATTCTAACAAAGTTAAAAACAATCAACTCCTCAGAGTTTTTGTCTCTTCAGCATATTATACTGCCCAACTAATGGACACTGCTGAAATATCCAAGCAATTCTCTATCACAAAACGAATAAAACAGAATATAAAATGGTTAGGCTACACTATCGGTATGGCACAACTACCCTTTACTCGTCTTGATAATGAAATTAATCGAGCCCTCTATTTAGAGTACTTTAAAAACGATTACACTAAATCTCAGAAAATATATCGGTCTTATGTTGGTCATTATCTTAAAGCATATAAACAAGACAAAAAAGGTGCAGAAGATCAGTTTTGTACTGAAAAAGGTCTTAAAAACTCAGGAAACCGTTGGACTAACACCAGCTCTGGTCTACTTAGTCCCATGGCCGATGCCATTGCTTTGCTAACCACATCGAATGTACACAGTTCGTCTTACTCACTCTTACAAGAGCTTGCAAAGCTAGGACACGGTATTGCTATTTTAAGATTAAATACACGTGAAGATCAGCAAGCACCTGACATTATCATGCAGTTGGTTGATGAAAACGAGTATGCATTAGGTAAATTGCATCATGAATTTATGAATGGTGAAAGATGGGCGACTGAGTATTTTTGCTGGCATCAAGACGATTCAGGAAAATTCAATATCACTAATAAACGTGAAGCGCATGCTTCTGCCAGCTTTATGAATGCGGTGGAGGCTTACAATCGGCTAGCTTTTGATCAGTTCTACAAGCAACAGAGTAAACCAGAGATTATTGAGAGGCTTGATATCATTAGACAAATCATGGAGTTAGATTTAGATATCAAGTTGCCCAAAGAGGCGTTTACGGGAGGAGACGGTGATAAAATCAGCGCCATACCTTATCAGCCTGACTATACATTTGAAGCTATTCTACCTCAGCTCGAAAAGCGAGCATTTGAAAAAATATCTCAAGCGCTCTTGCTACATTCAGAGTGGAAGCGCGCAAAAATGTTGCTCGGTGAGTGTTATAAATTGGCGCTTGGTACAGAACAATCTGTTATCAAAGCGTTTGGACAATTTTTAGCTGTATCTGAAATGGATTATCATAACTCTAAGCCAATTAATTCTGTTGATAGTTGTTACTTTGATAATAGTAAAGAAGTCGTTGCCTCTCTAAAACCTTTTATCCATGCAATACATAAACCACACTTATTACCACAAGTTAAAGTAGATAAACAGGATGTTGGTAGCGGTATTGAGTTATATCCTCAACCAAGCACAGTATTTATATCTGATCAGCCATGGCTTATTAAACACTTTATGCCAGTAGCAAAGATTGATTTAGGTTTATTAAAAAAGGAGTGGCATGGCATCACTCTGCCTATTTGTCTGGCGTACGAACCTGATGAGATAGCTATTTATACTATAGGAGAGAAAACTAGCGCTCATCACAACGATTATCTTGGCAATGGCTGGTACTCATTTAAGCTCAATACTGATAATCAATATGAGTTTTTAGGCAAAGAGTCTTACTTCTATTTCACTAATCACGAAGATACTGATCGCATTATTGAACATCGACACGATATCCAGTTAAGACAACAACTGTACTGCGAACAAAATGAGTTGTTCAAAACAAGATATAGAAATCAACAGGACACATTCGAGCCTGTTGAAGACTATATTGAGCTTGGTGGTGAACCGCCTTACCTATTTACGATAGTACCACCAAGTTTTTACTGTTCGGTCGATAAGATTATGATTACGATAGAAGATAAGCCCATGTATCATATTACCACTATCAATAAGGAAGTATTTTCAAAGTATTATCAAGTTGGCAATATTAGTATATTTTTTGAGCCTGATAGTCGTACTGTACTTTACTCATGTAAACACATCAATGTGATTTAACTATAGAATGTTTATTAGACATTTAGAAAATACATTCGTACACTACTGAACTCTAAATTCAAATCTACCTCGTAAACTTGGTACCCTATATACCAAAATGGGCTAAATAATTTTATGAACAATGTAATTAAACTATTTATTTATATTTTATATGCGTTTTTTAGTTTAGGTTTACCTTGGTATATAATGAAAGCTGCTGAAACAGCAACACCAACTATCAAATTTATTATTGGCGCATTAATAGTACTTTCTGTCACATTTATGACGTCACTATTCTATTACTGGATGCACAAATATTTTTCTAGGAAAAATAACTCATATACAAACCCAGTATATCATCTAATGCCAAAAACCAATTTTAGCTTTATGTTTAACTCATTACTCATTGAATGGAGTGCCGTTACGCTAAGTGCTCTGATATTTGGTTATGGTTATAGCGATGATAGTTTCACAGTTATGTTGATAGCACTTGCTATACTTTGGGTACCTTACAATAGAATTATTGATCAATCCGAAAAATCGTTTTACGAGCAGCTCAAAGTAGTTCGCAAACAACTATAGTAATAAAATTCTAATGACTATAGTTTTTTGATACCTTTAAGGTTAAGTTTTCGAATGACTAGTTGGATACTATAGTCATTTCAATATAAAGTTGATACGAGCGAAAAGCAGGATTAGCTGTCTACTCATTTCGTACTAGTTTAAAATCAATCTGATTTACCTTTACCCCGCCGACACCGCTCAGAACAATAAATTATCTGCTCCCAATCCTTCTCCCATTTCTTACGCCACGTAAACGGACGCTGACAGACGGGGCAGGTTTTTTGCGGTAGGTTTACTTTTTTATGTGCCATCATCTGCCCCCTTGTGCCGTATATCTAATATCTATGGTTAATGTTTACTGCCTATTTATCTTCTTTTTGATGATCTAGCCCTTCATACTTTTTCACCCGTCGGCATTGGTCGGAGCAATAGACCATGCTCTCCCAGTTTTTATCCAACTTTTTAGTCCAGCTAAACTCACGCTCGCAAACAGGGCAAAGTTTTTTGCGGACGTTCTTCTTTTTGTGCGCCATAATTTTCTCATTGGTTTGATATAGTCGATTCACTACCATCGGATACGGTGTCAGTTTTGCTTAACCTACTGTTTATAGCACGCTTACTCGCTGTCATTGTATCCAAAGTAGCTGTTGCCGACTATATTACCACTGTCTCTTAATCATAAGCCCTATTTATAGTGCTATTCATAAGTGCTATTCATAAGTGATGTTCATAAGTGCAAGTCATCAGCATTGCTCATAAGCGTTAATAATTAGTTGTTAATCGGCAGCTATTAATCAGTAGTGACTAGTCATAGTCGTCAAAGATTTTATTAAGTCGATTGAGGCTATTAACGATTAGCTTGCCAGATTGATCGGTACTGGTATCAATCGCTAGCTTCTCATCCATTCGCATCGTCAGTGGCTCTAGCGCTTGCTTGAGGGCAGTTGCCATCAGTGCCGTTTGCTGATGAATATCAGGGATATCACTATCGGCTGTTTGATTATCATTATTGCTAACCAAGCTATCCGCCATTTTTTGCGCCAGTTGCTCAACGGCATTGACCAGCTGCACCATCAGTGCTTTTTGCACGTCTTGGTTTTGCTTGAGATATTCTCCTTCCGCTTTATGGTCATGCTTATATATTTGTAGCAATTGACTCACGCTTTTCTCAAAGCCATTATCGATACTGTCGCTGACGACTTTGGCATTGTTGATCACGCTATCGGCAAGGATTTTCTGTGACTCTAATTGAGCGTTTAGCTGGGCATCGAGTTGCGCTTGCTGTCCTGCTTCTCGTAAGCGAGCAATTTGCTCTGGGTCATTTTTGGTTAAGTATGTCTCAAACTGGCTACTGATGGCATTGAAGCCACTAACCAAGTCGACCAACTGGGCAACGATACGCGCGCCCGTATCGCCATCTTCACCGCCCATGGCTTTGTTACGTAAGAAGTCGGCTTTGATTTGCGCCCAACGCTCTGTTTCTGCTTCGGTCAAGACGCCACGCATCTCGCCAAGCTTGAGCAGGTTGCTCTCTGCACCTTGGGTCAATAGCTGTGACTCGCCCAAATAGTGATCATCTATCAGCTGGTTCAGCTCATTTTCATTCATGACCGCCGACAGCTTTTCGGTCATCTTATTCATATTGCGATAACTGCCTTGCAGTTTAAATATCGGCTCAACACGATATTTATCATCTTGCGAAGCGGAGGCAATATAAGCTTGGTTGACATCGAGAATGATTTTTTGCACCCTAAACATATGGCGCAAGATAGCGATAATCTCGTTAATCTCTGAGGTGCTATACGGATAAGTCAGCTCGCTGCTTTGTGTTTGAGCAAAGTTGGCATTGTCCGTTTTTGCCATTTTAATCAAACGATGGACATCACTTAAATCACGGTTGGCCATTGGTGCGAGGACGGTATTAGAGGTCAGTGAGTTTTCGATATAACTGAGTGCAAACACTTCTTCCATGCCGCTCATGATATCGCCTAAGTTGTAGATATCGGCACGGTTGGCGAGCATGTCAGGGACTTTGAAGGCCTCGCCACTTTCGGTGTACGGGTTACCTGCCATGACCACGCAGAACTTTTTGCCACGCATGTCGTAGGTTTTAGTCTTACCTTGCCAGACACCATCGATACGGCGTGTACCATCGCCCAACGAGATAAACTTCTGCAAAAATTCCGCATGTGTATGCTGAATATCATCAAGATAAAGCATGACATTATTGCCCATCTCAAAGGCTAAGTTAATTTTATTCAGCTCTTCTCGCGCAGTGGCATTGGGTGCTTTTTCGGGATCTAAGGACGTCACATCATGACCGAGTGACGGACAGTTAATCTTCATAAAGATAAGGCCAAGACGGTTTGCCACGTATTCCATCAAAGTCGTTTTACCATAACCTGGTGGCGATATCATCATGAGGATACCCATCAAATCGGTACGCTTATCTTCACCGACCGTGCCCATCTGTTTGGCAAGATTGTCACCGATAAGTGGCAGATAACTCTCGTTAATCAGACGGTTACGTACAAACGAAGACAATGGACGCGGCATAAACTCGTCCAGACGCAACGTCTCTTTTGAGTCATGCAATATCTCTGAGCGCATGGCCAAATAACGTCTGTAGGCAGGAATGACTTGGGTATCATGATGATGCAGACGATTTAAGAAATCATCGACGGCAAAGGTTAACGTCTGCTGATGAATACGCGCATGCTCACCTAGCAGATTATTAACCTGACTCTCAAGCGAGACCTTACCCGTGCTACGCTCAAAGCTTTGCACTTGATTAAGCGGATTATTAATACTGGTCAATGAAGGCGTTGATGAGGTGATTGAAGAAAATGACAAGGCCGATGATGTGCCACTTGTACCTTGATTATCTATTTTTTTACTACCTTGCCCTTTATTAAAAGCCCTTTTATCAAAGCTAGCATCTGAATCAATGAGTCGTTGCACCAAAGCTTCACGCTGAGCATCATTTAACTGGGTAAGTAAGACGGCAATGGCTTCGGGTACATAATGACGGCCACTCTCTAGCTGTTGCTTGCGTAGCGCATCTTTTTCCTTACTCTCAGCAAGCTGCTCTTCACTGAGTGCCTCGCCTGCCTCATCCGTGCCATCAGCTAATACGTTAGCCAACTCAGTACCACCATAATTCTTATCAAGTAGTGCATGAAACCATGTGGCTAGTAGCTCATAGGCTGATTTGGGTTGAAAGCCAAGCTTACTGATAGAAGATTGTAGTTGGTCAAAACTGGCCGTATTTTGCGTGCTGCCTGAGGCACTATTCAATGTTTGGCTTAGCTGCTCACACAACTGCTGCGCTTGTTGGCTGGTTTGCCAGTTTATTGTGCTATGCGCGCCTGCACTTGATTCCGCTGACTGCCCCATGACGCTCACCAAGTATTCACAAGCAAGCTGAACATAGCTTGGTTTGAAGATATTAGCACCGTTATCAACGCTACCATCTTTATCAACGCTAGCACTGGTATCGCCACCAATATTGTCATCATTATGAGCGACGACAAAGTCACGCATCACTTGGCTCATATCTTCGACCAATAAAGATTTGGCCGTATCACTGCCCAGTGCACGGCGCAGTTGCTCGGCGGTAGCGGCTCTGTCCGGCCAGTTATTTGCACGCGTCAGCACAGACTCATTTAACCAAGTGTCATAACCAAATTGACGTAAACTGTCTAAGCCCAACGCTTGTACGATATTTAACTGCCAATAGAATAATTGCGCCAAGGCACGTACTTGCGGGGTATAAATCAGTAGCCCTGCTTCACGCAATGTCGGTAATATTTGCATCAGTAATAACGTAGCATCATGGTCGTGAATACCTTTGTCATAGCCGAGCTGATAGCGAGGGGTGGCGTAAGCTTTGACCAGTTTGGACAACGGACTGTCATTATCAATATCACCATTCACATCAAGGGTAATGACAGTCGCATCGTATGCTTGATATAGACGTTCTTCAGTCAAACCATCTTTACTGTTCTTAGCACTTTCGATAATGCTATATGCCAAATACTCGGCGCGGTAAACGGCATCGGACTCAGAGGCGATATTCATATCCCAATACGGACGCAGGGCGTTCAGTTCAGTATTATTAAGCACTTCATAATAGTCTGTGCCGGTGAGATGTAGATTTAAAACACGATTACCATCTGACTGCTGACGGCTTAATAAAGTCAAATCAAGTGGCTGAGTATTAACCGAAAAACGGTGCTTGCCCAGTTTAATGATCTGACCACCATCTTCAAACAAATCCGACTTATCTTTTAGGCTTTTATAACTCTCGATTTGAATGGCTTTTAGACGGGCGTCGATGTCATCGGCTTTGACGCTAAAGCCCATCGCTTGTAGCTCTTTTGCGATGTTACGGACTTTTTGTACCAGACCATCAGCCGCAAAATACGTATTTAACGCCTCTTCCTCTGTAAAGCCGGTGACGCCAGTGCTTTGCGTGCGCTTCTTGATACTCTCAAGCATCCGCAGCGCACCATCGCCTAAGTTTTGTGCTTTGCGATTTCGGGCATCGAGCAGTTGCTGTTTATGATTTTCAAAGGTCTCGTAAATCTCTTCACGTTTACTGATGATATCGGCTAAAAACTGATCGCCGCTGTTGGTCTCTGGATCAGCGAACTGACTTTCTAATTCTTCTAGCTGCACCAATAGCTTAGCCATTTGCTCATCTGATTTCTCAGGGGTATTGGCAATAGATAACGCATTGGCAATCGATTGCCCGAATAGCTTAAACTGCGCACCAAATTGTGCAACGGCCTCCGCTGAGCCTAGATTTTTGCGTTTATGATTGAGCTTGGCTTTGCTCTGGTTCAAGCTCGCATAAATGGTCGATATGTCATCGATGATTTGCGTACGTACGGTGGCATCGGCAACATCTAATGTGCCTAGTAGCTCCGTTAGCAGATCTAACCCTTGCGCCGTCTCGTCGATTTTATCCAATACAGGTTTTAGCTCGGCATTGGTTTCTGCGGTGTTTAAGCGCTCACTGACATCGACTAATATGCCTTCGTAACTTGAGAGCGCCTCTTCGCCACTTAAAAACAGCACAGTCTTTTCAGCCAGCTCGCTTTCGGCTTCTTCTAGCTGCGTCTGCAATGCTTGTAGTTTATCGGCATCTAGATAACGCAAATCTTCCAAGCTGACCAAACGGCCTTTTTGGCGTCTTAACGCTGACAACTGATCGACATAATCACTGGCCGACTCAAAACTAGTAACGCGTATCTGCCGCAAAATCTCACTTTGCTGCGTATCGGCATCGGCTAACGCGGTTTGGGTTTGCTTTTGGATACTTTGTACTTTAGCGAACTCATCAATCACTAGCTCAGCCGTGGCCGTCACTTCTTTAATACTACTGGCGACTTCGCTCAGCTCAGGTTCAGACAACCAATAATAGCTGTCAAAGAGTCGGCTGGTATTATTAGTAAGCTCTTCATAGAGTTTTTGTGACACGCTTTGATTATCAATCAGGCGCGTGATGCTATAAAGGTCTGAGATACCGCGCACCAATTCTTTATTACCAATCTTGCCATAAAAACTCGTGCTTTCTGGCAGCTCACTTACATACTCGTGTGAGGCATAAGGCGTGTGCCATATCTGCATCGGATGAATGCGAGACGGCTCACTTTGGTCACTAAACAGCACCAAGCGGCCATTCTCTGCTAAAGCCATACCGTTGCAATAAATAGGGTTTGCCAATTGCTTTTTAATCAAGTTATAAGGGAACAGCCCCGTGACACCCAAGTCTCTATCGTAAAATAAGAATAGAACATCTTCCCCATTTGGCGAGACAATTTTACGCTTAAACCGTAAGTCAGTAGCGCCAACATTATTGGCCTCGAACAGCTTATACTCACCTGTCTGTAGATAATAACCACCCGGAAACATGATGCCGTGGTCTTCTGGTAGCTGAACACACGACTGTCCAATCGCATCCAAACGCAGCACCGCTTCGGTCAAAGTGTTATAAACGAAATAACGGTAGTCATCTTCACGATAAGGCAATATTTTGAGCAGTATTAAACTGCCCACTTTGGCATACGCAATCTCGGCATCGGTAAGCGACTGGGTACGGTCATTGACCGGTTCACTATAAATGCCTTGCCCTGACTGCGTATTGTCCTCAATCTTGATGGTCAAATCGCCACCGACCGTCTCTACAAATATCGTATCCAAGATATTCATATGCGGATATTTGCCGTTGATCATCTGATCGCGTGTGGTTTCTATCCAGTCAAAATCATAGGCAGGCGGCAGTTCAATGTCACGCTCGCCTCGATTGTCCACATAAGCGACTTGCGCCGACTCTGGTGTGCCTTGGCTAAAATCTAGCGCAAAACGGAACACTCGAATATCGGTGATACGCTCGCCAATCTGAAACGCCAACAGCAATTTGCTGTCTTTCACCGTTATTTGAATCAGGCGTGTTTGCTTATAATAGCGATACAGCTCATTAAAGTCTTGGACAAAGGCGTCTTGAGCCAAAAAAGTGCCTTTTAAGTCAACCTCTTCAAGCTGATACTCTTCTTCATTACCAGCTGGCTCGTTCAGACGATATAGCGACAATACATCCTTGATATTGCTCGCGCGTTTGAGCCCCATAAAGACGTTATAGCCAAATAGCAGATAATCACCAACCTGCACCATGTCTTGTGCCACACAGTTGTGCTCGGTACGAATACGAGTACGGGCAATAACTTGCATCTGGGTACTGCCAAACTCTTCGAGACGCGCATTATTTAGCGTCTGTGTCTGCTGCTCTAAGCGGCTACCTTGTTCGGTTAAACGCTTTTTGATGAGTTCATAAGCATTGCCTGAAGCAACGGCCTGATCGGTTTGGTTGGCTTGATTAGCATTATCATTGCTGTCTGAATTTGTTGAGTTTTGCGTGTCCGCCATCGTTGCTCGTCCGTTTCTGTTTTTACATAATAAGAGAATTTTGGGCAATAGAGAAAATAAGGAAATATTAAGGCATTTGATAAAGTAGCACTTGGCTAATCTAAAAAAACGAGTGGTCACTGCTATTTTTTTAGATTAACCAACTCATCATGATTCGTCGTTCTAAATCACCCTGAGTTAGCAAAAAAATCTGCCGCCTACACGACAGATTTTTTACTTTAGAAAATATTACTCATTCATACTGTTAGACAAAAACTTGTCCACTAATACTTGCCCAATAACACTAGACATTTAGACCCTATTAATAAGTCGTTTTATCATCACTTTTCTGGTTTGATTTCATGGCTTGACTGGCCATCACACCATTGATGATACCGCTCAATGTGTCTGACTTACCTGCTAGGCCATCAATGGCTTTACCGATAGACAATGATTTGGCAAAGTTATCAAAGAAATGTGCTTCGCCGCCAACAATATCAATTTTGGCTTTCTGTAACGCCACAGCCAATACTTCAGCATTTTCTTTCGCAATCTCTTTACCAGCGTCAATCGAAGCAAGCGCTTCTTGCAATGCTGTTTCAAGACTCATACGGAACTCTTCGTGCTCACGCGCCTCTTTGCTCATGCTACCCATGGCATTGAATTTCTCGACCAGACCATCTGCTTCGGCTTGGAAATGTGCACGAGTAACTTCGGCTTTTGCCAATCCAACTTCACGTTCTGCTTTAGCATTTGACTCACCGCGAGCCGCGATGACTTGAGCATCTGCCATGCCTTTTTCACGCTCAGCTCTGGCGGTAGACTCACCGCGAGCCGCGATAACCTCAGCGTCTGCCATGCCTTTTTCACGATCTGATTGCGCTTCAGCTTGTCCAGTTGCTTTGATAACATTGGCTTTGGCAATGCCTTCTTTTTCCAAAGACGCTGCTTTGACTTCTTGGATAGCCGCTTCAGCGAAGCCATGTGCTGACTCTTCTGCTTTGGTACCTTCGGCCATTTTAATTTTGGCTTCTGCATCTTTGGCGGATGCTTCAAGATTCGCGGCAGCCAATGTGGTGATTTCGACGGCTTTGTGCTTGGCAGACAGCTCTTCTGCTTCGGCTTTTTTCACCTGACGTACTTTGATTTCTTCGGCATCGGCTTCTGCTGCTAGGACGCGTGTTTGCTTAGAACGCTCAGCTTCGCTAATTTCGCGGACTTCTTTGATACGCTCTTCTTCTTGCGCAACGGTTTTGTCCACTGCGATACGTTCACGAATGACGTTGGCGATTTCTTTTTTCTCAAGCTCAATCGCACGTTCCGCTTCGATACGTTGCAAGTCAACTTCACGCTCACGAGAGACAATTTCTAAATCACGGGCACGCGTCACTTTTTCTTCTTCGATGACGACTGCACGCAAACGATTTTGACCTGCTACTTCGATTTCACGCTGCTGATTCTCACGCTGAATGGCCAAATCCTGCTCAACCGAGATAACGGCCGTTTCAGACTTTTTACGCTCTTCTTCTTCAATCTTGCGAGTTTCAGCCGTTTCACGCGCAATCACTGACGAGATTTCACGTTGCTGTTTGGCTTCGGCATCGGCTTGCTGACGCTCTAGCTCTAGCATCGCCTCTCTGGTTTCGACATTCTTTTTCTTAACGGCCAACTCTTCATCACGCTCAAGCTCGTTGGTGATGACGTTTTGGAAAGCCGTTAGCTGAGTAATTTTTTTGATACCTTCAGCATCTAAAATATTACTTGAATCTAATGACGCTTTTGGCGTTTGCTCTAAGTAATCAATCGCCACATCTTCTAAGACATAGCCATTCAGATCGTTACCAATTTCTTGAACGATACTGTCACGAAATTCGCTGCGGTTTTCAAACAGTTTGACGAAATCAATCTGCTTACCAACCGTTTTTAGCGCTTCAGAGAACTTAGCATTAAACAGCTCGTTGACAGCGACTTTATCTGATGCGCGCTCTACCCCAACCGATTTGGCAACTTTTAATACATCCTCTTCGGTTTCATTGACGCGTAAATAAAATGCCACGGTGATATCAGCACGCATGTTGTCTGCGCAAATCAAACCTTCTTTACCGCGTCTGTCCACTTCTAAGGTGATAAGCGAGATTCTCATCAACTCTTTTTTGTTGATGACCGGCCAAACAAAACCACCATCAAAACGTACGGCAATTTTACTCACACCGTTGATAATGAGTGCTTTGCCCTGCTCGACCTTAAAGTAGAAGGCCTTGAGCATCAGTAGTGCGACCATCATAAAAACAAACGCCAGCACTACAACCACGCCGACGATAATGAGTGTGTCCATATCCATTCCTTTAATTAAAACATTCCATAATCCATTCAATATAAATCAGATACGCTATCAGGCCTGCTAAATCTACAATTTACAGCACCTTTTATAACATGTACGCTTTATAGCCCTGTCACGCACCATTCTGATATCTGAACTACATTGAACCGACTATAACCAAATTTAAAAATATTTATGTTACTTCTAAAAATGCACAATTTTATTCATACTTTTACAATATTTTTTTATCTTCGACGACAGCAACTCGGTAGGTATTGGCTTCGTCTAAATACTCTATCAACATCACTCTATCGCCTTGTTTTAGCAAACCATCATTGGTGTCTGAACGAATCTTTAATATCAATCCTGCACCGCCATCATTTAGCTCTGCTTCGCCATGTTTATCTGTGACACTAAGGGTACGCACAACAGCGATCTTACCCACATTATTAGACGAATTACGTTTGGGAATTTTAGCGATATTTTTGCGAATCGGCGAAATAATAATACCTGTCAACCACATAGAGACGACCAATACGAAAATGAGCGCCCCTGTACCGAATAAATAATACAGAACGCCAGAATCGAAATATTGGTGTAAAAAGCTGGTATATAAATAGCTAAGCAACCAACCGATCAAGCTAATTAAGCTTAGTATGATGATTAAAGGGACACCGTAAAGACCAAATTTGAGCATGAGACCGGTAAAAAAACCAGTCGATGATAAGGTAGAGACATCAGCATCACCGCCTGACTCACCAAGGTCTACGCTATCCATATCTGCCATGCCGAGTAAAGACACAATCCAATATAAAGTGACGAACATCACAAGCCCTGTAAAAATAATCGTGGGATATAAACTGATTTTAGTGATAAAGACTAAAAAAGCTTCTTGCATTGCGCGTATTCTCCTTTTGCTCACCCAATCTATTAGCTCAATGACTTGGTTATGCAAATTGGTATTATGTGGATGATGCTCACTCGAATTAATGCTGCCAAGTTTACATTTTTTAAATCAACTTATGTTGCTTTATCAAGGATTATATATACATTCCATTACATAATACATAGGTTTTGCCTTTAACGTCCCCATATTGGAGAGCGCACGACTCCGCCCACCTTACTGCCAATGGCATAACTTGTATTACCAGATAATGAGTGAATGACCAAGCTGCCGTCATTTTGACCGCCCACTTGTGAAAGCTTTGTCGGATAGACAGCATACTGTGCAGATGGTGACAGACGTGCTGGTTCATCAAGTCCCGTCTCTGCTAGATTGGTGATTTGCCCAGTACTCAGCGTCATCACCGCAGCCTTACGACCATTGAGATATGCCATACGCTGACCGTCCAAGCTCAGTTGCGGACTGGCGACATAGCCACTTGTTGGCACAGGCGTGGCACTAGCAGTCTCGAAGTTATAGCGATAGATACGTGGGCGTCCAGCGCGGACTTTATCACTGGTATAGACAAAGCTTTGCCCATCACTGGCGTAGCTTGGCTGCACTTCCGTGCTCGGTAACGTAGTGAGCTGTGTGGTCTTACCGTCGCTCAGACGCATCTCATAGATATCAGCATTGCCGCCGACCGTCGAGCTATAGAGGAGTTTTTGCCCATCAGGTGAGAACGACGCTGACATATTGCTGCCTTCAGCATTTACCACAAGGTTGCGGATGTTGCTTTTGCGATCATAGATATAAATCTTAGGATGCTGGCGCGGCGCTTGTTTACTATATCCCAGCAGTTGCCCATCAGCTGACCACGCTGGCGCATAAATATAACCAGTTAGCTGATCGATTAACTGACGATCACTACCATCAGGACGAATGCTATAAAGCGTCGATATCTTTGCAGCTCCGACTCCTTGCTCCTCGACATAGGCAATACGCCCTTGCCGATCTATCGCTGACATTCGCGCCGTTAGTGGATTGCTCGCACTTATATTACTAGCAGGTGCTTGCATCGTTTTAGACATCGTACTAGGCAAGGTCTGACAACCCGTCAACAGAATAAAAGTCGTTAGTGCGGTGATATTACTTATCGTTCGTATATTGACGGATGATTTTGATACAAGCATTTTTGACATAAAATAACGTCCAATAAAGTATTGATTATTGCGTACTGAGAATCTTGACAATCAAGGCTAAAAGATTGAGTGCATTAAAATATCCTAGCCTAAAGACTTTACTTAATAGCAAATGACAGTGTAGCGTAAACCATGCCAAATTTTGGACAAAAAAATACCCCACTAGATAGTGAGGCATTTTTAAAACTACATCTGGCTTTTATAGAACACTGCTTTTATTCAACATTGCTTTTCGCAAATACTATTTAAAAACCATCTGTAATGATTGAATTATTTCGAAACGGCTTTGAAATGAGCAACTTGATTGCTATTGGTAATGGTCAAGATAGGCGTGTTATTGGCATTTTTACTGATGCTATATTTACCTTGTACGGTCGCTAAAGTCGCAGTATCAAAACTTGCTTGTGGCTCAGGGCATGCCATCATAGTAGATAAAACGTTGCCTAATACGACATTGCCATTCACAACCTTGTAGTCAGCGCCCATGTTATTGCAGGTGTTCATAAAGGTCACACGGTCACTGCCGCTGTCTTTGAAGAACTTTAGCGTCAATGGCTTCGCTGGATCAAAGAACAACTGGCTAACTTTGTCGCCATTGCTGCGTTTGGCGTCAACGAGCTGCCAATCATATGCTTGTAGCGTATTAGAAGTAATTGGTTGAGTCACTGGCGCTGTTACGCTAGGGGTGGTTTGGCAACCAGCAGCCAATGTACCTACCGCAAGTGTCGCTGCCATCATCATTTTAGTCATGTTTTTCATATAAACTCCTCTAGTGGTTTTTTTAGAATAAAAAATAGCTCTTATCCTAAACATTCGTTTTTATTATGATTAATTTACTGTTTTATTCATTACTCTCAATAATGCGGTCATTATGCACAACTGCAGCTTAACTGTCATTATAGATTGAGTGTATGATTACCCTGTTATTTGTTGCGCTCTATAGTCTTTTTGCTAACCTTTATTGTTAGACAGTACATTAACTGCTAACACTTTTTCTATAACTTCTCGAATATACCCTAAAAACCGACAATTTCTCGTTAAAATTACCGTTTTACTCATTTATGCTAGGCATTACTCTAGATTGGCGCTGTTCTGTTGTTGCAAAGCAGCATAGCCTACCAAACGTTTGCGCTCAGCCTCACCAAATAGCTGCTGTTCGATTTGATTGATTTGGGTTTGTGCTTGCGTTTTATCTGCACTTTGATTTAATAAGCGCTGTTTTTGGGCTTGATATTGGTCGAAACGTTGAGCAAAGTTAGCATCTTCTGCATCAACTCGCGCGAGGCGTGCGGCGGCTGGAGCACCTACCAGATCACGACGCATGTTATACAATTCCTGAGCCGTTGCCCCTTTTGCTTGCATCTGTTTTGTGCGATTCATCAGCTCGTTCAGATTGGCTTGCTGGGTGATACCGGCTTTGAGCGCATTATCCGGCATACGGCTTATATAGTTCTGCCGTGTTGCCTCTTTTTCCACATCCGTTAGCTGCTGGTTTTGGTTAATTCTGACCATCTCCATACTATAATCATCATACTCCTCTTCTGCACCAAAGAAGGCGGTAATGGTTTCTTTAGTAAAATACTGCTGACGCAACTTGGCTACATCTTGCTTTTGCTGAGCGACGACATTTAGATCCAGCTCACCGCTTTTTGCCGCTTGTAATTGCAGATTACCGTAACGTTGTTCTATTTCAGTAATGGCTTTAAGATAGGTAATATATTGGTCAAATATAGCGACCGTTTGACTAGCGGCAGGCTCTGGCGTGTGGTGACGAATATAGCTTTCAACACGGGCATAAATAACCGCTTCATCTTCTTCACCCAGCGCCGACAAAAAATAATCGAATAAACGCCGTAGACCTTCAGTGACGACCAACTGCTTATTTTCGTCAATGATGATTTCGCCGTCAATTTGCGTGCCTTGTAATGAGCGCGGCAAATGCTCCAATCCAGTGACAAATAGAGACTGGTTTTGGGCGGCAGTTGTTTGCACTACTTGGCCATTATCCAGCGCAGTTGATAGAGTAGCATCAGCCTCATTAGTGAGGGCACTGGATACTGGTTGCGCTGTAGCCATACGTGTATTATCAGGTTTGAACCACATAATCACCGCCGCCGTTATGGCTATGCTAACCACGGCGATTATAACTATTGGTAGATAGGCTGGGCGGCGATTATTCGACATAAATGAGGGTTCTTTTATAAGTCAGCTTAAAGGCTTATGTTTTTAAAAGCGTATGTTCTTAAAAGCTTACATTATTAAAGGTTAGCGTTTTTAAGACGATTGACCTGAGTACGATAGATAGATTTTGGCTCAGAATCGCCCCATGCCGTCAGACCCAATACTTGATCGGCTGAATCCAAATGGTTCATTCTATAATTATCCCGAATCACATAACCAAGACGACTTGAGCAAGCAGACACCAACCCATCATTAGACTCGCCTGCAAACGGCACGCTCGTTGCTGCCAATAAATAATCACTAGGATCCAGTGCGCTTGTTATTTGCCCAACCCCGCTGAACGAATAGTATTTAATGCCATTGACGGCAGTACTGGTCGGCTGACCACAATAATTTTTTGGCATTGCTGCAGGAAATTTGGCATTGAACTTAGCAGCACCATCCGTTGATAGAGCCACGAGCGCTTGCCAGCCATCTTGCTCTTGTATCTCTTTAAAACTGATACCTGAACCCACGTCTGTAAAGCCACCAATCAAATTGAACACGCCTGAGACTAGCTGTGTTGTGACATTGGATGGATTACCTGTGGTGTTGTTTGGCTCAAGGGTATTTTTGACAAAATCTGCCGTTTTTGACCCTTGTTCTGGGCTTGAGACTGCCGTAACTGATGCGACATATTTTGGCGCGACGCCAGCGACATAGCGGATATCTATACCGCCTTGACTGTGTCCAAATAAATTGACTTTAGGCTCACCTGAAATGGCAGTGATGGTTTTGACTTGTTGCAGCAGCTGCTCTCCGCGAATCTCACTGTTATTGACGGCTGACGTTTTGGTGGTATATACCTCTGAGCCGCCTTTCATCAACTCTTGAGGAATGCCATTGAAGTAGTCGATAATCCCAAATAAGTTAGTGAAGCCGCCAAGACCATGTGCCATAACAATTGGGTATTTTGTATCAGTATGATTTGACGTCCAGTATTTGTTGCTGACCAGCTTGCATCCGGTTGAATTGGCACAATTATAGTATTGACCAGCAGCTTGAGCCGAGGTGGTTTGTAGAGCCATTAAGAGTACACCGGCACCGATAGCACCAAGTGAGGGGAGAAATGCGCTGGGCGTGAAAGCCGAAGCTAGAGAAGATTTTAGCGTCATAATAACGTCCTTGTTATCATTAATTTTGATTATCTTTACCTCATAATATCGGCAAAGATTGCTGCTAATTCCTTTAGCATGCAAAATTACATTACTTATATCTTCTGTAACATTCAACTAAATTGTCAAAATATGAATATATTATCGTGACTAGAGGGTCACAACTGCTCCTACTTCGCTGTAAAGCAATTATTATCAATAATAATGATAGGTTCACTATCACTTAACGTAAAACAGTAGCGTCTTCATTTATGTTATAATTCAAGCCATTAATTCCATAACTATAAGTAATATAATGATGACTAAAAAATCCCTTATCCAGTCCCCAGAAGCCATAGAAAAAATGCGCGTGGCCGGTAAACTTGCCAGTGATGTCCTTGTCATGCTCGATGAGCACGTTCGAGTTGGCATCAGTACCGAGGCACTTAACCAAATCGCCCATGACTATATCGTTAATGTGCAACAGGCTATTCCTGCACCGCTTAACTATAATGGCTTCCCAAAATCAATTTGTACCTCGATTAATCATGTGGTTTGTCATGGTATTCCAGCCGAAAACAAGCTACTCAAAGATGGTGATATCATCAATATCGATGTGACCGTGATAAAAGATGGCTACTATGGCGATACCTCAAAAATGTGGATCGTTGGTAACGGCTCTATCATGGCACAACGTATCTGCAAAGTGGCACAAGACGCCCTATATGCTGGTATGAGTGTCGTCAAAAACGGTGCGCGTCTAGGTGATGTCGGTGCTGCTATCCAAGCAGTGGTCGAGCCTGAACGTTTCAGTATCGTTCGCGAGTTCTGTGGTCACGGCATTAGTAATGAGTTTCACCATGAGCCGCAAGTCATGCATTATGGCAAAAAAGGTACAGGCTTTGAGCTAAAAACAGGCATGACCTTTACCATCGAGCCGATGATTAACCAAGGTACATGGCAAACCAAGATTTTGCCTGATGAATGGACGGCAATTACTAAAGACCGTAAGCTGTCAGCACAGTGGGAGCATACGATGGTCGTGACCGATAATGGCTGTGAGGTGTTTACCACTCGCCCTGAAGAAGATTTGAGTTTTTTGACCCAGTAATATCAAAAAAGATCGCCTAGGCGGTCTTTTTTTTGGCCAATAATTAGGTCGTATTGAGTATTGTGCTCACCCGCTTTTTATCTTTATACTCTGATGACTTAATAACTTATATTGGTAACTTATATTTGTGGCTTGTGTCAGCTACCAGCACACTGGTGATTCTACGCTTTTCAGCTGAAACGTTTTATTTTAAAACTCTTAACGGGATAACACTCATGTTTACTTGTGATGTCGCTTCTATCGATCTGACACCTTTACCTCTATTATCAAAGGATATAGCGACAAACGCATCACTGCTAGCGGACACCCCTGTCACTGAAAAGTCGCTACTGGGTATTCCTCACTGGTTGACTCAAATTAATCAAGATATTAACCGTGCACTTGAACGCGGTGTCAATATTCGTCAATTGGTCGCGGCACGCTCTGGTGCGATCGACGAATTGCTGACTGCCTTGTTTAACTGGTTTGAGCTGGATAAAACAGATTTGGCTTTATTTGCCACAGGCGGTTATGGTCGCGGCGAGCTGTCGCTTTATTCAGACATCGACATTTTATTGCTCTCCCCTGATGAGATTGGTGCTGATGCCAGTGGGAAAATAGATCGGTTGGTGGCGCTATTGTGGGATATAGGATTAGAGCCTGCTCTCTCGGTACGTAGTGTTAATGACGCTTTAGAGGCGTCGCTCGATCACACCATTGCCAGTGCCCAGCTAGAAGCTCGGCTATTAATTGGTAATGAGGCTTTACAGGATGTGCCCGTTCAAATTGTCAATAAACAGTGGTCGCCGCGTGAGTTTTTTGAAGTAAAAATCGCAGAAGCTAAAGCGCGATACTTACAGCACAATGCCACTGAGTACAACCTTGAACCCAATATAAAAACTGCCCCTGGTGGTCTACGCGACATTCATATCATCGGCTGGGTGACCAAACGCTATTTTCGAGTGGGTAAGCTGTATGACTTAGTACAACAAAACTTTTTGACTGAAAAAGAGTTCGATGAGCTGAACTTTGCAGAAGGTTATTTATGGCAAATACGTCATTATCTGCATGTATTGACTGGTCGCAACGAAAACAAGCTGCTGTTTGATTATCAGCGTGAAATTGCCCAATTGATGGGTTATGAGACGCAGCCAGACGATCAGCCAAATGCCGCCGTCGAGCGTTTTATGCGCGACTATTATCGCTGTGCCATGCAGATATCGACGCTGTCTGAAATGCTGACCAATCACTACTACGAGACGATTATAGAGCCGCAGTTGCCTGATGATGAGCGTCCAAAAAAACAGCCAATCAATGCCCGCTTTAACCAAGTTGGTGACCAAATCGCCATGGCGCATCATCGGGTTTTTGCTCAGCATCCTGACTCTATCCTAGAGATGTTTTTACTGATGGGTCAGTACGGTATCAAAAACGTGCGCACTCATACGTTGCGTGCGCTAAAAATCGCCGCGCGTGGCATCGATCAAGTCTACCGTGATAACCCCGCTCACCAAGCGCTCTTTTTAGCCAATTTAAAAGAGCAGAATTATCTGTTTCATCGCCTGCGTGCCATGAATCGCTATGGCGTCTTAGGCAGCTACATTCCTGCGTTCGCCCAAGTGACGGGTCTGATGCAATATGATTTATTTCACCGTTATACGGTTGATGCGCATACCTTATTTTTGATTCGGATTTTGCATCGATTCACCGACCCACGATTTTATGAAGATTTTCCACTGGTTAGCTCTATCTTTCAACGTATCGAGCGCAAGGAAATCTTGGTACTGGCCGCCATGTTTCATGATATTGCCAAAGGTCGCGGTGGCAACCATAGTGAGCTGGGTCAAACCGAGTCGACTGAATTTTGTTTGGCGCATGGTATGAGTCTGGCAGATGCCAACTTGGTTGGTTGGCTCACTCGCTATCACTTATTGATGTCGATGACTGCTCAGAAAAAAGACATCTCAGATCCAGAAGTGGTCACTATTTTTGCCAATTTAGTCGGTAACGTCACCCACCTCAATCATTTATATGTGCTCACTGTTGCGGATATGAATGCGACCAATCCACAGTTGTGGAACAGCTGGCGTGCCACATTAATGAAACAGTTATACTCACAAACTCGGCGCATCTTGCGCGCTGATATCGATGCACCTACTAATCGCCAAGATATGATCCGTGCCACACGTACCCAAGCCTTAGTGATGCTCGATAGTGTCAACAATCAACACATGAATCGCGATGAAGTCTTGAGGCTATGGGATGATTTGGGTGATGAATATTTCTTGAGAGAAATTCCTGAAGACATCTTATGGCATACCGAAGCCATTTTGAACCATCCGCCGATTGGTCTTGCTTCTAATGCAGATAGCCCGCCATTGGTGGTATTACGTGAGCATCGTGAGTTGGCCCTTGATGCGGTACAGGTCTTTGTTTATACCCAAGATCAGACGAACCTGTTTGCAGTCACCATGGCTGTATTCGATCAAATGAACTTGGATGTTTTAGACGCCCGTATCATTACTGCTACCCGCGATTTTGCTTTGGACTCCTATGTACTGCTCGATCCCAGTGGCACACTATTGGTCGATGAGGACAGTCAACAAGAGCTCAAACAGCGCTTAATCAATGCTTTTAAAGACCCGACATTACTGAAACTTACCAATAAGCGCATACCGCGTCAGCTTAGACATTTTGAAGTAACCACGGTGATTAATTTTGAGTTTAACGAGGCTTCTGATCAGCATATTATGAGCTTAGAAACCCTTGATCAGCCGGGGCTACTGGCAAGAGTAGGACAGGTGTTTTTGCAGGAGAAAATTGAGGTGCATGCGGCGCGTATCACCACTTTGGGCGAACGTGCAGAAGATATGTTTTATATCAGCGATCAAAATGATGAACCGCTATCTGCTGCTAGACTTGACGCACTACGATCCGCCTTGATGGCCAGTCTCAGTATGCAAAGAGAGCAGCCTGCTGCTTACAGCAAATGTGATTGAACAAATGGGCTTACAAGATAAGTCTAAGATAAATACTCGGCGTGTATCTGTATCACCCATTCATGGCACGCTTTGTATTTTTTAACCCGTTAATATCAAAAGCACCTTTTATAAGGTGCTTTTATATATCATTTCGCTAGCGTGCTCATTGAGCTCATCATCCGCAAGATCTGGTGGCAGAATCTCTGCTTCAATCTGTTTTTGCGTCAGTATTAAACGCCCAGCGTTGACCTCTTTTTGTAGCAAACAATGTAAACTTGCTAAATGAAAATCTCTGCCAAAACACTCATAGATTTGTCTTAGAGAAATAGGCGATTTAGCGTGCACATCGGGATAAAGGCTGTCCTCTGCTAAGATAATCATCTCATTCAGTGCCTCTTCACGCATCAACTCATCTTTATCAATTTTACGTTGCAAGCTGTCTGCCATTCGACTTTTGGACGCGAGCATGGCCACAAAAATCACTGTCTGTAAGAAAAATAAGGCAATATATTGCCATAAAGGCAGTAAAATACCGAGCTGATTGCTAAGCAACATCAGCACCATCGCAACGATCACATAACTGACCAGTTGCCACAGTAACCACATCATCAAGCTGTTTTCACCGTACCAAAACATTTTTCGTTCTTTATGGCTAATTAATTGCTGGCGAGCTTGCCACCAGCTTTGCTCCCGCTGTTTTAATAGCTCGTAGAATTTGGCTCGCTGTTGCGCATCATCAAAATTTTCATCTTGAATGTCTGTCGCGTTAAGATCATTAGTTTTTGAGATACTAGGCATATCAAATTATCCTCACCATAATCTATCATTAGGGCTGACAGCAGTTTTTTGTATTGTTATAAGTTACCAATTGATAAGCTTTTTTTAGGATTTTTAAATCTGTGACGGCTTCATTAGTTATTATAATTTATGGTTAAATAGCTAAGCAGCTTGAGCATGAGAAGTAAAAGACAAAAAATAAGAGAAGTGCTACACTGCTTAAATGTAATTTTTCTTTATAACTTTATTATTAATTGTCTATTATAGTTACCCTACTTATGAATCACAACTTAACGTACCTGCATCCTTATCCTTTTGCAAAGATGGCAACATTGCTTGCTAACAGTGTGCCAGCCCATGACTACAGTGAAATCAAGCTCGGTATTGGTGAACCAAAACATGAGCCACCAGCGTTCGTGCTGGACGTACTACGTGAAAATTTGGACAAAATAAGTCGTTATCCAACGACTAATGGCATGTTTGAGCTGCGCCAAACCATCGCGCATTGGCTAGAAAAACGCTTCTTTTTGAATCATGTCGATGCCAATACGCAAGTATTGCCAGTAATGGGCACACGCGAGGCTATTTTTAGTCTGGTACAAGCAGTCGTGGATCATAACGTAAGCGATACAGAGAGTAGTCCACTGTCTGTCTCTGACCAGTTATCTGCCGTTTCTCCTATGGCTGCTCCTACAATAGTCATGCCCAACCCTTTTTACCAAATATATGAGGGTGCAGCGATACTGGCGCAAGCCGAGCCTTATTTTGTGCCTTGCACACTGGACGATGACTTTAAAGGTAACTATCGCGCCGTACCAAAAGACGTTTGGGCGCGCACGCAGTTGCTGTTTGTTTGTAGTCCGAACAATCCGACGGGCTCGGTCATGACGATGGAGGATTGGGAATATCTCATTCGTCTGTCAGATCAGTACGATTTTATTATTGCCAGTGACGAGTGCTATAGCGAGCTGTATTTTGATACAGCGCCGATTGGACTATTGCAAGCCTGCGCTGCCCTCGGTCGTCATGATTTCAAAAACTGTATTGTCTTTCACTCTTTATCTAAGCGTTCAAATCTGCCTGGTTTGCGCTCAGGGTTTGTGGCAGGTGATGCCAATATTTTACAAGCTTACCTGCAATATCGTACTTATCAAGGCTGTGCGATGCCGATACCACATCAGCTCGCCTCGATCGCTGCATGGCAAGATGAAAAGCATGTGGCACACAATCGCGCTCTGTATCAAGAAAAGTTTGCCTTGTGGATGTCTGAGCTTGGTGAACTACTAGAGTTACGAATGCCTGAGGCTGGATTTTACTTTTGGATAAAGGTCCCTGAGCCGTTCAATGGGGATGATGAGCGGTTTGTCAAAGCACTGTATGAGCAGGCCAATATTCACGCACTAGCAGGGCGCTATCTGTCACGTGATATTGATGGCAAAAACCCTGGGCAAGGCTATGTGCGCATTGCGCTTGTTGCGAGTGTTGATGAGAGCCGCGAAGCAATAAACCGTATTCGGAAATTACTAGGCGCATAAGCAGTCGCTTTATACGTAAAATTTTCAAAAAAACAGCAACCTCTAATAGCCACAATATTACTGTGGTTATTAGAGGTTTTTTGCTTTAATAATGCTATAGTAAAGTGTATTTTATCATCAATTATCTTTTACTCAATATGCCATCAAGGATGATGCCATGCCCCATCTTGATTTTACCCAGCCGCCCTTTGACGTATTGAGTCTGGCTGAACGCCAAAGCATCAGAAAAAACACTCAAATCCGCTACCTTGCCAAAAATGAGCATCTAACTGCCGAAGAGTTGCAATATCTGTATGTGGTCATTAAAGGGCAGATTGAGCAATTGCTTGATGGTGAGTTTGTTGCCTCTTACTTGGGTAGTAATCACTCCGACCATCTCAATAATAACGACTGGTTCGACAGCCGTCGTCTGCCTGAATCATTGACTGAAAATAGCCTTAATACTGAAGCACTGCAGACCTATCAGTTTCGAGCCGCTGAGGATACCTTGCTGCTCCAAGTCGCTGGTAGCGCAGTCGATAAAATCAGCGCCCAAAATCATCTAGTACGCCAAATGCTATCAGACAAATTGCCCGAACGGCTAAAGGCATTACAGCAGCGCCGCAATAATAAATCCATAGTCTCTGCTAGCTACAATGACCAACAAGAAGTGCAGCAAATCATGTTGCAGCCCGTCATTGATGTCAATCTATTGCCAGTCCATATCGTCAACGCCAGTAACAGCTTGTACGAAGCCGCGTCTATCATGACGAAAGCGGGGCTAAAACACGTACTGGTGCAACCCTTAGACCACCTAAAAAACGAGGGAGAGATGCAATATGGTACTGGTCATCTATTGGGCATTTTGACCGATACCGATATTTGCCGCGCCGTAAGTGACCAGCAAGATCCAGCCACTACCCCCTGCCAGCGCTATGCTAATTTTAACCTGCGTACCATCAAAGCCAGTGATGAGATTGGCGATGCATTATTGACCATGACCCGCTATCGCATCCATCGGCTACCAGTGATGGATCAAAATGGGGATGTCGTCGGTATATTGGGACAAAGCGATATGCTTGCGCATATTGGTCATCATTCACAGCTCATTAGTATCCAAATCGAGCAAGCAAAAGACTTATCAAGCTTAGATACTGCCGTCGAGCTTATCGGTCGTTATATTCGCGCACAACATCAAAACGGTGTCAAAATTGGTAATATCAGCCGCATGGTACAGACCTTGAATGCACAGGTATTTACTAAGCTCTGGCAGCTTATCGTGCCTGATGAGGTCATGAACAATACCTGCCTGATCGTGATGGGCTCCGAGGGGCGCGGTGAGCAAATCATGCGTACTGACCAAGACAATGCGCTCATCTTACGTGACGGCTATACTCACCCTGATCTGGCACAATTTGCGGATACTTTTAATCAGCATTTAGCAGACCTCGGTTATCCACTGTGCGATGGTAATATCATGATGACCAACCCTATGTGGCGACAGCCGCTAAAACAGTTTAATGCCCAGATTGGTTTATGGTTTAGAAATACGGATCCCATGCATGGTATTTATTTGTCCGCCATACTCGATGGCGAATATGTCTGCGGAGATGAGTCATTATTGACTCATGTGCGTCAACATTTAAAGGTTGCCCACAGGCAGTCAGACCCTATGTTTGTACGCCAGTTCGCGCGCGCCGCGCTACAGTTCGGTGATGTCAATCAGTGGTGGCAAAAGTTCGTGCCTTTGCTCGGTGGTAAATCTGGGTCAGAAGACATTGATCTAAAGAAAGCCGGTATCTTTCCACTGGTTCATGGCATTCGTACCTTGGCGTTAGAAAACGATATCTTAGAGCTGCCCAGTAGTAAAAATCGTCTTAAAGCTTTGGTACAAACGCGCGCCTTGACCCAAGAGCGCGCAGATACTTTACTAGAAGCCTTGGAATTTTTTATGGCACAGCGCCTATCAGTCGCTCTATCAACCGATGATAAACATGCACGGCAAGTCAACCCAATGACCTTGACCGCGCTTGAGCGCGACTTATTAAAAGAGTGTTTGGCCGTTGTTAAAAGCTTTAAAAACCAGCTACGTCAGCATTATCAATTAGAACTCGCATAAGTACAACAATCGCATAAATGGATGAGCGACAACTATGAGTTGGCTAACACAGTTATCCTGCGCTTGGCAAAAAACGCAGCTACAGCGTCCAGAATTGGCATCGATGTTTACCAAGCCTTTGGCTAAGCAGTGGGTAGCGATTGACTGTGAAATGACGGGACTCAATCCAAAAAATCACCATTTATTGTCTGTCGCCGCGATTCATATCAATGACAATACAATCGACACTGGCAATGGTATGCATATCGTATGCAGACCACCTGTGATGCCAGACCGTGACACCATTGTGATTCACGGTCTACGTACTGCCGACGTTGAGCATGGTATGAGCTACGATGAGATGCTGGCGCTGTTATTACCGTTTATAGGTAATCGCCCAATTGTGGGGTTTTGTACGAGTTTAGACACAGCGTTTTTAAACCCTCTGGTCAAACGCTATATGGGCACAGCACTGCCCAACGAAGTCATCGATTTACGCCATTTATATAGTCGGCGCATGAGTGGTCAAACTCAAGGGTTATCTAGCCAAGCGCAGCATCTGACCAATATTTTAGCGCACTATAATATACCCGATCTAGGCGCTCACGATGCTTATAACGATGCCATCATGACCGCCATGGCATTTTTACATGTGCGCTAGCGTGCGTTCGCATTCTGCAAATTCAGATAAAAACAGGTTTTCATCTACGCCTGCCATCTACGCGAAAACGGCAACTCATGTTACCATAGGCTGTTTTTGCCACCTGATGAAAGATGCTCATGCGACCCACCTCTAAACTCTGTCATTCCTCTGCTTTTACTGCCAAATTATCCCCTCTTTATCGTTATCTGCGACCGTCGAAGCCGCCTGCTAAATACGTACCTATCATAGCGTTATTAGCAACGGCGACAATACTGCCCATCCATGCGCAAGCAGCACTACCAAAAGCCATCGAAGCAGCATTATCACGAGCCGATTTAACAGAAGCTGATATTAGTATTATCGTCACAGCAGTCGGTGATAAAAATGCCAGTCACCTGCCCGCTCCCATTCAGGTTATTGATAGCAGCAGCACACACCGCTCACCTAACCCCGCTCTTCAGCCAAAACCGACTGCCAATATAAATACTGATATAAAAAATAACTCTCAAAAAACCACGCAAAATAATAATGACAAAAACAATAATAACTATGTGCGCCAACAGAGTACGCTGATTACTATTGAGCAGCGTACCATTGAAAAGCATGAGAAAAAACTGCATGCTTACACCGATGACCCTTACACTTATCAAAGCTTAGAAAGCATCCCCACGATATTGGGTGACAAGGCAAAAACAGCTGTCATTAACAACAATGCTAATAATGATAAAACTGATGACATCAGTACTGATAACGCCTCCATAAAAATTTCATTTTCGCCGTTGCTGAACCATCAAGCCGATATCGCTCGCACGCCTGCCAGCACCATGAAACTCGTTCCCAGCTTTATTGCTTTAGACACCCTAGGCGCTGATTTTGTCTGGCATACCCGTGTCTATCATACAGGTCTTGTTATCGGTGACCGTCTGCATGGCGATTTGATTATTCAAGGCAGCGGCGATCCAAAAATGACTCACGAGCGTTTAAAACAGCTCCTTTATAAAGTACAGTCGTCCGGTATCCGTCATATCGACGGTGATATTATCATTGACAGTGGCGTCTTTAAAAATGTCAGTAAAGACCCTGCCGCCTTTGACAATTCGCCACTGCGTCCTTATAACGCCAGTCCCGATGGTTTTTTGGTAAATTTTAGTACCATCGGTATCAAAAGCTATCCGTTAAACAATGACCAAGCAAATCTGACTTATACACCAAAATTAGCAAATTATGATTTGCCCAGCATCATAAATACACGTTCGGCGGCCTGTGGGCAAGCGCGTTATAGTCTCGCACCCGAGTGGCAAGCAAAACAATTGGTGTTAAATACTCATTTGCCAAACAGCTGCCAAGAGCATGCTTTTTATGTGGCTTATCCTGACGCTAAAGATTTTGCAGCACGCGTTATTGCCGCAAAATGGCAAGAGCTAGGCAATACGCTGAGTGGTAATGTCATCACTCAAGAAGCACCTTACACTACCATGAAAAACACCAAATCAACGCATGGTCTGGCAGCACTTCCTATATCACCGCTGCCTATTGTCAGCTACCCATCATTGAATTTGACGCAGCAGATTTACGATATCAATCACTTTTCAAACAATGTGATGACTGAGCAAGTGGCGTTATCGATTGGTGTTTATGACAAAGTTGATAATAAAACACTCGATAAAGCTATTAATGGTTCACATAGCTTGTATCAATTTGGCACGCCGACTGCGACGAGCTATCCTGTCGCATTGCATACTATTAATCAATGGTGGCAGACCAATCTAAGCACACCGCCGCCCCATTTGACCAATGGTTCAGGACTCTGCCGCGACTGTACCATCACAGCTGCCAACCTAAGCGAGCTATTAACTTATGCTTATAGCCATCCAAGTTTTAACGCTTACGTCAACTCGTTAGGTATCGCTGGCGTCAGTGGCACCATTACCGCTCATAGTGAACGCCTACCAGAATCAGCAGCCATTGGTCGTGCGTGGATAAAAACAGGTACCTTAAACAACGTCACCTCGATGGCAGGCTATGTCAAAGGATTGTCGGGACAGGATTATGTCGTGGTTGGACTCATCAATAGTGAGCAAGCACATAACGCTTATACAGCCAGACCTGTGCTAGATGCAATGCTTGATTGGACGGCGCAGCATTAAGTGTTTTTCACATCCTATTTTCCACCTTTATAAAGGTTCACTTATGTCACGCAAGACAACCAACCTCAATAAATCCAAGACTCATTCAGGTGGCGAGCCGCTGCCGAAAAACCATGAGTCAGCGCAGCCTAAACTGGCACAATATGTAGGATATTTCGCGATTGGCTATACGCTTGCCAGCGCAATATTTATGATGATTCAAACCAAGCTTGCTGTGAATTCGCAACTGGTAACGGTGTTGTCTATCATTATCGGCGCTTATATCGCGGTTCATAAATTTGTCAAACATCAGCAGCGCGCATTGAATAGCGATGAAATCAATCGCTTAATGTTTGGCGGCGTCGCGGTGGTCTGGCTCCTGACTGTCATCTACTTCTTAGCCATATGGTTTTGGTTGTTTGATGCGGTAAATCGCGAAGTCCTACTAGAGATGGCCGTCCAGCAACCATTGCCATTGGTCTCATCGCTGGTGATGATATTGGTGCTGACACTGGTCAGTGCTCGCATCAGTCTTTGGGCGATCAATCGCCTGCTTGACCCTAAACGCAAAACTATGTGAGCGAGGAAACCTCAGCCAAATCTCTACAAGGTGCTACAAATTTTTCTCCCTATTAATACATAAAATCCGTTAGGCTAACTTTAACGAGTAACCTTTTAGATGATTTTGGGTGATTAACGGTTTTATATTTTAATAGGAGCATTTATCATGGACATGGTTTTTTTTGACAATATAGACAAGCTTGGACGCATCGTTTTGACGACTGTCATGGTTTATGTGTTGATCGTACTGGTGACCAAAATCTCAGGTAAACGCTCCACCTCGCAGCTCAATAATTTTGATTGGATCGTCACCGTGATGATCGGTTCACTTGGTGCCAGTACTATTCTGCTCAAAGACATTCCTTTTGTCGAAGGGGTTTCATCGATTTTAGTACTTTATTTATTGCAGTTTTTAGTCACCAAATACGCCTCTATCTCACCGCAATTTAGCAGTTTTATTTTGTCAGAGCCGCGTATTGTTTTCTATCAAGGGCAGTTTTTGCCAGATGCCATGCGCGCTGAGCGGCTGACTCGTCAAGAGATTGAATGTGCGATGCGCTCTGAAGGCATGAATAGCTTCGATGATATTGAAGCCATCGTTTTTGAGTCTGATGCCAAGCTTACTATTATTCCAAAACCCAGCTCAACTGATGCCAGCGATAATGACCAAAATACAGAAGATACTGTTTCACAAACCATACAGCCTTTGATGTAAGACCTATTGTTTATCGAAGATTAGTAAAGCATAAAAAAAGCTTCGTAAAATCTTGTTTGTTACGTTCACTTAAGCGTAAAAATTTTTTGTTACATTTGACTAATGACTAAAATTAAAGTGGTACTGGCTATGAAAGTAAGAATTTTAACCGTCGGTAATAAAATGCCTAAATGGGTACAGGCGGGGTTCGATGAGTATTTTAAGCGTATTCAGCCTATGCTCAGTACAGAAATCGTGGAAATTGCTGCCGCAAAGCGTGCAAAAAACCCTTCTGATGCCAATTTGGCACAATACCGTGAGCAAGAAGGACAGGCAATATTAGCCGCTCATAATGCTTCAGGGCGTGAGCAACTATGGGTATTGGATGTCAAAGGTAAAATGATTTCAACAGAAGGACTGGCTGATAAATTAGCTGATGGCATGCAGCAAGGCGATGATATTGCACTGGTGATCGGCGGTGCAGACGGCGTATCGCCAGAAGTATTAGCCAAAGCCGATGTAAAATTGTCACTATCAGCGCTGACATTACCGCATCCGTTGGTACGTGTTGTACTAATGGAACAATTGTATCGCGCGATGAGTATCAACAACAATCATCCTTATCATCGTGGTAATTAAGCAGTCGTTAAACACTGCCATACTCTGTGCTAATATTTTTTGCCGATATTCTGTGCTGATAGCTTATGGGCAACAATATCAATGATAGAAGCGATTGAAAAATCGCGGCGCGCCCTAATAAACGCTACATGAAATATCCAAAACATGCGACACCTACCGCCCCTCATTCAATTCATCAGCCTGATGACTCGTACTCTCATTCGCCAATGCCTATTACGGCGACTGGCGTTTGGACAGATGCGCCTATTTTAAAATCAAATGTGGCTAAGCTACCAGCATTGTTTATCTCGCATGGCGCACCCACGCTTGCCATTGAACAATCTGCCACGACCAGTGCACTGAGTCGTATCGGGCAAAACTTACCAAAGCCACGTGCCATCCTGATTATGTCAGCGCATTGGCAATCCGCCAAACTCGAAATGAGCAGTAATCCGCAACCCAAGACTTGGCACGACTTTTCAGGTTTTCCACCTGAGCTATATGAGCTTCAATATCCTGCATCTGGTCAGCCAGCACTTGCTGAATCCCTTGCCCAGCAGCTCACTGCACGCGGTATTACTTGTAGTGTTAATCCGGTGCGGGCTTGCGATCATGGGGTGTGGGCGCCGCTCAGGCACTTATATCCAGAGGCTGAGATACCTATCGTACAGGTTTCTCTACCGCAGCATTATGACAGTATCGCCTGTTATCAATTGGGTGCGCAGCTAGCGCACCTACGTGAAGAGCAAATACTGATCATTGGTTCAGGTAACATTACCCATAATCTGCAAGCATTACGCTGGCAAGCAGATAGTGTTGATCAAACGGCTAAAGCATTTAAGCAATGGCTGCTACAACAGCTCAAAACAGACATTCCTAGTGCTTTAGATTGGCAGCAATATCCTGACTATAAAGATATTCATCCGAGTGACGAGCATCTGTTGCCATTGTTTTTTGCCCTAGGTACAGGTCAGCGTGTCTCAGTTGTTCATCAAAGTATGGCGCATCATAGCTTAGGCATGGATATTTATCGATTTGATTAAGTAATATCGATTTCAAAAAATCTGAGTAGCTTGACATATGAGAGTCCTACTAAAGTAACCTTTGCACGCGCTTTCTTTGCCATTCAAAATGTTGGCAATGGCGTAAGTAATCATTACTTAATCAATAGAATGCAAACTTACTTCTCAAAGGCTGCCTTGGTAAACAACCCTGCTCGCTCCATCTCCCCTGCCACACTGAATAATGTCGCTTCATCATTCATACGCCCAATCAGCTGCATCCCAATTGGCAAACCTTTTTTACTCATTCCTACCGGTAATGACATCGCTGGCAATCCTGTGATATTACCCAGTAGTGTAAAGGCCATTTTGCCCAGCACAGGCTGACTAAGCTTTTCGATCATACCTGAGCTAAAGGCATACTTACCCATATTGATGCCCTTATTGAGCAATCCTGCGCTACGCATGAGCATTTCATCCATAACACTTGGTGGCAGTACACCATGCTTAACTGCAGGTGTCGGCACGGTCGGACATAAAATCATATCATAGGTTTCAAGTAGCAAGCCTGTCTGATACTGACTGTGATGCCAGCCATGCTTAGCATGCGCCAAATCAACGGCTGATAATGAGCGACCCAGCAATGCCATATTATAGGTTTGCGGCTCTAGATTTTTGATATGTTCTACCCCAAAGTCACGCTCGATATTATCAATGGTAAAAGCGGTATGGGTGCAGACCACCACCATAAAGTCATGCCAAAACTGCTCGATATTGATATTCGGCTCAGCGGGTATGACGCGATGACCCATGGCTTCTAGCTGCTTAGCCGTTTGCTCTAATACGGCTAACACTTCTTTATCCACCACAGTATTGGCAATCAATGGCTGTTGATGCAAGGCAATGGTTAATTGCCTTGGTGCGCGCATCGCAGCTTGCAAAAATGTGCCATCAGGTGGCGCGATGACATAAGGCGCACCAATCTCTGCGCCATTTGTAGCGTCGAGCATCGCGGCACTGTCACGCACGCTGCGGGTAATCACGTGATCTGCGACTGCACCTTCCCAGCCTTCCCCAAATTTAGGGCCTATCGGGTTACGACCACGGCTGGGTTTTAGTCCAAACGCGCCGCACCAAGCAGCAGGGAAGCGTATCGAGCCACCACCATCACCCGCGCCCGCCATCGGTACGATACCGCTCGCTACTGATGCTGCACTACCGCCCGATGAACCGCCAGAGCTGTAACCTTTTTTGAAAGGGTTATGAGTCGCACCATGGGCTTTTGGTTCAGTGGTAATGATTAAACCAAATTCTGGCGTATTGGTCTTGCCAAAGGTATTCACACCTGTGGCTTTCATCCGCTTAACGATTTCACTGTCGCTCTCAGAGATGATATTAACACTACGACTGCCCATCGTGATTGGCTCATCGGCAAAGCTAAATGACAAATCTTTGAGCAAATAAGGCACACCATTGAATATACCTGAGGGTAGTCCCGCCTGTGCAGCATGATAAGCACGGTCATCGAAACGATGGATAATAGCGTTTAATTTAGGATTGAGTGTATTGGCTTGATAGACGGCAGCATCTAACACCTCTTTAGCGCTGACTTCACCTGAATTGACCAGTGCCGCCAATGCTATGGCATCATATTGGGTATATTCTTTAAACATAGTAGCGTCCTTGCTGAGTAATGAACCTAAAATTTCTGAAAATTGAGTGATATTTATGCTATCAACAAAGGTCAGTTTAGTATAAAAAACGAGTGCTGATAATTGATAAAAAAACTGATTGGTCACTCAGACATGAGCGCTATCATATTTTTTCAATAAAAAAGACGAACCACTTTCGTGACTCATCTTTTTTATTGTCTAATATAATCTAAACGCTACATTAATAGCTCACGCTTACCGCTTTTGCCCATTGAGCTGACCAATCCCGCGTCCTCCATAGAATCTACGATACGTGCGGCACGGTTATAGCCGATGCTAAATTTACGCTGGATACTAGAAGCAGAAACTTTTCGCGTCTCCATAATAAAGGCCACAGCATCGTTATAAAGGTCATCGTCCTCACCAGAGGCATTCGCCGTACTACCACCGCCACTAGGACTAGACAGTTCAAAGTTGCCTGCCATATTATCAATATAATCAGGCGCACCGCGTTCACGCCACGCATCACAAACACGGTTGACCTCTTCATCGCTGACATACGCACCATGCACACGGTCTGGCTCAATTTGACCAGGTCCTAAAAATAGCATGTCACCATTACCCAGCATGTCTTCGGCACCGCCACTGTCCAGAATCGTCCGCGAATCTACTTTTGAGTTCACTCTCAACGCTGCACGTACAGGAATATTGGCTTTAATCAAACCAGTAATTACATCGACCGATGGACGCTGGGTAGCAAGCATTAAATGAATACCTGCTGCGCGTGATTTTTGTGCAAGACGGGTGATAAGCTCTTCGGCTTGTTTACCAACCTGCATAATCATATCGGCAAACTCATCCGCGACAATGACAATCATCGGTAAAGTTTTTAGTTTCGGTGCTTGGCTGATACTCACGCTGTCATTAGGTCGCCACAAAGGATCAAGCATCGGATTGCCCGATTTTTCAGCAGCAATGACCTTTTTATTAAACTCATTAAGCTTACGCACTTTCAGCAAACTCATCAGCTGATAACGGCGCTCCATCTCTGCCACGCACCATGACAAAGCACTGGCCGCTTCGGTCATATCGGTAACGACTGGTGTTAATAGATGCGGAATATCATTATAGTTAGCAAGCTCAAGCTGCTTTGGATCAATCAAAATGAGACGCAGCTCATTTGGTGTATATTTGAGTAGCATCGATAATAGCATTGAGTTGACCAATACCGATTTACCCGACCCTGTAGTACCAGCAACCAACATATGCGGCGCGCGGGCAAGGTCAGTAATGATGGCATTACCACCGATATCTTTACCCATCGCCATGCTGATTTGGGCTTTAGGATCTTGGAATTTTTCGGTATTCAATAGCTCAATCAAACGTACCATTTCGCGCTGCTTATTGGGTACTTCGATACCGATATATGGCTTACCCGGAATGACTTCAACCACACGTAAAGACGCCATCGATAACGAGCGCGCCAAATCACGTGAAATACCGGTAACCTTACTGGCTTTTACGCCAGCAGCAAGCTCCACTTCAAAGCGGGTAACAACAGGACCAGGAATGGCGTTGACCACATTAGCCTTTACATTAAACTCTTGTAATTTAATCTCTAATAGCTCTGACAATTGCTCAAGCTCGGCGACGGTATAACTGGGCTTACGATCAGGGTCTGGCTTATCCAAAATAGAAATCTCTGGAATAGGCGTTAGGCTACTGCGATAGGCAGCCGTTTGCATCGAGCGTGATTTTTGACTGAAGGCGGCATCATCACTAATATCTGGCATAACGGGTGCATTGACATCCTCAGCGCTGTCATCCTCTGGCATCATGTCAGTGATATGATTGCTACTATCGCCCTCGGGTACCGCAAAACTTACCGTTGGTTTAGGCGCGACTATTGGTTCAATAGCTGACGCTGTGACGCGGGTTTCTACCGTAGGCGGCAGTTTAGGATTAGACGGTGGCGTATTGGTCGGCGTCATATCAGCAACTGGTTCAACCACGTCTACTGCTTTGGCGATACTCGCTTCATTAGATATAGAAGAAGTCTCGAAATCCTCTGACAGTTCAGGCTCTTCATCAAACCATTTATCAGTAAAGTCATTCATTTCGCTATTAGATGAGTCTGTCGCAGGCGCGGTGACTGCTGCTTGTCTGGGCAGCTCAGTCCTATTGGCTGCTTGTACTGTTTCTGAAGGTTGCCCTGTTTCTATAGACTGCATAGCTGTAGATGTTAAGACATCCGCATGCTCTGCCAACCATGCATCGGCCAGTATATCAACGGCCTCCACTTTATCCTCTAACTCAAACGATTCAAGCTCATTATCCGTTTTGTCAGCCGTCTCACCGTATACCAGCTCATTTATTGATGGCTGAGCTGTTGACGGCAAGTTCTCTGTTGATTGAGCTTCGGACATCTCTGCGGCTGATGTCGCTGTAGAGTCTAGCACCGCTGTCTCTAACGATTCAGTATTGCTATCAGCAGATACAGAAGTAGTAGCGGCTGAATCAGAAATGTTCATATTATTAGCGTGATAAGCCATTTGCTCGCTGGCTAACAAGTCATCGACAGTATTGGCGTCATTCCAAGCAAAGCTTGGCTCGACTTTACGGATAGCAGTCATGGCAGGACTTGACGGCGTCGATGTAATCGTATGACTTGCTAGATTTTGAACAGTACTGCGAGGTGTTTCTACTGAGACAGGAATAGGCTCACTATTCTCACGACTAGATTTAGCAGCTGAATTAGGCATCGCCGCTTGTGTTGCGGCAACTACAGAAGCTTTAACGCTCTCAGCCAACCCTGACGTTGCCAAGAACTCTGACAACACATTGCTGAACCGACCGCTGTTGTCTACGGCTTGAGCATTGCCAGCAACTTGCAATTCAAGTGGCAGCTGCTCGTGATCGGCTGCGTCTTTTTTCGCATTACTGTTGGCTATATTTTCATCATTTTGCTTGGCATTGATGTTTTCTGGCGTGGTTGACACGCTATCATGCATTCTACCCTGACGCTTCACCCCTGAGCCAAGCCACGATAGCGCCTTAACCTTCTCATAAATCGCTAGCCAATGAATATTAAAGGCAAAAGTCGCGGTAATAATGACGAATGCCGTCAAGAAAATCACACTCCCCCACTGCGATAAAAGCTGTGCCAAACGCGCCTGTAATTCAAACCCAATAATGCCACCAGCCACGCTTTCCAGTCCTAACGTTCCTGGATTGGTCAATTGCTGTACTAACGCCACCAATTGTGCAAACAAAGCACTGGCACTTAATAATAAAAATACATAAGCAACCACTCGCATCAGCCAAAACGTTGGCTTGTTGTCCCACCAAATAAGGATAGACTCATAAACCACAAACGCCAGCAGCCACCATGCACCAAAACCAAAGAAGCTATAAAGCAAGTCAGATAACCAAGCACCCGATTCGCCGCCTACATTATTAATCGTGGTCATATCGCTACTGATATGCGACCAACTAGGATCGTTACTGGTATATGTCATCAAAATGACAAATAGATAAACGGCCAGTATTAACCCAAGGAGGGTAAATATTCCCTTTTTTAAATACTCAATAAGCGGTGCTGATATCACGTAAGATCTGCCTTGTTATTAATACTAAATGGTTGCCAATGCATGACTAAGCCTAATCATGCTGACATAAAGCGCTGATAAAGGGTTGGATATAAAGTGCTGATACAAACGCACTTAGCGAAGTGTACAGAGAACATTGTCTATTATAAAAGCGATATACAACAGCCTTCTTTTTGCCTTTAGCACACTTGGCATAACTTCTTATAATAACAAATACATAGGGATAGTGGCGACCGTCTTACAAAGAAAGCGTGCAATAAAATCAGTCTGTATACGGTTTAGATAAAAATCATACGGTTTAAGCAAAAACCTATGTCACTTGCAAAATATAACGAACAGAACAAGGACAGTCATATTAGGTAAGCCCTATAAAATACCAGCGGTTTCTAACCATAATATTTCAAGAAAAATATACTTTGATTGTAATCATACCTGTGTTTGTTTTAGCAAACTTGTACTTTTCGTCCAATGCCCTTATGTTATTATCACGCAGCGATTAGAAAATCCCATTAGCATCAATTTTGAAGACTGTTTTTTATTATATTGCTCACTCGTATTTTTAACATTTATATTTAGCAAGGAACAACTTATGGCAACTGACAATACCGCTCCACGTCACGAAAAACTCATTATCCTAGGCTCAGGCCCTGCTGGTTATGCAGCGGCTGTGTATGCAGCACGTGCCAACCTGAAACCTGTCATGGTCACGGGCATGGAAGTAGGTGGACAGCTAACTACCACCACTGAAGTCGATAACTGGCCGGGCGATGCGCATGACTTAACAGGTCCTGCATTGATGGATCGCATGAAAGCCCATGCCGAGCGCTTTGGTACTGAACTGGTTTATGACCATATCAATGAAGTCAATTTAAACGTGCGCCCTTTTGAGCTGACGGGTAATAACGGTAGCTACACTTGTGATGCGCTTATTATCTCGACTGGCGCATCAGCACAGTATTTGGGGTTGGAGTCAGAAACCAAATTCCGCGGTCTTGGCGTATCAGCGTGTGCAACTTGTGATGGTTTCTTTTATAAAGATCAAAAAGTTGCTGTCATCGGTGGTGGTAATACTGCTGTTGAAGAAGCCCTATATTTATCTAACATTGCCGCTGAAGTGACCTTGGTGCATCGCCGTGATAGCTTACGCTCCGAAAAAATCCTCCAAGATAAACTGTTTGAAAAGGTCAAAAACGGTAATATTAAAATCGAGTGGAATCATAAAGTCAAAGAAGTCGTCGGCGATGACATGGGCGTCAATGGCGTAATCATCGAATCTATGATTGATGGCAGCACTAAACAATTAGACGTGTTCGGCATGTTTGTCGCGATTGGTCATAAGCCGAATACAGACTTATTTAAAGGTCAGCTGGATATGAAAGACGGCTATCTTATTGTCAAAAGCGGCTTAGACGGCAATGCCACACAAACCAGCATCGAAGGTGTATTTGCCGCAGGTGATGTCGCAGATCATGTCTATCGTCAAGCAATCACTTCTGCTGGTACGGGCTGTATGGCCGCGCTAGATGCTGAAAAATACTTGGATGCGATTGGCGAAGCTACAGCCGCTGACCATACTTATGCGTCAACATTGACTGCTGATAAAGAAGCCTAAATGGGTAATTTCTCTCAATATAACAATGAGCGCATCACGCCTGAGACCTTAAAAAGTCTTGGGCGTTATGACTTTCCTGACCCTTTGATGGTTGATCCTGACGGCATTGGTATCGTCGCTGTCGGAGGAGATTTGGCAGCCGAAACATTGATTTCTGCTTACGCGCAGGGTCTGTTTCCTTGGTTTAATGAAGATGAACCAATTGCATGGTGGTGCCCTGAACCGCGCTGTGTGATGGTGCCAACCAATTATAAGCCAAGCAAGTCGCTGCGTAAGCAAGCCATCCGCGAGCGTTGGCAATTAACCTTGAATCAAGCTTTTGATGACGTTATTCATGCCTGTAGTTTACCGCGCAGTGATCGCCTCAATAATGAACAGCCCGAGGGCGAACATACTTGGATTCATGATGAAATGATTGAGGCTTATACCGAACTGCATGCACAAGGATTTGCACATAGCATTGAAGTTTGGAATGATAAAGGGCAACTCATTGGCGGGCTTTATGGTCTAAAAATAGGTAGCATTTACTTTGGCGAATCGATGTTTCATATCGCCTCTAACGCCTCAAAGTTCGCATTTTGGGGTTTAATGCGCTTATGTGAACAAAGCCATGTGGCGCTGGTCGACTGTCAGCTACCAAATGAGCATTTGATGAGCTTGGGTGCAACCACGCTACCGCGTGCTGAATTTCTCACTCAATTGGATCTCTTAACGGCTAATAATATTGTCAAATGGCAAAATAACTCTCATAAACCACTCGCCGTATCGTTACTTGATACCATAGAACCTTGGCAGCTTATCTTAAAATAAATACGATGACGAAGTGATTGATGGCTTATGTCTGTTTGTTAATCGCTACTTTATTAACTCGTACCTTATCAACTGCTACCTACCGACGAGGTTATCATGGCACCCGACACATCGTTCTTACTGATTGGAACACTGGCAACAAAAGCTCAAACAACCAAAGACACCGTGCGTCATTATGACCAACTGGGCTTGCTAAAATCTCGTAAGCGTCAGGCAGGCTCGCGTTTATATACCGAGTTTCATCCAGAATGTATCGAACGTATTGAGCTAATCAAAAGTGCGCAAGCGATTGGCTTTACACTCACTGAAATCAGAGACAGCTTGAATGATTATTACGACGGTCAATTGGATGTTGATTTACAACTGATGCTTACTCAGCAAAAATTGGCGCAAATACAGAAACAGCAAGCCAATATCAGCCTCATGGTAGAGCTATTAAGCGAACGTATCGATGTTCTTGAGCGTATGAAAGTAGATAATGACTATAAACTCAATATTGAAATCTGCAAAAAGAAAATACCCACTCAATAATGATAAAAATGCCGACCCATCTACTATTTTGTGGGTTTATTTGGTTCCATTCGATACCATTCATTATTCTCGGACGTAAAGACGCTGCATAATCAGTGCATCCATAGCTGGTTGATGAGGAGTTTGGTAATACCCTTTACGCTTATGAATTAGAGCAAATTCTTGCTGCTCATATAAGGCTATCGCAGGCGTATTATCTGCGCGCACCTCTAATAAAAGGCTCTCCACCTGATGCGTTCTCAATTCTGTATTCAATCTGGCAAAAATTTGTGAGGCAATACCTTGGCGTTGATAATCAGGATGAGTGCCAATACGTAAAATCTCCGCTTGTTCAAAAATCACTTGATATAAACAATAGCCTGTCACAGTAGTATTAATAATAATATTGTCTTTTTGCTCATAAACGATCAGCAGATGCATGCTATCTTGTTTGAGTGATTCCACCAATGTCTGATAGCCCCAAGCATCTTGCGGTTGAACGATGGCTTCAATATCCGCTACTGCTTGCAGCACTTGCTCAAAATCTGCACTATGGGTTGATAAAACCTTTATCATCAACATTATGTATCCTCTTATTATTATTTATACAAACCCAAATACCATAGTACTTACTGTATTTCAAATATTTATCATTATAATATTGATTATACCATTACCTTTTTATAGCTAAAAAAAAGCCACCCTTAAACAAGGATGGCTTTTTATGACTAACTTACAAGCTCATTACTGAGACGGATAGATTAGTTTAGTACGTTAGCAACAACACCAGCGCCT
>NZ_JABASQ010000010.1 GCF_016107535.1 Psychrobacter cibarius | reverse complement strand
AGAAGACAATAAAAAACCCTCAACTTTAAAGTTGAGGGTTTTTTATTGTCTTCTTTTTGACTTCATTGCTGTTGATACCAAAGCAATGAAGTCAACTAGTTACTAATTGACTTTATTGACCACTTGCAATGGTAAATGCTTCATTGCTTGACCGACAATAGACCACGGTAGACTTGGTACACAAGCTTCATCGACTCCAGCTTCAATCGCTGCAACGATAGATTTGGTGCCCGTATCTGCATCCACTTCAAACGGTAGTGGTTTGGCATTTTCATTAATTTCAGTACGGATATAACCCGGATAGATGGTCGAGACTTTAATGGGCAATTTGGTTAATAACATATCAGCACGAATGCCTTCTGCCAGATGAGCCAAACCCGCCTTACTTGCACCATAAGCGGTCAAATGCTTAGGCAGTCCACGCATTGCTGACATGCTTGATATCACCACCAGATGACCGCTGTTTTGTGCGCGGAAAATATTCATCGCCGCTTCACATTGCGCGAGCGCAGAGACAAAATTAATCTCAACGGTGCGGCGGTTGGTATCGAATCGCCCTTTACCAATACGGCGACTATCCCCGACGCCTGCATTGACCACAACACGATCAATATGCCCAAAGTCAGTTGCGAACGCATCAAATACATCGAATATGGCATCATAGTCGCTGACATCTAATGCTAGATATTCAACACGAATATCAGGATACGCTGCCATCAACTCTGCTTGTAGACTTTCTAGACGGTCGGTACGACGCGCGCAAATCGCCAAATTATAGCCAAGCTTGGCAAACAATCTTGCCATGCCTTCGCCCAGTCCTGAGCTGGCACCCGTGATTAATACTGTTTTACCACGACCAATCTGCTGCTTATTTAAACCTTTTAGGTATCGTGCAGGCACAATCGCGCTAAATAGCTGATTTTTACTTTGTTTGGCGCTTTTGGTGACTAAATTGATCAATTTATTTTGCATAGAACGTCCTGTTTACATCCATATTATATGAAGTTGACAGTCTATAATATCGCAAATTGATAAGTGCGGCTTGTCTGTCATCAAAATACACAAAAAGTACTCAACAATTATTATAGCCGATTTTAATAACATAAAAATTGGCTACGTGTTTAGAATAGACATTTTATCCTGATGTTAATCACGGCTTAATCGTGGCTTAATTATGACCTTAATGTCTCACCGCTATCACATGCTATGTTATCGCCACGTCACGAAGCGTTTGCCATCAGCAAATAAGTGACTGTATTCATTTAAAGACAATAGCCGTGTACTCTGCGCTTTTAAAGTAATAGACGTTACACCCGTATTAACCAAGCTTTTATTAATTTGATAGGCTGTTGAGCTGCCCTGCTGCAATAACTGCGCGGTAATAGCCGAAATAATGCCGCCCGAAGTAAACACCAGCACCGTACTATCACGCTCTAAATTCAGATTGGCCACTTGCAAACGCACTTGCTCAAGCGCTTGTTTTGCCCGCTCATTAAATTGTGACCAGCTCTCAATATAATCACTGTCATTGTCACCTGCATGCCAGCGCTGCATCGCAGAATCAAACAACTCCGCTAAACGCATAGACGGCACTTCTGCTTGCGCAATCTCAGCCGCAATAGCACCTTTACTCATGAAAGCAGGATTAGACTTTATAAACACGTCTTTATGATTAAATTCATCAAATTGTGGCAGTACATAGCTATCCGGCGCACTTATATCGATCGCAGGCTTACTAGAGATATCGCTATCAACAAATGACTGATAACGCTGCCAAAAATGATGTGCAGAGTCTTGCTGCCTAACCAAACTACCAGTAAAAATCGCATCGATTCGACGCTGAGTCGTCGCGTAATGCTGACCTAGCATCTGCGCTTGCTTGCCACCCAGCTCTGAGAGTTGATCGTAATTCTCTTGTCCAAATGACGCTTGACCATGACGGGCCAAAAGTATGGTTGTCATAAAATATTGCCTTATTAATCGCACTCTTATAATTTTTAAAAGCTCTAGATTTTCAATTTTTAATTTGCTTACTCTTCAGCTTTAGGTGCGCTTTGTCCAAAATAGCTCTTTGGCAAAATACCTTTAATCACAGCCTGTATAGGACTTGGCAACTGCTCAATCATCGCAGCATCAACACCCATATCCTGTAGATGCGGCTGTACTCGGCTAGTAAACAAAATCTCACCTTCATATTGAGCAATCAGTTTAAGACATTTGGCATGTAATACGTGCACAATAATCCAGAAATTTTTAAAGGCGGGATTGGTCGTTTGTTTATGATAGTAGCGGTAATAAATCTGCTGAACGATACCCGCTAGACGGAATAACCCAAACACTTCATAAAACGTCCAGTTGTCTATTTCTAGACCTGTCTGCTCAAGATAATAAGCAACCACCTCATCGCGAGTCATCATGCCTTTTAAATGGGTGGGCTGACGGCGTGACTGCTGCATAATGATGTTGTCATCTTCTTCAATCCAATACGCCAATGCGCTGCCCAAATCCATCAAAGGATCGCCCAAGGTCGCCATCTCCCAGTCGAGTACGCCGATCACCTTGGTCGGATCTGCTGCATCCAAAATCACATTATCAAAGCGCCAATCATTATGAATGAGGCAAGTCTTACTATCAGCAGGCGTATGCTTACCGAGCCATTGACGGACTAAGGCAAAACTTGGGACGTTAGACGTTTTGGCTTTGACATAACGCTTGTCCCAGCCAGTTACTTGACGTTCGCAATAACCTTCACCGCGTCCAAGATGGACCAAATCAGGATGCGCTTTATAATCGACTTGATGCAATTCAATCAAAGCATCGATGACATTGGTACATAATGCACGCGTTTGCTCTTCATTTAAATCGATGCCTTTTGGCAAATTGGCACGAGGAATGATACCTTCCATACGCTCCATGACATAAAAGTCAGCGCCGATAACATCTTCATCGGTACATAGCGCGACCATTTTAGGTACATAAGGATAAGCATCTTCTAAGGATTTTTGAACCGTATATTCGCGCACCATGTCGTGTGCTGATTTTGCTTTGGTACCTTTTGGTGGACGGCGTAAAATTAAATCTTGGCTTTTACCTTCGCCTTCATATTGCAAACGATAGGTCCAGTTTGAGGCACCACCTGAAAATTGAGTAACGGTAGGTTCGCCTTTTATATCCACACCCTGATCACGTAGCCATGAGCTGACCGCTTTGGTATCAAGCTCTTCACCCTCACGAACCTCACCGCCTTTATCTAAGATTTTATTAGCTACTTCTTCAATGGTAGTTTTGCTTTGATTAGCAGTTGCCATATGACATTCCTTATCCTGTGGTCAATTATGTTTTATCAGTGAGTATAGGGCTGAAAATTCACTATTAACGGTGTAATAGTGAATTTCAATGAGAAATTAAGTTAAACAGATGGTTATTTAAATCAGTTTCTATAAATTTATGAATAACTAAACTTAGGATTTACCAGGTTTAGAAGGGCGAATAAAACCCTGACGCTTTAATTCTAACTTAGCAATCATCGTTTTATGCACTTCATCAGGACCATCGGCTAAGCGCAGCGCTCGTGCTTGCGCAAAGAATGCAGGTAGCATCGTATCTTGGCAAACGCCCATGCCACCATGAATCTGAATCGCCATATCGACCACTTCTTGTAGCACGGTTGGCGCAACCACTTTAATAGCAGAGATTTCAGTCAATGCCGCTTTTGTGCCTTGCGCGTCCATTTTTTGCGCTGCATATAATGTCAATAAACGCGCTTGGTCAATCTTAATACGCGCCTCAGCGATACGCTCAAAATTACCACCCAGTTGTAATAACGGCTTACCAAAAGCCGTACGCTCCATGCCGCGCTTAACAGCCAGCTCTAGCGACTTTTCGGCAGCGCCAATACAGCGCATGCAATGGTGAATACGACCTGGTCCTAGGCGACCTTGTGCAATCTCAAAGCCCATACCTGCACCACCGATAAAGTGACTGACGGGCACACGTACTTTATCAAAGCTGACTTCACCATGGCCATGCGGCGCATCATAATCGCCAAAGACTTTGAGCATGCGCTCGATGTTGACACCCGCTGTCTTTGCTGGGACCAATACCATCGAATGTTGATGATGACGGTCTTTATTCTCATCAGGCGTGTACGCCATCACAATCAAAATGTCGACCGCAGGGTCACCCAGACCCGATGACCACCATTTACTGCCATTGATAATAATCTCATCGCCATCAACCACAGCTGTCGCTTGCATATTGGTCGCATCACTGGAGGCGACATCAGGCTCAGTCATACAAAATACCGAACGCGTTCTACCTTCTAAGATTGGTGTGAGCCATTTGTCTTGCTGCTCCTCTGAACCATAGCGCCATAATAGCTCCATGTTGCCACTATCGGGGGCATTACAGTTAAACACATAAGGCGCTAATAAACTACGTCCAGTGAGCTCGGCAATCGGTGCATAATCGGTCACCGACAGCCCTGCCCCTAGCGTGTCATCTGGCAAAAATAAATTCCATAGACCGGCTTCGCGTGCTTGTTTACGCAAACTCTCATATTTTTCTGGCCATTGCCAATTTTTCCAATTACCGTCTGGGTTTTGCGCATGACAATCCGCCCAAAACTGTGCTTCTATTGGTTCAATATGAGTTTCGATAAATGCTTTGACTTTGGCATACATGGCTTGACCATGTTCGGTGGCGGTAAACATCAATGTATTTTCAGACATAGCTGGCATCCTTTTCCTTGCTGATGGTTAATGATTTTCATCACGTTCACATAAAGCTTTTATAAAAAGCCCAATACTAATCTTATAGTGTACGTGCGTATACTCTGTTCTGTATGCCACATTTATAACACAGCATTTATGAATAAACAGCAAAAAGGCGCGACCCGCTAGGACACGCCTTTTACAAAATACAAACAATGCTTCTATTTAGAGTGGAAAACTGAAAACTACTTTAGGATATTTAAACGGCTATTAAAATCAAAGCGTGCTAGCGCATCTGGCAGCTTATCAATCGCAATATTCACCGTTGCTTCGGCAGCTTGTGACAATCCCAACTTCTCGGCGAGCGTTGGCTTTTGACGTGAATGCAGTGCATAGACTTCATTGTCGTCCATACGCTCTAAAATATAGCTGTCTGAGGTTTGTAGGCTGTCAATTAAATTCAATTTTAGTGCGTCTTCACCATACCAATGCTCGCCTGTTGCTACTTTTGCGACATCCAATGCTGGACGATAGGTGTTAACGAAATGTTTGAATAACTCATGCGTTTGCTCAAGCTCTTCTTGGTACTTGGCACGGTCGTCAGCATCATTTTCACCAAACATAGTAACGGTACGTTTATAGTCACCAGCGGTAAACATCTCATAATCGACGTCATGATTTTTTAGCCATTTATGAAAGTTTGGCAACTGTGATACCACACCGATTGAGCCAATAATAGCAAAGGGCGCAGCCACTACGTTATCTGCCACACAAGCCATCATATAACCGCCACTGGCCGCGACTTTATCGACACAGACTGTTAGTTTTAAACCAGCCTCTTTTAGACGTGCCAATTGCGCTGCTGCCAAACCATAACCATGAACCAAGCCGCCGCCTGATTCAAGACGTACCACGACTTCATCGCCTTTATTTGCGCTGCTGATTAATGTGCTGATTTCTTCGCGTAAATGCTTGACTGCCGTGGCTTTGATATCACCGTCAAAGTCGAGAACGAAAACTTGTGATTTATTATCACTGTTTTTTTTCTTATTTTTGCTTTTTGCCTTCAATGCTTGCTTGGCTTTTTTAGCCATTACTTTTTTGAATTGCTTAAGCGCGGCTTTACCTTGAGTTGCCTCCATTAAGTCTTCACGGCGTTGTTCTTGGCTTTTATTTAGATGAACAACTTGTAGCTCAACAGGGTTCTTAGCAGGGTGAAAAAGCATGAGTAGCATTCCTTACATGATTAGAATAATTTTAATAAGATTTTATAATTGAGCCTGATATGTGCACAGTGGCTGATATTTTCAAGCAAAATGACAATATTTAACCCAATGCAAATGTTACTGAATAAATACGCCCATTACTGATACTTTCCTACGCTTTGATTGGACGCCACTGGTTGTATAACAAGGGCAGATTAGGCATAATATGCGTTTACACCAAATTTTCTGTAGCCAACGTGATGACCATTTGTCTTAATCGCGGTGTTTGTGCGTTTTTAGCGGATAGCTTGAATCGTACAGCAATGGCTGCATTATTGTATTTCGAATTGGGCTGACAACTGGATAATTATATTATGACGCAAAGCACTATGACGCATAGCGAATATCGAGACGAATATTGCGGAGCCGTAACCGAAAGCTTCATCGATCAAACCATTAGTATCGTAGGCTGGGTACATCGTCGTCGCGATCACGGTGGCGTGATTTTTTTAGACATGCGTGACCGCGCTGGTATCTTGCAGGTCGTCGTTGACCCTGATACGCCAGAAGCCTTTGCAACTGCTGATGCAGTACGTCCTGAATATGTGCTAAAAATCACTGGTCGCGTACGTCAACGCTACGCGGGTACTGAAAACAATAATATGACCAGTGGTCAGATTGAGCTGTTGGGCAAAGAAATTGAAGTATTGGCGAAATCTGAAACACCGCCTTTCCCATTAAATGATGAGAAAACCACGGTATCAGAAGACTTGCGTTTAAAATATCGCTATCTTGATATGCGTCGTCCGCAAATGCAAGAGCGTATGGTTTTCCGTGCTAAAGCCACGTCAGCCATTCGTCGTTACTTAGATGACCATGGTTTCTTAGACGTTGAAACCCCTATCTTGACTCGTGCGACACCAGAAGGCGCGCGTGATTATCTTGTGCCATCACGCACACGCCCAGGTAACTTTTTCGCATTGCCACAATCACCACAGTTATTCAAACAGCTGTTGATGGTGTCAGGTTTTGATCGTTATTATCAAATCGCTAAATGTTTCCGTGACGAAGACTTACGTGCTGACCGTCAGCCTGAATTTACCCAAGTCGATATTGAAACTTCTTTCTTAAATGAAGAAGAAATCATGAACATCAACGAAGGTTTGATTAAGCATTTATTCAAAACCATGATGGATGTTGAGTTTGAGCAATTCCCACGCATGACTTACGCTGAAGCAATGCGTGACTATGCCTCAGACAAGCCTGACTTACGTATTCCATTAAAACTCATCGACGTTGCTGATTTAATGAAAGACGTTGATTTTAAAGTATTTGCCGGTCCTGCTAACGATCCTAAAGGCCGCGTTGCCGCCCTACGCATCCCGGGCGGCGCGTCATTAAGCCGTAAGCAAATCGATGCTTATACCAAATTCGTTAGCATTTATGGTGCACGTGGTTTGGCGTATATCAAAGTTAACGATGCGAGCAATATCAACAACGGCGTTGACCAAGAATCTGGTCTTCAGTCTCCTATCATCAAAAATATGACCGATGACGTATTGGTAAGCTTGATTGAGCGTACTGGTGCAGAAAGCAATGATATTATTTTCTTTGGTGCGGATAAAGCCAGTGTCGTCAATGACGCAATCGGTGCACTACGTCAAAAAATTGGTCTAGACCTTGAGATGACTACTTGTCAGTGGGCGCCACTTTGGGTCACTGATTTCCCAATGTTTGAGCAAACGGACGATGGTCGTTGGACGTCAATGCATCACCCATTTACTAAACCTAAAGGTTCTGTTGATGAATTGAAAAACAACCCAGAATCTGCCCTCTCTATCGCTTATGATATGGTATTGAACGGTACAGAAGTTGGCGGTGGTAGCTTACGTATCAATACCTTTGATATGCAGCAAGCGGTACTTGAAGCGTTAGGTATCGGCGAGCAAGAAGCTGAAGACAAGTTTGGTTTCTTGCTTGATGCATTAAGATTCGGTGCGCCGCCGCATGGTGGCTTGGCCTTTGGTTTGGATCGTCTGATTATGCTTATGGTAGGCGCTGACTCTATCCGTGATGTTATCGCTTTCCCAAAAACTAAAACTGCTGAATGCCCACTAACTCAAGCACCTGCTGAAGTCGATAGCAAGCAGCTACGTGATCTTGGTATCCGTGTGCGCGAAAAAGCACAAGCTGACACCAACAAACCTGCGCAATAAATGGTCTAACGATGTCCGGATATTTTTTTCAGTACTTATTACGTGATTCATCACCGTGTGAATGGTTATGAATCCGTATCACATTTTTAAAATCGTGCCATTATCTGTCTTGCAGATACTGGCACGTTTTGTTGCGTGGGTGATTATCAAGATACCCAATTTGAGTATCATGCGTACGGTTAGTATCAATATGGCGTTAATTGCTCCTAAGCTGACTGATGTGCAAAAACAAGTGTTAACCAAAGAGATTATTTATCACCAGTGTTTGACCAGTATTGAATCGATTAAAAGCTGGGCCATGTCACCTGAGTGGAGTATCGCTCAGATTCGCGACGTTCATAATAAAGACATTTTATTAGAAGGACTTGCGAGTGCCAACGGCATGCTCGCTATCGTGCCGCATCTCGGTACATGGGAGATGATGAACGCTTGGCTCAATCAATTTGGTTCCCCAACCATTATGTATAAACCTGTTAAAGGTGACATTACCAACAACTTTGTGCTACAAGGGCGTTCAAGGCTTAATGCGACTTTAGTACCCACCGATGGTAGCGGTGTCAAAGCCATATTTAAAACCCTCAAACAAGGGGGCTTTAGTATTGTCTTACCCGATCATGTTCCTGATCCTTCAGGTGGCGTGGTTGTGCCCTTTTTTGGCATTAAAACACTAACCAGTACGCTTGCTTCTAAACTTGCTAGTAAAACCAGATGTGCGTTGGTTGGCTTATCTTGTATTCGCCGTGACGATGGTCGTGGATTTGACATCTATTGTTATAAGCTCGATGATCCAGCACTTTATGATCGTCATGCCGAGACCGCCGCTTATGCACTTAACCAAGCCATGCAACAGATGATTGAAGAAAAATGCAGTCACTATATGTGGGGCTATCGACGTTTCAAACACATTCCCACATTAGGGAATCCTTACAACGTTGATGAAAAAACTTTGGCCAAATTCATTCGTGATAACAAGCGGGCTGATCAAAACGTTCATGATACAATCACGCGCGCTGGCCATGAACAATGAACAATGACCTTACAATTAGCCAAACGTTTAGAGATATCGTGAATCATAGCTGTGATAATATCGGCTTACTTTTGTACCTTTGAACGTTACTAGGGCGTGTCCTCAGTTCAATCGATCGTCTTATAAATGGATTAGAGATGACTAAATTTTGCCAAATAGCGTCAAATAGTCCGTCAATAACTCAATATTGTCTGCGCTACTTTCTTGTTTGGCGACAATTTATCTCATTTTTATCACCATGTTAAAAATGAGAACACGCCCTAAATATTTTTTATTTATATTAATATGAGTGCATTATGGCAACTGACGTAACCAATACCTCATCGAAAGACCACACGCACGCACGCAGCAGCACTGCTGAGCAGCGTTATGTTATCTGTATGAAATGGGGTAACAAATACGGCGCTGAGTACGTCAACCGTCTTTATAATATGGTCAGTCGCCATTTGACCTTAGACTTTCAAATGATCTGCCTCACTGATGATAGCAGCGGTATCGACCCTGCTGTGACTTGCCATCCTATTCCAAAGATGGATTTGCCTGCTGGACCTGAGCGTGGTTGGAAAAAACTCACGACTTTCAAACCTGAACTATATGGTCTTAAAGGTGTGGCTTTATTTTTAGATATCGACATTGTTATTGTTGATAACATAGACGCCTTTTTTACCTATCAAGCTCAGCACAAGGACAGCGTGGTGATTATCCGTGATTGGAAAAAACCGTGGCGAATGATTGGTAATAGCTCTGTTTATCGTTTCAACATTGGCATGAACACCTATCCTGATTTGCTCGCAAACTTTGAGCGTAACTTTGCTACCATTCGTACCCAAGTGCGCCATGAGCAGGCTTATCTGTCTAACTATTTACGTGAGCATCATCATTTAGAGTATTGGGATAAAACATGGTGTGTCAGCTTCAAGTACCAATGCATCGCCCCTATTCCCTTTAACTTTGTGCGCGCACCTACTCTGCTGGATGGTGCAAAGATTGTCATCTTTCATGGTGAGATTAATCCGCCAGATGCCATCAATGGTAGCGGAGGCAAGTGGTATCGTCATGTTAAGCCAAGCCCTTGGCTAAAAGATTATTGGCGGTAGTAATGGATAATTCAATACCAACAACTGAAAAGTCAATCACAATTGTTACTGCCTACTTTGATATTGGTAGAGGTGATTGGTCCACTGAAAAAGGACACCCTTCTCATCTACTTAGGGATAATCAAACATACCTATCATATTTTGAGAACTTAGCAAAACTCGATAATGAAATGGTTGTATTTACCTTTGAGGAAATGAAGCCTTATATCAGAAAATTAAGAGGTAACAAACCAACCAAGATCATCATTATTGATTTAGAAAAAAAGTTTAGAAACTTACTAGATGAAATTAAATCGATAATTAACAGCAATAATTTCAAGAGTAAAATACCCGATAAACACAAGCTCAACCCTGAGTATTGGTCTGAAAAGTATGTCCTAGTAACTAATCTAAAAACTTACTTTGTAAACAAAGCTATTGAAGATTTTAACTTGTCTAATGATCTGGTTGCTTGGGTAGACTTCGGATATTGTAGAGATAATACTACTCTGCTAGGTATTAATAATTGGTACTACCCTTTTGATGACTTACATGTTCATTTTTTCACATTAACAAAAGACAAGTTTTTTTTATTTTTTAACAATCCCAACTTCCCTCATACAAAAAACAAAGTTTTATCTGCTATTTTAAATAATAGAGCAGTTATCATAGGTGGCGTAACAGTAGCTAATCAAAATATTTGGAGAGAGTTCTTTAATGTTGTAAAAAATTGTCAAGAAGAATTATTTCAAAAAAACATTGTGGACGATGATCAAGGTGTTTATTTAATGTGTCATCTTAAGCAACCCAATCTATTTAAATTTCACTATCTTGGTAAAAATAGCAATGGTGAGCAAAATTGGTTTGGAACCATGCAAAAATTTCATGCTTAATTTATTTAGAGGCTGTAGTAGATAAGCACTATGCTAGACTACTTTTATGAAGATAACCCGTTGTAAACTAAGTAAAAAAGTACAGCGAAGGCTCTTAGAGTTTTCACGGCTGAAGTGACTGCAAGAACAGCCGCAGATTTGCTCGACATTCAACCTAACACTGCTGCACTTTTTTATCATAAAATAAGACTTGTGATAGATTACCATCTCTCATTAGAAGCTGATGAGCTCTTTTAGGTGTAAGTCAAATTAGATGAAAGTTACTTTGGCGGCGTACGTAAAGGCAAAAGAGGTCGCGGGGCTGCTGGTAAGACAGCTGTATTTGGTATACTAAAACGAAATGGTAAGGTTTATACCATTGTCGTAGCAGACACCAAACAAAGCACATTAATGCCTGTCATCAAGCGTAAAATCAAGCCTGACAGCTTTGTTTATACTGATAGTTATCGAAGTTACAATGCGTTAGATGTGAGCGAGTTTAAACTCTTTAGAGTCAATCACTCTAAAGAGTTTACTTGCGGTAAAAACAATCACATCAATGGCATTGAGAACTTTTGGAATCAGTCTAAAAGAACACTCAGAAAATATAATGGGATCGATAAGAAGAACTTCCATTTATTTTTAAAAGAGTGCGAGTTTAGATTCAACTATGGATCACCGTCTACTCAGCTTAAAACGCTGAGAAAATGGTGTGATATTTAATCCTTATCTACTACAGCCCCTTTATTTATATATATCTATTTTTTAGATAGCCATAATAGGTTTGTTTTTCGAAATACTCTTCCTTGAAAGCCTCATGAATAGTCAACTTATGAATACTAGCTTGTGAAACTATTTTTTTGTATTCGTCTTCATTAAATTGCTTTTTTATCTCAGATTGTAATAAATGTGGAAAAGTATCATCAATAACAGGAAATTCAAAATCTATAATTTTTGACTCCTTTAATTCATTAATCATTACTTGAAAGAAAAAGTAATACTCAATTTTACTTTCATTTTCCCAATAATAAAGCAGCAAGTCAACCAAAGTCTTTGTAATCATTGAGTTTGGCTTAGAAAACATAATACTACTAAGATGTTTTACTTTAAATTCATCTCTCCAATTAAAGTAAAAATGTGTATCATTTGTACCCCAATTTTTATTAAGAGAGTTGGGATCACGGCTATACATAAAAAAATTACAGTTTGCATATTCCTTGGGTAGCCTATCTGTTAATAAAACGGAAGCATCTAGCCAAACCCCACCATAGATTGACAACAATGCAACACGCAGCAAATCAGAAAAGAATACTGGTCTAAAAACTCCATTTTTACGTTTTTCATCAACAAACTCTGGAAGCTTTATATATTCATTTATGTTTTCATCAGTAATTCTGATAACCTGATAATCGTGAGCATGACTGTCTACTGAAGAAAAACATATTTCCACCATTTCCGGTAAATTTTCTAATCCCTGTCCCCAATATTGCCAAATAATTTTTTTGCCTACCAGTTCTTTTTTGATTGGTGGAGTATCATACTTTTCTATTTTTTTGTCAGCGTATTGATCAAGAACCATCCTCCAGTAAGAGGCTACTTTTTCTTGCTTAATTTTATCATCATACTGATAATTCCAGCGCTTCCTTACATTTCTAGGCACTAGGCCATTATAGAAAACCTTAAAGGGCTTATTACGGATAACGTTAAAGATCTTTTGCATGGTCTACATACCTTTCAGAATTTTGTCTAATTTGGAACGTTTAATATTCAGAGTTATTCTTTGATGTATTCGCAGCTCTTTATTAGCAACAAGATAAAGCTCTGAGAAGTACTTATTGTATTGAGCATAGGTGTCTTTTAACAAATCTTCCTGATGGTTTTTAGCGATTTTATTTAACAGCCCTATATAACGTTTATATACTTTATACAGCAAATAATGATAGCCATCTTTTTCACCATCTCTCTGATAGTTTTCAACGCGATAAGTGAAAGCATATAAATAATCATCTACGTATTTTTTGTCGATATTCTTTAAAATAGACCCTTCACGCTCACGATACTTTATTACAGGCTGTTTTAAATAGCTATATTGAAAACTCTTTAATGAGATATCAGTCATATACAAAATATCTTCAAAATTCAATCCTTCTTTAAACCTTATGTCTTGTATTATCTGTCTTCTAAAAACCTTATTCCAAACATGATTACTATTATTTTCAATAATATTATCTAAGAAGCTATTGCTCTTATTGATATAATTTTTATTAGACGTGCCTATAAACCCTTTTTTATTTACCTCTTTTTTTCCTCGTAATGATACATAATCGGCACATAGCACATCCGAGTTCAATTTTTCTATTTGAGACATGACAGATTTATAAGCACCTTCGTACATAACATCATCAGAGTCAATAAACCAGATATACTCTGTTTGGCCCATATCGAAAAGCGCATTGCGTGTGTCTGACAAACCTCTATTATAAGGCGCATCGAAGATTTGCACTTGAGGGTAATTTTCAAAACGCTTGATAATAGCTGCACTATTATCTGTCGAAGCATCGTTCATTATTAAAATAGATGCTCTAGTATCGATTTGAGTGAGTATTGATTCTATACACTCTTCTACATAATCCGCTACATTATAAACAGGTATTAAAATACCAATTGTTAGATCTTCTTTATTCATACAACACTCACATTAAAAACTTTATAATTAACAGCTTGTTAATAAATTCTGAAATAATTGATAATACGCTTGAGTGACCTGTTTTTTATCATAATGAACTAAAACTTTCTCTCTAGCTGCCGTTGCTAGTGCTTGGTAGTTTGATGGATTAGATAGTACAGTCGCGATGATATTCGCCAGCTCTGTTGCTGCCCCGACTGAAAACAAGAAGCCATCCTTGTTGTCTTCAATCAACTCCTTTACTCCCATTGCAGTACTTCCCATAACGACACAGCCACTTGCCATCGCTTCTAGCACCGCTAGGTTCAGCCCTTCAAAACGGCTCGACATGATAAATACTTTATGTTGTAGCAATAGCTTTTCAACTTCGCTACTGTACTCTATAAAGGTCACTTGTTCATGCAGCTCATAGCGAGCAACCAAATCATGTACTTCTCTTTGGTAACGCTTGCGCCCACTACCAACTAAGGTAAGAGTGGGATTGATGCCTTTTTGCTTTAACTGATTCAGTGCTTCAATTAAAGTAACGTGATCCTTACTTTTAGCATATCTTCCCACCATAATCAGATCATGCGACCTTTCATTAACAGGTGCAAGATTCACACCGCCAAATCGAGTGGTATCAATACCATTTGGGATGGCTTGAATGGGTGCGTGAAGACCCTGCTCAGATAAGACTTGGGCTACGCCTTCAGAGACAGCCACAATTCTAGCAGTTGATTTACTTAGTTTACGCGTTTGGTATATCTTCCAAGGTGTATAGCGCTCTTTAGAGTTGTGTTCCACTTGTACCAAGCAAGGTACTTGTGCCAATAGCCCTGCCCGTCTTCCCAGTAAATGCTCAGGAAACCCATGCGCAACCAATATATCAGGTCGCCATTGCACACATAGTTTTTTTAATTCGTGAAGGGTCGCAAGATGGTTAGTACTTGTGACAAGCTTGTAATCGATATCTTTACCTTCAAGTTCAGCAAGCTTTTCTGGTACGGTCGTTTTTTTGCGACGCAGTACTAACAGGTTTTCAGTCGATTCTATTTGATTGTGTGCCTCAACCAAATCAATAGCAACTTTCGTGGCTCCTGAAAAGCCACCAGTGACAAAATGTAAGACTCTCAACGGCTTCTCCATTAATCTATTCAAAGTAAAGCCAGACTTAGCTAAAAATAATGTTTTGTGACGCTCTCAATTTGAACGCACCTGCTTTAAGAATCGATATGCTAAGCAGCCGTGTTTGTAGATGGACACCATAGCTAGATATAGCTTGAAACTAAGCGACGTTATGATACCGCATCCATAAATTATGTGCGAGCGTATAGTTATAGTGTATGAACTTTACTTTAGAATACCGATTAATACCACTCAACAAAAAAGCTAAGACTTAAAACAGTCTTAGCTTTTTTATCTCATACAACATAATTCTAAATATTAATCAATAAAACTTAACCAATCCATATATTGCTCATTGCGACCATGTACTACATCAAAGTACAAGGTTTGTAGCTGCTCAGTCAAAGGTCCACGTCCACCATTGCCGATAGTACGGTCATCATATTCACGAATAGGTGTGACTTCAGCCGCCGTACCCGTCATGAATATCTCATCCGCCAAATAAAACTCATCACGAGTGATACGGCGTTCAACGACTTTGATGCCTAGATCATCGGCAAATTGAATGATAGTACGACGCGTGATTCCGTCAAGTGCACCACCTGCTAAGTCCGGTGTATGCAATACACCATCTTTTACTAAGAATAAGTTTTCGCCTGCACCTTGGCAAACGTAACCCTGCGGATCCATCAAGATAGCTTCGTCATAGCCATTACGAGTGACTTCTTGGTTTGCCATGATGGACACTGGATAGTTGCTCGAGGCTTTTGCCTTACACATGGTCACATTGGTCATATGATGAGTAAATGAAGAGGTTTTTACACGGATGCCGTTCTTGATACCCTCTTCACCCAGATAAGCGCCCCAATGCCAAGCAGCAACCATCGCATTGATACTATTATCACGTGACGATAAACCAAGCTTTTCTGCACCGACCCAAATGAGCGGACGAATATAGGCTTCTGCCAAGTTGTTTTGCTTGACCACATCTTTGTGCGCCTGCTCCAGAGTCGCTGCATCAAACGGTACATTCATTTGAAAGATTTTTGCAGAGCCTAACAGACGCTCTGTGTGTTCTTTCAGACGAAAAATAGCGGTGCGATTGTCAGCAGTTTGGTACGCGCGCACACCTTCAAACACAGCCATGCCATAATGCAAGCTATGCGTCAGCACATGGACTTTGGCATCTGGCTGCTCAATCATTGTGCCATTCATCCAAAGCTTACCATCTTGTGTTGCCATATTCATTTTATAATCCTTATGTTAGCACTAACGGCTATTTTTTTAGGTATAGTCGACGCACGTATAAATGCTTCGACTAGAGGTTTTGTTTAATCATATTTATCAACATCATATGATAACACCGCAGCGTCAAATTTTATTGCTAAAATATAGTATTATCCTTACTAAGAAACAACCAACAACTGACAGCTTTATCGTAATGTGTCGCCGATTATATCACTGGCGGTGCTAGCAAATGAAATCTTTTATTTTGAGTATCACAGGCTATTATTTATAAGCAAAAACCTTCTTAAGAATGAGGCGAATCGTCATCTGCCAAATTAACACCCATCAAATGTTGCCATTGCGCTTGTACTAATGCTCGTGTTTCTTTCCACAGTGACTCATCCACCAATAGCGATTGCTCTGATAGTGCCAATTGATGAGTAGCAGCACGAATTCTGAGGTAAGCATCCGTTAAATCTTGGCAAACTTGCTCCTCCCAAATACCCAGTGATGCCACTTCTTCAAAAATACGAACGTTGTCGCTCCATTTGGTCAGGCTCGGATGCTCATGCGAATAAGCCAATACTGCAAATTGCGCTAAGAATTCAATGTCAATGATCCCACCTGCATCTTGTTTAAGATGAAACTTACCTGCTTGTTGTTGCCATTGACTGGTGCCCAGATGTTTTTGCATCTTAATACGCATACTGGTGACTTCTGTACGCACCTGCTCTATCGTGCGCGGTAATGATAATACGTCTCGGCGAATATCACAAAAGCGTGCCGTCACTCGTTTATCACCGCAAATCGCTCGCGCCCGTACCAAGGCTTGATGCTCCCACGACCATGCCTTTTCTAGCTGATAGGTTTCAAAAGCATGACAAGACACCACCATCATGCCAGCATTACCTGAAGGGCGCAAACGCATATCAATCTCATAAGCGCGGCCATCTCGAGTTTGGGTATTGAGATAGTTCATCAGCTTTTGTACCAAACGGGCAGCAAACTTCATACCGCTGACTGATTTTTCACCCGTGGTCATGCCCTGCTCTTTTATCTTGTGTAAAAACACCAGATCCAAATCTGAAGAATACGACAACTCCAGTCCGCCAAGCTTGCCATAACCAATAATGGCAAAACCGCAGTCTGCCTCGGTCACTGGATCGCCATCTTGACCAATAGGATAGCCGTAGCGTTTGACAATTTCTGCAAAAGCCCGTTCTAATGCGGCTTCTAGTACTACCGCTGCGATATAAGTGAGAGAATCCGACACCTTCATAATCGGACGCTCAGCCAATACATCACTGGCGGCGACCGCCAACACTTGGTTCTTCTTAAATAGTCTTAATACGCTGAGCAGCTCTTCTTCGTCATTAGGCTCTACGCGCAATAGTTGTTGACGCAAAATATCACGCAACTCAGGCTTGTCCGGCAAGTGGCGATAGCGCTGCTGTAAAAAAGTATCTAAAAGCACAGGATAATGTGCCAACTCTTTGGCAATCCAAGGACTGGCCGACAGCATGGGTATCAGCTCAATTGTCGCATTGGGATTTTCTGCAATCATCACCAAATAGATAGAACGACGGCAAATCGCTTCGAGCAATGTAATGAGACGCGGCAAAGCGGTATTGGCCAATTGCTGCTGCTCTTGATGAGCGAGTAACGCATGGATAATCACAGGATAAGCGTCATCCAACCGCTCGCGAGCCTCATCGCTTAAGTTAGCGACCATCTTTGACTGCCAAAAATCTTGTAATAGCACTCGATTTTCTGCCGTGAGCACATCATTCAATCGTGCAATCTGTTCATCAAGATGTTCGGGCTCAAGATCTGTGTCTTCATGATCCGGTACCTGACGTTCGGTCACCATACGCTCAAAGGGAACATTGACATTGTCTCGGTGGTGGTTGAGGGTATCTAACAGTGCGTTCCACTCGTCAAACCCAAGGGTAACCGCCAAGTTATACTGCCACTGCGGATCATGTGGCAGGCGCTGAGTCTGTTGATCATTAATCGCTTGAATGGCGTGTTCAAGCCGACGTAAAAAACGATACGCGGCTTGGAGCTCTTGATAAGTAGTCCTCTCTAAATACTCAAGCTTATGTAATACCTGCATCGCTTGTAAACAAGATTTCACCTGTAATTGAGGATGCCTGCCACCATAAATCAACTGAAAGGCCTGCACAATAAATTCAATGTCTCTGATACCACCAGCACCCAGCTTGATGTTATCCAAATCCTCCCGCTGAGCGACTTGGTTTTGAATAAGGGATTTCATCTCCCTGAGCGCTGAAAAAGCACTATAATCCACGTAATAACGGAAAACAAAGGGCTTGATGAGCGCTTGTATCTCATCATAAAACGGCTGTTCTAGCTGCCCGACTACTCGTGCTTTTAGCCATGCAAAACGCTCCCATGCACGTCCATGTTGAGAGAAGTACTTCTGTAATGCGGATAAATGAATAGCCAAATCACTACCGTCACCCCAAGGGCGCAAACGCATATCGACCCGAAAGACAAAACCATCAGCCGTCTTTTGATCCAATAATTTAATAATACCTTGACCAAGCCTTGTCATAAACCGCTTATTATCTATGCTGCGCATGCCTTTTGATTTATCACCGCTGGTTACACCGCGAGCCTGATGAACAAAGATAAGGTCGATATCACTCGATAGGTTCAGCTCATGAGCGCCAAGCTTACCCATCGCCATAATCGCCATATCATCAATTTGCACGTTACCTTTAGCATTGATAAAAGTCGGTTCGCCGTACTGTTTAATCAAATGCTGGTAGGTATAATCTTTGGCAAATGAGATACAACCATCTGCAAACTCAGACAGCTCGTCGGTCAATTGCTCAAGTGCTATCAGTTGTAAGGCATCTTGCCAAATCCAGCGCATCATCAGCAGTGTACGTAGATGACGCAGGCCACTCATCACCTTCACTTCATCAGCAAGTTGGTAATTATCATCTAACGTATAATCTTGAATCAAATCATCGATTTGCTGCCGAGTTAAGGTTCGATCTAACGGGTAGCTACGTAAAAACGTTTGGCATGAAACCGTTCGACTCTCCCAAATCTGATAAGCGAACTCGCTTGCCGTCTGCAATATTTGCAGCTGTTCGGCTGTATACTGACAATCTGTACCATGGGTCGCACGTGAAGGCATAGCGGGTGACATAGGGAACATAACTCCTTGCATAGAGTGATAAGACTACGTGAACTTAGCGCATAAGTTTATCGTTTTTTCTTACGAAGCAGTCACAGCATCAACTAACGATACGCAATATGTCAGTATTTAATATAAAACTACGTTTAATGACAGTGACCCTATTTGCTTTTGAGCACTTTATGGTAGCATAAACAACTTTAGCGCAGATGATTGAAAAGAGCTCTTATGACCACCATGACCCCATTGCTTCTGATTACTGCTGATCCTAGCCACCCACTTGCCCATTTAGCGCTACGTTATGCACGCGCTTACCTGACAAATGCCGCCAATAATAAAGATACCAATGACAATGCCACCTTAGATAATGTCACCTTAAACGTATTTTTTTATGGCGATGCGGCGCATACGGCCAATGGTTTACGCTGGCAGTCGGCGGATCAAATTAATTTGACCAAAGAGTGGCAAACGCTCGCTGAGCAGTTCCAGTTAGCGCTGCCTGTCTGTGTCAGTACTGCACTCAGTCGCGGCATTAGCGACACGGATAACAGCAAACGCCATCAACTTAATGGTGACAACCTTGCCACCGGCTTTTCACTGGTCGGACTGAGTGAGCTTGCGATGATGATGCAAGGCGACTGTCGTTTGATGCAGTTTTGATGACTTGCCGTGTAGACAAATTATATTTTATGATAATAGTTGTCAGCGACCAATTAAATTAGGAATTAACCATGAAATTATTAATTCAGCTGCTCACGCCGACTGAAATGGCGAGTTATGAAGGCTGTGCGCTTGCATTAACGCTAGCGACCTTTGGTCATGAAGTACAGCTGTATTTGGATGCGCCTGTTTTTGGCTTGTTGATGCAGCCTGCGTCGCGTTTGCATGGCATGATTCAGTCGCTTGAGCTATATGACATGCCAGCCGCTTGGCTACCTGACGATGTCTTTAGCGGGTGGGTCACGGGTATGCTGCCTATTGATTTGGCTTCACAATTGACATTGATACCTGAAGTGGTGAACGCTTCAGATTTTGAGCAAATACTACGCTTTTAACCTCGCCATTTTATTTGTAATACTTTAAATACTAGGGCGTGTCCTCATTTTAAAAATAAAGATGAGAATGAGGACACGCCTTATCCTAAATCTAGCAACGAATCGGACACTGTTATGGCAACTTTATATCAAATACACAGCACAATGGATACGCTCAGGCGCAGTGTCGATGAGATGTCACGGACATGGCGCACCGGTGACAGTATTCTCTTGCTCGGTAGCACCGTGGCTTTTATCAGTTGGCTTGATGCCTATTTGAGTGACAGTGAAATACAAGGCATCGCAAATATTTATGCCTTAGCCGATGATGTGGCGCAGCTGAGTACCAATACCAGTGCGAAGCTCAATCTAGAGACCAAGTTGAGTGGGCTGTTAACCGATGAAGAATGGGTCAATCTAACTCAGAGTACCAATTTTAGTAATACCAATGCTAATAATGCGGGGTTTGATAAAGTAGTGACCATCGCCCTATGAATAACGATAATACGATTAATCACGATATAACAGCGGCAATCAACGTTGAATTGGATCAAGACGGTCATTTATGTGACCATAATATCTGGACCCCTGATATCGCTCAGCAATTGGCCGACACTCTAGAGGTGCATCTAGAAACTGAGCATTTACAAATTTTACAACAGGTACGGGCATTTTTTACTCAGTTTAATCACGCACCAGCCACGCGCCCACTGATTAAATGGTTACAGAAAACCTTGCCAGAGCATGATATCAGCAATCAGAAACTACAGCAGTTATTCAACACTGGCTTGGTTGCCCGCCATGTCAATCGCCTTGCCGGTCTGCCCAAACCACCCAACTGTTTATAAGATATATGGCATATATGATTGATAAGGGGTTATGAATGGCGATGAATACCTAAATGTTGGATCATTGCCTGCAATCAGTAAAAAATGCATGGCTATTTTGGGTCATATACCGTTAAGGTTTCATAACCGATACTACGACCTTCATCGCCAGTAAAACCTTGCTGACGCCAGACCTCATACAGACATATCGCCACACTATTCGATAAGTTTAAACTGCGTGAATCAGCCAGCATAGGCAATCGCAGCCAGTGATCAGCGCCGATATCTTCACGAATATCATCTGCCAAACCTGCTGTTTCAGAGCCAAATACTAAGGCGACATTAGGTATCTGCTCAGGCATCAAAGCACGATCAGATTCGGCAGCCATCTGTTGCCCACCAAAGTCATAGTCATAAAAAGGCTTGCTCAGTTTGGTGGTCAATGCTGTGACAATATGACAATCCGCTGCCTGTAGCGCCAGTTTTGCTGCTGCCCAATCATCATGTACTTGTAGGTGCGCGTATTCATGGTAATCCAAACCTGCACGCCGTAGCTTTTTATCATCAAGCTCAAACCCTAATGGCCTGACCAAGTGTAGCTGCGCGCCCGTGTTGGCACATAAGCGGATAATATTGCCCGTGTTACTAGGCATTTTTGGCGCTACCAACACAATATGAGTGGTCATATCGACTCCTTAAGTCGTCAAATCTGCGTATTATCGTCGATCCGAGATAACGTGGACAGACTCTACTAAAATGATGGTTATTTGAATTTCTGAGCAAAAGGTAATTAAAAGTTACAGTTTACTGCCAATAATTACATTTTGATACTTTGCACAGTTTTTAACTTTCACTATGATGTCTCTAACGGATATCGAGATAGTATTTATCAATTATTATCTTATCCAATAACCCCTCAGTGAGGCTCAAGCCTAATGCTTAGCATCACTGTTATTATTTATAACGACCCATTTTTGAGGATTCTATTATGAAAAAATTAATCATCGCATCTTTAACTGCTATGTTTGTTCTAACTGGTTGCAACACTTTTAAAGGTTTGGGCCAAGACGTATCAAGCGCTGGCGAAGCTGTTACTGGCGGCGCACAAGACGTACAAAATAAAATCTAAGTATTGATTTTTTTGCGTATTTGAAAGGCTTATCATTTATGTGATAAGCCTTTTTTTATAACTTTATTTTTCGATAGTAAAGACTGACATTAAAGAACAGTGAATATCTCCAATTATAAGAAGGCTCGCAATATCTGATTGAGATAACGTTGACCCAATAGCGTTGGCTGTAGTCGTTCAGTATTGTCTACCAGCAATCCCTGAGTAATCAATTGCACCACTTGTACAGCAATATCATCGTAACTCAGCCCTGTCCTTGCGGTAAACATCGACCAAGCGACGCCATCATGTAGACGTAGCGCGTTCAGCATAAACTCACTCACCAACTCCTCACTGTCAATTTCCTGCCAACCCACCATTTTTGGTGCGTTTCGTTTAACAGAAGAGTCAGTGTTATCTTGATAATCCACATAATCTTTAGGCAATCGTGATTTACTAAAACGATAAATACCAGAATATGCTAGCAAGTCATTCTTTAAGCCATTCTCTGTTAATGCTGATGCTTCATGAGCAATCGTTACTTTACCATGTGCACCCGCACCAATCGCTAGGTAGTCACCAAATTGCCAGTAATTAACATTGTGACGGCATGCTTTATCTGACGCGCCTGCCCACGCGGATACTTCGTAATTGCGGTAGCCCAAATGTTGCAACAACGCTTGACCTGCCTGCTCAATATCTGCCAAGTTATCCTCATCTGGCAAAATCGGCTGGCTACGGTAAAATACAGTATTGGGCTCAATCGTTAATTGATACCAAGAAATATGCGTCGCCCCAGCATCATGCGCCATCTGGATATCGTTCAGCGCCTCATTCATCGTTTGCTGCGGTAGCCCATGCATCAAATCGACATTGACTCGCTCAAACCCAGCCTCGCGAGCCGCACGAATCGCTGACAATGCTTGTGCAGGGTCATGTATGCGACCAAGGGTTTTGAGCTTATCAGCAGCAAAGCTTTGTACACCTATCGACAAACGATTGATACCCACCTCTAAATATTGGAAAAAAGGCGCATGCTCAAGCGTGCCCGGATTGGCTTCCATCGTCACTTCAATGTCATCAGCAAACTTAAAGATGTTACGTAGGCCAGTAAACAATCGCTGGTATTGCGCAATGGGTAGCAGTGAAGGCGTACCACCACCGATAAAAATCGAACTGATTTCACGCGCTTGGGTTAACGACTGCTGCATGGCGGCATCTGACAGCAGCGCATCCACATATTCGTCATACATAGATAGCTGCATATCCATCGGCAGCTCATGCGAATTAAAATCACAATAAGGGCATTTTTTGACACACCACGGGATATGAATATAAAGCGCCAGTGGAATGGCGCTTACCTGTATCCCACTCGCAGTATTATTAGAGATGCTGAGATTATCAGAAAAATGAGCAGGTGTAATATTTGACATAAACGAAGGTATCTATAAAAAAGGTTACATAAATGGATGACTGCTGTCACTAGCAGAAAGTAGCGCTAGGATAACGGCTAATGTGATTAAAAAAAAGGCTATCTTAAAGAAAAGCCGATCAATAACAAAACCAATCACAAACATTCATGTTAACCCTGTACTTTTATAGGCAAAATAGTGAAGAATGATGGCATAAAGTGACATTGTATTAAATGATATTGTATTAAATGACATTGCATACAGTGATATTGCAAATAATGAATGGCTGATAATGATAAATAGGATAAAGATATGGCTTATTGGTTGATGAAATCCAACCCCCAGTTTTTTGGTATTGATGATTTGCAACGCCTAGAGACCGACAGTTGGGATGGTGTGCGCAATTACCGCGCTCGTAACTTCATGCGTGACGAGATGCAGGTCGGCGACAAGGTATTCTTTTATCACTCTAGCGCTAAGCCGTCTGGCGTCGCTGGCATCATGACGGTAAGCAAAGCAGGCTACCCTGACCCCTGCCAGTTCCATCCTGAGCACCGTCATTACGATCCTATTGCCACCGAAGATGAGCCACGCTGGTATATGGTAGATGTCACTTTTGAGCAAGCGTTCATTGATATTCTACCACTATCAGCCCTTAAATTTTTACCCGCACTTGAGGATTCATTATTAATGAGAAAAGGCTGTGAGCAACTTACCGTGATTCCACTAGACGCCAAACACTGGTACGCCATTATGGATATGGCAGAAACCCTTCATCTACTATCTGAGCAACCAGTGGTTAGATAGTAACGATTGAGTAAGGTTTTTAGTGTTATCAACGAACACTTATTGATGCGCTGCCTGCAAAAAATTTGCTATATTTGCGATTTATGCTCAACAATTCATTTCTCGACCTTTTTTATCACACCTTCATTCCCATTATCAGGACCCGCTTATGAGCGCACCCAAACTACTATTATCTGTATTAACCGTCAGCATGTTCAGTCTAACCCTTAGCGCCTGTGGCAGTGACGGGGACAAGGTCAAAGAGGAATATGACCGAATAGAAGATCAGGTGAAAGATGAATATGATCGTGTGGAAGACAAGGTCAAAGAGAAGTATAAAGAAGTCGAAGATAAGCTGAGCGATGATGAGAAATCCATGGCTGAGATTTTGGAGTCGGTATTTTTACCAGAAGAATCACTCGATAATTTCTTGGATAAAATAACCCCAGAAGGCGGTCGCGGCGGTTTATATGTCGGACACTTTATTGAGATTGACGATGGTGACAACGACGATATCGATATCGGTGCCGTTTACTTTGATATCAGTAAAGATGGCGCTGGCAGCGTCGATGGGAGCGTTAGTTATCAGCAGCAAGCCTGCCAAGAAAATAACACTCTGGGCATCAACTCAGCCATCAAGGTTGACAACTATATCGCGGGTAAAATAACAGGCAGTCTCGATACGTTAGCGTTTTTAGACATTAAGTATGTCAATGATTTGGGCGTAGAAACACCAAACTTATTAACCACCTTTGCGGGGAGCTTTGAGGAAAAAGAAGCAGGATCACCTTGGAGAGGTAGCTTTGAGTATCAGGATGGCCTCGGCGGTAAAAAACTAACCAGTAGCGAAAAAAATTGCAACGTCACCTACACCATCAGCGATCGCTCTAATTTTAAGACGTACCCACTTGATTATAGTCTGGGCAAAATGACTCTTGATGTCATCGGTAATGGCAGTCAAAAGACCGTCACTTGGCAAAATCCTGCCAATACCAAGTATTTACTGGTCAGCCAAATTGATGTCAACAAAGCCGAGTCTGGTGCCAACGGCTATGTGCAGAACGTGATATTAAGTAATCTTGAAACACAGTTTGCTCCTGTCATTCCAGCCATGTCCACCAATTACGTGATTGTCGTGCAAGCATTTGATGCCAATAATACCTTGATTGGCTATGAAGCAGTGGTGCAAGATTTGCCTGAGTCGCTATAAATGTCTGCTGATGTGCCTATAAGTTAGAATGGTTATCGTCCAGTGCACACTCTATTGAATCGATTACCTTTTACAGTCAGTTTTTAAGATCGATACAACGCTTTTAAAGCGTTGACATCATAGCGTGGCTTCTTTACCATTCTATTTATTTATGACCTGTCAATCCACTGCTTGGATTGACGGGTTATTTTTATTTTTGTGCCTGACTTTTTTTGCATACTCTGTCTATATGGGCTTGCTCATATTATTTATCGGAGTATTATCGTCGGCATGACTCCCCCTTTTACATCCATCCAAAAAACTGGATTGGCTTGGTTAAACTTGCTTAGGGCGTGTCCTCATTCTCATTTGCTTTTCTGCTCAAATTTTTGGTCATGGTATGACCGTCTCGCTATTGTTTTGTTGATGGCAATATTTGCTCATCTATCATAATTACCGCAAAGAATAAAAAGTTGCTCACTATGGTTTTCCCATTATCTTTTAGAGATTTTAAAAGCTACAGCTTACGCTTAGGCGTGCTCGCGCTTCCTATTTTAATTACTCAGTTTTGCCAAGCAGCACTTGGTGTGGTCGATGCTATCATGGCAGGTCAAGTCTCCGCGCTTGATTTGGCTGCCGTCGCCGTTGGCTCTGGTATTTGGCTGCCGCTGTTTTTATTAGCCACTGGTATTTTAATCGCCACCACCCCTCTTATTGGTGAGGCGATTGGTCAAAATAAGCACCATCAAGTACCGCATATCACGCAGCAGTCTTTATGGACCGCCAGTGTCATTGGTATTATGGGCTTTATCATCGTTAATTTAGCACCCAATGTACTTGGGGTCATGGGTGTGCCTGAAAACATCCAACCGATAGCAACGCAATATTTGCATGGCGTGTCGTTTGGTTTTCCCGCACTGGCTGTCTATGCGGTACTACGCAGTTATTGCGAAGCACTTGGCCGACCTGAGCCGGTGACAGTGATTAGTATCATCGGACTACTTGCCGATATTCCCCTTAACTATATTTTTATCCACGGTCTGTTTGGTATGCCCGAAATGGGCGGCGCAGGCTGCGGGGTCGCAACGGCCATTGTGTTATGGATAAACGTTTTATTACTGGCGGCTTATACCAGCTTTACTAAGCGACAGCAGTTTGCCAGCACGCGCTTCTTTTATGCCTTTGCCAGTCCTAATCGTGAACAGATTAAAAAGCTCCTTAAACTTGGTATTCCGATTGGTATCTCTATCTTTTTTGAAGCCAGTTTGTTCAGCTTGGGCGCTCTTGTTATCAGTCCATTAGGTGAGCTAGCAACCGCATCGCATCAGGTGGCATTAGCAGTGACTTCCCAGCTGTTTATGATTCCGATATCGGTCGCGATGGCACTGACAATCATGGTATCCAATCGTTTTGGCGAAAAAAACCTCATGGCGTTACGTCAAGTGCAAGCCACTGGTCTTATCTGGACAGTATTGATTGCGCTCACTTGTATGATTGGTATTTGGCTATTTAGGCCACAATTGGCAGCCGCATTCTCTGATAACCCAGCCGTTATCACGCAATCTATGCATTTACTTATTTTTGCCCTTGGTTATCAGCTATTCGATGGCTGGCAAGTCAACGTCGCTGGTATATTGCGCGGCATGCAAGACACCACGATCCCAATGTGGGTCACGTTGTTTTGTTACTGGCTGGTGGCATTGCCACTCGGTGTTTATTTGGTGCGCTTCACCGATATAGGCGCACAAGGGTTTTGGATGGCATTAATCACAGGTTTATTCTTATCGTCTATTCTACTCACCCTACGCCTGCGCTATCAACAAAAGCGTCTGACGACGATGTGGGGTTAATGCATCAGCTATACTGATGTAAATGCAGTATCTACTAACCATGACTAGCGCTACATGGTCACATAGACTATGATAAATCATTAAGCATTTCTTACTCGTAAGAAATGCTTACGTCATAATATGTAAAAAAACTCAGTTAACAACTGTACATCGATTGCTCATTGCCATGAATATAGGTATCATTAGCAATTACCTACACAATATTTAGTTACACTATTTCTTGAAATTAGTAGAAGGCAAAATTAAAACTATGGATATTGAAAAAATACGCACCCTAATCGCCCTCATGGAAGAAAGTGAACTGGTTAATTTAGAAATCAGCTCAGATGATGAACACATCAGCTTAACTCGTCACTATGATGCGCCTGCACCAACCATGATGGCCGCACCTGCTGCTGGCATTGCCCCTATCACTGCTGAAGCAAAGCCAGCGGTAAAAGCGGGTAGCGTTGAGACATCGCCGATGGTTGGTGTTTATTACTCAGCCCCTAGCCCTAATGACCCGCCATTCGTAAAGGTCGGACAAAAGGTGCAAGCTGGTGACACATTGGGCATCATCGAAGCCATGAAAATTATGAATCCTCTTGAGGCAACGCAAAGTGGTGTCGTTGACGAAATCTTAGTCGATAACTCCGAAGTGGTACAGTTTGGTCAACCCGTCATACGCTATAGAGCTTAACGACACTATTTACCAACCTTTACCTCATTATGATAGAGATTTCGTTATCATTTGGCATTTTAGCTTGAGTTATTTTATCTTTATCGTAGCTCGATTTAATGGCGCATAAAATAACGACTCTATCAATGACCGCCGCTTCGACAAGGATGACCCCATGATAAAAAAACTGCTCATCGCCAATAGAGGTGAGATTGCCCTACGTATCGTTCGAGCCTGCAAAGCCCTTGGCATAGAGACCGTCGGTGTCTACTCCACAGCTGATGCAAACTTGATGCATCTGCGCTTTGTTGATGAGGCAATCTGTATTGGCAAACCCAATGCCAATCAAAGCTATCTTGATATCAATACTATTTTAACCGCAGCTGAAATCACTGGTGCCGACGCTATCCATCCGGGTTATGGTTTTTTGGCTGAAAATGCTGAATTCGCTGAACGCGTCGAAGAAGCAGGTCTCACTTTCGTTGGTCCTAATGCTGACCATATTCGATTAATGGGCAATAAAGTCTCTGCTATTAATGCGATGAAAAAAGCTGGCGTACCGACCGTCCCTGGTTCAGTGGGCGCGGTAACGTTGCATAATGCTGAAGAGCAAGCACGCCATATCGGCTTTCCGTTATTGATTAAAGCCGCTTCTGGCGGCGGCGGTCGCGGTATGCGCGTGGTTGAGCGCTTTGAAGAAGTCATTGGTCAAGTACAGGCTGCTAAGCAAGAAGCTGAGCTGTGGTTTGGTGATGATACCGTGTATATGGAACGCTACCTACAAAATCCGCGCCACGTAGAGATACAAGTGCTTGGCGATGGTAATGGTAATGCCATTCACTTATATGATCGAGATTGTTCATTGCAACGTCGTCACCAAAAAGTATTAGAAGAAGCTCCTGCGCCTGATATCCCTGATGATGTACGTCAGCCTATCTTGGACGCTTGCGTCAAAGCATGTGAGTTGGTGAAATATCGCGGTGCGGGTACTTTTGAGTTTTTATTTGAAAATAATGAATACTTTTTTATTGAGATGAATACTCGTGTGCAAGTTGAGCATCCGGTAACTGAGATGATTACTGGCATCGACGTGGTCGTCGAGCAGCTAAAAATCGCAGCCGGCTACGGTTTGTCTTATCGTCAAAGCGAGATTGAGATTCAAGGCCATGCCATTGAATGTCGCATCAATGCTGAAGACCCTGCGACCTTTATGCCTTGTCCTGGCACAGTCACTCAGTTATTTGCCCCCAGTGGTGCTGGTGTACGCTTTGACTCGCACCTCTACCCGGGCTACGAGATTCCAAGCTATTATGACTCATTGATTGGCAAGCTTATCTGCCATGGTCAAACGCGCCAGCAAGCTGTCTCTAAGACGCTGCATGCACTCGATGAATTGGTGATTGAGGGTATGAAAACCAATATCCCGCTGCATCGCGATGTCATTTTGGCAGATGAGAATTTTATTCACGAAGCACAAAATATTCATTACCTTGAAAGAGAGCTTCTAACTGGCAATAAAAAGAACGCGGATGTATAACCTACTTTGATTTCTTGTTAAACATAAAAAAACCGCTACCTATTTAGATAGCGGTTTTTTATGCTTTCATTGTAGAAAAAATGGTTTTAAGTTTTATAAATAAAGAAAATGCTACGGTAATACTCTATTAAAATTCATAAAGCATTCATTACCATCAGGATCCGCACACCACTGCATTTGGTTGCCATCGTGGTTTAAAAACGCAATCAATGCTTCGTCAGTTTGGTCGATTTGGTTACCTGAACAATCTACCTCATTATTGTCATAGACTGTTTTTAGCGCAATAATGGGCAGCCCTTCTTCGCGGTGCGTGATTAGGTAACGACCATATGTCCACTCTTTGCCACTCACTGCCCACATCTCATTATCGGCCGCAAAATTATATAGCTCGCGGCACTGGTTTGCTTTTTTAGCAGAGACCTTTAACTGGTTGTTGGTATTTGGCTTAATATTAAGGACGCGATTTTCACTCTGCACAAGGACACCGCCTTCTGTGCCAGCAGTTACTTCTGGCTCATCACTTTTTGTCTGGTTCAGCTCTTTTGCTACAGCTTGTCTGGCTTTGGCTTCTTTAGTCATCGTGATACTACTGTCTAAGTCGATTTCCCATTGTCCTGCGATAGCTGGGCTGATATGAGTGGTAATAGTCGGTTTAGTGACCACTTCGCCATTTACTGGCAATGACGCCAAAATAGCAGCCAATGAAAATGAAGCAAGTGAGATAGGTTCCATAATTAACCTTTTGTTTATAATAATATAATAGTATGAGTTATGTACATTAGCGTAAGTCTTAGACATCAAAAACACAAGTAACATTATGCTATTAGTCGCGATGCTTTAGCCAACTGCAAGATAGGCGATAGTTATAAATGTCTACTTTCTGCATATAGACTGTCGTTTTTCATGCAAAAAATAACGCCATCGCTTTACTTGCCAAAGACAAGAAGCGACAGCGTTATAGCTACAAGTTATTAAGACGATCATAAAAACATTAAGCAGTGGCAGTACTAACTGCTTGAGCAAACGCTGATAATGCGCCTTTAAGCATCGCTGATACAGTACTGCTACAAGTGCCAATGCCAGAATAAACTTCACCATCTACATTTAGTTGGATATAAGCCGCCGCATTTGCATTAGTTTTGTTGTCATTATTGGTATCATCATCGATGCCATCACTGCTATTGTGCTGCGGATTAATCGCATGCTCAGCGTAGTTGATGACATGTATCGATTTACCAGTGTGCTGGGCAAGGCCGTCTATAAACGATGATAATGGACCATTACCAGTGCCATCAATATTAATGATGTCCCCATTCATTTGTACTTGACCAGTAAAGTAGACTTCACCGCCTTTATTATTGACCGTATAATCTAACAACTCAAAACTGCCTTGCTGTAGATACGTGTCTTCAAAGGTTTGTAAGATTTCATCATTCTGCAATTCACGAGCAGCTGATTCAGCTTGCTTCTGTACCACGCCGCTGAAGTCAATTTGCATCCAGCGCGGCAAATTAAAGCCATAGTTGCGCTGCAAGATATAAGCCACACCGCCTTTACCAGACTGGCTATTGATACGTACCACATCCTGATAACTACGACCGATATGCGCCGGATCAATTGGCAAGTAAGCCACATCCCAAACGTTATCCGTCTCGTTTTGATGCTTTTCGTTATAATCGAGAGATTTTTTGATGGCATCCTGATGTGAGCCGCTAAAGGCCGTAAAGACCAATTCGCCGACGTATGGATGACGCGGATGTAAAGGCAAATTGTTACATTCGCTGACCACTTGTACAATTTCGCTCATGTTACTAAAATCAAGCTCTGGATCGATACCTTGACTAAACAAGTTCATCGCCATGACCATGATATCCATATTACCCGTACGCTCACCGTTACCCAATAGCGTACCTTCGATACGATCGGCGCCCGCTAATACCCCAAGCTCTGCTGCTGCAACCGCACAGCCACGGTCATTATGCGTATGCAAGCTAATAACGACATGCTCACGCTGGGCAAGATGACGGCAGAAATATTCGACTTGGTCGGCAAAAACATTGGGCATAGACGCTTCAACCGTCGCTGGCAAGTTTAAAATTACTTCCTGCCCTTGTTGTGGTTGCCATACTTCACAAACCGCATCACAGACTTCTACAGCATATTCAGTTTCCGTTTGACTAAAGCTCTCTGGTGAATACTGGAATACCCACTCTGTTTCTGGGTATTTAGCCGCATACTGCTGTAATAGCTTGGCACCAGTAACAGCAATTTCTTTGATTTCAGCTTTGTCTTTACCGTAAACCTTTTCACGTTGTACACGGCACGTTGAATTATAAACATGGACAATCGCACGCTTCGCGCCTTTCAATGACTCAAACGTACGGGCGATCAAGTGCTCACGAGCCTGTACCAATACCTGCAAAGTCACATCGTCTGGGACGTGATTTTCTTCGATAAGTTTACGAGCAAAATCAAACTCAACCTGCGCCGCTGATGGAAAGCCAATTTCAATTTCTTTAAAACCAACCTCAACCAACGTTTTAAAAAAACGCATTTTTTGTTCGATCGTCATCGGGTCAATCAGTGCTTGGTTGCCATCACGCAGATCCACACTTGCCCAGATTGGTGACTTTTCAATCGTTTTGCTCGGCCAAGTACGATCTGACAGCGATGGCGCAAAAGCAAATGAACGATACTTTTTATAATCAAAAGCGGCATTTTTAGGTGTAATCTTTGCAGTCGTTGAGGCTACAGTGCGTTTGGCTTGGTCAGACATAATCAATCCTTAGATGATATGGGAATTTATGTTTTTAGCTGGACGGCTGGTGATTAGATCAATGTTTATCATACGAGATAACCAATGTTTATACCATAATAATATCAGAGTTTATGCAATAGAAATCAGCTTTCTTTGATAATATATGACACTATTTTAGTGAAAAAGTGCAATTTACTCAGTATAATTAGATGAATTCACTAATAAAGCAACAGATCATGCCAAACAGTCATCTGGATAGTCCACATTTAGCCGATATTGATGAGATCGATCGACAGCTCTTGCGCGTATTGCAAACTCAGGCACGTATGAGTATCACCGAGCTTGCCGAACGCGTCAACCTGTCAGCCACGCCTTGTGCACGCCGTATTAAACGCTTAGAAGATGCTGGTATTATCACAGGTTATCACACCAAAACGGACGCGCAAAAACTTGGCTACCCGCTCGCTGTCTTTATTGCGATTAGTATGGATCGCCATACGGCTGAGCGCTTTGAGCAATTTGAGCGTAAGATTCAGAGCTTTGATGAAGTCATTAGCTGTAGCATTGTCACGGGTCGTACAGAAGACTACCTTATCAAGGTAAGGGTACGCGATATGGCACATTATGAGGAGTTTTTATTACATAGGCTCAATCGTATCGAAGGTGTCGCTCAAGTGCATACCAGTTTTGAGCTGCGAGAAATATTTAATCGTAGTGTGGTTTAAATGGTAGTCGGTGGCTGTCGACGAAACAATAGCAACAGCACCAATCCAACCATCAATCCAGCGGCGGCAACGAGTAACCCTGCATTGAAATTGTCGTCCTGCCCTGCCAATGCTACCGTCACCAATGGTCCCAAGAATTGACCCAATGCATAAGCCAAAGTTGCCAATCCTATCAGCAAATTTGAGTAAGCAGGATTGATGTTTTTAATCAAAGTGAGCGTCATCGAAACCATACCCACAAAGGTCAAACCTAAAATAGCAGCATTGCCGTACAAACCAATAGCGCCGTCGAACCATATGGGCAGGCACATCCCAAATGCTTGTAATATCGTTAAGCCTATTAACGTTTTAATTTCACCAATTCGCTTGGCAAGTGCGCCCCACAGTGGATTTGATAACATCGCAAACACACCAACGACTAGCCAAATGAGCAATCCAGCATACGTCTGCGTCGTGAGGCGCTGTGCTGCCATGACTGGCAAAAAAGTCGCAGAGGTAATATAACCAAAGCCTGCCAGTACATAGCTCGCTGACAGCAAAGCAATAGCCTTACGATGACCAGCAATGGCCTCATACAAAGCGCGCTTAAAGCTCAAATAGGTTTGATGCACTGACACGTGCTGTGTAGGATCAGTCAGCAGCGAGTCGGAACCCTGTGCTTGTCTTGGTTTTACCGCATAGAGTAGCCATACCAGAGGTAAGCTTGTAAAGCCTGCTACCAACCAAATGACATCAAAATGATAGCCCAATATTAACAACCACCACGTCAGTATGGCAGAGGCACTGATGCCCACACCAATACCTGCGTAGTGTACTGCCGACAGTACAGAGCGGCGTTCAGGACTTAAGCTTTGAATCACAAACGATGAGCTCAAAATCATCGCTACACCGCTTGCAATACCTGCGATTAGACGAATGAGATACCATAGAGTTAATGACATATCAGGTACGACAAGTAGCATCGTTGTGACGACACTTATAATTGCCCACAGTGTCAGCGTTTGCCACGTCGAACGCTGAGGCACAAACATGGCAATGAGGGCACCGATAAAATAACCGATGTAATTGATAGAGGCAAGCCAGCCTGCAATCGTCGTTGAAATCGACAGTTGCACCATAATATCGGGCAAGGTGGCAGTAAAGAGGAAGCGTCCATAGCCCATGACGACTGCCATGCAGTACATACCGATACAGGCAATGGCAGCTTCATTGGTAATATGAGGAAAAGCACGGCTTTTGAAAGCAGTCATCATGACAGAGCCATTTTTGCGGCCATTAGCACACAATCCTTTGTGTTAGAGCATTCAAGAGCAGCAGCGGATTAATAATCAAACATACAAGCGAAAACTACGATACGTTTACTGTTGGTGGCATGGTCACATCTGTTTCTGTGTGTCCTAGCATTTGTACGCGTTGATCACTAAACATATCCATATCAGGTGCCAGCGTACGCATAAAGCGATCAAAATAGAGCATCTGCTTGGTCAATAAAGCAAAGTCACGTGGGAAATGAATACCATGGCGCTTACCGACTTCTACAATCTCAAGCATCATTTTATTTAACTCATCGGCTTGCTCTTTACTATTAAAAGGCACACCACTGGTAAAGGACTTGTCCTCCGCCATAATAGTCTTCATCATACGCTGCAAATCATTACCCAACGCCACTACATCGACTTTATTGCCACCATGGGTCATTTCCATATCAATCATATGGCGCGCCATCGCTTGATAGTCACTGTCCTGCATGGCTTGCATCATACCCATGCACGCACGCCAACTCTCAGCTTTTAGCTTACCGACAATACCAAAATCCAAGAAGCCGATACGACCATCGGTTAATAGCATCAAATTGCCCGCATGCAGGTCAGCATGGAAACTGTTGCACAGCATGAGACTGGCAAACCACGTATTCAAGGTATCCGCCATGACTTGCGCAGGATCAGCACAATACTGACGCATGAGCGACTCATCGACCATAGATACGCCGTACAAGCGGCTCATGGTTAATACACGCTTGGTCGTCAGCTCTTCATATACTTTGGGTGCTACCACGCGCGTATTGCCTGATACGGCTAAGAACTGCTGAAAATCGCGGATGTTTTGTGCCTCAGCGATAAAGTCCGTCTCGGCAAGCATGCGCAGGCGAATCTCATCGATAATCGGCGCAATACTGGCAAACTTCATCGACGGCATCAGAATCTCAAGTAATTTAGTCACCCCATGCAATACGCCCAAATCGGTTTGCATAATGGTCTCGACGTCAGGCTTTTGTACCTTTAATACGACTTCATCGCCATTATGCAACCGTGCCGCATGCACTTGCGCAATAGAGGCTGATGCTAGTGGCTTTGAGTCGATATGGGCGAACTTATCAGCGAGCGTCATGCCATCAACCGCCAACTCTTCTTTCAATACCTGCTCGATATAAGCATAAGACAGTGGCGTGGTCTGATCCAAACAGCTCTGGAAAGCTTTTACATATTCGCGTGGAAACAGTGACGGCGTACTGGCGATAAACTGACCAATCTTGATATAAGTCGTGCCCAACTGCTCAAACGTTTCTTTTAATAATGTGGCATCAGGCTTTTCACCTTTTGCCACTCTCAGCGCAGATAAACCTGCCACGCTGGCTGTTTGGCGAACACGGTTCATGACATTGAAGGTATGCTTTAATAAATGCGGACGATGAATTTTCATAAAAAACAACTATGGCCATAAGAAAGGTTTTTGAGAATAGGCGATTATAAATAATGACAAGTTACACAGCTACTAATGAACAATCACTAATGACTACTACAGACAGGACACTGCGCATCTTGGCGATAGCCCATCAGCCGTTGCTGCATCTGGCTACCATCCCATATTAATAGTTTATTTGTCAGTGGATTTTTGGTTAATCCCAAATACTGCAAGGCAGCATTCGCTTGCAAATTACCCATGATAGCAGTGGTACTCGCTAGCACACCTGAGTTAGCACACGTACGCTCATCAGCCGCTGCATCAAGTACTACCGAACCAAACACGCAGTGATAACAACCAGTGTTTAGTTGCGGCTCAAACAGCGCCAACTGACCTTGCATCGCAATTGCTGAGGCAGATAATAGCGGGATTTTATAGCGCACGCTAATACGATTGATGACATCACGCGTCGCAAAATTGTCAGTGCAATCTAAAAGCAAGTCAGGCTTGCCTGTCGCCATATCGAGCAATTCATAAGCATTGTCTTCGCTTAATCTTGCCACTGTACCGCGAGCGGTAATTAAAGGATTAATACGCTCTAACATTTGCGCAGCTGTTAGCGCCTTAGGTTTACCGATATCCTCAGGTAAAAACAGCGTTTGGCGCTGCAAGTTGCTGGCTTCAATGACGTCATCATCTATCAGATGAATTTGCCCAAGTCCTGCACGCACCAGCGTCTCAGAAGCAGGACAACCAAGCCCGCCTGCCCCTATCATGACCACACGAGCTGACTTTAAGCGTAATTGAGCGTCAATATCCCAACCGTCTAATAATATTTGCCTTGCATAACGCAGCAGCTCTTCATCCAACAACTGCCCTTCATCTGATGTGTGCGCCATATTTATTACCAATAACCTATTATTAAAGAAGTCTACTAACAAAAATCTGATGACTTAATTTGACCTAGCGTAACACGATCATTACCACCATAATCTTGTACGGTACGCACAGATTCAAAGTCACTATCTACAAACAACTTGCGAACGGCATCACCTTGGTCAAAACCATGTTCGATAGCCAGTAGCCCACCGACACGCAAGTATTTCGGTGCCTGTCCTACGATATGCTCTATATCGGCAAGCCCATGATTGGGGGCACTTAAGGCACTAATAGGTTCGGCTACAAGGCGTGCTAAATGCTCATCTTCCTCATCGATATAAGGAGGGTTGGATACAATCACATCAAATAATAGCTCGTCATGACTGGGCAGCTCGTCATACCAACTGCTTTGTATAAACTCAATATCAGCAACATCATTGATAGCTGCATTGTGCTGAGCAACCTTGAGCGCTGCTGGCGACATATCCACCGCAACGACTTGCCAGCTTTCTGCCTCACTGTCTGAACGCTGCGTATTTAACTCGTGAGCGAGACTAATCGCAATACAGCCTGAACCTGTCCCTAAATCCAGTAACCGTTTTGGGCTGCTGACACTGTTTGGCTGAGATTTTATCCAAGTTAATACTTGCTCAATCAGTATCTCAGTATCAGGTCGCGGAATTAAAGTGTGCTCATTGACAGTAAATATCAGCGACCAGAACTCTTGCTGACCCGTCAAATACGCAAGTGGCATTCCTTGCTGCATCTTCGTTACACCTGCATTGAATTGCTCAAATTCGCTGTCTGTTAGCTGATAACCTTCATCTGTCATCAACGCTATCGCAGGCTTATCAACGACATACAACAGCCAGTCCGTTAGCCAAAATGACGGTAGCTTGCTGTTCTCAGCCTCATTCATCCATTGCTGGATGTGCTGCTTTATCTGACGAATATTTGATGCGGTCATATATAGTTCTTAAAAATAACGTACATAGCGAATAATAAGATAAAAACCAGATACAACCACCGCTCTGAAACACGTGGCCGCTCTTTGGTATCACTTAAGTTTGGATTAGACTTGGATAACTTATCCCCCATACCATTACTACTGTTTCCATCACTGTTGTCATCATCACCATAAATGTCGTCGTTGTCACCAATGACGATATGCTTATCGACATAGTAAATCAGCGCTAGAATCGGAATACCAATCGCAAAGGTAAAAATGAAGAAAAATGGATAGCCCATATTATCGACGATAGCGCCTGAATATCCGCCCATTACTTTAGGAATCAACGTCATGAGTGATGAGAAAATAGCGTACTGTACTGCCGTAAAACGAATGGAGGTCAACGCTGATAAAAAAGCAATAAATACCGCACTGGCCAGCCCTGCTGCTAAGTTATCAAATATGACCGCAACATACATAAACGGCAAACTGCCTGGGTTGTAAGTTAGTAGCACAAATAGCAAGTTAGTAGCACACGCAAGAATTGCGCCGATCATCATGGCATGCATCATACGGAAACGCTGTGCCAATAGCCCACCTAAAAACCCACCCGCAATCGCCATAATCACGCCGACGAGTTTCACTGCATTGGCGATATCTGTTTTACTAAAGCCCATATCCTGATAAAAGACGTTGGAGATCACGCCTGCCACAATGTCTGAAATACGATACAGGCCAATGAGTGCCAGTAATAAAAATGCCTTTTTACCATAGCGTCTAAAGAAATCTAAAATTGGCTCAACCCAAGTGGACATTGCCACTTCTTTTTTGACCAAACCTACTTGTACGAGTGCATAACCTGCAGCCATCGCCACACCCAAGCTTATCAGCAGATGTAATGTTTCTACAAAGAAGCTAGAAAACGCGCCTTCAAACTCTGGCAGTACTGGTCCCATCAATATATAAGCAGCGATAAATGCGATCACTGAAAACACAAACAATGCTACTAATCTCACGTAGTCTTCGCGAGTTTCCGCAACCAATGGCGCTTTATTGATAATTTTTGGTTGATTGATAATGAAGTACAACAGCAGTAAAGGAGCACAAGCGACCAGCGCCAAAAAGTAAAACTTAATCGCTGGCATGACCATTAACGGTATCATCGCCAATGTGCTATCGAACACTGTATTAATCAAAATATTGATCAGATAAATAATGCCAAAAATCAGACCTGGGATAAGTAGTAAAGCAGAATAAATAAGAAATACTTTTAAATTGCCCTTTTGCTTTTTACTTTGCAACGTTTCAGCCGTTGGCTCATAGCTGGCAAACGTGGTTAATACTCCTAAGGTCATGACACCTGCCATAATGTAGTAAGTATTTCGCCATGCCTCATAACTATAAAAAGTCTCATTCGAGCCAAAAAAATCTGCCAAATATAACGCGCCTGCCCCCGCAACGATCATGCCGATACGATAACCCGACACATAAATAGAGGATAGAATAGATTGCATCGATGGCGGCGCAAGCTCGATGCGGTAAGCATCAATCACGATATCTTGGGTGGCAGAAGAAAAGCCAAGCAAAACCGCAGCGCCTGCCATGTAGACTAAAACGTCTTCACTAACTGGATTAACATTTGCCATCAAAAAGATAGCCAATATGATAAGCATCTGTGATACCACCATCCAACTGCGACGACGACCCAACCATTTGGTCAAAAATGGCACAGGAAGCGCATCTATTAATGGCGCCCAAATAAACTTAAACGAATAACCCAGTGCCGCCCAACTAAACATGGTCACAACACTACGATCAATGCCTGCCTCTCTAAGCCAAAGTGATAAACTTGAAAAAATAAGCAGTATAGGAATACCCGCTGAAAAGCCCAAAAACAACATGATAATGACACGAGGGTCTAAATAAGCCTTTGCAGCCTCTCCCCATGATTTTTTGACAGCTGGTTGATTGGGTGGCACAGATTTGACAGCAGACATAATCGCTCACTAGCACTTAAGAAAAAAAACACAACCGCGCACAATTTTTATCAATCATTAGCATCATCTATCGGTAATTGACACTGATAAATAGCACTGATAAACGGGATCGATAAAAATTGCTTAACGTTGCACAAATACAGCCATTACAACAAAATTGAATTATGGTACTTGAGAACGCTGACCTTGACTAGACATTCTAACGATATTTTTGCATTAACCTTTCTTTCCACTGGTTAATAAAACCTAGCTGATAGACTAGGGTTTACTTTCATATTAAGAATAGCTATAAAAATAAGGAAAATATCGTATTTTGCATCATAACCGTTTTATATAAACCCCTTTCTCTTGTGATTAGCCAATCATCATCCTGATAAGTTATTAATAATTAATGCTTTAATAACCAGAAATTCTTGCTACATTCTTACTTTTATATATTTATAAATTAAAATGTTATTTGACATACCATTTATTTTATAAAACAACGCGTTTGTATAAATTGCTTCCCTAAATCAATCATTATTCTATATGCTAGGGATGACAAATAATTTTTGCGAACAATAGTAGATAACACACTCGATTGCCATTTATCTGATTACTGCCTAGGAGCCACATGATGACTAACTCAAACTCAACATCAGATGCTGCAAGTAACACCACTTATGATAAAGGAGATGGAGATGGACATGGACCAACCATTCATAGTGAAAATATAGATACTTCGCACGAGCCACAACGTCCAAGCATGGGTGGCTGTCCTGTCATGCACCAAGCACATACTACGAACGCCTCGGCAGCAACCGATTGGTGGCCGAATAGCTTAAACTTAGATATCTTGCATCAGCAGGATCACAAAACCAATCCAATGGATCCTGACTTTGATTATGCAGAAGCCTTTAAGCAATTAGATTTAGAAGCCGTCAAGCAAGATTTAAAAGATCTAATGACTGAGTCACAAGCATGGTGGCCAGCAGATTGGGGTCATTATGGTGGGTTGATGATTCGTATGGCTTGGCATTCTGCCGGTACTTATCGACGCTCCGACGGCCGCGGTGGTTCTAACACTGGTAATCAACGCTTTGCGCCATTAAACAGTTGGCCGGACAATGTCAACTTGGACAAAGCACGTCGTCTATTATGGCCAATCAAGAAAAAATATGGTAACAAACTTTCTTGGGCAGATTTGATGATACTAGCGGGCAATATGGCTTATGAATCTATGGGCTTTAAGACGTTAGGTTTCGCTGGTGGACGTACCGATATTTGGCATCCAGAAAAGGATATCTATTGGGGTTCTGAGCGTGAATGGCTGGCGGCTACCAAAAATCGTTATGAAAATGATAATCAGCGTGAATCACTAGAAAACCCTTTAGCAGCGGTACAGATGGGCTTGATTTATGTCAACCCTGAAGGCGTCGACGGCAACCCCGATCCTATTAAAACGGCACAAGATATTCGTACCACTTTTGCGCGTATGTCAATGAATGATGAAGAAACGGTCGCCTTGACTGCTGGCGGTCACACGGTTGGTAAATGTCATGGTAATGGTGACGCTACCTTATTAGAAGATGAGCCAGAAGCTGCTGATATCAAAGAGCAAGGTCTAGGTTGGCGCAACCCTAAAGGCACAGGCAATGCTGGCGACACCGTCTCAAGTGGTATCGAGGGCGCATGGACCACGCATCCAACCCAATGGGATTATGAATATTTTGAGTTATTGCTAAATCATGAGTGGGCACTGACTAAGAGTCCTGCTGGTGCTTGGCAATGGGAACCTATCGATATCAAGGAAGAGGATCGTCCTTTAGATGCACATGATCCAAGTGTACGCCGCAACCCTATCATGACCGACGCTGATATGGCAATGATTAAAGACCCTGCTTACCGTAAAATTTCAGAGAACTTTCATCAAAATCCAGAATATTTCGATGAGGTATTTGCAAAAGCTTGGTTTAAGCTTACCCATCGTGATTTGGGGCCAAAATCTCGCTATTTAGGAGCGGATGTGCCAAGCGAGGACTTCACTTGGCAGGATCCAATTCCACAAGGCAATGTTGATCTGAGCGCTGATGATATTGCGATCTTAAAAGCACAGATACTAGGCAGTGGTATCGACCATCGCGAATTTATTATTACCGCTTGGGATAGCGCTCGTACATTCCGCGCCTCAGACTATCGCGGCGGCGCCAATGGTGCACGCATTCGTTTAGCCCCGCAAAAAGACTGGCTAGGTAATGAGCCTGAGCAATTGGCTCGCGTACTTGAGGCGCTCACTGCCATCCAGACGAACTTTGATAAAGACGTCAGCATCGCGGATTTAGTGGTACTCGCTGGTAGCACCGCCATTGAAAAAGCAGCAGCTAATGCAGGCATTCAAATTGAAGTGCCATTCGATGCGGGTCGTGGCGATGCGAGCGATGAGATGACTGACACAGAAAGCTTCTCTGATTTAGAGCCACGACATGATGGCTACCGTAACTGGATCAAAGGCAGCTATGCCATATCACCTGAAGAGATGCTATTAGATCGTACTCAGCTGATGGGCTTGACTGCACCCGAAATGGTCGTTTTAATCGGTGGTATGCGTGTCTTGGATACCAACTACGCTCAGAGCCAACAAGGGATCTTTACTGAGCGTGCTGGGACACTTAGCAATGACTTCTTTGTGAACTTGACAGACATGAGCTATTCTTGGCATCCCGTTAAGACAGACAATAATGACGCCCCTGCTCTCTATGAAGTACGTGAGCGTGCTACTGGCAATGTAAAATGGCAAGCCAGCCGCGTAGACCTAGTGTTTGGCTCAAACTCCATACTACGCGCTTACGCTGAGCTTTACGCACAAGACGATAACCTAGAAAAATTCGTTCATGACTTTGTAAATGCTTGGAATAAAGTGATGAATGCGGATCGTTTTCGCTAAAACCCACTGAAATAGATACGCCTTTATCTTAAAAAAGCCCTCTTTAATCGAGGGCTTTTTTATTGTAATGGTTTACTTCTAGCAACGGACAAACGACTTATCCTATATTCCAAATAAATATAAATAGATAACCATTAAGTATATACAAGAATAAACACTTTGTTTTACACTACCTTCTTACTGCATATTTGTACATTTTCACTTTTGTATACAGACAGGGTTTGTATATTTATACAATAGGATTTAGTTATGGCAATCGACGTAGTGGTCAATCAGCGGCATTTACAGATTCAGCTCAAGCAGTTGGAGACAGTATGGCATACGGTGATTAATGGCTATAACTTAAGTCAGGCGGCGACCGTACTGCACACCAGCCAATCTAGCCTATCAAAACATATTGCGGCACTTGAAAATCAGCTCAAAACGGAAGTATTCGTCCGTCAAGGCAAACGCCTAACGGGTCTTACGACCATGGGCACAGCACTAATGCCGCATATCGAATCTATCTTCGCCGAAATTCGTACGATTGAAAACCTAAGTCTCGATTTTAATAATCCGAATATTGGCACGCTGACGATTGCCACCACTCACACGCAAGCGCGATATGTATTGCCGCAAGTCGTCAAAGAGTTTAAAGAGCGTTTCCCCAAAGTCAACCTAATATTACAACAAGCGGATCCAGAGACCATCGCACAGATGGTCATTCGCGGACAGGCAGACATTGGTATTGCAACCGAGTCTTTACTTCATAACAATTATTTACGCTGCTATCGCTATTATGACTGGACGCATCGCGTCATTGTGCCAAGCGATCACGAACTGGCCAATCACGAGTCTGTGGATTTGCCGACCCTCGCCAGCTATCCGATTGTGACCTATCACGGTGGCTTTACGGGGCGCGGTGCGATTGACAAAACTTTTGAAGAAGCAGGATTGGAACCAGATATCGTGCTAGCAGCACTCGATGCTGATGTAATCAGTACTTACGTAGGTCTGGGCTTGGGTATCGGCATTATCGCAGAGATGGCATTTGAACCGAGTCACTATCAAAATTTAACTGCGATACCTGTGGATCACTTTGGGCGCTTTACCAGTTGGATGGCGGTACGTGATGATGCAGAAATTCGTCAGTATGGTCGAGCATTTATGGAACTGTGTCAAAAACAATTTAGCCAGTAAAGAACCATTCATTCATATTTTCACTAAACGTCAATGGCATCGTTATCAACAGATAATGATACCATTTTCTCTTCTCATTTCTACTCAAAATCGACTGCCGCGCATGTGATTCTTATAACGCTACCCCATTATTAAGATTTGTTATCGTCTTAACTTATAACCTTTATATTCACTAGAACCGCCCCATTATATGAACTATTGAACGACTAGTTACAGCAATATTGAATTAGCACTAGATTCTTGAGGTGCTGTTTTATCATTGCTGTCGCTAGTCTCTTTTATAACTAGAATCAAATACCAATATAACCATATAACCATGTCGTTGAAAGGCGGCATCATAAAAACAGGTGATTTATGAGTAACGCTATTCCCTTATCCTTTTTAGACCTAGCACCCGTGCCTGAAGGTAAAACCATCGCTGAAGGCATTGCCCAAACGGTTGAGACAGCACAGCAAGCAGAAAAAGTCGGCTTAAACCGTTATTGGATGGCAGAGCATCACAATATGCCGGGCATCGCCAGTGCAGCGACGTCAGTACTACTAGCGCATATCGGCAGCCAAACCAAGCATATACGTATTGGTGCTGGTGGTGTGATGCTTCCGAACCATGCACCTCTCGTCATCGCTGAGCAATTCGGCACTTTGCAGGCATTATATGGTGATCGCGTAGATTTAGGGCTGGGTCGGGCGCCGGGTACTGATGGCGCAACCTTTCAGGCACTACGCCGTCAGATGCAAGATGCTGATCGCTTTCCGCAAGACGTCCAAGAATTGATGTACTTTTTAGGGAACGGTACAGATAATAGCCCAGTACAGGCATTTCCTGGGGCAAAGTCAAACGTTCCTATCTGGATATTAGGCTCTTCTCTTTTTGGGGCTACGTTAGCGGCGCATTTGGGACTTCCTTATGTGTTTGCCTCACACTTTGCACCGCAAATGCTTGGGCAAGCGATTACAGCTTATCGTGAACAGTTCAGACCATCAGCCTATTTGGACAAGCCTTATGTCATGCTGGCCGCCAATTTATTACTCGCCGATGACGATGCTACTGCACAGTATCATTTTACCTCTGCGCAGCAAAGTTTCGTACGCTTGCGCCGTGGTGAAACAGGTCAAATGCCGAAACCTACTCACGATATGGATAGTATCTGGAGCCCTGCTGAAAAAATGATGGTGGATAGCGCATTGTCAGTGTCATTCATCGGTTCTGTGGAAACTGTCAAGCCGAGACTGGCAGCATTCCTTGCCCAGTATCAGCCAGACGAACTAATTGTGACGGCTAACGTTTACGATCAGGCAGCGCGCATGCGTTCACTGGAACTTACACCTGAGTTAAATTTATTTACTTTACAATGAAATCAGACACTTGCATAATTATTGATAAACCTTAGCTGGATGTTTGACATGGATGCAACTCCTATTATCGGTGCCTCACTACTTATTGGCTCATCAATATTTATGTACATTGTTGCCTTTCTGGCGGTGATGGCTGTCGGTGGTTATTTGACCTATCGCACCAGCCCAAAACGTAAGCAGCGGCGCGAAGACCAACGTAATAAAAACAATTCAAATTAATAACCGCTCTGAAAATATGCTAGGGACGTATTAATTTAACGTTTAAAGCAATGTAAAAAGCCCTCTTTTCTTATTTAGAAAGAGGGCTTTTTTTGGCTTGCTACATAAGAAAAATACAGCAATCTTTACGTACTTTCACTTAGATGGCATTACCATTCAACTGACGAGCCAAGATTTTTTTGTGCGGCTTGTTGTGCGACATATAGAGCGACTGCTGCATCAAAACTGGCTGCACCAACCGATTTAAATAACGTAACACCATTATTAGACTTAGCGGTTTTTTCTTGTAGCGCCCCTGTGACTAGCGCTTGTAAGTCACCACTGAGGTCGTCCCATGTCCATGCACAATCGACACTATCGTGAGCTTGGATTAAATCGCCCGCTTCATGACGACTGCCAACCAAATCATCGACAACGACCATGCGACTATTTGCAATGACATCATTGCTTATCTCTTTCATTGAAGGCTGATAAGCACCGACTGCGTTGATGTGTGCATCAGATTTAATATGGTTGAGATCAAACAAACCTTCTGTTGCGCGGGTTGCGACATTGATAACATCTGCATCACGGATAGCATCATTGATATTTTCGCAAACCGTTATGGTAACGTCCCATTGTGGATAATCACGAGTAAATTTCACTTTGAAAATCTCAGCGCCTTCCCTGCTTCTATTCCATAGATATACTGTTTTAATCTCAGGACGTACTGTTATTACCGCATGTAATTGCTCATAAGCCATGCCACCACAACCGACCACCGCCACACTTTGACAGTCAGCGCTTGCCATATATTTGGTCGCAATGCCTGACAATGCCGCCGTACGTACTTGAGTAATATAAATCCCATCCATAATTGCCAATATTTCACCAGTATCATTGTTTGACACGGTAATAATCGCCGTTGTGGTTGGTAAATTTCGGCTCGGATTATCAGGACAAATGGTGACCAATTTTACGGCGGTATACTCGTTCTTACCATCATAAATCGTCGCAGGCATGGATAAATGCGAACCTGAGCGATGAGTGTCATCTTCACTAAAAGTTTCAATGACCAAACGTTCAGGCGCTTTGATCCAATTGGGATGCGCTGCCTGTTGATGTAACAATGCTTCTATCGCCCCAATGGCAGATTGCATATTGAGATGTTCGGTCACGATTGCTTGGTTTAGTAATTGCAATTTAAGTACTCCTATTTATAGATTTATTATTAGAACATGTTTTATCACGCCAAACGGCTACTACATTAATCCTAACCCGCGTAATATTGCCGCACCAATCGCCATTCCAAACATACCTACGACGGTGGTAAAAGCCAAAATATTAGCAGCTAACACATCATTGCCACCCATGGCCTTTGCCATTACATAGCTGGCGGCGGCTGTTGGTGAAGCTGCCATCAAAAACAACACACCCATATGCACACCTGATAGACCAAATCCCAATCCAATAGCGATGGCAATCAATGGCGCAACAATAATACGTCCGATACTCGCCTGCATGGACAGCCCTGAAGGGTGCAACATCGACTTCAAATCAATACTGGCACCGGCGCAAATCAATGCTAAGGGCAATGCCACAGCGGCCAGTAAATCGCCAGTCGTATGAATCACACCTGTAATAGGCGGCAGCGGTGACGCCTTATAAGCAAAGGCTGCTACCAATGCGATAATCAGTGGGTTGGTAAATAGTTTTTTGATAATCATGGTACTGCGACTGAGCCAAGTATCATCCACACTTTTGGACACACGGCTGAGAGTGATAACCGCTAAGATATTAAACAGTATCGTCACCACACCCATATAGACAGCGCCGATACTTAAGCCACGTTCTCCGTAGGCATTAGCAACCGTTGCCAGTCCAATAATAGCCATATTACTTCGAAATATCCCTTGTACAAACACCCCTTGATCAGCCGGTTTGCTCACAAAATATTTGGCGTAAATCTCTGCACCTATAAACAACATGAATGTCACCAGAATACCAGCCACTATCAGCGTGATTTGTTTGCTGTAATCGACATCACTATCAACGACGCTAAAAAAAAGCAAACAGGGTAAACAGTAATTAAAGACAAAGCTCGATGCTTGGTCAATAAAAGTCTGGCTCGCCTCACCGCGTCTCTGCATAAAAAAACCCAACCACATTAAGGCAAGGTTGGGCAAGACAATGGTAATAGCAAAGACAATAGCATCAATCATAAATAGGCTCAGTTCGTTGACAAGCCCATCATGATATGGACATCAGCGAGATAAATTAACAAGTAATCATTAAATTTTCTAGCCTAGTATAGAGACAAAATAGCAAGTAAGACAAGCACCTGCTCTATTTTCTTTTAACAGCAATTGTATTATTAATACACAAAAGCCCATAACGATATACCGTTATGGGCTTTTGTTATACTAGTTATACTACTATTACGAATCTAGCGCGGCCTTCGCTTTTTTATGTTTCTTCACTGTCATGGCTAGCAATTGAACGGCGGCAGGCGTCACACCGCTCACGCGTCCTGCTTGAGCAAGCGTCGCAGGACGTATTTGCGTCAATTTCTGTACAATCTCATTTGATAAGCCTGATACCACACTATAATCAAAGTCCAGTGGCAGCGCTGTATTTTCTAGACGCTTCATCTGATCAATGTCTTCTTGCTGACGATCAATATAGCCTGCGTACTTCACAGAGATTTCTATCTGCTCGCCTACTTGGGCATCGACTTGCGAATCAGTGATGACAGCGATATCAGCAAAATGAATCTGCGGACGCTTGAGCAAATCAAAAGCAGTCGATTCTTTTGACAGCACCTCGCCCGTTTGCTCTGTGACTTTTTTGCCTAACGTATTGGCAGGGGTTGCCCACATATCTTTGAGACGTGAGGTCTCTGTGGCAATGGCTTCCATTTTTTGTTGGTAAGCCTGCCAGCGCACATCATCTACTAGACCAAGCTTGCGACCCGTCTCAGTTAGGCGTTGATCGGCATTGTCTTCACGTAATAATAGACGATATTCTGCGCGGCTCGTAAACATACGATATGGCTCAGTCGTACCATGGGTAATCAAATCATCAACGAGCACGCCAAGATAAGCTTCATCGCGCCGCGGTGTCCACACGTCAAACTCACTATTATTAGTCGTAACCAATGCCGCATTAGTACCTGCTAGCAAACCCTGTACGCCAGCTTCTTCGTAGCCAGTCGTACCATTGATCTGACCAGCAAAATATAAGCGATCGATGGACTTAGTTTCGAGCGTTGGCTTTAGGTTTTGCGGATCAAAATAATCATACTCAATCGCATAACCGGGACGAGTAATGTGCGCGTTTTCTAAGCCTTTCATACTATGAATAAACTCTAACTGCACATCAAACGGCAAACTCGTTGAGATGCCATTTGGATATAGCTCATGTGTCGTCAGACCTTCTGGCTCGATAAAGATTTGATGACTGTCTTTATCCGCAAAACGATGAATCTTATCTTCAATCGATGGACAATAACGTGGACCCACGCCTTCGATTTTTCCAGAGAACATCGGCGAACGGTCTAAATTCTCACGGATGATGTCATGGGTGCGCGCATTGGTGTGCGTGATGTAGCAATTGACCTGCTCTGGATGCATAGACACATCACCCATATAACTCATCACTGGTAGCGGCGTGTCGCCCGGCTGTACGGTCATCACACTAAAATCAACGCTACGCGCATCAATACGCGCGGGCGTACCTGTTTTCAAACGCCCGACTGGCAGCTTAAGCTCACGCAAACGATCAGCAAGCTTGATAGATGGCTGATCGCCTGCGCGACCACCTTTTGAGCTCTCGAGACCAATATGAATCACACCGCCCAAGAAGGTTCCTGAGGTCAGTACCACCGTTTGCGTATTAAAGATAATACCCGTTGCAGTAACCACTGCCGTCGCACGACCATTTTCAACTAAGATATCATCAGCCGCTTGTTGAAATATATCAAGATTTGGCTGATTCTCAAGCGTATGGCGAATGGCTGCTTTATATAAAATACGATCTGCTTGCGCACGCGTAGCTCGAACTGCCGCACCTTTACGGCTATTTAGTACGCGAAACTGAATACCTGCCTTGTCCGTCGCTAGCGCCATCGCCCCACCAAGTGCATCAATCTCACGCACCAGATGTGATTTACCGATACCACCAATTGCTGGATTACAGCTCATTTGCCCAAGCGTCTCAATATTATGTGTCAATAGCAAGGTCTGCGCACCCATACGTGCGGCTGCCAAAGCAGCTTCTGTGCCAGCATGACCGCCACCGATCACTACCACGTCGTAATTTTTTGGGTATTGCATATACGCCTCACTTGACTCATAACGCCGCTTTTAGCCAAAAACTATTATCACCAGAATGTTATGGCTAAATAGCATGGTCATCAGCAAATAAACGTCAGTCGGATTTAAAAAGTTAACGACTTGGAAAAGCCGCTAGATATTGGATTGTTAACCCATCATTATAACAATTTTTTGATGCTTAAAAAACGCCGCAGTAGAAACTATTTACATTAAGTGTTAAGCATCGTTTTTAAACTTAGTAACTTAATAACTAGCGCCTAGTTACCAGGGCTCAGCGGTACGATTTGATCTGATTGACCACTGCTCAGCATATGCTGACTGCCATAACCTTCTGGATTGATCTGCAAATAAGCATTCATCAAGCCAATAGCATCGCCATCATTACTGGCCAGAATTTGCTCTTTAATCATGTTCACTGGCGGTAGCAGCAAGTTTTTTAGCAATGCCAAACGCTGGTGGTTATCGCCTTTATTAACGACCATCTCGATAAGTTGACGCGCATCGATGGGTAAATCTGGCGTATTCTGTGCCAATAATGCCAAATGATAAGCGCCCGCAGAATCTTGATCCGCAACGATACGCTGCTCAATCGCAATATAAGTGGCTTCTGTTGCGCCGCCTGCCACGCTAAGCTGATGAATACATTTCAGGGCTGAATGTGGCTCATTGCCAGCAATTTCAATGATGCGCGTGGATTCATTTTTTAAATGCTCACGGCGTTTCTCTATGGTCGCTTGCTCAGCAGATACCGGTTCAGGTGTTTGTTGTTCTATTGGTTGATTGCTCATAATACTCTCTCATTATTTATGTTTTTATAATGCTTGCTGTTGAGCCATATATGGGGTCAATACTAACAAAAACAATAAAAGCCCGAGCGCCCATCTAAGGACTGGCTCGAGCTTTTATTGTTAAAACTTATCAGCTTGATAATAAAAAAGCTTAGATAAGTGCTTTCAGCATTATGCAGCAGGGCTGTTTGCTTCAACCAATGGCTTTAACTCGCCTGATTGATACATTTGCAAAATAATGTCTGATCCGCCCATCAATTCGCCGTCAATCCACAACTGTGGAAAAGTCGGCCAATTAGCCACTTTAGGTAACGTCGCACGGATTTCTGGGTTTTCTAAAATATTTACAAACGCAAATGGGCGACCAATTTGAGTAAGAACTTCAATCGATTTAGCAGAAAAGCCACACTGCGGGAATTGCGGCGTTCCTTTCATGTAAATAATAACTTTATTGTCACGGATTTGATCACGGATCAATTGTTCAACGTCGTTTGCAGCAGTATTTGGGGTTTGTTCACTCATAAAAGCTCCTATTGATAAAGCGGTTCATTGAAAACAGTGATTGATATTACAAAATGATTGAAAAAAGAGATGGCTGATACATGGGGCAAGCGCCACGGTATTACAAGTACAACTCTATAGACTCTATATATAAAATCTACGCTCAACTCACCAAGTCAATATGACTCGGAGTGCTCAAGCAGCGATGACACCCGATCCAAGCTATCTAGATTCGACAACATTAGGGACTAATAATACCACGGCATTGGCCATAATGCCCTCTTGCCGACCGGTAAAGCCTAACTTTTCAGTGGTGGTGGCTTTAATGCTAATATTATTGACCGCCGTCTGCAAATCACTGGCAATATTATCACGCATGGCTTGACTGTGCGGTGCCAACTTTGGACGCTCACACATCACAGTGATATCAGCGTTGCCTAGACTATAGCCAGCCTCTTGCACTTTACTGTAGACATAACGTAGCAGCACCCGCGAGTCCAACCCTGCATGGGCGGCATCTGTATCAGGAAAATGTTGACCGATATCGCCAAGCGCCAATGCGCCAAGCAGTGCATCAGCAAGCGCATGCAGCACCACATCTCCATCAGAGTGTGCAAGCAAGCTGTGCGTGTGTTCAATAGGCACACCTGCTAGCACCACATATTGCTGCTGCTGACCATTATTATGAAAAGCGTGAACATCGATACCTTGACCAATTTTTATCATTATTATTCCAAGATGAGTGAAACGTGATTAAAATAATTCAAAACCACTATCTAAATTTCTAAAGCGATTTTACCAATGCCTAGACACCATCGGTCGCCACCAGTTTCAATTAACTGGTATAATATGACGTTTATTTTATCATAATACCAGATCCAAAAGATAAGCTGACGTCGTTCTGCTGAGACTACCTATTGTAGCAATGGCATAATTTTTGGCGTCAATATCTATTTTGGAGAACGTACAAATAGTTGAGCCGCTTTATGTCAGCCATACAAGATACCTCAAGCATAGCCGTTTCTGAGTCTTTTACGATTCATCGTCCATTAACACTTGCCGATATCGAAAATCCTAGCGCCAAGCACGTGATTGTCGGTATGTCAGGTGGCGTTGATTCTTCTGTATCAGCCGTTTTACTTCAACAAGCAGGCTTTAAAGTCGAAGGTCTGTTTATGAAGAACTGGGAAGAAGATGACGGCACCGAATACTGTACGGCAATGGACGATCTGGCGGACGCACAAGCGGTATGTGACAAAATCGGTATGAAGCTACATACGGCCAATTTTGCCATGGAATATTGGGATCGGGTTTTTGAGCATTTTTTAGCAGAATACAAAGCGGGTCGTACGCCCAATCCAGATATTTTGTGCAACAAAGAAATCAAGTTTAAAGCGTTTTTAGACTATGCTTTGACGTTGGGCGCAGATTATATCGCCACCGGTCACTACACGCGCCGTAGTATGAACTATACGAATGCTAATGGCACTGAGGTTGCGCAGCTATTACGCGGGCTTGATAACAATAAAGACCAAAGTTACTTTTTACATGCGGTTGGCGGCGATAAAATCGCTAAGACGCTGTTCCCAGTGGGTGAGCTTGAAAAACCAGTGGTTCGTCAAATCGCTGAAGAACATGATCTTATTACTGCCAATAAAAAAGATTCAACGGGCATTTGCTTTATTGGTGAGCGCCGCTTTAAAGACTTTTTACAACAGTACTTGCCCGCTCAAAAAGGCGATATCGTGACTGACGATGGTCATATTATCGGTCAACATGATGGTTTAATGTATTATACGTTAGGTCAGCGTGGTGGTATTGGTATTGGCGGTGTCAAAGATCGCCCAGAAGAGCCTTGGTTTGTATTGGCAAAAGACTTGGACAATAACCGTTTGATCGTTGGACAAGGTCATGAGCATCCCATGATGCTGAGTAATGAGCTACAAGCTTATAAGCTCGATTGGGTCGATGGTTTACCGCCTGCAGATATATTTAGCGAAGACGGCTTACGTTGTATGGCAAAATCGCGCTACCGTCAGCCAGACCAAGCGTGCCGAGTGTTTGCTGTTGATGATAAAGGTTTAGAAGTACGAGTGATATTTGATGCGCCGCAACGGGCAGTGACGCCAGGTCAATCAGCAGTATTTTATATCGATGAGGTTTGTTTGGGCGGCGGTGTCATTGCCTCTATTGACGCGCCTTGCGGGATTTGACATCTCATTTAACGTTAATTAATACAATGATTTGTCTTTTTTTAGGATACTGAATGACCGCTCGCCTTTTCGCCTTGCTGAATATCTCATTTTCTTGTTCGATATGGCTGAAGCGAGGTCTTACGCTTACGCTTATTGCTGCGTCATTTAGTGCACAGTCAGCATCAACAAAGATGGGTAGTATTACGGTTACCAGCTCTAATGCTTCGACTGGTAGTGCTTCTGGCACCTATATCGCAGCAGGTTCTGGTGCTACTGGTCATTTTACTTTGGTTCGCAATGAAAATATTGGTTATAACAGTAATGCTGAGATAACACCATCTAGTGGTACGCGCACCAACGGTATTGAGATCAGGAATGATTCTAATACTAGTATTGATAGAGATAAGTTCAAGTACACTTTTACTATTACGCCTAACGATAACGCCTCTATACATACCATAAAGATTGGTCAAGCCAGCTATTCAATGGGTGGTAACTCAGAAATTGCACGTCAAACATTAAATTTTACCCAAAATAGTCAAATTAGTATACCTGCGCAAGCCACTATCAAAAACAACCCAGATGTCCCCTATTACTATAATGCAATGGGTGATTATTTTATGGGGACCAAACTTAATGCGACTCAATTGAATTCACAAAATGCTGTGTTCAACCCGCAGCTGCGTACCGATAGCTCAAATGTGAATGGTAGTGGTTTATATTATTATAATATTACTAATCTAGCGGGTGCTACTGGTAGCCAAAATCCATATAGCCCTACTTTAACTAACAACCTAGTAGCCCTTAGCTCAAATAACGGGGTTTTACCACCGACGCCAACTTTCGAAAATATTATTAAAAGTATCAATAATGGCAGCACGTATTCTGCACTCTCATCTAATACGGCTATTTCCAATGGTGGTACTTATGTCAGTTATGGCATTGAAAATAGTCAAAGCAATTACGTTGTCGCGGTAAGAAATGCGAACGCTGTGACTTTGACTTATGAAGGGATTATGAATGGTAATATCGGCATTGCGCGTAACGTAATCGGTGAAACCTATAACGAATGGATCAGCTTTGGGGTAGAAAGTGAACCATTGAATTACGTCTTTTCAGGCACTGTATTCAATGATAATGGCGGTATAAACGATAGCGACATCAATGTCAAAAAAGATAACGCTACGATAGGCAGCGGTATATATAACAATACCAACTTCTTCAGTGGTACTTTTGACTCTGCTGAAAGTGGTATTGCAGGTAGCACAGTCAAGCTGGTTGACTGTACAACCAATGCTCCTCTTGAAACTATCAATATTCCTACTAATATTGTCGGTAAATATGAGATTAAAATACCTATCGCTTCTCTAACTGGCAAAATTACTGTCTGCCTGATTGAAGAAAATAGTGGTAGCACTTATCCCATTCGTACTACTAATGAAAAAACGGTTATTTCCTTGACTACTAACCAGTATAACTATGAAAATAATAACTTTGGCAGAGTGATTGATAAAAATGCAGCTTTAGTCCTTGAAAAAGAACAAGCACTTAACGATTGCAAAACTGCCTCATTGTTACCAAATCTAGAAAACAAGCTTGCCTATAGTAAAGCCTCCCTATCTGAAGTAACTCCAGGACAATGTATTGCCTACAAAATTACTGCGACCAATCGAGCCAACCTTAGTATCAATAATTTTGTTCTACAAGACGTCTTGCAAGAAAAAAATGTGAATGGCGCGATAGTGACGTCAAAACTTGCGAATCCAATCCATCAAACAAGCGAATATGCCGCAGACAGTGTCGCTATCGGCAATAACGGTACTGTTAAAACGGTAACCTCAATTTTAGATCCAAGGACAAAACGTAGTTTTTACTTTAATACTAAGTATGGCTCGACACACTCTAATACACCCGATACCCCTTAATAATAGCGTTATATGCATATTTTGATTTTATCAACGGCTACATTTGCTACACTACCCGTATTTTTTTGACCACAGTCTTATATGATGTGTTCATTTGTGGGATTTCACAGTTTTCATCACTTTTACTTTTTTAATTTAAAGGCATTATTATGAACTTACTTACCGCACTCTCCCCAATCGATGGTCGTTACGCCTCCAAAGCTGACAGCTTGCGTCCTTATTTATCTGAATTTGGTCTCATTAAAGCCCGCGTCACTGTCGAGATTCGCTGGTTACAGTCATTGGCTGATAACAACGCGATTGGTGAATTGGCAGCATTTGATACCGATACCAATGCCTTTTTAAACAGTATCGTTGATGACTTTAGTGAAGCAGATGCCCAAGCCATCAAAGACATCGAAGCGACGACCAATCATGATGTAAAAGCCGTTGAGTACTTTATCAAAGACAAGTTCCGTGGTCAGGCAGCACTTGAAGATTCATTAGAATTTATTCATTTTGCGTGTACTAGTGAAGATATTAACAACTTGTCTTATGCGTTAATGCTAAAAGACAGCCGCAAGATTGTGGTTGCGAAAATGCAGCAATTGACTGATAGCATCGTTGATTTGGCGATTGCTCATGCCGACCAACCGATGCTATCACGCACCCATGGTCAAACCGCCAGCCCAACGACGCTAGGCAAAGAAATGGCAAACGTCGCTTATCGCCTAGCCCGTCAAATCAAACAAGTCGGTCAAGTTGAACTATTGGGCAAAATTAATGGCGCGGTTGGTAACTATAACGCTCATTACGCCTCATACCCTGACGTCGATTGGCAAGCACATGCAGAACGCTTCATTGATGAAAGTCTTGAGCTGACTTTTAACCCTTATACCACGCAAATTGAGCCGCATGATTATATCGCTGAGCTATTTGATGCTGTCAAACGTTTTAATACTATCTTAATCGATTTTAACCGTGATATTTGGCAATATATTAGCTTAGGCTATTTTAAACAGCGCCTAAAAGATGGTGAAGTTGGTTCTTCTACCATGCCGCATAAAGTCAACCCGATTGATTTTGAAAACTCTGAAGGCAACTTGGGCGTTGCGAACGCCATGCTGGCTCATTTGGGTGAAAAACTGCCAATTTCGCGTATGCAGCGTGATTTATCAGACTCTACCGTACTTCGTAATATCGGTGTTGGTCTGGCACAAAGCATGATTGCTTATGATGCTTGTTTAAAAGGTGTCAGCAAACTTGAATTGAATGCCCAGCGCTTAAATGACGATTTGGATAATGCACAAGAAGTATTGGCAGAGCCGATTCAAACCGTCATGCGTCGCTATCGTGTTGAGAACCCATATGAGAAGCTTAAAGCTCTGACTCGTGGCAATGCCATGACTCGCGAAGCCATGCTGACATTCGTTGAAAGTGATGAGCTATCTGCGGTGAGCGATGCGGATAAAGCGCGACTACGTGAGATGACGCCAGCCACTTATATCGGTAATGCGGCGGAGCAAGCACGTACCATTAAAGAGTGGATTGCTAAGATTTAACTGGTAACAATCTTATCTTTATAAAATGTAAAAAAGATATAAACGAGCATTCATTTATATCTTTTTAAAAAAACCTTACTCTAAACACTATGATTTGTTAAATACATAGTTAATGGGTGAGGTTTTATTCTTTATCGTCTTCATCTTTTTTATCACTGCTATCACCCGGTATGATCGCTTTGGTAACAGCAACAGTACCTTTGACGACACCTTTAGTGGTTTTGTAGGCGACTTTTACAGGTACAGTGACGATTTTATGCACACAAGCTTGCAGCATAAACATACTGGCGATAATGACGATAAACTGTAATTTTTTCATAAATTTCCTACGGATAATGAGAGGCACTGATGGCTATAATTTGACCATCAGCTAGACGCTAATCATAAACCAATACACGTCAGCTATAAAGCACTGTTCTAGTTTTATATTCTGTCTACCTTGATATCCTTTCTACTTAAACACACGGATCTACCCATGACTTCTATACCGCTTTGTTTACCCGACTCTATCACGCCTGAGCAATTTTTAAGCGAATACTGGCAAAAAAAGCCACTCTTAATTAAACAAGGCTTACCACAGCTAATTGGCATGTTTGAACCTGACGACATGCTTGGTCTAGCACTAGAAGAAGATGCCGCAGCGCGCCTGCTGACTCAAGCAGCAAGTAAAAAAGAAGGTCAGGCGCAGTGGCAACTCAAGAAAAACCCATTGACTGAAACTGATTTCGATAACTTACCTGAGCAATGGACGGTATTGGTGCAGAATATGGAACAGTGGTCGCCTGAGCTTGGTCAATTGTGGCAAGCCTTTGACTTTATTCCACAATGGCAACGTGATGACATCATGGTTTCTTATGCGCCAAAAGGTGGCTCAGTCGGCAAACACTATGACGATTATGATGTGTTTTTAGCACAAGGCTACGGCACTAGACGTTGGCAACTGGGCAAATTCTGTGATAAAAATACCGAGTTTGTCGCCGATGAGCCGATTCGCCTCTTTGATGACATGGGTGAAATTATTTTTGATGAAATATTAGAAGCCGGTGACGTACTTTACGTACCGCCGAAGCTGTCGCATTTTGGTGTGGCACAAGACGATTGCTTAACCTTTTCATTTGGCTGCCGTCGTCCTAACTTGATGCAAATCATCGACAACTTAGCTGATATCGCTACCAACGATAGCGATTTATTTATCCCAATGCTGTTGCCACAAGCGCTGCAAGCGTCAGGTGAATTGCAAGCGAGCAGCATTAATGCGATCAAAGATCAGCTATTACAAATGCTACAGTCTGAGCGTGGTGATGATATCATTCGTCAAGCAGTTTCTGAAGTCGTCAGCAAACGCCAGTATGATGCGCTGATGCCAGAGGATACACTAGATACGGATGAGCTCATGCAAGCTCTAGCAGAAGGTGCCACCTTGCAAGCGGATTATAGCAATCGTTTGCTCTATAGCCAGACTAATGATGGCATTGTGCTATATGCCAATGGTCAGCGCATTGACGGCCTTGATGATACAGCAGTAGCGGTATTGGTGCGTTTGGCTAATGGCGAACACCTAAATAGTCAAGATGTCACCGATGTTGATGCAGATGATTTGAGCGAATGGCTAGAGAACGGCTGGGTGTGGATTGATATTGCTGAATAATATCTATTAATCAGACATTAATCAAATAACGCAAATAAAAAAACCGCTATCCGACAATTACTCAGATAGCGGTTTTTTCTTATAAATCGTATTCGGTATTTATAGCTATACCAAACACTGCTTAGCACTTATCAAAACGGATATAAGAGCCAAGCGGGTTTGTAATTAATACGGTTATTCTGTACCAAGTTCAAGCAAGCTAGCATTACCACCGATCGCTGTGGTATTGATTGTTTTGACACGCTCAGTGACAAAACGATGCAAATAATCAGGCGTTAGCATCTCTGATAAGCCTTCCATATCGGTGACGCTAATGACTTGCGTTAAGATACCGTCTGTATTGGCAAGCTCTTGACTGATAGTCTGCACTTCGCTTCGATTGCCAGAGACTGCCACCTGTGCCAGACGATCGATATATAAAAGCGTGACGGTTTGCGAGTCATTCGCCACACTCAACACATCTTCGCTGATACCTGTATCGTATAGTATCTTGGCAGCTTCATTGCACATCTCATCTTGGCTTGGGCAATGCAGAATGACTTCATTACCTGTCAATAGTGCCGCTATGAGCTGTCCTAATACCGCCATGGCTCTAGCAGATTCACCACCAATAACCATGGTCTTACCACGACCAGTGACATATAGATCGTTGGATTCACCAGTTGCACCAGTCATGCGATGCACCTCATCCAAGCTAGGCGCGGCGCTCAATAGATGATTGAACAAACGCTTTGCTTTATTGGCATCACCAGTCAGCAGCGCCAACTTCGGAATAGCCGCTTGCAGATATGTTGCGCGATTCACTGCGCCAAGTAATCGCCAAGATTCACAAACCTGGGCATGATTTTTTTTGAATTCAGTCGCCATGTTGCTACTCCTTATGCGAGTTCTGTTTGAGTGGTGGTATTAGCAGTTGTCTGGTTGCCGCTATTTGACTCTAAGCTAAGCTGCATCAAACGTGCGACATAATGCGGGCCACCAGCTTTAGGACCCGTGCCAGACAGACCACAACCACCGAATGGTTGTACGTTTACGACGGCACCGATTTGGTTGCGGTTGATATAAGTATTACCAACAAACGCACGGCGCTCGATGTGCTCAACGGTATTTTCGATACGACTATGAATACCTAGGGTCAAACCAAAGCCTGTCGCGTTGATGGCATCAATCAGCTTATTCAGATCACGTGCTTGATAGCGCAGTACGTGCAAAATTGGACCAAAATGCTCGCCACCTATCACGTCGATACTTTTCACTTCGATCGCTGTTGGCAATACAAAGGTAGACTGTTCTTGACTGACAACTGAGCTTGAGCTCATTGGCGTCTGTGCCAAGATAGTCGCCGTTGGCTCAGCGTCCATACGCTCGATATGTGCTTCAAGACTACGTTTGGCATCCGCATCAATCACTGGACCCACATCTGTAGCAGCATATAAAGGATTGCCGACCGATAGCTCAGCCATATTACCTTGTAATAGCTCAATTAAATTATCGGCCATTTCTTCTTGCACGCACAATATACGACAAGCTGAGCAACGCTGACCTGCTGAACCAAATGCAGATAAGACAGCGTCTCTAACCACTTGTTCTGGCAATGCCGTTGAATCGACAATCATAGCATTCTGACCACCAGTTTCGGCGATAAAAACAGGTAGCTCACCACTGGCTTGGGCATGATCATTTAGGCTTTGGTTAATACGTTGAGCCGTTTGGGTTGAACCCGTAAATATCACACCTGCTATATTGTCAGCCGCTGTCAATGCACCACCAACATCGCCAGCACCGATCACTAACTGTAAGGCTTGTGTTGGTACGCCTGCTTGGTACATTAGCTGAGCACCAAAATGGGCAATCAAGCTGGTTTGTTCGGCAGGTTTCGCCACCACCGTATTACCTGCTGCTAGCGCCGCTACGATTTGACCGGTATAGATAGCCAATGGGAAGTTCCATGGGCTAATACAGACAAAGGTACCACGTGCTTTATAAACTTGACGAGATTGCTTGCCAGCCAAATCAGTGAATTCATGCACGACGTCGTCTAAACGCTCTGCTTCATCGGCATAAAAACGGCAGAAATCAACCGCTTCTTTGATTTCATCAATACCGTCTTGAAGGGTTTTGCCCGCTTCGATTTGGCATAGCGCCATTAGCTCAGCGTAGTTTTCTTCATAGAGATCCGCTATCTTACGCAATATTTCAGCACGCTTAGCAGCTGATACTGCTTGCCAGACACTTTGCCCTGCCACTGCCGCATCGATCGCTTGACCAGCTATTTCAGCATTGGCATAAGTGACTTTACCAGCACTTACTTCGTGGTTCCAAGGTGCACGTACGGTTTGAGTCTCAAGCTTATGCGTTACGCCCTCTACTTCATATTCATCAATTGCTTTGCCATTGACGATGGACGTCGCTGACCAAGTTTTATGCAAATGGCTATCGATAGCAGATTTAAAGGGCAACCATTGTGACTCTACGAATATATTAGGGCCAAAACTGGCACGGCGCGCACCATAAATCTCTAACGGCAACGGAATCTCTGGATTGTGTAACGTCGCATTGGCCAGTAGCTTGTCATAGGGATGTACTGTCAGCTTTTCAATCGGATAAGACTTGTCTAGCAGCTGATGGACAAACGAGCTGTTGGCACCGTTTTCGAGCAAGCGACGTACCAAATACGGCAGCAAGTCTTTATGCGCGCCAACTGGGGCATAGATACGTACCGGAATTTTATACGCTTGTAAGATATGATCATAAAGCGCATCGCCCATACCATGTAGACGCTGAAACTCAAAGTCTCTATGCTTACTCATGGTCATAATTGACGCTAGGGTGTGCGCATTGTGTGTCGCAAACTGTGGCCAAATCAAGCCGCGCAGATGATCTGATAATAAGAAACGCGCACAGGCAAGGTAAGCAGTATCCGTGCCTTCTTTGCGTGTCCAAACAGGATAGCCTGACAGACCTTTTTGCTGGGCAAGCTTGATCTCGGTATCCCAGTAGGCACCCTTTACCAGACGTACTGGAATACGATCTCCCACCTCAGTCGATAGACGAGCCAGCCACACCAAAATAGCGATGGCGCGCTTAGAGTAACCTTGCACGACCAAGCCAAGACCATCCCAGTCAGCCGTCAAATTGTCACGGTACAAAGACTCAAACAGTTTTAAAGAAATTTCAAGGCGGTCGGCTTCTTCGGCATCGATACTAAGATCCACATTGACTTCACGTGCCGCTTCGATGAGCAGTAAGCAGCGTTGACGCAATAAACCCATGACTTGGGCTTCTTGCGTGGCTTCATAGCGAGGGTGCAATGCTGACAGCTTAATAGATACTGATGGCTTAGGCATGCCTTCTTTGACTTTGATACTGGCAGTGGCTCTGATCGCATGCAGGTAGTCATTGAAGTATTTTTCAGCATCTTTATGCGCAATAGCCGCTTCACCGAGCATATCAAACGAATAGGTATAGCCTTTATTACGATAAGGCTGGCTATTTTTATTGGCGTCCTCGATGGTCTCGCCCAATACAAACTGATGACCCATGATCCGCATGGCTTTTTGCATGGCACTACGAATAACAGGCTCACCCATCTTTTTAGTCATGCGATCCAAAAAGCCTGATGCTGTGGTGCTACTATCAATACTGACGACACGACCTGTCATCATCATGCCCCATGTCGAGGCATTGACCATAAAACCGTTGTCATTTTTGATGTGCTTTTTCCAATCAGCCACACTCATTTTGTCATGAATCAAGGCATCAGCAGTATAATTGTCTGGCACTCGAATCAAGGCTTCTGCTAAGCTCATCAGCAAGATACCTTCTTGGGTATCAAGACTATACTCAAGCAGTAATGAGTCGACCATCTTGACCGCTTTGCCATCATTACGTACATGCTCAACCAGCTGGCGCGTTTGCTCAGCAGCGGCGTCACGTTCTTCTGTGCTGGGTTCAGCCAGTGGCAATAATTTGGACAACCAGCGCTCTTCATCGACGCTATACAACGGCGAAATACGGGCGTGCAGAGTTTCTGCCGACTGGGTAATGTAGTCTGGCGATAGCAAATCGACAGGATTAAACAAAATCGGCTCTTGCGGGGTAAACTGGTCTACTGGGTTCATAACAACTCCATAACTATCGTTTAAAAACCATCATAAATAGTGCTTTAGGAAGTCTGATCGTCTGGTATAACTAGCCATCACCATCATTCATTTAGATGATAGCTATCGATAGATACTTATAACAATAATCAAAAGTCCAAACGGCGCCATCACAAAACGAGAAAATCCAGCGTAGGCTGGAAGCGGTTAAGTAGGTCGTTCGACTGTTAAACGGGCTACGTTAACAATACAAAGGCAACAACGAACAGCTAAGCGGCATTAGTGCCTTCTTCTTGTTTGTAGTGAAAGGAGTGTGATGATCAGATATCGCTACATTAAAACGAAAAAATCGCTTTAGCAAAAAAATCTGCCATCTGGGGTGCTGCTAATTCACTGTAAGAAAAACCTCTACGGCGTTGATTGAGGTGATGCGCTTAACTCGGCTATAATATCATGAAAAAAAATTTCAAACTAACGATATTGCTTATTTTCACAAATTAATATATTTCTAAAAAACAATTAGTTACCAGCACTTTATCCCTTATGACGCACTGGTTATACTTTTCTATTTACTATTGGCGATTAATTGTTTTATTAAATCAAACACTTGAATAAATTTAGGGAAATTTGAGCCATTTTAAATCAAAAAAAACCCCTTTATCGTTTCCGAATAAAGAGGAATTTAACGTAACAAAACTCAAAAGCAGTAAAGTAATATCGAAAGCAGTAAAGTAGTATCGAACGCTCACCGCATCCTAGTAAAACTTATAAAACCACCAACTTGGTCAGCAAAATAACGGTCAATACCCAAACTGGGATCGTAATTTCAGAGAATTTACCGGTCATCAGTTTTACCGCGGTAAAGGTGATAAAACCAAGCGCAATACCATCAGCGATAGAGTACGTCAGCGGGGTCAATAACAGAACAACCGCTACAGGAGCCGCCTCTGTCAAATCTTCCCAGTTGATTTCTTTTAGGGTAAATAACATCAGTACCGACACATAGAAAATCGCGCCAGCTGTAGCGTAAGCAGGAATCATACCAGCCAATGGTGCAAAGAAAATACTCAGTACAAACAATACGCCAACCGTCACTGCCATCAGACCTGTACGACCACCTGATGCTACTCCAGAAGCACTCTCAATATAACTGGTGGTCGATGACGTACCCAACATTGCACCAGCGACCGTAGCAGTAGAATCCGCCAGTAGCGCTTTGTCCATATTAGGAATATTACCATCTTTATCAATCAAACCCGCTTTATTGGCAATACCAACCAAACTACCTGTCGTATCAAATAAATCGACGAATAAGAAGGCAAAAATAACGCTGATCATACCAACGTCAAACGCACCCGCAATATCAAGCTCCATCAATGTTGGTGTGATAGATGGCGGCGCAGACATGATGCCAGCAAACTGTGTATGACCTGTCAACAAGCTAATCACGGTGATAACCAAGATACCAATCGTCACGGCACCTGGGACTTTTTTATAGACCAAACCAATAATAATAAAGAAACCCAAAGCAGCCATCATAGGCGCAAATGAGGTCATGTCACCTAGCATCACCAATGTCGCATCACGACCGACAATGATACCTGAGCTCTGTAGCGCAATAAATGCTAAGAAAGCACCAATACCTGCCACAATACCTTGCTTAAGACTGTTTGGAATGGCGTTGATAACCCATTCGCGAATCTTAAATAAACTCAAAATGATAAACAAGCAACCCGATAAGAAAACAGCACCTAGCGCAGTTTGCCAAGCGTAGCCCATACCCAATACAACGCCGTAGGTAAAAAAGGCGTTCAAACCCATACCTGGTGCGAGTGCCACCGGCAGTCTGGCATAGATACCCATAATAAAGCAGCCTATTGCCGCTGCTAAACAGGTGGCAACAAATACCGCCCCTTTATCCATACCAGCTTCCGCCAATACGTTGGGGTTGACAAAGATGATATAAGCCATGGTCAAAAAGGTGGTTATACCGGCAAGGATTTCCGTTTTGACTGTGGTGTTTTCACCATTAATCCCAAAATAGCGTTCAATTGCATTCATAAGTGTCGCGCCCAGCTTGCTAGTGAAAGAACAAATTTATTGATGCCTAAAATAAATATGACGTCAGCCAATGGATGGCGACGTCATTATCAAAAGACAGCGGTAACAAGGTGCAACATTTTAGAGAAGTTGCGGTACAAATTCAATCATTACCAGTGCCTTATGGGTACAAACCCACCTTTTCAGTCAATTAAGACATAACAGCCAGACAATATTTCAGACATCCACATATAAATTAACCTTATACTATGAATTGTACAAACAGCTGTTAATTATTTGGTATTTAACACTTTAACAAATGACCTTTTCGACATTTAGCAGTACACTAGGCGGCTGATAGCAATATGCATCATGACTGTCATATTATATTTTCGTTATTAAAGATCCTATCTGGTCTGCGTGTCGCGCCATACCAGCTATTATTAATTACCCATGAGTCCCATACATGCCTGAATCATTAAATATTATCGACCTTATTACCCAAGCCAGTCTCTTGGTGCAGATTGTGATGGCATTATTGTTATTGGCGTCTTTACTCAGCTGGGTAATTATCTTTCGTATGAGCGCGCGGCTTGGTACGGCCAAAAATTTCGATCAACAGTTTGAAACTTGGTTTTGGTCAGGTGAAGACTTAGCCAAGCTTTACCAAGGCGTGCAAGGTTCTCCTGAACGCCAAGGACTTGAGCAAATATTTTATGTGGGATTTTCTGAATACTTAAGAATGCATAAAAAGCGCCAACCCAAAGATGACATCATCGATGGTGTTGAGCGCAAGCTACGAGTCGGTTTAGGACGTCAACAGCAATTATTAGAATCAGGACTGACCACGCTAGCGAGCATTGGCTCAGTCGCGCCTTATGTTGGATTGTTCGGTACAGTTTGGGGCATCATGAACGCCTTTTTAGGGTTGTCACAAACGGAACAAGCGACCCTCGCCTCTGTCGCACCTGGTATTGCCGAAGCACTAATCGCAACCGCTATGGGCTTGTTTGCAGCGATTCCTGCCGTACTGGCGTATAACCACTTTACCGCCAAATCTAGTCGCTTGTACGATTCACGTGCTTTATTTTGTGATGAAATGACGGGCATGCTCCAGCGCGAGACCAGTGCAGAAAGCACTGTTGGTAGAGACAATATCGCTACGAGAGAAACGACATCTACGGCCAATCAGGCACAAGGACTATGAAATCATGAAACAGAGTCCCTATCGCCGTGAAAAAAAAGCGCTAAATGCGGAGATGAATGTCGTTCCTTATATCGACGTGATGTTGGTGCTGCTTGTCATATTTATGGTCACAGCGCCCATGCTGATTACGGGCGTCGATGTTGACTTGCCAAAAGAGCAAACCAATACCATGAGCCAAAGCCAACTACCCGTCATTGTGTCCTTGACCGATAGTGGCGATATTTTTATCAGTTATGAAGACAATGTCGACCTGCCGATTAGTGAACCAGAGCTGATTGATACTCTATCTAACTTACAAAATCAAAGTAACGGCGCTGGGGCGCAGCCCGTACAAGTGATGATTAATGCCGATCAAAACAATCAATATGGCGCTATCATGACACTCATGGCCACCTTACAACAAGCAGGCATTCAAAAGGTGGGATTATTAACAGGCGCACCCTTGCCCACACCATCATTGTAATAAATCCTATTCCTCGCTCAGCTTGCTATAATAAAGTAGATAATTTGATGAACCTCGTCCTTGAGTATCTTTACCATGCATAATGCTCCTGTCGTTTATGTACCGACCCAACCTGAAGGCAATGGGCTAACATTGCCTACGCTACTTAGCGTGCTGGCACATGGTCTCGTGATTGGGATACTCGTTTATACTTATCAACACACTAAAACCGACACTGTGGAAAGTATTGAGACGGTCATGGTCTCCCCTGAGCAATTGGCTGAAATGCAAGGTCAAATCCTTGCCAATCGTGCAGCGGCAGCTAGCGCGATGCAAGCTGAAACTAGTACAAGCAGTGCGTCGAGCACCTCATCGTCAGAAAGTTTTAGCGATAGCGCCAGTCAGCCAAACTCGCAGCGTGTACCTGTCTTTACGCGCTCTAACGATCCTGCCAGTCAACCAATGCTGATGAGTGAAGAGCAGCATCAACGCTTGTTCGAGCAAAACCAAGACTACGAACGTCGAATGGCAGAGTGGGCAGCACAATTAGATGAGTCGGTGACAGAAGAGCATGGTCAGGTGGAGCAAAACAAAAAAGAACAGCTAATAGAAGAACAAAATCAGCTTAAAGATCTCCGTATTAAACAAAACAATCCGCCTCATATTCCACGCCCGATTGCGACTGATAAAAATTTAAAGATTAATACAGGTGATTCTGGTAGCGCAGGTCAGAGATATGATCTACAAGCAGACGGCAACTCAACAACATCTAATGGTGGTAGTAGCAGTACCTCTCGTTCTACTGGTGAGTTCAAAAGTGCTATATTAAGTAAAATACAAAGCAAACTTGATACCCCAATCGAAACACAGGGTCTAACCACGTCATTGTCGCTCAAATTAGATACCAGAGGCAACGTGAAATCTGCAAAGGCTAGTGGTCCAAATGCTGTCGTCAACCAAGCAGTTGAACAAGCTGCACGCGCTGCTAGCCCATTGCCAATTGATTTAGACAATCCTGAAAGTTTTGCAAATTTGACAATCAACGTTACTATTAATTGATTTTGCATAGCCTCTAATTCTATATCATTAATGATTTTCTACTATCTTAAGGTTCTGGTTTATGAGTTTAAGCAAGTGTCATATATTACGTAATACCTCAACTTTGCTGCTATTGCTATCTTTCTCTATACTACCTAGCTACTCTGTCGCTGGCACATTACCAGAAAGCCATAATGTCCAAAATGAGTTTATGGATCAAAAAGCCTTGTTTGCCGCTATTACTACTAGAAAAAATGATTTAAGTAATGAGAGTCATGTAACAACAGCTATATTAGAAAAAATTAAACGTAATATTACTCTACCCACTGCTACCCCAGAATCAACAACTACTTTATACTTTAAGTTGGATGAAAAAGGTAATGTGTTATCTGTTAAGGCTCAAGGTGCAAATCCTGCTGTAAATCAGGCAGTGGAAAAAGCTGCTCTATCTGCTAGTCCATTACCCATTGGCTTAAATAAACCTGAAAGCTTTAAAGACTTGATAATTAAAATTAACGTTCAATAAAAAACACCTAACGTTGTACAGTTAATCTCACTATAAATAATAATTAAGCCTGTATGATGAACCAATTATTTCTATTTTAGGATATTACTTCATGAAGCTATCTACACATTCTATCCTTCGTGCCACTTCAAGCCTGTTGTTAATCACTCCCTTGTTATCAGTGCCTGCTTATGCCGCTGAATCAATGGTGCTCGATATGACTGTCACCGCGCCAAGACAACAAAATCAAGTCGCCTTTGTGCCATTTGCTGGTGATTCTGTATTATCGCCGATTATTCTAAATGATTTAAGCAAAACAGAGCTAAAAGTGACTAGCAAAGATCTACCACAGCAGCCGCGCAGTAGCAGCGAGCTGGCAGGCACATTGCCGGTATGGCAAAGCATGGGGATTCCTTATCTAGTGGTCGGCAGCACCCGCAGCAATCGCGGTAAAATAGTAACCGATTACGAAGTGATTGACGTTAAATCTGGTAGAGTAATCGAAGGCAAACAAAGTTTAACGGCTGACAATAACAAAGAAAGTATGCGCTATGCTGGTCACGTCATCGCTGATAAAGTATATGAGCTAATTACTGGTACGCCAGGTGACTTTTCAGGGCGTATTGCTTATATTGAAGAGACTGGTACTGGTAAAGAAAAAGTCTCACGTTTAAAAGTGATGGATGCCGATGGCGAAAATGCCAAAACCATTACTGAAGTAACTGGTTCTATCTTTTCACCAACATGGTCACCAGATGGCAATCGTATTGCTTATTCCGTACAACGTGATAAATCTTATCCCGTTATTTATGTACAAAGTGTGAGCGGTGGCGGTGCAACTCCGTTAACCCCCTTCCCTGGCAGCAATCTCAGTCCATCATTCTCTCCTGATGGCAGCAAGATATTATTCTCTAGTAGCTTTGAAGGCAGTGCCGATATTTATGAGATGAGTGCCAGTGGTGGTCAACCTAGAAGGCTTATCAATTGGCCAAGCAGCGAAGTGCAACCAAGTTATGCGCCTGATGGCAAATCCTTTGTTTTTGTATCAGACAAAACTGGATTTAACAAACCACAGATTTATCGTTATGAGTTTGGTTCAGGACGTACTACTAAGGTATCAAGTAGCGGCTATGCCACCAGCCCGCAATTTAGTAACGATGGCTCACAAATTGCCTTTTTAAGTGGTCGCTCAGCGGCGATCATGAATAGCGGCGGCGCGGTCACTACTAACTTGGGCAATACGGGTATCGATGAAGCGCCAAGCTTTTCGCCTAATGGTAAGCGTGTCGTTTACGCTTCAAAGCAAGGTGGCAAAGGCGTATTAACCATCAAATCATTGAATGGTGGCGAGTCGTTTGGTAAGTCTGGTCAAGGCACGATTCGCTCACCAGTCTGGTCATCTAGTCCTAAATAAACCCTCTCTCTCATTATCTTTCTTAATCCATAAAGCCTTGCTCATAAAAAAGCGCCTAATTATTTATTAGGCGCTTTTTTATGAGCAAGGTACGGTTAAATCATTTCGCTACTAGCATGTATTGGACAATTATTGACTAAATTAGTAAACACCATTAATCATCACTCGGATCACCCGCTGATGGATTTGGATGCCGCAGTTTTGCCACATCTTCAGCAGTCACGGTATCGGTAAAACCATTTAGGTCACTGACCACATATTGAGTAACCGCCGCCATCTGTGCATCGTTCATCATTCCATGGAATGAGGGCATGCCACGAAAGCCATTAATCAAGATATCGATGATGTAATACTTTGATTGCATCTTACTGTTATTCGCCAGTGGCGGATAATAGCCTGCACCGTAAGCACCCTCGCCTTTGTGCATGTGACAAGCCGCACAAGAGTCGTGATACAGCTTTTTGCCATCTGTCGTCACAAAGCCATTTGTGCCTTCAAACTTTGCGTCCCATTCAGTAATACTTGGGTCGTCTTCCATATTGGGCAATGAGCTGTCGTCGACAATATTGATAGCAGGTGCAGTAAGCTCCTCACGGCTCATATAAACGCCGCCCCACGCACCCGTATTTCGGCTTGCTTGATAGTCATTGGTTGTTAATGAATTCTGATCTTGCACACTGGAAACCGTCACTTCATCATCTGACCGTTGACTACAGCCCAACAGTGCTGCACTGCTGATCCCACTCAGCAGCATCACCGTCAGCAGTTTGAGTGTCATGTTTTTCATGACTCTTTTCTTCAAGATTGCTTTCTCCGCGATTGCCTTCTTCACGATTGCATTGTCCATGATAGCCTCTGAATCTTATAGTTATTTATATAACCCAAGCGTTATTAAACCAGCATTTTTGCTTTTTTATGTAGGCGCTTTGCGGCATCCATACCAGATAAAATAGCGCCTTCTTGCCATGCCGGAATATGTGAGCAATGTTCGCCCGCCAGCACAATACGATTATCAATACTGCACAAGGTATCGTAATGCTGACGACGGGTCGACTCATTCCAAATACCGTAACAGCCGAGCGTCCATGGGATGCGGTGCCAGACAACTGATGTCCCTGCGCGGAATTCTTTTGGATACTGAGGATGGATGTATTTACCATAAGCAAGGGCAACATTAATACGTTCTTGCGGCGTTAAGGTATTAAACTTATAAGACGTCGGACCATAACCATACGCACCGAGTAGCACGCCCGTACCATCTTTAAACATATTTTGTGAAGGATAAGCAATTTGCGCAATGGGCATGTCGGTATAAGTCAGACCACCAAATATCCATTCATCTTCTTCCCAAAAGCGGCGGTTGAACTCTAGACCAACTTTATAAGAGGTTTCATAAGGCACGGCGGCCATCGCCTGCTTCATTGGTTTTGAGACATTGATATCCATCTGCGTTAATACAGTTAATGGAATATTGCACACGCACCAATCTGCACGAATGGTCTTGGTGGCACCATCTGGGCTGTTGCTGTCTACATAATCGACAGTGACGCCACTGTCATCTTGATGAATTTTAGTAACTTTTGCATTAAACTCAATCATATCGCGGCATTCACGGGTGAACGCATCACCAATTTTCCCCATACCACCTACTGGCTGAAACATCGTCGGTTGATGACCATAAGTCATATGGTTGCCATAAATATCTGCCCACATACCTGAATCTAGTATCTCACTAATCGGCAAAGGTTTTGATGGCGTCGCATCAGGCATCAAGCCACCACCCGGAAACACACTAAAGCCTCGATGTTTACTGGTTTCATTACTGGCGCGGTAACGATAATCTTTATCTAGCACCCCCCAGCCTTTTAAGCCTTCTAATAGCTTTTCTTTGTCCTCAGTATTGACCGAGCGATCAAGACCACCGACATTAACTGATTTCGATAGCAGCTCTGCAACATGACCTTGGATGTCGTTTTTCACATCACCCAAGCGCTGCGGCACACCGTCGAAATGAGTACTGCGATGCAAATAAGCACGATCATTGGTTTGAATAAAGGGCTGCATTTCAACGCCAAACTGTTTGCAATAATGGAAGACGGCATAATGATGGCTTGGCAGACGCCACGGTCCACCATTAAAATAATTGCCCTCTTCAAAATCACAGGTGACTTCTTCGCCGCCAAGCTCGGTATATTTATCACCGCTGTTCAATGTCCAGCTACGACCGCCGCCACGATTTTGATATTCGAGCACTTTGACATCGTAACCCGCTTTACGTAACTCATAAGCTGCAGTCAGCCCGCCAAGACCCGCACCAAGAATGACGATACTAGCGCCAGGAGGTGCACCTTTAAGATCCATGGTCTCTTTAAAACTCGACTCTGACGCGAATCCTAATGTCGTCATCGCCTGATACATCGCAGTCGCGCCCGCTGTTTTACCAATCATCGAGAGCAGTTGGCGCCGCGTTGGTGATTGAAGCATGTCTTTCATAATAGTGTCCTTAAAGTAGACGTTCCTGCAAGATGGTAGGCATATGTATTATTAATCAGCTCGGATTAGTTCTACGTCTGTTTTTCGAGCTGTTGTGCCTTACCATATTGCCTGTAGATCTTGTCCTATAATAAATATGTAAATCGTCTTTATAAAATCAATGAGTTAACGACGGCGCCTAGACCGCAAGATGGCTCGTATAATAAACACAATGATAATAATAGCCACGATGATACCGATTACTGCCAGTAAGCCCGCATATTTGATTAAGAAGGGCTTGTCAGTACCTGTCGTTGCGATACGGTCAACATCACTAGCACTCACCTCACTACTGTTGAGACCACCAAAATTCACACGCACATAATTGGTAATACCAGCGATTTGCTCGCTATTTAGCTCATCTGAGAACCCTGGCATGATAGGTGATGTGTTAGTCGCGCCTTCTACCCCATGAAGGATCATATTGACCAGCGCATCAGGTTTCTCACGGCGAATACTGCTGAGTCCAACGATAGGAGCGTAACGCGCATCAGGCTGACCATAACCGTCAACGCCGTGACAGCTACCACAAGCTGCCAAATATAGCGATTCTGGTGAATTGCTGCCATTACTCACCTGTACTTTGGCTTGGGCTAAATAATCTTTTTGCGCCAGTAAATCATGAGTGATAGATTCGCTAATGGGTGTTGGTAAACGCGAGACATCAACGGCTGCGACCTTATCATCTGTTTGGATAGCAGGCACCGCTTTTAGATAAGAAGCAATGGCATTCAAATCTTCATTTTTTAAGTAGCGCGTACTATGTGCAACCGCCTCGCCCATAGGACCACCCGCATAGGCACGCTGGTCAAGCTCACCAGTACGCAGATAAGTGACGATATCTTGTTCACTCCAACTACCGATACCGCTCGACTCGTCAGACGTGATATTTGGTGCATGCCAATGACCAAGCTGAGCACCTGATAGATACATTTTTTTATTGAAACCCATAGTGCTATTACGCGGGGTATGGCAAGTGCCGCAGTGCTCTAAGTTATTGACAATATATTCACCACGTTGCTGCGTCTCGGTGAGACCATCACGGTTTTCAGTAGACGGGACATTGAGAAAATTCCAGCCAATCATTAAGCTGCGAATGTTAAAGGGAAATGGCAGGTCAGTTTTATATTTCGGTGCTTCATCGACAGCAGGTACGGTTTGCAGATAAGCAAACAACGCACTGATATCTTCTTCTTTCATGCCACTATAAGAAGGATATGGCATGGCAGGGTAAAGCATATGGCTTGGCGTACGACCTTTTTGCAACGCAGCCTTTAAATCCTTTTCGGTATAATCGCCGATACCATAACGTTTAGACGGGGTAATATTGGTTGAGTAGATATCTCCCATCGGCGTTTCGATCGCTTTACCGCCAGTATAATCTTCGCCATGACATGCCATGCAATCGGCCGCACGGGCAATGTAAGCACCGCGATTGACAAGCTCGCTATTGGCTGGACTAATATTAGGTAAACTGGCATTAGGCAAGCTAGCATTGGCTAGGCTGGTATTGACGACGCTTGCGCCTTCAGCCATCGCAGCGCTGGAGGTCATACCAATGACGAGCATCGATAACATCACAGAAAGTGGCTTCATAATATCCTCATATAGCGGGCACCTAGGGTGTTGTAATTATTATTAGGATGAATGATTGAGATGAAACATTTTATATTGAGCAAGCCTTAATGAGTGACGACTTGTTATACTCAATTGATAGTCCATTAAGTGAGGTAGCAAATCATCCAGTAAAATAGCGTGACAAAAGTAATTTCATAAGCGTAGTTACTAAATGATGTCTACTCACTCTACTAATGTAAGACTATTTCGCTACTATTACTTAATGAGTAACGTATTGGTCTCAAATTTTTACAAAACGTAAAGAACCGCATTGTCATTATCAGTTTTTGATAACGTAATATATTTTTTTATATTGTAATAATAGGTCATTTAAATAATACCTTTAAAATCAGTAACTAAAGTTCTATTTTTTGGGTGCATATCTTTTATAAAAAACCTATCATTATAGATAATTGTCATATATGCGCTTCATTTTTTGTCATCATCGATTTTAGTTGTACATAATAGATACATAGACTTAAGTTAGCACTCGCTTTTTTTACCAGTCAGATTTTTATAATGCTACGAAACAAACTATTGCACCGCACCATATTTTGTTTATGATAGGCGCTATTTCCACATTGCCGATCGCCGCCTGAGACACCACTATGAAGTTACCAATCCTTGCTTATATACTTACATCAGCCCTGTTAATGACAGGCTGCCAATCATTTCAGTTTGTCGACAGCCCTATCCCTGTGAATACCACCCCTACCAATAGCATCTTGGTCAAAAATACGCCTGCCACCACTGTGCAAGTTCAAAATAATACCAGTACAAAAAATCAAAAATAGTGCCATCACACTCATAAAATAAGCAGAAAAAAGGCAGATATCGGTTTGATATCTGCCTTTAATGTTTAATAAATTACCTTGAATGATCCAATAGCCATTCATTTCAAGGGCGTGCCGCCGGCTGATGCTTGATAATTGTCTTGGCCAAATGATCGCCGAACCAAATAGCCGTATCAATATCTCCACGTCCTGGCGTTTCCTCAGGGGGACCATCAAGCGACTGGGTCATCAAGCCCAAAAAGCTAGATAAACGGTTTAAATCATGAGCCTCATGACCTGTCGGCATCAGCGGTAATCCAATCCAGTTCATGCCATGCTGCATCGCATACAAAGAAATCTGCTGCAATACCGCCAGCTTATCACCGCTCAGCCCACCAGAGTTGGCAAAAGCGGCTGCCCACTTGCCTTCCCATTTACGATGATACCAGCGCTTTGAGGTTTCATCCATAAAAGTCTTAAATTCAGCAGTGACACTACCCATATATACGGCACTACCGAAAACCAGCAAATCCGCCTGATCCAAATAATCCCAGTCAACCTTGTGGACATCAACGGCTTTGGCCTGTGCTGCTGGCAATTGCTGGCGCGCCCCTTCGACGATCGCTTCAGCGACGCGCTTGGTATGACCGTAGTTGCTATGATAAATAACAGCAATAGCTACAGTCGGTATGCTATCAGTAATGGACGGTTTGGCAGGTGTATTCATACAAACTCTAATAATAGCTATAAATGGTTAAATAAAAACAATATAAGTTCAACAGTTAATCGCGCGCAACAGCAAATAGCGTAATCCTAAGCAGCGCCACGTACAATGACCAGCGCCATTCGACCTGTAGCAGGCTGCTGCAAATGCGTTTGACGCCGATAAGAGTAATAGTGGTCATCAGCATAACTACAGCTGCTAGATAATGTGTCATCTACTATAACGCCCGCCGCACTAAGCTGATCCGCTGCCAACTTTGGTAAGTTTAGCTTGATTTTCATTGCGTCAACTTTGTCACAGCTTGACAGCTTATCAACCGTATCCTGTACATGTTGAGTATTGCTATCGCCTTTAATAGTAGCCACAGAATCTATGACATATAACGAATCAAAATGTTCAATACTGGCTGTGTTCAATAACTTATTTTCTGTGCAACCTTTCAATAATTGATTGCGAACTTGAGCGCCAACTTCATAGCTGTCTTGACTGATACAAACACCAATCCAAGCTTCGATTTGTCCCGATTGCGTAAAACAGTGCACAGTCGCTTGAATAACCCCGCAAGCCAGACCTTGCCAACCCGCGTGAATCGCTGCCATTTGACCACTGGCTGGCTGATATAAGACTATCGGTACGCAGTCAGCCGTCATTATTGCCAGCCCAAGCCCTTGTTGCCGACTGACCATCGCGTCAGCAGACATTGGCATCATACCTAGCGCTGTGCCATCAATATCATGAATTTGCTTACCATGAACTTGGTTAACCCAGTGTAAGCGTTTGATGGGTACCTGTTGGCATGTCGACGATGAGGGTACAAGCTGCTCATTGATGGCAGATAATAAACGCATGCGATTGCTCAGTACTTTTGCAGCATCGTCATTGACATGCAAACCTAAATTTAGTTCACCATAATTCGCTTGACGTTGCTGTCGTACTAGCTGTTCTGTGGGCTGGTCTTGTGCGTCAACGTCATCGCTTGAAAAGGCAGCTGTTTGAAAAACAGCCACATCATCAATCTGTGCAAGCAATGTCATAGGAAACTGATGAGTCATGGCTAATTTACCGTCTTAATGAGTCATTTTTATGTCACGGATCGCTATTTACTACTAGGCTCTGTTTTTTACAAGCGACTTTACGCTCTCGCCTACAAGGAGCGGTCTACTCGTCATCATAGCCATCACTTAGCACAGCCATTAACTGCTGCATATCTTCAGGCAGTGGTGTGGTAACTTCAATATCTTCACCTGTCGTTGGATGTACGAAACCCAGTGTGTAGGCATGCAAGGCTTGACGTGGAAAATTATTAATCGCTTGACGTTGTGCTTCTGTCAGTCCTGCCCGCAATTGACGACGACCACCATAGACACGATCACCCACTATCGGATAAGTAACATGACTTAAATGCACACGAATTTGGTGAGTGCGTCCCGTTTCAAGACCTACATCCAACAGGCAATAATTGCCATTAAGCGCGGTCACATTCAGTAAATGTGTCACAGCTTCGCGTCCTGCCGTCATTACCGTCATTTTAGTACGCTGATTACGGTGACGACCGATTGGGGCGTCAATACGGCGATGGCGCGATAGACTCGCTGCGTCCCCTGCTACCACACATTGATAATGACGATAGACCGATTTGTCCTTTAGTTGCTCCATCAGCGCAAGCTGTGCTGGCTTGGTTTTACCAATCAACAATAACCCTGAGGTATCTTTATCAATACGGTGCACCAGACCTGCACGCGGCAAATGGTGCTGCTGCGGATAGTGATACAGCAGTGCATTAACCAAGGTGCCGGTTTGGTTGCCCGCACCAGGATGCACTACCATGCCAACAGGTTTATTGATGACCAATACGTCATCATCTTCATAGACCACATCGATGTCTATATTTTCTGGTTGATCTTCACTATGCTGCTCTAATGTGGTCGTTAACTGCATCACATCACCCGCTCTGACACGAATTTTCGGTTTTTGCACGCCACCGTTATACAGTAGGCTGCCATCACTGATCCAACCTTGTAATTGAACACGTGAGAAATCGGTAAATATTTTTGAAGCCAATTTATCAATACGTAAACCTGCTTCGTCTTCTATAACCGTATGCGTCATATTAATAATTACTGGCACCACTTGACCGGCGGCTGACGCTTCATCATCGTCGCTATCATCAATGTCGTCAGCATCTTCATCGCTGCTATCTATCATATCGTCGTCAAGCACATCACTATCTTTTAGCATAGCTTCTTCTAAAACATGATCGCTATGGCTTTGCTCATCAAGCATCGACTGATTATTGTCAGGTAATTCACTATTATTTAAAATGTCATTTGGCATCGGTGACTCTTGTGCTGATGAATCAGTCTGTCGTGATTGATTCGGTGGTAAATGGGTAGTCATAGCATTATTATTCATAGCAGATTTATATATGGCAAAGCGCCTAACATGGTTTTGAAAGGTAGCTTTTGAGAAAATTTCTAATAAAGTGTTAAGCGTAACGCTATAAAAAACAAAAGGCCATTCGCTATCAATCACTTATCATAAAAGCGATCGTCGTCGAAAAAAGCGGAGGCAATACCGTGCTAGTGTATCACGCCAAGCGCCTAAGCCCTATAGAAGCTGTGTGTTATCTGTCATTTTTTGATTATACCGCAGCGAGCGTCAGCGCCGTACTTAACTCTCTAAAATATGACATTGCTGTAATTTACTGTATATTTGTCAGTGTCAGCGACATTCGATATCGCTCGTGACAGCAGCTCATGTTAAAATGCCAAACTGACATGCGCTGGTGTACAGCTCATTGCGAGCAGCAGCATATCGTATATGCGTTGCAGTAGACTAATAACTGTACGATACTGACTCAAATTCGATGAGCACGATTGGATTAAGTACAATATAGATGGCGAAAAAATAGACGAAGCAAACGTTATTCTATAAAGTATAGCCATATTTTGCTGTATGCTATGCCACTGTATGCTTATCGAATTTTTATTAAAAGCATTTGGTTTGATATAAACCCTATGCCATCAAGCGTTTTTTAATAACGATAACTGGTATGTCCGATGATTGACATAGTAGATGACAGACCACTATTGATGCCTACGCATCGTTTTTTATCATTAACCTAATATCTAGTATGATAGCGTCGCTGCTATTATACGTCTTGTGTCGGAGAAGAAGTATGCAAGCTGTTGGCAATACGTTTATCAAACTGTCCTCAATAACCCTACTTGCGCTAAGCGTAAACTTAGTGGGCTGTCAGACTTTCAAAAACCTGACTGGCGGTAAAGACGTCGATGCAGTAGAAACTGCCGAAAAATCAGAGCAGAATTATTATAACGACGCCATTACCCAGATTGATAAAGGCCGCTATACACAAGCCATCGAAGATTTGACCAATCTGCGCACTTTTTATCCTACTGGACAATACGCTGAGCAAGCATTACTCGACATGATGTACGCACAATATTCCAGTGGTAAGTATGAAATGGCAGCCGCCAGCGCTGAGCAATTTATTAACCTATATCCTTCTAATCCGCAAGTCAGCTACGCTTACTATGTGCGCGGCGTCGCCAATATGCAAGGCTCATCAGAAGGTCTGAAACTGTTTAAGCTCAATCAAGCTGAGCGTGATACCGCCTATTTACGTATTGCCTTCGCTAACTTTCAAGAGCTTATTAACAAGTACCCTAACAGCCCTTACGCGCCAGATGCCGCTCAGCGCATGACTTTCATTTATAATCAGTTTGCTGAAAGTGAGATGAGTGCAGCCAACTGGTATATCGAGCGCGAAGCTTATGTCGCTGCTGTTAACCGTGCCAAATGGGTGTTTCAATACTATCCACTTAGTGAATCCATCCCTGACGCAATCGCGGTCTTAGCTTATAGCTATGACAAATTGGGTATGTCTGATTTGGCAGCAGAATACAAAACTCTATTGCAGATTAATTATCCCAACATGTTAAGTGCTGATGGACGCGTTAAACTCGACACCAAACGTGAGCGTTCTTTCATCAACAAATTGACTTTTGGACAGTTAAGTCGTTTTAACAAAGATACTTCATCAGTTGCGACAGGCGACTATAACGGCGCGACCAAAACTCAGGTTATTCGTAACGCCAGTCAATTGAGACTGCCAAGCGATAATGCAGCAGCAGCCAGTGCAGCGCAAGGTACTTCACCTGTGCGCGCCAATACTGGCATCAATGTCGGCTTGGGTCTGCCTGAAGCCTCCGCTGAGCGCATTACTAGCCAATCGAGCACTGGCTCTACGGCAAGAGAAGCCAATGTCGATCCGCAAAACACCAATCCTGTACGCCGTACGACATTGCCTGTTCAAGGGATTGATATCCTGCCAGCAGATGTCGATATGAATGATGAATAAATACGCTAGATTTGAGGCAACCTCTCTCTTTTAATTAAGAGAACGTCTCTTCTTTTTAGTACATCAACGCACATCATGAAAAAAATAAGGTCAACGACAGAGTTGGCCTTATTTTTTCTGTTTCTGTTTCATTATCTATGCCCAATATTGTTTGCGCCCAATATTGCCTATGCTTAAGATAATACACCTATGGTAAACTGTTTTTTGCATGAGTATTCCAAATCACATTCTCGACCAATTAAATAGCCAAGCTGACTTAATCAGTATCATTGGGCGTCATACGACGCTTAAACGTGCTGGTAGTGAGTTTAAAGGCTGCTGTCCATTTCATGGTGAAAAGTCGCCCTCTTTTTATGTCAATCCACAAAAAAACATCTATCACTGCTTTGGCTGTAGCGTCGGCGGTAATGCCATCAGTTTTTTACGCGATTATGAAAATTTAACGTTCATTGAAGCGGTCAATGAGCTATCAAAGCAGACGGGCATCGAAGTCCCAAAAGAAGAGCAACAAAACGTCAGCTACCAGCGCCGTGCACCAAAACCGATTGCACCACCGTCAATACCTAGTCCGACTATCGACGCTAAAAGTCCTGCTCAAACAATTGATGTACCTTCTATTAACGCTACTTCGGCTATTCAGCAACAAAACCAGTACGGCGATACCGATCAACCCGTTTATCACGATAGTAGCAACGGCTACGATGAGTATCCACCGCTAGATGCTTACGACTCAGCGTCTTATCCAGAAGATTCTTATGGCACAGACTACCAAGATGATAATAGCTATCCACCAGCATGGTTGACAGGTGGCGATACTGACGCTGCGGCATTGTACGATGATCATAGCGTTTCCGATAAAGACGGTAATCTGTATGAGCTGTTAGAGCAAATCCAGCAGTTTTATCAGCATAATCTCACCATTCATCCGCATGCTAAGCACTATTTTTTATCGCGTGGTATTACAGAAGACATCTTTGAGACCTTTGGCTTAGGCTATGCGCCCTTTGGGTGGCAGCATCTTGAGCATCAGTTTCCACAAGATATTGAAGGCTTAAAGGCGCTTGGTTTGGTGCGCCAATCAGAGTCAGGGCGCGATTATGATCTACTCCGTGATCGGGTCATTTTCCCGATTCGAGACAATCAAGGACGCACCATTGGTTTTGGTGGGCGGGCGCTCGATGATGAAGTCAAACCTAAATATATCAACTCATCTGACTCGCCCGTTTTTCATAAACAGCATGTGCTGTATGGCTATTACGAATCACGCCAACAACGTGCCGACAGCTGGCTAGTGGTCGAAGGCTATATGGATGTGATTGCCCTCTATCAAGCGGGTATTTATGGTGCTATCGCTTCGATGGGTACGGCGATCAATGAAAGCCAAATCTCGCGGCTATTGACACTCAATCCAACGCTAATTTTAAGCTTTGATGGCGATAGCGCAGGACAAAAAGCGGCTTGGCGTACCCTTGAAGTGGCTTTGCCAGTACTGGCCGATGATAAAGAACTGCGGTTTTTGACCCTACCAAATAATCATGATCCTGATACGTTTATTAAGAGTCAGGGCGGCGATGCCATGCGTGAGCAAATCGCGAATGCCATGCCATTGTCACAGTATATTTTTGCCTATTTAAGCGAGCGTTACGATTTAACCTTGGCAGAAGGCAAAGCCAAGCTCATGTCGCAAGTACGTGCCTTGACCACTGCATTACCTAAAGGCAGTAGCTTTCGCTATTTGCTGAACAATGACGTCTATCAGAAGCTGGGTGGTAAACGTAGCCAAAATATCGAAGCCAAAGATGCGCTGCTAGATTTTGATGGTGACATGACCATCAGTCAGCAATTGCAACTTTGTTTTTTGTTTCAGCCACGTGCCTTAATTGAAGACCCTATCGAAGCCATTTGGCAGCAGGCAGGTATTAATGATTTACAGCTGCCAGCACACATCAAGCAAAAAGCCGCGCCTGACATCTTGCGTCCGCTTGCTTGGGAAGATCTGCAAGATACCGACCTGCTGGATATCGTTAGCACCATCAAACGCTGCCTGAATCATTTACCCAAAGATGCCAACGCCGCCGCACACTTTATATTGTCTAATGTCAAACCAATCACCCAAGACACACTTAGCCGTAGCTGGGGCGGATTTTATAAGACATTAATTGGCAGAAATATTTTGAGCTTGGATGAGTTGATCGAAAACTTGGTGATGCAGTTGCTCAAGTTACATCTGCAAAAAAAGACGCAAGAGCTTATCAAAAATCCTGATCATATCAAGCTGGCGATTGTCCGTAAGCAGTCGCAATTATTAAATGATTGGCTACGCGCGCAGCAAGCTGAGCAGTCAGCGCAGATGGCGACGGTGAAATCTTAACGTTTGCCATTATTTTTGCTAAAAAATCTCTAACCCTTTAAAAGTATAGCGGCTGCCCCCACTACTAATGATTATGCCCAATAGCATGTATTGCCATTTAATCATTTGGCTGATATAAAATAATCGGTAAAAAATGGTCGGTAGATATCACTACCTCGTGCTTGATTACGCTGGTGTGTGTTAAACTGTGTCGCTAACTATTTATAGCCCGATTTAATAGATGACGATAAATCCGCCTCATTAAGCACAAATTTTAGATATTATTTTGAAGTATCCGTTTTTAGGTACCGTTATTTTTATATATTATTTAGATAATGTTATCTTGAAGAGTTTTTAGCGTTACTAATTTCTAGCAGTTTTTTAGCATTGTAATTGTAGTATTTTGAGCCTTTATTCATATCAACTCATTTTTGATATTATTGACAACCTCTACGCCATATTTTGATGAATCGATTGATTATATCAACGCACTGAGCGACCGATAGCGCGTCACAATATAAAAATGTCCGATGCAAGTAAGCGAGTATTTATGAACGATAAGTCAGTTTCTAAGTCCACATCTCAACTGGCCACCTTAATCCAAATGGGTAAAGAGCAAGGGTATCTCACCTATGCTGAGGTGAATGACCAACTGCCCGACTCTATTACCGAAAGCGATCAGATCGAAGATATTGTGCAAATGCTGACCGACGTTGGTATCAAAATCTTTGAATCTGCGCCTGATGCCGATGACATCTTGATGAACGACGATTCAAGCGATGATGACATGGCAGCGGATGAGGCAGCGGCGGTATTGGCCTCTGTTGAGACTGAGCCGGGTCGCACCACTGACCCTGTGCGTATGTATATGCGTGAAATGGGTACGGTTGATCTATTGACCCGTGAAGGTGAGATCGCCATTGCCAAGCGTATCGAAGAAGGCATTCGTGACGTACAGCATGCGATGTCTTACTGGCCGGGCACCGTACAGTTCGTCCTTGATGAGTATCAAAAAGTACAAGATGGCGAAAAAAAGCTTTCTGACGTCATTACTGGCTTTTTAGATCCTGAGACCGAAGCAGACAAAATCGCTGCCCAAGAAGCAAAAGAGGCAGCAAAAGAAGAACGTGAACGCATAAAAGAAGAGAAAGAAAATCCGCCTGTGATCAAAGCAAAAGCCAAAGCAGCGGCGCTTGATGATGAGGACGAGGATGAAGACGACGTTGAAGAGGAAGCTGAAGAAGAAACCAGCGGTATCGATCCTGAAGAAGTACGTCTGCGTCTAGAAGAAATCGAACACTTATTTATTAAAGCCAAGCAAGCCTTGCTAGATTATGGCCGTGGTAGCACAGAAGCAGATACTGCTTATGCCTTACTTGCCGAACGCTTTATGATGCTAAAGTTGAACAATCGCTTGTCAGACCAAGTCATGGCTATCATGCATGATGTCTATGATGATGTGCGTAAGCAAGAACGTCAAATCATGCGTTTGGTCATTCGCCGTGGACGTATGCCACGTGAAGAGTTCCGTAAGACTTTCCCTAGCAACGAAACCAACGTTGATTGGTTGATTGAGCGCATCAAAGGTAAGCCTGCGTTTGCTGGTACGCTAGAAAAAGTCACTGATGATGTTATTTTATTGCAACGTCGCATTCGTGACTACGAGCAACAGCTCGACATGAAAATCCACGATATGAAAGATGTCGCGCGCCGTATGGCAGTCGGTGAAGCAAAAGCTCGCCGCGCCAAAAAAGAAATGGTCGAAGCTAACCTGCGTCTGGTTATTTCTATCGCGAAGAAATATACCAACCGCGGTCTACAATTCTTGGATTTAATCCAAGAAGGTAACATCGGTCTGATGAAAGCCGTCGATAAATTTGAATACCGCCGTGGTTATAAGTTCTCGACCTATGCGACATGGTGGATTCGTCAGGCAATTACCCGCTCTATCGCTGACCAAGCACGTACCATCCGTATCCCTGTGCATATGATTGAGACGATTAATAAAATAAACCGTGTCTCACGTCAATTGCTACAAGAAATGGGACGCGAGCCAACGCCTGAGGAGTTAGGTGAACGCTTAGAGATGGACGAAGTTAAAGTCCGTAAAGTACTGAAAATCGCCAAAGAACCTATCTCTATGGAGACACCAATCGGTGATGATGAAGACTCGCATCTAGGTGATTTCATCGAAGATGGTACGATCTCAAGCCCTGTTGATGATGCGACCGCAGCTGGTCTGCGTGAAGCGACTCGTGATGTATTGGGCAATCTGACTGAGCGTGAAGCACGCGTGCTAAAAATGCGCTTCGGTATCGACATGCCAACCGACCATACCTTGGAAGAAGTGGGTAAGCAGTTTGACGTAACACGTGAGCGTATTCGTCAGATTGAGGCAAAAGCACTGCGTAAATTGCGTCATCCGTCACGCTCTGAGCATCTGCGTTCGTTCTTAGAGAATGATTAATCATAAAGCAAACTAAGCACCAATAAAAAAGCCGAGTTTATCTCGGCTTTTTTTATACTTTAAAAGCTCTAGTTAATTATTTAGCATATTGAAGAATGCAAAAATCACGGTTTGATATCTGACCGCTTACGTATTAGAAACCAGTGCTCGTTTATTCATATTAATAACTATCACCTCTATTTCTTCGACACCGGTATATCCATGGGAAATATCTTTCCAATATTCCTTTAGGGCTGGTGCTAGACCTTCAATACTGACTTTTTTACCTTCAACCATCCAGTTTTTTTCAGTATTTAAGGAAATCAAAAGAAATATACCGCATCCTGCTGATTCTTCTCTTAAATAGTCGCCAGCCAGCTGGTTTCTTAGTCGCTCACATAACTTTCTACCGCTCCAGTTTTTATCAAGTAACTTTAACTCAATAGGCACTGGGGATTGGACATTTGGATTAGCAAGCCTGATATCCATTCGCTGGTCATTAGCCAATTCAGGCTCTTCAGCAATGGTATAGTGATTCTTACTGTTCTGATTTAGGTAGCCCGCTATGAGGGTTCTGACTTCATTCTCTTCTGCCGCTTTTTGCCAAGTTCGCCACGGACTGTCATTACCATTCTCTATCCAACCTTTAAGCGCATTTAACTGTTGTACAGCCAACTCGAAAAGCTGTCTATGTGTTCGAGGAGGTAATACTTTGGATTTATGAAATTCTTTAAACTGCTCGGCAGACCACGGTATTAAGTTTCCATATCTCTCCGCCATTTCGTAAGCTCGTCTTTGAACTAACAGCTTTTGAGATCCATCTTTATATTCTTCAGAAATTTGCTTTAAAGCATAATAATTCGCTTTGCTTGGTATCTCTACCAAATAGTGTAATAATTTATCTCTAGCATCTTGAGCATCATCACGAATGGTCGGCGAATATACGCCTTTGCCAGCTCTCTGTATATCATCGCTTGGCTTAATATATTTATGCATCAGCATATAAAGAGTTTTCAAATGAGGGGCTGTCTTAAATTTTCCTGCGTAATACACTGTTTTCTGAGTATAAGTTCCACCTAATAATGCTGTGATAAATATCGCAGCAACTTGCTGAGCATCTTCTTCGTTCAGCAGTAGTAGCCAGCTCTTCAGCCTTGAGATACCACTATTTGCATCATTATCAACCAATAGTGCAAACCACCAAGCCACTTCTTTATAGTTATCCGCATTAAGTGCTATATATTTATCAGCTAGTATGGCTAGCTTTCCAGATTCAACACCGCCCTCAATCAATATCTTTACACAGTATTCTTTACGAATAATAAGTGGACTGGTACGACTCATCAAATATTTTAATACTCTGCCAGCCATCAATTCATGAAGCCAAGGAGCATGACGAATCAAGTCCTGCAAAATATGACTCAAAGAACCCTCAGAACTACAGGTTTTTAACTCCCAAAGTAGCTCTTTCCATATAGCATCTTCTGTGGCTTTTGGAAACGCTCTATGCACTCTTTCAAACCAACTGGGAAAACCGTTAATATCCCAAGTAATGTAACGCAATGCTGTATTAAGGTCGTTAGTGTCTAAATAGTTGGGGAAACCACTGATTTCATTGGCTTCAATTTCTAGACCAGATAAAGCAATTAATAAAGCGGCAGGAATTGAATTATCAAAATTCTGTTCTGATTTTAATGGGGGTCTATGACTTCGCCAATAATTCATACAAAAGTCTTTGTATGCTAGAGCAACCTCTTTACCAAACTTGGGAGTAAGACTTCTCCAGTCACTATAATGCTGACGAGTAATATTCGGGCTATCTTTTTCTAGCTCTCTTAATAGCCATAAATGATGATCTGTAATATTGTTTTTCCCTTCTGGAGGGCTACTAATCTCCGATGGATTATTGCTTAAATGTGTTATCCATTCTTTGTCATTTTTTTCTCGATCTTCTTGTATTTTCTTAAACTTTTCACGACTTATCTTTAATTCTTCTTCATACTTTTTCATTGTTTCACTACTTTCAGGATTCAGTAATCTTTCTAATTTATCCTCAAGTACACTATTTCCTGATACAGCTTTACGCAAATCTTCCAACATATTAATGGGACAGTCGCTCTGATGATATATTCGATAAGCATTACCAAGTGCGACTAGCTTATCATTATCTAGAGTTCGTGACCCGATATACGCTAACATTCTTGAAAAGTCAGACGTTTCAAACCTCCAGTAATTTTGCCTATAGAATAGATGTAAGTCATGATTAAATGACTTATCGTTCCTACCAAATTTTTTTCTTGCGTCTTCTACGCTATGCCAGTACAAAGCATCATTCATTTCAACCCATTGAGGTAATATACTGTGCAGATTATTCTTACACGTATCGACATATATTCCCTGATGAAACTCTAATAAGACTGCCTTAATCAACATTGAAAACGATACCTCTGATAAAGCGTATCTATTCCTTGTCAAAACCAATCTTTCTATACACTTCAATGACACGCTCATCAGCCAAGCATCTTTTTTTGACACCTCACACTCTTCTTTTTGAAAAAAATCATTTACATTCAAGTAGTGATATAACTTATTTAATAGATAATAAACAACTTCACCATCTGCATGATCAATAAATCTAGACATAGATCTAGTCAAACCTGTTGGCATAAAATCATTCGGTTCGGCTAACTTAGCAATTCCATCAATAATAAAATCAATAGTTGCGGTATTTGGTTCAGCATCAACAACTAACTCTGATAGCAACCATCTTGGAATCTCTTTATCAGAATTATTGACACCTTGCCATACAGCATTCTTCTGTTCTCGACTTCCGCAAGACATAACCGCTTTGGCTGACATGGTTCTCGTATACTTATCTTTATTATTATCGATAATTATAGGTATCAATGCATCGACACATTTAGCCATTCCACCTTGAAGCACTAATCGGCTGAGAAATAAGATAATATTGTCGTTGCTTTTATTGAACCGCCCCGACTTTATCGGAGGCTGGTTTACTTTAGTCAGGCAGCAATGCCT